>NZ_PGVG01000029.1 GCF_002795245.1 Bradyrhizobium forestalis | reverse complement strand
GCGAAGAAGGCCAGCATGTCACGCCGGCGCAGCTTCTTGCGCAACACCGGCTGCTCCGCTGCGTCAACCCCATGCAGCTGGAAAACACTCTTGGACGTATCCACTCCAATTCGGATAATCTCGCTCACGGACGGCTCCCTCGTCTGAGATCTAAACCGACCTCATTCTGGCACACTGATGCCGTCGGGGGCCGTCCACCCCAACAGAGCCGCCATGGGCCCCGGCTCTGCAGCGCACCGCTGAAGAAGCGCTGCGCTGCGTCCGGGGCCCGAGTCCTATCCCCGCGCCACCCCCGCCGCCAGCGTCACCGCCAGCCAGCTCGCGATCATCACCGTCCCGCCAGTCGGCGCCGCGTAGGGAAACAGCGAGTGCCCGGCATATTGCCGCAAGGTGAGGTCGCCCGCGAACAGCGCGGCACCGATCACGAAGCCGAACGCCGCCACGAGTCCAATTCCGCCGTGCAGAAGGCCGCGCGCGAGCAAGGCGACGGTCGCAAGTATGGCCGTTGCATGAAACAGCAGCATGGCGCTCGCCGAGGCCAGCCGGCTGGCATCGGTGCCGTGGGCGGAGGCGGCGGCCAGAGCGACGCCGGCGGCGCCCATCAAGCCGGCAAGCCCAAGCAACAGGCGGTGCGCAAGCATCACGAGGCCCGCTCTTCCAAGAGCTTCGCCATCGCGGCGCGCAAGCTCTCCATGCCGGTCGAGCTGCGCGACGAGGTCGCGAGCACGGTCGGGAACGCGGCCGGGTGCTTGGCGAGGGCAGCCTCGGTCTCGGCGATGCGCGCTTGCAGCTCGGCGGCCTTCACCTGGTCGGCCTTGGTCAGCACGATCTGGTAGCTGACGGCGGAGCGATCGAGCGTCTTGAGCACTTCGAGATCGACGTCCTTGAGGCCGTGCCGCGCGTCGATCAGCACGTAGACGCGCGCCAGCGAGGCGCGCCCCAGCAGGAATTTGTGGATCAGCTCGGTCCAGGACGCGACCTGGCTCTTGGGCGCCTTGGCGTAGCCGTAGCCGGGCATGTCGACGAGGCGCAGGTCGCCCTTGCCGGGGACCTCGAAGAAGATCAGCTCCTGGGTGCGGCCCGGCGTATGCGAGGTGCGCGCGAGGTTGTTGCGGCCGGTGAGCGCGTTGATCAGACTGGACTTGCCGACATTGGAGCGGCCGGCAAAGGCGATCTCCAGCCCCGCCATCGGCGGCAGCGTTGCGATCGAAGGCGAGGCCCAGATGAACTGCCAGTCGCGGGCGAACAGTTTTCGCCCGGCCTCGATCAGCTTCGCATCGGTGTTGTCAGTCATGCGAAGCTCTTTGTTGCACCGTCATTCCGGGGCGACGCGAAGCGTCGAACCCGGAAGCTCGAGATTCCGGGTCTGGTGCTTCGCACCATCCCGGAATGACAGAGTGAGAGACTTACGTCGCCTTCCTTGCGAACGTCGCCTTGAGATTGTCGAACAGTTCCACCTTCACGCCGTTGCGGCGCATGATGTAGCTCTGCTGGACCACCGAGAGCAGGTTGTTCCAGGCCCAGTAGATCACGAGGCCCGCCGGGAAGCCCGCCAGCATGAAGGTGAAGATCAGCGGCATCCAGTTGAAGATGATCTGCTGCGTCGGATCCGGCGGCGTCGGGTTCAGCTTCATCTGGAACCACATCGTGATGCCCATGATGATCGGCCAGATGCCGAGCGCGAGATAGTGGCCGAACACGGGAATCGTGGTCGGATCGAACGGGATCAGCCCGAACAGGTTGAACAGGTTGGTCGGATCCGGCGCCGAGAGATCCTTGATCCAGCCGTAGAACTTCGCGTGCCGCATCTCGATGGTGACGAACAGCACCTTGTAGAGCGAGAAGAACACCGGGATCTGGATCAAGACGGGCAGACAGCCGGCGACCGGATTGATCTTCTCCTTGCGGTAGATCTCCATCATCTCCTGCTGCTGCTTCACCTTGTCGTCGGGATAGCGCTCCTTGAGCGCCTGAAGCTGCGGCTGGATCGACTTCATCTTCGCCATCGAGGCGTAGGACTTGTTCGCCAGCGGGAAGAACAACAGCTTCACGATCACGGTGACGAGCAAGATCGAGATGCCGAAATTGCCGAAGAAGCGGTAGAAGAAGTCGAGGCCGAGGAACATCGGCTTGGTGATGAAGTAGAACCAGCCCCAGTCGATCAACAGATCGAAATGGTTGAGGCCGAGCTCCTTGTTGTAGCCGCCGAGGCCGGCGAACGGGAACACGCCGACGACGCTCGCTTCCTTGGCACCGGCGAACAGCCGCGCGTTTGCGGTCGCAGTGCCGCCGATCGCGACGGTGACGGGGTCGAGCAGATAGTCGGTCTGGTAGGTGTGGACGTTGCCGACCGGGTTCGACGAGAAGCGCGCCTGGAGCTGGGCATTGGTGTCCGGCAGCAGCGCCGAGGCCCAGTACTTGTCGGTGATGCCGAGCCAGCCATTGGTGGCCTTGAAGTTCACCTGCTTGGCTTCGTCGACCTTCTTGTAGGCGTATTCCTGCAAGCCCTGGTCGCCGAGATAGCCGATCAGGCCTTCATGCAGGATGTAGTAGCCCGACACTTGCGGCGCGCCGTGGCGCGAGATCAGCGCGAACGGATAGAGCGTGACAGGCGCGTTGCCGACATTGCTCACCTTGTCCTTGATGGTGAAGAGATAATGGTCGTCGACCGCAATGGTGCGGCGGAAGGTGAGGCCTTCGCCATTGTCCCACTTCAGCATCACCGGCGTTGATGGCGTCAGGCTGCCGCTGCCGTCCTGCTGCCAGACGGTCTGGGCATCAGGCATCTTCGCCGTCACGCCCGTCGCCGCCACCCAGCCGAATTCGGCGTAATAGGGCTCCGCCGTGCCCGAGGGCGAATAGAGAATGATCGGCGGCGACTTCGGGTCGACCGTTTCGCGGAATTGCACCAGCGCGACGTCGTCGATGCGGCCGCCCTTCAGCGAGATGCTGCCGGCGATGCGCGGCGTGTCGATCTTCACGCGCGGGCTGGCTGCGATCGCGGCGTCGCGGGCGACGACCGGCTGGGCCTGCTGACTCGCACCCGGCGTTGCCGGCTGGGTCGCGCCGCCCGCCTGCGGCGCGGCACCGGGCGTCGCGGAGGCGGTCGGCTGTGGCGTGGTCTTCTGGAGCTCGGTCTGCGCCTGCTGCTGGGCGCGCTGCTTCTCCATCTGCGGCACGTTGTAGAAATACTGCCAGGCGATCAGCACCAGGCCGGACAGAATGACGGCGAGGATGGTATTGCGATTGTCGGTCATCTCGAATGTCTCGTCATCAATCCGGTTTGCGGCTGGTCGCGGCGGCGCGACCCGGCCTCTGGCCGCGCGCTTCGGCCGTATGCCGCGCGGGCTTCGTGAACGCTATGCGCAGATCGTCGAGCATGGTGGCGAAGTCGCGCGAGAGCGCGTTCCTTCGTCCGACCAGGACATAATCATGATGGGGCCGCATCGACACCGGATCGAGCCGCTTCACCAATTCGCGAAGCCGGCGCCGGATGCGATTGCGCTCGGGGGCGTTGCCGTTCTTTTTGGTGACGGTGAAGCCGATCCTGACAGGGCCAAGATCATCGCGGCGGCGGCTCTGCAGGACGAACGCGGGATTATTCACCCGCGCGCCATTGGCAACGGCGAGGAAATCCGCCCGCTGCCTCAGCCGATCCATGATGAAATCCCAAAAAGGGGGTCCGGCTCAGGCGCTCAGACGCTTGCGGCCGCGGGCGCGGCGGGCGGCGAGGACCTTGCGGCCGCCGGCAGTGGCGAGGCGGGCGCGGAAGCCGTGACGGCGCTTGCGCACCAGTTTGCTGGGTTGATAAGTCCGCTTCACGGGTTTTTCTCCGCTGACCGGGCAATTTGCCTGTAGAATTGATGGTAAAGTCCGGAAGATGCGGCCCAAAACGGGCCCTTTCCGGCCCCAAGAGAGCCGCTCCCGGTGTCGCACCGGGTCATCGCGGACAATTCGCGCGGCTTATAAGGGAGCGCCTTCTTTTCGTCAACGCCGCACAAGCGCGCGATTTTCGTCAATATCGCTGTTTGCGCGAGGTTTTTAACCCTCGAGGTGGCGACTCGCGATATCAGCGCTTACATCCCACCTCGGTAGATTAGCGATCCGTAATTTGACCGGACTCCGGGCGGGTCGCATCCTCCCATCAGCCAAGGCCAACAGGGGCGAATTTCGTGGCATCCACAGATCGCCAGCCGATCCAGGATCTGGATCAGCCAGACCAGCCGGCGATGCGGCCCCGCGGGTCGCGCGGGCTCGGGCTGTCTGGCAAGCTGCTGCTGCTCACCATTCCCCTGGTGATGATCGCCGCCGTGCTGCTCTACGTGCCCGCCATCGCCAATTTCTGGGTCAACCGGTTGAACGACCGCGTTGCGGCGGCCAACACTGCGGCGCTGGTGCTGGATGCGGCGCCGCTCGGCATGGTGCCCGATTCGCTGTCGCGCCAGATCCTGAAAAGCATCAATGCCCGCGCCGTCGCCATCAAGATGGGCCAGCAGCGCCGGTTGCTCGCCAGCGACAACATTCCGGCCGCCATCGAGCATGACATCGACCTGCGCGACATGACGGCCTGGGAGGCGATCACCGGCTCGTTCCGGATGATGCTGGAGACCGGCAACCAGGCCATCCGCGTCGTCGGCCCCGGGGTCGGCAATGCCCAGTTCATCGAGATCGTCACCGACGAGCTGCCGCTGCGGCAGCAGATGTACCGCTTCTCCCGCAACGTCGTGGTGGTCGCGCTGATCATCGCGGTGCTGACCGCGGGCCTCGTCTATCTCGCGCTCCACTATCTCTTCGTGCGGCCGATGCGGCGGCTGACCGCGAGCCTGGTCGGCTTCCACGAGAACCCCGAGAGCTCGGCCGGGATCATCGTTCCGAGCCAGCGCAGCGATGAGATCGGGGTGGCCGAGCGCGAATTGTCGGACATGCAGCGCGATCTGATGTCGATGCTGCATCAGAAGAGCCGGCTCGCCGCCCTTGGCCTTGCCGTCTCCAAGATCAATCACGATCTGCGCAATCTGCTCGCCTCGGCCCAGCTGCTGTCGGACCAGCTCGCCAGCGTGCCGGATCCGCGGGTGCAGCGCTTTGCGCCCAAGCTCGTGCGCTCGCTCGAACGCGCCATCGCCTTCTGCCAGTCGACATTGTCCTATGGCCGCGCCCAAGAGGCCGCGCCCGACCGCCGCATGGTCCTGATCGAGCCGGTCGTGCTGGAGGTGCGCGAAACCGCGGGGCTCACCAACGACGCCTCGATCGCCTGGGTCGCCGCGATCGAGCGTGGGCTCGCGATCGATGCCGATCCCGACCAGCTGTTCCGCGTATTGCTCAACCTCGTCCGCAACGCCGCCCAGGCGCTCGAAAGCCATGCGTCGGGCGAGGGCCGCCTGCAGCAGATCCGGATCACCGGAAAGCGGGAAGGCGCCGTCGCCATTATCGAGGTCTCCGACACCGGCCCCGGCGTCCCCCAGAAGACCCGCGAGCACCTGTTCGAGGCCTTCCAGACCTCCGGCCGTCCCGGCGGCAGCGGCCTTGGCCTCGCCATCGCCGCCGAGCTGGTCCGCGCCCATGGCGGCGACATCCACCTGGTCGAAGGCACCATCGGCGCCACCTTCCGCATCGTCATTCCCGACCGTCCCGTGGAACTGCTCTCCATCCGCAACGAGCGGCAGAGGGCGTAGTCGGCCAAAGGCCTGTAGTTTCTCGTCATTCCGGGGCTCGCGCAGCGAGAACCCGGAATCCCGAGGTTTGGCGCGAGATTCCGGGTTCGATGCTGCGCATCGCCCAGGAATGACGTCTAAACCGTCATCGCCCTGCAAAATCTCCCCATCCCGGACCTTGCCAATCGGGACAAGAGCGGTTAGTCAGAGCGCTCTTTCGCACCCCCTCCGGCTCCGCCGGGGGCTGCTTGCGGGTCCTGCCCGCGCTGTTTGCGAAACACGCGCCCGTAGCTCAGCTGGATAGAGCATCAGACTACGAATCTGAGGGTCGGACGTTCGAATCGTTCCGGGCGCGCCATTCTTCGATGCCGGTCAGGCAACCCGGCATCCGAGATCGCGGATCGGCCGCGCGCTGTCGGGAACCAGATGAAGATATCTCAGGCATTCAAATTCGAGGCGGCGCACCGGCTCCCCAAGGTGCCCGAGACGCACCGATGCAGCCGGCTGCATGGTCATTCCTATAGGATCGAAGTTCAGCTCGACGGACCGGTCGACCCGCGCACGGGCTTCGTCGTGGACTTTTTCGATCTCGAGAAGTGCTTTGCTGACATCGTGGGCGCGTTGGACCACAGGTGCCTGAACGACGTCGAGGGGCTCGAGAACCCGACGGCCGAAAACATTGCGATCTGGATATGGGATCGGCTGGCGCCGAGCCTGCGGCAAATCTCGGCTGTTCGCGTCTACGAAACGGCGGACTGCTGGGCCGAATATCAGGGGCGGTGACGCGCGACCGCGTGCCGCAGCCTCCCGCTCGACGAGATCAACAGGCGACCGCCACCGGGGCAGCCGAGTGGCTTCTGACGAAGTCCTGGATATGCTCCGGCACAGCCATGGCGTCGATGTCGCAACGGGTCTGGATTTCCTCCGCAAGCTCTCTCGATAGGTCCTTGGACCAATGGCCCAGCGGATCGAGGGCGAGGATGCGGACGGGATCCTGGAAACGACCGGCGAACAGGTGCGCGATGACGGTTTCGATGTCAGTCCGTGCGACCTGGATTTTCCGGCCGGCCCTGCCGGGCCATCCGACAATATTTTCGACGATCAGATAGACGATTTGATGTGGTGCATCCTGGCGAGCCGCACCTCCATGAGGCGCGCATCGGGCAGCCGTCGACATCAATCCATTTCCAGCCATACGCGCCTCCTGTCCGGGTGCGACCAGCCTAATTGATCGAGTGCACAATAAGTACTGCGGGCCGCTACGGTCGCGCATCAGGACCAAAGTATGATCGGGACCAAAGTATGATGACGCGCGGATCGTGCTTCGTAAGATCGGACCCGTCATTCCAGGGCAAGGAAGCGGCAATCGTGCGCGCGATCGGCCCCGGTGAAACCGGAAAGGATGCGATGCATGTTCGTGACGGTCGTTGCAGTTCTTTGCCATCTCGCTGGTGCCGCTGTGGGAAGTTGCGTCGAGGAGATCGTGACCGACAGCAACATGACGCCCGACATCACGTTTCAGGGCTGTCTGAAAGGGGCGCAGGCGCCGCTCGCGAAGTGGATGGGTGAACATCCGCTCTATCACGCGAACTGGCGAATCGAACGCTACAAATGCGTGCCGGGTCACTATGAGATCAGAGGCCGTGCCTAGCATGCGGCGCGCTCGGCGCAGTCACGGCAATAGTGCCCATCTTCATCGGCCGTAGCACCGTTGCGGTTCACGAACCGGGCGTCGCAGGCGCGCCCGCAATCGCTGTCCGCGAAAACGCGCCCGTAGCTCAGCTGGATAGAGCATCGGACGACGAATCTGTGGGACAGACGTTCGAATCGTTCCGGGCGCGCCACTGTACGATCCTTCACGACAGGGCGGCCGCCGATGCGCGCGAGGCGCCATTGTCAGCTACGCCTTTGCCTGGTGCCGCTGCGGTGTCGCTGCCACCGTGCTTGCGCTCATGCCGCTCTGGGACGAAGCGTGGGAATGCCGCTCACGTCTTCTTCGCGTTCCGCGTGCCAGGTATCGTAAGCCGCTTGCATGCGCACCCAGACCCCGGCGCCGTCGCCGAACAACTTGCCGAGTCGAACCGCAACAGCCGGAGAGACCGGCTTGCGCTCGCGCAAAACATCGTAGAGATGCTGCCGCGAAATGCCGAGAAGCTGTGCAATCTCGGCTTTGGTCTTGCCGGTCGCCGGGATCACGTCCTCTCTCAGCAAAGCGCCAGGATGGGTCGGGCAGCGATCTGGATTGCGCTTAGCGCCATAGACCATGATTGTCTCTCCTCAGTGATATTGTTCGAAGTCAACCCGGCAGGCTTCGCTGTCCTCGAATTCAAATGTGATGCACCACGGCCCGTTCACATGGACCGAATAGCGCGTCGGTTTGAAGCCTCTCAAAGCATGAAAATCAAAGCCGGGGATGTTCATTTCCTGCGGCGTCGCCGCGGCATCCAAGCGATCCAGGCGACGAAGGGCACGTTCATGCATTTTCGAATCGATCTTCGACGTTCGCCCCTTCTCCCAAAGTTCGGCGAGCGGCTTGCTCTTGAAGCTTCTGATCATGCTGTTGGCAACGTAAGCGATTAGCTGACTATTGTCAATAATTAGCTTACATTGCTGCCCTGTGCCTTGCGCAGCAACAAGCGCAGCGCCCCTGCGCTACCGCGTCGCTGCCCCGCCAAGAATCGCGCACTGCCGCGCACAGCATCATAGTGCCACGGCGAAGCAGTAGTGCCTATCTTCATCGGCCGTGGCGCGCCATTTCGATAGCTGGAGCATGCTGGAAGCGCCTGCAGCCGATCAAGCCCTCCAACGCTGGCACCGCTGTTCTCGTCGAGACGAGTGCTGGTTTTGCCTCGGCGCGATCTGCTGCACTCACTCCCGCATCCATCATCGCGACTTCTGAGAGTTTCAGCACCACAGCCAGCTACCCACCAACACAGGCCGCCTAGATTCAGACGAGTGGTTCGAACACTGAAGAGGACCTCTCCGGTGTTCCTGTTTTCAGCGAGGCGGGTGACCGGCGCAGCGCGCGTCTGATGGCGTCACACCGTAGCGGCGGCGGAAGCTGCGGTTGAAGTGCGAGAGATCGCCAAATCCGGCCGCCAGTGCAATCGCGCTGATGGTCCATCCGGCATAGCGCGGACTCGTCAGCATCTGGTAAGCACGGGTCATGCGCTGTTCGAGCACGAACTGCGAGAAGGTGATGCCCTCGCTCTCGAACAGCATTTGCACATAGCGCGGCGTGACCTGCTGGCGCGCCGCCACGGCAGCCAGGCCCAGATCGCGCCGGTCAAGCCGCGCCGCAATGTCGGCCTTGACCGCGACCAGCCGCGCTGCCCGCACACCACGCTCCGCCGCAATGGCCGCACCGTCTCTGGTTGCGCCGATCGCCATGGCGACGAGGTCCAGAACATGGACCGCAACCCGCTGGCGGAGCTCCGGCGTCGCAAGCGGGAGCCCTTCATGCACCATCTTCAGATAGCCCGTCAGCAGCCGTAACGCATCGCTCTCGCGCGGGATCACCCGCATTGCCGCGTCCTCGATGTTGGCGACAAGCGGAGCGAGCCCAGCACGAGGCACAACGACTGCAGCCTTGGCATTGCGAAAGCACACTGCGGCGGGTTCACCATGAAGAACTGCGATTGCGTCCTTCTCGCCGAGCGACGCCTCGCGACCACAATGCGACAACGACAAATCCCCAACCAGATTCAGGAGCAAGCCTACGGAATCGTCGGCATCCGCGATCAACTCCGGCGTCCGCAGGAAGCGCGCCGCTGGCCGCATGCGCCATGTCATCGTGCGCAGGCCGGGTAGAACTCGTAGCGTTGAGTCAGCCTCGAACGGCGCTTCGGATAAAGGCTCGATGTCGAGGCGAACCATCTTGCGCCCGAAGACCTCGCGCCAGAACGGTAACCGATCGCGGTCTGGAAGCGCAGCAGTCGAGACCAGTAACGGTGCGAAGTCCTCCGACATGACAAGCCTCCCACAACCTCCGGCGGCACGGTGGTAGCATGGTCATTGTACATGCAAAAGTCGTGACAGTTCGCTTCTGGCCCGCTTCGGCTGCGCCGCACGCGCCGTGCCGTGCGCAATCCCGCTCGTTGACTACGCCTGTGACAGTAAATTCTTGCCGGCATTGTGACAGCCGCAGGGGTCTCGGCAGCGCCGTGGTCGCGCAGCAACAGTCTCCTTCAAAGCCGCGATAGTTCGTCTTTGGCGGTAAGGGATTTCGCCTCTCGCCAAGACCGGCGCGTCACGCGCCGCTATTCGTCGGACGAAGCGAAGGGGATTGCATCATGCACAAGGCTATTTGTAGCAACTGGCGTGCGGCGCTGCTCTCGGGCTTGGTCATCATCACGTCCGGCATTCTGACGCTGGGTCTACCACCGACACCGGCGTTGGCAGGATGTAATTCCGGCAGCAACCCGAATACCGATTTGCTTTCCAGTTTCAATTGCCAGGCGTTGGCGACTGGCGCAAATTCGTTGGCTGTCGGCAACAATGCGCTCGCCGTTGGTGGCAGTGAAAACACCTCGCTCGGTACCAGTGCGATTACGGGCGGCCTCGCCGCAGGCAGCTTCAATACCGCTGTAGGCTATGGTGCCTTCGGTGGTTCCTTTGGTGGCTCTGGCAACAACACCGCGATCGGAGCGAATACGGCCGCCACGGGCGGTGGCTCCATCGCGATCGGCGGCGCCAGCACGACCGACAATGCGGCCAGTGCCGGTGGGCAAGACAGCATCGCGATCGGCATTAATTCAAATGCGGGGACCGCCGACGGCGATGGCGTTCCCCTCACGCAGAATAGCATCGCGATCGGCACGAATTCGAACGCGGCCCATACGAACTCGACTGCCATTGGCGCCGGCGCCACGACCACACGGGCCAATCAGGTGATGATGGGAACAGGGAGCACGACCTACACCACACCGGGCATCACCTCGGCTGCAAGCAAGGCGGTGCAGACGGGACCGCTGCAGTTCGTCACGTCGGACGCCGGTGGCAATCTCGCGGGCCGCACGGCCGCCGAGCTTGGGCTTGCCTCCGCCGGCGATGTTGCCGGCGTGAATTCGCAGATCAACGCCATCAACACCCAGCTTAGCGATATCAACAACCGCCTCAGTTCGCTCAGCACTGAGGCACGGCGGGGGATCGCGGCGGCGGCCGCGCTGGCACCGCTGATCACTCCATCAGCGCCGGGCCGTACCACCTTCTCGTTCAGCACCGGCTTCTACCGTGGCCAAACCGGTGCCAGCGTCGGTTTCGCCCATCGCTTGCAATGGTCGACACCGCTGATCGTCCACGGCAGCTACAGCAACGGCGGCGGCGGCGAGCATATCGGCCGCGTCGGTTTCGCTGCCGAGTTTTGAGGCGAACGATAGGGCCGGTTGGTGAAATGTAACCGCTCCACGAGGCTCGCTCTGATGCGCATCAGTTCATTTCCGCTTGCTTGGGCGCTGGGGCTGCTGCTCGCGTCGAGCGCATCGAACGAGACATTCGCACAACAGGCGCCGGCCGCAGTGCAGCAGAATGCGCCGAGTGCCACGTCGAAAGCGCCCATCGCCAAGGAGGCACCGAAGCCCGCGCCGCCGAAGGGCAGCGTCCCATCGCCGCAGGTCTCGCCCGAGCAGATCCTCTATCTCATCCGTTCGACACTCTTGACGCTCAACGACGCCAACCGCTCCGGCAACGACTCAGTGCTGCGCGACCTCGCCGCACCCGGCTTTCAGGCGAAGAACACCGCTGCCGACTTGGCGCTTGCCTTCACCGATGTACGCAGCCGCAAGTTCGATCTGTACGGCGTGGCCCTGCTGGCGCCGCAACTCACGACCACACCGGTCATCGATCCCGAAGGCCGATTGCGGCTGTCCGGCACCTTTCCGACACGGCCACTGCAGATCAAGTTCGATCTATTATTCGTCGTGCATGCTGAGCAGTGGAAGTTGCTTGGAATCGCTGTCGCCACGCCCGAGGCGCCACCGCTTGTCGCGCAGACGCCGCCGCCTGCTGCAACGCCCGCGCCTCCGGCCTGGCTCTCGTCCGTGACACGCTAGGCGCGCTCGATCCGCTCCGTCGTGCCTTCCGCATTCATCTCGCCAAGCCCCTCAGTCGCCTTGCGGCGCGCCCAGAAACCGGACAGGCTCATGATGAGCCCTATGGCGGTGAAGGCCAGCGCCGCCGAACTCGGCCCTGGCTTGAGATAGGCAATCTCGGGATTACGCGGATCATGGACGATCTTGGCGCTGCTGCCGGGCGGGTGGAGCACCCGCATGTTGCCGGCGCTCGCCGAGTTCTGCATGCCAAGGTCATAAGGCTCGACGCCGCCTGCGACGTAATCACGCTCGCCGACGCGGTAGGTGTAGAGCACGCGGAACGTATTCCAGCCTTCCTGTCCGCCGCCCGCGCCGCGGTTCTCGGCATTGGTCGTCTGCCGTATCGTTTCGGCACTGGTTATGGCGGCGGTCGCGCGTGGCCAGTTGAGCGTCAGCGCGCCCATGATTGCACAATAGCCTCCGAGCCCGAGCGGGAGAGCGCCCAGCACCATCAGATTGCGCCCGAAGGCCATGCCGCCCCGGTTCGGCGTTCTCTTTCTGGCTTTGCGCGCCATTAGCGATCCTCTCAAGGCGAAGTCTTTGGCGATGGCCTGAATGGTCTCACGTAGACAGCCGTCTTTGATGTATAGCGCAAGACCGTAGGCCGTCGAAGATTTGGCCGGTTGGAGCGCTTGGCCGGTCGCGGCATCATGCGTTATAGCGTTAAGGCGAAGCAATAGCGCCCATCTTCATCGGCCGTGGCGCGCCATTTCGATAGTAAGTCGTCCCATGCGTACCATCGACCGTCTGCTCTCCTGTCTCGTTCTATTCCTTGCAATCGCAGCCGCGCCGGTGCTTCCCGTGCGCGCGGCCGAAACCTGTCCGTTCATCAGCGCCCAGGAGCTCGCCCGCGCGATGCCGGCGCTCAAATGGTCGCTGATTTCAAATCAGGACGGCCGCGGCTGCATCTATCAGGCCGGGCGCGGCGACACGATGATGCTCTCCGTGTTCCGCAATCCCGACAAGGACCGCGCCAGGGAATTATACGCGACCTTCGTCAAGACGCTTGGCGAGCGCATGCCCCTGAGCGCAGTGGCGGGAATCGGCGACGAAGGCCAGGGCGGAACGAGCGCCGCCGGCGCGGAGCGCCAGGAGGCCTCGGTCGTCGCCTTGTCTGGCGATTACATTCTGCAGATCACCGTCTATCCGACCGGCCGGCGTGCCGACGATGCGCTGCTCGGACCGCTCACCGAAGCCGCGCGCGTTGCCATCGGAAGCGTGAGCAAGAGCAGCGAGCGGTTCGGCAATTGCGAGTGGCTCACGGCCGCGGATGCCGACGGCTTTCTCGACAAGAGCACGCTGACGGTCCAGCGGACCGGCGCGGGCAGCTGCATGATGTTCGATCGCGAGGCCAACACCATGACCGTCGCGGTGATCGCGATGTCGCGCGACACCGTCATCGACATGATGAAACGCGCAGGCCCCTGCAAGCACGTGGCGATACCCGAGTTCGGCGGTGAAGCGTTCGGCGAGCATTCCTGCACCAAGGGCAACGGCAACGCCGTCACCATCTATGTCTGGAAGAACGGCAGGCAGGCTTCGATCCTGTTCGCGCCGGTCAAGCCGTATCCCGAGTCCGGCTCGGTCGAGCGCCTGAAGGCGGTCGCCGCGCGGGTCTATGGGAAATTGTAACAGCGCCGTCTGGCTACTCTGTGCCTTCGTCCCCGGCGGCCGGGAGGTGGCGCCGAAAGTCCATTCTGTCGTGAAGGATACGCACGATTTCGATCGTGCTGTCCGGTGCGGCCCGATACATCAGGAAATGGCTTCCGCGACGGCCGTGCCGCGCCACGTGCAGCGTGCGAAGGCCTGCCATGATCTCGTCTCGCGGTCTGGAGCCCGCAACATTGGGACCCTCGGCAAGCTCGCCCATCGCCTGAACAAGGGTATCGCGATAGATTCGAGATTGTCGCACGCCAAAATTCTCTGTGGTCCATCTGAGGATGTTGGCGAAGTCGACCTCTGCGGCTGCACCGAGACGAACGCGCCATCTCCGCCCAGCCATGACGGCTCTATTCGGCGGTTCGGGAGATGATCTTCTCCGAGAGATCGTTCAAATAGGTTTGCAGGTCCTCGATACTTCCAAATTCCTTGAAGTCTCCCTGATCCAATGCCCCGACACCAGCGCGCGCCGCTGTCCGCAGGGCCTTCAGCTTGCCTGCATCCTCCGCCTCGCGTTGCTCCACCAGCCGCAAGCCTTCGCGCAGCACCTCGCTGGCATTCTGGTAGCGGCCAGACTTGACGAGGGTCTCAAGGAGCTCTTCCTGACGCTCTGTCAGCACGACGTTTCGGGTCGGCATAGGCATTTTCCCTGTTGTTCAAAGTCAGGCTACTTATGGCATATTATGCCATGTGCAGGTGATCGCCTCAACCCGAACGGTAGCGCCTACCCTAGGCGACTGCCGCGCGCGATTGTCGCGGTTTAGGCAGCCGCATCATGGCACCACGGCGAATACTTCATCGGCCGTGCGCGCCATTTGCGACTTAATATCCTGTCCCAGGCGAATGCGGCGTCAAGGCGATGGGCGCAACAACCGGTTGATGAGCTGAAGTAAGGTGCTCTCCAGCTCTTCCGGCGAACTGATCGTGATGCCGTGCTTGTAATACTGCTCGACCGGATGACCGATGCCGATCGCGGCAAGCCGGATGTCGCCGGCCTGCTCGATCTCTCCGGTGACATGGCGCAAATGGTGGTCCAGATACCTGTCGCCATTCGCGAGCCATGTGGAATCGTCAACTGGCGCACCGTCGGACAGCACGATCAGGCATTTCTGCCTTTCTTCGCGTTGGCGCAAACGCGACGCGGCCCATTCAATAGCTTCGCCGTCAATATTCTCCTTGATGAGATCGGGCCGTAGCATGTTGGCACAGCGTTGCGCGCTCAGCTTCTCGCCGGCGCTGCAATAGATGATGTGAAGCAGGTCGTTCAGCCGCCCGGGATAGGCGGGCTGGTGGTCGCTCAACCACTTTTCCCGGCTTCGTCCGCCCTTCCAGCGCGAAGTCGTGAAGCCGAGCACTTCATGCTTGACTCCGAGGCCCTCGAGCAGGTCGGAGGCGACCAGCGCAGCCCTGGCCGCGAAGAGTATCGATTGTCCGCGCATTGATCCGGAATGATCGATGAGCAGCGACACAATCGCATCGGCGGTCCCGGGAGCGGAACTGTCTTGCGGTTGGGACGTCGCAATGCGCGTACGCCGTGCCGCCAGGTCCTTTTCGAGGTCGTAGAGCTGTCCGGGGTCGACCTGCGGAAAGCGCTCGGCCCAGCGGCGGTCAGGAAGCGTCGCCAGCACAGCATCCAACTCGTTGGCCTTGAGCTCCAGGTCATAGTCTCGGGTGTAGACCTGATAAGGCCGATCGGGATCGAATTGAACCGGATGACGCCGCCACTTCCGAAACGATGGCAAAAAGCTCAACGCCATGAGCGCAAGGAGCGCGGCCAAGAAAACGTCACGCCAATGCAAGGCGGGCTCCCGAAACAACCTGATGGACAATGCTATTCTAGCCAAGATTGATCGACAACCGAGGGCGATGGAGTGCGTAGGTCATCGTGCCACGGCGACGCAATAGGGCCCAACTCCAGCGATCGCGGCGCGCTATTCGGCCCCGCATTTCCGCGGTTTTCCTGTCACCAGACACTGCGGCCCAGGACGCATGCCCTGCCGCCGCCGTTCGGCTTCACCGGCCCGCCAGCACCGCCTTGCACTTGGCCGCGAAGGCGTTGAGGTACGAGCCGATCTCGCTCGCCAGCGCATCGGACCGGTCGACATTCTGCAGGCTCATGTTGAGGGCGTAGACCGGAAGCCCATCCAGCACGATGGGCGTTGCGACGGCAAGAACGGCGGGCTGCCACGACACGCCACAATAACCGGTGCGTTCGACGGCGCTGATCGATCTCCTGACGTCGGCAAGCAGCGCCTTCGTGGCCGCAGTGCTGCGCCGCTTGAACTGTTTCAGCAATCGCTCGCGCTCGGTCTCGGCAATGCCGGCGAGGTAGGCACGGCCCAGCGACGTCAGCTCCATCGGCACCTGCTGGCCGGCGACCACGTTGCGCAGCGCCGCGCGCGGGCTGTAGCGGATCGACTCCAAATAAACCATCATGGTTCGATCCGCGGTCGCGAGCCCGACGTTCAGCCGGCGCTTGGCCGATTCTGCGCGCATCATCGGACCGATCGCATTGAGCACGGGTGATCCGGCCCGCATGGCGTGGCCGATGCTGATGACGGACGCGGCAAGGCGGTAGGTCCGCTCGCTGCGGACTTCGTCGAGCATTCCGCAATTGACCAGTGTTCGTGTCAGCCGGCTGACCGTCGATCGCGGCAATCCGGTTCGCTCCGCAATCTCGCCGTTGCCCAGCGTGTCGACGCCGGGCCGGAAAGCCCTGACGATCTCGATGCCCCGTTCGAGCGACCGGTTGCCATCGACCCCGCCCGCATATCTGCGCACCTGCGCCATCTCCGACCTCCAGCGTTTCCACTAAGTGGAATTAAGGGGATGTTCAGATGAGTGCAAGCGGCTATAGGCACCGGAAAGAAGAATGCCCGGCTGCGCACGGCTCAAAGAGGAAACGGCACTGCCTGAAACCGGCATTCGGAAGCCCGCGCGGATCACTCGCGTCGCGCTGATCGATCCGACTCCAGCCACGGAGCTTGCCATGTCCTATCAGCTCATCGAATTTTCCGTCGAGGCCGGTGTCGCGACGATTGCGTTCAACCGCCCGGAACGGCGCAACGCCATGAGTGACGAGATGCGCGCCGAGTTCTCAGGCGCGCTCGAAACCGTGTCTCGCGACAAAGCGATCAAGGCTCTGGTGCTGACGGGGCGCGGCAACGCCTTCTGCGCCGGCGGCGACATCAGCGGGATGAAGCGCCGGCTCGAGGCGCCGCAGGGCGAAGTCGCGTTCAACGGATGGAGCCGCCAGCAGGGCGTGCATCACGTTCAGTCGCTGCTGCTGGGCTTGCCGAAACCGACGATCGCCGCCGTCAACGGCGCTGCGGCGGGCCTCGGTGCCGACACCGCGCTGGCCTGCGACTTCGTCATGGGCACGGAACGATCGAAATTCACCTGGTCCTACATCAAGCGCGGTTTGATACCCGACGGCGGCGGCCTGTATTTCCTGCCGCGCCGGGTCGGGCTTCCAAGGGCCAAGGAGCTGATCTTCACCGGGCGCGTCGTCGAGGCCGACGAAGCGCTCGCGCTCGGCATCGTCGATCGCAAGGTGGCCTCGACCGAGCTGCTGCCGGCCGCGCAGGCCTGGGCGGCCGAGATGGCTCAGGGGTCTTCCACTGCGCTGGCGCTGAGCAAGAAGATCCTGAACGAGACGTTCGAGCATTCCGCGCACGATATCTTCAATCTCGGCAGCCAGGCGCAGGCCATCTGCTACACCAGCGCGGAGCATCGCGACGCCGTGACGGCGTTCCTCGCGCAATCCTCGTCGAAGGATTGAGCGATGAGTGCGATCGAACGCCTGATCCGGCCGCGCAGCATCGCCGTCATCGGCGCCTCAGCAGACCCGGGCAAGACGTCGGGGCGACCGGTCTCCTATTTGCAGAAGCACGGCTTCGCGGGTGCGATCTATCCCGTCAATCCCAAGGTCGGAGAAATCGGCGGTCTCAAATGCTACGCCGACATCGCGTCACTGCCTGATGTACCTGATGTCGGCCTTGTCCTGCTCGGCGCCGAACGCGCCCACATCGCGGTGCGTGAGTTGTCCGAGCGCGGCGCTGCCGCGACCATCGTTCTCGCCAGCGGTTTCACCGAGACCGGGGCGGAAGGCGCCGCGCGCCAGCAGCAGCTGATGCAGGCCGCCGGATCCATGCGCCTTCTCGGGCCGAACACGATTGGCCTCGTGAATCTCACCGACAATATCGTGCTGTCGGCATCCGGCGCGTTGGCGATAGACCACTTCCCGGCAGGTCCGATCGGGCTGGTCTCGCAAAGCGGGGGCATTCTCGGCGCCATCCTGTCGCGCGCCGCGGCGCGCGGGGTCGGGCTGTCCAAGCTGGTGTCGACCAGCAACGAAGCCGATCTCGAGCTCGCCGATTTCATCGACTTTCTTGCCGACGACAGCGCAACCAAAGTCATCGCGCTCTACATCGAGGCGATCCGCAATCCATCTCGCTTCCGCACGGCCGTCCTCAAGGCGCGCCGCGCCGGCAAACCGATTGTCGCCTTCAAGATCGGACGATCGGAGGCGGGCGCAAAGGCGGCCGTCTCGCACACGGGCGCGCTTGCGGGCTCCGACCGCATGTATGACGCCTTGTTCAGGCAGCTCGGCGTGATCCGCGCGAAAACGTTCGAAGACCTGCTCGACATTCCCGCAGCTCTTGGCGCGGGACGGAAGCTGTCCGGCCGGCGCGTGGCGATCCTCACCTCGACCGGAGGCGCCGGCACCATCGTGTCCGACAGTCTCGGCGTCGCAGGCTTCGCAACGCCCGCACCCGATGCGGATACGGCCGCGCAACTCCGCGCATTGCAGTCGGGATCGCACGCCATGCTCGATCGCAACCCGATCGACGTGACCCTGGCCGGCCTGCAACCAGATCTGCTTCGCGCCGCAATCCGCACCCTGCTCGTCAGTCCCTCCTACGATGCGCTGGTCGTCATTGCCGGCTCGTCGGCCGTAGGATCACCAGCGCTGATGGCCGATGCCATCCACGACTGCCTGCCGCTCAGCGACAAGCCGGTCATTGCCTATGTGAGTCCCTACGCGCCCGAGGTGGTCTCCGTCCTCACCCGGCGAGGCGTCCCGGCTTACACGTCGGCCGAGAGCTGTGCCGCTGCCCTCGACGGGCTTCTGCAGGCCGCAATGTCGGAACAGGTCCAGACGTCCGGCACGGCCGTGACGACGGTCGATATCAGCGATATCCCGGCGGGATCGCTGGATGAAGCGCAGGCCAAGGCGTTGTTCGCCCGCTTTGGTATTCCCATCGCTGCGGAGAAGGTGGTCGCAACGGCGAGCGAAGCCGAACAGGCGGCGCGCGACTTCGGCGGCCGTGTCGTGCTCAAGATTCTCTCGCGCGAGATCGCGCACAAGAGCGACGTCGGCGGCGTCGCGGTCAATCTGACCGCAGAGACGATCGCCGACCGCTTGACGGTGATGGCGGAGGAGGTCGAGGCCAGGACCGGGAGGCGACTCGAACGTTTCCTGGTTCAGGAGATGATTTCAGGCGGCGTTGAAATCATTCTCGGGATGCATCGGGATCCCTTGGGCGTGGCCATCCTCCTCGGAATGGGCGGCGTCGCGGCGGAGCTGTTCAAGGACACGACGATGCGTCTTCTTCCTCCGGAAGGAGGTCTCAGCCTGGTCGAGGCTAGAGCGATGGCGCGCGATCTCGTCACATGGCCGCTGCTGGACGGTTTTCGGGGCCGGCCGAAATGCGATGCCGAGGCGCTCGCAGCAGCGGTCGTCGCTTTCTCGCGCATGGTTGCGCAGCTCGGCGACCGGCTCGCCGAGGCCGAAATCAATCCGGTGTTTGTACTGCCAGCGGGCCAGGGCGTGAAAGCCGCCGACGGATTGGTTGTTCTCAATGTCTGAACAAAATCGGATGGAGCTCCAGATGGCCATTGGCGAAATCATCAATTACCACAGTGCTCGCGGGAAGGGTTTTGCCGTGCGGCGCTGGCTGAACTTCGCCATCCTCGCCTGTGCCGCCTTGCCGATCGTCGCGGGGCTTGGAGTGGCGCCGGCGCGGGCTGAGTATCCCGAAAAGATCATCAAGATCGTGGTGCCCTTCGCAGCCGGCGGCGGGACCGACATCATCGCGCGCACGACGGCGCAGGAAATCCAGGCGGACCTCGGTAAATCCGTCATCATCGAGAACAAGCCGGGCGCCGGCACCATCATCGGCACCCAGACGGTGGCGACGAGCGAGCCCGACGGCTATTCGCTGCTGATGGCGACCTTCGCGCACGCGGTCAACCCGAGCCTGTACACCAAGCTGCCGTTCGATCCGCACAAGGATTTCGCGGCAGTTTCGCTGATCGCGCGCTCCTTCAATATTGTCGTCGTAAACCCGGCGTCGAAGATCAACTCGATCGCCGATTTGATCGCTGAGGCCAAGGCCAAGCCGGGCAAGCTCAATTTCGGCACGTTCGGCATCGGCACCTCGGCTCATCTTGCCGGCGAGCTGTTCAACGCCATGGCAAACGTCAAGATGACGGCGGTGCCCTACAAGGGCGCCGCGCCTGCAATCAGTGATCTCCTGGGTGGGCAGATCGACGTGATGTTCACCACGGTGGCAAGCGCGGCGTCGCTGGTGGCTGCCGGTCAGCTCCGGGCATTGGCCGTCACATCCGCCGAGCGTTCGGCCGCGTTCCCGCAATTGCCTGCTGTCGCCGAGGCCGGGGTGCCCGGCTACGCCGCCGAGTCCTGGTACGGATTGTACGCTCCGGCCAAGACGCCTGCTCCGGTGATTGCGCGCCTGAATCAGGCGGTCGCAAAGGCCGTTCAGTCCGGTGCCTTCAAGCAACTGGCGGCCAACGAAGGCCTCATCATGGTGGGCAGCGCCCCTGAAGAGCTCGATCGCTATGTTCGGCAGGAGGAGGAGCGCTGGCGCAAGCTGGTCAAGGACGCGAATATCGAGGTGCAATAGTCGGCATCGGGCTCGTTGCCATCTCCGCTCGGCCATGACGGCTCTATTCGGCGGTTCGGGAGATGACCTTCTCCGCGAGGTCATTCAGATAGGTCTGCAGCTCCTCGATATTTCCGAATTCTTTGAAGCCTCCCCGATCGAGTGCCCCTACGCCGGCGCGAGCCGCTGCCCGCAAAGCTTTCAGCTTGCCTGCATCCTCCGCCTCGCGCTGCTCCACGAGCCGCAGCCCGTCACGCAGCACTTCGCTGGCATTCTGGTAGCGGCCGGACTCGACGAGGGTTTCGAGAAGCTCTTCCTGGCGCTCGGTCAGCACGACATTTCTGGTCGGCATCCGCATCCTCCAAATATTCGAAAGCGAGGCCATATGGCATAATATGCCATCGCCTCAAATCGGAACGATTGCTTCGTATCCAAAGCAAACGTTCCGGTGATTGTCGTTCGGCGGCGGTGAATCCATCAATTCCCGGGACCGCTCAGCGGTCCCGGATGTCGTCCGACTATAACGCCAGCCCGCACGCCCGCCGGATCGCGATCTGAACCGGCGAAGGGGGCAATGCCGGATCAAACTCGCCCTTCGGCAGCAGCGGCGGCTGTGCCATGAAGCGCGGCCGTTTGCCGCGATGTGGTTGCGCGGCGTGAACAAGAAAGGGATGGCACAGATAGACGCTGCCTGCCGCACCGGTCGCCAGCTCGATCTCGCAATCCTTCGTCGACGTCCAGTTCTCGGAAGCGAGCTGCCGGAGCGTCGCACCGGTCTCGCCATAGGGTAGCAGCTCCCGCGCGATCGTCGCATGCGAGCCTTTACGGATCCGCGTAGGCGCATCATCGGCGCCGACATCCGAGAACAGGAAGAGCATCAGGAGCGCACGCCCGCTGCTCTTCACATTGGCGCGCCATTCCATGAAATCCGCATGGGCGGTGCCAAAGCTCATGTCCACATGCCAGCCATCGTCACCAGGGGATTTGGGTGACGGGAAGCGGATCGGAAAGGTTCCGAGGCCCGTGGGCGCAAGCCAGCGCCCTGCACCGGCGAGTTGATCATAGGCCTTGTGCAGGGGCGGCGCGTTCGCGGCTTCAATGAAAGGGGGCGAAGCCTTTGACCCGACCCGGACAACGGGCTGGGTCCAGTTTTCAGGTTCGTCCGGCGACAGGCCGATATCCGCCCACAGCTCGTCCCTGCATCGCCTTGCCAGGTCGGTGCCGAAGGCGTTCTCGATCTTGACGAAACCATTGTCGATGAAGTTCTGGACCTGACGAGGCGTCAGGCCGACCTGTTCGGTCCTAGGCATTGCACATTCTCCGTTCGGCATCGCGCGCAGCCGGTTTGGTCTGATTGGCGCGGATGCGCCGGAACGACGTCTCTGCCGTTCAGATCAGCGGGAAGAATGTGGACATGAACATCATGGTGCGAACGTATACCGGGGCGGACAGTGGAATCAAGATGTGCGCGACATACCGCGCCGCCGCACGATTTCCACATCATTGATCTGAAACAATGATGGCCTTCGGCACAAATGCTAGGGCGAGTCGCAGCTCACGTGCAAGGCTCCCCAGGCCAGTCAAGACAATCTCAGCGCGTGATGGAATCCGAGGGCTCAATGGGACGACTCCTGAATATCGTGACACCACTGCATACTGCGACCAAGCGCGACTACATGGGCCGCATGAACGACGACAAGATCGGCTGCTCGCTGAAGGCGCGGGAATACGAGGCCGATTATTGGGACGGCGACCGCCGCTTCGGCTACGGCGGCTACCGTTTCATCGAGGGCCGCTGGGCGCCGGTCGCCAAGGCGCTGATCGAGACCTACGGTCTGAAGGACGGGTCCAGCGTGCTCGACGTCGGCTGCGGCAAGGGCTTTCTGCTGTACGAGATGCAGAAGATCCTGCCGGGTCTGAAGGTCGTCGGCTTCGACATCTCAAAGCATGGTCTCGCCAATTCGCACGAGCAGGTGCGGCCGTACCTGTTCAACTATCGCGCCCAGGACGTCTACCCCTACGGCGACGACAGTTTCGATCTCGTCATCTCGCTCGGCACCCTGCACAATCTCAGGCTCTACGAGCTCGAGGCGGCGCTCAAGCAGATCGAGCGGGTCGGCAAGAACAAATACGTCATGGTCGAGGGTTACCGGAACGTCGCCGAGCTGCACAACCTCGAATGCTGGGCGCTGACGGCGGAATCCATCCTGCACACCTCGGAATGGATCTGGCTGTACGGCAAGCTCGGCTACACCGGGGATTACGAATTCATCTATTTCGAGTGACCGGGCGCGCCTCATGGACATCAAGACTGCAAAGGCCGCGATTCTCGTCGAATCCGGCAAGCCGCTGATCGTCGACGAGTTCAACCTGCCTGACAGGCTCGAGCACGGTCAGGTGCTGGCACACGTGCACACCTCGAGCATCTGCGGCGCGCAGATCAACGAGATCGACGCCGTCAAGGGCGTCGACAAGTTCCTGCCGCACCTTTTGGGGCACGAGGCGCTGGCGACCATCGTCGAAACCGGACCCGGCGTCGTCTCCTGCAAGCAGGGCGACACCGTCGTCATGCATTGGCGGCCGGGCAAGGGCATCCAGTCCAATACGCCGGTCTATTCCTGGCGCGGCAAGCGGCTCAATGCGGGCTGGGTCACCACCTTCAATGAATATGCCGTGGTGTCGGAAAATCGCGTCACGCCCGTTCCCGCCTCGATCGATCGCACCAGCGCGCCGCTGCTCGGCTGCGCGGTGACGACCGCGCTCGGCGTCGTCAACAACGATGCACAGATCGCCATCGGCGAAGCCGTCGTCGTGTTCGGCGTCGGCGGCGTCGGATTGAACATCGTGCAATTTGCCGCGATGGTCGGCGCCTGGCCGGTCATTGCGATCGACCGCCTCGACAACAAGCTGGCGATGGCGAGGGATTTCGGCGCCACCCACACCATCAATTCCGAGGCGGTGAAGGATGTGGCCGCCGAGGTTCGCTCCATCACGGGGGCCGATGGGCCCGACAAGGTCGTCGAGACCACGGGCGTCAAGAACCTGATCGAGCTCGCCTACGAGATCACGGCGAAGAAAGGCCGCTGCATCCTTGTCGGTGTTCCCCGCGAGAAGGCCGAGATCTATACGCTGCCGTTACACTTCGAGAAGGTGCTGAAGGGCTCGGAAGGCGGGCAATGCCAGCCCGCGCGCGATATCCCGCGCCTGGTTCGCCTCAGCGATGCCGGCAAGGTGAGCTACCGCGGCATCGTGACCCACGAGTTCGCGCTCGATGACATCAACGACGCGCTGGACCTGATGCGCAGCGGCACATCGGGACGGATCCTGCTGAACATCAGCTGAGCGCTGCGCTCGCCGCGCAGACGCCGACGGCACGCCGACGCTGGCGCTCCAGCAGCCAGGCTGCGATCGCCATGTTCGCGATATTCCAGGCGATGCCATTGATCAGCGCGGAAGCGTAGGAGCCGGTCCAGTCGTAGATCGCGCCGGCCATCCAGCCTCCCAGCGCCATGCCGGCGAGCGTGACCGAGATGGCGAGGCTGACGCGAAAGCCGGCCTCTTGCGCCGGGAACAGCTCACGGATGATCACCGCATAACTCGGCACGATGCCACCCTGCGCCAGGCCGAAAACAGCGGAAACGACGTAGAGTGAGGCCAGCCCGTTGAACGGCAGATAAAGCGCGAGGGCCGTGGCCTGCATGGCCGAGCCCAGCAGCAAGGTCGGCAGGCCGCCGATGAGGTTCAACAGCCAGCCGAAGATCAGGCGGCTCGCCACGCTAAAGCCGAGCATGACCGCCAGCATCTCGGCGCCGCGCGCAGCGCCGTAGCCGAGGTCGCCGCAATAGGCGACCAGATGCACCTGCGGCATCGACATGGCGACGCAGCAGCACATCCCGGCGAGGGCGAGCAGGCCCTGGGTGGCACCGGGGGAGAGGCCGATGGCCTGCATCGTGCCACCGGGGCTCGCCGCTGCGGGCGTCGCCTTCTGGAAGATTGGCCGGCGCAGCAGAACCAGGGAGAGCGGCAGCATCGTTGCGAGGCAGAGCAGGCCGATGCCGATATGTGTCTGCCGCCAGCCGATCGCGGCGATGGCGTGCTGGACGATAGGCGGCCAGACCACTCCGGCCAGGGAGCTGCCGGCCGTCGCCAGGGAAACGGCGAGGCCGCGGTGCCTGTCGAACCACAGTGAGGTGTCGGCCACCAGGGGTGCGAAGCTCGCCGCGCCGCCGAGTCCGATCGTGAGGCCGCAGATCATCGCAAAGACCGACAGGTTGGGCGCGAAGGCGGTGAGGACGTAACCGAGGCTCATCAGGATCGTGCCGCCGGCCAGCGGCGGCAGGATGCCGAAGCGATCCGCCAAGCGGCCGACGATGATGCCGCCGATCATGAAGCCGATGATGGCGAGCGTGTAGGGCAAGGTCGCCTCGGCGCGAGGCGCATTGAAGTCGGCCTGCACCGCAGGCAAGGCCACGACCAGGGACCACATCCCGACGCAGCCCAGTGTGCTGAGAGTGATGGAGGCGGAAAGACGAATCCAGGAATAGGGAGTCTCGATCGACGGCATGTCAGGCGGCACGGCGGCAGGTTTCCTCGGGCGGCGTGGAGGTCGGCCCCGGGGTATCGCCCGCCGTCACCAGTGACAAAGCAGGATTTCTCTTTTGTCGAGCGAACGAAACTCATGCATCTTCCCGAGCTTTCCGCTTCTCCTGGAGCCGGCCATGACGTATCTGCTGCCGCCACTCAATGCCCTGCGCGCCTTCGAGGCCGCCGCCCGCCATCTCAGCTTCAAGCAGGCCGCTCACGAGCTGCACGTCACGGCCGGTGCCGTCAGTCAGCAAGTCCGCCTGCTGGAGGAGCGGCTGGGCGTGCAGCTGTTCGAGCGGCGGACGCGGCAGGTCATCCTGACGTCCGGCGGCGAAACCTATCTGGCGCACGTGCGTCAGGCGTTTCGTTGCCTTGCCGAGGCCACTGCCGAGCTCAGGCCTGAGGGCGTCACGAGCCTGCTGCATATCGGGCTCCACGCGAGCTTTGCCGTCGATGCATTGCGGGTGCGCCTTTCGCGGTTCCGCCGGGCCCAGCCCCAGGTCGCCATTCGCATCAGCCAGCCGGCCGGGCTGCACGAGCTGCTCGAAGGCAAGGTCGATGTCGTGATCGCGGACCGGGTGCAGCGCTGCCCAGGCTACAGGTGCGAGCCTCTGGATAGCGGCTTCCTGATCGGCCCGCTCGGCACCGCCGATTGTCCGGAAATCGAGACGCTGCGGTCCTGCCTGCTCAGCCATGTCGAGCTCGGGCCTCCGGCCAAGACCAAGACGCCGTCGCCGCCGGCATGGCCGAGCCGCGTGCCATGATGGCTTCGCACGGCGGCCGTAACCGGCGGTTAACCATGGATATTTACGGTGTAACAAGCCTCTGAGCTATGACAGTCAGTTGATTTCGAGTCCAACCCCATGGCGTTCGGTAGCCGCGCATCTCCGCGAAGCATCGCCCCGACGGAGCAAGCGGCTTCGTGGGAAGCGCCGCGGGCTGCGAAGGCGAAGCCTGACGGCACCGGGCCGGGACTGATCAAGGGATCGCTGACCGTCTCCGGCACGCTCGCCTTCCTGCGCGAGAATGGCCGGCGCATTCTGACGCTGGCCCTGGCGCTGTTCGCCCTCGGCGTCGTGGTTCTGATGGTCCTTCCGGTCCGCTACGCCGCGACGGCCCTGGTCGTGCTCGATCCCCGCGAGCTGCGCGTGACCTCGGATCAGGACGTGCTGCCCGGCATCGGCCAGGATGCCGCGGCGCTTCAGAGCCAGATCGAGATTGCCAAATCCGACGGCTTTCTCCGGCCCCTGATCGAGCAGCTCAAGATCGCGGACGACGAGGACGTCGCGGGCGGCTATACCGACATGACGCGCCTGCTCGAAAAATTCCGCAACCGCCTCGAGATCACCCGGCGCGGGCTCACCTACGTCATTGCGATTTCCTTCACCTCGAACCGCCCGGACCGGGCCGCTTACTACGCCAATGCGATCGCCGAGGCGTTCGTTGCCAGCCAGGGCCGCGTCCGCACCGAGGCGACCGACGAGGCGGCCGACTGGCTCAAGGACCGGCTGAAGACGCTGAGCGAGCGCCTGCGCGCGTCGGAAGACGCCGTCGCCGCCTTCCGGCTCGAGCACAACATCGTCAATGCCGGCAAGGAATCCACCACGCAGCAATTGCGGGTGACCGACCTCACCCAGCAGGTCTCCGCCGCGCGCGCGCGCACCGAGGAGGCCAAGGCGCGCTACGAGCAGGTGCAACGCGATCTCAAGGCGAATGTCGAAGGGCCGGTGAAGCAGGACCTCCTGAGCATGCTGCGCACGCAGCGCTCGGCTCTGAACGACCAGATCGCGCAGAAGAAGGCGGTGTATGGCGACCGCCATCCCGACCTCGCGATCTCCTACAGCCAGCTGGCGGATATCAACCGGCAGATCGAGATCGAGCGGAAGAAGAACATCGACACGGCCAAATCCGAATATGAGGCCCAGCTGGAGCAGCAGAACGCGCTGGAAAAGCAGCTCAAGGCGGTCGAGACCAAGATGCTGGTCGACGGCCAGGCGCTGGTGAAGCTGCAGGAGCTGCAGCGCGACGCCGATGCCAACAGGAACATCTACGAGCAGTTCCTGTCGCGGTTCAAGACCACCAGTGAGCAGCGTCAGCTGCAGGCGTCCCAGACCAAGATCGCCTCGATCGCCATTCCGCCACTGCGCTCGACGCGTCCGCCGCTCGCCTTGCTGCTCGCGGCACTGGCGATCGGCTCGCTGTTGATGTCGACCGCCGCCGTTGCGGCGACGACGAGCGTATCCGCCGACAAGCCCGGGTCCGTTCAGGCGCCTGCGTCTGTGGACGCGGAGGAGGCGTCCGGCCGGGAAGTCCAGCTTCCGGCCGGCGCAGCGCGCGGAGCCGAGGCGATGTCCGGCCTTCCCGTCTGGGCCCGCATCCCCGAGCTGGCGTCCGGAGCCGGGACCAACACGGTCTGGCAAAGACCGATCACGGCTGCTTCCGAGCTTGATCTCGGCACCCATCTGCGGCCGCTGCTCGAACGCATTGAGCGCGTGCCGGTGCGCGGCTGCAAGGTCGCGCTGGTGTTGTCGGTCGGCAAGAGCGCAGGCGGCAACACGGTTGCGCGCTCCCTCAATCGCGCCGCCGTGAATCGGGGCATGATGAGCGTGCTGATCCGGCTCCAGCCGGAATTCGCAGGCCATCAGTCGCCGGTGACCGAATGGCACGACGGCTCGACCACGGCGGGACTTCAGTCGATCGACGAGCTCCTGAGCGCCGGCCGAAAACCCGATGCAAGACCCGAGGACGATATTCGTTCGGAATTCGACCTGATCGTCGTGCACGCCAGCAATCTCGCCTTGCAGCCCGACGCCATCGCCCTGGCCGCGCACGCGGACCTGATCGTCCTGGTGGCGCGCGCCGGCGAGCTCGGTTCGTCCGCGATGCGCAGGGTGGCCGCGGCACTGTCGAAATATGCGGCCGTGCCGACCGGCCTCGTCGTCAATCACGTGCCCGCCGGTTCAATGGCGCCTCACGCCGAGGGGGGCGCATTGGGTCTTGCGGTTTGACGATGCCAGCATCGCGCCGCCGCCTGCTGGTCGCGGCGATGCTGCTGTCGGCTTCGGCGTCATGGTGGTGCTGCTCAACGGATTGTTTCAGGAAGAGGCCCTGTTCGCGCCGCTCGCGCTGGGCCTAATGCTCTCGCTCGCTGGCCTCGTCATTGGCAGCCATGTGAGAATGCAGACCGTCGCCAGCGAGGATGCCGAGCTTGCGCCGCTCACCGGCTACCGGACTGTGACGTAGCCCGGCGTCACCACGGCCGTTACGACCACGTTTACCAATCATCGCAAGCAAATCGTAGCGGCGGCTTGATATAGCGCCGGCGACAGGGTGAGAATCATGCCGCTGCTCCATGTCCCGACGATCTACGTGCTGATGCTGGCAGTCATGGTGCTGCTCGGCGCGCTGACGCTTTTCGCGTGGCTGCAAAATCGCGCGGTTCGCGCCCTTGCCTGGTGGGGTGGCGCCGTGCTGGTCATGGCAGCCGCGCTTGGCCTGCTCTGCCTGCGCGGCGTGATCCCGGACGTCTACTCGCTCGATCTCGCCTACGTCGTCCTGTTCACTGCCTGCGCTCTGATGCTGGAGGGGGCGCGCTGCTTCGAAGGCCGGCGGACGAGCCCGTTTCTCCTGCTCGCGGGCGCGGTGACGTGGATCGCGGCTTGTCAGATCCCGGCACTGTACGAGTCCGCCACGGCGCGTATGATCATCGTCTCGGCCGCCATCGGCTCTTATTCGCTCGGCTGCGCCTACGTGCTGTGGACCGGCCGCGCCGAGCCGCTGCTGTCGCGATGGCCGCTGATCGTGCTGACCGCGCTCGGCGGCGGCCTGTTTCTCGTGCGCATTCCGCTCGCCGTGGCGCATCCCCTCGCCGCGGCGCCGGTCACGAGCTTCGAGGCGCTGCAATCGTTCTGGTTCGCGATCGTAAGCACGTTCACCCTGCTCTTCTTCATCGCCATCAACTATCTGTTTCTTGCGCTCACCAAGGAGCGGAGCGAGCTCGCGCACAAGCGCGCGTCGATGACGGACGCGCTGACCGGTCTCGCCAATCGCCGCGCCTTCCTGGAGTTCGGCGAGCAGTGCCTGAAGGCACCTGCGGACGGGACGATCGCGTTCCTGCTGTTCGATCTCGACTTGTTCAAATCGATCAACGACACCCATGGGCATGCGATGGGCGACCGCGTGCTGCGCTTGTTCGCACAGACGCTGTCCGCCAATCTGCCGCGAGGCGGCGTTGCGGGCCGGCTCGGCGGCGAGGAGTTCGCCGCGATCCTCGAGGGGCCCGACCGGCAGGCGGCGAGCGCAGCCGCCGAGCGCGTCCGCGAGAGCTTCGCGGCGGCCGCGCGCGTCGTGGACGGTGTTGCGGTCGCAGCCACGGTCAGCGTCGGCCTCGCACATGCGGACAGCGAGCCCGTCGGCATCGAGGCGCTGTGCGAGCGCGCCGACAAGGCGCTCTACACGGCGAAGGCGCTCGGCCGCAACCGGGTCGAGAGCGCGGTGGACGAGCTCGTTCCGCTCGTGCCGGACGCGTCTTCAGGCCATCGGATGCCGTCCTCCGAACACGCGCGAGCCGCAACGAAGCGGGCGGCAGCCTGACCCTGAAATCTGCTTCGCACACAAGTGCGTCCAATCGCGCTGGAGTGTGCCGCATGGCCACGTGAAGCCCGACATTGGCTTTAAGTCGTCCCGATCATCGCATTGTCATGCTTCGGTCATCTCGGCTGCATCGTCCGTTGCTCTTTTCCCCGCGCGCCAGAGCCACTTCCGGTCTGATGAAATCGGAACGGAGCTCTGGATTGTCGTTTGGCGCGTTTTCTTGACGCGGGCCGGACGCCGCCTCGCTCGAAAACGCTCTGGGGAGAGCTGACATGCAACTGATCAAGACGATTTCGGCCGACCGCCGGCTGGTCCTCAAGGGCCTCGCGGCGGCAGCGGTGGCGCCGCTCGCGGTCCCGGCGATGGCGGCCGAGGGCCTTCCGGCGCAGCCGACCGGCTCAGTGGCCGCTGCCGCCACCGACAAGGCCTATTGGGCGGCTGTGAAGGGGCTCTATGCCGTCACGCCCGACGTCGTCAATTTGGAGAACGGCTATTGGGGCATCATGGCCGAGCCCGTGAGGCACGAGTTCATCCGCCAGTCCGACATGGTCAATTATCAGAACACTTATTACGCGCGGCTGCGTGCGGGTACGGATTTCGAGGCCGTGCGCGCCAAGGTGGCGGAGGCGGTCGGCGCGCTGCCCGAGGAGATCGCGCTCACCCGCGGCGCGACCGAAGCGCTGCAGCTCCTGATCGGCGGCTACAACAGGCTGAAGCCCGGCGACGGCGTGCTCTATGCCGATCTCGACTATGATTCGATGCAGTATGCAATGAACGCGCTGAAGGCGCGCCGCGGCGTCGACGTGGTGAAGTTTGACGTGCCGGAGCCCGCCACCCGCCAGGCCGTGCTCGACGCCTATGCCCGCGCCATCGAGGCGAACCCGAAGACGAGGCTTCTCCTCCTCACCCATGTCAGCCATCGCACCGGCTTCGTCATGCCGGTCGCCGAGATCGCCCGCATGGCGAAGACCAAGGGCGTCGACACCATCGTCGACGCCGCCCATTCCTGGGGGCAGATCGACTTCCGGGTGAGCGAGCTCGAGGCCGATTTCGTCGGATTCAATCTGCACAAATGGATCGGCGCGCCGCTCGGCGTCGGCTTCCTCTACATCAGGAAGGACCGCCTCGCGGCCATCGATCGCGACATGGGCGACGAGGATTTTCCGGAAAGCGACATCCGCTCGCGGGTGCATACCGGCACGGTCAATTTCGCGACGGTGCTGACGGTGCCCACCGCCGTGGCGCTGCATCAAGAGATCGGCGCGGCGGCGAAGCAGGCCCGCCTGCGCCATTTGCGCGACTATTGGGTGAGCCGCGTCCGTGGCTTCAAGGACATCGAGATCCTGACGCCGGACGAAGTCGGCTCGTATGGCGCGATCACGTCGTTCCGCCTCGCCGGCAAGACTGGCAAGGTCGACAACGAGGCGATCGTTGCGAAGCTCCGCGACAGCCACAAGGTCATGACGGTGCGCCGGGCCGGCGTCGCCAAAGGCCAGTGCATCCGTGTGACGCCGGCGCTCTTCACCGATGAGACCGACCTCGACCGCCTGGTCGAGGCGTTGGCCGTGATCACGGGCACGAAGACGGGGTGAAGCCGGGCAGCGGCCGCTCATGCGTCAATTGCGCTTGACTGATTGAATCAGGTCCCAGCGGTTGCCGCAGAGATCCTCGAAGACCGCCACCACGCCATAGGCCTCGTGCCGTGGCGCTCCGACGAATCGCACGCCGGCGGCGGTCATGCGCGCATGGTCGCGCTCGAAATCGTCCGTCTCCAGAAACAGGAAGACGCGCCCGCCGGTCTGGTCGCCGATGCGCGCCCTCTGCGCCGGACCGTCCGCCCGCGCCAGGAGCAGGCCAGAACCAAGTTGGCCTCGCGGCCGTACGATCACCCAGCGCTTGCCGCCACCGAGCGGCGTGTCCTCACTAAGCTCGAAATTCAGAGCACGCGTGAAGAAGGCGATCGCTTCATCATAATCCGCGACCACGAGACTGACGAGGGACAGATGCTGATTCATCGCGCGGCCCTGCGAATGGTGGCAATCATAGCGGCCAAGGCGCAATATGATTTGCAGGGTAAGGCGTTTCATCCGCGTTTCGGCAGCGGAGCGCCTCAGATCATGCCTTGCCGCACGAGCTGTTGCTCTGATGCAAGCTGGCGACGTCGGCTCGGCCCTGGCCTTCCGTCACCTGAACCAACGTGATTGCACCGGGCGTGATGATTCCCATCTGCGGCTGGGCGGAGAGGTAGGTGGTGCTGCCGGCGCGCAGATCGAGGCTGACCTTCTCGCTTCCCTGCCCGAACAGATTGCTGCTCAGCGGAAGATTGTTGACCGCAACCTCGTGGCGGCCCGGAGGCAGGTCGCAGGCCACGAAGCCGGCAGCCTGACTGCCTCCAACGGAGCGTCCATCGACCGAATAGCTTGGCTGGATAGCGAAACCCAGGGCCGATGAGCGATAGACCACCAGCCGCGCCGTATTTGCCTTCACGTTATCTGTCAGGGCCGTGCTGCCCATCGGCCCTGACGCACACCCCGCAAGCAAGAAACCCGCAACGAAGATCCCCGGACGCAAGCCCATTCCAACCCCCTGATTCAGTCCAACAGTCCCCAGGGGATCATTGGCGGGGGTGGTGCGCGAAGTCAACCGCGACTTCTGGTCGTGCCGCGCCAGCTCACGTCACCGCCACCCGAGCGCCGGAGCCACGTGGGTCAAAATCGCCTCGATCGCATGCGCGCAGTAATCGACGCCGAGCTGGTTCGGAATGGTCAGCAGCAACGTATCGGCCTCGGCGATGGCCTCGTCCTGCTTGAGCTGCTCGATCAGCACGTCAGGCTCCCCCGCATAGGAGCGGCCGAAGATGGCCCGGGTCTGCGGGTCGATGAAGCCGATCTGGTCCTCGCCGCCGCGCTCTCCGCCGAAATAGGCGCGGTCGCGATCGTTCATCAGCGCAAAGATACTGCGGCTGACGGACACGCGGGGCTCGCGGGCATGGCCGGCCTCTTTCCATGCCGCGCGATAGGCGCGAATTTGCGCGGCCTGCTGCACGTGAAAAGCCTCGCCGGTCTCGTCGTTCTTCAGCGTCGAGCTCTGCAGGTTCATGCCGAGCCTGGCCGCCCACACCGCCGTCGCATTCGAGCCGGCGCCCCACCAGATGCGGTCGCGCAGGCCCTGCGCATGCGGCTCGAGGCGCAAGAGCCCCGGCGGGTTCGGAAACATCGGCCGCGGATTGGGCTCCGCAAAGCCTTCGCCGCGCAAGAGGTCGAGGAAGACTTCGGCGTGGCGCCGGCCCATGTCGGCATCGCTCTGGCCCTCGGCCGGCTGATAACCAAAATAGCGCCAGCCGTCGATCACCTGCTCGGGCGAGCCGCGGCTAATGCCGAGCTGCAGCCGGCCGCCGGCGATGAGGTCGGCGCTGCCGGCGTCCTCCACCATGTAGAGCGGGTTCTCGTAGCGCATGTCGATCACGGCGGTGCCGATCTCGATCGTGCTGGTCTTGGCGCCGACCGCCGCGAGCAGCGGAAAGGGCGAAGCGAGCTGCCGCGCGAAATGATGCACGCGGAAATAGGCGCCGTCGGCGCCGAGCTGCTCGGCTGCCACCGCCAGCTCGATCGATTGCAGCAGCGTGTCGCGTGCGGTGCGGGTCTGCGATTGCGGCGAGGGCGTCCAGTGCCCGAAGGAAAGGAATCCGATCTTTTTCATGCGGGCAACATATGGATGATCGGAAGGGTTTGCGATACGTCGGCTGGAGGAAAGATGGCAGCACGGGGCGTGTGGCCGTAGGCGCCCCTTGAAAAAGCAGGCACGGACTTGGATTCCTCGCGGAGTCCTCAGATTTCGCAACCGGTCAAATTCAAGGCCTTGAGCAGGCCGCCGAACGCCTTGAGCCGACAGTGCTCGGTTTCGCTGGCGGCCTTTGCGCGCTGAACATTGGCGGTCCGTTTGACGACAATTGGCTTTGGTTTCGGCTTGGGAGGTTCGGCGGTGGCGACCGGCTTCGGTCTGTTTCGCTGACTGGCGATCGGCGCCGGCGCGGACAAACCGACATGGACGTCCTGCGCAGCAACGGCGTTTTCGACCGAAGCGGTCCCGGTCGGCATCGCGCTGCTCATAGCGGCAACCTCGAGGCGATCGGCCTTCGCCAACGCGTCATGTGAAGCAGAGATGCTTGCGCTCTGCTCGGCAAGCGGCCGGACGATCGCGGCGGCGCGACGCGGTGGCGCTGCCAGCTCCATGGCCGACAGCACTCCCACACTCAACAGGATGAGGAGGCCCAACAACGCCATTCTCAGCATAACGCGCCTCTGACCCAAGTTAGCGCGGCTGAAAATTCTCCGCGCCAATGAGGCAACTTGTCGGCGGCTGCCGACCCACGAGGAATCATTTGCCGACAGGGTTAACGTCGGTGATGCTCCCCGCGGACCGAAAATGCCGCCGCCCTCGTGGCTTCCGAGCGCAGACGGTACTTGGTCACGCAAACGGTCTGCCCCGAGCTGAACACCACGAGAGCCATCGTGCGCGAATATGGCCACGGTGCCTGCATGTGACCCATTCCGGACTCCGAACCGTTTCCATTACGGCTGGAACGGAGGTCCGGCGAGTCTTTATCCGGCACGCAACGAGCGCGAACATCGGCTTGGTCCTTTGCCCATTCAACCCTTCAGTCCGGGAGACCCGCCTTGCGCAAGCCTTCCGTGATACGCTGAAATTCGGCAAGGAAGACGACGTTATCGGACCACCCAGATCCATCCTGCAACCAAAGGGCAACGGTGTAATTGGGCCTAAGCCGACGGAGCTCGGCGACGGCAGCGTGAGCTTCGTGCTCATGTCCCGTCAATGCGTTGGCGGCGGCGAGATCTGCGTAAGCAATCCAAAAGGGGTTCACCGCGATGGAGCGGCTGCACCAATCGATTGCCTCATCGTAGTGCGCGAGATGGCTGTGCGCATGGCAGACGTAGAAGTACCAAGTGCTCAGGAGCGGATCGCGAGGGCTGAGCTGGATGGCCATTTGGAGCGGTGCAAATGCTTCCGCGGAGCGGCCGACGCGTATCTTGGCAGCTCCAAGCGCGCCATGAGCCGGGGCGAGACTTGGATTAATCGCGATTGCCGTCATATATTCGCCAACCGCAGCCTCGACGTCTCTACCCTTCGAGCGCTGGATCTCGCCCTTTACAAAATGGGCCATTGCGTCGCTGGGAAACTGTGACAGAACCTGGCCTACCGCATTCTCGGCGCGCCGCAGCGCATCTGCGGGCGTATCGGTCCAACGATAGTTGACGTCCATAGCCAGAGTATCTGCCAAGCCCACGAGCGCCTTCGGGTAGCCGGGGTCGATCTGGAGCGCGCGCTCGAAGAAGGCGCGAGACCGGGCCAACTGCTCGCGCGAATACGGTCGGTTGAGCACGGCCCATCCGCGCATCGCGAGATCGACTGCGTCGGGGCTGTTGGGCCGCGCGACCTCGGCGTCGCGGCTTTCTTGGTTCGTCAGTTCGAGATCAAGCCGTCGCGCCAGTCGGCCTGTGATGACGTCTTGAAGTTGCATCGATTTGGACCAGTCACCGTCGAAGCGCTCCGACCAGATCTCTGCGCCGGTCCGCGCATCGATCAACCGGGCATTGATCCGGACAATTGACTCCGTCCTGCGCAGGCTACCGTCGAGGATATAGCGCACGCCAAGTTCACGGCCGACGCGCCTGGCGTCAACGTTCTTATAGGCACGCGCCGTGCTCGGCGCGATCACAAAGCTGTCCTCGATGCGTGAGAGATCAGCGCTTAGATCGCCAGCAACACCTTCCGCAAAGTATTCCTGCTCGGATTCGTTGCTCAAATTCGTGAATGGCAGCACGACGATCGATAGGCGATGGTTCAACAACTGCGGTTCGCCCCACCGGATGTACCAAAAACCCAGACCGCCGCCGGCCACGAGCAGGAGGAACGCCATCGTCAGGCCAACCCGAGCTCGCCGCAGACCACGCCCGGTCCACTGACCAAATGGGAAGCCACCAGCTATATTCAGGAACGACACGGCCGGCGGCGGGGCGGAGAGCTGCGGAGCATAGGCTCGGACTGGAAGAGCGATGTTCTTGAGATTCTGCTCGCCCAAATCGGCGAACCCAACCCCGACCTTGCCTCGGACTTGATCGTGGGCGGCGGAAGATATGCAGATGCCGCCGGGCTTCGCGATGCCCTCAAGCCGTGCCGCAATATTCACGCCGTCGCCAAAGATGTCGTTCGGCTCGACAATGACATCGCCGATGTTGATTCCAACGCGGAAGGCAATGCGCTTGGCTTCTGCATCATCAATTGTAAGTTCCTTTACGCGATTCTGGAATTGTATAGCGGCTCGAACCGCTTCGACGGCGCTCGGAAACTCGGCCAGGAAGCCGTCGCCGGTGTTCTTGACGATACGGCCATCATGTTCGGCAATTGCCGGGGCGATCGCTTCCGTTAGAAGCGCAGTCAATTTGGCGTGCGTAGCCTCTTCGTCATTGTGCATGAGCCGCGAATAGCCGGCCACATCTGCGGCCAATATGGCCGATAACCTGCGCTCGACCCGGGCTGCTCGCTCCTGCACCATGGTCCGCACTCCAACCCGGCCTATTTGTACGATGGATCACACGACAGGGCCACCGTGCGATGTCCATCCAAATGCTGCTGCCGGTCACTGCCGCGTAGATGAAGCGTCAGCCGCGCTGACCGACTGTTTGCCGATTCGCAGGGGGCGAGCCGGCCATGCCAGGTTTTGAAGGCATATCGGACGCCGCCTAATTCGAGGCCTCAGAGATCATGTCCGCACGCCTGGCGCATCCGGCTTTGGCATGAACGCCCGGCCGTGTTGACGAAGCCTGACGCCTCACGCGTAAGCCACCCAGCCGCGGAAGGTGAATCCGGTGTAGAACAGGGTTGGGTCGGAGAAGCCAGCTTCGCGCAGAACCGCCTCATCCTGTGTGGGCGCGAGAATGTCCAGATGGTTGGTGACGGCGTCCCGCGCGGCCGATGCCTTGTCGGGCTCGACGCCCGATGCGGCCAGGAACGCGGAATACCGCGACAGCCATAACGGACGTTCGTCCTCGCCATTGGGCGCGCTCAGATGGGCGACCACGAAGGGGGCGCCTGGCTTGAGGCGGCGGCGGACCTCCGAGGCGATGCGACGTCGTTCGGCGGCATCGACGAAGTGCAGGGTCAACAGGCAGGTGGCCCCGTCGAACGGCCCTTCCGGCGCATCGTCGATATAGCCCTGGTGCAGACATGCGCGCGGCGCGAGCGGTCCCAGGGTTTGCCTCGCGAGCGTCAGCATCGCCGCGGACGGGTCGACGCCGTCGAAGCTCCAGGCGGGATGCGCCTGCGCAAACGTCTTCAACTCCAGGCCGCCGCCGGCGCCGAGCACGAGGATCCGCGCATCGTCGCGCGCGCGCTCGGCCAGGAGAATTGCCGCCATCGACAGCATCGCATTGTAACCGGGAACGAACCGCGGCGGTCCCTCGGTGTAATTCGCCACCGCCTGCGGATCGGAGAACATGTCTTGAAGATTGGCCATGACATCGTCCTTGCTGAAGCGGCATCACGCGCCATGTGCGCGCATGCCTTGAAGCTTGCGGGAGCCGAGCCGCTCGCGAAGATCGTCGCCCAGCATTTTCAACGTCACCTCACCGAGGCGCGACAGCAGCACCGCCTCCGCATCGTGAAAGGCCTGGTCGAGCGCGGCATTCACCGCCTGCTCGACGAGGCAGCCCGGCGCCTCGGTCCGGTTGCCCATGGCGAGCAGCGCGGGACTGCCGAGCGCGACGTAGACGTGGCGCAGCGTCACCTTCGACAAGTCGCATGCGAGCGTCCAGCCGCCGCCATGCCCCTTCTCGGAGCGGACGTAACCAAGCTCGCGCAGGCCCGCCATGATGCGCCGGATCACCACCGGGTTGGTGTCCATGGCTTTGGCCAGCGTCTCGGACGTGAACGGCCCTGGCTGCTGCGCCATGTGCAGCAGAATGTGCAGCACGCCGGAAAGTCGGGAATCGCGTTTCATGTAACTTTGTATGTTACATATCTGGCGAAAAGGTCAACCGGCCTGAGCGCGTCGATCGCGCGCATGGCGGTGAATCTGTGCCGGAGCAGTCATCCCGACACCATATTCTCACCTATAGTTGTGCAAGTTCTTTACGCCGGAGCAGTTCGATCCGTCTTTGTGTCGTCCCCTCGAACCGAAGCAAGTTTTGATCGCGAAGCGTCGATAAAGCGCGCGAAACAGTCTCCAACGTAAGCCCGAGATAATCCGCAATGTCGCGACGGCTCATGGGGAGGGCCATGAGTTGAGGCTGTCCCAGCCGCGCGTCCATTTCAACGAGGAACGTGGCAACTCTTTCCAACGCAGTCTTTCGTCCCAGCAGGAGCATATGGTCTTCGGCGTGCTGGAGGTTCTGCGTGACCAGTCTCAGAAGGCTCCTTGTGCCGCCCGTCCGGCTCTCGGTTGCCTCGATGATGCTGCCTCGTCTCATGATACGAACGCTGGTTTCGATGATGGCTTCGGCTGTAAAGCGGTGACTGCTGCCATTCTCGAATCCGAACATGTCGCCCGGCAGATGAAACGCATTGATCTGGCGACGGCCGTCTGCGAGCAGCTTGTGGGTCCGGACTGCTCCCGCGGTGATCTGATAGACGTATTCAGCGTCTTCGTCCTCACCGAAAATCTCGGTCCCTCTGCGATATCTATGTTCACTGCAAAGCACCCGCTCACCAGCAAGAGCGGCGAGGTGTCCGTCGACGGGCCGTCGATGCGTGTTGATATTCACCAGCATAGCCGCCTCCCTGATCACTTGACGCAAGTTAAGTAGACGGAGGGCCACGCCGGTTTGATCGAGCGCAAATTCAGCTCAACCCTACGTGCTTGCCTGTAGGAATTGCCACGCGCAGGGTTGACGGAAGACCGTCGGAGCGGACGTAACCAAGCTCGCGCAGGCCCGCCACGACGCGCCGGAACACCCCGCGATTTGGATACGGCTCATCACCGTGACGATCCCAGATCGGGCATCGTCCGCCGATGCCAAAGCCTCGACGGGGCCAAGGAAGGCCAAGGAACGGTTCAAAGTGGCGTGGGGCAACTTCAAACGGAAGCGCGGGCCTGAGAAGCTGGAAAAAGCGGATGCCGAGATGGTGCTCGCGGATGGGGCGGGGCGGTTTCGGCGGCGATCAGTGCGCTCCGCTCCGCCTCGAGCACGCGGGCGCGAAGACGTTCCAGTTCGGACAACAGAGACGTGAGCTGCTCCAGGCGCTCATGCAGCAGCGCAGCGGCGTCAACCGCTAGACCATGATGTTCACGCATGTCGTGTAACCCCCAACCAAGCCCTTGAACGAGCCTGGATCATGGCCCGCCATTGGACCAATCGGGAAAATGATGCAGTCGCGACTGAAATCCGCCGACGCTGTTCCGGCATCTACATATGTGAATCGTATATTGCTCTAGCCGAAAGTTAATTCGGCGGAGACTGCGCCAGGCGCGGCGCGAAGGTGCGGCCGAAGTGTCCGGGGCGTGAGCGCCGTCCCACGGCGCGGCGCAGTTCGCAGAGGCGTCACTCTCGCTTGGACCGGGTTCTAAGGGGCACCACCTTGTCCGGCCCATTGGCGTCTGAACTCGCGCTCTGCTGCTTGATCACTAGTTCGAGCTCAAGAGCTTCAATCGCGAGTTCCTCCGCCAAGCGTCCGAACAGGTCTCGCTTTCCCGCGTCACTCGCCCGTCTGCTCATGAGGGCGAGATCTGCAGCATCGGCGCGGAGCTTCTCTAACCTTTCCCTGAGGTCCTTCATGGCATTTGGCTCAGGTTCCTAACCACCTCGCGTCCCGCGCGGGTCGTGTACAGTACAACGACAAGAACGCGCCACAGGTTCTCCAATTCAGAACGTTGAGAGGTGGCCGATGCTATACTCTTCATGGGGAAAAAGAGGCAACCAGAACTGAACCGGCGCCGTTCCAGGAGAGCCGATCTCGACCAAGAAGGTCACGGCCACGATTGCGCCGGCGGGCAACACAGGAGGGGCCATGGCGCCTCGCACATTGCGCAGCCCCGAAGCTCAATAGGCCACCTCGCGAAGCCCGGAATGTTTCAGGTCCGAGCGCGTCAGGCAATGAGACCTATCGCATGTCGATTTCCTTGATCGCCAAAGCTGCGATTTCCGCCGGATCATGGATATCGGATTGTGCAATCTCGATGACCTTTCTCGCAACGACGTCCGCAAGCGGGTCGTGGTCGTCGCGATCCTCGATGCAAAGCGTATGGAGCGCGCGCTTGTAGGCTGCCGTGATGCGGCCGACCATTTCCGGGTCCAAATCGGCGGTTTGCAAACGTAGGAAGGTAGACATTTCTTGCCTCCTAAGCCCACGAAGTACCAAGTGATAGGATACCACGGGAACTCGGTCGGGCCGCAGAAATCAGGTGCGCTTGGCCGCCCGCCGGGCAGCAAAAAGAACAGCCTCGTCGGAGCAACCCAAGGCACAACCCAAGGCACAACCCAAGGCCCTTGCGCGTTAAAGGCGGAGGAAAGCTGCGTGCACATCCAGAACGGTCGCAGCCATGGCGGACAGCCCACCAACCCGCGCCCATGGTTCACCCCCCGATATAGCGCCGGGGTATCGCCGGGCAATCTGCGACGAGATCGGTCAGCAGCTTCGCGGGACCCTTGCGGACGATCTCACCCCGCTACCATCGCGGCTGGAAGGCATGGTGGAGCGGCTGACCGAATTGGACGCCGACGCACCGTCGACCCCGCCGGATGGCCGGGACGATGCGCCATCCCGGCCACTCTGGAAATTTGTGTCGGCCCTTTGGCGGGTCCTCCGAAACGGGCCTCTAGGCCTCGGTGGAAGACGAGGCGCGCGAGGTCAGCAACGGGCCAAGCAGCATTGAAACGATCCGGCAATGCGTAGCCGCGTTACTTCGGTGAGCGCTATCGCGCCAATTCCAACAGCCTGCGACAGTCCGCCGGCAATCGCCTTTCGTTGAGATTGGTCACGCAGAGCAATAGTCCCTGCTGCCGGGGAGCTTGCATGCACCACACCGACATCGGACGCGGCGCGAGGCCAAACTCTCGCGCACGTGAAGCGATATCTACGTCTGACGCGGATTTGGGGAGGGAGATAACCACCGCAAGACCGGCGGTCGCCCGCACTTTTATCGAGTCTGGCGCCATTTCTCCCAAGTAACGAAGCAAGGTCTCTCGTCGGGCGGCATAAAGCCGCTTCATTCGGCGCAAATGGCGAAGATAGTGACCCTCCCTCAGGAATTCCGCCACAGCGAGCTGCATGCCCGCAGCCGGCGCCGGCGCCAGGGAAGCAGCCAGCTCAGCGAACCGACGACTCAGTTCCGGCGGCACGATCATGAAACCCAGGCGCAGCGAAGGGCTAATGGTCTTGCTGAAGCTGCCTATGTGGAGCACCCGTCCTCCATGATCGAGAGATGCAAGGGCGGGAGCCGCCCGTCCTTTCAGTTGCAGTTCGCTCAGGTAATCGTCCTCGATGATCCAGGCGTCGCTTCGCCGAGCCCAGTCGAGCAGTGCAAGACGCCGTGACAGCGACATCGTCATCCCGAGCGGCGCCTGTTGGCCCGGTGTCACAACTGCCAATTTCGCTCCGGCAGCGGTCTGGATACCAGCGGCAACATTTAATCCCTCTGCATCGACTGGGACAGCCGTCACAGCCATGCCGGCCAGGCCGAGTGCGGTGCGAGTAAGTGGGAAGCCTGGATCCTCGATCCAAGCTCCCATGCTTCCAAGTTGAAGTCCTCGGATCGCCAGACCGAGCGCACCGGAGAATCCACCCGTTATGAGGACCTGAGAGGGATTGCACCTGATGCCGCGAGCCAGCCCCAAATAAGCCGCGACCTCCTTTCGCAGCTCCGGATCGCCGCGCGGATCTGGATACGTCACCGGCGCTGCCGCGGCGCGCCTGGTCTCACGAGTGAGGATGCGCGACCACAGCTTGAACGGGAAGGCATCTTGAGCGGGTACGCCCATCTGAAAAACCAGCGGCGCGTTTCCGAACTCGTAGAAGAGGTCTGGGAGAGGCGCAGCGTCAGGCGACCAGTCGGCCATTGGGGATCGGGACGGCCGCTCGGCCACGCGCGTTCCTGCCGGCCCGAGACCGATCGCGAATTGCTCCGCGATGAGACGCTCGTAAGCCACACGCACGGTGCCGCGGGAGACGCCGAGTTGAGCGGCCAGATCCTGCCAAGAGGGCAACCGCGCGCCAGAGGCGAGCCGTCCGTCCTCGATGCCTTCGCGGATCGCCGAATAAATCTGGGCAGCCAGCGGAGTCGTTCTCGCACGATCGAGTCGGATGGGGAGGACAGCCATCGCGCGATGGTACAGCCGAAATCATCAATCTTGGTACTGTTTTATGACCAGGCGGAAGGCATCTATTGGGTGACACCAGCGACCAGAGCGATCTCTATCCCTCAGCTTGAGTGGGAGCCGGGTCGGCCGAGGAGAAAATTATCATGAAGGCAATTGTTGTGACGGACCGGGCGGCAGGAACCGCCGGGATGAAGCTGGTGGAGCGGCCAGAGCCGCGGGCAGCGATAAACGACGTCATCGTTCGGGTTCATGCGTCGGGATTCGTCCCGACTGAGCTGTCGTGGCCCTCGACCTGGACCGATCGCCTCGACCGTGACCGGACACCATCGATCCCCGGCCATGAGCTTGCCGGAGTGGTCACCGCTCTCGGCTACGGCACGACAGGGCTGTCGGTGGGACAGCGAGTGTTCGGCCTCGCCGACTGGTATCGCGACGGCTCCCTGGCGGAGTATGTAACCATGGAGGCCCGCAACCTTGCGCCGCTCCCGGGCGACGTCGACTTCACGGTGGGTGCGAGCCTGCCGATCTCGGGCCTCACCGCCTGGCAGGGACTGTTCCAGCATGGTCGCCTTCAGGCGGGGCAGAGCGTACTCGTGCACGGCGCGGCCGGCGCAGTCGGTTCGATGGTGACGCAGCTCGCACGAGAGTTCAGCGCCCACGTCATCGGCACCGGACGCGCCGCCGACCGTCAGACGGTGCTCGACTTCGGTGCGAAGGAGTTCGTCGACCTCGACAACGACGCCCTGGAAGGCGTCGGCAGAGTCGATCTGGTTTTCGATGGCATCGGCGGCGACATTGGGAAGCGGTCCGCACGTCTTGTTCGAGCCGGAGGAACGTTGGTGTCCATCGTCGGGCCGGTCGAGGCGCGGCTCGACGGCGGCCTCGCGGTCGACTTCGTCGTCGAGCCCGATCGTGCCCAACTGAGTGAGATCGTCCAGCGGGTGCGGGACGGACGACTGCGAACGAACATCGATAACGTCTCGACCCTCGACGATGCCATCGCCGCCTTAAACCCGACCAAGCGACGCAAGGGGAAGACGATCATCCGCGTTAGCGCCTGAGCGACGCAAACCCGTTGACGCACGCGACCGGCCGGCGCGCGCCGCATTCGGCGAAAACATGCCTCTACTTCAACTATCCCTTCCCACAGGAATCCCCATGACCGACGGAATCACCTCGACCGACGGAATCACGATGACCAACGCCGTCATCGAATGCATCCTGAGCCGCAGCGCTGCCAAGTACTACGACGCTGCTGCGACCTTGAGCGACGACCAAATTGGCGAGCTGGTGCGAATCGGCACCACGGCGCCGACATCCTTCCACTTGCAGAACTGGCGCTTCATCGCCGTACGCACGGCCGAAGCCAAGGCTCGGCTGCATCCGATCGCCTGGCATCAGCCGGCGATCACCGAAGCAGCCGTTACCTTCATCGTCTGCGGCCAGTTGGCCGATTCCAGCGTAATACCGGCGCGCCTGGCACCGCTGGTGGAAGCGGGCATCATGCCGGCAAAGATGGTGCCGGATTGGGAAATCCCCGCGCGCGACCTTTATATGGCGTATCCGCAGCGCCAGCGCGATGAGGCGGTCCGCTCCGGCACCTTCGGCGCGGCGGCGATGATCTACGCGGCCGTCTCGTTGGGCCTGGGTTCGACTCCGATGATCGGTTTCGATGCCGAAGCAGTGGCCCGCGAGTTCGCACTGGCCGCGGACGAAGTGCCGGTCATGCTGTTATCCGTGGGAGCGGTGCGTTCGGGAAACGCGCCTCAGAAGCCGCGCCGTCCGGTGGCTGATGTGCTGGAATTCGCATAGTTGCGAAGACTGGTCTTGACAGGGCGGCCGCCAGGCGGCGCGGGTTCGGGCTGCTGGCCAATGAACTCGCGAGCCACGAGTGCTCAACCTCATCTGAGGGATCAGACCGTGAGCAGCGCGTCCATGATCCTGACCGACCGCACGTTGACGCTCTCCATTGTGCTACAGCCAAGCGACCGCCCATCGGAGCGGATGTCCGCTTAGGGTCTTGGTTGTGTGCAAACTTTTTACACAGCCAGGGCCAGAAGCTGACATCGACCACCGCGTCTGCAGCGGTCAAAGGGATCGGTGATGCGAAGTCGGGACTGCGCTCAACGGCACGTTGCGTGATGTCCGTTCTTGCTCGAACGTAGCGCATCCCAACCAGGCCTCCTTTGCAATGCGAATGCTGAGGAAGGAACTTCCCAAGCCCTTGGGATATCCCTGTTATGCACACTCCTCACATATACGTTCGTTTGTATTGACAATCTTAAAAAAAGTTTGGGCGAGAGTCGCAAACCGAACCGACATTCCCGCTTCTCTTTAACAAAGTCGTATTGGGTCGGGGCTAAATCACGGCTCATCCAAAATCTGATCGAACACAGAGCGTGAGCTCTCGTGACGCAAGCGAGCGTCGCGAGGAATGCTTTCGCTTGAGAAAGGGAATGTTGCGTGAGTGAAAGCGAAATGAAATTGACGCCGAACGGAACGAATGTTTTCGGGATGCCATGGTTGGATTTCTCGAAGGTTGCCTTGCCTGGCGTGGGGCGCGAGCTTACCGAGCGAGGCCTCGCCCGCGCACGGGAAGGTTGCGAGAAGATCAAGGCCGCATCGGAAGAGATGACGGAGGCCCTGCGCGAGACCTATTCGAGCAATGCGAGATGCACGACCGACTACGGGCTCAAGGTGTTCGAAATCTCAAACGCCAATGTCGCTTCTGCGCTCGATTTCTTCGTCCATCTGTTCGGCAGCAAGTCAGCGACCGACGTCTATACCTTATCGGCGGCGCAAGCGCGCAAGGCGTTCGACACCGCCTCCGACCAGAACAAGGAATTGTGGGCGCTTGCCCAGAAGCTCGCGACGGAAACGGGTGAGCCGATCAGGAAGCACTTCACCAGGGTTCTCCACCAAGGCGGCGGCTAAAAAAGCGCGCTCAATTTCACATCCAGATTCGTTTGAGGAGGGACCCGGCCGGTTGGAGCAAGCCGAACTGAGCGAGCACGCCCACTGCCCCATGCTCGATCAACAAGGTGCGCGATGCCCCCAACCCCGCACCGACAAGAGGCGTATTCCAACCGGCCGGTGCTTTTCTGCAAAATACAACAAAGACAAATCGCAAGGGAGGGCAACATGGGAATGGTTATGGTCAAATGTCCGCAAACCGGACACGCGATTCCCACCGGTATCCAGACTGATCGCGAGAGCTTTGGACGCCGCGCGGTGTTTTTCTCGCGCACCCGTTGTCCGATCTGCCGCACCGATCACGCGTGGTTTGCGCGGGAAGCCTGGGTCGACGAGCCGGGCATCCGGATCGCGCCGTCGTAGCGGCGGCTCCCGAAAGTACTGGCGATGGCTTTGTTGACCTTGTCTCGGTCCCGGCGGTCTTCAGACACAAGCTACATGACCGGCGAGACATCACCCGTGGTCGCAGAAGGGTCAACAGCGCCGTATTGAACGCCGATCAGGGCTTTCCGCTCAACCCCGATCAGCGGACAATGGCCGCGCCTTGGCAAACTTCGCCTGCGGGCCACAATCTGACATCCACAGCACAATGCCAGACTCAAGACGGCAAAGTCATGGACTTGTCGGCCATAGCATCCGATGCGCTTTTTGATTGAGATATCGTCACTGCCACGACCACTCACCCATGACGCCGATAAACCAGCCGGCATTGAAGGCGACAACAAGCATGAGGAGACAGGTCAATGAAGAGGGCTCGACGTCCTGAACACCTTGAGCACGCCAAATTGCGAGTAGTCCCAGCGCACAAATTCCCGAGCAAGGAGCAGGCCAGATCGCTGCGAACCGCCCTTGACGGGTCCGTGGCAGATGCCTGGCCCGGCGAGACGCCACCAAGGCAGTCAAGGCCAACACTATCAGACGGGCGGTGAGCAGGTACATTCGACGGGCGTCCTGGCGCAACCGCCACCTCGAAGGTTGCGAGCGAACCACTAGCGTGCAATGATTTCCTCAACCTTAAAGCGATAGGAAAAACTGTCGTTCGTCCGCCAACGTCGTTACACAATTCGTCTTCATTCATTCTCACGGCGTCAGCTGAGATGGCGCCATGACAGGTCAGAAAGTCAGAATCTCTCGCAGAACCGATGCGATGCGCACATGTCCTCCGGACGGTCCACCGGGGCGCTCGATTTGAAGGGCTCAACTCAGAGTGCGGCTCGTCAGTTCGGCCTCCGGCTTACGCTATCGTGTCGTCTCAGATAAGGCCGAAAGTGATCGCGATTGAGAAGAATACGACCAACCCGATCGCGACCAGCTTGAAGATGTAAGCAGCCTCGACATCGTGCCCAAGCCATTCGAAGTCTGGCCCCCATAGGGTGGTTGCAACGAACCCCAGAACCAAGGTCGTGATCAGCAGGATCACGTAGACAGTGTCCATCAATTGAGCCTTCACTCGCGGAGGCTGGAGTGTCTCACAAGCTGAGGCACATCTGCGTGCTGTTCGTGCTCGGATCCGTACAGCCAAAGGCCGTAGCCAACGGCAAAATGAAAGAGAGTGAATAGAAGGAGTGCTTCCAATACGTGTCCATCCAGAGGGGATTGCTCAACAACGCCCCACCCGACGATCATAAAGAAACACTTCGCGAATACGATGCAAGCGAGCGCACGCCAAAATTTGCGAGGAAGGAAAGTCAATTCGAACGACATCAGCACAAGACCGATGGCCGAAAGTACCTCTATCGCAAAGTTGATGATCTGGCCCGGGTCATATGACCCTAAATAGCGAAGGCTGAAACTCGCGAGCAAAACATTGACGAGCGCAAAAAGCTTCCAAGCGCCCATGTTGATCTCCCACCACCAGTGCCACTCTAGGTAGATGGCATGAGTGAATTTCTCGGTTACAAAGATGGCTTAAGTAGAATTACGGCAATAGCTCAAAATTTTGAAACGCGACTGTGGAACCAGCCATCGAACCGAACACTCAACGTCCGCAACGGGTCACAAGCTGCCCATCCCGCTGACATCGGCTAACATCCGCGTTGCCTCGGAAAGCCGACGCCGATGAGCACAGTGAACCAAGATAGGAAGCACTTTGAACCCGGCGCCGGCAAGGCAGAGCCGGCGGCGGTGTTTCGCAGACGTTGCTGGGCTGCCGGGTGAGCAGGCGATCAAGGACGCCATCTCCTGCAGCGCGTCGAACAGCAGAACAGCCTGCGCGCGGGACGCGGTGTGAAGCTCGAGGATGTTGATACGGAGCAGCGGACGGGGCTCGCCCTATCCTGGTTCTTCCGATGCTGCCATCATGCCCCTGTTTTGCCCGACGGTGCAACAGTTTCGTAAAATCAGCAAAATGCGCAGCGGTCTTTCGAAAAGATCATGCTCGATCAACGAGCCAAGGGGCGGTGAGGATCGGTCCGATCCCATCGCGCTCTAAGCCATTGATCTTGCTGCCCCCGTCTACTGTGCATGGGGTTGTTTTCGACATTTTTATTTTGGAGGCGCGAAAGCGCCACGCCGAGCCGGATCTGGTCCGGCTCTCGCCCGCTACTTCATCACCCGTAGGCCCTTGGTCGTGAACCGCTGCGTCTTGCCGCCGGGCCGCACCGGCCGCCGCGTGCCGGCGGCTTTGCCGGTGCCGGGCGGCTGGTGCGCGGGGACGAGCTGGTGCGGCTGCGAGCCGATCAGGTCGGCGCGGCCCATCTCCTTCAGCGCCTCGCGCAGCACCGGCCAGTTGTCGGGGTCGTGATAGCGCAGGAAGGCCTTGTGCAGGCGGCGCTGGCGCAGGCCCTTGATCGCCTCGACCGTGTCGCTGCCGCCGTGGCGCACGCCGCGCAAGGGGTTGACGCCGGTGTGGTACATCGCGGTCGCGGTCGCCATCGGCGAGGGCAGGAAGGTCTGCACCTGGTCGGCGCGATAGCGGTTCTTCTTGAGCCAGAGCGCGAGGTTCATCATGTCCTCGTCGGTCGTGCCCGGATGCGCCGCGATGAAATAGGGGATCAGGTAATATTTCTTGCCGGCCTGCTCGGCCGCAGCGTCGAACATCCGCTTGAAGCGGTCATAGGCGCCGATGCCCGGCTTCATCATCTTGTCGAGCGGGCCGCGCTCGGTATGCTCGGGCGCGATCTTGAGGTAACCGCCGACGTGATGGGTGACGAGCTCCTTGATGTATTCGGGGCTCTCGACCGCGAGATCGTAGCGCACGCCGGAGGCGACCATCACCTTCTTGATGCCTTTGGTCTCGCGCACCTTGCGATAGAGCCGGATCAGGTCGTCATGCGAGGTGTTGAGGTTCGGGCAGATCTCGGGGAAGACGCAGGACGGCCGCCGGCACGCCGCCTCGACCTTCGGGTCCTTGCACGCCATCCGGTACATGTTGGCGGTGGGGCCGCCGATGTCGGAGATCACGCCGGTGAAGCCCGGCGTCTTGTCGCGGATCTTCTCGATCTCGCGCAAAATAGAACCCTCGGAGCGGTTCTGGATGATGCGCCCCTCATGCTCGGTGATCGAGCAGAAGGTGCAGCCGCCAAAGCAGCCGCGCATGATCGTCACCGAGAATTTGATCATGTCCCAGGCGGGGATTCTGGCCTCGCCATAGGACGGGTGCGGGGCGCGCGCGTAAGGCAGATCGTAGACCGCGTCCATCTCCTCGCTGGTGAGCGGAATCGGCGGCGGGTTGAGCCAGAGATCGCGATCGCCATGGCGCTGCACCAGCGGCCGCGCATTGCCGGGATTGCTCTCCCGGTGCAGCACGCGTGAGGCGCGCGCATAAGCCTCGCGGTCCTGCTCGACCTGCTCCAGCGCCGGCAGCCGGATCACGGTCGCGCCCTTCTGGCGCGAGGCGCCCTCGTCGGCGGAATCGAGATCGTCGGCGTGCAGCTCGGTGTAATCCTGGGGTACCTTGCGGAACAGCGCGACACCCCTGATGTCGTCGAGCTCGCGCGGCGCTTCGCCGGCAGCGAGCCGCTGCGCCACCTCGACGACGGCGCGCTCGGCATTGCCGTAGAGCAGCAGGTCCGCCTTGGCGTCGGCCAGCACCGAGCGGCGCACCTTGTCGGACCAGTAATCGTAATGCGCGATCCGGCGCAGCGAGGCCTCGATGCCGCCGAGCACGATCGGGGTGTCCTTGAATGCCTCGCGGCAGCGCTGGGCGTAGACGATGGTGCAGCGGTCCGGCCGCTTGCCGCCTTCGCCGCCCGCCGTATAGGCGTCGTCATGGCGCAGGCGGCGATCCGCGGTGTAGCGGTTCACCATGGAGTCCATGTTGCCGCCGGTGACGCCGAAGAACACGCGCGGCTTGCCCAGCGCCTTGAACGGCTCGGCCGAGTGCCAGTCCGGCTGCGCGATGATGCCGACCCGAAAGCCTTGCGCCTCGAGCAGCCGGCCGATGATCGCCATGCCGAAGCTCGGATGGTCGACATAGGCATCCCCCGTCACCAGCACGATGTCGCAGGCATCCCAGCCGAGCACATTCATCTCGGCGCGGCTCATCGGCAGGAACGGCGCCGGCTTGCGCGGCTGCGCCCGGGCCATCAGCGGCTTTTCGGCGGTGATCATCTGGATGTCCATGGCGCCTACGCATAGGGCTCCGGCCGGGCGAATTCAACCGGTGGCCGGTGGCGTCACAATGCGGGTTCCGTCCTCGCGACCGCCCAGATCCGAGATCGGCCATTGGAACCAACGGCACCCGCGAACATTCTGTTGAGGGCTCGATGCGGGCCCGGGTCGCGCGTGCCTGCATTTGGCGCTCGTGACGTCGCCTCTGGCGATGGGGGAATTGTGAGCACGGTCATAGAGAATTTGCTGTTGCGGAAGCAGAAGCTCGTGGAACAGCTGGAGACGGCGCCGTCGGTCGAGGATCGCGACCAGATCGAGCACCAGCTCGAACAGATCAACACCGCGCTGGATTTCCTGGACAGGCCGGGGCCGGAGGACGGGACGTAACGGCGCTCAGCCGACCTGCGCCTCTACTTTCAGCGCCTTGGCATAGACCACGCCCGAATTGGTGATGTGCGTCGTCATCAACTCTTCGAAGGCGGCGAACTCGCCGCGTGCGAACAAATCGAGCAGCTTGCGATGCTCGTCGAAGGAGGTGCGGGTGCGCACGTCGATCGGCGAGGTCAAATTGGTGCGGAGCGCGGCGACGCGGCCGGACACGAGCTGATAGGATTCGGCGAGATAGCGGTTGCCGCAATGGGTGAACAGCGCCTCGTGGAAGGCGGCATCGGCGCGGCCATAAGCAATGTTGTCCTTCGCTGCGACCGACGGCTCCATCGCCGCGATCGCTGCGCTCATTGTCGCGATCGCGCCGTCGCGATCGTGGCGGAAGGCGAGCTCGGCCGCCTTGGGCTCCAGCGCGATGCGGAAGGTGCAGAGCGCATTGATGTCGTCGGCGCTCGGCGTGAACACGAAGCTGCCGACCTGCGGCCGGATCACGACGAGGCCTTGCGCCTGCAACTGTCCCATCGCCTCGCGCACCGGCGTGCGGCTGACGCCGAAGGAGCTGGCCACCATCTCCTCGGAGATGGCGGCGCCCAGTGCGAACTCGCCCTCGATGATGGCCTGGCGCAGCCGCTGCATCACGCGCTGCGCCAGCGATTTCGGCGGATCGAGCTTGAGCGATCGCATGGTGCTCTCAGATCACCTTGCCGGGATTGAGCAGGTGATCGGGATCGAGCGCAGCCTTCAGCGTCCGCATCAGCGCGATCTCGGCCTCGCTCCTGGCATGGCCCAGCCACTGCTTCTTCAACGTGCCGATGCCGTGCTCGGCGGAGACGCTGCCGCCCATCTCGCGCACGAGACCGTAGATGATCGCATCCATCTCCTCCTTCGGCTGCTGCGCGACGGAGAGGCCGGTGACCCAGGAGACGAGATGCAGATTGCCGTCGCCGATATGGCCGTAATAGACGCTCTCGCAGCCCTTGATGCCGTCCGCGAGCGCGGCCTTGCAGCGCGCGACGAACTCGTCCATGCGCTTGACCGCAAGGCCGATGTCGTAGGAGATGTGCGGCCCCAGCACCTGGCCGAACTCGGCGCAGATGTCGCGCACGCGCCAGAAGGCTTGCGTCTGCGCCAGCGATTGCGCGACAGCGGCGTCGGCGAGCAGCCCGCGCTCCATCAGCTCTTCGAGCCAGCTCTGGAAGCGCGGCGCATCGATACTCTCGTCGGTGCCCTGCGCCTCCACCAGCACGTAAAGGCCGTGACCTGCGGCGACCGGCGGCTTCACCCCGGCGCGAATCGTGATGACGTCCCAATAGTCCGGCCACATCACCTCAAACGCCGACAGCAGCGGGCCGAGCCCGCTGCGTGCCGCGCCGAGCAGCGCGATCACCGCGGCATAGTCCTTCAGCGCACAGAGCGCAGCCATGGTCGAGCGCGGTTTCGGAAACAGCTTCAGCACCACGCGGGTGATGATGCCGAGCGTGCCTTCCGAGCCGATGAAGAGGTGCTTCAGATCGTAGCCGGCGTTGTTCTTCATCAGCTTGTTGAGGCTGGTGATGATGGTGCCGTCGGGCAGCACCACTTCGAGGCCGAGCACCAGCTCGCGCGTCATGCCGTAGCGGATCACGCGGTTGCCGCCGGCATTGGTCGAGAGATTGCCGCCGATCGCACAGGAGCCGCGCGAGCCGAGATCGAGCGGAAAGAAGAAGCCGGCTTCGTCGGCGGCCTTCTGGATCGTCTCCAGCGGCGTGCCCGCCTTCACCGTCATCGTCGCGGAGGCGCGATCGATCTCCTCGATGCCGGTCATGCGCTCCAGCGAGATCGCGACCCAGCCCGCTTCGGGCGAAGCGCCGCGGCACAGCCCGGTCAAGCCGCCCTGCGGCACGAAGGGCAGCCGTGCCTGCCGGCAGGTCGCAATCGCATCGGCCACGCCTTGCGCATCGAGCGGCCGGATCACCGCCAGCGGTGTCTGCGGCAGGCTCGCGCTCCAGTCGTTGCAATTGCGGGCGGGCACCTCGCCGCCTGTCAGCACCGCGGCCGCGCCGAGCTTGTCGCGCAACGCGCCGAGCACTTGGTCGGGGCCTTCAATGGGGGTCACCATGTTCATGCGAGACCTCCTCTGGATCGGCAGCGCCTCATGCGCGCCGTGAGGGTGGAAAGGGTTTGCGCGCGTCTTGTATGTAAGGTACAAGATCAAAAGTAAAGCAAAAACAAGGTCTCGCTAAGCGTGGAAGATCTTTGGAGATCAGCGGCTTAGTTCGAGACGGCAGCAAAAGGGCGGTGTGATGATGGAGGCAATTCGCGGGTTCTGGGTGGCGTCGGCGACGCCGCTGGCGGCTGATGGCGGCGTGGATCACGCCCGGCTCGCGGGCCATGCCAAGCACCTCTTCAGCAAAGGTGTCGACGGCGTCGTGCTGTTCGGCACCACCGGCGAGGGCACCTCGTTCAATGCCGCCGAACGCATTGCGACGATCGAAGCCCTGCTCAAGAACGGCGTCGCTGCGGACCGCATCGGCATCGGTGGCGGCTTTCCCGCCATCACCGACAGCATCGCGCTGACGCGCGCCGTGCTCGGCCTCGGCCTGCGCCACGTGTTGCTGTTGCCGCCCTACTTCGATCGCAACGTCACGCCTGAGGGCATCGAGGATGCCTTCGCCGCGATCATCGACGGCGCCGCCGACGATCGCCTGCGCGCTTATCTCTATCACATCCCGCAGGTCTCGGGCGTTGCGATCCCGACGACGGTTGCCGCAAGCCTGCGCAAGCGCTACGGCCAAAGGGTTGCGGGTCTGAAGGACTCCAGCGGCGACTTCAAGCAGTTCCAGGCATTCCGTGCCGCCGCGCCCGAACTCGCCATCACCGTCGGCAACGAAGCCGACATCACACGCGCGATCGCCGCGGGCGGTGCCGGCACCATCTGCGGCATGGCCAACGTCGTGCCCGAGCTGGTCAAGGGCATGGTTGACGGCAAGGAGATCGAAGCGCGCATGCAGGCGGCGATCGATGTCGTGGTGAAGACGCCGTCCCTGGTCGCGACGTTGAAAGCCATCCTCGCGGCGCAGACGGGCGATACAGGCTGGTTGCGCGTGCGCCCGCCGCTCCGCGCGTTGTCGGACGGCACCGCGTTCAAGCGGAAGCTCGACGCGTTGATGGCGCCTGCGCTCGCGTGAGCCTGTGCAGATAAGCGACGCGCGGCCGCGAATTCGCGTGCTGCGTGCCACGCTCGGCATGACGGCAATTGGAGATTGCCGTTCAGCGCCGATCTGTTCTTAGAACGATTCAATACTAGAGCGATTCAAGTCCGCTTACGGTTCTCTTCACGCATAGCGGCTGTTAGACGCGCGAGCTTCAATGCAGTGTCTGACCTGGAAGTGAATCGAACGTGCGTGCTCATCCGGATGGCCGCGACAGCGGCCATCAAACTCGTGCCGGCATGGGCCGTGCCGGTCTTCTCATCGGAGCGGCTGTGCTGCTCGCCGAATGTCCCTCCAGCATGACGACCGCGCAGGCGCAGTCGGCGTTGCCGCCGGTGACGGTTGACGCGCCAGCGCAGCGGCCGAAGCCGGCGCGGGCATCGGACCAGCCTTCGCGCCGCACGCAAACCGCCGCGCGCCAGCATAATCGCAATACCGCACCCGCAGCGCCGACGCTCTCGGAGCGAGCGGCCGCAGAGGTCGCCGCACAGCAAGCCGCAAAGCTCGGCTACCGCGCGATGCCGAGCGCGACGACGCTGCGCAGCGGCGCCTCGCCGCTCGACACCTCCCAGGCCGTCAATGTCGTGCCCGAGCAGGTGTTGAAGGACCAGCTGCCGCGCAACATCGACGATGCGCTTGCCAACGTCTCCGGCATCACCCAGACCAACACGCTCGCCGGCACGCAGGATGCGGTGATCCGCCGTGGTTTCGGCGACAACCGCGACGGCTCGATCATGCGCAACGGCATGCCGCTGGTGCAGGGCCGCAGCCTCAACCCTGCAGTCGAAAGCGTCGAGGTGCTGAAGGGCCCGGCCTCGCTGCTCTACGGCATCATGGATCCCGGCGGCATCGTCAACACCATCAGCAAGCGGCCCGAGCTTTACCAGCACGGCTCGGTCACGCTGCTCGGCTCGACCTACAATTCGTCCAAATCCGGCGCCGACGGTCTGCTCGACGTCACCGGCCCGATCGGCGATCAGGGACTTGCCTATCGCTTCATCGGTTACGGCGTCAGCGAGGATTACTGGCGCAATTTCGGCCGCCATCGCGAGATGCTGGTGGCACCGTCGCTGGCCTGGTACGGCCAGGACACCACGGTCCAGCTCAACTACGAGCATCGCGAGTTCATCACTCCGTTCGACCGCGGCACAGCCTTCATCAATGGCGCGCCGCTGGCGATCCCGGCGACGCGCCGGCTCGACGAGCCCTACAACAACATGTGGGGGACGTCCGACCTGATCCAGGCCTCGGTCGAGCATCGCCTCAATCAGGACTGGAAGCTGTTTGCCGGCTACAGCTACAATACCGAGACCTTCAGCGCGAACCAGCTCCGCATCACCGGCGTCAATGCGAAGACCGGCGTCGAGACGCGCAGCAATGACGGCACGCAGGGTTCGCTGAGCAATTCGAGCTATGGGACGTCCTACATCTCGGGCGGCTTCTGGCTAGGCGACATGCGCAACGAGGTGCTGTTCGGCGGCGACGGCCAGTATCGCACGATCTACCGCGACAACCTGATCCGGCAGGCGGCCCCGTCCTTCAATGTCTACAACCCGGTCTACGGTCTGATCGGGCCGGGCACGACGGTTTCGAACAGCGACAGCGCCCAGACCGACAAGCTCGGCCAATGGTCGCTGTTCTTTCAGGACACGCTGCATCTGACCGAGCGGTTCGCGCTGGTCGGCGGCGTGCGGTACATGGATTACGACCAGCTGGCCGGGCGCGGAAAGCCGTTCAAAACCAACACCAACGTGTCGGCGGATGCGGTGCTCCCGCTCGGCGGCGCGATCTTCAAGCTCACCGACCAGCTTTCGCTCTATGCGAGCTACAGCCAGTCGCTGAAGCCGAACTCGACCATTGCTCCGCTGAGCAATGGCGGCGGCGTCGTGCTCGGATCGAACATCGCACCCGAGGAGGGCACGCAGTACGAAGCCGGGCTCAAGTTCGATCTCAACAAGCGCCTCTCAGGTACGCTTGCGGTTTACGATATCGAGAAGCAGAACGTGCTGGTCAGCCAGCTCAACACTGTAACCGGCTTCAACGTGTACACCGCGGCCGGCAAGGTCCGTTCGCGCGGACTTGAGATCGACGTCACGGGGAGGCTCTCCGACAATTGGAGCATGATCGGAAGCTATGGCTACACCGATGCGCGTGTGACCGAGGATCCGACCTATGCCGGTAAGCAACTTCAGAACGTTGCGATGAACACGGCTTCGCTCTATCTGGTCTACGATTTTGGCGCGGTGATTCCCGGCCAGCTCAGGCTCGGCGGCGGCGCGCGCTATGTCGGCGACCGGCCTGGGGACGCGTTGAACACGTTCGTGCTGCCGTCCTATGTCGTCGCTGATGTCTTCGCGACCTATGAGACGAAGTATCAGACCCTGCCGGTCATCTATCAGCTCAACGTCAAGAACCTGTTCGACACCGTCTACTACACCTCCGCTGTGAACAATCTCAACGTCGCTATCGGTGATGCAAGACGCGTGTCGCTGTCGGCGACTGTGAAGTTCTAACCATGGCAGCGCGGTGGGGACACACGATCAAGGCGGTCCTCTTCCAGGTCCATTCCATGGTGGGCCTGGTTCTTGCGCTCCTGGTGTCCCTGATCGCGCTGACCGGCGCGATCATGAGTTTCGAGGACGAGATCGTCGATCATCTCAACGCCGGGATCATGCAGGTCACGCCGCATCAAGCGCCGGCGCTGATGCCGGATGACCTGATCGCGCGGCTGAAGGCGGCGCAGGACGTCGGCAAGGTCTCGGCTGTCACGCTGTCGAGCGATCCGGCGGCGGCGGTCCATGTCCGCTTCGCGCGTGACGAACACGGCGGCCGGCCGACCTCGCTCTATGTCGATCCCTATGACGCGCGCGTGCTGGGCTCGCCGCGCGGCGAGACGTTCTTCGCGACGGTGCGTCAGCTGCATCGCTGGTTGCTCGTTCCCGGCGACGGCAAGGGCTGGGGTCGCCCGATCACCGGCACCATCGCGCTCGGCCTCATCATCATGCTGGTGTCGGGCCTCGTGCTGCGCTGGCCGCGCCGGACGAGCAGTGTGAAGATGTGGCTGAAGCCGAATTTCGGGCTCGGCGGCCGGGGCTTGCACCAGTCGCTGCACACCGTGATCGGCACCTGGGTCCTGCCGGTCTATCTGATGATGACGCTCACCGGGCTGTGGTTCTCCTTCGAATGGTACAGGGACGGCGTGACCTGGCTGCTGGCGCGTCCGCACGTCACCGCTGCGAAGATGCCCGCAAAGTCGCCGCGTGGCCGAGCCGAGCCTGCGTCCCAGATCGGATTTGATCGGGCGTGGATGACGTTCCAGCGCGAGGAGGGTGACCGATTCTCCAGGGCCTTGCTGACGCTGCCGGCCGGGCAGGGCACGGCGATACGGATCCGCTCGTGGGGGAAGGCGTCGTTGCTCGAGACCACGCGCGACGAATTCCGGATCGACGCCGTCACCGGCCAGCTGGTGTCCGCGGAGCGCTATGCCGACAAGACATTCGGCGAAACGATCATCGCGGCCATCTACGACATCCATCGCGGCGCAATCCTGGGATGGCCGGGCAAGCTTGTCTTCATGGCTGCCGCCGCCTTGATGCCGCTGTTCTCGGTCACCGGCATCCTGCTCTATCTGTCGCGTCGCAAGCTGCGGCGCGCGGCGCAGCCGCCGCTCGGGCGGCTCGTTCCGGGCGAGTGAGCGGACAAGGCTAGCCAACGCGCTCTCAATCGTTCAAAAGCCCATGGCCTGTCCTTCCCAGGGTCCATGCCATGAAGCTTCCGACCGTTGCCCCCGCCGATATCCGCCGTGCGCTGCTGTTGCGCGAGGAGATCGCGCTGCTTGATCTCAGATACGAGGCGGCCTTCGCGACCGGCCATCCGCTGTTCGCCGCCAACATGGCCGTGGACCGGATCGCGGTCGAGGCCGAGGTCAGGCTGCCGCGCAAGGACGTGCCGATCGTCCTCTATGATGACGGGGAGAAGCCCGTCGTCGCGACCGGAGCCGAGCGTCTGGCTGCGCTCGGCTACACCAATATCAGCGCACTCGACGGCGGGCTGACGGCCTGGCGCGCGGCGGGCTTTGAGGTGTTCGAGGACGTCAATTCCTACGCGAAAGCGTTTGGCGAACTCGTGGAGTCGCGCCGCCACACGCCCTCGCTCAGCGCCGACGAGGTCGCAAAGCTCATCGCCGACAAGGCCAACATCGCCATCCTCGACGTCCGCCGTTTCGACGAATATGCGACCATGAACATCCCGGGCTCGGTCAGCGTGCCAGGCGCGGAGCTGGTGCTGCGGGCCGGGCGCGCCGCGCCCGATCCCGAGACGACGATCATCGTCAACTGCGCCGGCCGCACCCGCTCGATCATCGGCACCCAGTCGCTGATCAATGCCGGGGTGCCCAACAGGGTCCGCGCGCTGCGCAACGGCACCATCGGCTGGACGCTGGCGCGCCATGGGCTCGACCACGGCGCCGACAGGCGCGGCGCAATCGGCCCGTTCGAGGGCGGCCCGGCCAATGCCCGCGATGTCGCTTATCGCGCCGGTGTCCGCCATATCGGTGCGAACGAGATGGCTGCGCTTGCCGCGCAGACCCATCGCACGCTCTATCGCTTCGACGTGCGCGATGCCGAGGACTATGCGGCCGGCCATCTCCCCGGCTTCCGCCACTATCCCGGCGGCCAGCTCGTCCAGGAAACCGACATGGCCGCGCCCGTGCGCGGCGCGCGCATCCTCCTCACCGACGACAGATGCGTCCGCGCCGACATGACGGCGTCCTGGCTGGCGCAGATGGGCTGGGAGGTCCATGTGCTCGAAGGCGGCTATGACGGTGCGCTCGAGGTCGGCCCGCCGCACGCCTTGCCGAAGCCGGATCCGGCACACCGTTACCGCCGGCCCTATGAGGGAACCGACGTCGGGGAAGCCGCGATGCAGGCCTATCTCGACTGGGAATATGGCTTGGTCGACCAGCTCCGCCGCGACGGTACGCACGGGTTCTATGTGATTTGAGACCGGGCTAAACGCGCGCTGGACCGAGCACTACTCCATCACCGTCACCCTGAGGTGGCCGCTCCTTAGCGGCCCTCGAAGGGCGACGGCCCGGCTGCATCGAGGCCGTTCATCCTTCGAGGCTCCCGGCGCGAAGCTGCGCATCGCGCCACTCGCACCTCAGGATGACGGAACTAGCAGGGTGCCAAGCTTATCTACCCCGCCGTCTCCTCCCCGTATCCAAGCCCTATTGTGCCGCGCACCGTCGGCGGTCTATGAGCTGCGGCAAAGCTGCTACTTACGGAGATTCCATGTCAGCCCCAGGCCAAAGCCCTGAGCGAAGCGCCAAAGCGCTGCTGCTCGAAGGCGTCAATGACAGTGCCGTGGACCTGTTCAGGAGCGCGGGTTTCACCAATGTCGAGCGGCTGACCAAGGCGCTGGACGGCGAGGACCTGCGGCGCGCGCTCAAGGGCGTGTCGCTGCTCGGCATCCGCTCGCGCACCCAGATCACCGATGAGGTGCTCGCCGCCGCCGACCAGCTGCTCGCGGTCGGCTGCTTCAGCGTCGGCACCAACCAGGTCGATCTTGCGGCGGCGCGCAAGCGCGGCATTCCCGTCTTCAACGCGCCGTTCTCCAACACGCGCAGCGTCGCCGAGCTCGTGATCGGCGAGATCGTGATGCTGCTGCGGCGGATCTTTCCGCGCTCCGTGTCGGCTCATGCGGGCGGCTGGGACAAGTCGGCGACCGGCAGCCGCGAGGTGCGCGGCCGCACCCTCGGCATCGTCGGCTACGGCAATATCGGCTCGCAGCTTTCGACCCTGGCCGAAGCCATGGGCATGCGCGTGATCTATTTCGACCGCACCGACAAGCTCCGCCACGGCAACACCGAGCCGGTCGAGAAGCTGGAAGAGCTGCTGGCGCAGAGCGACGTCGTCAGCCTGCACGTGCCGGAGACGCCGGAGACATCAGGCATGATCGGCGAGAAAGAGCTGCGGGCGATGAAGCCTGGCTCCTTCCTGATCAACAACAGCCGCGGCACCGTGGTCGATCTCGATGCGCTCGCGCGCGCCCTGCGCGACGGTCACCTCGCCGGTGCGGCCGTCGATGTGTTTCCGGTCGAGCCGTCTTCGAACGCGGATCGCTTCAACAGCCCGGTGCAGGGCCTCGAGAACGTCATCCTCACCCCGCATATCGGCGGCTCGACCGAAGAGGCGCAGGAGCGTATCGGCGGCGAGGTCGCACGCAAGCTGGTCGACTATTTCATCACGGGCTCGACCATGGGCGCGGTGAATTTCCCCGAAGTGCAATTGCATCTTCGCCCCTCCGGCGCGCGCTTCAGCCATGTCCATCGCAACGTGCCGGGCATGCTGCGGCGGCTGAACGAGGTCTTCCTGGAGCGCGACATCAATATCGCCGCGCAATATCTGGAGACCGCCGGCGACCTCGGTTATGTCGTGCTCGACGCCGATCTCGGTGGGCAGGACTCCGGCGAACTGCTCCAGCAGATCCGCGCCCTCGACGGCACCGTCGGCGCGCGGCTGGTGTTCGAGCACTAGAGGCTTGTTGACGGCCGGCAGGAGGTCGCGTTCAATGCGGTCTCCTACAGATCGAACAAACAAAAAAGCTGGGTGGAAACGATGACGCTGACGAGGGCGAAGCTGTGCGCATGGCTCGTGGGGACGGCGGCTGCGCTGAGCGCGGACGCCGCGTTCGCCATGACATTGGCGGAGGATGCGGACACGGTCTGCAAGGGGCTCGTTGGCGGCACTGACACCGTAAAGATCGATTCCGCGACGCTGCAGACATCCTCGCAACTCGCCGTTGCCGAACGTGGACCCACCCCGTCGGGGCGCATCACGCCGGCCAATCCGCGCTTCTGCAAGGTGCTCGCTCATATCGACCCCACCGATTCCAAGGCGCCGCCGATCAAATTCCAGGTCAATCTTCCCGTCGAATGGAACGGTCGCTCGCTGCAATATGGCGGCGGCGGCTTCAACGGCGTGCTGATCACGGGACTTGCGCTGCCGCCGGCCTATCCCTTCGACAAGCCGTCGCCGCTCGCGCGCGGCTTCGTCACCTACGGCACGGACTCCGGCCACGAATCCAAGCCGGGCGAGCCGCCGCAGCTTTTCGCGCTGAACGACGAGGCCTTCGAGAATTTCGCCCATCGCGCCTACAAGAAGGTGCGCGACGCGACCGCTGCGCTGATGCAGCGCGCCTACGGCAAGAAGCCGGAGAAGATGTACTTCATGGGCTCGTCCGAAGGCGGCCGCGAAGGCCTCACCATGGCGCAGCGCTACCCCGACGATTTCGACGGCATCTTCGCCCGCGTGCCGGTCATCAATTGGGTCGGCTTGCAGCATGCCGGCACGCGCTCGGGCCTCGTCACCATGGGTGAGGGCTGGATCAATCCGGCGCAGGTGAAGCTCGTCGCCGACGCAGTGCGCGTGGCTTGCGACAAGGCCGACGGCTCCGACGACGCGCTGGTGCAGGATCCCGTCACCTGCAAGGCGGCATTCAAGGTCGAGACGCTGCGCTGCGCGGCGGGCAAGAGCGGCGATCAGTGTCTCACTGATGAGCAGATCAAGGCGATCAACACGCTGCACGCGACCTACAAATTCCCGTTCTCGCTCGCCAATGGTCTCGATGACTATCCGGGCTGGGGCGTGTCGGGCGAGGATACGCCGGCGATCGGGCCGACCGGCGGCTGGGTCGCCTGGTGGCTCGGCACCGCGCCGCCGGCGCAGCCACCTGCGCCGAACAACGGCATCGCCTGGATCTATGGCGCTGGCGGCATTCAATATGTGTTCGCGCGCGATCCCAAGCTCGACGTCACCACCTACAAGCCTGAAGAGCACAAGGCGCGGCTGCTCGAGGTGTCCAGCCTGATGGATTCGACGGATCCCGATCTCAGCCGTTTCCGCGCGCGGGGCGGCCGGCTGATCATGCTCGAGCACATGGCCGACTATGCGCAGAGCCCCTATGCCGGCATCCGCTATTTCGAGAGCGTCGAGCGCAAGATGGGCAAGGCCGAGACCGCCGAGTTCGCGCGGCTCTACACCGCGCCCGGCGTCGACCATGTCGGCTCCGGCGCGCCGGCCAATGTCGACATGCTGAGCGTGCTGCTCGACTGGGTCGAGCAGGGCAAGGCGCCCGGCGATCTCGAGGTTGCCGAGCAGAAGCTCGAGGCGCCGTCGTTTGCGGTGACGCGCGCGCTGCCGTTGTGCCGCTGGCCGGCTTGGCCGCACTACAAGAGCGGCCCAGTGACCGCGGCTTCGAGCTTTACCTGCGCGCCGTAGCGAAACGGCTCGTTTGACAACCGCCTCGCGTTCGACTAGATATTTCGCATGCGAAATAAAGAAGCTGGCGCGCGGCATCATCGGCTGATCTACCTGTTGAGCGTCGCGCACCGCCGGTTGCAGCGATGGATGGCGGCGCGGCCCGAGAGCGAGGTGACGCCGGCGCAGGCCGGGCTATTGTTCATCCTCGGCCGACAGGACGGCGTGCTGATGGGCGAGGCGGGCGCGGCGCTCGATCTTGGCCCGGCCGGCATTTCCGGGCTCGTCGACCGCACGGCGGCGGCAAAACTGATCGAGCGGCGAGCCGACCGCGAGGATGGCCGCGCCTGGCGTATCTGGCTGACGCCGAAGGGTCGCACCGCGCTGGCGCAGGCGAAGGCCAGCGCGGCCGAGGTCAACGCGGCGCTGACGGAAGGATTTTCGGCTGCGGAAATCGACATCGTCGCGCGCTGGCTGACGAGCATTCAGGACAAATTTCCAAGAGGAGCAGACGAATGACCGAGCATGTCCGGATCGAGAACAATGGCGGCATCCTCACCCTCACGCTGGCCCGCCCCGACAAGAAGAACGCGCTGACCGATGCGATGTACGGCAAGCTCGCGGACGCAATCGAATCCGCCGAGTTCGATCCGTCGGCCCGCGTGATCCTGATCCGCGGCGAGGGCGACATGTTCACCGCCGGCAATGACGTCGGCGAGTTCGCCGCAGTCGCAGCCGGCAAGTCCGAAGGCAGCCGCAACGTCGTGCGCTTCATCCAGTCGCTGGCGCGCTGCACCCGGCCGCTGGTCGCAGCCGTGCAGGGCCGTGCCGTCGGCGTCGGCACCACGATGCTGCTGCATTGCGATCTCGTCGTGCTCGCCGACGACGCGCAATTGTCGACGCCCTTCGTCAGCCTCGCGCTGGTGCCGGAGGCCGCCTCCAGCCTGCTGATGCCGGCGCGCATCGGCTATGCGCGCGCCTATGAGATGTTCGCGCTCGGCGAGACCGTGCCGGCAAAGTCGGCGCTGGAATGGGGCCTCGCCAACCGCGTGGTGCCGCTCGACAAGCTCGAAGCCGAGGCGCTTGCCCTCGCGCAGCGTCTCGCCCGCCAGCCGGCCGGTGCCCTCATCGCGACCAAGCGGCTGATGCGCAACGGCGAAGCGCTGGTCGCGCAGATGCAGGCCGAAGGCGAGCAGTTCGCGCAGCGCCTGCGCACCGCCGAGGCGCGCGAGGCGTTCACGGCATTTGCCGAGCGCCGTCCGCCGGACTTCACGAAGGTGGCGTGAGACGGTCCAAGAGGGCGGGCGACTCCGAGGCGCTTATCATTCGATATAAACCTTAACGAAACTTTGGCATGTCACCATGCAAGATGACCGCTCGTGACGAGTAGGTCTTTTGGTCCATGTCAGTTTTTAAGAAATCGGTAAGCACGCTCCTCCTGGTTCTGATGACACTGCTGGCCGCCGGCGCGCTGACCAGCACGGCGATCCAGATGTTCGGAGCATTCGGCCGCTACAGCGACAGTCTGGAGACCGAACGGCTCGCGAATGCCGACAAGGCGATTTTCCATGGCGTGCTGGCGTTACGCAACAATCGCGGCGATGCCCAGAGCGCGCTGCTCGGCGAGGACGATCCTCGCGCCAAGCTCGGCGCCGCCGAGAAGGCCGAGCAGGCCGGCTTCGACGCCATCATCGCGGCGCTCGCGACCGTCGAATTCGCCCGCCGCGACGAGCTCGCCAGCACGCTGAAGCAGCGCTGGAGCGAGGCTGCGCCGAAATTTCAGCTGTTCTACGACGAGGCGAAGCTGCCGCGCGCCGAGCGCAAGCTGGAGCGTACCAGCATCTGGTACGATTCCGTCACCAAGGTGATCGAGACCGCCAACCTGGCCTCCACCGCGGTGTCGAACAGCGCCTGGACGAACGATCCCTTCATCGCCCGCATGATCCAGGCCCGCCGCCTCGCCTGGCAGGTGCGCGACCGTTACGGCATCCAGTGCTCGACGTTGCGGCCGAACGTCAACGCCAGCAAGCCGCTCGACGAAACCCAGAAGCAGACCGTGGCCGGCTGGAACGGCATCGTCACCGCCGGCTGGACCGGCATGGAGGAGCTGCTGGCCGCGCCTGACGTGACGGCGGACCTCGTCAACACGGCCAAGGAGGCGCGCGCCAAGACCGACGGCGTCCTCAAGCGGATCGGTGAGCTGACCAAGTCCTTCGACGGCAGCGGTCGTCCCGCGATGCCCGCCTCGGAATGGAACGCGTTGTGCCAGTCGCCCTTTGCGTCCATCGTCGCGGTCGCCAACAAGGCGCTCGACCTGTCGATCGCGCGCGCCGAGGCGGTGCAGGCGAAAGCCCTGACCAATCTCATCGTGCAGTCGTTCGCGTTCCTGCTCGCGCTGGCCGTGACCCTGGCCGGCGTGTTCGTGGTGCGCACTCGCCTCATGCGGCCGGTGCGCGCCATCCTCGATGCCATCGCGCGCATCAGCGGGCGCGACTATGCGACGCCGGTGCCGCAATCACGTCATCCCGACGAGTTCGGCACCATGGCTGCGGCGCTCGAAAGCCTGCGCGAAAGCGCGGCGACCGCCGAACGCCTCGGCCAGGAACGTGAAGCGCAGCAGGCGCTTCAGCTCGCTCGCTCCGGCACCGTCGATGCGGCCTGCCGCAGCTTCGACGACACCGTGCAGGCGGTGATTCACAGCGTCGTGGCCTCGACGCGGGAGCTCGACGCCACGGCGGCCGGCGTGCGCTCGCTGGTCTCGGAATCGGGCAGCCAGACTGCGGCGGTCTCCTCCGCGGCCGAGCAGGCCACCAACAATCTCGAGACCATCGCGGCCGCGACGGAAGAACTCTCCGCCTCCGTCGGCGAGATCTCCGCGCAGGTGCAGTCGAGCGCGCGCGAGGCCCGCGAGGCCGTGGCACAGGCCGAGCAGACCAACGCGACGGTCGAGATCCTCGATCAGACCGCAAGCCGGATTGGCGAAGTCGTGAAGATGATCAACGCGATTGCCGCCCAGACCAACCTTCTGGCGCTGAACGCCACCATCGAGGCGGCGCGCGCCGGCGAGGCCGGCCGCGGCTTTGCCGTCGTCGCCGGCGAGGTCAAGAGCCTCGCGGCGCAGACCGCGACGGCCACGGAAGAGATCTCGCGCCAGGTCGAGGAAATCCAGGGCGCCACCGGCCAGGCGGTGGCCGCGATCCGCTCCATCGGCGGCGCCATCAGCGGCATCGACGAGAAGATGACGGCGATTGCCGCCGCGGTCGAGCAGCAGCGCGCGGCCACCACCGAGATCTCGCGCAACTTCCAGCAGGCCGCGCAAGGCACCCGCGAGGTCACCGACACCATCGGCAGCGTCGCGCGGCTGAACCAGGAGACCGGTAACGCCGGCACGGTGCTGTCGGACTCCGTCAAGAAGATGTCCGCCGACGCCGATCGTCTCCGCGTCGCGGTCGAGGGCTTTTTGGGAGCGGTGAAGACCGCGTAATGTGGCAGTTGAAAGGTGACCGAGTGTGCTCGGCCTGCATGGTTCGAGACGCCCGCTTTGGCGGGCTCCTCACCATGAGGGTCTGATATTTGGCCACGGACCGAGACCTCATCCTGAGGGCTCGCCGTAGGCGGGCGTCTCGAAGGATGGCCGCGAGCGGACTTCCTCTCAGTTCTCCATCCAACGTCGCGCGGGCATTGCCGCCGGTCCGCGCGACGGGTACATGTGTCACGCCTCGCTCGCAAGCGCGGCAGCAGACGTAAGACACATCAGGGATGGAGAGTTCGATGCCGGTCACCCCACACAAGGCCCAGCGCCCCTATCGCGGCGTGTTCCCGGTCGCGCCCACCATCTTCGATGAGCGCGGCGAGCTCGACCTCGAGGGCCAGCGCCGCTGTATCGATTTCATGATCGATGCCGGCTCGCACGGCATCTGCATCCTCGCCAATTTCTCCGAGCAGTTCGTGCTCACCGACGCTGAGCGCGAGACCGTGATGCATGCGGTGCTGGAACATGTGGCCGGCCGGGTTCCCGTGATCGTCACCACCACGCATTTCAGCTCGGCCGTGTGCGCGGCGCGCAGCAAGCAGGCCGAGGCGGCCGGCGCCGCCATGGTGATGGTGATGCCGCCCTATCACGGCGCCACCTTCCGGGTCCCGGAGAAGGGCATCGTCGAATTCTTCAAGGTGCTCTCCGGCGCGATCAATATTCCCGTCATGATCCAGGACGCGCCGGTGGCGGGCACGCCGCTCTCGGTCGAGCTGCTGGCGCGGCTGTCGCGCGACTTCTCCAACATCCGCTATTTCAAGATCGAGGTGCCCGGCGCGGCTGCAAAGCTCCGCAGCCTGATCGAGGCCGGCGGCAAGGACATCGAGGGTCCCTGGGACGGCGAGGAGGCGATCACGCTACTCGCCGATCTCGACGCCGGCGCCACCGGCGCGATGACCGGCGGCGGCTATCCCGACGGCATCCGCCAGATCATCGATCCCTATTTCGCCGGCAAGCGGGAGGAGGCGAAGGCCGCTTACGAACGCTGGCTGCCGCTGATCAACTACGAGAACCGCCAATGCGGCCTGATCGCCTGCAAGGTCATGATGCAGGCCGGCGGTGTGATTAAATCGGACGCGGTGCGTCATCCGCTCCAGCCGTTGCATCCGGCAACGCGGGCAGGGTTGCTCGAGCTCGCCAAGGAGCGCGACGCGCTGGCGCTGCGGTGGGGGAAGTAACGCGCCACTCGCTCCGCTGCGGCTAGGCATCTCCGCTGTCGTCCCGGACAAGCGCGCGCCGATCCGGGACCCATAGCTACAGGGAGAAGTTTGGCGAAGACTCGGAGTTACTAGTCTTGCACCACAACCCCTCCCTGTGGTTATGGGTCCCTGCGCCCCGTGCGCAATTGCGCACTAGGCAGGGACGATCCTGAATGGGATGCACGAGTGTTCCGCCGATCCCCGGTTTGCATTCGGCCGTAGGCGTCGAATTAACGCGATTCCGCCAGTTTCGCGCAGCGCGGCGATGGCATATTGTACGCGGGCCAACCGGCCCTGCGGAGAATCCCAAGACATCGCGTAACAGCTCATCTTTTGCCGTTATCCCGAGCCAGGTTGGCGCGAACCGACAGAACAGGGAGGCAGTGCCATGACGATGAGGCCGGATCCCACCTTTCACGCATCGCCCAAGCTTGCGATGGAAGCGCCTGCGGAGAACTTTGCCTACACCTTGCTGCTCAGTCCGGATTTCTCCAAGCCGGATGCTCTCGCGGTCATCGACGTCAAGCCGGGATCGCCGACCTACAGCCAGATCGTCCACACCGTGACGATGCCCAACAAGGGCGACGAGTTTCATCACTTCGGCTGGAATGCCTGCTCCTCCGCCTTGTCGCCGCTCGCGGGACATGCCTTCATCGAGCGGCGCTATCTCATCATCCCCGGGCTGCGCTCGTCGCGGATCTACATCATCGACACCAAGCCCGATCCGACCCAAGCCAAGATCCACAAGATCATCGAACCAGAAGAAGTCTTCAAGAAAACCGGCTATTCGCGGCCGCATACCATCCATTGCGGGCCGGACGGCATCTATGTGAGCACGCTCGGCGGCGGCGGCAAGGACGGCACCAACGGTCCTCCAGGTGTCTTCATCATGGATTGCGAGACGTTCGAGGTGCTTGGACGATGGGAGATCGATCGCGGTCCGCAGACCCTGCATTATGATTTCTGGTGGAATCTGCCGCGCGACTACATGGTGACCAGTGAATGGGCGTTGCCGCCGCAGTTCGAGAACGGGATCGTCCCGGAGGATCTGCTTGCGAATAAATATGGCCATCGCCTCCACTTCTGGGATCTGCGCGCTCGGCGCAACGTCCAGACCATCGACCTCGGCGCCAATCATCAGATGGCGCTGGAGGTGCGGCCCGCGCACGATCCGGTTCGCGAGTACGGCTTCGTCGGCGTCGTGGTCGACACCACCAACCTCGAAGCGTCGATCTGGACGTGGTGGCGCGACGGCGGAAAATTCCATGCCGAGAAGACGGCGACGATCCCGCCCGAGCCCGCGCCCAAGGAGAAGCTCCCGCCGCTGCTGCAGGGATTTGGCGCCGTGCCGCCGCTGGTGACCGACATCGACCTGTCGATGGATGACCGGTATCTCTATGTCTCGTGCTGGGGCACGGGCGAAATGCGCCAGTACGACGTCAGTGATCCGCGCAAGCCGAAGCATGCGGGCTCGGTCCACATCGGCGGCATCGCGCGCCGCACGCCGCATCCGAACGGCAAGGCCTTCGCGGCCGGTCCGCAGATGGTCGAGATCAGCCGCGACGGCAGGCGCGTGTACTGGACCAATTCGCTCTATTCCACCTGGGACGACCAGTTCTATCCCGATGGGGTTCCGGGCGTGGAGGTCATGGCCAATGTCGGTGGCAACGGCGGTCTCGAGCTCGACAAGGACTATTTCGTGAGCTTCCCCGACGGATATCGTGCGCACCAGATCAGGCTCGAGGGCGGCGATTGTTCGACGGATTCCTTTTGCTACCCGTCGGTCTAGATTGGGGGCACGCGAGCCCGGCACTCGGCTGGCTGTGGCTCGCGCTTGTTGCGAGCGGTCTCTACCACGGGGTCAATCCGGGCATGGGATGGCCGCTCGCGGTTTCGGCCGGGCTCATGGACAAGAGCCCGCGCGCGCTCTTCCGCGCCTTGTGGGCTCTGGCGGCCGGGCATCTCCTCGCAACGCTGCTCGTGCTGCTACCATTCGCGTTCCTGCTCGTGCTGGCGGAGTGGCAGCGTCCGATCCAGCTGGTCGCGAGCCTTCTCGTCATCGGCTTCGGCGTCTATCGGTTGATCGTTCGGCGCCATCCCCGTGCGCTGGCACGCATTCCGCCGACGCAATTGGTGCTCTGGTCGTTTGCCGTCGCCATTGCTCACGGCGCCGCCTTGATGCTCGTGCCGATCTATCTCGGGCTCTGTCAGGCCTTCGAGCTCGATGCCGGGCATCAGGCGGCGGGCGAGTTGATGAAGGCAAGTGTCGGAATGGCGGTGCTGGTGTCCCTGGTGCACGTTGCCGCCATGGTCGGTGCCGGCGGATGTCTGGCCTGGCTCGTCTACCGCTATCTGGGATTGAAGTTCGTCTCGCGCAGCTGGTTCAATCTGGATGTAGTCTGGGCGACCAGCCTGGTTCTGGTCGGCGCCGTGGCGCTCGCCTTCAATCTGGTGAGCTGGCGCTGAGATCCGCCCGTGCCAAAGCCCACTCGCCGACAATGCGGAAGCGCACCTTGGCATCATCCTGCTTGAACAGGGCGAGGCGGTCGATCGCCAGCGTATCGAGACGAAGCGCCGCAAACCGCGCCCGCAACATCTGAAGGATCGGCCCGCGCCGCTCCGCGTCCAGCCGTCCCGTCAGCGTCATGTGAAAACGGAATTCCTCCATCACGTAAGGATAGCCCCAGCGGTCGAGGTACTCTCGTTGTCGCTCGCTCAGCTTCTCCGGCCTGCGCCGTGCCCGATCCTCAGCGGTCAGCTCGGCGCGAAAGCAATCGAAATCGCGGACGCAATCGGCAGCGAGCTCTTGAAGTGCGCCGACCGGCTCGGCTGGAATGACCGCAATGAAGCCGCTGATGACATCGACGACCGGACGGATGACCGGAATCGGTCGTGTCTTACCGGCGAAAGCCGCGCAGGCTGCGACCAGCTCCGTTTCGGTGTTGCCTGATGCTAACGCCATGGGCGCCTTCAGCGTGGCGTGAAAGCCGTATTTGCGGGGATCGGCGCTGACGTCGCGCCAATCGGCAGCAATTTGCAGCGCCTCGCGCGGGAACGGCACCTCGTCGCCGGTGTAAGCGTCGTAGCCGAGCAGCGCGGCGCCGAAGCGGGAGAGGGCGCTGTTGCTGCCTGCGGCAAAATAGATCGCGTAGCGGGGAAAACCTGTCATCGCCTCAGCATAACCAATTTATGCCGCCGCGACAGCCTCGCGCGGCGCCGCCACAGCAGTGAGCAGCCGTGCCGCATCGGTGAGATGCACGAGCTTGCCGCCCGATATCACAGCAATGATCCGCGGCCGCAATCGCACGCTGTCGTCGACGAGCAGGATGTCGGCGCGGCGTCCTTCCGCGATCTCGCCGCGATCGGTGAGGCCCGTCGCGCGCGCGGGGCCGGCGGAGACCAGATCCCAGGCCTGTGCCAGCGGCACCACGCCATCGGCGGCGAGGCGGAACGCGGCGAGCAGCTGTGCGGGATAGTAATAGTCCGACGCCAGCACCGAGCAGAGCCCCTTGGCGATCATGTCGGATGCCCTGGTCCAGCCGGTGTGGCTGCCGCCGCGCACAACATTCGGCGCGCCGTAGACGATGGCATCGCCATGGCTTGCCGCCGCCCGCGCAGTCTCCTCGTTGATCGGGAATTCGGCGATCATCGCGCCGAGATCGCGAAACGCCTGACGCACCGCTGGCGTCGCATCGTCATGTGAAAGCATCCGCACCTCGGCGGCGCGGGCCGCCGCCGCGAGCCGCGACACAGAAGCCGGCACATCCGCAGCGCGCGACACGATGTGTCCGACCAGCCGGTCGAAATCCTCAGCTGACAGCCCCGTGCGCTCCACCATGCGGTTGCGCTTGCGGGGCTTGGCCATGTCGGCGACGGTGCCGTCCATGTGGTCGTTGAAGGCGAACAGGTCGACGCGGCCCTCGGCGAGCCACTGGCTGATCTCGGCCTCGGCGTCGAGATTGTAGATCTCGTGCCGCAGATGGAAGCGGGCGTCGGCGGCGAACTGCGGACGCTGCCGCTCGATCGCTTCCATCAGCGCGCGCGCATTGTCGGCGCTGCGCAGGCCCGGCTCCCACGAGCAGGTCGTGGCGTGGAAGACGGTTGTGATGCCGTTGCTGATCGCCTGGCGGTCGCTGTCGGCGAGCGCGACGTCGATCGGAAAATCGACACCGGCGCGCGGCATCATCTGCCGCTCGAAGGCATCGCCGTGCAGATCGACGATGCCGGGCAGCACCAGCAGGTCGCGGGCATCGATCGCCAGCCGCGCACGGCCGCGCGAAGCATCGACCTCTGCAATATCCGTTCCGGACACGAGAAGGGAGGCTTCGACCAGTTCGGCGCCGATCAGGGCCCGGCCGCCTTCAAGGAATATGTCTGTCACGCGACCGCGCTTCGTCTGTTGGCAGGAGAACTGGTGAGAGAGCTCGCCCGTGCTTCGTATGTCGAAAGAAAATCTTCAATCCCGAGCTTGCGGAAATCGGGCAGCGCCTCGCGCAATTTGTCGTGATCCCAATCCCACCAGGCGAGCTTCGCGAGGCGCCCCGCGACCTCCTCCGAGAACCGCCGCCGCACGATCCGGGCCGGATTGCCGGCGACGATGGTGTAGGCCGGCACGTCCTTGGTGACGATGGCGCCGGCGGCGATCACCGCACCGGTGCCGATGTTACGGCCCGGCAATACGATCGCGCCATGGCCGATCCAGACGTCGTGGCCGATATGAACATGATGCTGTCGCCGCCAGTCGAAGAATTCGGCGTCGTCGCTCTCGCCTTCGAAATAGGCGCTGGAGCGGTAGGTGAAGTGCGCTTGTGTCGCGCGGTGCATCGGATGGTTGCCGGGATTGATGCGCGTCATCGCCGCGATCGAGCAGAACTTTCCGATGGTGGTGTAGGTGATCTGCGAATCGTTCACGACATAGGAGTAATCGCCCATCGCCACTTCATGCAGGATCGTGCGCGCGCCGACCTCGGTATAGGCGCCGAGCCTGGTCTCATGCAGTTTGGCCGAGGGATCGATGGTCGGCTCAACCGAAAGAGCTTTGGCGGCCATGTTGCATCCGAATTGCGAGGGCGGGGGTCTCTCTTCGAGCGGCTTGATGACGATGTCATGACGCCGAGATGACAGGGGATGAGGTGTGTAGGATCGCCGCACCGCAACGCGCGTGTCACACAAGTGTTAAGCGCGGGCGTTAGCGGTTGGCTCCAGCTACTCTGGAGCCCTGCATGCTGGTGGTGGATGGTCTGACGTGTCGCTTCGGCGCAAAAGCCGCGGTGGACGACGCTTCGTTTCAAGTTTCCCCCGGCGGCTTCGTCGGTGTGATCGGGCGATCCGGCGCCGGCAAGTCGACATTGTTGCGGACCATCAACCGCCTTGTGACGCCGACCGGCGGCCGCATCCTGTTCGATGGCGTCGACGTCACCTTGCTGCGCGGCAAGGAGCTGCGGCAGTGGCGCGCGCGCTCGGCAATGATCTTCCAGCAGTTCAACCTGGTCGGCCGACTCGACGTGCTCACCAATGTCCTGATGGGACGGCTCGCGACGATGCCCGCCTGGCGTTCGCTGTCGCAGGCCTGGCCCGAGCAGGACAAGGCGCTGGCGATGTCGGCGCTCGAGCAGTTCGACATCGCTTCGCTCGCCGCCCAGCGCGCCGACCAGCTCTCCGGCGGTCAGCAGCAGCGCGTGGCGATCGCGCGTGCGCTGGTGCAGCAGCCCGACATCATCCTCGCCGACGAGCCGATCGCCTCGCTCGATCCGCGCAACACCAAGATCGTGATGGATGCGCTGCTGCGCATCAACAAGCATTTCGGCATCACCGTGCTCTGCAACCTGCATTCGCTCGATCTGGCGCGGACCTATTGCGACCGCCTGATCGGCATGGCCGCGGGCCGCGTGGTGTTCGACGGCGCGCCGTCCGCGCTGACCGATCACGTCGCGCGCGAGCTCTACGATCTCGAAGCCGCCGACGTCATGGGCGGCATGCCTGTCCCGGCGCCCGCCGGCGTCCCGGCGGCGGCCGCCGCCTGAGCCGCGCCTGTTTTGTTGCAAGTCTTTGCGTCAACCGACCCCCAACCGATGAAGAGGGTACCATGATCACTCGCAGATTCATTCTTGCCGGCGCCGCCGCGCTCGCGCTCACGGCCTCCGCCTCCGCGGAAAATTGGAAGGCCAAATATCCCGAGCTGACCTTTGCGGTCGTCCCGGCCGAGAACGCCTCCGGCGTCACCGAGCGCTGGGCGCCGTTCGTGAGCTATCTCTCCAAGGAGCTGGGCGTGAAGGTCACGCTGCGCATCGCCAACGACTACGCCGCTGTCATCGAAGGCCAGCGCGCCGGCAACATCCAGATCGCGAGCTACGGCTCGGCCTCGTTCGCCCGCGCCCGCCTGACCGGCGTCAAGACCGACGCCTTCGCCAACGACATCAACGCCGACGGCTCGACCGGCTACTACTCCGTGTTCTTCGTCAAGGCGAGCAGCGCCTACAAGAAGGTCGACGACCTCAAGGGCAAGAACCTCGGCCTGGTCGATCCCAACTCGACCTCCGGCAACAACGTGCCGCGCTTCGAGCTCGACAAGATGGGCATCCACGATGCCGAAGGCTATTTCAGCAAGGTCGTCTTCACCGGCAGCCACGAGAACGCCATGCTGGCGCTTTCGCAGGGCACGGTCGACGTCGCCGCCAACCAGTGGACCAGCGACGACGATTCCACGCTGGCGCAGATGCTGACCAAGGGCATGCTGAAGAACGCCGACGGCTCGGCGATGAAGAAGGATGATTTCCGCATCATCCACAAGTCGGCGCCGATCATCAACGGTCCCTATGCCTACAACTCCGACCTGCCGGAAGACGCCAAGGCCGCCATCGCCAAGGCTTTCTTCGACGCGCCGGCCAAGGACAAGGCCGCGTTCGACCGTCTCTCCGACGGCCAGAAGAAGGGTTTTCATCCCGCCACCACCAAGGACTGGGATGGCACGATCGAGCTGATCAAGTTCGTCGATGCGCTGCGTAAAAAGAAGGCGTCCTGAGTTCTTAGGACGATGCACTGGAGCCGGGTCCTTAAGGACCCGGCTCTTTCTTTGACCGGACCTGTTTCGACCGATGACGACAGCGGTTTCGATCCTCCCCGAGCAGCAGCTCGCCGTGCTCAATGCCGCCTATCGCCAGGCGGTCGCGCGCAGGCGGCTTCGTCTCCTGTTGGGAGCCGTCATCTTTGCCGCCGCGCTGGTTCTCGCCGCGATCGGCGCCGAAGTGAATCTGCGCACGCTGTTCACCTATTTCGGCAACTTCATCAGCTATTTCGATCGCATCCTCACGCTCGACAGCGGCCAGCGGGTCTGGACCGATGTCGGCGAGTGGCTCTGGGGCTGGCGCAAATGGCTGAAGATGCTGGGCGAGACGCTGCTGATCTCCTATGTCGGCACGCTGATCGGCGCGACTTTCGCATTCTGCCTGAATTTCTTCGCGGCCGAAAACACCTCGCCCGCCCCCTGGCTGCGCTTCATCGTGCGGCGTCTGCTCGAGTTCGCCCGCACCGTCCCCGGCATCGTCTTCGCACTGGTCTTCGTCATCGCCTTCGGCCTAGGGCCAATGGCTGGCGTGCTGGCGATTGCAATCCACTCCACCGGTGCGCTGGGAAAACTGTTCTCGGAGATTGTCGAGAACGCTGACATGAAGCCGGTCGAAGGCATCCGTTCGACCGGCGCGAGCTGGTTGTCCTGCATGCGATTTGCCGTGGTGCCGCAGGTCACTGCGGGCTATGCCAGCTACGCGCTGCTGCGCTTCGAGATCAACGTCCGTGAGGCCTCCGTGATGGGCTTTGTCGGCGCCGGCGGCATTGGCCAGGAGCTCGTCGTCGCTATCCGCAAGTTCTACTACTCCGACGTCAGCGCCATCCTGCTCACCATCATCGTCACCGTCTTCATCATCGACATCACCACCGGCTGGCTGCGCGGCCGCCTGTTCGGCAAGGAGGCGCGGGCGTGACGAAGCCGCAGCAGGTCGATACGCGCGAGATGCGCGCGCGCTACCCCGATGTGTTCGACCGGCCGGCCTCGGCGCGGCTCGCAACGCCGGCGATGATCGTCGCGGCGTTCGCGATCCTTATTTACGGCCTCGTCGATCTCGACTTCTCGCCGTCGCGCTTCTTTGCCGGCCTCAGCCAGCTCGGCTGGATCAGCCTGATGATGATCCCGCCGGATCCCGGCTCCTCGCTGCCGGTCTATCTGAAGGCGCTGGGCGAGACGTTGTCGATCGCGCTGCTCGGCACCACGCTGGCGGCGCTGTTCGCGCTCCCGGTCAGCCTGCTGGCGGCGCGCAACATCGTGCCGTCGAACATCCTGCGCTTTCCCGTCAGGCGGTTCCTCGATTCGATCCGCGGCGTCGATACGCTGATCTGGGCGCTGGTGTGGATCAACGTGGTCGGGCTCGGCCCGTTCGCCGGCGTGCTCGCCATCGCCGTGTCGGATTTCGGTGCGTTCGGAAAATTGTTCTCGGAGGCGATCGAGGGTGCCGACCAGAAGCAGGTCGAGGGCATCCGCGCCGCCGGCGGCAGCCCGCTGCACGAGATCCGCTTCGGCCTGCTGCCGCAAGTCCTGCCCGTCATCGCCGGCCAGGTGCTCTATTTCATCGAATCCAACACCCGCTCGGCCACCATCATCGGCATCGTCGGTGCCGGCGGCATCGGCCTCCAGCTCGCCGAGCAGATCCGCGTGCTGGAATGGCAGAAGGTGTCGTTCCTGATCCTGATGATCCTGGTCGCGGTCGCCGCGATCGATTTCATCTCCGGCAAGCTGCGGTTTGCGATCATCGGGCCCAGGGCGGTGGCCTGATCGCAGCCACGAGCTCCGCTTCCCTTCTCCCCTTGCGGGAGAAGGTGGCGCGAAGCGCCGGATGAGGGGTTCTATCGGCGAATTCAACAGGCGTTAGTGAGCGCGGAGAGAGACCCCTCACCCGTCTCGCCGCTATGCGGCGAGCCACCCTCTCCCACAAGGGGAGAGGGGAAGACAGCGCACCGCTCGACGAAAGGCTCACCCGTTCTCCACCAGAAACTCCACCCGTTCCGCAGCAAACCGCGAATGCTTGGTCACCAGCGGCTTGCCCGTGAGATCGTGGTCGGTCGCATCGACCACCAGGATCGGACGCCCCAGCGCGAGATCGAGCCGGGCGGCGTCGGTCGCGTCGACGATGCCGGCGGTGATCCGGGTCGCGCCGCGGCGATAGTCGCGCACGCCATAATGTGCGAGCAGTTTCGTCATCGAGCGCGTCGCCGCGAACACGGCGCCCGCATCCGGAAACAGGTCCGCCGACAGCCAGGTCGTGGACACGCAAATCGGCGTGCGGTCGGCGAGCCGGATCGCTTCGATCCGCACGAGGGGCGCGCCGGTCTTCAATCCCAGTTCTCGCGCGAGCTCGCGCGTCGCGACATCATCGCTCGCCTCGATCAGCCGGCCGTGCGGTTCGCGCCCCTCGGCGCCGACGATCTCGGAGAAGCGCGTGCGCGAGCGCAAGGGATAAGCGAGCTTCTGTGCCTCGACATAGGTTCCGCTGCCGCGCTCGGCGCGCACCAGGCCGCGCTCGGCAAGGGCTGCCAGCGCGCGCCGCACGGTGTGGCGGTTGTCGCGGTAGGTTTCGGCGATCTCCCTCTCGCCCGGCAGCTTGTCGCCCGCGGCAAAGCGGCCGTCGGCGATGCCGCGCTCGATGCCGTCGGCGACGAGGCGCCACAAAGCGACGCCCGAAGAGGCTGTGTCCTGCATGCTCATGTCGTCGGTCAGCCTAGCCCGAAAATCACATCTTTGTCACGAAACAGTCATGGCGCGTCCGTATGAAGTTGTCTATTATCATAGACAACTTGGAATCGGCAAGTTTTGTCAAAGGCGCGGTGGATCAGGTGACCCAGCACAATACCCAGCAAGCCCAGCGCAAGGCCGCGATGGCCGTGCTGGCGCACGCGGAGGCGGGCGAGATCGCCGCTCGCCTCCGCGATCTCACCCTGCCGGCTCATCAGGATCTGCGTGCGCCGGAGAACGGCCTCGTGATGCTGCGCGGCCGGGTCGGCGGCGACGGTGCGCCGTTCAACCTCGGCGAAGCCACGGTGTCGCGCGCGGCGGTGCGGCTTGCGAGCGGCGAGGTCGGGTTCGGCTACACGCTCGGGCGCGACGGCGAGAAGGCGCGGCTGATCGCGCTGTGCGATGCGCTGGTGCAGTCCCGCGATTTCGGCGGGCTGGTCGAGCGCAGCGTTATCGCGCCGTTGCGTGAGCAGCTTATGGTCCGGCACAAGCGGGCGGCAGAAGAGACCGCCGCGACGAAGGTTGATTTCTACACCATGGTGCGCGGTGAGGGGTGAGATCATGACCACGATTGCGGAACTGCCGCCGGGTTTCGCCGACAAGGTGCTGTCGGCGCAATCGACCTTTCGTTCGGTCATGGACGCGATGGCGCGGCCAGGCTCGGTCCAGCGCATCGTGCCGATGGCGGGGGCGCCTGATACGATGATGCGCGGCACAGCCGCGATCGCGCTGACGCTGTTCGATCACGACACGCCGCTCTGGCTCGAAGCGCGGATGGCGGAGAGCTCGGACGTGGTGAAATGGCTGAAATTTCACACAGGCGCGCCGGTCGTGCAGGATTGCTCGATCGCGAGCTTCGCGCTGATCAGCGATGGCGCGGCGCTTCCGCCGCTCGAGCGCTTTGCGCTCGGGACGAGCGAGTATCCGGACCGTTCGACCACTTTGATCATTCAGGTCGAAAGCCTGGTCTCGGGGCGCGGCTTCGAGCTGCGCGGCCCCGGCATCGATGGGGTCGCCACGCTGCAGGCGTCGGTCAAGCCGTTCGACCTGTTCGAGCGCCTGCATATCAACGAAGCGCTGTTTCCGCGCGGCATCGACGTCGTGCTGGTCGCCGATGATGCCGTGGTCGCGATTCCTCGCACCACGCGCGTCGTGAGCAAGGGAAGCTAACGCATGTATGTCGCAGTCAAAGGCGGCGAACGCGCCATCGAGAACGCCCATCGCCTGCTCGCAGATAGGCGGCGCGGCGACCAACGCGTTGCGGAGGTCACCCTCGACCAGATCTCGGAGCAGCTCGGTCTCGCCGTCGACCGCGTCATGAGCGAAGGCTCGCTCTATGATCGCGAGCTCGCTTCGCTCGCGATCAAGCAGGCGCGCGGCGATCTGATCGAGGCGATTTTCCTGGTCCGCGCCTTCCGCGCCACCCTGCCTCGCTTCGGCGCCAGCGAGCCGGTCGATACCGGCGCCATGCGGGTGCAACGGCGGGTGTCCTCGACCTTCAAGGACATTCCCGGCGGGCAGATCCTCGGGCCGACCTTCGACTACACACACCGCCTGCTCGACCCCTCGCTCGCCGAAGGTTTTGTGCCGGAGACACCGGCGACGGCTGAAGCCTCGACCGCGCCGACGCCCCGCGTCACCGACATTCTGGGACGCGACGGCCTGATCGAATCCTCGCCAGAGGCCGAGGACGGCGCCAGCGTCGGCGATCTCACCCGCGAGCCGCTGAATTTTCCGGCAGGCCGCGATCTGCGCCTGCAGAATCTGGCGCGTGGTGACGAGGGCTTCCTGCTGGCAATGGGCTATTCCACCCAGCGCGGCTATGGCCGCAACCATCCCTTCGCCGGCGAGATCCGCTTCGGCGAGGTCGAGGTGGAATTCTTCGCCGAAGACGCCGGCTTCGCCGTGCCGCTCGGCGCGATTGAGCTCACCGAGTGCCAGATGGTCAACCAGTTCAAGGGCTCGGCAACGGAGGCGCCGTGCTTTACCCGCGGCTACGGCCTCGCCTTCGGCCAGAGCGAGCGCAAGACCATGTCGATGGCGCTGGTCGATCGCGCGCTGCGCGCCCGTGAGCTCGGCGAGGAGGCACTCGCACCAGCGCAAGATGAAGAATTCGTGATGTCGCATTCGGACAACGTCCAGGCGACCGGCTTCGTCGAGCACCTGAAGCTGCCGCACTATGTCGACTTCCAGTCCGAGCTCGGCCTCTTGCGCAAGCTGCGCAAGGAATTCGCTGATGCCAACACGCCCGTTGCCATGAAGGAGGCCGCGGAATGAACGCGCCCGCCTACAACTTCGCCTATCTCGACGAGCAGACCAAGCGGATGATCCGTCGCGCGATCCTGAAGGCGATTGCGATTCCCGGCTACCAGGTGCCGTTCGCCAGCCGCGAAATGCCGATGCCCTATGGCTGGGGCACCGGCGGCGTGCAGGTCACCGCCGCGATCCTGGGCCCGCAGGATGTGCTCAAGGTGATCGACCAGGGCTCCGACGACACCACCAACGCGATCTCGATCCGAAAGTTCTTCGCCAAAACCGCCGGCGTTGCGACGACAACCGCGACGGACGAAGCGACGGTGGTCCAGACCCGCCACCGCATCCCGGAGACAGCGCTGAACGCGAACCAGGTGCTGGTCTATCAGGTGCCGATCCCCGAGCCGCTGCGCTTCCTCGAGCCGCGCGAGACCGAGACGCGGCGCATGCATGCGCTGGCCGAATACGGCCTGATGCATGTGAAGCTCTACGAGGACATCGCGCGCTTCGGCCACATCGCGACCGCCTACGCCTATCCGGTCAAGGTCAACGCGCGCTACGTGATGGACCCGTCGCCGACGCCGAAATTCGACAACCCCAAGATGGACAATTGCCCGGCGCTGCAATTGTTCGGTGCCGGCCGCGAGAAGCGCATCTACGCGATCCCGCCCTACACCCAGGTGGTGTCGCTCGATTTCGAGGATCATCCGTTCGAGCCGTATCGCTTCAACGCGCCCTGCGCGCTATGCGGGGCGGAGAACTCCTACCTCGACGAGATCGTGACAGACGACAAGGGCGGACGCATGTTCGTTTGCTCCGATACCGATTATTGCGAGGGCCGCCAGGCCGCCGGTCATCACGGTGCCTTGAGTGCTGCGCCGTACAAGGAGAAGGCGCAGGAGGCCTCGAATGGCTGATCAGAATCTGGGCGAGAATGACGAGCCTCTGCTGGTCGCAAAATCTCTCAGCAAGTCGTTCGGCCGCATCGCCGCCTGCCGCGACGTGTCGTTCTCGCTCTATCCGGGCGAGGTGCTGGCGATCGTCGGCGAGTCCGGCTCGGGCAAGTCGACGCTGCTGCAGATGCTGTCGGGCCAGCTCGCTGCCAGCGCAGGCCACGTCTCCTACCGCATGCGCGACGGCGTCACTCGCGATCTCGCCACCCTTGGCGAGGCCGAGCGGCGCCTCCTGTTCCGCACCGATTGGGGCTTTGTCCATCAGGACCCTGCGCAGGGCCTGCGAATGGCGGTCTCCGCCGGGGCCAATGTCGGCGAGCGGCTGATGGCGGTGGGGTGGAATCACTACGGTCGCCTCCGTGAGACCGCGTCCGACTGGCTGACGCGCGTCGAGATCGACATCGCCCGCATCGACGATGCGCCGCGCACCTATTCCGGCGGCATGCGCCAGCGCCTCCAGATCGCCCGCAACCTCGTCACCGAGCCGCGGCTGGTGTTCATGGACGAGCCGACTGGCGGGCTCGACGTCTCCGTGCAGGCCCGCCTGCTCGATCTCCTTCGCAGCCTCGTTGCCGAGCTACACCTCGCCGTCATCATCGTCACCCACGATCTCGCGGTCGCACGCCTGTTGTCGCACCGCGTGATGGTGATGAAAGGCGGCCTGGTCATCGAGACCGGCCTTACCGACCAGGTGCTCGACGATCCCCGCGAGCCCTATACCCAGCTCCTCGTCTCCTCGATTCTCCCGCCATGAGCTTTTCGATGACCGCCATGATCGACGTTGCCGATGCGCAAAAGACCTTCACGATGCACCTGCAAGGCGGCGTCGAATTGCCCGTCGTCAGCGGCGTGACCTTCCAAGTCAATCCGGGCGAATGCGTCGTTCTGTCGGGCCCGTCAGGCGCCGGCAAGTCGTCGATCCTGAAAATGATCTTCGGCAATTACCGCTGCGACTCCGGCCGCATCGGCATCCACCATCGCGGCGCTGTGGTCGATCTCGCCACAGCCGAGCCGCGGCAGGTCCTCAACATCCGCCGCTCCACCATCGGCTATGTCAGCCAGTTCCTGCGCGCGGTACCGCGCGTTGCCACCATCGACGTTGTCGCCGAGCCGCTGATCGTGAACGGTATGAGCCGGACCGATGCACAGGCGCGCGCCGGCGAGCTGCTGCATCGTCTCAACATCCCCGAGCGTCTGTGGCAGCTTCCGCCCGCGACCTTCTCCGGAGGTGAGCAGCAGCGCGTCAACATCGCGCGCGGCTTCATCTCGGACCTGCCGATCCTGCTGCTGGACGAGCCGACCGCCTCGCTCGATGCCGCCAATCGCGCTGTGGTGGTCGACCTGGTCGCCGAGAAGAAGCGCCAGGGCGTTGCCATGGTCGCCATTGTCCATGACGACGAAATCCGTCATCTGATTGCCGACCGCATCGTCGACGTCACCAGCTTTGCCGCCGCGGCCTGAAGGAAGAGGGAAATGAATAAGGAATCCGTGATCGCCAATGCCAGGATCGTGCTGGCTGACCGGGTGATCGAGCAGGGCTGGCTCGCGCTTGCCGACGGGCGCATTGCGGAGATCGGCGAGGGCAGGGCGCCCGCCGGCGCCGAGGATGCCGGCGGCGACTTGATCATGCCCGGCCTGATCGAGCTCCACACCGACCATCTCGAAGCGCATTACGTGCCGCGGCCAAAGGTGTTCTGGAATCCGGTCGCGGCCGTCGTCTCCTATGACGGCCAGCTCGCGACGTCAGGCATCACCACGGTGTTCGATTCGCTCAGGGTCTGGCGCGAGGACGGCGCCGAGGAAGTCGATGGCCGCGCCGGCGTGCTCGCCGCCGCGATCACGACCGCGCGCGAGGCCAGCCTGCTGCGTGCCGACCATTTCCTGCATCTGCGCTGCGAAATCCCGATGCCGAGCGTGGTCGAGGAGGCCAGGGAGCTGATCGACCGTCCCGACGTCAAGCTGATGTCGCTGATGGACCACACGCCGGGCCAGCGCCAGTTCCGCGACGAGGTCAAGCTGCGCGACTATTATCGCGGCAAGGGCGGCGGCAAGACCGACGCCGAGCTCGATGAGCTGTTCGCAAAGCGCTTCGAGTACCAGCGGCTCTATGCTGCGGCCAACATGCGCGAGATCGTGGCGCTGGCGCACGAGTACAAGATCCCGCTGGCGAGCCACGACGACACCACGGAGGAGAACGTCGCGGACGCCGTGCGCGACCGCGTCTCGGTGGCGGAATTCCCGACCACGCTGGAGGCCGCGCGCGGCCTGCACCAGGCCGGCATCGACATCCTGATGGGCGCGCCGAACGTGGTGCGCGGCGGCTCGCACTCCGGCAACATCGCCGCGGTCGATCTCGCCCGCGAAGGCCTGCTCGACATCCTGTCGTCGGATTACATTCCGTCCAGCCTGCTGATGGCCGCGCTGCAATTGCCGGAGCATGTGCCCGCGATCAGCCTTCCGGCGGCGGTTCGCACCGTGACGAAAGCGCCCGCCGAAGCGGTCGGCCTCACCGATCGCGGCGAGGTCGCGACCGGCAAGCGCGCCGACCTGATCCGTGTGCATATCGCAGGCCACGTTCCCGTCGTCCGCAGCGTCTGGCGCGAAGGACGCCGCGTCGCATGAGCGAGACCGTGACCACGGCGCAGGACGAGGCGGGTGCGATCGGCCCCGGCCGGCTCGTGCTCGTGGTCGGCCCCAGCGGCGCCGGCAAGGATACCTTGCTGCGGCTGGCGCAGGCGGCCTGCAGCGACGATCCCGACATCGTCTTCCCACGCCGTGTCGTGACGCGTGCGTCCTCGACCGATGAGGACAACATCGCGCTGAGCCAGGACGACTTCCGTCGCGCGCGCGAACATGGCGACTTCGCCGTGCACTGGGAGGCGCATGGACATGCCTATGCGCTGCCGCTCGAGATCAACGACGATATCCGTGCCGGTCGTGCCGTCGTCGTCAACGTTTCACGTACCGTGATCGCCGCGTTGCGCCACGCCTATGCCGATGTCGTGGTGGTCGCGATCACGGCGCCGCCGGACGTGCTGGCGCAGCGGCTTGCCGCGCGCGCCCGGCATAGCGACGGCAATATTGCCGATCGCCTTGCGCGCAGCGTCGACGACGCTTCGGCCAATGCCGACGTCACCATCCTCAATGCGGGCAGCGCGGACTATCACAGCCGCCAGCTCGTGCGCGTGATCAGGAATGAAGGCTGGCAAGACTAGTTGCCAGTGCAAGAAGGAGAGGTGGAATGACGGTGATCGAAACGGTCGAACAGCTAGAAGCCATCTATGGCGATACCAATGACGCCTCGATCGTGAAAGTCGCCGACCATGTCACGCCGCTCTACCGCGTCTTCATCGAGAAGGCGCCGTTCGCCGCGCTCGCGACGATCGGGCCCGAAGGCATCGATTGCTCGCCGCGCGGGGATCTCCCCGGCTTCGTCCGCATTCACGACCCCAAGACGCTGATGCTGCCGGACCGTCGCGGCAACAACCGGGTGGATTCCCTGCGCAACATCGTGCGCGATCCCAGGGTATCGCTGATGTTCCTGATCCCGGGCTCGGGCAACGCCGTCCGCGCCAACGGCCGCGCGCATCTGTCGATCGATCCGGAGCTGCTGGCCTCGTTCAAGGTCGAGGGCAAGGCGCCGCGCAGCGTGATGGTGATGAACGTGGAGGAAATCTACTTCCAATGCGCCCGCGCCATCGTCCGCTCCGACCTCTGGAATCCCGACAAGCGCGTCGATCCGAAGACGCTGCCGACGCCGGGCCAGATCCTCGCCGAGATGAGCGAGAACAAGGTCGGCGGCGCGGAGTACGATCGTGCGTGGCCGTCGCGCGCCGCCGCGACGATGTGGTGAACGCCCGCGCTCTATCCTCTCCCTCTCCCCGTTCTTACGGGGAGGGGGTCGGGGTGAGGGGCTCTCTCCACACGGGCGAATGTTGAGGGACCTGTACCCCCTCACCCGGATCGCAAGAGCGATCCGACCTCTCCCCGCAAGCGGGGAGAGGTGAGCGCCGCCCCTCAATTAAACGCCATGCCCCCGCTCAGCGCGATCGTCTGCCCGGTCATGTACGCGTTGTCCACCAGCAGCATCACCGCTTTCGCCACCTCATCCGCCGTGCCGAAACGGCCGAGCGGGATGCGGCTGACAAGTTGCGGCTGTCCGCTCATCATGTCGGTCTCGATCAGCGAGGGCGCCACCGCGTTGACGGTGATGCCCTCCTTCACAAGCCGCGCCGCATAGCCTCGCGTCAGGCCCTCCATCCCTGCCTTGGACGCATTGTAGTGCGGGCCGATTGAGCCGGCACCGCGTGCCGCCCCGGGGGAGATGTTGACGATACGGCCCCATTTCCGCGCGCGCATCGATGGCAACACCGCCTGCGTGCACAGGAAAGCGGATTTCAGATTGACCAGAATGGTGCGGTCGAAATCGTCCTCGGTGAGGTCGTCGATGCCGCGCGTGATGGCAATGCCGGCATTGTTGACGAGGACGTCGATCGGTCCGAGCCCGGCCGTGACGCGCTCGACCATTGCGGCCACGGCCTCGGCTTGTGAGACGTCGGCGGCAACCACGATGGCGCGGCCGCCTTGCTTGCCGATCTCGCCCGCCAGCTGCTCGGCCTCGCCGATTCTCTCGCGGCAGTTGATCGCCACCGCCGCACCGGCTTCGGCCAGTGCACGGCAGACGGCTGCGCCAATTCCGCGCGAGCCGCCGGTCACGAGCGCCGTGCGCCCTTTCAGAGCATCCGCCATGCCTGGAACCTCTCAAATCATCGACCTTGTGGTGCATCGAGCGTATCACGCTTGCTGTTCGCGCGCGTTGAACTCATCGCGAGATGAATCCGTCTGCCAGTGCTCGCGGCGGGAGAAGCGCCCCAGCGTGCCGTTGCCAAATATGGATAGCCATTTCATTGACCAATCGTGCCAACCGCTCGATATTCGGAGCGTAGAGACTGCTCCTCGAGCTTGATGCCGCGATATGAGAATTGATCACCAGCGTAACCAAGGCGACATGCATGCGTGCATGACGCGGCGCTGTTTCTCGGCGGCAACGGGCGCCTGTTGTTGTTGCTGACCGTCTCCTAGCAGCACCTCACACCGGAAACTCCAAGACAGGAACGCCGAAATTTCGGCGCACGAGCAGTCATGTCCCAGACCCAGTCCAACGCCTACATCATCGAGATCCACGATCGCGCCGCCGGCATCATCACAAGAGATGAGCGCGGCTTCCGCTTCTTCTCCTCCGAGCGCCTGTTCGACAGCCTCGAAGGCCGCCAGTTCCGCTCGGCGCGCGAGGCCGAGCGCGCCGCCCGCGCCGTGTTCTCCGAGCGTAGCCGTCGCGCGAACTCGCAACTCTTCGCCAACTGATCCCAACGAAAGGACCACGTTATGATCTCTCGACGACATATCCTGGCAACCACACTCCTGCTCACGACGGCCCTTGCGCTCCCCGCGCGCGCCGAGGACAGGCCGGCGGAAATCCGCATCGGCACGCAGAAGGGCGGTTTCTTCCCGGCCGTGCGCCAGCGCCAGACGCTCGAGAACGCCTTCAAGCCGCTCGGCATCGAGATCAAATGGGTCGATTTCCAGTTCGGGCCGCCGCTGCTGGAGGCCATCAATGTCGGCAGCGTCGATTTCGGCTATGTCGGCGACTCCCCGCCGATCTTCGCGCAGGCCGGCGGCGCCAAGATCCGCTATGTCGCCGCGGTGAAATCCGAGGGCAACACCCAGGCGATCATCGTGCCGAAGGATTCGGCGATCAAGGCGCTTGGCGATCTCAAAGGCAGGCGCGTCGCCTTCGGCAAGGGATCGAGCGCGCATAATCTGCTCGTCGCGGCGCTCGAGAAGGCCGGCCTGTCCTGGTCCGACATCACGCCGGCGCCGCTCGCGCCGGCCGATGCGACGGCCGCCTTCGTCAAGGGGTCGGTCGATGCCTGGTCGATCTGGGATCCGTATCTCGCGCTCGCCGAACTGAAGGAGAACGCCCGCGTCATCGCTTTCGACAAGGACGTGCACAAGCCGAACGCCTTCTACATCGCCAACACGGATTTCGTCGAGAAATATCCGTCGCTGGTCGCGAAGCTGAACACGACCTTTGCGTCCGAAGGCGTCTGGGCCAACGAACACCACGAGGACGTCGCCAAAGCGCAGGCAGACGCGACCGGCGTTGACATCGAGGCCGTCAGGCGTTTCGTGGATCGCTCCAACTTCCGCGTCGTGCCACTGGATGCCGAGGTTGTCGCAAGCCAGCAGGCGGTCGCCGATCGTTTTGCAAAACTCGGACTGATCCCGAAGCCGGTCAACGTCTCCGAGATCGTCTGGAAATGGACGCCGGGCTCGTGAGCCAGCGCGATTGATCAACCCTTGCGGCGCGCCCTGGTGCGTGCCGCCTTCTTCGCGGCGGTGGACCGGACCTTGGCGCCCTTGGTGTGGCTCGCTTTCCGAGCGGCGGCCGAGCGGGACGCTGCGGTTCGGCGGCTTGCGGCGCGCTTGGCCTGCTTCGACAGCGCGCCGCGCGATGCCGTCGAGCGCGGTTCCTTCTTCAACACGCCTTCGACGGCGCGTGACACGCGCGGCCGCCGCTTGGGCGTGCGCTTGCCCTGGCCGACCTCATAGGCATATTTGGCGCTGCGGCGCGTCGCCTTCTTGGTGCGCCCCTTGCGCGGCGGCGGCAGATCGACGCCAGCGCGTCGCGCCTCGGACAGGCCGATGGCAATGGCCTGCTTCGTCGAGCGTGCGCCGTGCTTGCCCTTCCTGATCTTGTCGATCTCGTCCTTGACGAATTCGCCGGCCTGCGTACTCGCCGATTTGCCGGCACGCTTGTCCTGCCTGGCTTTGCGGATGACTTCTTGTCTTGGCATGGTCGAGTTCCCCTTCGTGATTGGCAGGGATACCTGACCGCAACGCGCAAGACGGACGATCGATCCTTTTTCAGTTCCTCAGCGCCGCCAGCAGCTCATCCGGGCGCTCGGCCATGATCATGTGGCCGGCGCCGGGCACCACGACGGTCCTCCCATGCGGGATCGCGGCCGCGAGCGCCTTGCCGGCTTTCGCCGGCGTCATCATGTCTTTCTCGCCGAGGATCAGCGTCGTCGGCACCTTCACGCTCGCCGCAGCGGTCAGCGCATTCGCGTAGGCATTGCAGGCCGACAAATCTCTGAACAGCACGCCAGGCTCGCAAGCCTTCAGCACAGCCTGCGCACCGCCATGCATCCACAGGCCCGGCGCGAGGCTGCCGCCGAGTTCCGCGTTGAAGCCGAGGCCCCAGATCGAGACCATGTCGTTGGCATCCTGCGAATTGGCCTCGGCCGCCTTCAAGAGATCCGGGCCGACCGTCATGGTCGCGGCGGTGCCGATCAGGCTCAGCGCGGAGACCTTGTCGGGATGGCGCGCAGCGGTCTCCAGCGAGATCAGCGACCCCATGGAGTGGCCGATCAGATGCGCCTTCGTAGCGCCCGCTGCATCCAGCAGCGCCGCCGTCCAATCGGCCATCTCGGCGATGGTCGAGAGCGAGGGCCCCGCGGAGCGGCCGTGGCCGGGCAGGTCGGGCGCGAGAACGGAAAAACCATGATGGGCGAACCAGCGCGTATGCAGCGCCCAGGTCGAATGGTCGAAGCCGGCGCCGTGGATGAACACGACCGCGGGCAGGGACTTGTCGAAGTCGCGGCCGCCGGTTGCGACGAACACATCGTTGCCGTTGACGGAGAGCTTCATGGCTTAGACCTTTTGCGAGATGCGCAGCGCTTGGGCGAGATCGTCGATGATGTCGCTTGCCGTCTCGATGCCGACCGACAGCCGCACCAGCTCCTCGCCGACGCCGGCGGCCTTGAGCTGCTCGGCATCCATCTGCTGATGCGTGGTCGAGGCCGGGTGGATCACCAGCGTCTTGGCGTCGCCGACATTGGCGAGATGGCTGATCATGCGCAGGGATTCGATGAACTTGCGGCCCGCAGGCCGGCCGCCCTTGATGCCGAAGGAGATGATCGAGCCGGCGCCACGCGGCAGTAATTGCTTGGCGAGCTGATAGTCGGGGTGATCCTCCAGCGAGGGGTGCAGCACCCAGTCGACGGCCTTGTTGGACTTCAGCGCCTCCAGCACCAGATGCGTGTTCTGCATGTGCCGGTCCATGCGCACGCCCAGCGTCTCGACGCCCTGGAGCAGCTGGAACGCATTGGTCGGCGACAGGCAGGCGCCGAAATCGCGCAGGCCCTCGGTGCGGGCGCGCATGATGAAGGCTGCGGTGCCGAACTGCTCGTCGAAGACGATGCCGTGATAGCCGCCATAGGGCTCGGTCAGCACGCCGAATTTGCCCGATGCGCGCCAGTCGAACCGGCCGCCGTCGACGATGGCACCACCGATCGCGATGCCGTGGCCGCCGATCCATTTGGTCGCCGAATGCATGACGATGTCGGCGCCCAGCTCGATCGGCCGGCTGAGATAGGGCGTTGCAAAGGTGTTGTCGATCAGCAGCGGAATTTTCGCATCATGCGCGATCGCCGCGACCTTGGGAATGTCCAGCACTTCCAGCCCAGGATTGCCGATGGTCTCGCCGATCACGAGCTTCGTATTCGGCTTGATCGCGGCGCGAAACGCGTCGAGATTGCGCGGCTTGACGAAGCTGGTGGTGATGCCGAAGCGCGGCAGGGTGTGCGCCAGGAGGTTGATGGTGCCGCCATACAGCGAGCTCGACGCCACGATGTGGTCGCCGGCATTGAGCAACGTGGCGATGGCCAGATGCATCGCCGCCTGGCCACTCGCGGTGCAGATCGCGCCGACGCCGCCCTCGAGTGCCGCGAGCCGCTCCTCCAGTACGCCGGTGGTGGGGTTGGAGATGCGCGTATAGATGTGGCCGGCGCGCTCCAGGTTGAACAGCGCCGCGGCGTGGTCGGAATCCTGGAACACGTAGGAGGTGGTCTGGTAGATCGGCACCGCCCGGGCGCCGGTCACGGGATCCGGATGCTGGCCCGCATGCAGGCTCAGGGTCTCGAAAGCAGGCGGTTTTGGCGCGGGCATGCGTGGCCTCGTTGGTCGGTCGGTGATGGCGGCCGTTGTGCCACAAAACTGTGTGCCAAGTCAGCCCATTGACAGCGCCCCGTTCGCGGTGCGCCCCTCGCCCCGCTTGCGGGGAGAAGCGAAGGAAGCAGCGTCAACCGATCGCCTGCTCGATGATCCGCGCTTCCCGCAGCAATATCTCCGCGACCTCCTGCTCGCGGCGGGGGCCGAGCCGCGTGCGAACGGCGGAGACGGTCATCGCCGCGGCGGGCTGCCCGTCCGGAGTCTTGATCCAGGTCGAGATCGATTTCGTGCCCTGCACCAGGCCGATCTCTCTCATGCCGTATCCCAGCCGTCGCGCGGCGGTGACCTCGCCGAGCACCGTCGCGACGTCGGTCCGGTAGGCCTCGAACCGCTTCTCGTTGGCTGCGACGATCTTCCGCGCCTCCTGCGCCGGCATCGCGGCGAGGATGGCGACGCCGGCGCTGGAGACGCCGAGCGGCCGGCGTGCGCCGACCTCGATCGACAGCACCTGGATCGGATAGACGCCAATCCGGCGATCGACGCAGAGCGTGTCGTTGCCGGTGCGCACCGTCAGGAACAGCGTGTCGCCGATCTCGGCAGACGCGCGCTGCAGCGACGGATTTGCGGCGACCAAGAGCCGCGAGGGCCGCGGCCGGGCCAGCGCCAGCTCCGGCACCTGGTTGCCGATCGCGTAGCGGCCGCTCCTGCCATGCCGCTCGACGATGCCTTCCTCGATCAGCACGTGGACGATGCGATGCACGGTCGGGCGGGTGAGGGCCGTCGCCCGGATCACCTCGGCCAATGGCACACCCTCTTCGCGACCTGCGGCAAGGATGCGCAGCACCGCGAGCGCGCGCCGGATCGCCTGCGCGCCCTGTCGCGGTTCCACGGCGCTGCGGACCGATTTCGCTGAGCGTCTCTTGTCCATAATATGGACAAGAACGCCACAATTCACTCGACAGGGCAAGCGCGCATCTGGAGATTGCGCTCCGATCGGAATGCCTTGTGGGCCGTCTTGCGCGACGTCGGGGCATTCGACGTGAATTGGAAGCGCCGCCGGGAGGTTAACATGAGATTAATCTGGATTGCCATAGCTGCCGTCACCGCGATGCTGGCAGGGCCGGCCTCTAGCCAGCAATGGCCGGCGCGCAACGTCAAGCTGATCGTGCCCTATCCCGCCGGCGGCAATGTCGACAGCGCCGCACGCATCGTCGCCGACAAGCTCCAGGAAAAGCTCGGCCAGCCCTTCGTCATCGAGAACAAGGCCGGTGCCGGCGGCATGATCGCGGGCGAGGCCTTCGCGAAGTCGGCGCCCGACGGCTACACGCTGTTCGTCGGTGCCAACGGCCCGGTGCTGTTCGCGACCGAGATCAACAAGCGCGATGCCTATAATTGGAAGAAGGACTTTCTCCCGATCTCGACGATCTCGATGACGCCGCTGGTGCTCGAGGTGCATCCGTCGGTGCAGGCGACCACGCTCAAGGAGTTTCTCGATCTCGCCAAGCGCGAGCCCGGCAAGCTGACCATGGCCTCGCCCGGCCCCGGCACCACCAACCATCTGCTCAGCGAGCTGATGCAGTCCAGCCTCGAGCTGCAATGGGTCACGGCGCACTACCGTGGCAATGCGCCGGCCATCAACGATCTCCTGGGCGGCCAGGTGCAATTCGCGTTCGACCAGCTCACGGTCAGCCTGCAGCACATCAAGGCCGGCCTGTTCCGCGCGCTCGCGGTCACCAGCCCGCACCGGCTGAAGTCGCTGCCTGACGTGCCGACCTTCGCCGAGCTCGGCTACAAGGACTTTGACGGCCAGACCTTTACCGGCCTGTTCGCGCCCGCCGGCACGCCGGCGCCGATCGTGGACAAGCTGCACGAGACGCTGGTTGCGATCCTGAAGGACCCCGCCGTGATCGACAAGTTCGAGAAGCTCGGCGGCGAAGCCACGCCGATGACGCCGGACGAATTCAAGGCCTATCTCGAACGCGAGGACGCCAAGTGGATTCCGGTGGTGCGCAAGGCCAATATCAGGGCGGATTGACCGATGCGGATCGATCCCACCGAGCTCGGCGCCGAGCGCATCTACCGGCTGATGACCGGCATCGTGGTGCCGCGCCCGATCGCGTGGGTGACGAGCCTGTCGCGCAGCGGCGTGCTCAACCTCGCCCCGTTCAGCGCCTTCACCTTCGTCTCGCAGAAGCCGCCGATGCTCGCCATCAGCGTCGGCCGCAAGGGCGCCGATTACAAGGACACCGCGCACAACATCCTCGATACCGAGGAATATGTGATCCACATCGCCGACACCCCGCTGATGTCAGCGGTGCACGACTCATCCGTCGAGCATCCGCCTGAGATCAGCGAGGTCGAGCATCTCGGGCTGGAGACGCTGCCCTGCGATCTCATCAAGGTGCGCCGGCTTGCCGCCGCGCCGGTCGCGATGGAGTGCCGCTTCCGACAGTGCCTCGAGTTCGGCGAGGCCCGCAGCCGGCTCATCGTCGGCGAGGTCGTGATGTTCCACATCCGCGACGGCCTCGTGAATGACGGCAAGGTCGAGACCAAGGCGCTCGACCCGATCGCACGCATCGGCGGCCCGCGCTACGCCCGCCTCGGCGAGATCGTGACGCTCAACACCGTCTTCCAGACTCCCAAATCGAAAGATTGAGCGCGCGAGCCTGTCTCGAGCCCAGCTGCCTCAAGATCATTGGAGGAAATACAATGCGACTCCTGAGCTATCTCCTGGACGGCGAGCCGCGCTACGGCGCGGCCGTTCAAGGCGGCGTGGTCGATCTGACCAAGCGCATCGGCCGCGACTATTCGGATGTGAAGGCGCTGATCGCGGCCAATGCGCTTGCCGACGCCCAGGAGGCGGTCGCCGGACAGAAGCCGGACTATACGCTGGACAAGCTCGTCCTGTTGCCGCCGGTGCTGGCGCCGGAAAAGCTCTGGTGCATCGGTGTCAATTACGCCGAGCGCAACGCCGAATATAAAGACAATTCCGACCTTCCCAAATATCCCAGCCTGTTCGTGCGCAGCATGTCCTCGATGACCGGCTCCGGCCAGCCGATCGAGAAGCCCAAGGTGTCCGACCAGCTCGACTACGAAGGCGAGCTTGTCATCGTGATCGGGCAGGGCGGTCGTCACATCGCGCGGGAGAAAGCGTGGTCGCACATCTTCGGCATGACGCTGTGCAACGAGGGCACGATCCGCGACTGGCTCCGCCACGGCAAGTTCAACGTCACGCAGGGCAAGAATTTCGACCGCTCCGGCAGCATCGGCCCGTGGATCGTCACAGCGGACGAGCTCGACCCGCGCGGGCCGCATGACATCACCACACGCGTCAATGGCGAGGTGCGGCAGCAGGACACGACCGAGCGGCTGATGTTCCCGTTCGACTTCCTGATCTCCTATCTCTCCACCTTCGCAACCCTCAAGCCCGGCGACATGATCGTGACGGGCACGCCGACGGGCGCGGGCGCGCGCTTCGATCCGCCGCGCTGGCTCAAGGTCGGCGACGTCGTCGAGGTCGAGTCCAGCCGCATCGGCGTGCTGCGCAACACCGTGGCCGCGGAGAGCTAGATCATGCTGGACGCTGCTACGATCGAGCGCCTCGCCGCGCGCCTCGATGAGGCCGAGCGCACCAAGGCACTGATCCCGATGTTCTCGAAAGAGTATCCGGATTTCAGCATCGAGGATGCCTACGCCATCCAGCGCGCCTGGACAAAACTCCAGCTCGGTCGCGGCCGCGTCATCAAGGGCCACAAGATCGGCCTGACTTCGAAAGCGATGCAGAACGCGGTCGGCATCAATGAGCCCGATTACGGCGTGCTGTTCGCCGACATGTTCTATGCCGACGCTGCGCCTGTTCCGTTCGACCGCTTCCACGCGCCGCGCATCGAGGTCGAGCTCGCCTTCGTGCTGAAGGCGCCGCTGCGCGGGCCCGATTGCACCATCTTCGACGTGCTCAACGCCACCGACTACGTCACGCCCGCGCTGGAGATTCTTGAGACGCGCATGCATCGCGTCGACCCCGAGACCGGCAAGACGCGAAAAGTCATGGACACGATCTCGGACAACGCGGCCAATGCCGCACTGGTGCTCGGCGGCCGGCCGATCCGCCCGATGGATGCGGATCTGCGCTGGATCGGCGCGCTCTTGTTCCGCAACGGTGAGGTCGAGGAGACCGGCCTTGCCGCCGGTGTGCTCAATCACCCCGCCAACGGCATCGCCTGGCTCGCCAACCGCCTCGCCCCGCATGACGAACATCTCGCCGCCGGCGAGGTGGTGCTGGCGGGATCGTTCACGCGTCCGGTCGACATCCGCCGCGGCGACACCTTCCATGCCGACTACGGCGCGTTCGGCTCGGTGTCGTGCCAGTTCGTCTGAACCAACAACAAGCAGGGAGCGCACCATGACCGGTCACACGCGGCGCAAGAGCATTCACATCGGCGGCTTCAAGCACGTCAATCCGATTCCGAACGCCTGCCGCATCGGCAATCTCGTGATGTCGGGCGCCATCTTGGGGCGCGATCCCGCGACCAACGCGATGCCCGAGAGCCTCGACGCCCAATGCGCCAACATGTTCGCGCATATGAAGGCGACGGTGGAGGCCGCCGGCGGCACCACCGACGACATCATCAAGATGACGGTGTGGCTGAAGGACCGCTCGCAGCGCGGACCGGTCAATGTCGAGTGGCTCAAGATGTTTCCGGACGAGCATTCGCGTCCCGCGCGCCACGCGCTGCCGATGGACACTATGGACGGCGGCGCGCTGGTGCAGTGCGACTTCACCGCCGTGATCGACTGAGGGAGTTTTGCGCATGCCGACCTATCTGCCGTTCGATCCGAACCCGCGCCGCCCTATCAAGGCGCCGCCACCGAAGACCATCGATAGCCAGTTCCACGTGCTGGGTCCCATCGACAAATATCCGGAGCGCCCCGGCGCCGCCTATCGGATGCCGACCGCGACCTGGGAAACGGCGCTGCGCATGCACAAGACGCTCGGCATCGAGCGCGGCATCATCGTGCAGACCACGACCTACGGCGCCGACCATGCCGTCGTGCTCGACGGCCTCGCCGCCATGGGCCCGAACTATCGCGGCTGCGCCAATGCGCTGGTGTTCGCCGAGGCGAACGATGCTTATCTCGCCAAGCTGCATGATGCGGGCGTGCGCGGCGCGCGCTTCAGCTTCCGCCAGGAGCTCGGTGCCGTGCTGTCGGACGCCGATTTCGCCCGCGCCATCGCGCGCATCCGCGAGCTCGGCTGGTACGTCAAGATCCAGCCAGAGAAGGACGGCATCATGTCGAGCGTCGCCAAGTACGAGAACCTCGACGTGCCCGTGTTGATCGACCACATGGCGCGCCCCGATCCCGAGGCCGGCAGGAACGATCCGAACCTGCGCAAGATGCTGGAGCTGCTGGCCAAGGGCAATTTCTGGGTGATGCTGTCGCTCGGCGAGAAGACCTCGAAGACTGGGGCTCCCTACGACGATGTCATTCCGATCGCGCGCGCCTATATCGAGGCTGCACCCGACCGCTGCGTCTGGGCCAGCGACTGGCCGCATCCGGTCTCGGTGAAGCAGCCGCCGAACGACGCTGATTTGCTCGAATTGATGTACCGCTACGCGCCGGACCAGGCCGAACTGGAGAAGATCCTGGTGCACAATCCGGCCAAGCTGTTCGGGTTTGCGGATTAGAGAGCTTCGACGCTCGCCACGAAACGCGGTGCGCTCCCTCTCCCGCTTGCGGGAGAGGGTCGGGGTGAGGGCTCTCACCGCATGGGGGGCTCGCCCGCGGAGCGCCCGCCTCGTCCTTCGAGACGACCGCTTCGCGGTCTCCTCAGGATGAGGCTACTCGGCATCGGTGCCCCATCGAATTGCTGCCGCAAACTCCGCCCTCATCCTGAGAGCGTGAGAATCTTTTGGCAGCATTTGCCACAGAGGCGAAGCTGTGATTCGATCGCATGGCGCGAAGCAGGGGCTGATGATGGCTGACGAGCAGTTGTTCGAGGGGTTACCCAAGCAGGAAGGACCGCAGGCCGAGAGGCGAGGTGCGCTGCGACTGCGGGTGCCGGAACGCAGTCAGATCGGCATGCA
>NZ_PGVG01000028.1 GCF_002795245.1 Bradyrhizobium forestalis | reverse complement strand
AGACGCCGAAGCAGGCAGCCGTGGCGCTCGCCAACAAGACCGCCCGCATCGCCTGGAAGCTGATGACGACAGGAGAGGATTATGACAGCGCGCGGCTCGATGCCCGAGCCGATGTCCTAGGGACAGCCGCCGCGTAGTTGAGAGATTCGGCCGACCGGCGGGGTCGCCCACCGGCTGAACCGGAGCTGCAAGAGCAGAGGAGATGGTGCGATCGATCGACCGAAGATGCGAGCAAATCCGTGGGACCCATTGGCCGATCAAGGTCGCGTGGTTGATTGGAACTCGCATCGCGGAAACCATCTTGGCCAGCGGCCCAACACGCCGCACCAACAGGCCGGACATATGGATGCAAGCGATCCGATCAAACCCTTAGCAAAGCTCTTGTGCCACGGAGGCCGTCCACATATGGGTCCCGCATCCGCCCTTACGCTTGTCCGGGACGACGGTGAATGTGTGGTGCCCGCGGGGTAACTCAGTTGCCGTTCGGACGACACTCACTCCAAATTCGTATTGAACTCGTACGCCTTCTCCGGGCCGACCAGCGTGAACTTCAGCGCGGCGCCATTCGGCTTGGCGCCCGGCGGCAGTCCGTCGAGCTCGAACGAGAAGCGCATCACCCCGGGCGGGCTGGGCTGTACCGGCGCCGGAATCGGCAGCGCCCAATCGGGTGTCGGGCCTTCCACGAACAGATTGACGTTGCGGCTGTCCGGCGTCACCACGTCGACCACTACATTCTTAGGCCCGTCGCGCTTGACGTCGCGGATGGTGAGCGGGTTGGGGTCGCCGATATTGGCCGGCTTCGGCACGGCATCGAGCGCGGCACGCAAGTTTGCATCCTCGGTCGAGGCGACACTGTTGAAGCCGAGCTCGGCGCTGGCCTCGACCGGAATGCAAAGCTTCTCGCACACCGCATAGTTGATTTCGGCGCGCAAGGTCACCGGCTTGTCGGCGGCCTTGGCGACGATGCGCAGGGGCAGCACGACCTGGTTGTGATAGCCGATCGAATGGCCGCCCGCGCCGTCGTCGAATTTCAGCGGCGCCGGCCACATGATCGTCACCGCCTCGACATTGTCGGACTTCGAGAAGTCGAACCGGGGTGGAACGCCAGAATCGCCGGGCGTGCGCCAGTAAGTCTTCCATCCCGGCTGGAGCTGGAACGCGATACCGCCAAGCAGGACCGCGCCGCTGCGCGATCCCGCCAGCAGCCGCACCGCGGAATGTCCGTCGCGCTGCCACGGCGACGCGTCATCGGCACGGGCGGCGATGGCTAACGACGACGCAAGCAGGGTTGTTGCGACGCCAATCGCCGCACGCAGGGGAACTCTCGTGAGCATGGCACGTCTTTACAGGGTCGCCTAGGGTCAAACCATTGAATTGCTTGTGATGGATGCACTTGAATCAAGTCGCCGCAAGCCTTGATTTGACAGCCGCCCGGCCCGACATCAGGATAGGAATTGAAACCGGAGTGCTTCACCGATGGCTCCCACAGGCAAGAGGACGGGCGAAGGCACCCGCAGCTCGGGCCCCGCGCTGCCCAATTCGGCCGGTTATCTCGACGGCCGGCTCCTGATCGCAATGCCCGTGATGGGCGATTCCCGCTTCGAGCGCTCGGTGATCTATCTCTGCGCCCATTCCGCCGAGGGAGCGATGGGCATCATCGTGAACCACCCTGCCGGCAGCATCGACTTCCCCGAGCTGTTGCAGCAGCTCGGCATCATCAAGAAGGGCGAGCACATCAAGCTGCCGGAGAATGCCGAAAGCATGAAGGTGCTGCGGGGCGGCCCGGTCGACACCGGCCGCGGCTTCGTGCTGCATTCCAGCGACTTCTACATCGAGAACGCGACGCTGCGGATCGACGAGGGCGTCTGCCTCACCGCGACCGTCGACATCCTGCGCGCGATCGCCAACGGCTCCGGCCCCAAGCACGCCATCCTCGCGCTCGGCTATGCCGGCTGGGCACCGGGACAGCTCGAGACCGAGATCCAGAGCAACGGCTGGCTGCATTGCGATGCGGATGCGGATCTGATTTTCGGCGACGACGTCGACGAGAAATACGGCCGCGCCCTGCGCAAGATCGGCATCGACCCCGGCATGCTCTCGAACGAGGCGGGGCACGCGTAGCTGCATCCTCGCTGTCATGCCCCGCGAAGGCGGGGCATCCAGTACGCCGCGGCCTTCCCGTATCCCATCAGCGCCTCTGGAATACTGGACCGCCCGCCTTCGCGGGCGATGACGAGCGTTTGGATCACTCCGCCGCCTGCTGCTGCACCGTCGGCTCGGTGCCCGCCACCGTCGCGCGGCGCATGTCGCGGGGCTGGGACTGGTCGTAGCGGCGGACGCGGTGCATGGTCTGGCGGTTGTCCCACATCACGAGGTCATGCAGCTTCCATTTGTGCACGTAGACGAATTCTGCCTGCGTCGCGTGCTCGTTGAGGTCGCGCAGCAGCAGCCGGCCCTCGGGCACGCTCATGCCGACGACCTTGCCGGCATGCGATGAGAGATACAGCGATTTGCGGCGATGGATGGGATGGGTCCGCACCAGCCGTTGCAGCACCGGCTTGAACATCTCCTTCTCTTCGTCGGTGTATTCGGTGAAGCCGAGCGGTCCCCGCGAATACATCAGCGAGTGCTCGCAGACGAGGTCCTCGATCTCCGCCTTGGTCTCGTCGTCGAGCGCATCATAGGCCGCGCGCATGTCGGCAAATTCGGTGTTGCCGCCCTTCGGGTTCACCACGCGCGCCGACAGCAGCGAGAATTTCGCCGGGATGGGCCGGAACGAGCTGTCCGAGTGCCACAGGCAATTGCCGAGGTTGAACAGATTGGCGCGGCTGTCCTTCGGCAGCGGCTTGCCGTCCTTGCCGAGGTTGGAGACGTCGTTCAGGCCCGAGGTGAGGCGGTATTCATCCGCCTTGGTGATGTTGCCACCGCGCGCGTCCTCGCGCTGGCCGAAATTCAGCGCAAAGGTCATCTGCTGCCCGTCGGTGATGTCCTGGTCATGGAAAACCAGCACCGCATATTTGTCCATGGCCGCCTCGACCTCGCGTGCTTCGTCTGATGTCAGAGGCTTGCGCAGATCGAGGCCGGAAACCTCGCCGACAAAATGCTTCTGAAGCTGCCGGATGGCGATCGTCATGACGTTCTCTCCCGCGTGCCGCGAACGGTTGGTCCCGTTCTGTCGGCGAAAAAGTTACTCCCGGACTCGTGGTTGTCAACGCTCGGCGCGCATGGCTCTCACGCATTCCGCGCCATCAGCCCGCCGTCGACCGGGATCACGGCGCCGGTGAGGAAGGACGCTGCCGGCAGGCACAGGCTCAGCGTCATATGCGCGACCTCCTCGGGATCGCCGTAACGGCCGAGCGCAGTGCGGCGCCTGGCGTAGATGGTCTTGTGCTCCTCGGAGATGCGGTCGGTGATGGCGGTGCGGATGGGTCCGGGGCAGATGCAGTTGACGGTGATGCCCTCGCGGCCGAGCTCCACCGCCAGCGAGCGCGTGAGGCTCGCAACGCCACCCTTCGCTGCCGAATAGGGGCTGTGCAATGCGGTGGCCCCGAGCGCCTCGGTCGAGGCGATGTTGACGATGCGCGGGCTCTTCGACTTGCGCAAATAGGGCAGCGCGGCGCGGATGATGCGCGGATGCGCCGTCAGCATCACCGCGATGCCCCTGGCCCATGCGTCTTCGTAAGCTTCGTCGTCGATCGCGACACGCACCGAGATGCCGGCATTGTTGACGACGATGTCGAGGGCGCCGAAATGCGCGGCGACATCGCCGACCACGCGCGTGATCTCGCCGGCGTCGGCGACATCGAGCTTCCACGCCCTTGCAGCGCCACCGCTCGCCGCAATTTCCTTGGCGACCCCGAGCGCGCCTTGCTCGTCGTAATCGGTGACGGCAACGTTGGCGCCCTCACTCGCGAATACGCGCGCCGTGGCGCGCCCCATGCCGCAGGCCGCGCCGGTGACGAGAACGGTGAGGCCCTTCACGGACCGGCTGAGCTCTCTAAACTCGGACATGCTGTTTCCTCGCGCAGGGCTTGTTCTTGTTGTGATTGACAAGGCTGGCATCGATCCGCAGACAGGTCAAACAAGCAAGACAAGAGGGAGGCCACGATGGCGAACGAGCTCGATTTCTCAGGCAAGCAGGTGCTGGTGGTCGGCGGTTCCAGCGGTATCGGCAACGGTATCGCGCAGGCGTTTCGCACGAGAGGCGCAGCTGTTGCCGTTTGCGGCACGCGTGCTCATGCAACGGAATATTCAGCTGAAGAAGGCTCCGATCTCACCGGTCTCGCTTACGCGCAGCTCGACGTCAGCAACCCCGCTGCGATCGAAGCCTTCAAGCCGTCCTTCGACAGGCTCGACGTCCTCGTGCTCGCGCAGGGCGCGGTGCTCTATCGCCGCGGCGAGTTCGAGATGGCTGGCTTTCGCAAGGTGGTCGAGGTCAACCTGATGAGCCTGATGGCCTGCGCGACACGTTTTCATTCCATGTTGCGGGATTCCACGGGTTCGCTCATCATCGTGTCCTCCACGGCGGCCTATCATTCCACCATGGGCAACCCCGCCTACAATGCGTCGAAGACCGGTGCGGTCGGATTGACGCGGACGTTGGGCGAGGCCTGGGCCGAGGACGGCATCCGCGTCAACGGCATTGCGCCCGGTCTCGTCGACACCAAGATGACGAAGGTGACGACCGACAATCCGAAGCGGCTGGAAGGCGCGCTCGCGCGCATTCCGCTGCGGCGATTGGGCACGCCGGCCGACATGGCGGGCGCGGCGCTGTTCCTGGCCTCGCCGCTGTCGTCCTACATCATCGGCCAGACGCTGGTCGTCGATGGCGGCCTCATTCTGTAGGCAACGGCAAGGAACCGCGCTGCGTCTGATCGGTTACTTCGGCTGATCACCGAGGAGGATTATCATGGACGCGGATCGGATCATTGGATCGGCCAAGGAAATGGCGGGTGGCGTGGAAGGCACCGTCGGCGAGATGGCGGGAGATCCAAAAACGCAGGCGGCGGGCAAGGCGCGGGAAGCCGCGGGCACGGTGCAGAATCTCTACGGCCAGGCCAAGGATGCCGTGCGTGACGCCACGGACACCGCCGCGAGCTACGCCAAGGACGCCTATGAGAATAGCGGCGAGAGCTTCCGCGATGGCACGCAGGCGCTGTCGAAGAAGGTGCAGGACAACCCGCTTGGCGCGCTGTTGGTCGCCGGTGGCATCGGCTTCGCGCTGGCGCTTCTGATGTCGCGCCCCGCGCGCCGTCCGCCGCCGCGCTGGCGCTATTACGGCTAGTCGACAAACACGCTCCTTGTGCCCCGGACGCAGCGCAGCGCCAGAGCGCTGCCGCGCAGAGCCGGGGCCCATTCTTTTGTGAATGTTGTGAGAGAGCTGGGTCCCGGCTCTGCGTCGCATCACCAAGAGGTGCTGCGCCGCGTCCGGGACACGCGACCTTCGCTTACCGGAACATCTCGGCCGACCGTCCGACGTTACCCGGCGGCCGCGGAATGCCGGGATTGGCATTGGGATTCGGATTGCGCGGCGCCGGTGCCAGTTGCCGCGGCGGCGGCTGCGGAGAGCCGAAGCCGAAGAAATCCCGGAACGAGGGCGTTGCCTGCGCCGGCTGCTGCGGGGCGACCTGCGGCTTCTTCGGCGCGAGCTTTGGCGGCGCGATTGCCGCCGCCGCTCCCGGCGAACCCTGCGCCGCGCCGCCTTCGGGTGTCGTTGCGGCCATCGGCGTATCGCCCTTGGCCTGCTCGCGGCCGACTTCCCGGCGCGGCCAGGCATAATCGTCGGCGCGGCCCGCCGGAGCTGCCAGCGGCTCACCCTTCACCATGGTCTTTGCAGCGAGCGCATCGACGGCGGCTGGACGCGTGCCCGGCCCGCCCAGCAATTGATCGGTCGAAATCGAGGCTGCGACCAGCGGCACGATCGGCCCGGCCAGCGGTCGCGGCGCGGGCTTGCCCGGCTCGGCGCTGGTGTCGGGCGTCGCAGGCTCGCTCGGCAGCGCGATCGGGCCGGAGCGCCCCGCAAGCAGGCGCGTGATCTCGCGCTCGACATAGTGCGCGAGCTTGCGCGCGCCGGCCTTGGTGAAATAGACGCCGTCGGAGCTGCGGAGCTGACGGATCTGGCCTTCGAAGTCCGGGCCCTTCTGCAGGAAGCGGCCGGCTTCGTCGACAAAGCCGTCCCAGACGTCGACATAGGTGATGCCGGCCTTGGCCGCGCCCTCACGGTACAGCGAATCCAGGAACAGCGTGTCCGCGGTGCCCTTCGGTCCGCGAACCGCGGGCAGGCCGACCCAGAGCACCGGCACGCCCTTGGCCTTGAGCACGCCCGCGAGCTCCTCGATCTTCTTGCCGTAGAGCTCGACCCAGCGCTCGTCGCGGAATTCGTAGAGGCCGTTCGGGTTGCGCGCCGTCTTTTCCGGCGCGGCCGCCGGCGTGTCGGCATTGTCGGCGTCGTCCTGCGGCAGGTCGGCATCGGCAGGCTTGTCGTCGGGCTTGGCGGCGGTATCGGTGCCGCCAGGCTTGGCGTCGCCGGGCTTCGCCGGTTGCTTGGCGCGCGCGCCCTTGTCGTTCCTCTTGTCCTTGTCCGAGGCCTTGTCCGACTTGTCGGCGGCCGGCTCGCGGATCGCGATGCGGTCGTTGAGGCCGAGCATGACGACGATCACGTCGGGCTTTTCAGTCTCGAGAATGCCCTTGGCCGCCGCCGCCCAGTCCGCGGGCTCACCCTTGGGCTGATACTTGATCAGGCCGGACGTGGTCTTGTGCTTGCGGATCACGCCCATGTCGGGCTGCTCGGTATAGGCGTCTTCGAGGCCGTAGGCGAGCCAGTCGGCCATGGCGTCGCCGATCACCAGCACGTTCTTCTCAGGAATCGTGTCGCGCTTGGCTGGTGCCGGCGCGCGCGAAAAATCCTGCCGTGGTGCCTGCGGCGGCGGCTGTTGGAACGGCGCGAAGAAATCGCCGCCGAACCAGCCGCCGCCTCCGCCGCCGCCCCTTGGCGGGGGTGGGGCCGAACGCTGCGGCGGGCCGCCGAAGCCGGGGAAGTTGAAGAACTGGGCCGAGGCAGGTCCTGCGACCGAGACCAGGATCGCAAGCGCCGTCCCCAGCGCGATCAATGGGCCGGTCTCGGTCAGCGCCTTGAACAGGGACTTCTTCGACATGCGATCTCGGGCACGCGCAATGGGATGGGAGCAGTTCGATATAATAGCGGAATCCGGCCGCAAACGGGCAGATTCTCTTTGTGAATTCTCGCCCATACACCGGGGAACACCGGCCCGGTCAAGGCTGGATGCCAAAATCCCCGTTCAAGGTTACTTTGGGGCGATTTTACCGCCCGCGCAGCCGGTCCAGCACGTCGGAGGAGGCAAATCCGTCGGCGGGCACGCCGATCGAGGCCTGGAAATTGCGCAGGGCTTCCCGTGTCTGGCCGCCGAACTGGCCGTCCGGGGTGCCCTTGTAGAAGCCGCGCTGGGCCAGCAGCTGCTGCAGTTCCAGCCGCTCGGTGCGCGACAGCTCCCGCTCCTGGCGCGGCCAGGGCTGCACGAAAGGCTGTCCTCCGCGCAGGCGATCGGCAAAATGGCCGATCGCCAGCGCATAGGCTTCGGCCGGGTTGTACTTCATGATGACGCGGTAATTCTGCAGCATCAGGAAGCCCGGTCCTTGCGCGCCGGCCGGTGCCAGCAGATAGGCCTTCTCCGCCGGATGCGGGAAGGCCTGGTTGTTCGGACGCTTGAGCCCGAGCTTCTCCCATTGCGCGATCGTCATCGCCTTGGCGCGGTCGGCCAGCATGTAGTTGAAGCCTTGCGGCACCACGACCTCGTAGCCCCAGGTCTGGCCGGGCTGCCAGCCGTCCTTCTTCAGGTTGTTGGCGGTCGACGCAATCAGGTCGGTCGGATTGTCGACGACGTCGCGCCGGCCGTCGCCGTCACCATCCACCGCGAAGCGCTTGAACGCGGTCGGCATGAACTGGGTCGGGCCGAAGGCGCCGGCCCAGGAGCCGCGCAACTGCTCCGGGCGCAGATCGCCGCGGTTGAGGATCTCCAGCGCGGAAAGGAATTCATCCTTGAAATAGGCTTGGCGGCGGCCGATGCAGGCGAGCGTCGCGGTCGATTGCAGCACGCTGCGGTCGCCCATCTGCGTCGAGTAGTTGGATTCGATGCCCCAGATCGAGGCGATGATGTAGCGGTCGACGCCGGTGGCCTTTTCGGTGGCGTCGAACTGCGCCTTGTACTTGGCGAGGATCTCGCGGCCCCTGGCGAGGCGGTTGTCGTTCACCAGGATGTCGAGATAGTCCCAGATCGATTTTGTAAATTCCGGCTGCGAGTCCATCAAATCCATGATGCGCAGATCCGGCGCGAGCCCAGCCGTGAAGCGCTGGAAATTCTCCTGCGTGATGCCGCGCCGTGCGGCATCGGGCCACATCGCGGCGACGCAATTGTCAAAATTGCCGGCGGCCTCGCGGATCGCCGCAGCCGTCATCAGCGGATGGCCGGAGGCGCCATCCTCGCCGCTCCAAGGCAATGCTCCCGTCTGCGCGCCGCTTGGGCCAGGCGAGGGTTGCGCGGGCGCCGGGTTCGATCCGGAGAAAATGCCGCCAAACAAATTGGACAGGCCGTTCTGTGCCTGGGCGTGCGCGCCAGCCGGCAGCAGCAAAGCGGCCGCAATGGCCGCTCCGCCAGCCCGTCTTGCCAGTCCTGCCACTGATTGCATCATGTCCCACCCGTCGGCCCAAAAAAATCCGCCACAGGAGGCCTGGTTAGCGTTGCCAATAGCTTAACAAAGGTGAAATTTTGGTGACGGTCTTTTTCTTAACTCTGTCGGAGCGAGGCCCCACATCCGCCTTTGTTGGCGGCTGCAAACAAGCTAGCAAGATGCATTGCTCCGTTCCCATGTTCCCCCAGGTATTCGATCGCTCACATGAAAATTCGCAAAGCCGTATTCCCCGTCGCCGGCCTCGGCACCCGCGTCCTGCCCGCCACCAAGGCGATGCCGAAGGAAATGCTGACCATCGTCGACAAGCCGCTGATCCAGTACGTCTATGACGAGGCGAGGGAAGCCGGCATCGAGCACTTCATCTTCGTCACCGGCCGCAATAAGAACGTCATCGAAGATCATTTCGACCGGATGTTCGAGCTCGACGCGACGCTCAGCCAGCGCGGCAAGAAGGCCGAGCAGGAAATTTTGGCGCAGAACCAGCCCGACGCCGGCGCGGTCAGCTTCACCCGCCAGCAGGCGCCGCTCGGTCTCGGACACGCGGTCTGGTGCGCGCGCGACATCGTCGGCAACGAGCCGTTCGCGGTGGTGCTGCCTGACGAGCTGGTGCTCAACACGCCCGGCTGCCTGAAGCAGATGATCGAGATGGCATCCTCGCTTGGCGAAAAATCCAACCTGGTTGCGGTCGAGGCGGTGCCCGATCACCTGACCCATCAATACGGCATCTGCGGCGTCGGCAAGCGCAATGGCAAGATGTTCGAGGTCGACGGCATGGTCGAGAAGCCGGCCAAGGGCACGGCGCCCTCCAATCTCTCGATCACCGGCCGTTACATCCTCCAGCCGGAGATCTTCAAGATCCTGGAGACCCAGGAGCGCGGCGCCGGCGGCGAGATCCAGCTCACCGACGCCATGATCGGGCTTGCCAAGACGCAGAAATTCTACGGCGTCGAGTTCGAGGGCGAGCGCCATGATTGCGGCTCCAAGCCCGGCTTCCTGCGCGCCAACATCGCCTACGGCATGAAGCGCCCGGAATTGCGCGACGGGCTGATCGCCGAGATGAAGAAGTATCTGGGGCAGTAGCAGCTATCGGTGTCGTCCCTGCGAACGCAGGGACCCATACCGCGTGATCTGTCCATTGCATTCGGTCGAAGTACCGAACGACGAGTCTTCGCCAAACCACTCCCTGGGGTTATGGGTCCCTGCGTTCGCAGGGACGACACTGAGTATTTGGCGGATTGCGTCGCGCTTAGCGACGACAGGCCCTCACGCCACCAGCGACAGCTGCGGCAAGCTGGCAACCACCGACTGGTTGCGCCCGCCGGCTTTGGCGGCATAGAGCGCCTTGTCGGCGGCGGCGATCAGGATCGACCAGTCCATGCCGGCGGCGGGCACGAGGCTGGCGATGCCGCAGGACACCGTCGACATCGCCTGATCGCCGGACCAGCCCTGCACCTTGAGGCGGATCGTTTCGGCGACCTTGAAGGCATCGGCAGCCGAGGTGTTCGGCAACAGCACGGCGAATTCCTCGCCGCCGTAACGCGCGGCGCAGTCGCCGGCGCGACTCACCGAGTCGGAAATGCAGATGGCGATGCCGACCAGCACCTGGTCGCCGGCCTGATGGCCGAACGTGTCGTTGTAGGCCTTGAAATGATCGGCATCGATCATCAACAGCGCGATCGGCGCCTTCTGGCGCATGGCGCGCCGCCATTCGGTGTCGATGACGGGATCGAACTTGCGGCGGTTCTTCAGGCCCGTGAGCGCGTCCGTCGTCGCCATCTCCTCGAGCTTGCGCTCGGCCTCGGCGCGCCGGCCGATCTCGCGCGCGAGCACGAGCGTCGATCCCAGCACGAACAGCGCGAGCGCCAGCACCACGGCGCCGATGCGGAACGCCTCCTTCTCCCAGAGCGCGAACACTGCGGCCAGGGGTTTGCCCGCCACCACGAACAGCGGGCCGCTGTTGCTGCTGCGGACATAGAGCCGCGGCGTTGGATCGACCGGGCCCCGTCCGGAATAGGAGGCGCCGACCGGGAGGTTGTCGGCCTTCCAGTTCTGGCGGTCGTTCAGGTTCGTGCCGATGATGTCGAGATCGAACGGCCGCCGCATCATGATGGTGCGGTCGCGCTTGAGCACGGTGATGGTGTCTTCGGCATCGAGGTTCAGACGCTCGAACAATTCGTGGAAATAGCTGAAGCGGATCGAGCCTGCGACGACGCCCATGAAGCCGCCGTCGGTATCGCTGATGCGCCGGCTCAGCACGATGGAATAGGCGCCGCGAAACAGCATCGGGCGGCTGATGAAGAGCCCGACGCCGGAATTGTCGCGATGAATCCTGAAGTAATCCTCCTCGCTCCGGTTCTCGGGGAGGGGATCGAGCGTGGAGGCGTCGATGGTCAGCCGCCCCTCGGCATCGAAGACCTGGATGGCGCCGAAATGCTTGGCGGTGATCGCATGGTCGAACAGGATCAGGTGACGGATCGTCTTGGAGACCGTCGCGAGCTCGGGCAGCAGCATGCTGCTGGCGACCGCCTTCAGCGACAGATCGTAGATCTCGACGTTGCGGCTGACGTCGGACTCGATGGTGGTCGCGAGGTTCTCTAGCGTCTGGCGGGCGAGCGCCTCCTCGCCGCGGCGCATGTCCAGCATCACATTGACGCAAATGGCGGAGAAGCCGATCACCGTCACCACGGACGAGATGATCAGCAGCTTCGCCGAAATCCGCCACGGCCGGCGGGCCATGACGTCGCGCCATCCAGACAACATCGTTCGCTCCTGGCACTAGTGGATGCGCCCGAAAGCTTGAGTAGTGTTTAAGGCAGGACGGCGCTGCCGCAATGAGTTAAGAATCGGTGTATGCGGCGCACGGTTTTTGGCAGCCGCATGTGAGCGGGACGAGAGGACGATTGTGAACGACTACCACGCGTTGCGCGACTATCTGATGCGGCAGAAGCAGGACGAGTTCGTGCTGAGCTTCGAGCAGATCGAGGAGATCATCGGCGCAGCGCTGCCGCGCGCCGCGCATCGTGCCTCCTGGTGGGACAGCCTGCGCAGCCCCGACATCCAGATGCCGCAACGCGAAGCCTGCCTCGCCGCCGGCTTCGTGGCGACGCGCATGCCCGACGGCCAGAGCGTGCGGTTCAGGAAGCAGAAGAACGAGCGGCGGCGATAGGGCGGCGACGAAGCTGCCGACCTCGGGGTTGATGTAGCGCGCCAGAATCTCTCGCCGTCATCCTGAGGTGCTCGTCCTGCAACGCAGGACGAGCCTCGAAGGGCGACGGCCCGGCTGCATCCCGGCCGTTCATCCTTCGAGGCTCGCCAAGCGCCGCCTCGCGTCGCATGGCTCACGCCTCAGGATGACGGTTCGAAATTGCGCGCGAGTCGCGAGCCTAGCTCGCCGCTTCCAGCCGCACTTCCGTGAGCAGGCGCATCGCCGCGTCGGCGTCCATCGGCTCGCCAAAGGCAAAACCTTGCGCGTATTCGCAGCCCATCTGGTAGAGCTCGACTGCGTCGGAATCGGTCTCGGCGCCTTCGGCCACCACGTCCATGCCGAGGTCGTGCGCGAGCGCGATGATCGACTTCAGGATCACCGGGCGGGTGCCGCGGCTGGTGGTGCGCACGAAGGACTGGTCGATCTTGATGGTGTCGAACGGGAAGCGCTGCAGATAGGCCAGCGAGGAATGGCCGGTGCCGAAATCGTCGAGCGACAGCCCGGTGCCGAGCTCGCGGATCCGCGTCAGCATCTGCGCCGCGTGCTCCGGATTCTCCATCACCAGCGATTCCGTCAGTTCCAGCTTCAGCGTGCCGCGCGCCACCGAGGAGCGCGACAGCACGGTGCGGATGTCGTGGATCAGGTCGTGGCGCAGCAATTGCCGTGACGACACGTTGACGGAGGCGAAGATCGGCTCGCGCGAGCGCATCGCGCGCTGCCACACCGAAAGCTGCTTTGCGGTCTGGTCGAGCACGAACATGCCGAGGTCGACGATCAGGCCGGTCTCTTCTGCGATTGAGATGAACTCCGACGGCGCCATGCGTCCGAGCTTCGGATGATCCCAGCGCGCCAGGGCCTCGAAGCCGGCGACGGAGCGATCCTCCAGCCGCACGATCGGCTGGTACAGGATCGTGATCTCCTGGCGCTCGATGGCGCGGCGCAATTCGCTCTCCAGCGTCAGGCGGTCGGTTTTCCGCGCGCGCATTGCGGGCTTGTAGACGTCGATGCGGTCGCCGCCGATGCGCTTGGAATGATACATCGCCAGCTCTGCGTCCTTGATGATCTCGTCCGTCAGCTGAACTTGCGGATCGGAGAGCGCAAGGCCGATCGAGGCGGTGAGGAAGATCTCGCGATCATTGAAGGCGATCGGCGCGCGGATGGTCTTGCGGATGGTCTCGGCGAAATTGGTGATCCGCGCCGGATCCTGCTCCGACAGCAGGATCAGGCCGAACTGGTCGCCGGCGAGCCGCGCCAGCGTGTCCTGCGGCTTCAGGATGCGGGTGAGGCGGCGGGCGAGCGTCAGCAGGATGGAATCGCCGACCGCGATGCCGACGGAATCGTTGACCTGCTTGAAGCGGTCGAGGTCGATCACCATCAGCGTCGGCCGCAGCGTCGGCACGGTCTTGGCGAAGTTTGCGACCGCGCCGAGCCGGTCCATGAATAGCTTGCGGTTGGGTAGGCCCGTGAGGTTGTCATGCACGGAATCGTGCAGCAGGCGCTCCTCGGCGTTGCGCAGCTCGGTGACGTCGGTGAGCGTGCCGACCACGCGCGAGACCTCGCCGTCGGAGCCGACCACGGGGCGCGCCTTCAGCGCGAACCACATGAAATGGCCGTCCGGCGTGCGCAGGCGGAAATCCTGCACCAGCCGGCCGCGGCGCTGGTCGAGCACGCTGTCGAGCGCGGCGCGGAAACGGTCCTGGTCGAGCGGGTGCAGCACTTCGAGCCAGGAGGCCGCCGGGCCTTCCAGCGTGCCGCGCTTCAGTCCCAGCAGGGCTTCGGTCTCGGGGCTGGTGAACACCTTGTCGGCGGAGACGTCCCAGTCCCAGATCAGATCGCCGGAGCCGGCCAGCGCCAGCGCGCGCCGCTCGATGTCGGAGACGACGCCGGTGGTGGCGCCGCCGCCGGCGAAGGCGTGCTGCATCACCGTGAAGCCGATCAGCATCACGATCAGCACGAGGCCGCCGAGCAGGGCAGGGCCGACGATGTCGTTGGTGACGGAGCCCGCGACCGTCATGCCGGCCGCGACCACCCAGACCACCAGCAGGAACCAGGTCGGGATCAGGAGCACGGCGCGGTCGAAGCCGTGAGTGGAGAGATAGACGATCAGGGCGAAGCCGGCGAAGGCGATCAGCACCAGAGAGATGCGTGCGATGCCGGAGGCGACGGCCGGATCGAACAGCGCGAGTGCGACGAGAGATCCCAGGAACGCCAGCCAACCGACTGTGATGTGCGAATAGCGCACATGCCATCGACTGAGATTGAGATAGGCAAACAGGAACACCAGCAGCGTTGCCGCCAGGATCGCCTCACCCGCCGCGCGCCAGATGCGCTCGGCGTTGTTCGACATGTCGAGCACCTTGCCCCAGAAGCCGAAATCGACCCCGATATAGACCAGCACCGCCCAGGCCAGCGCCGCGGCCGCCGGGAACATGATGCTGCCCTTCACCACGAACAGGATGGTCAGCACCAGCGCAAGCAGGCCGGAGATGCCGATCACGATGCCCTGGTAGAGCGTGAACGAGTTGACCTTGTCCTTGTAGGCTTCCGGCTCCCACAGATACAGCTGCGGCAGCTTGTCGGTGCGCAGCTCCGCAACGAAGGTGACCACGGCACCCGGATCGAGCGTGATGCGGAACACGTCGGCGGTGGCACTTTCCTGCCGTTCCGGCCGATCGCCGATCGAAGGCGTGATGGTCGCGATGCGCGACAGCCCGAGGTCGGGCCATAGCAACCCTGAGGAGACGATGCGGTAATGCGGGGCGACGATCAGGCGGTCGAGCTGGTCGTCGGTGTTGTTGGCGAGCGCGAACACCACCCAGTTCTGGCCGCCTTCGCGGGCGCGCACCTCGATGCGGCGGACGATGCCGTCGGTTCCGGGCGCGGTGGAGACCTGGATGCGGTCGGCATCGCTGCGCTGATGCTCGAGCACGCCGGTGAGGTCGATCGCGGGCGCGTCGCTGCGGACGCTGACGGCGTCCAGCGCGCGCGCGGGAGACGCGGCAACGAGCATCATGAGGCCCAGCGCGATGGGCGCGAGGCACCTGATCAGACGCAAGGTCAGTTCTCCGCGTTCGACGCAAACTCTTCAGTGCAAGGCGAATCTAGAAGGCGAGGTCCGACCGGACCAAAGTGGTTCGGTGCATCGCGATAGATGCCACGAAAGCGAGGAAAATCAAAGGGTTTCCGGCTTGGCCTGTGGGTCGGTGGCCTAGGCCTCCAACACAATTTTGCCAATATGTGCGCTCGTCTCCATGCGCCGATGGGCGTCCGCCGCCTTTTCCAGCGGGAAACTGCTGTCCATCACCGGCTTGATGCGGCCTTCGCGCAAAAGCGGCATCACTTTCTCCTCGATCGCGGCCACCATCGCCGCCTTGTCCGCATTACTACGGGGGCGCAGCGTCGAGCCGGTATGGGTCAGGCGCTTGACCATCACCTTGGCGATGTTGACGCTGACCTTGGGGCCGTTGAGGGTCGCGATCTGGACGATGCGACCGTCGACCGCCGCGGCATCGTAGTTGCGATCGACATAGTCGCCGGCGACCATGTCGAGGATCAGGTTGACGCCGGCCTTGTTGGTCTCTTCCTTGACCACGGCGACGAAGTCTTCGGTCTTGTAGTTGATGGCGCGGTCGGCACCCAGCCTGAGGCAGGCGTCGATCTTGTCCTGCGAGCCCACCGTGACGAACACCTTCGCGCCGAATGCTTTCGCGAGCTGGATTGCCATGGTGCCGATGCCGGAGGAGCCGCCATGGATCAGCAGCGTCTCGCCGGCCTTCAGCCCGCCGCGCTCGAACACATTGTGCCAGACCGTCATCAGGGTTTCCGGCAGCGCGCCGGCCTCCTTGATCGACAGTGCCGGCGGCACGCTCATCGCCTGGGCGTCCTGGGCGATGCAGTACTGCGCATAGCCGCCGCCGGCGACCAGCGACATCACCTTGTCGCCGACCTTGTGCCGCTTGGCATTGCTGCCGACCGCGACCACTTCACCGGCGATCTCGAGTCCCGGCAGGTCGCTGGCGCCGGGCGGCGGCGGATAGGCGCCGGAGCGCTGCGCGACGTCGGGCCTGTTCACGCCGGCGGCCATCACCTTGACCAGGATCTCGTCGGGCCCGGGCTGCGGCACGGGACGTTGTTCCGGCACCAGCACCTCCGGTCCGCCAGGCTTGGAGATGGCGACCACGGTCATTTGCGCGGGCAGCTTGTCCATGATGTGTCCTTGAGCAAAGGTGCGGGATGCAACGAGGCCCTTGCTTAGCCAGCGCGGTGCAGGCTTGCAACCGCCTCAGCCATGTGACAGGCGCGAACGCAGGAGGAACGAGGATGCCGATCGAAGACGACGACCGCCCGCGCAAGAAGATAACGCACGACATCGGCCAGGATCTCTCACTCTTGTCGGTCGAGGAACTGACCGAGCGCGTCGCGCTGCTCAAGGCCGAGATCGCAAGGCTGGAAGAAGCCGCCACCAAAAAGCGCGCCTCGCGCGATGCGGCGAACAGCATTTTCAAGTCGTAAGCCACACGACGACCGTCGTCCCGGACAAGCGCGCCCCAAGCGCGCGCGGATCCGGGACCCATACCCAGATTGTCGCGCGAAGCCGGCAACTCCAAGTCCCGTCACCACATCCGCCTGGGGCTATGGGTCCCGGATCGGCGCTTACGCTTGTCCGGGACGACAGCGGAATGTGTCGCGCCAGCTCGTGCACCATGCTCGGTGGCCTGGTCAGGCCGGTGCGACGACTGCGAGATTGTTCCGCAACGCACTCGGCCGCTGGCCGACATGGCTAACGAACCCTCAAAAAATTAGCTCGTTTACTTCAGATTAAGCTTTCGGGTTTATGACCGGAACTGTCCTCGTTTGGACACCGAGTGGCTCCTGTCCACTCTGTTTGACGCCTCCCTGTTATCAACTTTCAAAGCCGCCGGTCTCCGGCGGCTCTTTTTTTGCTCTCACCACAGTTGCATTCCGAGGAATGACCCGCGGAAACCATATCCGCGCTTGTCACTGGACTCCGCGCTTCCAGCGCGCAATGATTTGTTCATCATAAGCCGGCGCCAAAGCCGGACAGTCAAACAGTTGCGTAAGAGGCGTTAACCATGGAACGTTTGCAGGCCGAGGGCGCTCTCGTTCAACTCAGCGAGCGGTTCACCAATTCTGCGGCGTTCGGCAACCTGTTCCGTGAGGGCATGGACCTCGTCGAGGAAACCGCCGCCTATCTCGACGGCGCCGGCCGCGTCGAGGCCAAGGCGCTCGACCGCGCCGTCAGCCTCACCTATGCGACCGAGAGCATGCGTCTCACCACGCGCCTGATGCAGCTTGCGTCCTGGCTGCTGCTGCACCGCGCGGTCAAGGAAGGCGAGATGACGCTGATGCAGGCCAACCGCGAGAAGACCAAGGTCAAGCTCACCGCCGCCGATCCCGGCCCCGTCGACACCATCGAGAAGCTGCCGGCGCAGCTCCAGGACCTGATCCATCGCTCGATGAGCCTGCAGACCCGCGTACGCCGCCTCGACAGCACGATCCATACCCCGCCGGCCGAGCACGTCGCGATCGGCAACCCGCTGGTGCCGCACCTCAACGCGCTGAAGGCCGCGTTCGAGCGGTAGGGTCGAATCCGCGCACTCTATGTTGAACCGTCACCCTGAGGTGCTCGCCTCTTCGGCGAGCCTCGAAGGGCGACGGCCCGGCTGCTGCACCTCGGCCGTTCATCCTTCGAGGCCTCCGCTTTGCTCCGGCGCCTCAGGATGACGGGTCTAGAAAACAAAAACGCCCCCGGTTCTCCAGGGGCGTTCTTCGTTTCGGCCTTGCGGGCGGCTCAATCCTTTTTGAGGAAGCCCGAAAACTTCTTCTGGAAGCGCGAGACGCGGCCGCCGCGGTCCATGATCTGGGCGGAGCCGCCGGTCCAGGCCGGGTGCGACTTCGGGTCGATATCGAGGTTCAGCGTGTCGCCTTCCTTGCCCCAGGTCGAGCGGGTGAGGTACTCGGTTCCGTCGGTCATGACGACCTTAATCGTATGATAATCCGGATGAATTTCGGCTTTCATGGCAATTCCTCGGCGCTCCGGCGCCTTCTTGGGTGGCTAGCGAATGACGGATTTGGCCGGCTCTATACCTCACGAAACCCCGCAAAACAAGCCATGCCGGGCTTGATGAACCGGGTTTGCCCCTAAGGGACTTCCCGGATTTGCCACTACCCCTGCACCAGCCTATTGGGAGCAAACCAACGCAACGGGTCGGATATCATGAGCGCAGTGGAACGGCTTGATGACCAGCATGTCGAACGGCCTGCAATGAACTCCGCGGACATCCCGTCGCTCGAGGCCGAGCTGATCGAAGAGCCCGCCAAGGGCCGCGCGAAGCTGCGGCCGCTGCTTGCGCTCGCGCCCTATGTGAGCCGCTATCGCGGCCGCGCGGCGCTGGCCTTCGTCGCGCTCACGATCGCCGCACTGACGACGCTGCTGGTGCCGGTCGCGGTGCGCAGGATGATCGATTTCGGCCTGACGCCCGAGGGCATCGAGCTGATCAACAGCTACTTCTCGGTGATGCTCGCGGTGGTCGGCGTGCTCGCGCTGGCGAGCGCGGCGCGCTACTACCTCGTGATGACGATCGGCGAACGCATCGTCGCCGATCTCCGGCGCGACGTGTTCGCCCATCTGCTGTCGCTCTCTCCCGCCTTCTTCGATTCCGCGCGCAGTGGCGAATTGATCTCGCGGCTCACCGCCGACACCACCCAGCTCAAATCGGCCGTCGGCGCCTCCGTCTCGATCGCGCTGCGCAATTTGATGATGTTCCTCGGCGCGGCGGCGATGATGGTGATCACGAGCCCGAAGCTGTCGGGCTTCGTGCTGCTGGCCATTCCCTTGATCGTGCTGCCGCTGGTGGCGTTCGGGCGCTGGGTGCGACGCCTGTCGCGCAATGCGCAGGACACGCTCGCCGAGGCTTCGGCCTATGCCGGCGAGCTGGTCGGCGCGATCCGCACCGTGCAGGCCTATACCAGCGAGCGATTTGCCGAGAAGCGTTTCGGCGGCGAGGTCGAGCAGGCCTATGAAGCCGCGCGCACCTCGACCCAGGCCCGCGCCGTGCTCACGGCCATCATCATCTTCATCGTGTTCGCGAGCGTGGTCGCCATCCTCTGGATCGGCTCGCATGACGTGCTCTCCGGCGCGATCACGCCGGGCCGGCTCGGTCAGTTCGTGCTTTATGCGGTGTTCGCCGCGGCGGGCCTCGGCCAGCTCAGCGAGGTCTGGGGCGAGGTCTCGGCGGCATCAGGCGCGGCCGAGCGCCTGTTCGAGATCCTGCATGTGACGCCCGAGATCACCGCGCCCGCGGCGCCGCTCGCGCTGCCGGTGCCGGCGCGCGGCGAGGTCGGCTTCGATCAGGTCAGCTTCGCCTATCCGGCGCGGGCCGACGTCAAGGTGCTCGACGCCGTGTCGTTCACGGTGCGCCCCGGCGAGAAGGTCGCGATCGTCGGTCCCTCCGGTGCCGGCAAGAGCACGATCTTTCATCTGCTGCTGCGCTTCTACGATCCGAGCAACGGGACGATCGCGCTCGACGGCGTGCCGGTCAAAGCCGCCGACCCCGGCGATTTCCGCGCCCACATCGCGCTGGTGCCGCAGGACTCGGTGGTGTTCGCGGCGACCGCCCGCGAGAACATCCGCTTCGGCCGGCCCGATGCGACCGATGTCGAGGTCGAGCGTGCCGCCGAGCTGGCGCATGCCGCCGAGTTCATCCGCCGCCTGCCCGAAGGTTTCGAGACGGCGCTCGGCGAGCGCGGCGTGACGCTCTCCGGCGGCCAGCGCCAGCGCATCGCGATCGCGCGCGCCATCCTGCGCGACGCGCCGCTCTTGCTGCTTGATGAAGCGACCTCCGCGCTCGACGCCGAAAGCGAGACGCTGGTGCAGACCGCGCTGGAGGAATTGATGCGTCACCGCACCACGCTGGTGATCGCGCATCGCCTCGCCACCGTGCTCTCCTGCGACCGCATCCTGGTGATGGAGCAGGGCCGGATCGTCGAGCAGGGCACGCATGCCGAGCTCGTGGCGAAGAACGGGCTCTATGCGCGGCTGGCGCGGTTGCAGTTCGAGGGGGCGTGAGGCGTTTCGATCGTCACCACAACGACGGTGTCATCGCCCGCGCAGGCGGGCGATCCAGTACTCCGAGACAGTCGTGATCAATCGAGAAGCCGCGGCGTACTGGATTCCCCGCCTCCGCGGGGAATGACAGTTGAGTTTATGCCGGAAGCTTCGCGTACGGACGTTATTTGCACTTCGGCGAGAGCGCCGGCACATTCGGCCATGGCCAGTTCTTCCAGCTGCCGTCCTCGCCTACGCAGGCCGATGGGGCAGGGGCGTTCGTCGGAGCAGGCGCAGGCGTCGTCTCGCGCGATGCGAAGCGCTGGTCGACATATCTCGTTGACACATATCCGGCGAGCATGACGCTCAGAAAGACCGAAGCGCCCTGAGCCAGGTCGCGCAGCTTCATCGATCGTCTCCATCTGCTGGTGATCGCTGCTCTGGCACCAACGACTAGCAGACAGCCCCGGATCCAACCGTGACAGGCCTCACGCCCGCCACACCATCTTCAGCACCGGCCGCCCCGAGGTCGGGTTCACGTCGTCGCCGGCATGGGCAAAGCCGTTGCGCTCGTAGAAGCGGATGGCGCGGGCATTGTCCTTGTTGACGAGCAGCGTGACGCCCGAAGGGGACAGGCGCTTGGCCTCATCCACCAGCAGCCTTGCTGCATCCGAACCCCAATGGACGGGATCGACGACGAGCTGATCGAGATAGCCTTCGCCATCGATCGTGACGAAACCGACCAGCGCATCGTCCTGTTCCGCCACCACAATCGAGGCCTTCGGCACCAGATCCCTCAGCCAGCGCTCGCGCCACCAGTCCAGCCGCGCGGCGAAGTCGATCTGCGGATAGGCCTGCTGCCAGGTGCGATGCCAGAGGTCGATCGCAGCGGCTTCGTCCTCGGCGCAATAGGGGCGGAGATGGATCATCGGGATACACTCGTCATGGCCGGGCATAGCCGTTCGAAGGACGGCGTCGCTTCCGCTCGCCTATGCCCGGCCATCCATCTATTTCGAAAAAATCCTTCTTGATGGATGGCCGGGACAAGCCCGGCAATGACGAGCTGAGGTGTATCTGACACCACTACCGCTCCGTCAGCTTCAACTCGATGCGGCGGTTGCGCTTGTAGGCTTCCTCGGTGTTGCCAGTATCGAGCGGCTGGAATTCGCCGAAACCGGCCGCGACCAGGCGCTGGGCCGGCACGCCGAGCGAGATCAGATATTGCACCACCGAGATCGAGCGTGCCGCGGACAGGTCCCAGTTCGACTTGAAGTTCGCGCCGCTCACCGGGCGCACATCGGTATGGCCGTCGACGCGCAGCACCCAGGGGATCTCGCTCGGGATCTTCTTGTCGAGCTCGATCAGCGCGGTCGCCAGCGTGTCGAGCTCGGCGCGGCCCTCGGGCAGCAGCGTCGCCTGGCCGGTGTCGAAGAACACTTCGGACTGGAACACGAAGCGGTCGCCGACGATGCGGATGTCGGGGCGGTTGCCGAGGATGGCGCGCAGCCGGCCGAAGAATTCCGAGCGGTAGCGCGACAATTCCTGCACGCGCTGCGCCAAAGCAACGTTCAAGCGGGAGCCCAGATCGGCAATTCGATTTTGCGATTCCTTGTCGCGCTTCTCGCTGGCATCGAGCGCCTCTTCCAGCGCCGCCAATTGCCGGCGGAGCGCGCTGATCTGCTGGTTCAGCACCTCGATCTGCGCCAGCGCCCGCGCCGAGACCGCTTTCTCCGAATCCAGCGCCTTGCCGAGCTCGGCGGTCTTGCCTTGCGCGTCGCTGCCGGCGGCGGCTAAGCCCTCATAGAGACCCTTGACGCGGTCGCGCTCGGACTCGGCCGAGGCGAGGCCCGCTTTCAACTGCGAGACCTGGTCGTCGAGCGAGAGCTTGCCGAGCTTCTCCAGCGACAGCAGCTCGTTGAGCTGCGCGATCTTGGCGTTGAGCTGCTCCAGCGCCTTGTCCTTGCCGGTGACCTCCTGCGACAGGAAGAACTGCACCACCAGGAACACCGACAGCAGGAACACGATCGACAGCACCAGCGTCGACAACGCGTCGACGAAGCCGGGCCAGTAGTTGAAAGCGCCTTCGTTGCGGCGGCCGCGCGCTAGAGCCATTTTCGTCTCCGTCTCTCTTGTGTCCCGGACGCGCTGCAGCGTGCAACGCTGCTGCGCAGAGCCGGGACCCAGCGTTGGGTAGAAGATTCTGGGCCCCGGCTCGGCAGCGCATCACTGCGTGCTGCGCTGCGTCCGGGGCACGTCCTCTCCATTGCTGCTCAGCTCTTCTCGGGCTGGCGCGCGATCCGCTCCAGCAGGCGCCGGATCTCGCGGTTCTGCTCGCCCTGGCCGTCGGCCCATTCGCGGATCATCTGCTGCTCGGTGCGCATGTGCGAGACCAGCGCCTGGATCGCTTCGGCAAGGCTCGCCATCGCCGCCGTGGTGCCGCGGCTGGCGCTGCCTTCCTCGAGCACGGAGCGCAGCCGCTCGACCGCGGCCTGGAGCTCGCCGCCGGCAACGCCGCCGCCGGAGGCGACAGGCGCCTCGCCGTTGCCATATTCGCGCACGGTGCTGGCGAGCCAGTCTTCGAGGTCGGTGTAGAAGCGGTTCTGCGCCTGGCTCGATTGCAAATCGAGGAAGCCGAGGATCAGCGAGCCGGCAAGGCCGAACAGCGAGCTGGAGAACGAGATGCCCATGCCGCCGAGCGGGGCGGCGAGGCCCTCCTTCAGCGTGTCGAACAGGGAGCCGGCATCGCCGCCGACCTTGAGCCCGTCGATCACCTTGCCGACCGAGCCCACCGTCTCGATCAGGCCCCAGAAGGTGCCGAGCAGGCCGAGGAAGACCAGGAGCCCGGTCATGTAGCGCGAGATGTCGCGGGCCTCATCCAGCCGGGTCGCGATCGAATCGAGCAGGTGCCGCATGGTGGTCTGGGTGATGGTCATCCGCCCAAAGCGCTCGCCGCCCAGGATTGCCGCCATCGGCGCCAGCAGCCTGGGGTGGCGGGCCGGTGCCAGGCCAGGATCGGCGATACGGAAATTGTTGACCCAGGAGACTTCGGGATAGAGCCGGATGACCTGGCGGAAGGCCAGCACGATGCCGATGAACAGCACCGCCCCGATCAGAGCGTTGAGTCCGGGATTGGCGAAGAAGGCCTGGATGATCTGCTTGTAGAGCACCACGCCCACCAGCGTGCACAGCACCAGGAAGACCAGCATCCGCACCAGGAAGACGCTGGGCGAGGACAGTTTGGTGTACTCGATATCCATGGTGGAGCGGGAAGTGCCAGACCGCATGCCGGTATCATCCGTTACGAAGCTTGATTGCGGGCCGCACTATGGCACAGCGCCAGCCCAAAAAAAGCGCCGGATGCGCCGATTTCGCACCGCCGACGGCACCGATGCGCCTCGAAATTGGCGAGCCAGTGCCGCTATCGCATCAAGGCCGCCGCGTGATTGCGATGTTCCGTCGCAGCACGCGGCGATGGAACCCGACTCACAATCAGGTGAGTCTACAAAAATCCTCTGAACTCAACGGGATACAGCGTGTGACAATGAGCCGCCCGCAACATGCGTTGCGTCGCAGCACTGCGACTCTATTTTGACGGCATCAGCCGCGTGTAGCGACCCAGAACGGGCCCGCGCGGAGCGTGGTTAGTTTAAACAACATCGGGGCACCCCACTTCATGTCAGGACTTCGCGCGCGATCGGCATGCGTTGCAATGATGCTCGCGGCCCTTGCGCCGCTGCTGGGTGCTTGCGAGGAATCCAGCTCCGCCGTGTCCGCCGCCCAGCCGGCCGCCCCTGACGTCAGCATCGTCGTCGTCAAGCCGCAGTCCCGCGCCGTGGTTCGTGAGCTGCCGGGCCGCATCGCACCGACGCGGGTCTCCGACGTGCGGCCGCGCGTGTCCGGCATCGTGGTCGAGCGTCTATTCCGCCAGGGCAGCGAGGTGAAGGCGGGCGATCCGCTTTACCGCATCGATCCGCGTCCGTTCGAGGTCGAGGTGATGGCCAATGAGGCCGCACTTGCCAAGGCCGATGCGGCGTTGATGCAGGCCAAACAGCAGGCGCATCGTATCGCCACCCTCACCAAGGATCGTGCTGCCCCGGAAGCCGAGAACGAGAAGGCGATCGCAGCCGAGCGCCAGGCTCATGCCGAGGTCGAGGGCCGCAAGGCCGAGCTCGCGCGCGCCAAGCTCAATCTCGATTATGCCACCGTGCGCGCGCCGATCGACGGCGTGGTCGGGGCGGCGCTGGTCAGCGAGGGCGCACTCGCCGTGCAGAATGAGACCAACCTCGCCACCATCCAGCAGCTCGATCCGATCTATGCCGACTTCACCCAGTCGGTGACCGAGCTCAACCAGCTCCGCCGCGCCTTCGAGTCCGGCGACCTCGAGCGCATCGCCGCCGATGCCGCCAAGGTGCGCCTGGTGCTCGACGACAACACCATCTATTCGCTCGACGGCAAGCTGCTGTTCTCCGACGCCAAGGTCGACGCCCACACCGGGCAGGTGACGTTGCGCGGCGAGTTCCCCAATCCCAAGCGCGAACTGCTGCCCGGCATGTATGTCCGCGTCCGCATCGACCAGGGCCTCGATTCCGATGCGATCGCGGTGCCGCAGCAGGCGATCCAGCGCAATGGCGGCGGCGGTAGCGAGGTGTTCGTGGTCAAGGACGACAACCACATCGCCGTGCAGGCGGTGCGCGCCGGCTCGGTGCAGGACGGACTCTGGTTCGTCACCGAGGGCCTGAAGGCCGGCGACAAGGTCGTGGTCGAAGGTTTCCAGAAGTTCGCGGCCGGCGACAAGGTCAAGCCGCAATCCTGGTCGGAGGCGGACGCAACCGCGGACAACCGGCACGCCCTTAAGCTCACGCGGTAACGCGCTATGCCGAGCTTCTTCATCGACAGGCCGATCTTCGCCTGGGTGGTCGCGCTGTTCATCTGCTTGATCGGTGCGATCGCGGTGCCGCTGCTGCCGATCGCGCAATATCCGATCATCGCGCCGCCCTCGATCTCGGTCTCGACCAGCTATCCCGGCGCCTCGCCGGAAAACCTCTACAACAGCGTCACGCGGCTGATCGAGGAGGAGCTCAACGGCGCCGCCAACATCCTCAACTTCGAATCGACCAGCGACTCGCTCGGTCAGGTCGAGATCATCGCCAATTTCCAGCCGGGTACTGATACCAGCGCCGCCTCCGTCGAGGTGCAAAACCGCATCAAGCGCGTCGAGGCGCGCCTGCCGCGCGCGGTGATGCAGCAGGGCATCCTGATCGAGGAAGCCTCCAGCGCGGTGCTTCAGATCATCACGCTGAACTCGACCGACGGCAGCCTGGATGAGGTCGGTCTCGGCGACTTCATGATCCGCAACGTGCTCGGCGAGATCCGCCGCATTCCCGGCGTCGGCCGCGCCACGCTATATTCGACCGAGCGCTCACTTCGCGTCTGGGTCGATCCGGCCAAGCTCGTCGGCTATGGGCTGACCGCCGACGACGTCAACAAGGCGATCGCCGCGCAGAACGCGCAGGTCGCCTCGGGCAGCATCGGTGCCGAGCCGTCGACGTCCAGCCAACGCACCTCCGCGCTGGTGCTGGTCAAGGGTCAGCTCTCCTCCCCGGAGGAGTTCGGCGCCATCATTCTGCGTGCCAATGCCGACGGCTCGACCGTGCGCCTGCGCGACGTCGCGCGCATCGAGGTCGGCGGCCTCAGCTACCAGTTCAACACGCGCCTCAACGGCAAGCCGACTGCGGGTCTGTCGGTGCTGATGTCGCCGACCGGCAACGCGCTGGCGACCGCGAGCGCGGTCGAAGCCAAGATGAAGGAGCTGTCGCGCTTCTTCCCGGCCAACATCACCTACGAGATCCCCTACAACATCACGCCCGTGGTCGAGGCCTCGATCAAGAAGGTGCTGTCGACGCTGGTCGAAGCCGTGGTGCTGGTGTTCGTGGTGATGTTCCTGTTCCTGCAGAACATCCGCTACACCATCATTCCGACCATCGTGGTGCCGGTGGCGCTGCTGGGGGCCTGTTCCACGCTGCTGCTCGCCGGCTACTCCATCAACATGCTCTCGATGTTCGGCATGGTGCTCGCGGTCGGCATCCTCGTCGACGACGCCATCGTCGTGGTGGAGAACGTCGAGCGCATCATGGCCGAGGAAGGCCTCTCGCCGAAGGAGGCGACGCGGAAAGCCATGTCGCAGATCACCGGCGCCATCATCGGCATCACCTTGGTGCTGATGGCGGTGTTCGTGCCGATGGCGTTCTTCCCGGGCTCGGTCGGCATCATCTACCGCCAGTTCTCCGTCACCATGGTCGCCGCGATCGGCTTCTCCGCCTTCCTGGCGCTGTCGCTGACGCCGGCGCTGTGCGCGACCCTGCTCAAGCCCGTCGCGGCCGGCCACGGTCATGCCAGGCGGGGTGTGTTCGGCTGGTTCAACCGCATGCTCGAAGGCGGCAAGGAACGCTATTCCAGCACCGTCGGCTTCTCGCTGAAGCGCACCGGCCGCTTGATGCTGGTCTATGCCGCGCTGCTGGTCGGCCTGTCCTGGGCCTTCGTCAATTTGCCCGGCGGCTTCCTGCCCGTCGACGACCAGGGCTTCGTCACCACCGACGTGCAGACGCCGTCGGATTCGTCCTATCCCCGCACCGAGGCCGTGATCGAGAAGGTCGAAAAATATCTTGCCGCACGGCCGGGCGTGAAGGACGTCACCTTCCTCACCGGCTTCAGCTTCTCCGGCCAGGGCATGAATACCGCGCAGGCCTTCATCACCTTGAAGGACTGGTCGGAGCGCGGGCCGAAGGACTCGGCCTCGGCCATCGTCAACGATATCAACCGCGATCTCTCATCGATCCGCGACGCCAAGATCTCGGCGCTGCAGCCGCCGCCGATCGACAATCTCGGCAACTCCTCCGGCTTCTCGTTCCGCCTCCAGGACCGGGGCCAGAAGGGCTATCAGCAATTGATGCGCGCCGCGGACCAGCTGATCGCGGAGGCCAATGCGAGCCCGGTGCTGCAGAAGGTCTATATCGAAGGCCTGCCCGAGGCCGGCGTGGTCAATCTCGTGATCGACCGCGAGAAGGCGGGCGCCTTCGGCGTCACCTTCGAGGACATCAACAACACCATCTCGACCAATCTCGGCTCGAACTACATCAACGACTTCCCGAACCGCGGCCGCATGCAGCGCGTCGTGGTGCAGGCCGATGCCCGCGACCGCATGCGGACCGAGGACATCCTCAACTACAACGTCAAGAACAGCCGCGGCCAGCTGGTGCCGTTCTCGTCCTTTGCGACGGTGGAATGGGCGCGCGGGCCGACGCAGATCGCCGGTTTCAACTATTATCCGGCGGTGCGCATCTCCGGCGAAGCCAGGCCCGGCTTCACCTCGGGTGATGCCATCGCCGAGATGGAGCGGCTTGCCGACCGATTGCCGCGCGGCTTCGGCTTTGAATGGACCGGGCAATCGCTGCAGGAGAAGCTGTCGGGCTCGCAGGCGCCGTTCCTGCTCGCGCTCTCCGTGTTCGTGGTGTTCCTGTGTCTGGCCGCACTCTACGAGAGCTGGACCATTCCGCTCGCGGTGCTGCTGACCGTGCCGCTCGGCATCGTCGGCGCAGTTGCCGCAGCGACGCTGCGGAGCCTGCCCAACGACGTCTACTTCACCGTCGGCCTGATCACCATCATCGGCTTGGCTGCGAAGGACGCGATCCTGATCATCGAGTTCGCCAAGGATCTGCGCAAAGAAGGCAAGCCGCTGGTGGAAGCCACCATCGAGGCCTGCCGCCTGCGCTTCCGCCCGATCCTGATGACCGGCCTCGCCTTCATCTGCGGCGTGCTGCCGATGGCCATCGCCCACGGCGCCGGCGGCGCCAGCCAGCAAGCGCTCGGCAGCATCGTGATGGGCGGCATGATCGCGGTGGTGATCCTGGCGCTGTTGATGGTGCCGGTGTTCTTCGTCTCGGTGCAGCGCGTGCTGGGCGGGGATCGGGAGCCGGCAGCGGCGAGGGAAGGCGAGGCGTACGGACCGCCGGCGCGGGTGAAGCTTTAAGGCAACCGTCATGCCCCGCGAAGGCGGGGCATCCAGTACGCCGCGGCGGTTGTGATTGAATCGAGACGCCAGTGATTACTGGATCGTCCGCCTCCGCGGACGATGACAGCGGAGTGTGGAGCGCGAGCTTTCGCCCTACGCCGGCTTCCGCAAAATCTTCACCAGCTCCCCGTGCACGAACTCATTGCCGCACACGACGTGCCCCGTCGTCAGCGCATCGCCAGGCGTGTCGATGTCGCTCACTGTGCCGCCCGCTTCCTTGACCATGATCTGCCCGGCCGCGATGTCCCAGGATTGCAGATTCCGCTCCCAGTAGCCGTCGAGGCGGCCGGCGGCGACGAAGGCGAGGTCGAGCGAGGCGGCGCCGAAACGACGCAGGCCCGCGACGCGGTCCTGGATCGCGGTCATCTCGCGGCGGAATTCCTCGTGATCGCCGCGGCCGATATGGGGCAGGCCGCAGGCCACCACGCATTCGTTGAGCTGGCGGCGGCCGGCGACGCGCAGGCGCTGGTCGTTGAGGAAGGCGCCCTTGCCGCGCTCGGCAATGTAGAGCTCGTCATTGGCGGGGTTGTAGATCACGCCGGCGATCACCGTGCCCTCGCGGGCGAGGCCGATCGAGATCGCGAATTGCGGGATGCCGTGCAGGAAGTTGGTGGTGCCGTCCAAGGGATCGACGATCCAGGTGTGGCTCTTGTCGCTGCCCTCGCGCGTGCCGCCCTCTTCGCCGATGAAGCCGTAGCCGGGCCGGGCCTTGGCGAGGTCCTGGTACAGGATCTCCTCGGCGCGCTTGTCGGCGAGCGAGACGAAATTCGCCGGCCCCTTCAGCGAGACCTGGAGATGCTCGATCTCGCCGAGATCGCGCTTGAGGCTGCGGCCGGCGCGGCGCGCGGCCTTGACCATGACATTGATAGTGGCGGAATACAGCATGAGCTCTGGGTCTTGATCGGGGGGATGGGCGCAGAAACACGCCTGTTTGAGGGACTGGGTGCCCCGTGAGGGGGCCCGCGTCAAGTCATTTGGTCCCGAGCCATTTCCTGGCGGCGGCCTCCGCCTTGGCCCGCTCCTCGGCCGGCAGGTCGGACAATTGTTTGTCGAGCTCGGGGTCGCCCTTGCCGGCCGTTTTGGCCACCAGGTGCCATTTGAATCCCTCGACCTTGTCCATGGATGTGCCCACGCCGTTGATCAGCACCCATGCCAGCCGGTTCTGCGCGATCGCGTTGCCCTGGCGGGAGGCCTTGCGGAGCAACGCGACGGCAGCCGGCTGGTTCTTCGGCGTGCCGGTGCCGTTGAACATCGCGATCGCATATTCGACCTCGGCATCGACATTGTCGGCGAGCGAGGCTGCCTGGAGCAGCCGCACCGCGCGTTCCGGGTCCTTCGGCACACCGGTGCCTTCCTTGTAGAAGGTTGCGAGCGCGTATTGCGCTTCGGGCAGGCCTGCATCGGCGGCCTGGCGCAGCAGCTCCGCGGAGCGCCGGACGTCCTGCGGCAGCGTCTGGCCGTCCAGATAGAGCAAGGCGAGGTTATAGGCCGCCTTGGGTTCGCCGAGCTTGGCGGCGGACGCCATCAGCTTGACCGCCTCGTTCTTGTCGACCGGGCCGCCGCGGCCGGAAATGCGCAGCATGGCGAGCGCGAACATCGCCTCGCGGTCGCCGGAATCGGAGGCGCGCTTGTACCATTCGGCGGCCTTGACGTAGTCGCGCCGGATGCCCATGGCGTTGGAATAGAGCTCGCCAAGCATGGTCATCGCCTTGGGATCGCCGGCTTGTGCGCGCGCCGTGGCGAGCTCGAATGCCGTCTTGTACTGGCCGCGCTGATAGGCGCCGAACACCAGATCGACATTGGGATCGTCGGTCGGCGGCGCGGGAATCACGGTCGCGGCCGGCTTGGGCGAGGGGGACGGCTTGGGAGAGGCCGAAGGTTTCGGCGCGGGCGCGGCCTCCTTCTTCTTGGTGATCGTGTGCGGCTTCTGCTTCTGCTTTTCGGCGGGGGCGGTCGGCGTGGCGGGCGGCGGGGTGATCTGCAGCTGCGCGGCCGCGGGCGCCGTGAGCAGCAGCGTGGCCAGCATGGTGATGCATGGGAGCTTCATGTCGGGCGCTAGCCGTGCTCCTGACCCGCAGGATTTTGGCCAGCCGGCGCCGTCGCATGGGCCTTCTTGATAGCAGCATCGACCTCGATCAGCGCAGCCTTGGGCCCGCGCGGATCGGCCCAGATGAAGTCGCCGACCAGCACGAAATCGGCGCCGCTGGCGGCGAAATCGTGAGCCTCCTCCAGCGACGTCGCAAAGCCGACGCAGGGCGGCTCGAACAGTTCCGCCCACCAGTCCAGCCGCTCGGCGATGGCCTGGGATGACGGTCGCTGGCCCTTCGCGTCGGGCTCGCCGAACAACACATAGTCGGCACCCATCTCGCCCGCGCTCATGGAATCGTGGCGCGTGGCAAGCCCGCCGACGCCGGCGATGCGATCGGGCTTGAGCGAGGGCGCCGCCTCTTCCAGCGCCGCAAGGCCGGTGAGGTGCGCGCCGTCAGCGCCGCCGCGTGCGACGATTTCAGGATGGCCGTCGACGAGGAGTGCTGCGCCTGCCTTCTGCACCGGCGGCGCCAACGCCTTGATGCGCGAGATCATGGTGCGCTGATCGGTCTCCTTCAGCCGCAGCAGCACGGCGGCGACGTCGGCGGAGGCGAGCAGGGCCGGCAGCTCGGCGATCAGCGATGCTGGATCATCGACGACCGGCGTCGCAAGATAAAGGCGCGGCGCCGGGCGCGGCGGAGGCGGTTTGTTCGACAAGATCTAGGCTGCCTTCTGTTCCAGGCTGCTTTGCCATTCGCCCTTGGAAGCAAGGCCGTTCATCCGCGCGCGATGGCTGAAGGCGCGCTGGCCGGCCGCGACGTTCTCGGCCTTGCCGGACCAGGCCTTCTGCGGCGCGGCCTGCAGCGCGCGGCCGTAGGAGAAGGACAGGTCCCAGGGCAGCGGGCCGAGCTTGTGCATGGCGTTGAGATGCGCGGTCGCCTCCTCGTCGGACTGGCCGCCGGAGAGGAAAGCGATGCCGGGCACCGCCGCCGGCACGCAGGCCTTCAGCAGCCGTATCGTCTTCTCCGCGACTTCCTCGACGGGAGCCTGCTTTGCGCACTTCTTGCCAGAGATCGCCATGTTCGGCTTCAGCACCATGCCTTCGAGCGCCACGCGCTGCACGCGCAACTCCTGAAACGTCGCGTCGAGCACGCGTTGCGTCACCTCATAGCAGCGCTCGATGTCGTGATCACCATCCATCAGCACCTCCGGCTCGACGATCGGCACGATCTGCGCGGCCTGGCACAGCGCGGCGTAGCGCGCCAGCGCGTGGGCATTGACGCTGATCGCCGTCATCGAGGGGATGCCATTGCCGATGTCGATCACCGCGCGCCATTTGGCAAAGCGCGCGCCGCGCTCGTAATATTTCTTCAGCCGCTCGGCGAGTTTGTCGAGCCCGATCGTGACGAGCTCGCCCGGGCACATCGGTAGGCCTTGCGTGCCCTCGTCGACCTTGATGCCGGGAATGGCGCCGCTCTGCTCGATCAGCCTGATCAGCGGCGTTCCGTCCTTGGCGTCCTGCCAGATCGTCTCGTCGTAGAGGATCACGCCGGAGATGTACTGGCTCATGGCGTCCTTGGAGCGAAACAGCATCTCGCGATAGTCGCGGCGGTTCTCTTCCGTCGATTCCACGCCGATCGCATCAAAGCGCTTCTTGATGGTGCCGGAGGATTCGTCGGCGGCAAGGATGCCCTTGCCGGGCGCGACCATGGCGGTCGCGATCCTGTTGAGCTCAGTCAGATTCATCGAGAGGTCCTCCCAAAACGATTCTGCCCTTGCCCGTGAAAATAGACCGTTCTCGGGCAATTGCCGAGTTAACGTTCGTCGCAGGGTAAAGGGGGGAGACCGGTCATTCCGGGGCGCGCCCCTTGGCGCGAGCCCCGAATCCATTGATCCGCGTCGATGGTGGCACCATGGATTCCGGGCTCGCCGCTTTGCGGCGCCCCGGAATGACGGGAAGAGGGTGCCTTAAGGCCTTACGCCACCTTCGGGTCCAGCTCGCCCTTGGCGTAGCGCTTGGCCATTTCGGCGGTGGTCAGGACCTTCTTGATCTTGGAGGCCTGGCCTGCGGTATTGAATTCCTGCAGCCGCTGCTTGCACAGCTTGGTCATCGCTTCCATCGCCGGCTTCAAGTACTTGCGCGGATCGAACTCTTCCGGGCTGTCCTTGAGCACCTTGCGGATCTGGCCGGTCATCGCCATGCGGTTGTCGGTGTCGATGTTGATCTTGCGCACGCCGTTCTTGATGCCGCGCTGGATCTCGGCCACCGGCACGCCCCAGGTCGGCTTCATCTTGCCGCCATAGGCGTTGATGATGTCCTGCAGCTCCTGCGGCACCGAGGAGGAGCCGTGCATGACGAGATGCGTGTTCGGCAGCTTGCGGTGGATCTCCTCGATCACGTTCATGGCGAGGATATCGCCGTCGGGCTTGCGGGTAAATTTGTAAGCACCGTGAGACGTCCCCATCGCGATCGCGAGCGCGTCGACCTTGGTCTCCTGGACGAACTTCACGGCCTCGTCCGGGTTGGTCAGCAGCTGGTCGTGGCTGAGCTTGCCCTCGGCGCCGTGGCCGTCTTCCTTGTCGCCCATGCCGGTCTCGAGCGAGCCGAGCACGCCGAGCTCGCCCTCGACCGAGATGCCGCCGAGATGGGCCATGTCGGTCACGGTCTTGGTGACGCCGACATTGTAGCCCCAGTCGCCCGGCGTCTTGCCGTCGGCCTTGAGCGAGCCGTCCATCATCACCGAGGTGAAGCCGGCCTGGATCGCGGTCATGCAGGTCGCCGGCTCGTTGCCGTGGTCGAGATGCACGCAGACCGGGATGTGCGGATAGATCTCGGTCACCGCGTCCATCATGTGCTTGAGCATGACGTCGTTGGCGTAGGAGCGCGCGCCGCGCGAGGCCTGGATGATGACGGGCGCATCGACCTGGTTGGCCGCGTCCATGATCGCCAGCGCCTGCTCCATGTTGTTGATGTTGAAGGCCGGTACGCCGTAATCGTTCTCCGCCGCGTGGTCGAGCAGTTGACGTAACGTGATCCGAGCCATCTGTCTTTTTCTCCCGTTGGGGCCTGCAAGGCCGCTTGATTACTTGATACGCAGAACTTCGACGCCGGGCAGGGGCTTGCCTTCCATCCATTCAAGGAACGCGCCACCGGCGGTGGAGACATAGGTGAAGTCGCCGGCCACATGGGCCTGGTTGAGCGCGGCGACGGTGTCGCCGCCGCCGGCGATCGAGATCAGCTTCTTGGCCTTGGTGCGCTCGGCGGCGTGCTTGGCGGCCGCGACCGTGCCGCGGTCGAACGGCTGCATCTCGAAGGCGCCCAGCGGGCCGTTCCAGACCAGCGTCGCGGCGTCGTCGATCGCGGCGTGGACGCGCGCGACCGATTGCGGGCCGACGTCGAGGATCATGCCATCGGCCGGGATCGCGTCGAGCCCATAGGCGTGCGCGGGCGCGTTGGCCGCGAAATGATAGGCGACGGTGGCGTCCACGGGCAGGATGATCGCGCAGTTGGCGGCTTCCGCCTTCTCCATGATGCGCAGCGCGGTCGGCGCGAGGTCCTTCTCGGCCAGCGACTTGCCGACGGCGACGCCCTTCGCGTGCAGGAAGGTGTTGGCCATGCCGCCGCCGATCACGAGCGCGTCGACCTTGGTCACGAGGTTTTCGAGCAGGTCGATCTTGGTCGAGACCTTTGCGCCGCCGATGATCGCGATGACCGGCTTGGTCGGCGACCCCAGCGCCTGCTCCAGCGCATCGAGCTCGGCCTGCATGGTGCGGCCGGCATAGGCTGGCAACTTGTGGCCGAGGCCTTCGGTCGAGGCGTGGGCGCGGTGTGCGGCCGAGAACGCGTCACTGACCCAGATGTCGCCGAGCTTTGCGAGCTCCGCGACGAAGGCGGGATCGTTCTTTTCCTCTTCCTTGTGGAAGCGGGTGTTTTCCAGGCACAGGATGTCGCCATCCTTCAGTGCCGCCACGGCCGTGGCCGCGGGCTCGCCGATGCAGTCGTCGGCGAAGGCGACCGGCTTCTTCACCACCTTGGACAGCGCTTCGGCGACCGGCTTGAGCGAGTCCTTGGCATCGCGGCCCTTGGGCCGGCCGAAATGCGCGAGCAGGATGACCTTGCCGCCCTTGTCCGAGATTTCGCTGATGGTCGGCGCGACGCGCTCGAGCCGCGTTGCGTCGGTGACGCGCCCGTTGTCCATGGGCACGTTGAGATCGACGCGCAGCAGCACGCGCTTGCCCTTCACGTCGACGTCGTCGAGGGTGCGGAATTTGTTGGTCATCGGAGGCCCTTGTCCCGGGCGCATAGCGGCGCGCAGTGCCGCTGTGCAGAACCGGGACCCAAATTGCGGCGAGTCCCGCGGTTGAGATGGGTCCCGGATCTGCGAAGCAGCGTTTCACGCTGCATCGCGTCCGGGACACGAGAGCGGAGTTAGATCACCTTCGCCATCGCGACGGCGGTGTCCGCCATGCGGTTCGAGAAGCCCCACTCGTTGTCGTACCAGGACATCACGCGCACCAGCGTGCCGTTCTGCACCTTGGTCTGGTCCTCGTGGAAGGTCGAGGAGTGCGGATCGTGGTTGAAGTCGATCGAGACGTTCGGAGCACTGGTGTAGCCGAGGATGCCCTTGAGCTGCTGCTCAGAAGCGCGCTTCATCGCCGCGTTGATTTCCTTGGCGTCGGTTGAGCGCTTGGCGACGATCTTGAGGTCGACCACCGAGACGTTCGGGGTCGGCACGCGGATCGCGACGCCGTCGAGCTTGCCCTTCAGCTCGGGCAGCACGAGGCCGATCGCTTTCGCCGCACCGGTCGAGGTCGGGATCATCGACATCGCCGCGGCGCGGCCGCGGTAGAGATCCTTGTGCAGCGTGTCCAGCGTCGGCTGGTCGCCGGTATAGGCGTGGATCGTGGTCATGAAGCCGGTCTCGATGCCGACGAGATCGTTCAGCACCTTGGCCACCGGCGCGAGGCAGTTGGTGGTGCAGCTTCCGTTGGAGACGACCAGATGATCCTTGGTCAGCGTCTCGTGATTGACGCCGTAGACGATGGTGGCGTCGGCGCCGTCGGCGGGCGCGGACACCAGCACGCGCTTGGCGCCGGCGGTCAGATGCGCGGAGGCCTTGTCCCTCGCGGTGAAGATGCCGGTGCATTCCAGCGCGATGTCGACGCCGAGATCCTTCCACGGCAGCTTCGAGGGATCGCGCTCGGCGGTCACCTTGATCTTGCCGCCTCCGAGGCTGATGGAATCGCCATCGACGGTGACGGTGCCGGGGAAGCGGCCATGGACGCTGTCGTAGCGGAGGAGATGGGCGTTGGTCTCGACCGGGCCGAGATCATTGATGCCCACGACCTCGATGTCCTTGCGGCCTGACTCGGCGATAGCCCGCAGGACGTTGCGGCCGATGCGGCCAAAACCGTTAATTCCGACGCGGACTGCCATGTTTCGTCTCCTTCAATGACCGTTGTCATCCCGCACAACGCGCGGTTGGCGCGCCTGCGAGGGTTTTTTAGGGGCGGACGCCCGGTTCGGCCGGGCGGTGCGTGATCATATGGGAGATTAGGTAGTCCTTTTTTGCGGCAAGCTCAACTCTCAGGAAACGCGCTTCAGCACAGCGTTAACCGCGGCCTCGGCGGTAATGCCGAAATGCTTGTAAAGCTCCTTGGCAGGACCGCTTTCGCCGAAGGAGTGCATGCCGATGAACTCGCCGTCCGGGCCGATCACGGCATCCCAGCCCCAGCGCACGGCGGCCTCGATCGCAATCTTGACCGGCGCGTTGCCGATGATGGCGGCGCGTTTCGCCTCTGGTTGCGCTAACAACAGCTCGAGCGAGGGAACAGAGACAACGCGCGACGCGATGCCGCGTTCCGCGAGCTGCTTTTGGGCCGTGACCGCGATCTCGACCTCGGAGCCGGACGCGAACAGCGTCACCTTGGCTTCGCCCTGGGCTGCGACCAGCTCATAGGCGCCGGCGGCGCAGGGATTGTCGTTCGGTGCGGTGGTCCGGAGCTGCGGCAGGTTCTGGCGCGTCAGCGCCAGCACGGTCGGTCCGTCCACGCGGTTGAGCGCGAGCTCCCAGCACTCGGCGACCTCGATGGCATCGCACGGACGGAACACGCGCATGTTCGGAATGGCGCGAAGCGCGGCGAGATGCTCGACCGGCTGATGCGTCGGGCCGTCTTCGCCGAGACCGATGGAATCGTGCGTCATCACATAGACGACGCCTGCGCCCATCAGCGCGGCAAGGCGCATCGCCGGACGCGCGTAGTCGGTGAACACCAGGAAGGTCGCGCCGTTCGGCGCGAAGCCGCCGTGCAGGAAGATGCCGTTCATCGCGGCGGCCATGCCGTGCTCGCGGATGCCGTAATGGATGAAGCGGCCCTTCGGCGTCTTGGCCGAGAAGGCGGTTGCCGACTTCGCCTTGTTGTTGTTGGAGCCGGTGAGATCGGCGGAGCCGGCCAGAAACTCCATCGGCATCGCGGCGGCGATCGCCTCGATCGCGGCTTCCGACGATTTGCGCGTCGCCGCGGTCAGCGGCTTCTCTAGCAGCTCCTTCTTGTGCGCGCGCAGCGCCTTTGCGAGCGAAGCCGGACGCTCATGGCGCAGGCGGCGCTCGAACTCGGCGCGCTTGCGGCTGCCGAGCTCACTGATCCGTGCTTCCCATTCCTGGCGTGCCGCGGCGCCGCGGCTGCCGGCCGCGCGCCACGCCTTGAGCACGTCGTCGGGCACCGAGAACGGCTCGAGCGAGATGCCGAGATTTTCCTTGGCGGCCTTGAGCTCGTCGGCCCCCAACGCCTCGCCATGCACCTTCGCGGTGCCGGCCTTGTGCGGCGCGCCGAAGCCGATGGTGGTGCGGCAGGCGATCAGTGTCGGCTTGTTGGATTTCTTGGCGCGCGTGATGGCGTCGGCAATCGCGGCCTGGTCCTGGCCGTCGATCTTCTCGGCGGCCCAGCCCGCCGCTTTGAAGCGCTTCACCTGGTCGACGGAGTCGGCGATCGAGGTCGGGCCGTCGATCGAGATGCCGTTGTCGTCATAGAGCACGATCAGCTTGTTGAGCTTCCAGTGCCCGGCCATCGCGATCGCTTCCTGCGACACGCCTTCCATCAGGTCGCCGTCGGAAGCGAGCACATAGGTGTGGTGGTCGATGATCTTCTTGCCGAACTCGGCGGCGAGCATCTTCTCGGCGAGCGCCATGCCGACTGCGGTCGAGATACCCTGGCCGAGCGGCCCGGTGGTGGTCTCGATGCCCTTGGTGCGGAAGTTCTCGGGGTGGCCAGGCGTGAGCGAGTTGACTTGGCGGAACTGCTTGATCTGGTCCAGCGTCATCTCGGCATTGCCGGTGAGATACAGCAGCGAATAGAGCAGCATCGAGCCGTGGCCGGCCGAGAGCACGAAGCGGTCGCGGTCCGGCCAGGCGGGCGCGGAGGCATCGAATTTCAGGAACTGCGTGAACAGCACCGTGGCAATGTCGGCCGCACCCATCGGCAGGCCCGGATGGCCCGATTTGGCCTTCTCGACGGCGTCCATCGAGAGCCCGCGGATCGCGTTGGCCATACGGGTGTGATCGACCTGCGTATTCGCCATACGGGTGGCATCGAGCTGCATCATGATGAAAATCCGTCTGAAATGAGGTGCTTGATGGCCGTGCACGCCGCGCGGGGTCGAGCCTGGCGGCCACGGGAGCTGGGGTTGGATAGCATCTCGGTTTCGGGAGTCCAAGGCAATCAAACGCCGGTTTGGCCGCAAAAATTGCTTATCGGTGCATAGTTTCGCGGCGGCGTTGCGCTTCCCTAGCTTGCCACGTAAATTTCTGCTTCTAACCGCTTGCCGAACCGAGTCTTTTGCCGGACGGCAAGCTCCAGGGAAAGGCCACTGGGCAAAGGCCGCCAGGTTCCGCCGCTGACTGCATGAACGATCGCGTATCCAACAGTTCCGCCATGACGGAGTCGTCCGCCGTCGAGATCGAGATTGCGACCCGCAGGCTCACGGCGGCGCTCGACGCGCTCGAAAGCGCGGTGGAGCGGCGGCGCGATGCCGATCGCGATGAGAACGAGCTTGCGGCACGCATTCAAGCGCTCGGCGCGGATCGTTCGCGGCTTGCCGACGAGCTCGACGGCGCGCTGGTGAAGGCGCGCAAGCTCGAGCGCACCAATCGCGAGATCTCCGACCGGCTGGATTCCGCAATCGTCACGATACGCTCGGTGCTCGATACCGGAGAGGATGGATGAGCCACATCAACGTCACCATCAACGGCCGGCAATACCGCATGGCCTGCGAGGAGGGCCAGGAGGTGCGGCTGCTCAAGCTCGCCGAAACCCTGGAGACACGCATCCAGTCGCTGCGCGGAAAATTCGGCGAGATCGGCGATGCGCGCCTCACGGTGATGGCGGCGCTGACCGTGTGCGACGAACTGATCGACACCAGCAACCGTGTCCGAACCCTCGAGCAGGAGTTGACCGAGCTCAGGGACTTCCGCAACGCCGCCGTCGAGCGCGCAAGGATGACGCAGACCGCGGTGGTGAACGCGCTGAACGCCGCCGCCGAACGCATCGAGAAATCGACCCAGGTCCTGAACCGCACCGTCGGCAACGGCATCGCGATCGGCTGATGGTGGCCACCCTCCCCTGGAGGGGGAGGGTCGATCGCGCGCAGCGCGAGCGGGGTGGGGTGATCTCTCCACACGGGCACTGTTGGACGTGGAGAGACCGTCACCCCACCCCGTCTCACATTTCGCTGCGCTCCATGTGAGCCGACCCTCCCCCTCCAGGGGAGGGTAAGATCTCGTGCGAACGCGCGGCAGCGGCCGGGCTGGCGATTCGTCAGTATCGTTGTTAGATTGCCTGAGCGAGGCTGCGACGTGCGTCAGGAGCCATATATCCCCGGGGCCTTATCGATCCTTTAGGGAACTGTCCCTGGCCGGGCCCGTGGGCCCGGACATATGGTGCCCACCTACTTTCGTAGGGAACTCCGGGATCGAGTGCTTCAACGGCGTACGCGGCTTCGCACTGTTTTCTTCTGGTCTGTCGAATTGCGTCCCCGACACGCTTGCGGTTCAATCAATCTCGGTGTCATGCCCCGGCTTGACCGGGGCATCCAGTGCGCCGCGGCGTCGAGGTTCTAGCACTGGCGTCTCTGGAATACTGGATCACCCGCCTTCGCGGGTGATGACGGCGGAGCAAGGCTTCGCTTTCGGGGGAAAACGCGCATGTCCAACTCCAAAGCCGAGCTCCGTGCCAAAGCCCTCGCCAAGCGCGATGCGCTGAGCGAGAAGAAGCGCGCTGCTGCGGCCGCCAAGCTCGCCAAGCGCGGGCTGCCGTTCGAGCTGCTGCCGGGCAGCATCGTCTCCGGCTATTCGCCGATCCGCAGCGAGATCGATCCGATGCCGCTGCTCACGAAGCTCGCCGAGCAGGGCGCGAAGCTGGCGCTGCCTTGCGTCACCGCGCGCGGCCAGTCGCTGATCTTCCGCATTTTCCACCCGAACGACCGCCTGATGCTCGGCCCGCTCGGCATTCCCGAGCCGTCGCCTGCAGCGGCCGAGGTCATCCCCGACATCATGCTGACGCCGCTCGCGGCGTTCGACCGCCTCGGCCATCGCATCGGTTATGGCGCGGGGCATTACGATTTCACCTTCGCGCATTTGCGCAAAGCCAAGCACATCGTCGGCATCGGGCTTGCGTTTGCCGCGCAGGAGATCGAGGCGGTTCCGGCACTATCCCACGACGTCGCGCTGGATTATGTGCTAACGGAATCGGACGTGTTCGATTTCCGGAGTTCTGAAGTTGCGCATTCTCTTCGTGGGTGATGTCGTCGGCCGTAGCGGGCGCGAGGCCGTCTCCGAATATCTGCCCGGCATGGTCAAGGACTGGTCGCTCGATCTCGTCGTCGTCAACGGCGAGAATTCGGCCGGCGGCTTCGGCATCACGGAAGCGATCTACCAGGAATTTCTCGAGGCCGGCGCCGATGCGGTGACGCTCGGCAATCACTCCTGGGACCAGCGCGAGGCCCTCGTCTTCATCGAGCGCGCCGACCGCCTGGTGCGCCCCGCCAACTATCCGCGCGGCACGCCCGGCCGCGGCGCCGCCCTGGTGGAGACCAAGAACGGCAAGCACGCCCTCGTCGTCAACGCGCTCGGCCGCGTCTTCATGACCCCGTTCGACGATCCCTTTGCCGCGCTCGAGCGCGAGCTAGGGGCCTGTCCGCTCGGCGTCGCGGCAGATGCCATCGTCGTCGATTTCCATTGCGAGGCTTCAAGCGAGAAGCAGGGCATCGGCTTCTTCTGCGACGGCCGCGCCAGCCTCGTCGTCGGCACGCACACGCACGTGCCGACCGCCGACCACCAGATCCTCGCAGGCGGCACCGCCTACATGACCGACGCCGGCATGACCGGCGATTACGATTCCATCATCGGCATGCAGAAGGAAGAGCCGCTGCGCCGGTTCACATCGGGGATTCCGTCGAGCCGCTTCGAGCCGGCGGCGGGCGCGGCAACGCTCAGCGGCGTCGCGGTGGAGACGGATGATGCGACGGGCCTCGCGCTGCGCATCGCACCGGTGCGCGTGGGGGGAAGGCTGGAGCCGGCGACGCCGAAGTTCTGGTTGAGTTGAACTGCGCGTCAATCGCCGCCCCTCCAGGAGAGGGCAATCGCATATGGAGAAGCGTGGCGAATAGCTCGCCCGCAGCCATCCTTCGAGACGCCCGCCATTGGCGGGCCCTCAGGATGAGGGACCGAGCGCGCGGCAGCAATTTCAATGGGCGCCGACGCTGCTGAGCCTCATCCTGAGCCCCCAGCGCCGAAAGCGGGCGCTGCACATGGAACCATGAACCACCTGCCAGACGTCGTCTGACAGGTGGTTCATGGAGAGGGGCCGCGAAGCGGTCGTCTCGAAGGAGGAGGCGCTTGCTCAGACGGCCGCCAAGAAGTCACCAGCGATAATCCTGCTGGATATGATGGTGACGAGTCATATTTCGGAATATTAGTATTATGCCCCTGTTTTGCCCGACGGGTCAATCGTTGAACGCATCAGTGTGTGCCCCAGCGCTCGGATCAACTCTCCCGAAGGGAGAGGTGAGCCACGCCCGGCCGATCGAGTCTGATTTCGCCAGATGCATAAGCCATTGATTCCGCACACCCCGCCTACTGTGCATGGGGTTGTTTTCGAGCTTTTTATTTCAGGGACGCTCAAACGCCGTCACGCAACGCCCGTCAGCCCTGGCGAAAACCCATCCGGAAGGCGCCCCAGTGCTTGCCGCGGATCATGATCGGCGAGGACAGGTCCTTCATCAGCACGAACTGCCCGCCGCCCATGTCGCGGCGGTAGGTCTGGAGCAGGAAGGGTTTTGTGTTGGCCGCGACCTTCTTCACCGCGCGATCGGTGAACAGGCGGCGGTTGCGGCAGTTGGCGTTATTCCAGACCGGGTCCTTGCCCTGCGGCAGGCGGTAGTTCGGATTGTGGGTCGGCAGGTACCCGCCCTTGGCCCAGGCGACGCAGAACACGATGCGGGGATCGGACTTCTGAATCGGATCCTGGATCGCGGGCAGCACGCGGTCGGTGAACGCGACGTAGCTGGTGTTGTACTGCTTTGGATCGGTGCCGGGGATCTCGCGATAGTTCTCGTCCATGAGCTGGTCGAGCGTGATCTCGCCGCGGTCGATCGCGGCTTCGAACTCTGCTGAAATCCGCTTCGCGGTCTCGACGACGACACGGATCAGCGGCGCATCCGACGTCTCCACGCCGCTGTCGGCGATCAGCGCGATCAGGCCTTCGGAGGTGTCGAGCAGCTTCGCCACCCGCTCGTCGGCGCTCTTGAGGTCGCGCGAGGAGAGGTCGACGCCCCTTGCGAGTTCGTTGAGCTCGCTGATGACGGTGTCGCAATGGCCGAGATTGGAGGTCGCCGCGCGCGCGACGCTGTCGATCTCCGCTTCCACGGAGGCAAAGCCCTGCTGGACGCGCGAGATGATGCCGGAGATCTGCTGGGCGCCCTCGCCGGCGGTCTTGGCGCGCTGCGAGGCGTCGCTGCTCTCGCCGATCAGGCCTTCGATCTGGCCGTCGAGATCGCGCACGGTGTCGGAGATCTCATGCGTGGCCTGGCGGGTGGCCTCCGCGAGGTTCTTGACCTCGCTCGCCACCACCGCAAAGCCGCGGCCGGCGTTGCCGGCGCGGGCCGCCTCGATGGTGGCGTTGAGTGCAAGCAGATTGGTCTGCTTCGCGATCGCCTCGATCGAGCCGGACACCTTTGCCACCTGCGCCAGCGCCGAGCCGACGGCGCTGAGGCGCGCCTCGATCCGCTCCACGGCTGCAACCAGCTCGGAGATATGGTTGACCGCGGTGTCGACGGCGCTGCGCGACTGCGCGATCTCGCCGACCGCCGCCGATGTGGTCGATTGCACCGCCTGCGATGCATTGGCGATGTCGTGGTTGGCCGAGACCATCGTCTCCGCCGTCTTCTGGAGGTGGTGGAACCGCTCCGACTGGTTGGCGACACGGTTCGCGACTTCCTGGACGTTGCCGGCGATGTCGGCGAGCTCGACGCCAAGGCCGCCGATGCGGTCGGCGAGCTGGTCGATCAGCCGTTCGGCGAGTGTCCGGTTGGATCCGGTGTCCAATACTGCAAGTTGTGCGGCGGACATGTCTTGGGCTTCCTCCAGTCAGAGCCGTTCGTCGGCCCTCCGCGGCATTCCCATTCCAATTTGCGACTTAGAGGATGATTCGGGGGCGGCGTCTTGCCTGAGCGTGCACTACAGCTTGTAAGCCGTGCGAAATCCGCCCCAGTGCCGGCCCTGCACGCGGATCGGGACGTCGATCTCGCGCATCATCACCGTGTTCCCGTTGCCCATGTCGCGCGCATAGCTCTGGACAAGGTACGAGCGCAGGTTGTGCGCGGCAGAGAGCCCCGCCGGATCGTTGAAGATGCGCCGGTTGCGGCTGTTGGCCATGTTCCAGGCGACATCGCCCGGCCGCTGCGGATGCGAATAGATCTTGTTGTGCACCGGCAGGAAGCCGTTGCGGTCCACCATGGCGCAGAACGCCATCCGCGGCTCCCTCGCCAGAAAAGCTTCCTGGAACGGCGGCAGGGCGCGGTCGGCCCAGTCGAGATATCTGGTGCGGTATTGCGGCGGATTGGTGCCCGCGATTTCCACGTAGTCTGTGTCGAAAAGATCGTCGATCCCAACCTCGCCGCGCGCAACCGCCTGCTCGAATATCTTCGTCAGCGCATTGCCCGCTTCCAAAGCGCGGGTGACAAACTCTGTGTTCTCCTCATGGATCGACCAGAGCTTATCCTCGATCTTCTCGTTGAGTGCGGCGTTGGCGCCGAGGAATTGCGCGCGGGCGCCGGCCTTGGATTGCTCGACCACGCGCAGGCGGCAGGCGCCGATGTCTTCGAGGGTGCCTTCGATCATCGCTTGCGCCGCAAGCCGGCCGGCGTCCGTGCCGCCGATCAGCACGCCCTCCATCGCGATCTCATAGACGGGCATCACGCCGCGCGTGGTCTCGAACTTGAGGTGGCAGGGCAGCCGCTCGGTCTTGCGGCGGTCGTCGTGCTCGCTTTGGCGCAGCAGCACCGCGCAGCGCGATTTCAGCTTGTGGGCAAAAGTGGTGACGGCCTTGCCGGCACTGGCGACGCTCTCGCCATGGGTCTCGGCCGCCTTGGTCGCGGCATCGATCTCGGCCGCGCTCTCGCCGACCGAGATGATGAACTCCGAGGCGCTGGCAGCATTGCCGGAGACTTCGCTGGTGGTGGCGTTCTGCTCGGCGACCGCGCCGTTGACGGTGTCGAACACCGGGCGGATCGCCTCGATCGCCTGCGAAATGCGATGCACCGCGTCCGCAGAGCCGGCCGCATCGCGCTGCAGCGCATCGATCTTCCGGGTGATTTCTTCCGTCGCGCTCTGGGTCTGCACCGCGAGGGCCTTGACCTCCGTGGCGACGACCGCAAAACCCTTTCCCGCGGCGCCCGCGCGCGCGGCCTCGATGGTCGAGTTGAGTGCGAGCAGCGTCGTCTGCCGCGCGATCTGCGCGATCAGATTGACCACATTGCTGATGGCGGCGGAGGACTCGCGCAAGCGGTCGACATTGGCGCGGGCTTCCTGCGCCGCGGCGCTGGCCTCGTCGGCGAGCTTGCCGGCCTCGCGGACCTGCGCGCCGATCCCCAGGGCGGACTGGGTGAACTTGTCGGCGGCATGGGCGAAGGTGGAGGCGGTCGACTGGGCGGCGTTGGTGCGGCCGGTCAGGGCGTCGGTGCGGTCGCGAATGGCGGCAAGCGTGGCGGCGGTCGCCTCGGCGCCGCCGGCCACCGAATTGGCGGCGCGCTCGAGCTGGCGAATCATCGCGCCGAGCTCGAGTTCCAGCAATTCCAGGATTTCCCTGGCGGAATCGCCCTCGCTGGCCGGGGCGGGCTCGGAATTGGCCACCGGCTGCGTGGCCTGCGGAGCTGCCACAGGTACAGCCATATCAGGCAGACGCTTCCGAAAAAGTCCGAACGCCATCACGTCTCTCTTGTCGGGGAACGGGCGGACGCTATTTTCGCAGGCCGGAATGAAATCAGGGTTAACGGTGCCCGACCTCTAGGCACGGACCATTCCGGTGGCTACCTCTACGGTGCTACCGTAAGGCTACCAGAGCCCTTTGATTCCGGTGGGTTGGCGGCCTATAAGGCCGCGCTTCCCACGCTCACCGTTGGCTGACTATTCCTCAAGAGACACGCATGGCCGGACATTCCCAATTCAAGAACATCATGCACCGCAAGGGGCGGCAGGATGCCCAGAAGTCGAAACTGTTCGGCAAGCTGGCGCGGGAAATCACCGTCGCGGCCAAGCTGGGGACGCCCGACCCCGCCATGAATCCGCGCCTGCGCGCCGCCGTGATCGCCGCACGCCAGGAGAACATGCCGAAGGACAATATCGAGCGCGCCATCAAGAAGGCGCTCGGCAGCGACGGCGAGAACTATGACGAGATCCGCTACGAGGGCTATGGCCCCGGCGGCGTCGCCGTCATCGTCGAGGCGCTGACCGACAACCGCAACCGCGCCGCGTCCGATATCCGCTCCTTCTTTACCAAGTCCGGCGGCAATCTCGGCGAAACCGGCTCGGTGTCCTTCATGTTCGACCGCACCGGCGTCATCGAATATGACCGCAGCGTCGCCTCCGACGACGCGGTGCTGGACGCCGCGATCGAGGCCGGCGCCGACGACGTCGTTTCCGGCGAGGGCGGCCACGAGATCTATGCCTCGACCGAAAGCTATCGCGACGTCGCCAAGGCACTGGAAGCCAAGTTCGGCGAACCGCGCAAGGCCGCGCTGATCTGGAAGCCGCAGAACACGGTCGCGGTCGACGACGAGACCGGCGAGAAGCTGCTCAAGCTGATGGATCTGCTCAACGAGCACGACGACGTCCAGAACGTCTACGCCAATTTCGAGGTGTCGGACGCGCTGATGGCGAAGATGGGCGGGTAAAGCGTCCTTCTAGCCTTTGTCCTCCGCCGTCATCGCCCGCGAAGGCGGGCGATCCAGTATTCCAGAGATGCCAGAGGAATACGGATGAGCCGCGGCGTACTGGATACCCCGCCTTCGCGGGGTATGACGACGGAGTATGGCGTGGGCAGCGGCGCACTCGCTCCCCACTTCCCCTGTTACTTCTGTTCTGTTTCTGTTTCGCTATCATGGGCCAACCGCTATCACTGGCCCATGACCGCGCTCCCGATTCGCCAACCCGTTCGCATCATCGGCATCGACCCCGGCCTGCGCCGCACCGGCTGGGGCGTGATCGAGGCCGAGGGCAATCGCCTGATCTACGTCGCTTGCGGCTCGGTGGAACCGCCGGACGATCTGCCGCTGTCGGGCCGGCTGCTCGCGATCCATGAAGGGCTCGCGGCCGTGCTTTCGAACCATCAGCCGATGGAAGCCGCGGTCGAGCAGACTTTTGTGAACAAGGACGGCGTCGCGACGCTGAAGCTCGGCCAGGCCCGCGGCGTCGCCATGCTGGCGCCCGCAATGTTCGGCATCAGTGTCGCCGAATATGCGCCGAACCAGGTGAAGAAGACGGTGGTCGGCGCCGGTCACGCCGACAAGCAACAGATCGCGATGATGCTGAAGATCTTGCTGCCCAAGGCCGAGCCGCCGTCGGCCGATGCTGCCGACGCGCTCGCCATCGCCATCACCCACGCCCATCACCGCCAGAGTGCGGCGCTCCGGCTGAAGGTGGTGGGGATATGATCGGCAAGCTCAAGGGCCTGATCGATTCCTACGGCGAGGATTTTGTGATCCTCGACGTCGGCGGCGTCGGCTACCAGGTGCATTGCTCGTCGCGCACCTTGCAGCATCTGCCGTCGCCCGGCGAAGCTGCCGTGCTGTCGATCGAGACTTACGTCCGCGAGGATCAGATCAAACTGTTCGGCTTCCGCACCGACCAGGAGCGCGAATGGTTTCGGCTGCTGCAGACCGTGCAAGGCGTCGGCGCAAAGGTCGCGCTCGCCGTGCTCGGCACGCTACAGCCTTCCGATCTCGCCAACGCCATCGCGCTGCGCGACAAGGCCGCGGTGTCGCGCACGCCCGGCGTCGGCCCCAAGGTCGCCGAGCGCATCGTTACCGAATTGAAGGACAAGGCGCCGGCCTTCGCCAATGTCGACCCGGCCGTGGTGCACCTCGCCGGCGCCGTCGACGACCATCGCGCACCGCGCCCGGTTGCGGATGCGATCTCCGCGCTGGTCAATCTCGGCTACGGCCAGCCGCAGGCCGCCGCGGCGATCGCGTCGGCCTCGCGCAGCGCGGGTGAAGGCGCCGAGACCGCGCAGCTCATTCGCCTCGGCCTGAAGGAGCTCGCGAAGTGAGTCCTGGCCTGTACGCTGTTGAAAGATCAGGCAGACCGGAGCTGGTAAGTTTGGGATGCGCCTTCGTCGTTGTTTTCCTGATGACGGTGATCGCAGGTATTCTCGAAACGATTGCATTTTCGGCTTCCGGATGTTTCCTCAGCCGGGTCGTTCGCTGTTTTTCGATCTCGCGCGACGCGATCGGAGTTACGCTGCTTGGTTTGAAGATGTGGGCTTTGCCGGCCTTCATTGCCTCGGTGGTCGTCGTCGTAGTCGGACGGCTCCGCGGTCGTGTGGCCTGGTGGAACGTTGTTCTCCTCGCGCCGGTCCTGTATTTCGTGCTTATAGTCTCGACGTCCAAGTCGCTTGATTTCGTCGGTGAGCCCGAGGTGTGGGTACAGAGCGCGATCTTGTTCATTAACGTTCAACTGTCCCTGTTGGTCGGAAGATTGTTTGGCAGGCTGGCGATATGACGACTCCCAACCGCATGGTCTCGCCCGAGCGCCGCAGCGACGATGTCGGCGACACCGCGCTGCGTCCGCAATCGCTGTCTGACTTCGTCGGCCAGCAGCAGGCGCGCAAGAATCTCTCGATCTTCATCGAGGCGGCGCGCAAGCGCGGCGAGGCGCTGGATCACGTACTGTTCGTCGGTCCCCCCGGTCTCGGCAAAACCACGCTGGCGCAGATCGTGGCCAAGGAGCTCGGCGTCGGCTTCCGCGCCACATCGGGGCCGGTGATCGCTAAGGCCGGCGATCTTGCAGCCCTTCTCACCAATCTCGAAGAGCGCGACGTGCTCTTCATCGACGAGATCCATCGCCTCAGCCCGGCGGTGGAAGAGGTGCTCTATCCCGCGATGGAGGACTTTCAGCTCGACCTCATCATCGGCGAGGGCCCGGCGGCGCGCTCGGTGAAGATCGAGCTGTCGAAATTCACCCTGGTCGGCGCCACCACGCGCGCCGGCCTTCTCACCAATCCCCTGCGCGACCGCTTCGGCATTCCGGTCCGGCTCAATTTCTACACCATCGAGGAGCTGGAGAGCATCGTCAGCCGCGGCGCGCGCGTGCTCAATGTCGGCATGAGCGCTGACGGCGCCAACGAGATCGCGCGCCGCGCCCGCGGCACGCCACGCATCGCCGGCCGTCTGCTCCGCCGCGTGCGCGATTTCGCCTCGGCGGCCGACGCGGACAAGATCGACCGCAAGATTGCCGATCACGCGCTGAGCGCGCTCGAGGTCGACGCCGCGGGCCTCGACGCGATGGACCGCCGCTATCTCTCGACTATCGCGATGAACTATGGCGGCGGCCCGGTCGGCGTCGAGACCATGGCTGCAGCGCTGTCCGAGCCGCGCGATGCCATCGAGGACATCATCGAGCCCTATCTGATCCAGTGCGGCTATCTCCAGCGCACCCCGCGCGGCCGCCTGCTCACCTCGCACGCCTTCCGTCATCTCGGTCTCGCCGAGCCGTCGCGCGATGCGGCGGCACAGTTCGGCCTGTTCGGCACGGATGATAGCGACGAGTGATCTGCTGAAGCGTTCGCCGTTCCGGAATTGATGAATTTTCGGTAATCTCGTGCAGACGATCTGCACGAACGCACCCCAATTCCGCTCCAATCAGATATCATCAAGACGCCGCATCACCATCGGGCTTCCATGATCACGCGCCGTCATCTCATCCGTTCCATCGGCGCCCTGTCCGCCCTCGGGGCTTCGACCGCGGCCTATGGCGTCGGCGTCGAGCCGATGCTGCGGCTCCGCGTCACCCGCTATCATCCGACGCCGCGGCAATGGCCGGCGGATCTTCCGCTGAAGATCGCCGTCATCGCCGACATCCATGCCTGCGATCCCTGGATGCCGCTGGATCGGATCGAGGCCATCGTCGACCGCACCAACGCGCTGAACGCCGATATCATCGTGCTGCTCGGCGATTACGTCGCCGGCCTGCACCAGGTCACGCGCATCATCCCGTCGAGCGAATGGGCCAGAGTGCTGGGCGGCCTCAAGGCGCCGCTCGGCGTCCATGCCGTCATGGGCAACCACGATTATTGGGATGACAGGACGGTGCAGCGGGCCGGGCAGGGGGCGACCGTCGCGCATCGTGCGCTGGAGGCGGCCGGCATACCCGTCTACGAGAACGATGTCGTGCGCCTCACCAAGGACGGCCGTCCGTTCTGGCTCGCCGGGCTCGGCGATCAGCTCGCCTTCCTGCCGGCGCGCCGCTTCCGGAGCATGGTGCGCTTTGGTGCCGACGATCTCAATGCGACGCTCGCCAAGGTCACGGATGATGCGCCCATCATTCTGCTCGCGCATGAGCCCAACATCGCGCCGCGCGTGCCCGCGCGCGTCGCGCTGCAACTGTCCGGCCACACCCATGGCGGTCAGGTCCGCCTGCTCGGCTGGTCCCCCGCGGTTCCGCCGCAGCATGGCGTCCGCCTCGCCTATGGTCATGTCAGGCTGAAATGCGACGTCATCATCTCGGGCGGCCTCGGTTGCAGCATCATGCCGCTCCGCGTCGGCGTGCCGCCGGAGATCGTCGAGGTGACGCTGGGAAGATCAGGGCTGGTTGTGTCCTAACGCGCTTGCGTGTCCGGCTGTTTTTGCGCAAAACGGGCCGGTTACCGACAAGTGAAGAGGCTTCCGACGTGACTGCTCATCTCGACGGCGAGATCCGCGACGGCCGCCACCATATGCAGGTCCGCGTCTACTACGAGGACACGGATTTTTCCGGCATCGTCTATCACGCCAATTACCTGCGTTACATGGAGCGCGGACGCACCAATCATCTCAGGCTGATGGGCGCCGAGCAGCAGGCGCTGTTCGAGCAGACCGAGACGGAAGGCGCCGGCTTCGCCTTCGTGGTACGTTCGATGCATCTGGACTTCTTGAAGCCCGCGAGAATGGACGACGTGCTCGATGTCGTGACCTGGCCGATCGCGGTGAAGGGGGCCTCCATCATGCTGGCGCAGGAGGTGCGGCGCGGCGACGACGTGCTGGTAAAAGCCGAGGTCCGCGTTGCCTTCATCAGCGGCGGTCGCGCCCAGCCTATCCCGAAGTCGATCCGCGCGCTGATGAAAGCCGATTTGATTTCGTGATCGCCCGATAAGTGATCGCCCGATTTGTGCTGGCCTATCGACTCCGCCAATCGCGGCGATACATTCGCGGCCCCGATCAACCGATGAGGCCACCATGTCGCGCCCGCCGCTTCCACCCTTCACCCGCGAGACCGCCGCGCAAAAGGCCCGCATGGCCGAGGACGCCTGGAATTCGCGCGATCCGGTGCGCGTGTCGCTCGCCTATACCGAGGACAGCCGCTGGCGCAATCGTTCGGAAGTTTTTCAGGGCCGCGAAGCCATCGTCGCCTTCCTCACCCGCAAATGGGAGAAGGAGCAGGACTATCGCCTGATCAAGGACCTCTGGGCCTTCGACGGCAACCGCATCGCCGTGCGCTTCCAGTACGAATGGCATGACACCGGCGGCCAGTGGTATCGCTCCTACGGCAACGAGCAGTGGGAGTTCGACGAGCACGGTTTGATGAAGCGGCGCGAGGCCTCGATCAACGACATCGCGATTGCCGAGAAGGATCGCCGATTTCACTGGGCTGCACCGGGCCCGCGGCCGGCCGATGTGCCGGGGCTGGGAACGGATCCGTTCTGAGCTGTTTCTTCTCCCTCTCCCCGTTCTTACGGGGAGAGGGTTGGGGTGAGGGGCTGCCTCAGCAAATTCGGTAACAGTTGGACTCGCGGAGAGTCCCCCTCACCCGGATTGCATCTTCGATGCAATCCGACCTCTCCCCGCAAGCGGGGCGAGGTGAAATCACCGCCGCGCCAGAAACCTCGCAATCGCCCCACCGAGCTTCACATTATCCATCGGCTCCGCCAGCGATGCCCGCGCCGTCGCCACGACCTCGTCCGGCGCCTTGCCGTCGCGGAGATCGCAGCACACTTGCGCGAACTCCACGTCGAACTCCGGATGCGGCTGCACGGTCAGCGTGGTGCCGTTGGCGTAGAGCAGGCCGGCATGCGGGGTGAATTCGGACGAGAGGATCGTGAGCGCATCATCAGGCGGATCGATCACCTGGTCCTGATGCGAGGCGGCGATCGCGACCGCTTCGCCGTCGACGACGCCGTTCTCCGGCAGCACCTGATAGACGTGGCGGCCGATGCCCCAGCCCTTCTCGGATTTGCGCACGGTGCCGCCGAGCGCCTGCGCGATCAGTTGATGGCCGAAGCAGACACCGACCATCGGTGTCTTGTTGCTGTAGGCAGCGCGCACGAAATCCTCCAGCGGGGCCATCCAGTCCAGTTCGTCATAGACGCCGGCGGCGGCGCCGGTGATCAGGACGGCCTCCACCTTGCGCGGGTCGGGGAGCGCATCGCCATTCGGGATGCTGATGACGTCGACCGCGGCTGTGGGGTCCTCGGCGCGGATCATGCGCGCGAACATGTCCGGAAACGAGCCGTGGCGCTCGCGATATTTTTGAGGAACGAGCCCAGTCTCGATGATGGTGATGCGTGCCATGTGCTCCCCAGGCCAAAGGTTGCGCGTGTGATCGGAAGCTCAGCCGCTTTCTGCACCATGTTGCTGGTGCGGCGCTGTGCGCTCAAGCAGAGCGCTTTGCTTACGGACCTCGTTGAGAAAGGCCTTGGCCAGACGCGACAGCGGCTCGGCTTCCGACCATAGCATATAGGCGACCGCCTGCGTCGTCGGCGCGAACGGACGGACGACGAGGCCGCTGCCGCCGTTCTGGCGCGGCGAGAAGGGATCGACCACGGCAGCGCCGACGCCGGCGGCCGCGAGCACGCAGGCCGTGTTGCAGTAGCGCACCTCGACCGTCGGCCGGAACGGCGCGCCGGCGCGGGCAAAGCTGTCGCGCACGGCTTCGCCCAGCCGCGTACCGCGCTCGAGCCCGATGAAGGGCAGGCCGGACAGGTCCGCGGCCGAGATCACCGGCCGTTCCGCGAGCGGATGCTGCGGCGGCAGCACGCACACCATCTCGCCGGTATGCACCACCTCATGCGCGATGCCCGGATGATGCGTCAGCCCGAGCGCGAAGCCGAGCTCGGCGACGCGGCTCAGCACACCCTCGATGATGCCCTCGTAGCGGCGCACGTCGAAGAACATGCGCGTCTCCGGGCGGCGGCGCAGGAACCCTGACAGTGCGGAGGGAATGATGCTGTAGGCGAGCGGCGGCGTCGCCACGATGGCGAGATGCCCGGACCGGTTCTCGCGCAGATCGCGCACGCGGTTCTCGAGCTTTGCGTGCAGCGCGAAGATCGCCTCGCTCTCCTTGTAGAGCGCCATCGCTTCTACGGTCGGAAACAGCCGGTTGTTGACGCGCTCGAACAGCGCGAAGCCCGCCTGCGTCTCCATCGTCTTCAGCGCATTGCTGACCGCGGGCTGCGACAGCGCCAGCTCGTCCGCCGCCGCAACCGTGGTGCGGTGGCGGATGACGGCACGGAGGATCTCGAGCTGACGCAGGTTCATATCACTGGCGATTATACTCTGGACCAAAACATCATAGCAAAGCGAATTGATTTTGCAGCCCCACTCACCCGTAATGGCAGCGGATTTGCGCGTCGCATCAAAGGGTTCATCAGCCCATTGAGGCAGCACTGCGCACAGATTGGAGGCAGTCTTGGTTCGTGTCCTTCGCGCCGCCGCCGCTCAGATGGGGCCGACGCAAAAAGCAGATTCGCGCCAGCATACGCTGGCGCGGATGCTCGCATTGCTGGAGGAGGCCGCCGGCCGCGGCGCCAGCCTCGTGGTGTTTCCGGAGCTTGCTTTCACCACCTTCTTTCCGCGCTGGCTGCTCGAAGGCGAGGCGCTCGACCGGTATTTCGAGCGCAGCATGCCGAATCCGGCAGTGGCAAAGCTGTTCGACCGCGCACGTGCGCTGCGCGTCGGCTTCTATGTCGGCTATGCCGAGCTGACGCCGGACGGCCGCCGCTACAATTGCGCGATCCTCGTCGATCGCGACGGCGAGATTCTCGGCCGCTATCGCAAGGTGCACCTGCCGGGCTCGGTCGAGCCGCGGCCGGGCGGACGCTATCAGCAGCTCGAGAAGCGCTATTTCGAATATGGCGACCTCGGCTTTCCCGCCTTCCGGGCCGGCTCGGCCTGGGCTCACGCCATCATGGGCATGATGATCTGCAACGACCGCCGCTGGCCGGAGTCCTGGCGCGTGCTCGGCCTGCAGGGCGTCGAGCTCGTCTGTATTGGCTACAATTCGGCGGCCTATGACCCCAATGGCGGCACGACGGAAGACGGCGCGCTCCGCACTTTTCACTCGACATTGGTGACGCAGGCCAACGCCTACATGAACGCGACCTGGGCGATCTCGGTGGCGAAGGCGGGCGAAGAGGACGGTTCCGGGCTGATCGGCGGCTCCTGCATCGTCGATCCCAACGGCCGCATCGTCGCCCAGGCGCAAACGCTCGCTGACGAGGTGATCGTCGCCGATATCGATCTCGACCTCTGCCGCCAGGGCAAGGACAAGATGTTCAATTTCGCCGCCCACCGGCGGCCGGAGCAATACAGGGTGATCACCGAACGCGCCGGCGTGATCGAGCCGGCCGTTCTCGACGCCGACTGAGCAAGCGGCACGGCGCTGGCAAAGGAGCTGACGCTAAAGAGCTGACATGGGCAAAGGAGCTGACATGACGCGCCTCTCATTTTCTCTCGCTGTTGCTACGCTGGCTGCGGTGACCTCCGCGCAAGCCGCCGAGCTTCCGGCGGAGATCAAGCAGGCGGGTACGCTCAAGCTCACAGTCAACTCCACTTACGCGCCGATGGAATATCGCGATCCTGCGACCAACGATCTGGTCGGGCTCGACATCGACCTCGCCAATGAGCTCGCCAAGCGGCTCGGCGGGCTCAAGATCGTCTGGAGCGAGACGCCATTCGCCGAGCTGATCCCCGCGCTCCAGACCAGGCGCGCCGACTTCATCATCTCCGGCATCTCGGATCGCGCCTCGCGGCGCGAGACCGCTGATTTCGTCGACTACCTCGCGACCGGCCCGCAGTTCTTCGTGATGGCGGACAACGCCGCCAAGGACGCGACTGATCTCTGCGGCAAAAAAGTCGGCACCACACGCAGCACCAGTTTCCCGGTCGAGATCGAGAAGTGGAGCAAGCAGAATTGCGAGCCGGCCGGCAAGCCGGCGATTCAGTATGTTCCGGGCGAGAACTCGATCGACGTCCGCAATCAGCTCAAGCAGGGCCGCATCGACGCCGCCGTGCAGGGCAGTGAGACGCTGCCCTATGCGCAGACGCAGGAGCCCGGCAAATACCGCATCGTCGGCGAGGCCTTCGCCAAAGGCTACCAGGGCATCATGTTCCGCAAGGACGATGCCGCCTTGCGCGAGGTGGTGACGGAGAAGCTCGCCGCCATGATTGCCGACGGCTCCTATAAAGCCATTCTCGACAAATGGGGCTTAGGAGCCAATGCGGTGGCCCAGCCCATGCTCAATGCGGCGCCGCAATGAAGCCGGCGCCGGCACTCGCGCAAGGTTTTCCCGATCTGTCGGGCATGCGGATCGCGCGCGAGCCGCACTGGTTTCGCTGGATCAGCGCGGCCCTGATCATCCTCGTGCTGGCGGCGATTGCGCGCGCCTTTGCGAACGGCCAGATCGAATGGTCCTATGTCAGCCGCTTCCTGACCGCAAAGGTCATCCTCGAGGGCATCGTCAACACCATGGTGATGGCGGTGCTGGCGATGATGCTCGGCATCTTGCTCGGCATCGTCGTCGCGATCATGCGGCTGTCGCCCAATCCGGTGCTGAAGTCAGTGGCGGCCGGCTACACCTGGCTGTTCCGCGGTACCCCGCTGATCCTGCAACTGCTGCTCTGGTTCAACCTCGCGCTGGTGTTTCCGACCATCGGCATTCCCGGCGTGTGGACTGCGCGCGCCGTCGACGTCATGACGCCGTTCCTCGCCGCGCTGCTCGGGCTCGGCATCAACCAGGGCGCCTACACCTCCGAAGTGATGCGCGCCGGCATGCTGTCGGTCGACATCGGGCAGTACGAGGCGGCGCAGGCGATCGGCATGGGACGGCTGCGCGCGCTGCGCCGGATCGTGCTGCCGCAGGCGATGCGCGTGGTGATCCCGCCGCTCGGCAACGAGTTCATCGGCATGGTGAAGGCGACCTCGCTCGCGAGCGTGATCCAGTATCCGGAGTTGCTGCACAACGCCGAGAACATCTACTACGCCAACTCCCGCGTGATCGAACTCCTGATCGTCGCCGGGCTCTGGTACCTGCTCGTGGTCTCGATCCTGACGCCGCTGCAGATGCTGCTCGAACGCCGTTTTGCCCGCGGCACATTGCGGCTGGCGCGATGACAAAGCCCCTCGTCGCGATCCGCTCCGTCAGCAAGAATTTTGGAGAGTTCCAGGCTCTCAAGAACGTCTCGCTCGACGTCTGGCCCGGCGAGGTGATGTGCCTGATCGGCGCCTCCGGCTCGGGCAAGACCACGCTGCTCCGCTGCATCAACCAGCTCGCTACGATCGATGCCGGCGGCATCTGGCTCGACGGCGAGCTGCTGGGCGTGCGCGAGCACGGCGGACGGCTGCATCGACTGAGCGAACAACAGATTGGGCGGCAGCGGCTGAAGACCGGCATGGTGTTCCAGCGCTTCAACCTGTTTCCGCACAAGACCGCGCTGGAGAACATCACCGAGGGACCGACCCAGGTTCAGGGGCGTAAAGCCGACGAAGTACGCGCCGAGGCGCGCGAACTGCTCCGGCGTGTCGGGCTTGCGGCCAAGGCGGACTCCTATCCAGCGCAGCTCTCCGGCGGCCAGCAGCAGCGCGTCGCGATCGCGCGGGCGCTTGCCATGAAGCCGATGCTGATGCTGTTTGACGAGCCCACCAGTGCGCTCGATCCCGAGCTCGTCGGCGAGGTGCTCGCGGTGATGAAGGAGCTGGCGAAGAGCGGCATGACCATGATGGTGGTGACGCATGAGCTCGGCTTCGCCCGCGAAGTCGCCGACCGTGTCGTCTACATGGACCAGGGCGCGATCGTGGAGCAGGGGCGCGCATCCGACGTGTTGGGCGCGCCGCGCGAGGAGCGCACCAAGGCATTTCTTTCGGCTGTGATCTGAAACTGGGGGCGTGGTGATGAAGAGACTTTTGCTTACGGCGGCGTTCCTGGGCGCCATGAACGCATCGGTGATGGCGATCGAGCTGCCGCCTGAGATCGCCAAGCGCGGCAGCATCAAGGTCGCGCTGGTGCCGAACTATCCGCCGATGGAATTCCGCGATCCCGCCACCAACGCGCTCTCCGGCTTCGATGTCGAGCTCGGTGAGGCGATCGGCCGCAAGCTCGGCGTCAAGATCGAATGGCAGGAGACCAGTTTCGCCGAGTTCATGCCGTCGATCGCGACGGGGCGGGCCGACGCGATCCTGTCGGGCTTCACCGACTATGCGAGCCGGCATGAGACCGCGACCTTCGTCGACTACCTTCGCAGCGGTCCGCGCTTCTTCGTTCAGCAGTCGCGCGCGGCGGAGTTCAAGGAGGCCGTCGCGCTCTGCGGCAAGAAGGTCGGTGCCAGCCGCCGCACCATGTTCCCGGCGCAGATCACAGCCTGGAGCGAGAAGAACTGCGGCAGCAATCCGATTCAGTTCGTCGGCACCGACGGCTCGGCAGATGCCCGCACGCAGCTCAGGCAGGGACGTATCGACGCCGCCGTGCAGGGCGACGAGACGCTGCCCTACATCATGGATCAGGAGCCAGGCACCTATGTGCCGGTCGGGCAGACCCTTGCGCAGCAATTCACCGGCATTGCCCTGCCGGTGAAGGAGAAGGTGCTGCAGCAGGCGATGCTGGAGGCCGTCGATGCGCTGATCGCCGACGGCACTTACAAGACCCTGCTGGCGAAGTGGAAATTGAGCGACAACGCAATAGAGAAGGCGACCATCAATGCTGGACAGTGAGGCACTCCGGAGCATCCCGCTCGTTCCGGCCAACACCGCGGATCCCGCACCTGACTATCCCTGGCCGAAGCCGTATAATTCGGCGATGTTCCTGTCGTTCGACGTGGACGCCGAGAGCGCGTGGACCAGCAAGGACGCAGGTCATGCGCAGCGGCTCATCACCATGAGCTATGGCGGCTATGAGGCGCGCGTCGGCACGCCAAAACTGCTGGAGCTGCTCGACCAGCTCGATCTCAAGGCGACGTTCTTCGTCACGGGGTGGTCGGTCGATGCGCATCCGGCGATGGCCGAATCGATTCTGAAGGCCGGCCACGAGATCGGCCATCACGGCTATCACCATCTCTTGCCGGATCCCGGCGATCCCTGGATCGAGGAGGAGCTGGAGCGCGGCTTCGAGGCGCTGAAGCGCCGGCTCGGCGTCAAGCCGACCGGCTATCGCGCGCCCTATGGCGAGTTCACCGAGGAGCTGCGCGTCGCGCTGGTGCGTCACGGCATCGTCTACACCTCCTCGTTCCGTGACGACGTCAGGCCCTATCGCCATCGCCTTGCCGACGGCAGGCCCGGCACGATCGAGCTGCCGGTCACCGCGAGCTATGACGACTGGATGCACGGCCTCTCCGCCCGTTTCAGCCCGCGCTCGATTTTCCCGAGGGAGCATGTGCTCTCGATGTGGAAGGACGAGCTGGACGAGGTCCGCGACTGGGGCGCGATGGTGACGACGGTGCTGCATCCGCAATGCAGCGGCCGTCCGATGCGGCTGCGCCTGCTGCGCGAGTTCCTGACTTACGCGAAGTCGTGTCCGGATGTGTGGATCACGACCGGCGAGAAGATCGCCGAAAACTTCCTGCGCCACGAGGCCGGTAACCGTTGAGCCATGCCATGACCCGCCGACGCATCCTCGTCATCAACCCCAACTCCTCGGCGTCGGTGACGGCGGCGATCGATGACGCGGTGGCGCCGCTGCGCATCGCCGGCGGGCCCGACATCGAGGTGGTCGGCCTTGCCGAGGGCCCGCCGGGCATCAGCTCCCAGCGCGATGCCGACAGCGTCGTGATGCCGCTGGTCAATCGAGTCGCGCGCGACGATGCCGATGCCTTTGTGCTCGCCTGCTTCAGCGATCCTGGTCTGCACGCGGTGCGCGAGGCCGCGGGCGGCCGCCCGGTGATGGGCATCGCCGAATGCGGCATCTTTCGCGCGCTGATGCTGGGCGAACGTTTCGGCGTGATCGCGCTGTCGCCGTCGAGCATCCGCCGCCAGCAGCGCATGGTGCGGGTGATGGGCGTCGACAGCCGCTATGCCGGAAGCTGGTCGGTCGGCGCGAGCGCGGCGGAGACGGCCGGTGCAGACATCCGCGGCCGCCTGATCGAGGCCGGCCGCGCGCTGGTCACGCAATGCCGCGCCGATGTCGTGGTGATGGGCTGCGCCGGCATGGCCTCGCATCGCGCGGGAATCGCGGATGCGATCGGCGTGCCCGTGGTCGAACCGGCGCAGCAGGCGGTGGCCGCTGCGATCGGCGCGGTCTTGTTGAACACGTGAAGCACAAATGATGGAGCCCCGTTTTACTGACATCGCTCTGGCCGCGCACTCGCTGCAACCTCTCCCGCTTGCGGGGGAGGTCGACGCGCGAAGCGCGGCGGGTGGGGGCTCTCTCCTCTTGGGGGCTGTCCCGCTGTGGAAGCACCCTCTCCCCAACCCTCCCCCGCAAGCGGGGGAGGGAGCACACCGACAATGCGGCTGCATATCACTGCACTAGGAGCCTCTCGTCATGTCTATCTCCCGCCGTACGCTCCTCAAGGCCGCCGCTGCCATGCCGGCACTGTCGTTGCCGGGCATCGTACGTGCCGAAGCGCAGACCACGCTGCGCTTCATCCCTGTCATCGATCTTGCCTTCGTCGATCCCATCTATTCGACCGCGCAGGTGTCGCGAAACCACGGCTTCATGGTTTACGACACGCTCTATGGCATGAGCTCCTCGCTCCAGGTCTCGCCGCAGATGCTGTCGGGCCACACAATCTCAGGCGACGGTCTCCAGTGGGACCTCAGCTTGCGCGACGGCCTGTTCTGGCACGATGGCGAGCGTGTGCTCGCGCGCGATTGCGTCGCCAGCATCCGCCGCTGGGCGGCGCGCGACGGTTTTGGCGGCGAGCTGATGGAGGCAACCAATGAGCTGTCGGCCGCCGACGACCGCACCATCCGCTTCCGTCTCAAGCGCCCGTTTCCGCTGCTGCCACAGGCGCTCGGCAAGGCCGCGATCAATGCCTGCTTCATGATGCCGGAGCGGCTGGCGAGCCAGGATCCGTTCAAGCCGCTCACCGAGGTGATCGGCAGCGGCCCGTTCCGCTATCTCGCCGACGAGCGTGTGCAGGGCGCCCGCAACGCCTATGCCAAATTCGAGCGCTACCAGCCGCGCACCGACGGCAAGCCGGATTGGACCGCGGGTCCGAAGATCGTGCACTACGATCGCGTGGTCTGGACCACCACGCCCGATGCCGGCACCGGCGTTGCCGCACTCCAGACCGGCGAGCAGGACTGGCAGGAGACCACGCCGCATGACCTCTTGCCGGTGATCAAGGCCGCCGGCGACATCGAGACGCGCGTCCTCGATCCCAGAGGCTATGCCTGCATGCTGCGCCTCAACCACCTGCAGCCGCCGTTCGACAATCCTGCCATCCGCCGCGCGCTGCTCGGCGCAATCGACCAGTCCGCGTTCATGACGGCGGTCGCGGGTACCGATCCGGCCTTCCAGGTCTCGCCCATCGGCTATTTCGCTCCAGGCACACCGATGGCAAGTGACGTCGGCCTCGACGTGTTCCGCGGCCCGCGCAACTACGACAAGGTCAAGGCCGACCTGAAGGCCGCAGGCTACAACGGCGAGAAGATCGTGCTGCTCGTCCCCACCAACTCGCTGGCGCAAAAACCGCTCGGCGAGATCGCCGTGGACTCCCTGCGCAAGGCCGGCATGAACGTCGAATATGCCGGGCTCGATTTCGCCGTGGTGCTGCAGCGCCAGCTCAAGAAGGATCCGCTTCCGCAGGGCGGCTGGAGCGCGGCGGTCGGCAACTGGCAGGGCATCGACTGGCTCAACCCGGCCGGCAACACCAACATCCGCGGCGAAGGCAAGGTCGCCGGCTGGTATGCGAGCACGAAGATGGGCGAGTTGCGCAGCCAGTGGCTGGCGGCCTCCGAGCTCGCCGAGCAGCAGCGCATCTGCCGCGAGATCCAGGCGGTCGCGTTCGAGGAAATCCCCTATATTCCGATCGGCCTGTACAAGCAGCCGACCGCCTATCGCAAGGCCATCACCGGCATTCTCGACGGCACCGCCGTGTTCTGGAACGTACGCCCCGCATGAGCACCACAGCAATCTTCGGGAGCTATGTGCTGTCACGGAAAGACGGCGCGCAGGATGTGCTGCGCGACCATTGGGTTCTGGTCGAAGGCAAAAGGATCGCGGCGGTCACGCGCGACAGGCCAAGCGCGGACCAGGTCTATGATCGTCCCGGCCGCTTCGTGCTGCCGGGCCTTCTGAACCTGCACAATCACTGCTTCTCTGAGGCGGTGGCGCGCAGCCACACCGAGGACGGTAACGGTCGCAAGAACAACCAGAGCATCGTCTATACGGTGCTGCTGCCACTGACCAAGCGCGGCGCCGATATTTTGTCGGCGGAAGAGCGGCTCGCGGTGGCGCGGCTCGGCATCCTCCAACTGCTCAAGGGTGGCGCCACCACGGTGATGGAGCCGTTCCGCAACTCGATCCCGGAGATGTTCGACGCCGCCGAGGAGATGGGCATCCGCTTCTACGGCGCGCCCTATCTGTTCTCGACGTCCGACGCCAAGGCCGGTCCCGACGGCGTGGTGCGCTATTCCGGCGACGACGGCGCAGCCGACATGGCGACATGGAACGCGCTCTATCAGCGCTGGAACAATCGCGGCGACGGCCGCATCAGCCTTGCGATGAGCCCGCATGCCACTGACACCTGCGGCCCCGATCTCTTGAAAGCCTGCGCCACGCGGGCGCGCGAGCTCGGCGTGCCCATCACGACGCACATGGCGCAGAGCCGCGCCGAGGTCGAGACCATCGGCAAGCGCTATGGCGGCCGCACGCCGGCGGAGTATCTGGACTGGCTCGGCCTGCTGGCGCCCGACCTGATGGCAGCGCATTGCATGTTCAGCAGCGACGACGATCTCAAGCTCATGGCCGCGCGCGGCATGACCGTGTTGAATTGCCCGCGCGTGTTCGCGCGCGCCGGCATCACCGCCGCCTTCAGCCGCTTCGCCGAGCACGGGGTGCGCACCGTGGTCGGCACCGACGGCTACAACATGGATTTGCTCGGCGAGCTCAATGCCGCCTCGCTGATCTCCAAGATCACCTCGGCGCGCCCCGACGTCGCGAACTCACCTGAGTTGATCGAGGCGAACACGGCCATTGCGTCCGATGTCATCAAGCGGCCGGACCTCGGCCGCATCGAGCCCGGCGCGACCGCCGATCTCACCGTCGTGGATCTCAGCCATCCGCATCTTCAACCGCTGTTCGACCCGCGCCGAGCGCTGATCGCGCTCGCCAACCGCGCCAATATCGATCAGGTCATGGTCGACGGCCGCGTGCTGGTCGATGAGGGACGCTATCTCGGCGCCGACGAGGCGGCGATCACGGTAGCGGGCAGTGCTGCGATCGGCAAGATCTGGGATCTGCCGGAAGCGCAGGCGGCGTTCAGCGGTTGAGCGGCTGCCACATTTGGGTTCGCGAGTCGGATAGGCGGTCACGCGGGGCAACGTCGTGCCCGGCCCCTCACCCGGATCGCACCGGACGCTGCTTCGCATCGCCGGAGCGATCCGACCTCTCCCCGCAGAAGGGCGGGGAGAGGTTGAGAGTGAGGGACGCGCCGGCCTCTCACTCCCTCGCCCCGTTCTTACGGGGAGAGGGTGGGGTGAGGGGCTGCCTCCGCAATCGAAACTCTCAATCTAATCCTCGAACGCCACCAGCGCCTTGCGCATGGTCTCGACCAGGTCCAGCGCCACCGGCGAGGGGCTGCGCTGCGCCGGAAAGACCGCGGAGAATTCGAAGTCGATGCGCGGCAGGAAGCGCCGCACGACGACGCCGCGCGTGGCAAACTCCTGCGCGGTGAAGGGATCGCAAATCGACACCCCGAGTCCCGAGGACACCATGCCGCACATGATCTCCGACAGCGTGGTCTCGACCCTGAGCACGCGGCGGACGTCATGGCGATGAAACTCCTGGTCGACGAGATGCCGGCTCGACGATCCCGCCGACAGCGAGATGAAGGTCTCGCCCTCGAAATCGCGCGGCTCCAATACTTCCTTTTCTGCCAGGCGATGACCGGTCGGCAGCACCGCGACGCGCGCCAATGCCGGCAGCCGCTGGCTCGGCAGGCCGGAATGCGCGATCGGCACCTCGGCAAAGCCGATGTCGCATTGATTGTTCAACACCCAGTCGACCACGATCGGCGAGATCACGCCGAAGAAGGCGAGGTTGAGGTTGGGCCGCTCCATCAAAAAGTGTCCGGCAAGGCGCGGCAAGTATCCGTTCGCCAGCGCCGGCAGTGCCGCGATGCGCAACGAGCCGGTGCGCCGGCCGCGGATTTCCTCGGCCGCCGCCGTGATGCGCTCGAGACCGACGAAGGAACGCTCGACCTCGGTATAGAGCGCCATCGCCGCGGCGGTCGGCACCAGGCCGGTGCCGCGCCGCTCGAACAGCTCCATCTTCAGCAGCGCCTGGAGGTCGCGCAGCAGCCGGCTCACCGCCGGCTGCGTCACCACCATCAGCTTCGCCGCCTCGGTGACGCTGCCGGTCAGCATCGTCGCCCGGAAGGCCTCCACCTGCCGAGAATTGATCCGCGCCATCCCGAATTCCATCCATAACATTTCGGCATGCAAAGGGTGCCATTATTCATTGGACGATGGAAGTATAGGTTGCGATCTTTTTCATCAGGACTGGAGACAGCCCGCTTTTTCGGCAGATTGGAAGGGTTCAAACCTTCAGATCGCGCCAAAACCCGCCGAATGGGGGCCGGAGCCCTGATCGGAAACGGATTGGCGCGGAAGGAAATGCGGAACGTGCTTCAGCCAGCGAGACTCGTCGGCACATCACCTCATTCCGGTATTGGAGATCGGTCCATATGAAGACTCTTCGCCTTCTGACAGCGGTCAGCATCGCGGCGCTCATTGCCGCCCCCTCGGTCGCCTCGGCCCAGCAGAAAACGCTCTATGTCGCCGGCTATGGCGGCTCGTTCGAGAAGACGATCCGCGACGAGGTGATCCCGGCCTTCGAGAAGGAGAACGGCGTCAAGGTCGAGTACGTCGCCGGCAACTCCACCGACACGCTGGCGAAACTTCAGGCGCAGAAGGGCAACCAGCAGATCGACGTCGCCATCGTCGATGACGGCCCGATGTATCAGGCGATCCAGCTCGGCTTCTGCGGCAAGCTCGACGGCCTGCCGGCCGATCTCTACGGCACCGCGCGCTTCAAGGACGATCGCGCGGTCGCGATCGGCATCGTCGCGACCGGCCTGATGTACAACACCAAGGTGTTCAAAGACAAAGGCTGGGCGCCGCCGACCTCGTGGAACGACCTGAAGGACACGAAATACGCAAAACAGCTCGTGATCCCGCCGATCAACAACACCTACGGTCTCGAAGCGCTGGTGATGCTGTCGAAGATGAATGGCGGCGGCGAGACCAATGTCGATTCCGGCTTCAAGATCTTCAAGGAAGAGATCAATCCGAACGTGCTCGCCTATGAGCCGTCGCCGGGCAAGATGACCGAGCTGTTCCAGTCCGGCCAGGCCGTGATCGCGGTGTGGGGCACCGGCCGCGTGCAGAGCTTTGCCAACACCGGCTTTCCCGTCGACTTCGTCTATCCGAAGGAAGGCGCGGCAACGCTGCTGACCACGGCGTGTCCGATCGCCAAGCCCAATGCTTCGCCGCTGGCCGCGAGCTTCGTCAAGATGCTGCTGGATCCCAAGGTTCAGCTCGTGATGCTGAAGGATTACGGCTACGGCCCGGTGCTGAAATCGCTGGTGATCCCGCCCGAGCTCGGCAAGATGGCGCCGATCGGCGAGCGCGCGGCAAAACTCTATAATCCGGACTGGACCGTCATCAACGAGAAGCGCGAGGAGTGGACCAAGCGCTGGAATCGCGAGGTCGAGCGCTGATCTGATCGTCGGTAGCGGAGACAGCGCATGGCTTATCTCGAGCTCGATCGGGTCGCAAAACAGTTCGGCACGCAGACTGTGGTCGATGACTTCAGTCTGTCGGTGGGGAAGGGGGAGTTCATCTCCTTCCTCGGCCCGTCCGGCTGCGGCAAGACCACGACGTTGCAGATGATCGCGGGCTTCCTCGATCCCACGCGTGGCGCGATTCGCCTCGAGGGAAAGGATCTCACCGCGATCCATCCGGCCAAGCGTGGGCTCGGCATCGTGTTCCAGAGTTACGCGCTGTTTCCGCACATGACCGCGGCGGAGAACGTCGCCTTTGGCCTCGAGATGCGTGGCGTGCCGCGCGGCGAACGGGCCGAGCGCGTCCGCGCCGCGCTCGCGATGGTGGGCCTTGCCGGTTACGAGGACCGCCACCCCCGCCGCATGTCCGGCGGCCAGCAGCAGCGCGTGGCGCTGGCACGGGCGCTGGTGATCAAGCCGAGCGTGCTGCTGCTCGACGAGCCGCTCTCCAACCTCGACGCAAAACTGCGCGAGGAGATGCAGATCGAGCTGCGCCAGATCCAGCGCACCATCGGCACCACCACGATCCTGGTCACCCATGACCAGAACGAGGCGATGTCGCTGTCCGACCGCATCGTGGTGATGAGCCAGGGCAAGATCGAGCAGATCGGCACGCCGCAAGAGACCTATGAGAAGCCGGCCTCGGCCTTCGTCTCGCAGTTCCTCGGCAAGACCAACGACTTTGCCGCGACGATCGACCGGACCGTCTCGCCGACGCAGCTGGTTGCGGGCTCCTGGCGCGCACCGGCGCCGGCCGGACTCAGCGGCCCCGTCACCGTCAGCGTTCGCCCCGAGCGCATTGGCTTCGACGATGCCGGCCTCACCGCAAAGATCGTCACGCGAATCTTCCAGGGCAATCACTGGCTGTTCCAGTGCGAGAGCGAATGCGGCCCGGCGATCGTGATCCGCCAGAACGACGGACAGGCGCAGCCTGGCGAAGGCGAGGCGGTTCACCTTACCTGGCGTCCCGAGGACATGAGCGTGCGCGCGAGGGCCGGCGCATGAGCGCGGCCGCCGAGGAGCGCAGTGCACGTGCGCCGTGGGCGCTGACCGCGCCCGCCTTGATGCTGTTCGTCGGCGTGCTGCTGATCCCCCTGGCGATGACCGTGATGCTGTCGTTCCACGATTGGGGCCAGTACAAGGGCATCGAGCCGGTCTTCATCCTCAAGAACTGGCACGAGATCGCGACCGATCCCTATTACGCCGAGATGTTCTGGCGGACGTTTCGCATTGCCATCCTGACCACGCTGCTCACCGCTCTGTTAGGTGCACCCGAAGCCTACATCCTCAACCGCATGAGCGGCCGCTGGAAGAGCTTCTTCCTGCTGGTGATCCTGGGGCCGCTGCTCATCTCGGTGGTGGCGCGCACGCTCGGCTGGGCGCTGCTGTTCGGCGGCAACAACGGGCTCGTCAACAAGCTACTGATGTCGCTTGGCGCGATCCGTTCGCCCCTTCCTTTCATGTTCACCGAGACAGGCATGGTCATCGCGCTCGCGCATGTAATGATGCCGTTCATGGTGCTCTCGGTGTGGGCGGCGCTGCAGCGGCTCGATCCGCAGATCGAGAACGCCGCGATGTCGCTCGGCGCGGGCCCTGCGACCATCATCCGCCGCATCGTCATGCCGCAGATCATGCCGGGCGTGCTGTCGGGCGCGATCATCGTGTTCTCGCTCTCGGCCAGCGCCTTTGCGACGCCCGCGATCATCGGTGGCCGCCGGCTCAAGGTCGCGGCGACGCTCGCTTATGACGAATTCCTCAACACGCTGAACTGGCCACTGGGCGCTGCCGTGGCGACGCTTCTGCTGGTCGCGCTGGTGCTGATCGTCGTCGGCAGCAACGCGCTGATCGAGCGCCGCTATGCGGAGGTGTTTCGATGAGACGGAACGGCCCGCTGGCGCTGATCTTCCACACCATCTTCGTCATCGTCATGGTGGCGCCGATCCTGGTGGTCTGCCTCGTCGCCTTCACGCCTGAGGGCTTCCTGTCGCTGCCGACCAACGGCTTCTCGCTGCGCTGGTTCAGGACCATCGCGAACTACCCTGAATTCATTCACGCCTTCTGGGTCAGCCTTGGGCTCGGGGCGCTCTCGTCCTTGGTGGCGCTGCTGTTCGCGGTGCCTGCCGCGCTCGCGATCGCGCGCTACCGCTTCCGCGGCCGCGATGCGCTGGCGGCGCTGTTCCTGTCGCCGCTGATGATTCCGCATGTCGTGCTCGGCATCGCCTTCCTGCGCTTCTTCACCTCGGCCGGGCTCGGCGGCAGCTTTGCGGCGCTGATCATCGCCCACGTCATCATCGTGTTTCCGTTCGCGCTGCGGCTGACGCTGGCGGCGGCGACCGGCATGGACCGCACGGTTGAGATGGCGGCAGTCTCGCTCGGCGCCGGCGGCTGGACGCTGTTCCGTCGCGTGACGCTGCCGCTGATCCTGCCCGGCGTCATCAGCGGCTGGGCGCTCGCCTTCATCCAGTCCTTCGACGATCTCACCATGACCGTCTTTCTCGCGGCGCCCGGCACCGAGACGTTGCCGGTGCGCATGTTCCTTTATATCCAGGACAACATCGATCCGCTGGTGACGTCGGTCTCGGCCTGCGTGATCGCGATCACCATGACCGCCCTCATTCTGCTCGACCGCTTCTACGGGCTCGACCGCGTGCTCGCCGGCAAGGGCGATACGGGGCGATAGGAGAACCTATGTCAGGAGAATACGACGTCGCCGTCGTCGGCGGCGGACTGCTCGGCTCCGCCATTGCCTGGGGCCTCGGCCGCCTCGGCAAGAAGGTCGCCGTGCTCGACGAAGGCGACATCACCAAGCGCGCCTCGCGCGCGAACTTCGCGCTGGTCTGGGTGCAGAGCAAGGGGCTCGGCATGCCGGCCTACACGGTGTGGACCGTGCAGGCCTCGCAGGCGTGGGGCCGGCTTGCCTCCGAGTTGAAGCAGCAGACCGGGCTCGATGTCGCCCTGCAGCAGAACGGCGGCTTCCACCTCACGCTCGGCGAGGACGAATTCGGCCAGCGCGCAGAGCTCGTCAAGCGCATGCACAACCAGGTCGGCGCGGCCGACTACAAGATGGAGATGCTCTCGGCGTCCGAGGTGAAGAGATCGCTGCCGCTGATCGGGCCCGAAGTTTCCGGCGGCAGCTATTGCCCGCTCGACGGCCACGTCAATTCGCTGCGTACGTTCCGCGCGTTCCACACCGGCTTCAAGGCGTTCGGCATCGACTATTTTCCGGAGCGTCCGGTCTCGGCGATCGGCAAGAGCGGCGGCGAATTCCGCCTGACGACGCCCGAGGGCGAGCTGCGTGCCGCTAAGATCGTGCTTGCCGCCGGCAATGCCAACCAGACGCTGGCGCCGATGGTTGGCCTCTATGCGCCGATGGGGCCGACCCGCGGCCAGGTCGTCGTGACCGAGCGCACCGTGCCGTTCCTGCCGCATCCGCTGACCACGATCCGCCAAACCGACGAGGGCACGGTGATGATCGGCGACAGCAAGGAAGACGAGCTCGATGATCGCACGCTGAAGCCCTCGATCAGCGGCGTCATGGCCGACCGCGCGCAGCGCATGTTCCCGCATCTGTCGCGGCTCAACGTGATCAGGAGCTGGTCCGGCATCCGCGTCATGCCGCAGGACGGCTTTCCGATCTACGACCAGTCGGAGACGCATCCCGGCGCCTTCCTCGCCTGCTGCCATTCCGGCGTGACGCTCGCCTCCAACCACGCTTTCGAGATCGCGCGGATGGTGGCGCAAGGTGCGCTCGAGCCGGAGCTGGTCGGCGCGTTCTCGGCGAGCCGCTTTGGCGGCGCGGGCGCGGCGAACAACAGCGGCTACTAGAGATATCAAGGAGCCAAGAGGCATCCCATGTTTAGACGATCCGAACAGGACAAGCGGCCACAGGTGCAGATCTTCGTCGACGGCGTTGCAGTCGCGGCGCGCCAGGGCGACACCGTCTCCGCGGCGTTATTGGCCTCCGGCGTTGACGCGCGGCGTTCCACCGCGGTGAGCGGCGCGCCGCGTCTGCCCTATTGCATGATGGGCGTGTGCTTCGACTGCCTCGTCACCATCGACGGCGTCGGTAACCGGCAGGGGTGCCTCGTGCCGGTGGCTGAAGGCATGCAGGTCGAAATCCAGAAGGGCAAGCGGGAGATCGGAAAATGACTGTGGCTCCCAAGCGCGAAGATTACGACGTCGTGGTGATCGGAGCCGGGCCCGCCGGCCTCGCTGCCGCCTCGACCTCCGCCGATGCTGGTCTTTCCACGCTGCTGCTCGACGAGAACGTCGGCCCCGGCGGCCAGGTGTTTCGCGCCATCTCTTCCACGCCAGTGACCGACCGCAATCAGCTCGGTGCGGACTATTGGGTCGGTGCCGATCTCGTGCAGTCGCTGCGCGCCAGCAACGCGGAGGTGATCCAGCGCGCGACGGTCTGGAGCCTCGACCGCAACCTTGAGATCGCCGTCTCGATCGGCGGCGCCTCGGCCTTCGTCAAGGCGAAGCGCGTGATCCTCGCGACCGGCGCGCTGGAACGACCGTTCCCGATTCCCGGTTGGACGCTGCCGGGCGTGATGACCGCGGGCGCGGCGCAGACCATGTTGAAGTCCTCGGCGCTGGTGCCCGATGGCCGCACCGTGATCGCGGGGCAGGGGCCGCTGCTTTGGCTGCTCGCCGCGCAGATCCTCCGCCTCGGCGGCCGTATCGACCGCATCCTCGACACCACCGAGCGCGGCAATTATTTCGCCGCGCTGCCGCACGCTTTTGCCTTCCTGACGTCGCCCTATTTCACCAAGGGCCTCTCCATGATGCGTGAGGTGAAGGCGAAGGTGCAGGTCGTCTCCGGCGTCACCGAGCTTGCGGCCTCCGGTGATGGCCAGCTCGCCAGCGTGAGCTATGTCGCCGGCGGCAAGCGCGAGACCATTCCCGCGGATTTGCTGCTGCTGCATCAGGGCGTCGTGCCCAACGTCAATCTGGCGATGGCGGCTGGCGTCGAGCATCGCTGGGATGATCTGCAATTGTGCTGGTCGCCGGTGCTGGACGCGAGCGGCATGTCGTCGGTCACCGGCATCGCGATCGCCGGCGATGGCGCGGGCATCGGTGGTGCCAATGCAGCCGTGGTGCGCGGTCGCATTGCCGCGCGTGCCGCGGTGGAAGCGCTGGCGCCCGCCGCTGCCGCGAAGCTCGCGCCGATGGCGGCGCTCCGTACCGAACTTGCCAAGGCCGAGCGCGGCCGGGTCTTCCTCGACACGCTGTTCCGCCCGTCGCCGCAGTTCCGCATTCCCTCGGGCGATACCATCGTCTGCCGCTGCGAAGAGGTGACGGCAAAGGACGTTCTCGAGTCCGTCGCGATCGGCGCGACCGGGCCGAACCAGCTCAAGGCCTATCGCCGCACCGGCATGGGTCCGTGCCAGGGCCGGCTCTGCGGCCTCACCGTCACCGAGCTGATGGCGCAGGCGCGCGGCAAGACTCCGCAGGAGATCGGCTACTACCGGCTGCGCGCGCCGGTGAAGCCGATCACGCTCGCCGAGCTCGCCGCCGTCCCGAAGACCGAGGACGACGTCAAGGCGGTGGTGCGCGGATGACGAAAAACGTGGATGCGATCGTCGTCGGCGGCGGCATCCACGGATGCTCGACCGCGCTGCATCTGTGCCTTGCCGGCCTGAAGCCGGTGCTGATCGAGAAGGACTATGCCGGCCGCCACGCTTCGGGCGTCAACGCCGGCGGCGTGCGCCAGCTCGCGCGGCACATTCCCGAGATCCCGCTTTCGATCCGCTCGATGGGGATCTGGGAAAAGATCAGCGATCTCCTCGACGACGATTGCAGTTTTGAGAGCCACGGCCAGGTGCTGGTTGCCGAGAACGAGGACGAGCTCGCCGTCTGCCGCGCGCGCGTCGCCGAGCTCAATGCGCTCGGCTTCACCCATGAGGAGCTGATCGACGCGGCCGAGCTGCGCCGGCTGGTGCCTGCGGTGGCCGAGACCTGTCCCGGCGGCGTGGTCTCGCGCCGTGACGGCGCCGCCAATCCGGCGCAGACGACGACGGCGTTCCGCCGCAAGGCGGAGCAGCTTGGTGCCGCTGTGTGCGAGGGCGTCGTCGCCAGCAACATCCGCTACCGCGACGGCCTCTGGTACGTCGATGTCGGCGCCGAGACTTATGCTGCGCCGGTGCTGGTCAATGCGGCCGGCGCCTGGGCCGGCAAGATCGCGGCTGATCTCGGCGAGCCCGTGCCGGTCGAGACCGTGGCGCCGATGCTGATGATCACCTCGCGCGTGCCGCACTTCATCGATCCCGTCGTGATCCTGCGCGGGCGCAAGCTCTCCTTCAAGCAGTTCAAGAACGGCACGGTGCTGATCGGCGGCGGCCATCTCGCAACGCCCTACCAGGAGCGCAACGAGACGGTGCTGGACTGGAAGAGCCTTGCGACCAGCGCGCAGACCGTGTTCGAGCTGTTTCCGGTGATGCGCAGCGCGACCATCGTCCGCGCCTGGGCCGGCATCGAGGCCAAGATGAAGGACGATATCCCCGTGTTCGGGCCGAGCTCCCGCCACAAGGGCCTCTATCACCAGTTCGGCTTCTCGCTGCACGGCTTCCAGCTCGGCCCCGGCGCCGGCGCCGTGATGGCGGAACTGATCGTCAATGGCGGCACCCAGACCCGAATCGGCGATCTCGGCATCGACCGCTTCCATCCCTCCACGCTCTAAGAAGAGGACATCATGAGCATCACCCGCAGCATCCGCACGCCCATCATGCACCGCGCCGTCGAAGCAAACGGCTTCGTCTTCCTCGGCGGCACCATCGCCGACGACACCTCGGTCTCGATGGGCGAGCAGACTCGCAACATCCTCGGCAAGATCGCCGGCTATCTGAAGGAAGCGGGAACCGACAAGTCGCGCGTGGTCAGCGCCTCGATCTTCGTCACCGATCTCTCCAAGAAGAAGGAGATGGACGCGGCCTGGACCGAGTTCTTCGGCGACAATCTGCCGACGCGCGCCACCGTCGGCGTCGCCGATCTCGGCGGCGGCGCGCTGATCGAGGTGGTGGTCACCGCGCTCAAGGGCTGAACGCGATAGGCCGGCGAAGGCGTCAGCGCTCTCTGCGCTGTCGTCCTTCGCGCCGCGCCTTGATCTCGCCCTTCGATGGGACTACCTAGGGAGTTCCTCGATCAGGATAGTCGCAGCCATGGATTTCACCCCGACCGCAAAGCCCACCTGCCTTGCCCACGGGGAATTCCATGCCTGCTTCGATCATTCTGTCCGACCTGTCGCTGTCCACGCCTGACGGCCGTTCTCTTCTCTCCAACATCGATCTGACATTCGCGGCTGAGCGAACCGGTCTCGTCGGCCGCAACGGCGTCGGGAAAACGACGCTGCTTGCGTCGATCCTAGGGGAACATGCTCCCCAATCAGGGCGCATTCTGATCAACGGCGCCATCGGATTGTTACGTCAGAATGTGCAGGTCCTTGCCGGAGCGACCGTGGCCGACCTGTTCGGCGCCCGTCAGGCGCTGGACCTGCTTCGCCGTGCGGAGCGCGGCGAAGCCTCGGCCGACGATATCGCCGCGATCGACTGGACGCTCGACATGCGGCTCGAGGCCGCGCTGGCGCGCCTCGGGTTCGATCCGTCTCCCGACACGGAGCTGTCTTGCCTGTCCGGGGGCCAGATCACGCGGGTTCGTCTTGCCGCATTGGTGTTTGCCGAACCCGACTTCCTGCTCCTGGACGAGCCCACCAACAATCTCGACCAGGACGGACGCAGGGCGGTGGCCAATCTCCTTGCCTCCTGGCGCGGCGGCGCGATCGTCGTCAGCCACGACCGGAGCCTGCTGGAGACCATGGATGCGATCGTCGAGCTGACGTCGCTCGGAGCCACGCGATACGGCGGCAATTGGAGCCGGTATCGTGAGCAGAAGGCTGTCGAACTCGCCGCTGTCAGGCATGGCCTCGCGCAGGCAGAGAAGCGTCTCTCCGAGATCGACGGCAAGGCGCAAGAGGCCGCGGAAAGGAAAGCGCGCAAGGACAGCGGCGGCAGGAAGAAGCGCGCCAAGGGCGACATGCCGCGCATCCTGGCCGATGCACGCAAGGATCGCAGCGAGGACAGTGGCGGCAAGAACGCGCAAATCGCCGAGCGGCGGCGCGCGGAGGCCATCGATGCCGTGGACACGGCGCGCCAGCGTATCGAGATTCTTCAGCCACTCTCGATCAGGTTACCCGTGACTGGCCTGCCGGCGGGCAGGGAGGTGCTTTGGCTCGACGGCGTCAGTGCGGGCTATCGGCCGGAGCAGCCGGTCTTGCGCGATCTTTCGCTTACGATTGTCGGACCGGAACGGGTCGCGCTGATCGGCCCGAACGGTTCCGGCAAGACGACGCTGCTGAAACTGATCGCGGGCGAGCTGCGGCCGCTCTCCGGCACCGTGCGGGTGAGGCCGGACTTCGCCCTGTTCGACCAGAAGGTTAGCCTGCTCGATCCCGCGCTCTCGATCCTGCGAAACTTCCAGCGCCTCAATCCGAAGGCGGGGGCGAACGAATGCCATGCCGCGCTGGCGCGGTTCATGTTTCGTGCTGATGCGGCCTTGCAAGCAGTCGGCAGCCTGAGCGGAGGGCAGATGTTCCGTGCGGGCCTTGCTTGCGTGCTTGGCGGAGTAGCGCCACCATCGTTGCTGATCCTGGACGAGCCGACCAATCATCTCGACATTGAATCGATCGAAGCCGTCGAAGCGGGCCTGAGCGCCTACGACGGTGCGTTGCTCGTCGTCAGCCACGACGAGGCGTTTCTGCAAGCGATCGGGATTGCGCGTCGGTTCGATCTTTCCGCCAACGCGCAACGTGAGCATGGCGGGATCACCTGATCCCGCCTCGCGGCCTGAATATATCAGCTGAGTCTTAGCAGTGATTTTCAAAAACCCGACGCCCTGCCCCCAGCGCGTCGGGTGGAAAAAATGAGTATCAATCCGTGATCCCAACGCCATTGTTGTGACGCGTATCTCGGCGATTTTCCACTCCGGGAAACTACCGCATCTGACTGGGCGTGGTGCTATGCACCCCCGCCCGGTTCCAGCGCCTCTCCGATCTCCAGCGGGTGGGCCATGGTCTCGTGCAGCGCCTCACGGTCGAGCTCGTCTTCGGACATGCTGATGACGACGCAGGCGACGCCGTTGCCGATCAGGTTGGTCAGCGCGCGGCATTCGCTCATGAACTTGTCGATGCCGACCAGGATGGCGATCGACTGGATCGGAATATCAGGCACGATCGAGAGCGTCGCGGCGAGCGTGATGAAGCCGGCGCCGGTCACGCCCGAGGCACCCTTCGAGGTGATCATGGCGATGCCCAGAATGCCGAGCTCTTGCCAGATGGTCAGATGGGTGTTGGTCGCCTGCGCCAAAAACAGCGTCGCCAGCGTCATGTAGATGTTGGTGCCGTCGAGGTTGAAGCTGTAGCCGGTTGGAATCACGAGGCCGACCACGGAGCGGGAGGCGCCGAGATGCTCCATCTTCTGGATCATCTGCGGCAGCACCGTCTCCGAGGACGAGGTGCCGAGCACGATCAGAAGCTCGTCCTTGATATAGGCGATGAAGCGCAGGATCGAGAAGCCCGCCAGCCGCGCGATCGCACCTAACACGATCAGCACGAACAGGATGCTGGTGAGATAGAACGTGCCGATCAGCGCGGCGAGATTGAGCAGCGAGCCGAGTCCGTAGGCCCCCACGGTGAACGCCATCGCGCCGAAGGCGCCGATCGGGGCGACGCGTACGATGATGCGGATGATGCCGAAGAACATCTTTGCGGCCTTGTCGATTGCATCTGCGATCGGCTCGCCGGCCTTGCCGAGGAAGGCGATGGCGAAGCCCGAGAGGATCGAGATCAGCAGCACCTGCAGGAGATCGCCGCGTGCGATGGCGCCGAGATAGCTGTCGGGGATGATCGCCATCAGATGGGCGACGATGCCCTCCTCCTTGGCCTTGGTGACGTAGGTCGCCACCGATTTCGGGTCGATCGTGGCGGCATCGATGTTGAAGCCATGTCCGGGCTGGAGAACCTCGCCGACCAGGAGTCCGACCGCGAGCGCGACGGTCGAGACCGTCTCGAAATAGATCAGCGACTTCAGCCCGACCCGGCCGACACGCTTGAGATCGCCCATCGAGGAGATGCCGTGCACCACGGTGCAGAAGATGACAGGCGCGATCATCATCTTGATCAGCGCGATGAAGCCGTCGCCGAGCGGTTTCAAGGCCTTGCCGAGATCAGGATAGAAGTAGCCGATGAGCACGCCGAGCGCGATCGCGATCAGAACCTGGACGTAGAGGATCTTGTACCAGGGCTGGTGCCGGCGGAGGATGGCTGGCTGGATCGCAACTTGTGTCATAGAGTGAGCCCCGGAACGCATTGATCTTGCAGGATTTGAATCTTGCATGAGCTGCATCATGTGATGGCCGCCGCAGAAGCGACAATCACGTTTTTGTCTGTTCGCACGAAGATCGGTCGTGGCGCCGCAATTGGGGGAAACATGTCGACTGCAACAGGCTCGGACCAGCAAGGCTATTTTCCGCGCTGGACGTTGAAGACCTCGGGCGTGATCATGCCGGAGGAGCGGCTGTCCTGGGGCCAGACCGTCGTCTCCGGTCTCCAGCATTGCGTCGCGATGTCGGGTGCGACGATCATCGCGCCGCTGCTGATGGGGTTCGATCCCAATGTTGCGGTCCTGTTCTCCGGCGTCGGCACGCTGATCTTCTTCGTCATCGTCGCCGGGCGCGTGCCGAGCTATCTTGGCTCGAGCTTCGCGTTCATCGCCGTCGTTATCGCCGCCACCGGCTATGCCGGGCAGGGACCGAACCCGAACCTGTCGGTTGCGCTCGGCGGCATCGTCGGAGCCGGCGTACTGTACGGCGTGATCGCCCTGATTGTGATGTGGTCCGGCGTCGGCTGGGTCGAGCGCTTGATGCCGCCGGCCGTCACCGGCGCCGTCGTCGCCGCGATCGGCCTCAACCTCGCACCCGTGGCGGTCAAGGCGGTGAGCGGAGGCGCGTTCGACACCTGGGTCGGGCTCGCGACCGTTTTGATCATCGGCGTGGTTGCCGTTGCAGCGCCTGGCCTGTGGCGCCGCCTGCCGATCATTGCCGGTGCAATCGGCGGATATCTCCTGTACTTGCTGTTCGCGAACGGCCTCGGTTTCGGCAAGCCGATCGATTTCGCGCAACTGGCGGCCGCGCCGTGGCTCGGTCTGCCGAATTTCACCACGCCGACCTTTCAGGCCGATGCGATCTTTCTGATTGCGCCGGTTGCGGTCATTCTCGTCGCCGAGAATCTCGGGCACATCAAGGCCGTCGGCGCCATGACGGGCCGGAGCCTCGATGCCTATCTTGGTCGCGCTCTGTTCGCAGACAGCCTCGCGACGATCGTGGCCGCCTGCGGCGGCGGCACGGGTGTCACCACCTACGCCGAGAACATCGGCGTCATGGCGGCGACGAAGGTCTATTCGACCTTGCTGTTCGCCTTCGCCGCCGCGGTGTCGATCGTGCTCGGCTTCTCACCGAAATTCGGCGCGTTGATTCTGTCGATCCCCGGCGCAGTCATTGGCGGCCTCTCGATCGTGCTGTTCGGGTTGATCGCGGCGATGGCGGGACGAATCTGGGTCGAGAACAAGGTCGACTTCGCCAATCCCGCAAACCTGATCACCATCGCCGTGGCGCTGACCGCGGGCGCCGGCGATCTCACGCTCAAATTCGGCGCATTCACGATCGGCGGGATTGGCACCGCGACTTTTGGCGCCATCATCCTGTATCAGATCCTGACCTCGCCGCTCGCCCGCCGCGCCGGATGAATCGCAGCGATGCGCTCGGAGATGGAACAAAAAGCCGGTTCCGTCGATGATCAGGCATCCCGGAGATGACTCATGCCACAAACCGATCGCTCAACCTCCCTTCCCTCGCGCCTCGTTGGTCAATACGCGCTGGTGACCGGCGCCTCGCAGGGGATCGGCCGCGCCGTCGCCATCCGCCTCGCCCAGGAGGGCGCGACGGTTGCCATCAACTATTTCGATCATCCTGAAAAGGCCGAGGAGGCGCTGGCGCTGGCGCGGACGGCGTCGACCGACCGCGGCCACGGCAAGCTCGACCATTTCATCGTCAAGGCCGATATCGGTAACGAGCAGGACATTGCCGCGATGTTCGAGACGGTCCTGGCGCGCTGGAAGCGGCTCGACTGCCTCGTCAACAATGCCGGCTTCCAGAGGGAGTCACCGAGCGAGGCGCTGGACGTCGAAACCTATCGCCGGATCATCGACGTCAATCTCAACGGCGCCGTGCTCTGCGCGCAGAAGGCGCTCGCGCATTTCGTCGCGCGCGGCGGAGGGGGCTCCATCATCAATTGCTCCAGCGTCCACCAGATCGTCCCGAAGCCCGGCTATCTCGCTTATTCGATCAGCAAGGGCGGAATGGCCAGTCTGACGCGCACGCTGGCGCTGGAGTTCGCCGGCCGCGGCATCCGCGTCAATGCGGTCGGTCCAGGCGCGATCGACACGCCGATCAACGCGGCCTGGACGGGCGATCCGCAAAAACGCGACGTCGTCACCAGCCACATTCCGCTTGGCCGCGTGGGGACACCGGAAGAGATCGCGGCCGTGTTCGCTTTCCTCGCCTCGGATGATGCGAGCTACATCACAGGGCAGACGATCTATGCCTGTGGTGGCCTGACGCTGTTTCCGGAGTTTCGCGAGAACTGGGCGAGCTAAACGTCGGCTTCGGACCACGTGTCCCGCGCGGGGATAGAGGTCGGGCCGGGTAGGGGTCTGCGGCGCCGTGTGCTATCGACCGGGGACGGCGCTGCCGCTATTGGCAAGCGCCGGTAGATGAAGGGCTCGTGACCACAACGATCAACATCAATGCCTACAGTGACGCGCTGGTGGTCCTCGGGACCGCCGGCGTCGTGGTGCCGATCGTCCGCCACTGGGGCATCAATCCGGTGCTGGGCTATCTCGGTGCCGGCGCCATTCTCGGTCCGCTCGGGCTCGGCTCGCTCGTTCGAGAAGTCCCGTTTCTGTACTGGTTTACCGTGACGGACGCGCAGAACGTCCAGGGTATCGCCAATCTTGGCATCGTATTCCTGCTCTTCTTGATCGGACTCGAACTGTCTTTCAGGCGGCTCGTCACGATGCGGCGGCTGGTTTTCGGGCTTGGCGGCCTGCAGGTACTGGCGGCGTCCGCCATGATATTCGGCGCGGCGCTTCTCTCCGGGCAGAGCTCCGATACTGCCGTCATCCTTGGCGCAAGCCTGGCGCTGTCCTCGACAGCGATCGTGCTCGAGCTGCTGTCCGCCGAACGGCGGCTTGCCACCACTGCGGGTCGCGCCAGCTTCTCGGTGCTGCTGGCCCAGGACCTCGCCGTGGTCCCCATTCTCGTCTTCGTCTCGGTGCTCGGCGCAGGCAGCGGTGGCTCGGTCGTGACGCACATCTCCACTGCGATCCTGAAGGCGGTTGTGGCGGTCGCTTTTCTCATTCTGATCGGACGGCTGCTGATGCGTCCGCTCTTCCAGATGGTCGCGGGCACTCATTCGACGGAGTTGTTTGTCGCCGCGACCTTGTTCGTCATCGTCGGCGCGGGGCTTGCCGCGCACCAGGCCGGCCTGTCGATGGCGCTCGGAGCATTCGTTGCAGGACTGATGCTTGCGGAAACCGAGTATGGCAAGGCTATTGAGGCCACCGTCGAGCCGTTCAAGGGCCTGCTGCTCGGCATCTTCTTTTTCACCGTCGGTATGGCCATCGACTTCCGCGTGTTCATGCGCGAGCCTGGATGGCTGCTGGCAGCCGTGATCGGCATTCTCGCCGGCAAGGCGATCGTGCTCATCATCCTGGGTCGCCTCTTCAAACTCTCTTGGCCGGCGGCGATCGAAATCGGCTTCTTGCTGGGTCCCGTCGGCGAATTCGCCTTCGTCAGCATCGGAATGGCGGCGGCCGGCGGCCTGATCGAGCCACGCGTGTCGAGCTTTGCCGTTGCCATCACCGCCGTGACGATGGCATTGACGCCGCTTCTGGGCATGCTCGGCCGGCGATTGGCCGCGAAGCTCGGTCACGAGCGCGCGCTCGATCCTGAACTCGCGGTTCGGCCGCCCGGCGACCGGGCGCAGGCCATCGTGGTTGGCTACGGCCGCGTTGGAAAGGTCGTCTGCTCGCTGCTGACCAGCCATGGCCTGGACTACATCGCGGTCGATCACGACCCTGTTGCCGTGGCGCGCGACCGCCGCGACGGTCACAAGGTCTTTTTTGGTGATGCGACAGAACCGGGCTTCCTCGAAGCCTGCGGCCTGATGCAGACGACCGGTGTGATCATCACCATTCAGTCGCGACCAGCGATCGATGCCGTCGTCGAGCGGGTCCGCGCGGTGCGGTCGGATGTGCTGATCGTTTCACGGGCGCGGGACGCCGATCATGCCCGTCACCTCTATGCGATCGGCGCCACCGATGCGGTGCCGGAGACGATCGAGGCAAGCTTGCAGCTGTCCGAAGCCGCATTGATCGGCCTCGGAGTCGCGGTCGGGCATGCAATCGCCTCGGTGCACGAGAAGCGGGATGAATTCCGGCTGACTTTGCAGCAAGCTGCCCGCATTGCAGGACAAGAGAAGGCCCGTCCGCTCGATCTCACCGGGCGCCGGCCTCCGCGATAGCCGCCGATCCGCCGCGACTGTCGTGATCTGGCAAAACCCGCCCGCGCGGACTACATCTGCGCCATGACAAATCCTCCGCCGGCAAAACCACCGCTCGAAGATTTCGTCGGCCGGCACGAACGTCTGTTCGTGCTGACCGGCGCCGGCTGCAGCACCAATTCAGGCATTCCCGACTATCGCGACAGCCACGGCAACTGGAAGCGGACCCAGCCGGTCAACTTCCAGGCCTTCATGTCGGAAGCGCAGACGCGCCGGCGCTATTGGGCGCGCAGCCTGATCGGCTGGCGGCGGTTCGGCCAGGCGCGCCCGAACGATGCGCATCATGCGCTGGCACGTCTCGAGGCCGACGGGCGTTGCGGGATGCTGCTGACCCAGAACGTCGACCGGCTGCATCAGTCCGCCGGCCACCGGCAGGTGATCGACCTGCATGGCCGGCTCGATCTCGTCCGTTGCATGGGCTGCGGCGGCAAGACTCCGCGTGACGAATTTCAGGATACGTTGGGACGCATGAACGCGGCGTGGCTGACGCTCGATGCCGCGGATGCGCCGGACGGCGACGCCGATCTCGAGCACGCGGATTTCTCGTCGTTCAAGGTGCCGGCCTGCGAGGCCTGCGGCGGTATCCTCAAGCCCGACGTCGTGTTTTTCGGCGAGAACGTCCCCCGCGATGTCGTCGCCACCGCGCAGGACCATCTGGCGCGGGCTGATGCGATGCTGATCGTCGGCTCCTCGCTGATGGTCTATTCCGGCTTCCGCTTCGTGCGGGCGGCCGCGCAGCGCAACATTCCGATTGCGGCGGTCAATCTCGGCCGCACCCGCGCCGACGATCTCCTGACGCTGAAGGTCGAGGAGCGCTGCGAAGCGGCGCTTGCATTCCTGCTCTGAGAGAGGGCGGCGGCTAGCCGGGCTTCGGATAGAGCCGCAGGAACGCCGTTGACGCCTCGCCTGCTCGCCGCGCGATCTCGCCGGTGCTCGGGCGATTGGCCGCCTGCAGCAACAGACCCGTCATCAGGTCTCCCCACAACAGTCCAAGGAACGTCTCGGTCGTCGCTTCGGGCTCACCGGCAACGAGGCCTGTTGATCTGGCGTTCGTCATGATCGTTCGCAGCGAATCGCGGATGGGCTTGCGGGCGATGCTATCCAGCGCATGCGCGACCTTTGGCGCATGGACGGCTTCGGATATCGCCAGCCGGAATACGGCGACGACGACCGGATCGGTCGTTTCCGTCAGAAGCTTCGTCCCAAATGCAGTGAGCACTTTGGCCAGCATCTCCCTGTCTCGGATCGCGGGCAGGTCCGTCGGTGCCTTGATCCGCTCGGCGCGCTCGGTGATGCATGCGACCAGCATCGCCTCCTTGTTGCCGAACAACGAATAGAGTTCGCGTTTTGAAACGCGTGCGCGCGTTGCGATCTCCAGGGTGCTGGTCTGCGCGTAACCACCTTCCATGAACGCGGAAAGCGCTGCGCTCAGGATCCGCTTCCGGACCTCAGGCCCTTCGGCGTCGTCTTCGCGCGGCTCGATCTTCGGACTCATCGACGCAATCTTCCTCTGCTTCCCCTTGACTTGGTACCAGTCGGTACCATATCGCTGCTGGCGTGGTACCGCATCGTACCAGAACCAGGCGAAACGGGAAAGGACGAGACGATGACAAAGATTACCCTCGTGACCTCCGCGGCAGGGGGCACTCAAGGTCAGACCGGCCGGCATGTGTCCGAGATGCTGCTCCAGCAAGGTCACCAAGTTCGAGCTTTCGTGCGTCAAATCGACAGTCGGTCCGATCGGCTGAAGTCACTCGGTGCGGAGATTTTCGTCGGCGACTTTCTTGACGTCCGCTCCGTCGAACAGGCGACGAGGGGCGTCTCGTCGATCTATTTCGCCTATCCGGTCCAGGACGGATTGGCGGAAGCAACCGCGGCGATGGCATTCGCGGCGCGGCGGCATGGCATTGCGCGGCTCGTCAACCTCGTGATGTACCAGTCGTCCATCGATGCGCCGACACCGCGGATGCGGCAGAACTATTTGTCCGAACAGCTGTTCGAATGGGCGGGCGTCGGGCCGCTGCATCTGCGCGCCACCGTCTTCTACGAGAACGTGGCGCGTCTCGTCGGCGCGAACCTGCCGGAGCGCGGCGCGATCCGCTTGCCGCTCGGCGATGAAGGCACCATTCTGCCGTTGATCTCGGCTGAGGACGTCGCGCGGGTCGCTGTCGGTCTGCTCGCCGGTTCGGAGCAAGCCGCGGGATCCGCGTATCCCATCATCGGAAGCGTCAATTCGGTCGGTGACATCGTCAGGGCGTTCGCGCGCGTCTTCGACAGGGACATCCACTACGAAGAAATCAGCGACGAGGAGTGGCGCAGCGAGGTTCTGGCGCGCGGCTGGAACGCGCACGCGGTCGAGCACCTCTCCTCGCTCTGGAAGTCTCTGCGGGCCGCCCGGCTCTCGGCCGAGACCGCACGCTTCGCCGTTACCGATACCATCGAAAAGATCGGCGGTGCTGAGCCCAAGACATTCGAACAATTCGTTCGCGAGCGAAAATCCGAGCTGCTTGCGCCGGCGCCCGCCGCGAAGGCGACGGCCTAGGCGGGAGGGATGCTCATGGACAGACGCCAGTTCTTGGCTGCGGCCCTGGCTCCGCTCGCATTGCAAGTGGTGCCAGGCACAGCGTCATCAAATGCCTCTGCGGCAAATTCGGAACGGGACGAAAACATGACCAAGACAACGCAACGAATTATCGAAGCGAATGGAATCCACATCAACATCGCCGAGCAGGGCGAAGGGCCGCTGGTGCTACTGGTCCACGGCTTCCCCGAGACGTGGTACTCCTGGCGGCATCAGATCGACGACCTTGCTGCCGCCGGCTTCCGTGTCGTCGCTCCCGACATGCGCGGCTATGGCAAGAGCGATGCGCCGCAGGCGATCGACCAATACACGATCCTGCACCTCGTCGGAGACATGGTCGGCATTCTCGACGCATTGGGCGCGCCGACCGCCGTCATTGTCGGGCATGATTGGGGCGCCAGCGTTGCCTGGCAGGCGGCTCTCACGCGGCCTGATCGCTTCAGGGCCATCGCCGCGCTCAGCGTCCCGTTCCGGCCGCGCGCCAAGGCGCCACCGACTAGTCTCATGCCACACACCGAGGCTGCGCAGTTCTATCAGCTCTATTTCCAGGAGCCGGGTCCTGCGGAGGCGGAGCTCGGACGCGATCCGCGTGCGACCCTTCGCAACATGCTGTTTGGCGCGTCCGGCGACGGCGTGGCCGCGGCGCGCGCGGCCGGCGGGACGACGCCGAACCTCGCGATCGTCCCGAAAGGCGGCGGATTCCTGCAAGGACCCGGCGCGCCGCCAACCTTGCCGTCGTGGATCAGCGAACGCGACATCGACCATTATGGCGAGGAATTCAAGCGCACCGGCTTTCGCGGCGCGCTGAATTATTACCGCAATCTCGATCGCAACTGGGAAATCACGGGCGCCTTGACTGGGCTTCAGGTCACAATACCCGCGCTCTACATGGCGGGCGATCGCGACTTCCTGCTGTCTTTTCCCGGCACGGATCAGTTGCTCGCAAATCTGAAGACAATCGTTCCCGGCCTGCGAAAGGTCCAGATGCTTCCGGGGTGCGGCCATTGGACCCAGCAGGAGCGACCAGGCGAAGTCAGTGCCGCTCTCGTTGAATTCATGCGCGCACTGCCCAGCCCTTCATGAGCAATGCCGTCTTTCCAGAAAGAGTGTGGTCAGGGCCGGTCGAACAACCGGCCCTGACTTGCACGGGAGCTTGACCCAGCCACGTTGGCAATGCTGCATAGGTGCCACGCAAAACCGCCTTCTCGACCGACGCACTCGCTGGTATGAAAATTGCTCAGTTTTCACCCTGAGTTTTGACGATCAGCCGGAGAATTTGGAATGCTTGAGGGAGCCGAGGTGCGGCTTGCCGTCGATATCGGTGGCACGTTCACCGACATCGTGCTGGACGTGGGGCAGGATCGCAAGACGCGCAAGGTGCTGACGACGCCGCAGCGGCCCGAGCAGGCGGTGCTTGACGGCATGCGGCTCATTCTCACCGACGCGCGCGCGCATATCAGCGACATCGACGTCTTCATTCATGGCACCACCCTCGCCACCAACGCCATCATCGAGCGCCGCGGTGCAAAAACCGCGCTGATCGCGACGGATGGCTTCCGCGACGTGCTCGATATCGGCACCGAGAGCCGCTACGATCAATATGATCTCGGCATCGACAAGCCGAAGCCGCTGGCGCCGCGTTCCCTGCGCTTCACCGTGCCCGAGCGCATCGACGCCCATGGCGCCGTTCGCCTCCCGCTGAACGAAGCCTCGGTGCGCGCGCTCGCGCCGAAATTGCGTGAGCTTGGTGTCGAGAGCGTGGCGATCGCTTTCCTGCACTCCTACGCCAATCCCGAGCACGAGCGCCGCGCTGCGGCGATCATCAGTGAGGAATTGCCCGGCATATCCGTGACCGTGTCCTCGGCGGTGTGTCCGGAGATCCGCGAATATGAGCGCACCTCCACCGCGGTCGCCAATGCCTATGTGCAACCGCTGATCGACGGCTATCTCGCCCGCATGGCCGATGCCTTGCATGTCGAGCAGTTTCGCGGCGCGATCTACCTCGTCACGTCAGGCGGCGGCGTGACCTCGATCGAGACGGCGCGGCGCTTTCCCGTGCGCCTCGTCGAATCCGGCCCCGCCGGGGGCGCGATCTTCGCGGCGCAGATCGCGGCGCGCCTCGGCGAGAGCAAGGTGCTGTCCTTCGACATGGGCGGCACCACCGCAAAGATCTGCCTGATCGAGAAATACCAGCCGGAAACCTCACGCGTGTTCGAGGTCGACCGCGCCGCGCGCTTCCTCAAGGGCTCCGGCCTGCCGGTGCGCATTCCCGTGATCGAGATGGTCGAGATCGGCGCCGGCGGCGGCTCGATCGCCCATGTCGACGCGATGAAGCGCGTCACCGTCGGCCCGGAGAGCGCCTCGTCGGAGCCGGGGCCCGCCTGCTACGGCCGCGGCGGCCAGCGCCCGGCCGTGACCGACGCGGACGTTGCGCTCGGCATGATCGATCCTGACGCGTTCGCGGGCGGCACCATCAAGCTCGATCCGGAGCTTTCGAAACAGGCGCTGCTGCGCGATGTCGGTGAGGCGCTGGGGCTGTCGGCGGAAACCGCGGCCTATGCCGTGCACGAGGTGGTCTGCGAAAATATGGCGAGCGCGGCGCGCGTGCATGCGGTCGAGCGCGGTGCCGTGGTCGGCCAGCACACGTTGATCGCGTTCGGCGGTGCCGCGCCGCTGCATGCGGCCCGCGTCGCCGAGAAGATCGGCGTCTCCCGCGTGATCGTACCGTCCAATGCCGGTGTCGGCTCGGCCGTCGGGTTCTTGGCGGCTCCCATCGCCTATGAGCTGGTGCGCAGCCGCCATGTGCGGCTCGACGATTTCGACACCAAGGCCGTCTCGGACCTCTTGCAGGAGATGGCGGCCGAGGCGCGGGCGCTGGTCGAGCCCGGTGCAGCCGGCGCGCCGGTGCGCGAGCGCCGCGCGGCCTTCATGCGCTATGTCGGCCAGGGCCACGAGATCACCGTCGAGCTGCCGAACCAGCCGCTGACCTCAGCCGATCTTGCCGGCCTGCGCCAGAAATTCGAGACTGACTATTCCGCGATGTTCGAGCGGCCGATCCCAGGCGCGGCGATCGAGGTGTTGAGCTGGTCGGTCCTCGCCACCACCGAGGCGCGCAATCCGCCCGCCGTTGCTTCCGTCGCGCGCAAGCCTGCGGCCAAGGCGTCCGGCAGCCGCAAATTCTTCGACGGGCGGGCCGGTGAGGTGATTGAGATTCCGCTCTATCGCCGCGAGGACATGGCGCCGGGTGCGACCATCGCGGGCCCCGCCGTGATCGCGGAAGACGAGACGTCTACTTTTGTTTCGACCAGTTTTGACGCGCATATCGACGGTGCCGGCAGCATCGTCATGGAACGAAAGGCGGCCTGATCATGAGCAAGGCAAATGGCGCGAGCCTGATCGACCTCCAGATCATGTGGCACCGGCTGATCGCCGTGGTCGAGGAGCAGGCGCAGGTGCTGCTCCGCACCGCCTTCAGCCCGATCGTGCGCGAATGCGGCGACCTCTCCGCAGGCGTGTTCGACCTCAAGGGGCGCATGCTGGCGCAGGCGGTGACCGGCACGCCCGGTCACGTCAACTCGATGGCGGAATCGGTCAAGCACTTCATCGATCATTTTCCGATCGAGACGATGAAGCAGGGCGATGCCTACATCACCAACGACCCCTGGATGGGCACCGGCCACCTCAACGACTTCGTCGTCACCACGCCCTGCTTCAAGGACGGCAAGGTCGTCGCGCTGTTCTCCTGCACGAGCCATCTCATGGACATCGGCGGCATCGGCTTCGGGCCCGACGCCACCGACGTGTTCATGGAAGGGCTCTACATCCCCATGCTGAAGCTGATCGACCAGGGCGTCGTCAACGAGACGCTGATGGCGATGATCCGCACCAACACGCGGCTGCCGATCGACACCGAGGGCGACACCTATTCGCTCGCCGGCTGCAACGACGTCGGCTGCGAGCGCCTGGTCGAGATGATGACCGAGTTCGGCATCGATACGCTCGACGAGCTCGGCGACTACATCTGCGATCGCTCGCGCGAGGCCGTGCTGGCCGAGATCGCAAAGCTGCCGAAGGGCAGCTGGCGCAACACCATGGTGGTCGACGGCTATGATGCCCCGGTCACGCTGGCCGCGACGCTGACGATCTCGGATACGGGCATCCACGTCGATTTCGACGGCACATCCGCGGCCTCGAAGTTCGGCATCAACGTGCCTCTGTCCTACACCACCGCCTACACCGTGTTCGGCCTCGGCTGCGTCGTCGCCTCGCAGATCCCGAACAATGCCGGCTCGCTGTCGCCGCTGACGGTGTCGGCGCCGGCGGGCGCGATCCTCAATGCGCCGAAGCCCGCGCCGGTCGCCTCGCGCCACGTCATCGGCCAGATGCTGCCGGACGTCGTGTTCGGCTGCCTGCGCCAGATCATTCCCGAGCGCGTGCCGGCGGAGGGCACCTCGTGCCTGTGGAATCTCAATGTGCGCGGACAGACACGAAGCGGCGTCGGCGGCAATTACGGGTTCTCCATGGCGGTGACCTCCAATGGCGGCACCGGCGCGCGCTTCGGCAAGGACGGGCTGTCGGCGACCGCCTACCCCAGCGGCGTGCGCGGCACGCCGGGCGAGATCGCGGAGACGCAGACGCCCTTGATCTTCTGGCGCAAGGAGCTGCGCCCGGATTCCGGCGGGGCAGGGCGCACCCGCGGCGGCCTCGGCCAGATCATCGAGGTCGGCAGCGGCGTCGATGCGCCGTTCGATATCCTGGCTGCGTTCGACCGCATCGATCATCCGCCGCGCGGCCGCGATGGCGGCCGGAACGGCGAGGCCGGCTATGTCGGCCTCAAATCCGGGAAGAAGTTGCGTGGAAAGGGCTTTCAGCAGGTGCCTCCGGATGATCGCCTGGTGGTGCTGACGCCCGGCGGTGCCGGCATCGGTGCGCCAACCGAGCGCGATCGGGCGGCCGTCAAGGGCGACATCGAAAGCGGCCTCGTGTCTGCCGACAATGCGGCTTCAGTTTATGGGTATGCGCGGTGACGCCATCCGGCGTCGGGCATAGCGAACGGAGGGGAGCAATGATCACGCGAAGGAATTTCACCGCGGGGGCAGCGACGCTGCTCGCCGCCGGCCACATCTCCACCCGTGCACGGGCGGCGACGACAAGCTGGGACATGTCGACGGTCTGGCCCGACGGCAATTTCCACACCCAGAACGCGATGGCCTTCGCGGAAGAGGTGAAGAAGCAGAGCGGTGGCACGGTCGCCATCACCGTGAAGGCCGGCGGCCAGCTCGGCTTCAAGGGGCCCGAGCACTTACGCGCCGTGCGCGACGGTCTGGTGCCGCTCGCCGATGTCCTCAACATCCAGCAGGTCGGCGACGAGCCCTTCATGGGCCTCGAGAGCATTCCCTTCCTCTGCGGCTCGGTGGACGAGCTCAAGGTGCTGCATAAATATGTGCGGCCCGAATACGAGAAGATCGCCGCGCGCAACAACCAGAAGATCCTCTATATCGTGCCGTGGCCGACGCAATATTTGCATCTCAAGGCGAAGGTTTCCGACGTCGAGGGCCTGAAGAACATCAAGATCCGCGTGCCCGACAAGAACGCGGTCGACATGCTGAATGCGATCGGCATGGCGGCGGTGATGATTCCCTGGGGCGAGACGATTCCCGCACTCGCCTCTGGCGCGGTGGCCGGCGTCTCCACCTCGTCGGTGTCGGGCGTCGACGGCAAGTTCTGGGAATTCCTGAAATACGTCTACCCGACCAACCATGTCTGGTCGTCGCAGATGCTCACAGTCAATCTCGATTCCTGGAAGGCGCTGAGCGCCGACCAGCAGAAGCTCGTCTCCGATATCGCGGCAAAGATGGAGCCGGGCTTCTGGGCGAACTCGCTCAAGGCCGATGTCGACAGCCTCACCCGCCTCAAGGAAGGCGGCATGGAGGTGGTGCCGGTCTCGGAAGCCATGATGACGGACATCCGGGCCAAGACCGCGCCGCAGTTAGATGCCTTCCTCAAGCGCGTGCCGGCTGCCGACAAGCCGGTGCGGGCCTATCTCGCCGAAATGAAGCGCGGCTGAGGGCTGGAGCCGTGGTGAGCATTTCGCCCGAAGCACCGCAAAGCCTCAATGCAGCGGCGCCCGCGCCGCTGCGCATCGTCCTCGATGGCATCGATCGCCTCGGCCGGCTCGACGGTTGGATCGGTGGCGGTTGTCTGCTCACACTGACCTTGCTGATGCTGTGCGAGGTCGCAACCCGCTTCCTCTCGAACTTCCTGCCGTTCTTCCCGCCGACCATCTCGATCGCGTGGGAATACTCGTCTTATCTGATGGCGGCGTCCTTCACCTTCGGCGCAGCCATGACCTTGCGCGTCGGCGGCCATATCCGCGTGGTGCTGCTGCTGAAGAATGCACCAGCGCCGGTGCAGCGCGCGCTCGAGATCCTCTCGGCGGCGGCCGGCTTCGCCTTCATGGCGTTCCTGACCTCGGCCATGGCGAAATTCGCCTGGAGCGCGTTCGTGCGCGGCCAGGTCTCGACCTCCAGCGACACGCCGCTGTGGTTTCCGGAAGCCGTCGTCACCTTCGGCATGCTGCTGCTGACGCTCCAGTTCCTGGCGCGCGCGATCCAGGCCGCGCTTGGCCTGCCGCTGGAGGATCATCGCATGAAGGCCTCGCCCGTCGAATGACCGCATCGCCCGCTCCCGGATCCAAGATCGCATGACCATCGAAGTCGTTGCACTGTTCTCGATCTTGTTTGCGCTGCTGGCCTGCGGCGTCTGGATCGGCCTTACGCTTGCGCTCACCGCGACGCTGCTGCTCGCGATGTTCCGCTCGATCCCGCTCGACAAGCTGCTGCCGCAATATGCCTGGAACATCCTGACCACGCAGGAGCTGCTGGCGCTGCCGCTGTTCATCCTGATGGGCGAGCTTCTGTTTCGCACCCGCCTGTCGCGATCGCTGTTTCAGGGATTGGCACCGTGGGCTGGTCTGCTGCCCGGCCGCCTGCTGCATGTCAACGTGATCGGCTGCACCATCTTCGCGGCGATCTCCGGCTCGTCGGCCGCGACCACGCAGGTGATCGGCCGCATGTCGCTGAACGAACTGCTGCGCCGCGGCTATTCCCGCGACATCGCGATCGGCTCGCTCGCCGGCGCCGGCACGCTCGGCTTCCTGATTCCGCCGTCCAACATCATGATCATCTACGGCGTGCTCGGTGATGTCTCGATCCTGAAACTATTCACGGCCGGCGTGCTGCCAGGATTCCTGCTGGCCGCGACCTTCATGGCCTGGGTGATGCTGCATACGAGCCTCAAGCCCGCGATGGTGCCGGAGACGGAAGCCAAGCTTTCGCAAGTGCCGTGGGGCGAGCGCTTCGCCGCGCTGAAGGACCTCGCGCCGGCACTGTTCCTGATCGCCTGCGTGCTCGGCTCGATGTATGGCGGGCTCGCAACGCCGTCGGAGGCCGCCGCCGTCGGCGTGCTCGGCGCGGGGCTGGTGGCCTGGGCGCAGGGCTCGATGTCGCAGAAGGTAATGCACGACGTGCTGATCGGCTCGGTCGTCACCTGCTCGATGATCGCGCTGATCGTGTTAGGGGCCTCGATCCTCGGCAATGCCGCGGCCTTCCTCGGCATCCCGCAGGCGGTGGCCGCCTTCGTCAAGGGCCTCGGCCTGTCGCCGTTCATGCTGATCGTGGCGCTGATCGTCTTCTATCTCGTGCTCGGCTGCTTCCTCGACGGCTTCTCGATGATCGTGATGACGCTGCCGATCGTGCTGCCGATCGTGAAGGGCGCCGGCTTCGATGAGGTCTGGTTCGGCGTCTTCCTCGTGCTCGCCGTCGAAATGGCGCAGATCACGCCGCCGGTCGGCTTCAACCTGTTCGTGATCCAGGGCTTGACCGAGGACGGCCTCGGCTACATCGCGCGTGTCACGATGCCGTATCTCATGATCATGATCGGCTTCGTGCTGCTGCTGACGCTCTGGCCCGGAATCGTCACGATCCTGCCGCGGGTGCTGTACGGATAATGACTTGCGTGGAGGATGTCTCGTCTGCTTGCGCGGCCGCCAGCGCCGGCAGCGACATCTTGAGAGATAAACGGTAAGCGCAGCTGACGTTTCCATCCGACTCGCGCGTCAAATTCGCGCCGGCCACGCATTCCATCTTTGCGCTCCCTTTCATCCGGCGTACTCTATGAGAGCGAGCAGGAGCGCTGCAGCAATCGATCCAAAGAATGTAGCTCTTTTGGCGACGTCCGCCGAGAGGGAGTGAGAACTGTTGGCAGCTCATACGCGATGGGGAGGAACCGACACATAGCGAGCTGCTGACATCCCTCGCGGCGACTTGGCAAGACGCAAGTTCAACAAATCAATAAGAGCGGGAGGAACGGATGAAGAAGCGTTGGTGTAATTCTGGTCTACCTCTTGTTGCCGGCGCAACACTGATCGTGTCGTCAGCGTTGGCCCAAACCGTGGATACTGCGCGGATCGAGAATGCCGGCCAGAACGATTGGCTGACCTATCACGGTTCATACAAATCCTATCACTACAGCCCTCTCGCGCAGATCAACGCGAGCAACGTCCGAAATCTGAGCGTTGCCTGGATCCATATTCCCGGCCGCTCTACCCGTGGCCTGCAATCAATGCCGCTCGTGGCTGATGGCATGCTCTACTACACGGGCTCGTACAGCCGGGTCTTCGCGCTCAACGGCACGACCGGCGAGGTGGTCTGGACCCATTTTCCGGAGTTGGACGAGACGCTGATCGCCCGGCAGACCCATTCTCCCTACAATCGCGGTGTGGCGCTCGGCGAGGGCAAGGTCTTTGTCGGCACCATGGATGGCAGGCTTATTGGCCTGGACATGAAGTCGGGGAAGGTCCTCTGGGAAACCAGGCTGATCGACTCGCAGAAGCTCACGGTTGGTTTCACCGGTGCGCCGCTTTACGCCAAGGGTACGGTGATCATCGGCGCGCAAGGCGGTGAATGGCCGGGCCGCGGCCCGATCTTCGCCGTGGATGCTACCACTGGGAAAAAGAAGTGGGAGTTCCTGACAGTTGCAGGCACCGACGAGGCCATGAAGACGTGGGGAAGCGATTCCTGGCGCACAGGCGGGGGCGGCGGCTGGATGCCGGGCACTTACGACTCCGAGACCAACACCATCCTGTGGGGCACCGCAAATCCGGCGCCGCTCTACGATTGGTCGGGCGCCGATTACAAGACGCAAGGTGCGCGTCCCGGCGACAATCTCTATACGAGCTCCGTGATCGGTCTCGACATCGATACAGGAAAGCTGAAATTCTATCATCAGGAACTGCCGCACGACGCTTGGGACTTCGACAGCGCCGTCGGCGAGTTTGTGATGCTGGAGCGCGACGGCCAGAAGTTCGTGGTCCATCCGAACAAGGGCGGTTTCGTCTTCGTCTACGACCGCAATCTTGCCGTGAAGAATGTCTGGCGGCTCGTCGAGAACATCAACTTCGTCAAGGATATCGATCCCAAGACGGGCGCCTTGATCGGTCGCCGCGACTTCACTGCGGGAAAGGTCACCGAACCGCCGCTCTGCCCATTCATCGGCGGCGGCATCAGCTGGAACGCCGGATCATACAACCCAAAGACGGGCCTGTACTACAAGATTGGCCAGGAATGGTGCATGACGCTCGACATCCAGAAGACGACGCCGGTCACCACACCCCAGGTCCAGCTCAATATCGGCGCTGACTTCAAGATGGCTCCCCCTCCGGGCGGCGAGATTTATGGACATCTCGACGCGCGCGATCCCATCACCGGGGCCAAGAAGTGGGAGGTTCGCTATCCCGAGCCGCCGCTTGGCAGTGTGCTGTCGACCGCGGGCAATCTGGTGTTCGTGCCCGATTCCCGCGGCATCCTCCATGCCTACGATGCCGAAACCGGGACCGAGCTGTGGAATCACAACAACGGCACGGGCCATCAGGGCGGCATCGTCAGCTATTCCGTCAACGGCAAGCAGTACATCGCCGTGGCCGCAGGCTTTGGCGGGATGCTGGCAGACGAATACGCGCCGAACTTCGGCGGCATCTACAAGAGCATGCCGCGTGACGACGGCGCGCTGGTCGTCTTCAGCCTGAAATAGATCATCGCAGATTGCCGGGGAGCAGGCGCAAGCTTGCTCCCCGTGCATTGAAATTGCAGGCACGCTTCAGGACGTGGAGCTGTTACCTTGAAATTGCATCTGAAGACCTTCGCCGCGCTGCTATCGGCCGTGCTGGGCGCCGCATCGCTCCATGCTGCACCGGTTCAAGCGCAGTCCGCCACCCCTGCACCCGAGAACGGGACATTCGACGTCGAGCAGTTGTTCGCGGGGACCTGCGGATTTTGTCACTCCGACGGCGGCCGGGCCGCGGGCAAGGGGCCGCAGCTGATGAATTCGCCACGCGACGATGACTTTCTGCATAACCGCATCAAGAGCGGCAAGTCTGGTGCGATGCCGGCATTCGGTGGGGCTTTCACCGACGCGCAGATCGACCTGATCGTCAAATACATCCGCGCCTTGAAGCCGCGCGAAGGTTAAGTCGCCAAGGCCGGCCCATCGAGACGAGAAATGCGGAATGAAGACAGTTCTCCCGCTTGTAGTCGGCGCCGTCATCGGACTGTTCGGTCCGGCGCAGGCGCGAACGCTGGACGCGATCCGTTCGTCAGGCGCGCTCGGGTTATGCGCCCATCCCAACTCGCTCCCCTTCGCGAGCAAGGCCGGCGATCCTCCCGGATTTCAGGTTGAATTGGGACAGGCACTGGCACGCGAGCTCGGCGTGTCGCTGCGGCTGGACTGGATCATCACGCAATATCAGATGCGGAGCGCCGGCTGTGACATTCTGCTCGATGTGATCGCCGACCGCGAGGCGCAAGGCGAGACCCGCCTGAGGATCTCAAAGCCGTACTATCGCACAGGTGTCGCACTTGCCGTGCCGTTATCCAGCACGCTGGCCTCGTTCCACGACCTCAATGAGCGCACCAAGGTGGGGGTGCAGGTCGGATCGGTCGCAGCGATGATCATCGGTCAACGGCACGTGCCGACGTCGACCTTCGGCTTCGAGAGCGACAGCCTCGAGGCGCTGTCAAACCGCGAGATCGATGCCGCCGCTGTCACGCCTACCGCGGCGAGCTATTTCAATCTGACGCATCCGGACAAGGCGCTCCGGATCCTGGATCGTGATGAGAGCACGGCCGATCTCAACTGGAACGTCGCAGTCGGCATGATCCGTCCGGACGATGCGTTGCGCGAAGCCATCGATGGAGCAGTGGAGCGGCTGCGAGGCGACGGCACGATCGACCGGATCTACGGCCGCTATGGGATCGTGCTGCAGGCGCCGAGATAATCGAGCTTCACGACGGAACGACGCTGTCCCAGCTGAGCCGGGACGGTGTCGCTGCCGTGCGAACTACGGAGATCGCGTTGGCCTTACGCCGCCGCCTTCTTCCGCGCGAGCTCGGCCTTGTACAGCTCGAACTCCTCCGCGATCGCCTTGGCAATCGAAGGCCGCTGACGCAGGCGCTCATAATAGGCCTTTACGTTCGGCCATTTCGCAAGCTCGATCGGCGGTGTCGCCATGGTCCAGTTGATGACCGTGACGAGATAGGCGTCGGCCACGCTGAAATGGTCGAGCAGGAACTCGCGACCCTTCAGGTAGTCGTCGAGATAGTCGAGCCGCGACAGGTTCTTCTCCAGCGCATAGGCCTTCGTCTCCTGCGGCGCCTTGCGGTCGAGCACGGGGATGAAGAGGCCCTTGTGCAGCTCGGTGCCGATGAAGCAGAGCCATTGATGCAGCCGGGTGCGCTCGATACCTGCCGTGGCGCCGAGGCCGGATTGCGGAAAACGGTCCGCGACATATTGCAGGATGGCGGCGTTCTCGGTCAGCACCACGCCCTCGTCGGTGCGCAGCGTCGGCACCAGGCCGATCGGATTGACGGCGCGGAAGTCGGAGCCGTCGTTCAAAACCCTCTTGGTCGGCGGATCGACTTCGAGATAATTCGCCTCGGCGCCGGCTTCATACAGCGCGACGCGTGTCGCCATCGAGCAGGCGAGCGGCGAGAAATAGAGATCCATCTGTAGCCTCCTTGGGCAATTCCTTTTTGGGTGTCGCTCAACCTGGCCAGATTGATTTTTGTACCATCTTGCATAATATGAGTACGGTCAAGGATTATTTTGCGAGATGGTACAAAAATCGAAGCCGCCAGCTGCTGCCAATCAGCCCGAGCGCCGCGGCGAACCCGAGCGCCGCGGCGAACCTAAGCGCCGTGGCCGTCCGCGCGCCTACGAGCCCGATATCGCGCTCGGCAAGGCGCTCGATCTGTTCCGCAAGCAAGGCTTCGCGGCCACCTCGCTCGACGATCTCAGCGCAGCAACCGGCATGAACCGCCCCAGCCTCTACGGCGCCTTCGGCGACAAGCGCGAGCTCTACATCAAGAGCTACCAGCGCTATCGCGAGGAGGCCGGCGCTTCCATGGTCGAGATCTTTCGCCAGGAGATGCCGCTGCGCCAGCGGCTGGAGCGCATCTACGCATCCGCGTTGGACATCTATCTGTCCGGCGACACCGGACCGCGCGGTTGCTTCACGGTCGTGACCGCGGCGTCCGAGGCCGTTGGCGATCCCGAGATTCGCGCCATGGTGCTGGACGGCCTTACCGGCCTCGACAAGGCTTTTGCCAGTTGCTTCCGCCGCGCCAAGGAGAAAGGCGAGCTGCCGGAGAGCGCCGATCCGTTCGCGCTGGCGCAGATCGCATCAGCCACCATCCACACCATTGCCATCCGCTCGCGCGCCCGCGTGCCGCGCAAGGAGCTGGAGGCGATCGTGAAGGGCGCGATTGACGTGATGGTGGGAGTCGAAGTGTAGGCTGTCGTCCCGGACAAGCGCAGCGAAGCGGAGCGCAGATCTACCGTCTTGCGTGTCAAGGGATCGATCGAACGCAGAGGATGCGGCATCGTGCTCGGTAGTCAAGGCGGCTGCGCCCCGCCTTTCGGCGGTGGCCTTCGGCCAGCCTTGACTATCTAC
>NZ_PGVG01000027.1 GCF_002795245.1 Bradyrhizobium forestalis | reverse complement strand
GCCTCGTGACTAATGCGCATCGTCTCATCCTCGGGAAAGTCGAGCCGAAGGCGCCGCGAAATCTGTTCCGGGCTCCACGCCCTTGCCCAGCGGCGGTTCTGACGATGCACTGCCCGGCGCCCCTTCCACAGGACCTTCGGGCCGGCAATCGGCGTCCCGTCCGGCTTGGCGATCCTACCGGCAAGCCTGTCTTGCACATAATCCCGCAGGACCGGATTGTTTGCCAGCTTCGCCGGTTTGGGCCGTCGGGCCGATCGATCAGCGTGCCATTGTGCCGTGGTCGCTCGGTATTCTGGAGCACCATGGCGGCGTGCCACGTTGCGCCGAAGTTCACGAGAGATCGTGCATGCAGGGCGATCGAGCTGACGAGCGATGGCTCGCACTCCCTGACCCTGCGCACGCAAGATGGCGATCTCCTCGCGTTCGGCGAACGACAGGTGACGCCCTGAGGGAGATTTTGACGACTGCGACAAATGTGTTGGTGGCATGCCCCCCGCCCTGCGAAACCAGCGTACTCCGACTGCCGGCGACACCCCGGCCTCAACCGCAGCGTCCTCGCTCGAGCGCCCCGCGGCAATCGCAGCCCAGAACGGCCTACAACTCTCTCGCAGAATTCCTTGGGACCGCGTCATCGCAACCTCCTTTGTCAAGGTGTTGCAACGACCGATTGAATTCGCCCTGGATGCCCCGGTCAAGCCGGGGCATGACAGCGAGGTTGGGGCATGTGCTGCTCACCCCTCACATCATCCCCGTCTCTTCCTCCTCGGCCTGCCCGATCAGCGCCTCGCTCACCACGACTTCGCGGCGGGGTACGACGAAGATCATGACGCAGGCGCAGAGCAGCGAGATCGCGAGGACCGCTGAGGTGAGCGGCAGCGTGGTTGCGGAGTGGCCGCCGAGATAGGCGCCGAATTGCGACATCAGCGCGCCAATGCCTTGCTGGAGGAAGCCCATCGCGCCTGAGGCGGTGCCGGCCGCCTCCGGGCGGATGCTGATCGCGCCGGCGGCGGAGTTCGCCATCACGAAGGCATTGCCGGCCATCACGATCATCTGCGTGCCGAACAGCCAGGCGGGGGCTTCATTCCAGCCGATCAAGCTCCACAGCAGGTTCGCAACGCTGCCGCAGAGCTGCAGGGCGAGCCCGAACCAGATCAGATTCTCCAGCGAGTGCCGCGGCGCATAGCGCACGCAGAGCAGATTGCCGACGAGAAACGCAAAGCCGGTGGTCGCGAACCATGCGCCGTATTCGGCGCTGCTGCGGCCCATCTGCGTCACCACGATGTAGGGGCCGCCGCCTGCGAAGGTGAAGATGATCTGGGACGCCAGCACCTGGCACATCACATAGCCGACGAAGGCGCGGCTCTTGATCAGCATGCCGACGTCGCGGCGGAAGCCGCTGCCGGCGGCGCGGGTGCGGCGCGTCTCGGGCAGCGCCAGTGCAATGCCGACGGCGACGATGATCGCGGCAATGGTGATGGCGTAGAAGATCGCGCGCCAGCCGAACGCAGTCTCGATCAGGCCGCCGGTGAGCGGCGAGACCATCTGTCCGATCATCAGCGCCGCGACCACGAGGCTGATCATCGAGGCGACGCGATCGCGCTCATAGATGTCGCGGATGATGGCGCGGCTCACCACCATGCCGGCGGCGCCGCCCAGCGCCTGGAAGAAGCGTGCGGCGATCAGCTGCGGCAGGGTTTGCGCGAAGATGCAGGCGACGCTGGCCGCCACCATCAGCGCCAGTCCTCCGAGCAGCACCGGACGCCGTCCGAACCGGTCCGACAGCGGCCCCATGATCAGCTGCGACAGCGCGATGCCGACCATGTAGAGCGAGACCGTCATCTGCGCGATCGAGATGTCGCTGCCGAAATTCGTCGCCAGCACCGGCAGCGCCGGAACCAGCATGTAGAGCGAGATCGGTGCGACCCCGGTCATGACGACCAGCAGCAGCAACACCACGCGCGATGTCGCGATGTTGGTGGCCGCTCCCGGCGGCCTGCTGATCATGCCGTGCATGCGTGTCGATCTCGCTGGAATTCGAATCGACTGTAGCGTGCCCGCACAAGACGGATATCGGCGTTTCGGAATGCGGCTATACGGATTCCGGGATGGTTATGAGGACGGCACGATGCCCACCGATTGGACGGGGTGCTTGCGCCACAAATTCGGTGTCATTCCCCGCGAAAGCGGGGAATCCAGTATTCCAGAGGCAGTAATCGTATACGGAGAAGCCGCGGCGTACTGGATGCCCCGCCTTCGCGGGGCATGACGGCGGTGGTGGGGAGGCAGTGTTGCGCAAATCGCGTAGCGCCATGCGTCGCTCTTCGGCGCGCGCTACGTCAGCTCCGCCGTCGCCTGATCGAGCCAGGCCTTCGTCGCCTCATCCAGCGCCGGCCGCACCTCGGCCCGGACGCGTGCGTGATAGGCGTTGAGCCAGTCGAGCTCATCACGGCCCAGCATCGCCACATCGATCAGGCGGCGGTCGATCGGCGCCAAGGTCAGCGTCTCGAACGCGTTCATCGGCTTCTCGGCGCCTTTGATATCAGCGGCGACCACCAGCTCGAGGTTCTCGATGCGGATGCCGAAGCCGTCGGTCTTGTAGTAGCCGGGCTCGTTGGAGAGAATCATGCCGCGCTTCAGCGGCGTGGTGCCGAGCTTCGAGATCCGCGCCGGTCCTTCGTGGACCGAGAGATAGCTGCCGACGCCGTGGCCGGTGCCGTGCTCGAAATCAAGGCCGGCGGACCAGAGATATTGCCGCGCCAGCGTGTCGAGTTGCGCGCCCGTGGTGCCGTCCGGAAAGATGGCGCGCGCAATCGCGATATGGCCGCGCAGCACGCGGGTGAAGCGGTCGCGCATCTCCCCGGTGGGCTCACCGACCGCCATGGTGCGCGTGACGTCGGTGGTGCCGTCCTCATATTGCGCGCCGGAATCGATCAGCAGGAGATCGCCGGGCGCGATCCGCCGGTTGCTCTTGCGGGTGACGCGGTAATGCACGATGGCGCCGTTCGGGCCGGTGCCGGAGATGGTCGGGAACGAGACGTCCTTCAGCGCGCCGGTGTCGCGGCGGAAGGTTTCCAGCGCCTCCACCGCGTCGATCTCGGTCAGCTTGCCGCTTGGCGCCTCGCGATCGACCCATGCGAGGAAGCGTGCCAGCGCTGCGGCGTCGCGCACATGGGCCGTTTTGGTGCCCTTGATCTCGGTCGCGTTCTTGACGGCTTTGAGCAGTGCAACCGGATCGCTGCCGCGCACCGGCTTGCCACCGGCGCCCGCGATCAGCCGGCTGAGTGCGTCGGCCGCGGTGGCGTTGTCGAGCGCGATCGCCGCACCGCTTTTGGCCAGCGCCATCAGCGTCGGCGCCATGGCGTCCGGTTCGCGCACGTCGGCGGACTGCTCGAGATGGTCGCGCGTCAGGTTGGAGAGCTTGCGGTGGTCGATGAAGATGGTGGGCCGGCCGTCCTTCGGCACCAGCGCGTAGGACAGCGGCAGCGGGGTATGGGCGACGTCGGCGCCGCGGATGTTGAAGGTCCAGGCCACCGCGTGGCTGTCGGACAGCACCAGCGCATCGGTGCCGAGCTTGGCGATCTCGCTCCTGATCTGCGTCAGCTTCTCCGCTTCAGTGACCCCGGCATGCTGAAGGCTGTGCACGGCGACGGGGGCGAGCGGTGGCTGCGGACGGTCCTGCCAGACTGCGTCGATCGGATTGCTGTCGACGGCGACCAACTCGGCGCCGGCCTTGGCGCAGGCGGCGGATAGGCGTTCGGTTGCCGAAAAAGTGTGCAGCCACGGGTCAAATCCGAGGCGATCGCCGGCCTTCAGATGCGCCGATACCCAGCTCTCCGGCGGCGGATCGGTCAGTGATTCCACCGCCCAGGCCTTGGCGTCGACCTGCTTGGCGGCCTGGAGGGTGTAGCGGCCATCGACGAACACCGCAGCCTCATGCGGCAGCACCACCGCCATTCCGGCCGAGCCCGTAAAGCCGGTCAGCCAGGCCAGCCGCTCTTCCGATGGCGGCACATATTCGTTCTGCTGCTGGTCGGCGCGTGGAACGACGAAGCCGGTCAGCTTGCGGCGGGCGAGCTCTTCGCGAAGTGCGGCCAGCCGCGCCGTCAACGCGACGCCGACCTCCGGCTCCTCGAATGTCTGGAAGTGTGCTTCGAACATGGTGGATCACTTTAGGATCATGGGGATCAGTCCGCAATCTAGACGCATTTGCGTCGCATCTGGCATGGACTGTGCTTGAAATAGTTCCATTCGAATTGAGTGGAGTAAAGGATGCGGCAGTTGCGCTTCGTCCGGATAACAGGGAAATTCGAGCAGGTGGTTCATCTCAACGGCGAGGGGACACACGATGCCAGCGTTCACGTTTGAGAAGATTTCGCCGCCGGTGCGCCACGCCCCGACTGCGGCGGCAGCGAAGAAGCCGCGTGGCCTGATCAGCCAGATGATCGACCGTTTCGCCGAGCGCCGCGCGCGGCGCACCTTGCAGGACGAGCGCGCGATACGCCGCGACGAGAAGCCGGCGGAGTAGCTGCATTGATGATGCCGTAGAGTGGGCAAAGGCGCGAAGCGGCGTGCCCACCATCTGTCCGCTATGGCGGACGAAATGGTGGGCACGCTTTCGCTTTGCCCACCCTGCAGCACCTCGCTCACCCCAGCTTCCGCAGCAACAGACTGCTCCACCCCTCGATCCGCAGATGCTTCAACGGCACCAGGCCGCGCGCGCGGTAGGCGGCGATCACGGCGGGGGCCTGGTGGGTCAGCAGGCCGGAGAGGATCACGCGGGCGCCAGGCGCGAGGTGCCGCGCCATCGGGCTCGCCAACTGCCGCAGCGGATTGGCAAGGATGTTGGCGAGCACCAGGTCGAACGGGCCGGCACGCGCAAAATCCGGCGCCGCAAAGCCGGTGGCGCGGATCACCCGCACATGGTTGCCGACTTCATTGAGCGCGGCGTTCTCAGCCGCCACCCGCACCGAGGGCGGATCGATGTCGGAGGCAAGCACGGCGCGGTGCAACGCCTTCGCGGCTGCGATCGCCAGCACGCCGGTCCCGGCACCGAGGTCGAGCACGTTGCGCGGCCGGGAACTCTTCAGGACATGGTCAAGCAGAAGTAAACAGCCGCGCGTCGTGCCGTGGTGACCGGTGCCGAAGGCGAGCGCCGCCTCGATCTCGATGGCGAGCTTGTTCGGCGCCACACGGTCACGGTCATGGCTGCCGTGCACGACGAAGCGCCCGGCCGGGACCGGGACGAGATCTTCCAGGCTGGCCTTGACCCAGTCCTTGGCCTCGATCGTGTCGAAGGCGAGCGTCGCGGCGATCTCATTTCCTGCTGAAGTTGCAACGAGTTCGCGCAGCCATGCCTGATCCGGCGCCTCGGCGAAATGAAGCGTGACGTCCCATTGTCCGTCCGGCCGCTCGAAGGCGGCGACCGCCGCATCGCCATCGAAAAACACCTCGGTGAGCACATCGACGACGCGCCTGGCGTCGGCCTCGCTGCCGATCGAAAAGCTGGCGCGATGGGTGGGGGAAGGTTGCATTCAGGGTTCCGTTGATCTCAATTTTTGGAACTTTTGGGGCCAATTATCCGCACAAACTGCGGTTCCCTGGTTACCCCGCCTGTAGCGTGTCTCCCGTACATTTTCGGATGTCGAAACCAGCCAGCACAGCTTGTAATTGAAACGGAGGCGAGTCTTGAAGAGCATGATTCAGAAGTTCTGGTCGGACGAGTCCGGTGCAACCGCGATCGAGTACGGTCTGATTGCCGCGGGAATCGCTTTGGCGATCATTACCGTGGTGAACAGCCTGGGCACCACCATGAACGAGAAGTTCACTTCGATTAGCAGCTCCTTGAAGTAATTTCCGCCTCCATTTCCCAGGGCGCGACTTTTTCTTCATAGATTATTTCTGACGAGCGCCCGCACGGGAGTTGCCCCCGGCGGGCGAAGTCATTTTGCGGGTGTCCACCGGACGTCCAGAGGGGCCTCAGTCTGAGTTTGGTGGCCGCTCCAGCGGATATCTTCTGCGTTTCTCCTCTCGTCGATCATGCGAGCACTACCCGACGTCCACAGCCTCTCCGCTCTTCATTCGGAGGCCATCCACTGCCTTATACCTTACTTATCCCGCGTCTTTTCCACAGCCTGATCTGGGCTTGTACTGAGAAGCCGTCCCAATTTCGCCACAGATCATTCGACAGCCCATCCACAGACCTATCCACGGCTTCCGAACAGCGACCGGTGATCCCGCAGGATCACCTGGGCGGCGTTATGCCCGGGGGCCCCGGTGACGCCGCCGCCGGGATGGGCGCCGGAGCCGCAATGGTAGAGGCCCCTCAACGGCCCGCGGTAATCGGCGTGGCCCAGCATCGGCCGCGCCGAGAACAGCTGGTTCAACGTCAGCGCGCCGTGGAAGATGTCGCCGCCGAGCAGGCCGAACTGCCGTTCGAGATCGAGCGGGGACAGGATCTGACGGCCGAGCACGCTCGCCGCGAAGCCCGGTGCGTATTGATCCACCGTCGCGATCATGAGATCGGCGACCTCTTCGCGATGGTCATCCCACGACTTTCCATCGGGAAGCGTTGGTGCGACATGCTGGCAGAACAGGCTCGCGACATGCTTGCCGGCGGGTGCCAGCGTGTCGTCGAGCGTCGAGGGGATCAGCATCTCGACGACGGGCTCCCGGCTCCAGCCCTGCGCCCGCGCATCGAGATAGGCGCGGTCCATGTAGTCGAGGCTCGGCGCCAGGATGATGCCGGAAGAGAGATGGTCGCCTTCGCCCGGCAGCGCCGTGAAGGAGGGCAGGCGGTCCAGCGCCACGTTCATGCGGAAGGTGCCGGAGCCGTTCTTCCAGTGACGGATGCGGGCGAGGAAGTCCGCAGGGAGAGCGTCGGCCACGATCAGCCGCGTGTAGAGCAGCTTCGGATTGACATTGGACGCGATATATTTCGCGCGGATGGCAGAGCCGTTCTCCAGCACGACGCCGACGGCGCGGTCGCGTTCGACGATGATCTCACGGACGCCGGCATCCGTTTCGATCACGACGCCGCGGTCGCGTGCCGCGCGCGCCATCGCCTGCGTGATCGCGCCCATGCCGCCGATGGCGTGGCCCCAGACGCCCTTCTTGCCGTTCACCTCGCCGAAGGCGTGATGCAGCATCACATAGGCCGAGCCGGCGGCGTAGGGGCTGGCATAGTTGCCGACGATGGCGTCGAAGCCGAACAGCGCCTTGACCAGATCATGCTCGAAACGTTCGTCCAGCATTTCGCCGGCCGAACGGGTGAAGAGATCGAGCAGGCTGCGGCTCTGTTCCAGCGTCAGGCCGCGCAGGATATTGGCGCTCTGGAGCGCGTTCACGGCCTCGCGGATCGCATTCGTGCCAAAGCCGTCGAGCAGGTTCGGCGGCGCGCGCAGCACGAACCGCCTGAGCACGTCGGCGATGTCTTCCAGCTCGCGCGCGAAGCCGTCGAGGGCCTCCGCATCATGCGCGCTGAGCCGCGCGACCGACGCTTTCGTCCGCCCCTCGCCGGTGAGGAGATAGCTGCCATCTGGCGCCGGCAGGAAATTCTGCGCGCGCCGCTCGACGATGCGCAGGCCCTGCTCGGCGAGCTTGAGGTCGCGGATCACCCGCGGATTGAGCAGGCTCACCGTGTAGGCCGCGACCGAATTGCGAAAGCCGGGGTGAAACTCCTCCGTCACCGCCGCCCCGCCGACCACCTTGCGCCGCTCGACCACGCGCACGCGCAGACCCGCCATCGCGAGATAGGCCGCACAAGTGAGGCCGTTATGGCCAGCGCCGATGATGACGACGTCGGTTTCGGTCATGAAGGATTCGAGGTCCACTCCACCGTCATTCCGGGGCGCGCGAAGCGCGAACCCGGAATCTCGAGGTTCCGGGTTCGATGCTTCGCATCGCCCCGGAACGACCCTCTAATATCAAGCATCGCTCGCTGCAACATCACGCCCCCCTTTATTGCCCGTTCAGGCGCCTTGTGCTCCATTGCGCGCGTCCGGCGCCCGCCGGGTCTTGAGCCGGAGCTCCCATGGATTCGATCGTGCAACCTGCCGCCACGGAGCAACCCTCGTCGTCGCGCAACCGGCTGCTGCTGACGGTCTACACCGCCGCGATCTTCGTGAGCGCGCTGCTGCTGTTCTCGGTGCAGCCGCTGTTCACGAAGATGGTGCTGCCGCGGCTCGGCGGCTCGCCTGCGGTGTGGTCGGTGGCCATGGTGTTCTTCCAGTCCTCGCTGCTGGCCGGCTATGCCTACGCGCATCTGTTGATGCAGGCGAGGAACCGGATCGTTCCGGTGGCGGTGCATCTGGTGCTGCTGATCGCGGCCTTCGCCACGCTGCCGCTCGGCATCGCCACCGCCTATGGCGAGCCGCCCGCTTCGGGCTATGCATTCTGGTTGCTTGGCCTGTTCGTGGTCTCGATCGGGCTGCCGTTCTTCGCGCTCGCCGCCAACAATCCGCTGCTGCAGGCCTGGTTCGTCCGCACCGGCCATCCGGCCGGCCATGATCCCTATTTCCTCTATGCCTCCTCCAACATCGGCAGCTTCCTCGCGCTGTTGTCCTATCCGTTCCTGCTCGAGCCGATGTTCACGCTGCAGATGCAGAACCGGGTCTGGACCGGCTTCTATGGCCTGCTGATCCTTCTCATCGGCGCCTGCGGCATGCTGTTGTTGCGTTCGCCGAAGCTGGCGGTGGCCGATGCCCGGGCCGAGGACATGAATGCGCCGGCGCCGGGCCTGCTGACGCGGCTGCGCTGGATCTTCCTCGCCGCGGTGCCGTCGGGCCTGCTCATCGCCGTCACCGCGCACATTTCGACCGACGTCGCGGCGGCGCCGCTGCTGTGGGTGCTGCCGCTGTCGCTGTACCTCTTGACCTGGGTCGTGGTGTTCCAGTCGCGGCCGCTGCTGCCGCATAAATGGATGCTGATGCTCCAGCCGGTCGCGATCGCGGGCGTCGTCGTGCTGCTGGCCTTTGGCGGCGAGCAGAACCTGCTGCTGACGCTCGGCGGACATCAACTGTGCTTCTTCGTCATTGCCATGGCCTGTCACGGCGAACTGGCGCGGACCCGGCCGGCCGCGAAATATCTCACCGGATTCTATGTCGCGCTGTCGTTCGGCGGCATGGTCGGTGGACTGTTCGCCGGGCTCGTTGCGCCCTTCACCTTCACCTGGATCGCCGAATATCCGATCCTGATCGCGCTCGCCGCGCTGTGCCGTCCGTCCGCGAACGAGCGGCTGGCGGGCGTCGTCAAATGGTACTGGCTGGCGCTCGCCGCGCTCGCGGTAGCGCTGATCGCGCCGTCCTATATGACGGGCAACCTCTCGACCTGGTTCGAGGATCATCGCGTCTGGGTCGCCGGCGCCGTCGGCGTGCTCGCCGCGCTGCTCGCGCTGATCCTCAATGCCGGGCGCTGGAAGATCTTTGCCACCGTCGCGCTCGCGCTGGCGTTGATCCGGGTTTATCCCGCGGACGAGGGCCGCGTCACGACGGTGCGCAGCTTCTTCGGTGTGCACAAGATCGTGGTGACGCCGGGCGGCTATTTCCACGTGCTGATGCATGGCACCACCATCCACGGCGCCGAGCGCTTCCGCAACAATGACGGCACGCCTGTTGCCGGCCGGCCCGAGCCGATCACTTACTATCATAAAGACGGCGGCATCGGTCAGGCCGTCAGCGCGATCCGCGAGCGCAAGGGCGCGCCGCTGAAGGTCGCCGCGATTGGTGTCGGCTCCGGCACGCTCGCCTGCGCCGCCGAACGGGGGGAGGACTGGACCTTCTTCGAGATCGACCAGACCATGGTCGACGCGGCGCGCGACCCCAAAAATTTCCGCTACATCTCGAGCTGCATGCCGGACATGAAGCCCGTCATCGGCGATGCGCGCCTCACCTTCGCCAAGGAGCCCGATGGCGCCTACGATCTCATCATCGTCGATGCCTATTCGTCCGATGCGATTCCGATCCACCTTGCGACCGAAGAGGCGATGAAGATCTACAAGGACAAGCTCGCGCCGCACGGTGCCGTGGTGATGCACGTCTCCAACCGGCATCTGGATCTCGAGACCGTCGTGGTCGGCATTGCGGACGCCAACGATCTCAAGAGCTGGGTCTTCAACGAGGATTCGGGGCGCGATTCCGACTACATCTTCTCGACCGACGTCGTCATCTCCGCGCGCGAGGAGGCCGACATCGGCAGGCTCGCGTCCTCCAAGCAATGGGAACAGACCGAAGCCGATGACAGGGTGCGGGTCTGGACCGACGACTATTCCAACATCTTGGGCGCGCTGTATCGGCGTTTGAAGGATGGGGAGTAGGCATCGCGCCACGAATGGTCTCGTGCCCCGGACGCAGCGCAGCACGAAGTGATGCATTGCAGAGCCGGGGCCCATGGAACGGCGTTCTGGGTCCCGGCTCTGCGTCGCGTCATTTCATGCCGCGCCGCGTCCGGGACACGAGCGCGGCCTAGGGCGCCACCGGCGTCCCGGCCGGTAGCGCGATTCCCTTCTCGCCGGCGACCTGCCGCAACAGGTCCGGCCTGTCCGAGATGATGCCGTCGACGCCGAGCTCGATCATGCGCGCCATGTCGTCTCGCTTGTTGACCGTCCAGACCACGACGCGCAGCCCGAGCGCGTGAGCCTCCGAGACGAGCGCCGCGGTCACGTCGCCGAAATGAGGCGACCAGATCGCGCCGCCCGCGGCCTTGATCGTCCGTGGCAGCGAGCCGCCGTGATCGGCCGGGCTGAAGCCCGCCATCCAGCTCGTCGCCTTGTCGAGCGCCACCGTCGGAGCCGAGCCGCGCTGGAGCGTCAGGTACACGGTCGGGATGTTCGGCGCCTGCTGCTGGACGAGAAGCAGGGTGCGCCAGTCGAACGACTGGATCATGACGCGGTCGAAGAATCCTTCGGTCTCGATCACCCCGAGCAGCTTCGCGACGAAGGCCTGCGGATCCAGCGTTTCATCCGGATGGTTCGGATCGATCTTGGTCTCGATGTTGAAGCGCACCTGCGTATTGCCGGACTTGCGCACCAGCGCGAACAGCTCCTTCAAGGTGGGGATGCGCGTCCCCGGCACCGCACGCTGGTCGGGGAATTGCTTTGCGTAGGCGCTGTCCGGCCGGATATGGCCGACGTCATAGGTCCTGATTTCGTCGAGCCGCAGTTTGACGAAGGGCGTGCCGGGCGGAGAGATGTAAGCTCCGCTCGAATCCCGAGCCAGATCCGGATTGAGCCCGCGCTCATGCGAGACGATGATCTCGCCGTCCGCGGTCACGCCGACGTCGAGCTCCAGCGTGTCCACGCCCATCGACAGCGCGTTGGCGAAGGCGGGCAGGGTGTTTTCCGGCAACAGCGCCCGCCCGCCGCGATGCGCCTCGAGGTCGAAGGCCAAATCCGATCCCATGGCTTGCCCCGCTACCAGGACCCCGAGCACAGTCAGAATGGTCGTGGCACGTGACGGCATGATACCTCGGCCGGCGAGGGCGGTTGATGGCGGCCGCGTCAGTTCTGATAGTAATAGCCGCGCGGCTGATAATACTGCCGGGGCTGCGGCTGATAGTAGCCCTGCTGGCCGTAGCCTTGATTGTAATATGGCTGCGGCTGCTGCTGATAGACCTGTGCGTCGTAGAGCGGGCGGGTGACCGAGCGTGGCGCGGGGTAGCGCGCGCCGGTGTCGCTGCCGTCGGCCGGATAGATGTAGTTGTCGTCCTGCGGCATGTAGCGGCGCGCGGGCTGCGCCGGCGGCGTCAGGTTCACGGGATCGCCTGTGGTCGCGTATTGCTCTTCGGTTGGCTGCGCTGCGCGGGCCACGGCATTGCGGCCGCGCGGATTGCGCGCCAGCGCCACCTGCGCCGAGCCGGTCAGCGTCACTGTGGTGTTGAGCACGCCCTGCTGCTGCACCAGGGCATAGAGCGTCGAGGCGTTCTGCCGCGACAGCCGCACGCAGCCATGCGACGCGGGCGAGCCGAGCCGGCCGACCGAGTCGGTGCCGTGGATGGCGTGCCCGACCTTGGTGAAGAAGATCGAATGCGGCATCGGCGCGTCGTCGAATTCCTTGGAGAAGTGATCCTCCTCCATGCGGAAGGCGCGGAAGGCGCCGTTCGGTGTTTCGCGCGAGGGGATGCCGGTTGACACCGGCCAGTGATAGCGCGCGACGCCGTCGACGGCGACGGTCATCTGCTGATTGTCCTTGTCGATGGTGATCTCGACCTTGGCCTGCGCGGTGCCCGCGCCGAAGAGCAGCAATGAGGTGAAAGCAATGAAAAATGAACGCATCTGGAAACGCATTTGAATCCTGGCCTCCGGCCTGTTCACGCTAAGCGCCGCGGCTCTCCGTCCCCGGCGTGCAATATGTCTGCAATCCGGCTTTCGCTCCAGCGGGCTGCCAGCCCATCGTTAACGCGATGCCTGATGTAAGCAAGGGCGCTTTGTGCCGCGAAGGCCACGGCAATGCTGACATTTTCGCGAGCCGAGGCGCGGTCACAACGCCGACAATTCGTCACAAAGGCGCAACCATTCCGACGCGCGGCGCGTTGATGATGGCCTATCTCGACAGACGGCGCCCGCCGCCGTTGACCCCTTTCCTTCCCCCGGGGACCTAAGATGAACAAAGCCCGCCTCGCCGCCGCGCCATTGCCGACCAGTCCGCCCGTCCGCCTGCTGTTCGCCTCCGCCGCCATCCTGCTGGCGCTGTTGTCACTGCCACAAGCCAGCCACGCCCAGGGCATCGTGCGCGGGGCGCAGGAAGGCTCCTATGAAGGCAACCGCATCGCCGGGCCCGTGGGCGGCGCGGTCGGCGGCGTCGTGGGCGCTGGTGTCGGTGGGGCCGTTGGTGCAGTCGAGGGCGTGCTCGGCATTCCCCACCGTCACTATCGTCACCGCTGCCGCGGGTATTACGACGGCTATCACCGCTTCCACTGCTATCGGTGATGTCACCGCCGTCATTCCGGGGCGCGCGTAGGGCGAGCCCGGAATCCATCAGGCAACAGAGTTGGTGGATAAATGGATTCCGGGCTCGTGCTGCGCACGCCCCGGAATGACAGATCAATTCTTCAGCCGATACCCGGTGCGGAAAATCCACCAGATCACGACCAGGCAGATCACCAGGAACGCCAGCGTCATGCCGATGCTGACGGCGATGCTGACATCGGCGATCTCGTAGAAGCTCCAGCGGAAGCCGGAGATCAGATAGACGACCGGATTGAGCAGCGCGACCGTGCGCCAGGCGGGCGGCAGCATGTCGATGGAATAGAAGCTGCCGCCGAGGAAGGTCAGCGGCGTCACCACCAGCATCGGGATCATCTGCAGCTTCTCGAAGCCGTCGGCCCAGATGCCGATGATGAAGCCGAACAGGCTGAACGTCACCGCCGTCAGCACCAGGAAGGCCAGCATCCAGACCGGATGGTGGATATGCAATGGAACGAAGAGCCCGGCGGTCGCCAGGATGATGAGGCCCAAGATGATCGACTTGGTCGCGGCCGCGCCGACATAGCCGAGCACGATCTCGAAATAAGAGATCGGCGCCGACAGGATCTCGTAGATCGTGCCGGTGAATTTCGGGAAGTAGATGCCGAAGGACGCATTGGCGATGCTCTGCGTCAGCACCGAGAGCATGATCAGGCCCGGCACGATGAAGGTGCCGTAGCTGACGCCCTCGACCTGGCTGATGCGCGAGCCGATCGCGGCGCCGAACACCACGAAATAGAGCGAGGTGGAGACCACCGGCGAGACGATGCTTTGCAGCAGCGTGCGCCAGGTGCGCGCCATTTCGAACAGATAGATGGCGCGGATGGCGCGGTGGTTCATGACGTCCTCACGAGGTCGACGAAGATGTCCTCGAGCGACGATTGCGTCGTGTCGAGATCGTTGAAGCGGATGCCGGCGGTGCGGAGATCGCCGAGCAGGCTGGTGATGCCGGTGCGCTCGCCCTTGGTGTCGTAATCGTAGACCAGGGTCGCTCCGCTATCGCAGAGCTCGAGCTCGTAATGAGCGAGGCTCTCCGGCAGCGAGGCGATCTTGCCCTGCAAATGCAGGGTCAGCCGCTTCTTGCCGAGCTTCTGCATCAAGGTCGTCTTGTCCTCGACCAGCACGATCTCGCCCTTGTTGATGACGCCGATACGGTCGGCCATCTCCTCGGCTTCCTCGATGTAGTGCGTGGTGAGGATGATGGTGACGCCGGACTGCTGCAGGCCGCGCACCACCTCCCACATGCCCTTGCGCAGCTCGACGTCGACGCCGGCGGTGGGCTCGTCCAGGAACAGGATCTGCGGCTCGTGCGACAGTGCTTTGGCGATCATCACGCGGCGCTTCATGCCGCCGGAGAGCGTGATGATCTTGTTGTCCTTCTTGTCCCACAGCGAGAGGTCCTTGAGCACCTTCTCGATGTGACCAGGATTCTTCGGCTTGCCGAACAGGCCGCGGGAGAAGCTCACGGTCGCCCACACGCTCTCGAAGGCGTCGGTGTGCAATTCCTGCGGCACGAGGCCGATCAGCGAGCGTGCCTTGCGGTAGGAGGTCTGGATGTCCTCGCCGCCGACCAGGACGCGGCCCTCGCTCGGATTGGCGATGCCGCAGATGATCGAGATCAGCGTGGTCTTGCCGGCACCGTTCGGGCCGAGCAGCGCGAAGATTTCGCCGCGCTTGATGTCGAGATTGACGTTCTTGAGCGCCTTGAAGCCGGACCCATAGGTCTTCGACAGATTGGCGACGGAAATGATGGAAGACATGATGGCCGGCGGCTGGGGAAGGGAGGGGCTGGACCCATCCGGGAAGGGCGGGTCAGCGGAGCCCTGAGATAGGAACGCTGTTGTCGGCCCGCAATTCCCCGGAGAAAATTGGTCTCAAAACAGGCCGTTCAGCGGCATGTTTCGGGCAAGTGTTGCGCGATGGTCACGGCTCGCGGCTAAGATTGTCGCTCACGCGGCTCTTTGTTGCGTCTGCGAGCGGGCCGTGGCTACGATTCCGGCCAATCGCGAAGCGTATTGTCTCCAGGGAAAAGATCGATGAGACCGAACGGCCGTCACACCGCTGGCGCCAGCCAATTGTCCGTCCTTCGTATGTGGGCGGTGGCCCTGCTCCTGCTGTCGGCTGTTGCCATCAGCCCGACCGCCGCCAAGGCCGCGCCGAGCCAGGCCGCCGCGGCGACCACGCATGTCTACCTGCTCCGCGGCGTGCTCAACATCTTCTCGCTCGGCCTCGACACGATCGGCGCCCGGCTCCAGGCGCAGGGCATCCCGGTAACCGTCGCCAACTTCGTGTCCTGGTCCTCGCTCGCCGATGAAGCCGCAACCGCCTACAGGGCCGGCCGCATCAAGACCATCATCCTGGTCGGCCATTCCTCCGGTGCGACCGCGCTGCCGGACATGATTGCCAAACTCAATCAGCTCGGCGTGCCCGTGAAGCTTGCGATCGGCCTCGACTCCGTCTTCAAGACCAAGCTCTCGACCGGCGCCGAACGCTACATCAACATCTATATCGGCGACGGCCCCGGCGAGCCGGTGCGGGCGGCAGCGGGTTTGCGCGGCAAGCTCGACAATGTCGACGTGCGCGGCACCGGCGTCGGTCACATCTCGATCGACAAGAACGAGGCGATCCAGCGCCGCGTCATCGCCGAGATCGACGCCGCGATCATGCGCTCGCGCGCCCCGGCCGCTCCCGTCGCCGAGCCCGGCGCACCGCGGCCCGCGCGCGCGGCGGCGGCTGCTGCGCCGGCAAGGAACTGAGGTCAACGTCGATCGGAAGCGCGGGCGGATGTGGTTCACCTCTCCCGTAGGGAGAGGTCGGATCGCATCGAAGATGCAATCCGGGTGAGGGGTTACGGCCTCACTGAACGCTGCAGCCCCTCACCCGGATTGCTCAGGCGCGCAATTGCGCGCCATAGCAATCCGACCTCTCCCCGCGGGGAGAGGTGAGCCCCAACCGACGACCGAGCTCAATCTCATCACGCTTTAAGCGGCCGTCACACGTACCGGCATGCTCTCCAGCCCGCGCAGGGAATTGTTGAGCCTGCGTTTCGGCTCCGCGGTGAGCTCGATGGTCTTTACGCGTCTCGCGAGCTCGCTGAAGATCAATTCGCCTTCCAGACGCGCGATCATCTGGCCGACGCAGGCGTGGATACGGCGCCGAAGCCGACGTGGCCGGTCGCAACGCGTTCCGCCTCGAAATGGTCCGGCTCGTCCCAGCGCGCGGCACCGCGGTTGGCGGAGGCCATGAACAGCAGCACCTTGCGATGTGCCGGCCGCTGTAGCCCTTCGCGAGGCCGGCCTGGGGCCGATCGTCGCAAGACCCCGTGGATGCGCGGCAGGACGGGTTTTCGGAGGCGAGGCATCCGGTTCCCGTGCCCCAAAATCCACCCAATCGGTGGTCACTAAGCCCGGTAGGGGAGGCCATTGCCTCCCGTGGTGGGACTGCTGGACTGATGATTCATTCGAGGCGACTAGTCGCGCTGGCAGCAGTCGTGCTGCTCGCCTTGGGCAGCGGCATGGCCGTTGCTTCACCGCCCAAATCCAAGACCACCGCGGCCGTACCCGCCGCGCCGCCGCCGCCGCCGTTCGAGCCATTGCCGCCGCCGAAGGTCTACCTGTTTCGCGGCGCCATGGGCCCGATCTTCTCGACCGGCATGGATCGGCTCGGCGAGAAGCTGACACAGGCCGGCTTCTCCGCCGACGTCTACGAGTTCACCCTGTGCCGGCTGATCGGCAGCCGCGTCATCGCCAGCTACAAGGAGAAGGCGGCGCCGATCGTGCTGATCGGCCACTCGATGGGCGGGCTGTGCTCGGTCGTCATCTCCGAGATGGCGGCCAAGGAGAGCATCCCGATCAGCCTCGTCATCGCCATCGATCCCGCGCATGCGACCGGCGATGTGCCACTCAATGTCGAGCGCTTCATCAACATCTTCCTGTCCGACAGCGTGCTCGGTGGCGGCGATGTCGTGGCTGTGCCCGGCTTTCGCGGCCATTATGCCAGCTACGACCTCAAGGAAAACGCGCGCGTCAGCCACATCAACATCGAGAAATCCGACGACATCCACCGCCAGATCGTCGAGATGGTGACGCAGCTCCCGCGCATTCCGCCGCAAGCCCAGGCCGATGCCGTGCCGCTGCGCTATCTCGTGCCCGCGGATACGCTGGTCGAATTGTGGGACAGCGGCGTGCGGGTGCCGGTGCGCCGCGGCGACACCATGGAGAGCATCGCCGCGGCCAATCGCGTGCCGCTGTGGACGCTCGCGCAGAGCAACTCGCTTGCAGAGAACGCGCAGCTCACCCCAGGCCAGACCATCATCGTCCCGCGCCACCTGACACCGCCCGAGCCGGCCGCCGCGATGGCGACGCCGCCGGCGGCTCCGGCGGGGCGGAAGTAGGGCATCCTCTTCGCCTCTCCCCGCGTGCGGGGAGAGGCCGGAATGCGCGCGCAGCGCGGATTCCGGGTGAGGGGGACCCTCCGCGAGTCGATCTGCCACCGTTGTCGTGGAAGCAGCCCCTCACCCCAACCCTCCCAGCGCGAGCGAAGCTCGTCGCGCCCCCGTAAGAACGGGGCGAGGGAGCACACTATCGTTGCCGCGCGGGCGCCGCCAAACTCACACATTCGACCCGTGGATCGCGTCGATCACGGCGTCCGTCACCTCCTTCGTCGTCGCCTTGCCGCCGACATCGGGCGTCAGCACGCCGGCGGCGCAGACGCGCTCGACCGCCGCCATCAGCCGTGAGGCCGCATCCTTCTCGCCGAGATGCTCGAGCATCTGCGCGCCGGTCCAGAACGTTGCGACCGGGTTGGCGATGCCCTTGCCGGTGATGTCGAAGGCCGAACCGTGGATCGGCTCGAACATCGAGGGGAAGCGGCGCTGCGGATCGATGTTGCCGGTCGGTGCCACGCCGAGGCTTCCCGCCAGCGCGCCGGCGAGGTCGGAGAGGATGTCGGCATGGAGATTGGTCGCGACGATGGTGTCGAGGCTCTTCGGGTGCAGCGTCATGCGCACCGTCATGGCGTCGACCAGCATCTTGTCCCAGCTGACGTCGGGGAATTCGCCCGCGACCTCGGCGGCGATCTCGTCCCACATCACCATGCCGTGGCGCTGTGCATTCGACTTGGTGACCACCGTGAGCAGCTTGCGCGGGCGCGACTGCGCGAGCTGGAACGCGTAGCGCATGATGCGGGTGACGCCGACGCGGGTGAAGACGGCGACTTCCGTGCCGACCTCCTCCGGCAGGCCCTTGTGGGCGCGGCCGCCCATGCCGGCATACTCGCCTTCCGAGTTCTCGCGCACGATCACCCAGTCGAGATCGCCGACGCCGACATTGCGCAGCGGCGAGGCCACGCCCGGCAAGATCTTGGTCGGCCGCACATTGGCGTATTGGTCAAAACCCTGGCAGATCGGCAGGCGCAGGCCCCACAGCGTGATGTGATCGGGCACATCGGGGGCGCCCACCGCGCCGAAATAGATCGCGTCGAACTTCTTCAGCTCGGTGAGGCCGTCGGCCGGCATCATCACGCCGTGCTTCTTGTAATAGTCGGAGCCCCAGTCGAACGTCTTGACGTTGAAGGCAAGGTCGCCGCTGCGTTTGGCCAGAGCCTCCAGCACGCGAACACCGGCCGAAATCACCTCGGGCCCGATGCCGTCGGCGGGGATGGCTGCGATCGAATGGGTGCGCATGGAATTGCTCCGTTTGGGAGATCTTGTCTGACCGTCTTGCTTCGTCGGCAAATCTAGATGGGTGTGCAGGGCGGACTCAATTGACGCTGGTTTATACAAAAAAATGATATAATCCTCACGGGGCGAGACGAGAGGATCCTGAATGGAATTGCATCAGCTCCGGTGCTTCGTGGCGGCGGCCGAGCAGCTGCATTTCGGCCGTGCGGCGCAGCAGCTGCAGATGCTGCCCTCCGCGCTCGGTCGGCAGATCAGGCTGCTGGAGCAGGATCTCGGCACGCGGCTGTTCGCGCGGACCACGCGCGCGGTGTCGCTCACTGAGGACGGCACCACGCTGCTGCGCGATGCCCGCGCCATCCTCGCCAAGGTCGAGGCGGTCGAGGGTAACCTTCGCAACCGCTCGCGCGCGGGGGGCGCGCGGCGGCTGCGTGTCGGTGCCATCGACAGCGCGGCAGCGGGGCTGCTGCCGCCGCTCCTGCGCGATTTCCGTGCCAGGCACCCGGAGATTGCGGTGCAACTCCTCGAAGACAAGACCGTCCGCCTGCTGCCGAAGATCTTGACCGGCGCGCTCGATCTCGCCTTCGTCCGTCCGCCTGACCGGCCCGACAAGCGGCTCGAATTCCGCGACCTGCTCCAGGAGAGCGCGATCGTGGCGTTCCCGCGGCGGCACGCGCTGGCCGGGCGCAAAGCGATCACGCTGGCGGAGATCGCCGACGAGGCGATGCTGGTGCCGGACCGCCGCTCGCGGCCGCACAGCCACGACCTCACGACGAAGCTGTTCGAACAAGCCGGCCTGACACCGCGTATCGTGCAGGTCGCCGACGAGAAGCAGACCATCATCAATCTGGTGGCAACGAAGCTCGGGGTTGCGATCGTGCCGCGCTGGACCGCGCGGATGGCCGTCTCGGGCGTGCGCTTCGTGCCGCTCCGACCGAAGCAGACCGGCCGCCTGCCGCTCGCCGCCGCCTGGCTGCGCGGCTCGCGCGATCCGGCCCGCGATGCCATGCTGGCCGTGCTGGAGGCGCGCCTGCGCAGCTATGCGCGGGAGGCGTGAGCGGCTATGACCCAAGCTTGGAGAGAAGGTGGATGCGATGACTGGACTGAATGCGTCGGGTGAATTGCGGGTTGCCATTGCCGGGCTGGGCTCGATCGGCACCAAGATCGCAACCGCGCTCGATCAGGGTGTCGAAGGATTGACGCTGTCCGCCGTGGCGGTGCGCGATCCCGCCAAGCATCAAGCCTTCATCAACAGCTTGCGCCGCCCACCGAAAATCCTGCCGATCGACCAGCTTGGCGAGGTCGCCGACATCGTGGTCGAGTGTGCGCCGAGCAGCCAGCTGCGCGCGATCGTCGAGCCTGCGGTGAGGCGCGGCAAGTCCGCGGTCGTGGTCAGCGTCGGCGGGTTGCTCGACAATTTCGATCTCGTCGATCTCGCCCGCACCAATGGCGGCCGCATTCTCGTGCCGACCGGCGCGCTGATCGGCCTCGATGCCGTCAACGCCGCCGCGGTCGGCACTATTCATTCCGTGAAGATGGTGACGCGCAAGCCGATCGACGGCCTGAAGGGCGCGCCGTTCATCGTGCAGAACAAGATCGACATCGACAATCTGCGCGAGCCGCTGAAACTGTTCGAGGGCAGCGCGCGCGAGGCGGCGAAGGGCTTTCCGGCGAATGTCAATGTCGCTGTTGCGCTGTCGCTGGCCGGCATCGGACCCGATCGCACCCAGATTCAGGTTTGGGCCGACCCCACCGTGACGCGCAACGTTCATCGCATCGAGGTCGAGGCGGATTCGGCGCGGTTCTCGATGGGCATCGAGAACGTCCCGTCGGAGAATCCCAAGACCGGCCTGATCACAGCGCTGTCCGTAATCGCGCTGCTGCGCAAGCAGCGTGCCACGCTGTGCGTGGGGACGTGATGGATTGAGGCGCTCTATCACCGTCATCCTGAGGTGCTCGCCTTGCAAAGCAAGGCGAGCCTCGAAGGATGCACGGCCCGGCTGCATCGCGGCCGTTCATCCTTCGAGGCTCCCGGCGCGATGCTTTGCATCACCCCACTCGCGCCTCAGGATGACGGAACGCATATGCGATCGCCGGAGGCGATCTCAGCACATTTCTTATTACGCCCCCGTGACGCGCCAGATCACGTTGCCGACGTCGTCGGCCATCAGCAGCGACTTCTTGTCGGGGCCGATTGCGACGCCGACCGGACGGCCGTAGGATTCCTTCTCGTCCGGTGACAGGAAGCCCGACAGGATGTCGCGGCCGGGGCCGGAGGGCTTGCCGTTCTCGAACGGGATGAACACCAGCTTGTAGCCGGACAGCTTGCTGCGATTCCACGATCCGTGCTGGCCGATCACCATGCCGTCGCCGAAGCCGGGCAGGGTCCCTGCGGGCATCCAGCACAGTCCGAGCGAAGCAGTGTGGCCGCCGAGCGCGTAGTCCGGTTGCAGCGCCTTGGCCACCATCGCCGGATCCTGCGGCACGCGGTCATCCACCGTCTTGCCCCAGTAGCAATAGGGCCAGCCGTAGAAGCCGCCGTCGCGCACCGAGGTGAGATAATCAGGCGGCGTCTCGTCGCCGAGACCGTCGCGCTCGTTGACGACGGTCCAGAGCACGCCCGTGCTCGGCTCCCAGGCGAGGCCAACCGGATTGCGCAGGCCGGCACCGAAGATGCGATGCGTGCCGGCGACGAGATCGAGCTCGTAGATGGCGGCGCGGCCTTCCTCGACCTCCATGCCCATCTCGGCGATGTTGCTGAGTGAGCCGACGCCGGCATAGAGCCTCTTGCCGTCGGGGCTCGCGAGCAGGCTGCGCGTCCAGTGTCCGCCCGGCTTGAACGTCCTGAGCCGCTTGCCCGGCGCATTGATGTGATCGGCGCCTGCGACGTAAGGAAACGCCATCACGCCGTCGGTGTTGCCGACATAGAAGGTGTCGCCGACCAGCGCCATGCCGAACGGCTGGCTGAGATTTTCCATGAAGGCGCCGCGAACCTCGGCGACGCCGTCGCCGTCCTTGTCGCGCAAGAGCGTGATGCGGTTGGCGGATACGCCGAGCGCGGCGGCGCGGCGCATCGTCGCCTGCATCGCGTAGTGAAACACGGTGCGCGGCGGACCTGCGATCTGCGTCGCTTCCGCGATCAGCACGTCGCCGTTGGGCAGCACCTCGATCCAGCGCGGATGGTCGAGACCGGTCGCGAACGCGTTGACCTCGAGCCCGGGCGCGACCGTCGGCTTCTGGCCCTCGCTCCAGCCGCGCGCGCTCGGCATTTTCAGCGTCGGGATCGCGCCTTGCGGCTTCGCCTCGGGAATGGCCGGCGTTTGGCCCCAGGCCGGGTCGGGCGTGTTGCCTGAGAGCTTCCGCCATTGCAGCGCGATGCCGCCGATGAACGCGACGAACTGCGCGAAGATGCTGGAAAACGTCATGACAAGCCCCTGTTTGCGCGCGCATCCAACTGGCTGATGGGGCAGACGTCAACCTGTGCGGCGCGCCGGTGGGGTCTATTCCCGTGGAATGGCAGCCGATCGAATTTGCATGGGACGCGCGCCGATGAGCTTAGCCCGGAGATCAGCGACCGATCTGCCGCTCCAGCCGCCGTGCCGCGCGGAAAGCATGCGCTCGTGCCCCGGACGCAGCGCAGCGCTCCGGCGATGCGAAGCATCGTCCGGCGCGGTGCGCTGCAGAGCCGGGGCCCATATCACCGCAGGCGTAAGCCGCTATCTGGGTCCCGGCTCTGCGCAGCAACGCTAAGGGCGTTGCAGCGCGCCCGGGACATGAGCGTGAGGCGAGCAGCTACGCCTTCACCGCGGCGACAGGAACGGAATGATCATCGGAACGCGGCGGCAATAGGCGCCGTAGGCGTCCTCGCCGAGCTCCTTGGACAGAAACACCTCTTCCATCCGGCCCTTCTGCCACATGCCGAGCGAGATCAGGATGGCGCCGAGGATCGCGGTCACGGTGCCGACCGCGATGCCGGTTGCAAGCATGCCGGCGATCAGGCCGGTATAGATCGGATGGCGGACGATGCCGTAGGGACCGGTGTCGATGACGCGGTGGTCTTCCTTGTGGGTGATGGTGTTGGACCAGAACTTGCCGAGATGCAGTCGCCCCCACCAGGTGAAGGAGATGCCGGCGAGCACGATCAGCGCCGTGATGTAGACGGCCGTATTGCTGAACACCCAGAGCGGCTTCTCGTTCAGCACTTCCGCGGTCCACGGCGTGAACAGGATGCCGCCGACCAGGATCGGAATGCGATAGCGGCCGGATTCCAGCGTCATCACCTGCTTCTGCGTGCGCCCTTGCCAAAACGAGGCGCCGACCCAGCTTGCGAGCCAGGCGAGCCAGATCAGGGCGAGCAGTTGCGTCGGCCAGGTCGTGGTCCAGCCACCCCAGGCGACAGAGAGAAGCTTGCTGAAATCGAAGGACATGAAGGTTCTTTGCGTTAGGCGGCGGCTTTAGCCCGCGCGCGAGGAGAGCGCGTGATGCTTGATGGCGCCGGAGGGCTGCTGGCCGTTGCGGGCGAGCAGATGGGTGATGGTTTCGCGCAAGACCGGCTCGATCGGACGCGGCGAATAGCCGAGCTCGGTGCGCGCCTTGCCGATCGAGAGATCGCTCGCGGCGAGCGCGATGCGCACGCCCTCGGCGGTGCCGTTGGGCGGCTGGCGGGTGACGTGATCGGCGATGTATTCGAGCATGATCGCGGAGAACTCGGCGATCTTGCCGGGCACGACGAGCGGAAACTGCCGGCGGCCGCTCATCGCCGACATCATGCGCAGAATGTTGCCGAGCGGGACGCAGTCGCCGCCGAGGATGTAGCGGTGGCCGAGGCGGCCGCGTTCCATGGCCAGCACGAGGCCCATGGCGACGTCGCGGACGTCGACGAGATTGACCAGGAAGTTGAGATGCGGCTGCACCTTCTTCTGGAGGAAGTACCAGAGCATCGCGGTCGGCGGTGTCAGATTGTGGTCGGCAGCGCCGATCGGCATGGTCGGCGTGCCGATCACGAGAGGGAACCCCGCGGCCGCCGCCTTGGCGGCATGATGCTCGGCGAGCGATTTCGATCGCGTATAGGCGCCGGGCATCGCGTCGGCCGGCTGCAGCGCCTCTTCGGCGGGAACGCCCTTGAGGTCGCAATAGGGGAACAGGATCGATTCGGTCGAGCAGTGCAGGAAACGCGACACGCCGCGCTTCATGGCCGCCGCGAGCACGATTTCGGTGCCGCGGCAATTGACGTCGTGAAAGTCCTGCTTGTTGGCGACCCACATGCCGGGCAGGCCGGCGAGGTGATAGACCTGGTCGACACCGGCGATCGCAGCATCGACCGCGGCGCCGTCCAGCACCGAGCCGTGGACGTGTTCGACGTCCGCGTTCGCCGCGGTCGGCGCACGGACATCGAGAACACGGACCCGCTGCCCACGGGCGCGGAGCGCTTCTACGAGGTGATGTCCGATGAAGCCACTGCCACCGGTAACCAGGACGAGAGCCATGCAGAAGGTTGCTGTTTCGCTTTTGGAGTTATCGGGTCGAAAGGGAATTGGCCGGAAGAGGCGCCAGAATCGCGGCAAGGTCGCGACGGAAGCCCAATGCAATGAATAATTTTGCCATCACGAACATCGGTCCGAGCAAAAGATGCGAGGGAAAAGTGAATAACGAGGCTTCGCGCCCCTCAAAAACCTTGTGGCCGATGGTCTGCGCGGCGAGGCCGAGCACCACCAGCGTGGCGAAAATCGCCCACATCGTCGCGGTGCTGACCTGCGCCGCAATGGTCGTCGCAACCGAAAACAGCACGATGGAGACGGCCAGAATGCCGAGCCCGAGCGCCGCGTCGAGCAGCAGCCAATAGATCAATACCGGCAAGGCCAGGATCACCGCCAGGCTGACGTTGAAACCGAGCAGCGGAAGCTTGACCAGCGTCAGCGGCAGCACGGCGCCGGTGAACAGCAGCAGAATGCCGACCACATGCATCGCCGTATTCCGGGGATCGCGATGGTACTCGACATACACGGCAAGTTGGCGCTGGAAAAAGCCACCCATTTCGGTCTCATGCAGCACGGGGTCGGGAAGGGCGAACAGAGGCTATAGCACTGGACCGGGCGGTGCACAAACCGGCGCTTTTGTCGCGTGAAACCGTGTTGGCGCGCCCCGGACAGGCTGCAAAATGGCCAGCACTTCAAAGGGTTCCGTCAGCTGCGAAGCCGCGTTCGCTTACCGCTTCTTGGCGGGCTTTTTCGCCGCAGGCGCAGGAGCCGCAGCCTGACGCGGCGCCTCCTCCGGCAGCTTGGCATAGGTCAGGATCTGCAGCTGGCCGTTGACGGCGGAGGTCGGCTTGGCCCGGTCGAGAAGCTGCTCCTCGCCGAGGCCGATCGGATGCAGCCGCTTGGTCGAGATCTTGAAGGTGTTCACCAGCACGTCGCGGATCGCATCTGCCCGGCGTTGGCTCAGGATCGCGTTGGCCTCGCGCGTCTTCGAATTGGATTCGACATGGCCGACGATCAGGAAGGTGTAGGGCAGCAGCGAGGAATGCACCAGCGCGTCGGCGATGCGGCCGACGGTCTGATAGGACGCCGGCTGAATGATCGGCGTGTCGGCGTCGAATTGGATCTGCGCGTTGAAGGCCGGCAGCTTGGCGATATCGGGCGCGATCAGCGGCCGGTTCACGGGGCCCGGATCGTTCTTGATCCTGGTCTTGGCGCGCTCCATCACCTGCTGCTTCAGCGCGGGCAGATCGATCTCGGCGGCTTCTTCGAAATGGTTCAGCTTGGCGACGATGTCGTCGCGGGTCGGCGCCGCCGTCTGGGCGCGCGCTACGCCCGCGAGCAGGGCGAGGCCAAGCGTGATGGCAATTCCGCTCCTGCGCATCAGCGATACCCCGCGTCGTCGACGGCCTTGAGGCAATTGTTGCTGATGCCCTTGGGCGTCGAGACCAGGCAGGGGATCGACTTGCTGGTCTCCTTGGTCGAGCCGCCGCAGACCTTGACGATCTCGCGCTGGCAGGCGTTCGCCACGGTGACGCGCGCGGCGACGCGCTTCTGGATGGCGTCGAAGGCGCCGAGATAGTCGCTCTGGCACTGCGGGGACAGCACGTCGCGGTTGCGCGACAGGCACTCCTTCAGGCGGGTCGAGTCCGGGTTGACGCCGCGGCAATTGGCGACGATTTCCGCGCCGCAGCTCGCCGCCAGCTTTCCGATCGAATCGCCAAAGCTCATGGTCTCCGCCGCGCTGAGCGACGGCATAACCAATGCAAGCACGATCAATGTGATGGAGCCCCGGACCATGGGTTTATCTGATACGGGGAAGTTCGCGGTGGTCAAGGGGCGTTCGGGGCAGAACTGTCGAGAGTCCGTCAGGTGCGGCGAACAGTCCTCACTCCGCGGCGTGCGCGCGGCTAGGCAATTCGATCAGGGCGACCATGTAGTTCCTGAGGTCGTCGGCAACCTCCGGATCGGCTTTAAGTTCGGTCAACGTCCTCGCTTGGGGAAGCGGGCGGCCGTCGGCGATCAGCTCTTGTGCATAGAGTTGAAGCGCTTCCGGCGCATTCTCCAAGGCTTCGTCGATGTCATCGCCGCCGGAAATGCAGCCGGGCAAGTCCGGAAACCACACTCCAACGGCGTGATCCGGACCAGCGTCCTCAATGATGGCGATGTAGTGAGCCATATCAACCTCAGTCGGGCTTCCAGCCCGCTCCCCTATAGATGGCACGGACCAAGCCCTTTCCCAAGTCCTTCTTGGGATGCGGAACAACGATTGTTTCGCCCGAAGCGGGACTTTTGAAGACATGGTGTGAGCCGGTCACACGCACCAATTTCCACCCCTCTTGCTCCAAGCGTCGAATTATGTCGCGGCTCGAGGTCAGCATGACGTTCCCCCAAAAGAATCACCTGACCATAGAACTAGTCCGGGGCAACTAGCGTTTGGTGAGCGGTACGCGCCCTGCTCACGCCCGCTGCACGAAGCTGTCCACGACCTTCTTCTCGCCGGCCTTGTCGAAGGCGATGGTGAGCTTGTTGCCGTCGATCTTGCTGACGCGGCCGTAGCCGAACTTCTGGTGGAAGACGCGGTCGCCGAGCGCAAACTCCGAGGTCGTGCCGGTCGATTTGGCGACCAGCTCGCCCTCGATCGTCAGGGGCCCGCGGCGGCGCGAGGAGAAGCTGCCGAAATCGGGTGAGGACGACGACGAGAACGAACCGGCCTCTTCCTCGACACCGCCGCTCCTGCCGCCACTCCCGCGGTTGCGGTTGGCCTGGGCGCGCTGCCAGCCCGGTGTCGAATAGCTGGAGCCGAACGCTTCCATGTCGTCGAAGCGCGAGGCGCCGAAACCGCCGGTGCCGCCCCAGGCCGAGCCGCCCTTGGATTCCGTGATCTCGACGTTTGCCGCCGGCAATTCGTCGAGGAAGCGCGACGGGATCGTGGTCGACCAGGTGCCGTGAATCCGGCGGTTGGTGGCGAAATAGATCATGGCGCGGCGGCGGGCGCGGGTCAGGCCGACATGGCCGAGCCGGCGCTCTTCTTCCAGGCCGGCGCGGCCCTGCTCGTCCAGCGTGCGCTGGCTCGGGAATAGGCCTTCCTCCCAGCCGGGCAGGAACACGTTGTCGAATTCGAGGCCCTTGGCCGAATGCAGCGTCATCAGCGACACCGCGTCCTCCTCGGCGCCGCCCTCGCGGTCCATCACCAGCGAGATGTGCTCCAAAAACCCTTGCAGGTTCTCGAACTCCTCCATCGAGCGCACGAGCTCTTTCAGGTTCTCCAGCCGGCCCGCGGCGTCCGCCGAACGGTCCTTCTGCCACATCTCGGTATAACCGCTCTCGTCGAGCACGATTTGGGCGAGATCGGTGTGTGCGGTGACCTCGCGCTGGGCGCGCCAGCGGTCGAACTGCGTGATGAGATCGCGCAGCGAGCCGCGCGCCTTCGGCTTCAGCTCGTCGGTCTCTATCACGGCGCGCGCCGCCTCGAACAAGGGAATGCGGCGCTTGCGGGCGTGGTCGTGCAGCATCTGCACGGTGGCGTCGCCAAGCCCGCGCTTGGGCGTATTGACGATGCGCTCAAAGGCGAGATCGTCGGCCGGCGAGTTGATGACGCGCAAGTAAGCCAGCGCGTCGCGGATCTCGGCGCGCTCGTAGAAGCGCGGGCCGCCGATGACGCGATAGGGCAGGCCGAGCGTGACGAAACGGTCTTCGAACTCGCGCATCTGGTAGGAGGCGCGCACCAGGATCGCGATCTCGTTCAGCTTCTCGCCCTGGCGCTGCAGCTGCTCGATCTCCTCGCCGATGCCGCGGGCTTCCTCTTCCGAATCCCAGGAGCCCGTCACCGTGACCTTCTCGCCGTCCTGGTCCTCGGTACGCAGCGTCTTGCCGAGCCGGCCTTCATTGTGCGCGATCAAATGCGAGGCGGCGGCGAGGATGTGGCCGGTGGAGCGGTAATTGCGCTCGAGGCGGATCACCTTGGCGCCGGGGAAATCGTGCTCGAAGCGCAGGATGTTGTCGACCTCGGCGCCGCGCCAGCCATAGATCGACTGGTCGTCGTCGCCGACGCAGCAGATGTTTTTGACGTGGTTCTTCTCCCTCTCCCCGTCCTTCACGGGGAGAGGGCTGGGGTGAGGGGCTGCTTCCACGAGCTCGGTGCTCGGAGAGTCCCCCTCACCCGCCACGCTGCGCGTGTCGGCCTCTCCCCGCAAGCGGGGAGAGGCGAAGGAGGGAGACGCCGGCGCCTGCGACAGCAGCCGCAGCCACAGATACTGCGCGACGTTCGTATCCTGGTACTCGTCGACCAGGATGAACTTGAAGCGCTGCTGGTACTGCCTGAGGATGTCGGGGTGCTCGCGGAAGATGCGGATGTTCTCCAGCAGGAGATCGCCGAAATCGGCCGCGTTCAAAATCTTCAGCCGCTCCTGATAGCTCGTATAGAGCTTGCCGCCCTTGCCGTTGGCGAACATTGCGGCCTCGCCCGAGGGCACCTGCGACGGCATCAGGCCGCGGTTCTTCCAGCCGTCGATCAGGCCGGCCAGCATGCGCGCCGGCCAGCGCTTGTCGTCGATGTTCTCGGCCTGCAGCAGCTGCTTGAGCAGCCGGACCTGGTCGTCGACATCGAGCACGGTGAAGTTCGACTTGAGCTGCGCCAGCTCGGCATGGACGCGCAGGATGCGCCCGCCGATGGAGTGGAAGGTGCCGAGCCACGGCATGCCTTCGACGGCGTGGCCGAGCATCTGACCGAGCCGGTGCTTCATCTCGCGCGCGGCCTTGTTGGTGAAGGTCACCGACAGGATCTCGGCGGGGCGAGCGCGGCCCTGGCTCAGGATATGGGCGATGCGCGTGGTCAGCACGCGCGTCTTGCCGGTGCCGGCGCCGGCCAGCACCAGGACCGGGCCGTCCAACGTCTCCACGGCCTCGCGCTGCTCCGGATTGAGCCCGGAGAGGTATTTCGGGCCCACCGAGGCGCGCGCACGCGCGGCGATGCCGCCGGCTGCGGGCTGGTGGTCGGGTACGCCTGTGATCTTGCTCGGCTCGGTCATGCGAATCATTGGCCCCACGATGGCACCGCGGGGTGACGGAAGGGAGCCTTCATAACAGGGATTGGTGCCTATATGGGGCGCCGGGACAGGTTTTCCACGTGCGCGGCAAGCCGATTTGTTCCTGCAAAGGCCGCGAATTTCGCTCCCGCGCGGGCCGGAACCATCGTTCCCGCGTCGAGATTGTCAGGGCAGGTGGCGCGGCCAGCCGCGTCGACGCAGACAACATCAAGACGAGGGTTTGACCATGCTAGGCTGGGTTGTGACGTTTCTGGTTATCGCACTGATCGCCGGCATCCTGGGCTTTGGCGGCATCGCCGGCGCTTCGATCGAGATCGCCAAGATCATCTTCTTCATCGCAGTTGTCCTGTTCCTGGTCTCGGCCGTGGTCGGCTTGGCGCGCGGCCGCAACAGGATATAGGCCTGCCTGCGGTGCATCCTTCGAGACGCCCGCTTTGGCGGGCTCCTCAGGATGAGGGGCGGAGTGCGCGGATGCCGCTTAGCCTCATCCTGAGGAGACCGCGAAGCGGTCGTCTCGAAGGACGAGGCGCGCGCTCAGGCGGCCGATAAAACACACGATCGCGCCGAACTTAACGCTTCGAGGGCATCGCCACATTCCGGCCGATGCCCTCGGGCCGCGGCACGGCGCTGTGAGCCTTCGCGACCGCCGCGATACGCTCGCAGATGTCAGGCGGAAGCGGCGCAACGCGCCGCGCTGTCATGTCCATGTGCAGCGACATGTTTTCGGACGTTGCCGACAGCCAGCCCTCGGTCGCATGCCGCATCTCCTCGAAGGTGTGCAGCCGCTTGTCGTCGGCCTCCAGCAGCCAGACGAAGATCTGCACGGGATCGCCGAGGTGGATCTCGCGCAAATAGCGCACATGGCATTCGGCGGTGAAGCTCGAGCCGCCGCGCTCCTTCATGTAGGCCGGCCCCATCCCGAGCTCGAGCCAGAGCTGGTCGATCGCGCGGTCGAACATCACGTTGTAATAGGCCATGTTGAGGTGGCCGTTATAGTCGATCCATTGCGGCTCGATCTGCATGATCGAGGCGCGGAACGGCTCGGCTTTGGGCCTTGATGCGGCGGTCTCCGGCATGTTTCTTCCTGTTATGCGTCCGGTCGCTTGACTTGACCGGCTTTATGTCCTTTGCCACGGTTGTTCTGTCGGAGGAATTTCCGTGGGTACGACCATCACCAATAATCCGCCGCGGCCGGAGCCGAAAGCCCTCGCGAGCGCGCTGGAGCAGCTTGCCGCACGCTTCGGCAACCGCCTGATCACCTCGCAGGCCGTGCGCGAGCAGCACGGCCATACCACCACATGGATCGTCAACCAGCCGCCGGACGGCGTGGTGATGGCGCAGGAGACCGCCGACATCCAGGACGTGGTGCGGATCTGCGCGAAGAACCGCGTGCCCGTGATCGCCTTCGGTACCGGTACCTCGCTCGAGGGCCAGGTCAACGCACCTGCCGGCGGCATCTCGATCGACCTGCGCGACATGAACAAGGTGCTCGCGGTGCATGCCGAGGACCTCGACTGCGTGATCCAGCCCGGCGTCACCCGCAAGGCGCTGAACGAGCATCTGCGCGACCAGGGCCTGTTCTTCCCGATCGATCCCGGCGCGGACGCTTCGCTCGGCGGCATGGCCTCGACCCGCGCCTCCGGCACCAATGCGGTGCGCTACGGCACCATGCGCGAGAGCGTGTTGGCGCTGAAAGTCGTGCGCGGCGACGGCGAGATCATCACGACAGGCACGCGCGCCAAGAAATCGTCCGCCGGCTACGACCTCACGCATCTGTTCGTCGGCGCCGAAGGCACCCTCGGCATCATCTCGGAACTGACCATCCGCCTGCGCGGCATTCCTGAGACCATCGCGGCGGGTGCGGTCTCGTTCGAGACCGTGCACGGGGCCTGTCAGGCCGTCATCCTGGCGATCCAGACCGGCATTCCCGTCGCGCGCATCGAGCTGCTCAATGCCGCGCAGGTGAAGGCCTGCAACGCGTACTCGAAGCTGACGCTGCCGGAGACACCGCTGCTGCTGCTGGAGTTCCATGGCAGCGAGATCGAGGTCGCCGAGCAGTCCAAGGCGTTCGGCGAGATTGCGAAGGACTGCGGCGGTGGCGACTTCTCCTGGACCACCAAGCCCGAAGACCGCACCAAGCTGTGGCAGGCGCGGCACGACGCCTACTGGTCTGTGAAGGCGCTGCGGCCCGGTGACAGCATCGGCGTGGTCGCGACCGACGTCTGCGTGCCGATCTCGCGGCTCGCCGATTGCGTCAGCGAGACCGAGGAGGATCTCAAGCGCCTTAACCTGTTGTCGCCGATCGTCGGCCATGTCGGCGACGGCAATTTCCACTGCTCGCTGGTCTGCGACACCAACGATGCCGGCGAGATGGCGCGCGGCGAGGAGTTCATGCACCGCCTGGTCGAGCGCGCGCAGGCGATGGACGGCACCTGCACCGGCGAGCACGGCATCGGCCAGGGCAAGCAGAAATATCTGAAGGCCGAACTTGGCCCCGAGGCGCTGGACGCGATGCGGGCGCTGAAGAAGGCACTCGATCCGCTCAACATCTTCAACCCCGGCAAGATCGTGCCGGAGGCCTAGGACCGACGCAGCCAGGAATCTGGGAACTTTAGGCAATCTTGCTGGTTCCAATTCCCGCCAAGTTCCGATGCCTCAATGGCAGGGCTGTGCGCGGGAGGGTGCGATGGTGCGACCGGTCATTCGAATTGCCGCGGTGGCCTTTGCCTGCATGCTGGCGGGTGCGGCGCTGGCCAAGGGCGGACATGGCGGTGGTCATGGCGGTGGCCATGGAGGCGGACACGGCGGTGGTCATCACGGCGGCGGCCATTTCCGCGGCCATGGCGGCGGGCACGCGCATGGCGGTGGACATCATCGCGGAATGCGGTTCACAACCGGCGCCCGGCGCGGCGGACCGAATTTCGGTCAGATCCGCAATGCCGCGATACGGCCGGCGAACTTCCGCAATGCCCTGAACGCCAGCGCATTCCGCAACGGCCGGCTGATCAGCAATCCGGCGGCGCGCGCGCAGCTTGCGGCGGCAGCCGCACTGGCCGGCTGGAGCGGCGCAAGCAGCGGATGGTGGCAACATCCGGGTGGCGGCTATGGCTGGGTCGGGCCCCTGTTCTGGCCGTTCGCGTATAACGACCTCTACGATTACACGATCTGGGGCGACGGGCTCGGCTTCTGGGGCTACGGCTATCCGGACATTTATGCCGGCATTTTCGGCCCCTACGGTTATGATCGCCTGTCGGCCTATCTGCCGCAGCAGCCGCAGGGACGACGGCGGGCGCGCAGCGCGCCGCTCGATCAGCTCTGCGGCAGCGACCGCCGTGCCATTGTCGGCCTGCCGATCGATCAGATTGCAGCCGCGGTGCAGCCGACGGACGCCCAAGGCGCCGCCCTCGATGCGCTCGGCAACGCCTCGATCGACGCGGCAGCGCTGATCCGCACCTCGTGTCCGACCCAGGCCGCAGCGACGGCGCCGGGCCGGCTCGCGGCGATGCAGCAGCGTGTCGAGGCCATGCAGAAGGCCGCCGATCTGGTCCAGCCCGCGCTCGAGACGTTCTATGGTTCGCTTAACGACGAGCAGAAGGCGCGTTTCAATGCGCTGGCCGACGATCAGCGTCGGGCCACGGCATCGACCAATGCGAGCGGATCGTCGGTGCAGACTTGCAGCGCGTCCGCCGCGTTCGATTGGCCCGGCGCCATGATCGAAGAAAGACTTCGTCCGAGCGACACCCAGCGCGCGGCGCTCCAGGTGCTCCAGGACACCAGCGCCAAAGTCAGCGCATCGCTCAAGGCGGCCTGCGAGCCCAATGACGTGATGACACCGCCGGCACGGATGGCCGCGATCCGCAAGCGCCTCGACGTGATGCTGGACGGGATCAAATCGGTGCGCGCGGCGCTCGACGATTTCTATGCCACGCTGAACGACGAGCAGAAGGCGCAGTTCGAGGCGATCGGGCCGCGCCGCATGTCCTGAAAGAGCCGAGAGCCAACCCGCATGGCGAAGAAAACCGCCTCGTCGATCCCGGTCTGGTTCAATATACTGCTCCGCCGGAGCCGATCGGTGCGGTCCCTCGAAGCTCATGGGATGGTCGGGCGATGAAGTGGTTTGCAAGGCGCGAGCCGGCTGACATTTGGGATCAGCCGATCCAGCTTCCGATCGGCGACATCGAGGCCGCCGACCGGATCCGCAACATCTGCGAGGCTGCGAGGGCGAACGCCGAAGCCGCCGGAGCTGCCACGCCGGCCGGCAATCGCGAACGCGAGCGTTATGAACGCGCAGCTCGCGCCGCGATGGAGATCGCGATGAAGATCTCCGACGATCTGATGCGCGACGATGCCGTGCGACGGATCGTGGATCTCTGCATCAAGGCCGGCGACATGAAGACGGCGCAGATCCTCTATCGCGCGATCCAGGCAGCCCGGATCCGCGAGTCCATGCAGAAGGATTATCCCGAGCTCGGGCAATAGCAGCCCCAGGTTTCGCTAGCCGGGTCTATTGCTTGGGTGACTGCGCCTGCGCCGCCTTGAGCGCGCTCTTGCAGCCTTCCGAAAGCCGATCGAATTTGTCGATCATGCACTGCTTGATGCGCCCCGATCCGGGCATGATGCCAGAGCACAACGCCCGCATGTCGGCAGTGCAGGCTTGGCGTATCTCCTGTCGCTGCGCCTGTGCGGAAGACGCGGACGCGGCTGCGACCGCCGCTGTCAGCATTGCTGCGGCCGCGCGTCTCAACTGATGCAGGCTTGGATCCCTCACCATGCGCAGACCCTCCGAACGCCCAGGGGCGCGTCAGTCCACCAGCAGCGGCCGGCATGGGGCGGGATCACGTCGGCGTAAGGCCGATACGCGTAGGGAATGGCGTCGCGCCGACACAGCCCATTGGGTGTGAGGTGCCAGCCGGGTCCGCACCCGCCGCTCACCCGGATCGGATCGTCGGGAGCAAGGTGAGGGGTGGGCGGAAAGCCATAGGCAGCCGAGCCCGCGGCCAGCGCCGCTGCGGTGGCCGCCGCCATGATCGTCAGTCTTGTCATTTGGAATCCATCTTTCAGTTGAAATGGCACCGAGGTTTGCGGCCGCCGGCCGGACCCGGGGGCTGGAAATCAGCCGGCGGCCGCGGCGCGCGGATCAGTAGCGGTATCCGTAGAACGGATAGGCCACGACTGTGCCGCTACGCGTCACGCTGTTGCCGTACGGGCCGGTCGTGGTGCGCGTATAGTCGTAGGCGTGAGGGCCGACGCGCGTGATGCTGCCGGTTCGCGAGACCGTACCTCCGTTCGGCCCGGTTACGGAGGTCGAGCGCGAGCAGGTGCCGCCGGCGCAGCCGCCGCTGGCGCTGCCGTAATAGGTGCCGCGCCGAGTGGTGACGGTGCCGGTGCGGACCCAGGCGTTTGCCTCAGATACGCCGGCCGCGGCCAGCACGGCTGCGAGTGAGGCCGAAGCTAGGATACGTTTCATCAGTTTCTCCCTCTAAAGGGCGCGCCGGCAACAGTCCGGCCGCACCGCATGGGGACACTATTGCCGCGCCTCTTTGCCGCGATATTGCGGGCGAACCCCGATTTGTAACGTTTTGTAACGGCAGCGCGCCGCCTTATTGCCGCCGACGCATTGATCGATAGATCGTCGTCATGGACAAGCGGACGATCATGATCGTGGAAGATGATCGGGAGATCCGGCCATTGCTGGCGGACCTTCTGACGCGCGAGGGTTACGCGACGATTTGCGTCGAAAATGGCGCCGCGATGGATCGTGCGCTGCTGCAGGCCAATCCAGACCTCATCGTGCTCGATATCATGCTGCCGGGCGAAGACGGGCTCTCGATTTGCCGTCGACTGCGTGGCAGAGGTGGTCCGCCGATCGTGATGCTGACCGCCAAGGGTGAGGACGTCGATCGGATCGTCGGCCTCGAGATCGGGGCGGACGATTATCTGCCGAAGCCTTTCAATCCGCGGGAATTGCTTGCACGCATAAAGGCCGTGCTGCGGCGGGTGGGCGGTCCGCTGCAGGGCGGTCTGTCGCGGCGGCTCGGTTTCGGGCGCTTCGTGGCCGATCTCGATGCGCGCAGCCTCGTCGACGACAAGGAAGCGGTCGTCGAACTCACCTCGGCGGAATTCGATTTGCTCGCCTGCTTTCTGGAGCGGCCTAAACGGGTGTTGTCGCGCGACCAGCTCCTCGACTGGACGCGCGGCCGCACTGCGGAGCCCTTTGACCGTGTCATCGACGTGTCGGTCAGCCGCTTGCGCCGCAAGCTCGCCGCCGCCGACCCCAATGCGGTGTTCTCGATCAGAACGGTGCGCAACGGCGGTTACCTGTTCAGTGCAGATGTCCGCACGCTCTGACGAAACTGGTGCAGCATGAGCCGTCTTCGCATTGCCGCCCGCCTCGCCTTCATCGTCGTCGGCGGCATCATTTTCGTGCAAATGCTTTCCGCCGCAATCTGGTTCGTCGAGCAGCGCGGCCGCGGCGAAGCGGGCGGATTTGCTCCGTTCGTCGGCCAGATCGCTGCGCTCGTGCAGGCGCTCGAGAAGGTGCCTCCCGATGCTCGCGATCTGGTGCGGCGCGCGGCAACTACGGCGCGGTTCAAGCCGGTCATTCGATCCGACATGCCGTCCCACAATGTGCATGGCCGGCTCATGGACGGCGCGGAGCAGAGGCTGCGCGCGCTGATCGGAGCACCGGCGGATCGGCTGGTAGCGCTGTCCTTCGTCACCGCGAGGGAAGGCCAGCCGGTAACGCGCTTGCGCGACCTCGTCACCGCGCGCCTGCACGGCGTCATCGGACTTGCCGGCGGCGACTACCTGGAAATCGACGCGGCGGGCGAGCCCGGCCTCCGCCTCCTTGGTATTCCCGTCGGCTTGCTCGCGGGAATTCTCGGATTTGTCGTCGCTCTCATCGCCCTCCTTGCGGTTCGCCGCGAAATCAGGCCGTTGTCGCAGTTGACGGTCGCGGTGGAGCGCTTCGGTACGGCGGCGCAGACTCAGCCGGTCGCCGAACGCGGCGCACCCGACGTGCGCGCCCTGATCCGTGCCGTCAATACCATGCAGGCGCGCATTGCCGAGCTGATGCGCAGCCGTACGCTTGTGCTCGGCGCAATCAGTCACGATTTGCGCACCTATGTGACGCGACTCCGGCTGCGCCTCGAATTGCTGCCCGAGAGTGCGCAACGGGAAAAGGCGGCCGCCGATCTCAACGACATGCAATCGCTGATGGATGACGCGCTCGCCTTTGTGCGCGCCTCCTTCATTGCAGCGCCCGAAGGGACGGTCGATCTCGCCGGCCTCGCGCGAGCGGAATACGAAGCGCGTAAGAGTGCGGGCCAGGCGGTGACGCTGCACTGTTCGGAGCCGTCGCTCATCGTTCGGGGATCGCCCGCCGGCATGGCACGCGTGCTCGCCAATCTCGTCAACAACGCGATCGGCTATGGAGGCGGCGCGGAGATTTCCCTGCAGGCAGCCAAGGAGGCGGTCGAACTCCTGGTCGAGGACCGCGGGCCCGGCATACCCATCGGCGAACGTGCTCTCGTGTTCGACCCGTTCTACCGTCTTGAGATCTCGCGCAATCGCGACAGCGGAGGTGCGGGGCTCGGTTTGACCATCGTGCGCCAGATCGTCGAAAGCAACGGCGGCACCGTCGCCATCGAAGATCGGTCTGGCGGCGGCACGCGCATGCGCGTTCGCCTGCCGCGCGCAACATCAACGGAGTCGACCCGTTCCGAGTCGGCCGTGCCCAACGTCTAGAGCGCGATGAGAGTGGGCATCATCGCGCTTTAATTTATTGCCCAAGCATCAGAACGCGCCGCAGCTCAGTATCTGCGGTGCCCGCCGCCATAATTGTCTCCGCCGCGGCCGCCCATTCCCATGCCGAGGCCAATCCCAACACCGATGCCGATGCCTTGCATGACAGCCTCGGGCGGCGGGCCGCGATCCGGCGGCGGCGCGCGCTCGTAGACCACTTGGTCAGACGGCGGTCGTCGCTTGGGCGGCGTCTCGACCACCTTGCGCTTCGGCGGGGTCTCGTCGACGCGCTTCTTGATGACGGGCGCCACGGCCGGGTTGACCGGGCTAGCCGGAGGCGTGGGCGCCGAGCACGGGCAGGTCGGAGCCATCGCGACCGCGACGGGCGTCGCCGCGGCGGCGACGGGCAAGGCGTAGTTGCGGTTCTGCACGCGCAGCAGCAGCCGGCGCGCGGTTGCCGCGAGATCGCTGTTGTCCCAGTTCGCGAGATAAGCCTCGAACGAGGCGCGAGTGTTGATGGCGGTGGCACGCTCCCACGCCAGCATCTGGCGACGCCGCTCTAGCACCGTGCGCAGCCGCGGCGTACGGGTGTCCTGGGCGTACAGCTCGATATAGGCCTGATACGCCTCCACGGTGTCCTCCGTGATCACGAGCTCATAGGCGACCATGGCCGGCTTGCCCTGCAGAGTCTTGCGCCAGTCTTCGACGCTGCGCGTCCCGCTGGCGAGCGCCATCGCGGATGCGCCGGGAAGAGCGGGCGTGCTGCCGCTGCTCTCGCCGAAGAACTTGAAGTCTGTGGTCAGCGACGAGCTTTCCCAGGGGATCTGCCGCCCGTCAGTCGATTGCGCCACGGCGACGCGGATTCGCTTGAACACTTCCTCGATCGGCAGATTGGGCTGCTTGGCGATGGACAGCGCAGCCGTGGTATAGGGGCTGTCGATGCCGTTGCCGTCCTCGGCCTCGGCGCCGGGCGAGGTCGAATAGGAGATGAAGGAGCCGGGCGCGCCGGCCTTGGTGTCGACGATCGCAAGGCCGTGGCCGGCGCCGCTGAGCGCTGGGAACGGATTGTTGCGGCAGGCGTCGAGCATGAAGATGCGCGCCCGCGTCGGCAGCGCGCCGAGCGTGTTGAGCAGGTCGTTCAGCCGCACGCCCTGCAGCGGAATGTCGGCCTCGCGCTTGGGATCGAGATCAACTGGCACGAGATAATTCTCGCCGTCGATCTGCAGGCCGTGGCCGGCATAGAACACCAAGGCGACGGTGTCGGCGCCGCTGGCGCTGACCTTGCCGGCGAAGTCCGAGATCGCCACGCGCATCTCGGTCTGTGCCAAATTGGCCACGGTGGTGACGGTGAAGCCGGCATTGCCGAGCAGCTCCGTCATGCCCTTGGCGTCGTTGGCGGCATTGGGCAGCTCCGGCACGGTGCGATAGGCCGATTGGCCGATCACCAGCGCAAGCCGCGCTTCGGCGGCGGCCTCCGTTGGCGTCGCCAATTGGGCGAGTGCGAGAAGGCCGGACGCAAGGAACAAATTGCAAAGAACTGGACGGCGCATGATGTCACCTCCATCGGCAATGCGCGCGATGATGTCACTTTTTCTAGGGTGCCGCCATGAGTCCGTCTGTGCGCTAGTTCACGTTGGGCCTGCGACAAAATCAGGCAGGAGGCCTACCAGGCCGGCGCGGCCGTGCGCGGTCACGGCAGTCCGCGATCCCAGGGCGCGACAGGCGCAAAGCGGGCGGCGAGAAAGTCGATGAAGGCGCGCACCTTCGCCGGCGGCCGGCGATCGGGCAGGTAGACCGCATGCACGGCCGAGGTCTGGATCTCCGGCTGGTCGAGCGGCAGCGCGACGAGGGCGCCGCTGCGCAGGTCGTCGGCGATGATGAAGGTCGGCTGCCGCGCGAGGCCAAGGCCGGCCAGCGTCGCCGCGCGCAGCGCATCGCCGTTGTTGGCGCGTAAGGTGCCGCTGACCTGGACGCGGATCTCACCCTCGGCGCCGAACAGCCATTCCGCCGCGCTCGCCTGCTGCGAGAGCGTGTAGCCGAGGCAATTATGCCCGGCGAGGTCGGCGACGCTGCGCGGCGTGCCGTGCCTGGCAAGATAGGAAGGTGCGGCACAGACCACGAGGCGGTTCGGTGCGAGCTTCCGCGCCACCAGGCTGGAGTCGCGCAGGCTGCCGATGCGGATCGCAAGATCCCAGCCTTCCTCGGCGAGGTCGACGAGGCGATCGTTGAGGCCGAGCTCGACGGTGACCTCGGGGTGGGCTGCCGAAAACTCCGCGATCGCAGGCGCAATCTGCCTCGTGCCGAACACGACGGGGACGTTGACGCGCAGCAGCCCGCGCGGCTCGATGCGTTCGCGCGCGATGGCGGCATCGGCAGCCTCCATGTCGGCGAGGATGCGTTCGGCGGATTCCAGATAGCTTCGTCCAGCCTCGGTGATGGAGAGCCGTCGGGTTGTGCGATGGAACAGTTTTGTGCCGAGCCGCGCCTCCAGCGAGGCGACATGCTTGGTCACCATAGTCTGCGACAGGCCCATGGCCCGGGCAGCACCAGAGAGGCTGCCGGCCGCGGCAACCCTCGCGAAAACCTCCAGGCTGGTCAGGCGGTCGAGCAAAGTCAATCTCACTCTGCTAGTGTGGAGTATATTTCGAAAATAGCAGATTATCATCGATTTGAGAATAGATCATGGTGCGTCGCAAAGGAGACCGCCATGATCGATTCCCGTACCGCCCCTTACGCCGCGCTGGTGCTGCGCGTGACCCTGGGCGCGCTGTTCCTCGCCCATGCCAGCCTGAAGGTGTTCGTGTTCACCCCCGCCGGCACCGCAAAATTCTTCGGCAGCCTCGGCTTCCCGCCCGAGCTCGCCTATGTCGTCATGACGGTCGAGGTGCTGAGCGGCGTCGCCCTGATCCTGGGTGTCTGGACCCGCTACGCCGCGCTGGCCGGCATCCCGATCCTGCTCGGCGCGATCTTCACCGTGCACGGCGCGGCCGGCTTCTTCTTCACCAACCCGAAGGGCGGTTGGGAATTCCCAGCCTTCTGGGCGATCGCGCTGGCCGCGCAGGCCCTGCTCGGCGACGGCGCCTACGCGCTGCGTCCCTCGCGCGATGTCGAGGCCGCAAGCGCCCAATTGAGCGGCGCACATTCGCGCTGACCTCATCGATCGTCGAAATGCGAAAGCTGCGGGATTGCCATCCCGCAGCTTTTTCGTGTCGGTGCGCCACCGATCTGCGCCTGCCTGATCGGCTACGTGCCGATCGGGCAGACGGCGAGGCCGGCCATGGGCTATCTTGGGCTCTTGATGCTGTGGCTGCTCGTCATCGCCTTCGTGCCATGGCTCTCGACCGCGTTGCCGCGCGCGTTCGGCTATTGAAGGAGTTTTGTCGTGAAGGTCCTGCTCGCGCACACCCCGGAGATGCGGCGGAACTATTACGGCGATCGCAGCCTGAACGGCCTGCGCACGGCCGCCGAGATGATCCTGCACGAGGGCAATGAGCCGCTGGACGCCGCCGGTCTCGTGCACGCGGCAAGGGATGCCGACATCATCGTCGCCGATCGCATGACGGAAGGCCGCGGCGAGATCTTTGCGCAACTGCCGCATCTGCGCGCCTTCGTCCGCTGCGCCGTCGACATCCGCAACGTCAATGTGGATGCGGCTTCGCAAGCCGGCGTGCTCGTGACCCGTGCCGGGCCGGGCTTCGTGCAGGCGGTCGCCGAGCTCGCGCTCGGCTTCATCGTCGACCTCTCCCGCGGTGTGTCGAGAACGACGGCCGACTACCAGGCCGGCCGCAAGCCTGAAGCGCGGATGGGCCGCCAGCTCGCCGGCAGCCGGATCGGCATCATCGGCTATGGCAGCATCGGGCGCTATCTTGCCGAGATCGCAAAAGTGCTGCGCATGGAGGTGCTGGTCTCTGATCCCTTCGCAACCGTCAGCGATGCCGCGATCCGGCAAGTCGGCCTCGACGAGCTCCTCGCCGCATCGGACTATGTCGTCTGCCTTGCCATCGCCAACGAGCAGACCGAGAACCTGATCGGCGACGCGGCGCTGGCGCGGATGCAGAGGCATGCCGTCTTCGTCAATCTCTCGCGCGGCAATCTCGTCGACGAGGCGGCGCTTGCGCGCGCGCTGCGCGAGAACCGCATTGCCGGCGCGGCGATGGATGTCGGCCGCGCGCCCGACCAGATGCCGACCCCGGAGCTGGCGAAACTCCTCAACGTCATCGCCACGCCGCATGTCGGCGGCCTGACCCCGCAGGCGATCGAATACCAGTCGCTGGAAACCGTGCGGCAGGTCGAGGCGATCGTCAAAGGCGAGGTCCCGCCGGGCGCTGTCAACGCCGAACGCTGGACGCGCCGCCCGTGAAGGGCTCTACAGCCGGTCCACCGCCTTGAACGTCCCGTCCTTCTGGATCACCGTCAGGAAGACCCTGGGCGGCGTGTCGATCATGCGTGTGCCGACGGTGACGGTGTTGCCGCTGATGTCGAAACGGCCGATGTCGTTGATGGCGCGTAGCAGGCTCGCGCGCGTCGGATTGGGGCCTGCCTTTTCCAGCGCCGCGGCCGCGAGGCGGCCGGAGAGATAGCCCTCCAGCGACACGAAATCCGGCGTCAGCGTCGGATCGAACGCCGCCTGCGCCGCCTGATAGTCGGCGACGAGCTTGAGCGAGCGGTCCCAGGGAAACGGCACGACCTGCGAGACGATGACCCCTTCGCCCTCAGGGCCGAGCTCGGTGGCGAGCGCATTGGCGCCGACGAAGGAGATGTTGACGAAGGTCGGATAGAAGCCGCTGCGGTGCGCGAGCTTGATGAACTCCGCACAGGGCCCGTAGGTCCCGACCATCACGATGGCCTCTGGTTCGGCGCGCTTGATCATCCGCCAGGCCGCGGCGACCGCGCGGGTGTTGCGCTCGAAGGTGCCTTCGGCGGCGAGCTCGAGGCCACGCCTGGCGAGCGCACGCTTCACGCCAAGCAGACCATCGCGGCCGAAGGAATCGTCCTGGTAGAAGATGCCGATGCGGGTGAACTTGCGATCCTCGGTGAGATGCTTGATCCAGGCCTCCGCCTCCGCGCCGTAGCTCGCGCGGATGTTGACCACGTTCGGAAGTTCGAGGTCGCGCAGGAACTCGGCGCCGGTGAAGGGGCCGATGAAAGGAATGTTCTTGGCACTGGTGATCGGAATCGTTGCCATGGCGGTCGGCGTGCCCACCGCGCCGATCAGCGCGAACACCTTGTCGTCCTCGATCAGGCGCAGCGTCTGCGCTACGGAACGGTCGGGGTCGTAGCCGTCGTCGCGGCTGATGAGCTGGAGCTTGCGGCCGTGGACGCCGCCCTTGGCGTTGATCTCGGTGAACGCCGCGACGATGCCTTGCCGCATGCGCTGTCCGAGCGCGGAGGAGGGGCCTTCCAGCGCGGCGGCCTGGCCGAACAGGATCGCATCCTCGCTGACGCCGGCCTCCTCGCTCCTGGCCGCGAGCGTGGTCGCGGCGAGGAGCACGACGGTCAGGACGACGGATCTCGCTGCTCGAAATCGATGCATCGGGAGTTTTTTGCCGGATCGTTGGAAGAAATCTCGAGCAAAATATCCTCGCGAGCCTGAATAGCTTGCTAAGCGGCACTGTCTCGAAGGACCGTAGTACTCCGGGTAAAACCGGTAATTTGTTTCCACAATGCCGGCTCGTTCGCAGACTTCGTTAACTAATTTCCGCATTGCAAAACGATCGGGTTCCGAAATTGTGCAGTTCTTAACCGCCGTCTTGTTCCGATAGCGACGCCGGAACCTCAACCAGAGGTTCGGTTCGTCGCGGATAGGGGACAGCGGCTTCGAGATGGGCGGTCGCGATCAGAACGATCAGAATCGGAGGCGCATGGCCGGATGGTGGCGCGCCGCGCCGCTGCTCGGGCTCTATCGCCCGGCGCTCGTCGCCGTCGGCGTCGGCCTTCTGTTCTCGATCGTGGGCGCTGCCGCCGTGGCGCGATGGGAAGATCGCGTCAACAGGATCGAGTTCGAGAACGCGGCCGAGACCCAGGCGATCGTCATGCAGAACGGCATGAACGAGTACATATCGAGGCTTCTCGCGTTGCGCACGCTGTTCGAATCGACCAGCGACGAAGTCACCCGCAGCGAATTCGAGACCTTCAGCGCCCGCCTGTTCGAGCGCCATCCCGGCATGCTGCGCATTGCCTGGTTGCCGCGCGTCAGCCGCAAGGAGCGCGCGGAATACGAGACCGCCGCGATCAGGGACGGCGTGTCCAGTTATCGCATCAAGTCGCTGCAGGGCGAGAATTTCGCCACTGCGCCGCAGAGCGACGAATATTTTCCGGTGTTCTACTCGACTCAGCCGAAGACCTCGTCGGTCTACGGCATGGACTACACGACCGTTCCGGAGCGCCAGGCGGTGCTGGAGCGCGCGCGTGACAACGATCGCGTCGCGGCCATTCGCACGCGCCTGTTCGAGCCGAAGGAGGGCGGCCGGCCGCCCGACGTCCTCGTCGCCATTCCCGTCTACGCCAAGGGAACATCGCGCGAGGAGATCGCGGACCGGCGCCGCAATCTCGCCGGCTTCGTGGTCGGCATCTTCGACCTGCCGCTGCTGATCCAGTCCATTCGCGTGACCACCGGAGCAAGCCCCGCGGTCAACATGAACGTCTTCCCGCCCTTCACGGCGCAGATCGTCAGCCTGGAGGAAACGCTGCCGGATTATTCGTCGGCCGCCACGGCGTTGCGGTCGATGCGCGACATCGCACGGGTCGTGCACTGGTCGGGCAGTCTCAGGATCGGGGACACCGATTGGCAGGTGCGGGCGGTTCCTACCGCCGGCGGTCCGCTGGCGACGACTTACGATCGCGCGGTCGCGGTCCTCACCGTCGGCATGCTGCTGACGCTGTCGCTGTCGACCTATCTGATGCTCGCAAGCCGCAATTCGCGGCGGCTGTCGCTGGCGAACCGGCGGGTGCTCGAGCTCGCCCAGACCGACATCCTCACCGGGCTGCCGAACCGCGCCTTCTTCCTCACCCGGCTCGACGAGATGAACAGCCAGTTGAGCGTGAGGGGCCTGCCCTTCTCGATCCTGATGCTCGATCTCGACCGCTTCAAGAACGTCAACGACTCCCTCGGTCACGCAGCCGGCGATGCACTGCTGCGCCAGGTGGCGCAGCGGCTGAAATCCGCAGTGCGCGCCAGCGACGTGCTGGCGCGGCTCGGCGGCGACGAATTCGCCATCATCCAGGAAGCCGGCGAGGATCAGCGCGCCTGCTCGACCGAGCTGGCGGCGCGGATCGCCAAGCTCGTGAGCGAACCGTTCCTGCTGCCCGGACACCGCGTCGAGATCGGCACCAGCATCGGCATCGCGATCGCGCCGGATCACGGCAGCGATCAGGAGCAGCTCCTGAAGAAGGCGGATCTCGCGCTCTATCGTTCGAAATCGGCCGGCCGCAACTGCTTCACCATCTACGACGAGGCGATGTCGGCCGAGCTGGAGGCCCGCAACACGCTGGAAGGAGATCTGCGCGACGCCATCGCGCGCTGCCAGCTGGAGGTGCACTACCAGCCGTTCGTCGACGCCCTCAGCGGCGCACGACGCGGCTTCGAGGCGTTGGTGCGCTGGCGGCATCCGTCGCGCGGACTGATCCCGCCGGACCAGTTCATTGCGCTCGCGGAGGAGACCGGGCTGACCGTGCCGCTCGGCGAATTCGTGCTGCGGCGCGCCTGCGCGGCCGCCGCCGGCTGGCCCTCCGATCTCATGGTCGCCGTCAATTTGTCGCCGATCCAGTTCAAGGAAGCCGAGCTGTTCGAAATGATCTGCGCGGCGCTCGCCGATTCCGGCCTGCCGCCGCAGCGGCTGGAGATCGAGATCACGGAATCCGTGCTGCTGGAGCGCGCCGTCGAGAACCACGCCTTCATGGAGCGGCTGAAGCGCCACGGCATCGAGCTCGCGCTCGACGATTTCGGCACCGGCTATTCCTCGCTCAGCTACCTGACTGCGTTTCCGTTCGACAAGATCAAGATCGACAAGTCGTTCATCCGCAACCTCACGCATCAGCCGCGCTCTTCCGCCATCATCTCCTCGATCGTGACGCTGGCGCGCGGACTGGACATGTCGGTCACCGCCGAAGGCGTCGAGACGCGCGAGGAATTCGAGCGGCTGAAGGCGCTCGGCGTCAATTTTGCGCAAGGCTATCTGTTCGGCCGGCCGCAGCCGATCGAGCGGATCCTGTTCGACGCGCCGGTCAAATCGTCAGAGCTCGACGCCGCCTGAGCGCACGCCTCGTCCTTCGAGACGCGCGTTCCGCGCTCCTCAGGATGAGGCTAGGCAGCATCGGTGCTCGTTGAAACTGCTGCCGCACACTCCGTCCTCATCCTGAGGAGCCCGCCTAAAGCGGGCGTCTCGAAGGATGGGCTGCAGGGAAACCGCTCTGAAATGCGGTAGCTCCACCGCTCAGCGGGCATGCATGAAAAGCGCTTGACCCGGACATGCCCAGATGGTCCGAAGGATCGTCCAGGGATGAAACACTCAAAAATGCGGCTTCCGTTCTTCTACGGCTGGGTCGTGGTCGCCGTGACCTTCGTCACGATGGCCATCGGCGTCAACGCGCGCACCGCCTTTTCATTGTTCTTTCCGCCCATCATCTCCGAGTTCGGCTGGGAGCGCGGCGTCACTGCGGGCGCCTTCTCATTCGGCTTCGTGGTGTCGGGCGTGGTCAGCCCGCTGATCGGCCGCCTGATGGATCGCGCGGGCCCGCGCGCGGTGATGGAGCTCGGTGTCGTGCTGATGGGCGGCGGGCTGCTGCTGGCACCGCTGACCAGCGCGCCCTGGCATCTCTATGTGACCATGGGCGTCATGGTCGGCGCCGGCAGCGTCTGTCTCGGCTATTCCGGCCAGTCGCTGTTCCTGCCGAACTGGTTCATCCGCAAGCGCGGCTTCGCCATCGGTATCGCCTTCGCCGGCGTCGGCATCGGCTCGGTGACGCTGCTGCCATGGGTACAGCACCTGATCGAGCAAACCGGGTGGCGCACCGCCTGCACCGCGATGGGACTGCTCGTCCTGATCGTGCTGGCGCCGATCAATCTGTTGCTGCGCAAGCGCCCCGAGGACATCGGCCTTCAGCCGGACGGCGATGCTGCGCCGGCCGCAGGCGCCGCAAAATCCGTCTCCAACATCGTCGATCCCGTCTGGACCGGCACCGAATGGACGCTGCGACGCGCCGTGGCGACGGCGCGTTTCTGGTGGATCGCGCTGGGCTATTTCTGCGGCCTCTACATTTGGTACGCGGTGCAGGTGCACCAGACCAAATTCCTGCTCGACATTGGCTTCAGTCCCAGCGCTGCGGTGTGGGCGCTCGGCATCGTCAGCCTGCTCGGCATTCCCGGCCAGATCGTGCTGGGGCATGTCTCCGACCGCATTGGCCGGGAGTGGGTCTGGGCGATCGGCTGCGCAGGTTTTGTCGTCTGCTTCGCTGCGTTGATCGCGCTGAAGTATCAATCGTCGCTCTGGCTGGTTTATCTCATGGTGTTCACGCAAGGCGCGCTCGGCTACGGCCTCACCTCGATCATGGGCGCGGTGGTGTTCGAGGTTTTCCAGGGCAGGCACCAGGGCAGCATCTTCGGCACGATCATGCTGGCGGCGCTGGCGGGTGGTGCGGCCGGACCGTGGGTGACGGGCTTGCTCTATGATCGCGCCGGCGACTACACGCTGGCTTTTGCCGTCGCAATGATCGTGAGCGGATTGTCGGCGCTCTCGATCTGGCGGGCATCGCCGGGCAAGGTGCGCGCCGTAGCCGGGCGGCTGCACAAGCCCAAACCGGGATTTCAATAGGTTCCGGACGCCAAGATACCTTCAGTGTTTTCGCCGGACGTTAAGCATGTCGCGTCTTGGCGCGGCGCGGCGGAACGGCAAAAACATCTTGGACACCATCGGAGCGTTAGCCTCGGCCGATTGCCGCATTTCCCGATGCCGTCGGGTCAGACGATGTCCGCCTCCGATCGCCTTGTGACGGAAATTCCGGACGTGCTGGCCGAGCTCGGCTGCGACATCGTTCAGGGCTTCCTCTACGCACCCGCGCTGGCGCCGGTTGCCTTCGAGCGCTGGCTGATCGAGCACTGCGCCGAGCAGGCGAGGGCGATGCTGAGGCGGCTCGACCTGGCGCCCGCGGGCGGGGCTGCGGTGAAGCGGTCGGCGTAGGCGCCTTTGAGCGATATTCCCGGCCGATAGGAACGCATCAGCGACCGGCGGTTTGGTCTTTGACGTCCGCCGGAGGGGACGGCGGAGCACAGGGCGATCCGCGGGCGGATCTGCTCGACGGACCGCGTGCGAATTGATCGGTCCAAGCGCAGCAAGCCGATCCGAGAATGGGCTGGGCCCCAAGCCGCCGCCGCCACCGGCGGACTTCGAATCACTGGAGACAGGGAGGACAAGCAATGAGACGGCATTCCCAATCGCATGCAGCGAAGGAGGCGAACAAGCTCTTCAAGCAGACCGCGACCAAGCCCGCGACCGATTACGAGAAAGCGGAGCAGGCTTTCCACGCAAATCGGGAGCGATTGAAGGCTGAACGGCTGGCGCGGGAGGCTGAACGACGACGCCAGTCCGAGAGGACGACCTAGTGTCGCAATTCTACTTCGACATCTGGGATGGTGAAGCGCTCGTCGTAGACGAAGAAGGCCTGGATTTGGCCGGCCGGCGAGCCGCGGAGATCGAGGCGGCGCTGTCACTTGCCGACATTGCCAAACAGCTCGAGCCGTTCGCCAGCAGCGATGGCGTCGCCATCAATGTTCGGGATGCGAGCGGCCCCGTCTTGAGAGCGACATTCGTCGACGAAAGAGTTCGACGAGCCGATTGAGACCGCCAAAAGTGCTCTCGCTCACGTGCCTGCACTGACTAGAGCATCGATAGCACGACAATGCCGTCCTCGAGCTCGCCTGAAGCCAGGCGCGCCCGCGCCATACGCTCGAACTCCGTTCGATGCTTCTGGAGATAGCTGAAGGCCTGCTTCTGCGTGTTGAAGGTCGTGGCAAGCCGGCACATCTGCCGATTTGGGCCGGACGCGAGAAAGAAGGTGATGGTCCCTTGGTCTGGCTTGATTTTAGGCACGATCTGCACTCTCCGGCATGTGATCGGCACTTCAGATTTCGCCGGCGGCGTCGAAGACGACTATCGCGCCGGCTTCCTTGAACGCTTCCTGAGCGTGGGCGCTGGCGAAGCCGCTCGAAGAGCTTCATCAGCTGCTTCCTTCGCCTCGCGTACCTCTCGGAGCCGCGCCATGTTCTTGCGAACCTCGATGGCTTGCCTTTCGACGTCTGCCAATGCCCGCGCTCCCTCTTCAGCGGCCAGGCGCTTGCGATCGGAACGCGCAATGCTTTCGGGTGACGGCTCTGCCGGTTTCTTGGTGCTCATCGTTCACCCGGATCCGCCACGGCTAAACCCGCTCAATCCCGGGATTGAGCGGGCAGAGCAACCGTTTCAGTACATCCGTGAAACGGCGCCACGATATCAAGCCAGCGAGAGGTTCTCAGCGCTGACTTTGCCTCGCATCTTGTCGGTCTTGATCTCGAAATTGACCTTTTGGCCCTCTGCGAGACCCGCAAGACCGGCTCTTTCAACGGCGCTGATGTGAACGAACACATCGTTGCCGCCGTCGCTCGGCTGAATGAAACCGAAGCCCTTTTGGCCATTGAACCACTTGACTGTACCTGTCGTCATTTTCTTCTCCAAAGCGCGCGAGCGCATCCCGCGCGACAATCACGCGGTTAACTTCAACTTCGTCGATGTCTTTGGAAAAGGAGCCCGCGGGCGCATTCAACAAGGCACAGCGGCTAATCGAACGGGCCCAATATATATGACTTTCACGGTTTTGCAAGGAGCGAAGCCGGTTTGTTGTCCGCGAGGCAGCTCCTGTGTTGCGATCGAGGCGCCTTGCGTGTGTCCGTCGACCTGCAAGCAGGACGTTATCGATTGACAGCGCTGCACGACGGTGGTCACGTTGACGCCACCAAGCTGCTCGCTGTGACAAGCAGTCGGCTCGTCCGAAGCTGCGACGAATGTCGCCGCTGCTATCCTCAACAATCGCAATGAAGCTCCTGCGCAATTGGCTGCCCTGCAGGACGTCTCGCATTCGCAGCCCGAGCCAGGAGGATCATTTGCACGTACTCGTCAGAGACAACAATGTTGAGCAGGCACTTCGCGTTCTCAAGAAGAAGATGCAGCGCGAGGGCGTCTTCCGGGAAATGAAGCAGCGCCGGTCCTACGAAAAGCCGTCCGAGAGAAAGACCCGCGAGAAATCCGAGGCCATTCGCCGCGCCCGCAAGCTCGCCCGGAAGCAGGCGATCAGGGAGGGATTGCTGCCTGCGCCACCGAAAAAGAAGCCTTTCGAGCGCAAGCCGCCCTTGCCGGAGATCAAAGCAAGGTCGGAGTAGAAGCGATCTTGGTTCCGGATCTCATGCCATGACGCCGCGGAAAAGCCCGATCAAGCTGTCGCGGCTGCTGCATTCCTATGGCCTGAAATCGATGCCTCGAAGCACGATGCCCGGCGGCGTGCCTTCGAACTCCGTGGCGCGATATTTGCTCGCGGCGCATGCTTCGATGCGATCCCGTAGACGGGCGAATTGGGCTTCCCGCTGCTCCGGCCTGACGCGCGGGCCCTGCTCGAGATCGTCCATCGCGGAGGTCGAGATCGCACAAGGAATCTCCCTGGCGCCGTCATGCATCGAGAACCGGACGATCATCCGGTCGTATTCGTGGCCAATGAAGCGGCCGCTGGTCAGGGTCATGGCTTACTCCGTTGCGTGTTCGCTTCTCGGCGAGTTCGCACCATCCAATCATTGACCGGGGCCGCGCGTCCGCTTCCCGGCTCGCGGAGCATGCACGTGTCGAGAATGCAGGCGGCCGTCGCTCGCCTCAGCCGTCGCCGGACAGCCGGGCGAAATCGTCGAACAGCGCCGACACCAGCGCGCGGTGGCGCGTGTCCTCTGCCGGAAGACTCGCAGCATAGAGGTTGAGCAGATGGCGCGCCTTCACCGCGGCTTCCTGCCAGGACGCAGCGGGCACCGTCATCATGCGGTGTTCGAGATCGGCCTCGCGCTCGCGCAGCTCTCTGACATGGGCCTCGACCTCGGCCAGCGCGCGGCGCAGGTCGGTGGCCTTTTGCGCGGCCATGCCGCGGCGCTTGTCGAGATCGACCGGCTGGTCAGTCATCGGCGATGATCGCGTCTGCAGCTTGCGCATTCGCAAGATCGGCAGAGCTGATGCGGAAGGGATGCCTGAACGAGACGGATTTTCGCCGCGAGCGGATGGTCATGCACGCCTGCCTTTCGCGAGTGAAGCCCCAACTGCTGCCGGCTTCTGTAAGCATGCGCCTTCGGCACGGCAATAGCCAGCACTATCGTCTCCGCACCGGCAAACGCTAGTGTCGCGGTGCGACGGCGAGAGGCACTTTACGCTCGCTATTGGTTCGGCGCAGGCGTAGGGTCGTTGCCATCACCGCGCATCTCGACGGCTTCGATCGGTGACTGAGGGCACGTGTGCTCCCGCCGAAGGCTGCGCAGGAGCGTTCGATGTCGCGTGTTCGCATGTCGGAATGGATCGTGCCGCCCGTGATCGTTCCGCTGTTCCTTCTGCTTCTCATATGCGGAGCCGCGGTCCTCAATGGCTAGGACAACACGCGTGCCGTATCTGGTCAGCGGGACCAACGAATACGGCAGCTCCAATCTCGGCCGCGGAACTGCGACGGTCGCATTACGCCTTGCGGAAAAACTGCTGCGCGAGGGCTACATGGATGTCAGGGTCTGCACCCCGCGCGGCCGGGTCCTGCAGCCGAATGAATTCGACGAACTCAAGCCAGCAAAGGAGAGCGACATGGCAAAGGGCCAGCAACGCGGCAATCGCGAAGCTAAGAAGCCGAAGAAGGACAAGGCCAAGGTGATCGCCGCGGCCCCGTCCCGCAAGGAAGCAGCCTGGCAGCCGGACTTCGGACCTGCAAAGAAGAAGTAACGAGGAGCCGAGACCGGGCAGGCAATGAGAGAGCCCAAGGCGACGTCGACACGTGGACCGCCGCTCCCCCGATGCACGAAGCAAGAGGTTGCGTTCAGGGGACCGTTGCTCGAGGTCCACGCGTCGGATTTCCGCGGATCGGCCTTCGGCCGGCATTCAATCGGAAGAGCCGCAGGCGCGTCACGACAACGAGGAGATGGGCTTCTGAGCTGACGCGGAAACCAGCGTGATCACCGAGCAGGGGCTGGCACATACTGGCGCGGCGGATTAGGCTTCCGTCCACCGATTTTCCAGTGCCACGGTCGTTGTCGGGGGAGACGCCAGGTGAGAAGGCGAGACGTCGTGTTGGGGGGCGCGGCCGCGGCGCTGCTCTTGCGCGGGGCGAATGCCCAGACCCGCAGTGGGCTACCACCCCGGCTCGGTATTCTTCGCTATGGGGGACAACCGACCGATGAGGCGCTTGGACCTTTCCTCGCGGGCATGAGCGCGCTCGGCTATGTGGAAGGCAAAACGATCATCTACGATTATCGTCATGCCGACAACGACGAGAGCCGGCTCGCCTCTCTCGCGGCCGAGCTCGTCGCGACCAAGCCGGCCATCATGATGGCTTTCGGGGGCGATATCGCGCCCTATGTGCGGGATGCCGCGAAGAACTTTCCGATCGTATTTTCCGTCAGTGCCGACCCCGTCAAGCTCGGGCTCGTGGCCAGCCTGAGCCGGCCGCAGCGCAATGCGACCGGCGTAACTTTCCTGCACGACGAACTCGGCTCGAAGCGGCTGCAGCTTCTGAAGGAAGCGGTGCCGCGCCTCTCTCATGTCGCGTTCCTGTGGAATCCGAACCACCTCGACAACGAGCTCGACGATACGCAGCGGGCCGCCCGATCCCTCGGGATCAAGCTGCTGTCGCTGCCGGTTCGGACCGTCGACGAGCTCTCGCCTGCTCTCGATCAAGCCACGGCCGCTCAAGCCGATTCAGTCTACGTCGTCACGTCGACGCTGATGGTGAACCTGATGCCGCGCATCGTCGGCTATGCAGAGCAGCGTCGGTTGCCGTTGATCGGCGGCTGGGGCGCCTGGGCATCTGCGGGTGGACTGATGTCCTACGGTCCCGACGTCAACGTGATGGTGAGGCGCACGGCGACCTACGTCGACAAGATCCTGAAGGGAGCGCAGCCGTCCGATCTTCCGGTAGAGCAGCCGACCAAGTTCCTGCTGACCATCAGCATGAGGGCGGCCAAAGCGCTCAACCTCGTCATCCCCGAGAGCTTTCTGATCGGCGCCGATCAGGTGATCGACTGATCCGCCCGACATCGAATGCCTCCAGCGGGCGCGCGCTTTCACAAACGCACGATGGGCGGACGACGAGTTGTCGAGATATTGAACGGAGATCGCGCGAGAGGAATCGAGATCCGTTGAAATCTCTTGTGAAAACGTTCCGTGACGATGGATGCGGCGAGGGGCACACGGCTACGGTTCCAACGCGCAAGTCTGGACCGTCGTTTGCCAATGTCGGATAATGGCACGTGATTTGGCGGTGGCGCCTCCGCTCCCCAGTCTACTCACATACGAGATGCACTCCCATGACACAGGCGGGCGCCTTCGCGCAGAAGCTCGAACGATTTTTGCATTTGAAGGATGCGCCGCCAACGCTGGTCACGCGTTCGCTGCGCAGCGCCGAGCTCGCCGTCACCGAAACCCGGGATGATCATCCCATCACGCGTCTTTCCGAGTCGATGCCCCCGGAGGACGCCTATCTCGTCAGCCTCAAATTCCGCGATTTCGCCGATTGCGAGTGCTGGGAGCGCGGCCGATGCGTGGTCAAGAGCGATATCCGCGCCGGCGCCACCTATCTGTACGATCTGAAGCGCGATCCCCGCTACGTGATCGACAAGCCCTTCCATTCCCTGTTCTTCCATCTGCCCCGTTCGGCGTTGGACGACATGGCGAGGCAAAGCGGCGCGCCGCGGATCGGCGAGCTCGCCTATCAGCCCGGCGTCGGCCATGACGACATGACGATCCGCCATCTCGGCGCATCGTTCCTGGCGGCGTTGCGGCAGCCTGAAGAGGCCAACCAGCTCTTCATCGACCACATGATGCTCGCGCTCACCGCACATGTCGCGACGACCTATGGCGGATTGCGGCGCGCCGCCGAGCCCGCGCGCGGCGGCCTTGCCCCATGGCAGGTGAAGCGGGCTTGCGAAAGGCTGGAGTCCGATCTCCGCGGCAAGCTTTCACTGGAGAAGATCGCAGCCGAGTTCGATCTCTCGGTCAGCCATTTTTCGCGCGCATTTCGCGTCTCGACCGGCCTGCCGCCGCACCAATGGCTGCTGCGCCAGCGTGTCGACACGGCCAAGCAATTGATGACGGTGCGCGACCTGTCGCTGGCGGAGATTGCGATATCGGCCGGGTTCGCCAATCAAAGTCACTTCACCCGGGTGTTCTCCTCGGTGGTCGGCATCAGCCCGGGAATGTGGCGCCGTGAGGCGCAGGGCGTGCTGGGAAGCGAGACCTGAGCTTTGCGCTCAGCGTCGCCTGGTCTGGGAGATGACGTAGGCGGTGCACCGTACCGCGAACATCTCGTCCGGCGGATGGCCGATGCCTTCGGCAAGATTGGCTGGATTGAACGCGGCCGCGCCGCACGCCTCGCTTGATTCAGTGCCTGTTATCACGATCGTTCCGAGGCGCACCGCTTCGTGCCCATCCTCGTCTGGCCAACGGATGGTCACGTCCATGACGGGGTCGCCGGGACGGTCCAGCAGCGCCATCACGCTGAACCTGACATCGCGCGCCGCAATCCGGGATTCGAGATCGCGCAGCAAGCCGGTGGCCGTGGCCGCGTCCTCGGCCGGCCTGCCTTCCTGGCCGACCGGCACCACCTTGAACTTGATGAACCGTGTCTCACCCCCAGCGTTCGTTGCGGGAAAGGCGTGCACGCCCCAATAGGTCGTGCAGGCAAGGCTTGGGGGCGGCGGATTTGCGGCAAGGTAGCTTGCCTGACGCAGCGTTTCGGGATTGGCGGCGGAGAATGCCGCGACTTGCGCCATGTCCGGCTTGCCGTCCGGTCCCGGCATGCGCGCCTGCAGGAAAGCCAGCATCTGGTCGGGCGTTCTGGCGAAATGAACCGGCGCGCTATGGGTGAGAATCTCGGAGCGCTGAAGGCCGCTGCCGAGCCGGAAGCTGAAGCCGCGCAGCGAGCACCCGTGCGTGTCGACCGCGTTCGGGCTGTCGCAGTCCGCCGAGAAGCGCGCCAGCACCCGGGAGGGCATGGTGAAGCTGCGGGACCTGGTGATCTCCTTGGCCTGATCGGAGGGGGCGTAGGTGCCGCGAACGCATCGGCCCCAGCAAAAGCTCGCCCGCGCCTTTGGCGGAAGACCGGCAACCGCCCTCAGGGCCTCGACAAGGGACATCGGCGTGGCTGCGCCGCTCGGGAACTTTGGCAGGACCGAACCCTGGCTTCGAACGATGGGGCTTGCTTGTGGCGCGGCGCGGATCGAAGCGTCTTTCCCAAAGCAGACATGCCTTGTCCGATCCTGCGACAAATCTCGCGGCGCGCTCGCTGCGGTCGTTCTTCGCTAGGCGGAGGCCAGCCCCGTCCTGCGCCTGAGATCCGTGATCGCGCGCAGAAAACTGTCGGCCGGCGTCGTCTCCGGATCGATTTGGTTACGCTGGGCGTGGGGCTGCGATCGGCGTATTGGTGTCATGCGGCAACCGATTTGAGGTCACCATGAACGAGCAAGTGCAACCCGCTGGCGGACCGATGTTCAACCCGCTCTCGCCGGACTTCATCCGCGATCCCTATCCGCACTACGAGCGGCTGCGCACGGTCGACCCCGTTCACGTGACGCCGTTCGGCCAGTTCGTCACCAGCCGGCACGCCGAAGTCAGCCTCGTGATGCGCGACAAGCGCTTCGGCAAGGATTTCGTCGAGCGCACCACGCGCCGCTACGGCCCCGCGATCATGAACGAGCCAGTCTTTCGGAATTTGAGCCACACGATGCTCCAGGCCGATCCGCCGGATCACACCCGTTTGCGCGGCCTCGTCGTCAAGGCCTTCACTGCGCGGCGCGTGGAGGACATGCGGCCGCGAATCCAGGAAATTGTCGATCAGACGCTCAATGCGATGATCGATCGCGGTCGGATGGACCTGATCGGGGATTTCGCCTTCCGTTTGCCGGTCACGATCATCTGCGACATGCTTGGTATCCCGGAAGAGCACCGCGAGGCGTTCCACAAGGGCTCGAGCGATGGCGTGCGAATCTTGGATCCTGTCCCCATGACGCCGGACGAGATCAAGCAGAGCAACGCGCGCAACCTGATGGCGCAGATGTATTTTCAGCAATTGTTCGAGCTGCGTCGCCGCAATCCGGGAGACGACCTCACGACCCAGCTGGTGCTGGCCGAGGAGGACGGCAACAAGCTCACGAACGAGGAATTGACCGCGAACATCATGCTGCTGTTCGTGGCCGGTCACGAGACCACCGTCAATCTGATCGGCAACGGGCTCCTGGCGCTCCACCGCAATCCGGACCAGCTCGCGCTGCTCAAGGCGCGGCCCGAGCTGATGGTGGGCGCGATCGAGGAGTTCCTGCGCTACGATTCATCGGTGCAGATGACCGGGCGCGTCGCGCTGGAGGACATCGACGATCTCGCCGGCAAGCGGATCCCCAAGGGCGAGACCGTGCTGTGCCTGCTCGGCTCGGCCAACCGCGACCCCGCGGCCTATCCTGACCGGCCCGACCGGCTCGACGTCACCCGCCAGAACGTGAAGCCGCTGTCGTTCGGTGGTGGTATCCATTTCTGTCTCGGCGCCCAATTGGCGCGCATCGAGGCCGAGATCGCCATCGCCACGCTGCTCCGGCGGCTGCCGGATTTGCGCATCGACGACGTCGCAAACCCGGAATGGCGGCCGACCTTCGTGCTGCGCGGGCTGAAGCGGCTGCCGGCGAGCTGGTGAGGCCGCCCAGCGTTAACCTCCGCGCGCAACAGTCGCTGTGACTTCGCCACACTTCCCCTTATATAGGGAGCTGTTCCGGCGCGCCTGAGGCCCTCAGGTTCGGCCCGGGCCGGTTTGGCCGAGGGGAGACCCGTGCAGACGACGCTGCTCGGATTGGCGATTGCCTTCATCATTGCGCTGCTGGCCGCGCTGATCGGGCCTTACTACATCGACTGGAACCAGTTCAGGCCCCAGTTCGAGGCGGAGGCTGGCAAGATCATCGGCGTGCCGGTGCGGGTGGGGGGCGAACTCGATGCGCGGCTGTTGCCGACGCCGACGCTGCGGCTGCGTGCCGTCACCTTCGGCGGCAACAACGATCTCGGCCGCCTGCGCGCCGACAAGCTCGACGTCGAGTTCAGCCTGGGCTCCCTGATGCGCGGCGAATGGCGCGCCACCGAGCTCTCGGTGGGCGGCATGGCGGTCGATCTTGGCCTCGATGCGCGCGGGCGGGTCGATTTGCCGTCCACCGCGACCGGCACCTTCAATATGGGGTCCCTCGCCATCGAGCGGCTGAATCTCACCGGCCGCATCGCCTTGCACGATGCCGCCAGCCGCTCGACGCTGGAATTGAACGACATCGTCTTCTCCGGCGACGTGCGCTCGCTCGCAGGCTCGGTGCGCGGCGACGGCAGCTTCACCGTTAGCGGAGTGCGCTACCCGTTCCGCATCTCCTCCGGCCCCAGCGCCGACGGCAGCGCGACCCGTCTTCACCTCAACATCGATCCCGGCGAGCGCGCCATCCTCGCCGATCTCGAAGGCGTGCTCGCCTTCGACAATCGCCAGCCGAAATTCGATGGCGCGCTGACGCTCGCCGCGCCGGTGGTGAAGAAAGCCGGAGAGGCGGGGGCGACGCCGTGGAAGCTCACCGCAAAACTCAAGGCCGACCCGGCCGGCGCCAAGTTCGACCAGATCGATGCGAGCATCGGCACTGATGACAACGCATTGAAAGTTGGCGGCGTCGGCGACGTCAGCTTCGGTGCTTCGCCGTTGCTGCGCGCGGTGCTGTCGGCGCGCCAGATCGATGCCGACAGGCTGGCGGCCAAGAACGATTCCGAGCCGCTGCGCATCCTGCCGGCGCTGCGCGCAGGCCTCGCCGCGATCCCGCAAGCGCCGATCCCGGCGCAGATCGAGTTCAACTCCGACCAGATCATGCTCGGTGGCCGCCCGCTCCAGAACATCGCGACCGAGCTTGCGACCGACGGCCGGTCCTGGACCTTCCGGCGGCTCGAGCTGCGCGCGCCTGGCATGACGCAGCTCTCGCTCAATGGCGCAGCTCCCGGCGCCGACAGCTTCAGCGGCCGCCTCAGCGTCGAATCGTCCGATCCGGACACGCTGGTGGCCTGGCTCCAGGGCCGCAACGAGATCAACCGCCGCAGCACGCGGCCGCTGCGCCTCGCCGGTGACGTCACGATCGCCGCCAACCATCTCGCCATCGACAGGCTGAAGGCCGACATCGAGGGCGGCGCGGTCGAAGGCCGCATTGCCTTCGTGCAGACCGGCGCGAGCAACGGCTCGCGGATCGATGCCGAGCTCAAGGCCGACCGCCTCGATCTCGATGCCGCCGCAAGCTTCGTGCGCGCGCTCGCAGGACCGCAAGGCGAATGGCCGGAGGAAGCAAAGCTCTCGCTCGATGTCGGCCGCGCGATCTCCGCCGGCCAGGAGCTGCGGCCGTTCGCAGCCAAGCTCGCTTACAGCCCGGCATCGCTGTCGCTGGAGCAGTTGCGCTTCGGCCAGGCCAGCGGCGTGACCACGGAGGCGAGCGGCAGCTTCGACCGCACGCATGCCACCGGCAAGCTCGCGCTGAAATCGTCGGCCAATTCGCTGCGCGAGCTCACCGCGCTGATCGAGCCGTTTGCGCCCGCGCTGCGCGCGCGCGTCGATGCCATCCCGGCATTATCAGGCGCGACGCGTCTGAAGCTCGATCTCAACCTCGATAAGAACGCCGAGCATGCCGATCGCAGCAATGCCCGCGTCATGCTCGACCTCGACGCACCGCAGCTCAAGGCAACCGCGACGCTGGTCGCGCAGACGCCGTCCGCCGCCATCGGCGGCATCGACCTCGATCGCCTGCGCAACAGCGACTTCACGCTGGACTCGAAAGTCTCGGCGCCGCAGGCCGGCGCCCTGCTGGCACTGCTGGGGCTCGATCGCATCGTGGCCGCCGGCGAGGGCGCTTCGCAATTCGAAGGCCGGTTGAGCGGCGCCTGGCGCCGTCCAGTGCAATTGAACGCAAAGCTCAGCGGCGGCGGGCTCGATGCGGACGCGCAGGGCAGCATCGAATTGTCGGAGCCCAAATCGTCAGAACCCAAATCACTCGAACCGAAGGCGAGCGTGAATCTGCGCGTGCGCAACGTCAATCTGGCGCCGCTGCTCGGGATCGGCCCAGCCGACAAACCGGCGCAGAATGTCAGCCTGTCCTCCCGCCTCACGCTATCAGGCAATCGCCTGAGCTTCGACGATCTCGACGGCAATGCAGCGGGCTCGCATCTGCGCGGACATGTTTCGGTGACGCTCGATCAGGACAAGAACGTCGACGGCGAGGTTGGTCTCGACTCGCTCGATCTGGCGCCGGCGCTCGCAATCGCCATCGGCGCGGCCGGACATGAGTCCGGCGAGCCGCTCACTGCAGGACTCGTCAGCGGCTGGCGTGGCCGCGTCGCCTTCCAGGCGCTGCGCGGCACGTTGCCTGGTGGCATCGAGCTGCGCCCCTTTGCGGGCACGATCCGGAGTGACGGCCAGTCGCTCGCGCTCGATGCGCTCAAAGGCGGCATCGGCGGCGGCGAGATGTCTGCGAGCCTTGACGCGCGCAATAGCGCGGGTGGTCTTGCGCTGAACGCGCGCATCGAGCTCGGCAATGTCGATGCCGCGGCGCTGCGCTATCGCGACCTCGCACTGCCCAAGGGGCGCGCCTCGGTGCAGATGGCGCTGACCAGCCAGGGCCGCAGCGTCGCGGCCATGACCGGTGCGCTCGCCGGCAATGGCACGGTGACGCTCGAATCCGCCGAGATCGCCGGCCTCAATCCGCGCGCGTTCGAGATCGCCATCCGCGCCAGCGACGGCGGTCAGGGCAACGACGACAACCGGCTGCGGCAGCTCGTCGAGCCCGCGCTGTCGGCGGGTCGCATTGCGGTGCCCTCGGCGCAGATCCCGTTCACGATCCGCGATGGCCGCCTGCGGGTCGGCGCAACGCCGCTGGAAGCGAAGAACGCCCGCGCCATCGTTTCCGGCGGCTACGACATTCCCGCCGACCAAGCCGACATCCGCGCCAGCCTGACGCCGATCATGACCGGGCTCTCCGGTGCTCCGCCGGAGATCCAGCTGTTCGCGGCAGGGCCCCCCGACAAGCTGAGCCGTACCATCGACCTCGCGCCGCTGTCGTCGTGGCTCGCGGTGCGCACGATCGATCGCGAGACGCGGCGGTTAGACGCCATCGAGCGCGGTGAGCCGCCGCCGGCAACGGCCGCGCTGCCGACGCTGGTCTCGCCCGATCCGGAGCCGCCGCTGCCGGATGTGCCGCTGCCCAGCCGCGATCCGCGCCGTGCGCCGCCGAAACCAAAGGCCGCGCCGACGCCGAAGGCACCGCAGGCCGCTCCCGCCGCGCCCAGCCCGCCACTTGCCAGCCAGCAGCTCGCACCGCTGCCGCCGCCGATCGAGGTGAAGCCGGCCCCAGGCCCGCCGCCCGCAAAGCCCAAGCCAAAACCGCCGCTGGTGCTGACGCCGCAGAATCCGTGAGAACGACGTGAGTTAAGCGAGCTTGAGCCGCGGGCTCCTCTTACCTCTCCCGCTTGCGGGAGAGGTCGCGCCGAAGGCGCGGGTGAGGGTTCTCTCCGCTTGGAGATTATCCCGGTGCGGAGACACCCTCTCCCCAACCCTCTCCCGCAAGCGGGAGAGGGAGCGCACCTTCCTCCTTCTCCATCGGTAAATCCATTCCCTCGCATTTGAATGAATTTTGCCCGGCAAAACTGATTTGCCGATTTTACTGAATTCTCGCGTTTCATCTCTAGCGTCGGTTCCCAGAGGAATTCGGCGTCGCGCCGCGAGCGGCGGGACGGCGCGCCAAAGGGCTACCAAGAACTGGGGTGATCGAGATGAACGGGGCGAAATCGCTTCTACAGGATCTGGACGACGCGATCGCGCGCGGCTCGGACGAAAGCAGGGCGAAGGCGTTGTGGCATGCGACCGATATCCTGATCACCGGCCGCTACAGCGACGATGAGATCAGCATGTTCGGCGAGGTCATCGGCCGGCTCGCCGACGAGATCGAGGTTGCTGCGCGCGCGCAGCTCTCCGAAGTCATGTCGGCGTGCGATCACGCCCCGCTCAACGTCATCGAAAAGCTCGCCCTCGACGACGAGATCGAGGTCGCAGGTCCCGTGCTGCGCAACTCCAATCGCATTGACGAGAAGATGCTGGTCGAGAGCGCCATGACCAAGGGCCAGGCGCATCTGCTCGCGATTTCCCAGCGCCAGTCGCTCGGCGAAGCCGTGACCGACGTGCTGGTCAAGCGCGGCAACCAGGAGGTCGTGACGTCGGTCGCCAAGAACGAGGGGGCGCGCTTCTCCGGATCGGGCCTGTTGCACATGGTTCGCCGCGCCGAGGGCGATTCGATCCTCGCTGAACAGCTTGGCCTGCGCAAGGACGTGCCGCGCCACATCTTCCAGCAGCTCATTTCGAAGGCGTCGGAAGACGTCCGCCGCCGTCTCGAGACCGAGCGGCCCGAGATGATGGCGCAGATCCAGAGCTCGGTGACCGAGGTCACCGGCGATCTCCAGTCCAAGTTCGGCCCGTCCTCGCGCAGCTATTTCGTCGCCAAGCGCGTGGTCACGACGCAGTACCGGCAGGGCAACCTCAATCAGGACTCGATCTCGAACTATGCGCGCCAGCACCGCTTCGACGAGGTGCAGATCGGCCTGTCGCTGCTCTCGTCACTGCCTGTCGACGTGATCGAGCGCGCGCTGATGGACCGCAATCGCGAGATGATCCTGGTCTTGTGCAAGGCGCTCGACTTCTCCTGGGACACGACGATGTCGCTCCTGTTCCTCGGCGCCAAGGATCATCTGATCACCGCACGCGACCTCCAGGACAACGAGCGCGAGTTCGGCCGGCTCAAGATCGAGACCTCGCGCAGCATCTTGAAGTTCTACCAGTCGCGCAAGACCGGCACGGGCGCCGATGCGGCGGGTCGTCAGCCCGAGCTCCAAGTACACTGACAAGTACACTGAGGAGAGGGGAGTATCTGCAATGTTGCCTCAATTCGGCACCGCGGTTCGCAAGAAGATCAACAAGTCGCCGGCCGCCGATCTCGGCGGCGGTGCGCCGGACAAGGCCTCGGTCGACGTCGCCTGGCTCGTGCTCGAAGCCGCCAACGATCTCGGCGACCACGCCGCGATCGAGGCCTGCCGCCGCGTCATCGACGCCGAGCTGAACGGCACGGTGGCGCGCAGCGCGGATGTGGATCTTGTGTTGGGCTATTTCAGGTAAGACTGGATCGGAGCATCCGTAGCGGCTGCTTCCACGACGTCATTGCGAGCGTAGCGAAGCAATCCAGAGTCCTTCAGCAGACGTCGGCCACAGAGGCCGCCTCGCTGGGCGGCCTCTTCCTTTGCGTCCAAATGCAAAACACAAAAGGCCCCGCCGAAGCGAGGCCTCCTTGTTCGATCGTGCTGGCTCGCACTAATCGTCCCAATAGTGATAACGACGGATCACGACGCCGCGGTCGTAGTCGCGGTCGTGATGGTACCAGCCACGGTGCCAGCCGCGGTCATGCTCGTAGATGCGCGCGCGGGGCCCGTAATAATAATCCCTGTCGCCGCCGACATAGACGCCGAAGCCGGCCGCGTTGGCGATGGCAGGAGTACCGATTGCGAGCATCGCTGCCGCCGCAAGAGCGCAAGTGAGCTTGTTCATCTGTTCCTCCTTGGTTTGCACGTCCCCTGGTCAACAGCTGCCGCCATTGCCCGTTGCAGGAACAGGGACGAAACTTTCTTGAACGAATGTTCAGGTCAGTTGCGTTCAAGTGCTTCATCGAAACCGCTCGATGGAACTGCGCCAAGGCGCGTCCCCTGTTCCAGGGACCACGACACGAGGCTTTGAACGGGCTGTCGCATATGAGGCGGAATGCTGTGCGAGCGGTTCGGCCTTCAACCTTGTCGCGTTGTGCCCGGATTTCCAATTGTCATTCACCGCGATCCGGCGCGGCGGCCCAAGACTCTCGAACGAGACAGATGCTCCATGAATGAACGGATCGACGGTCAGGCAAGCGCTCAGCAGGCCGGGTTTGCCGGTGTCACACGCAGTGTTCTCGAACGTCTCCCATTGCCCGGCCGTCAGCAGGAGCTGATGGTCGTCGAGGTCACCTATCCGCCGGGTGGCGTCGCGCCGCTTCACCGGCATCCCGTTGCGGGGGCGATCTACATCGTCGAAGGCGTTGCCGAATCCGCCTATGGCAGCGACGAACCGCGGCAATACCGGGCCGGCGAGACGTTGCAGGACCGGGCGGATGTTCCGCACACCCTGTTTCGCAATTGTGACCCGGAACGACCGCTCCGTTTTCTGACCATCTACGTGCTCGAACCCGGGCGCTCCTACACGATGGAGCCATGAGTCCGCCGCGCCCGGTCAGCGCAGATAGCCTGTAGGATGGGTAGAGCTCTTGCGAAACCCATCATTCATTGCTGCCCCTGTCGAAGCGTGACGGGTTTTCGCTGCCGAGCGCACCCCGCCGAGATAACGTGACACCTCGGCATCGAGATGCAGCGCGACGAGGTCGGAGAGGTGATCTGCGTGCAGTCGCTCGGCGATCAGCCTTTCAGTGCTGAAGCGATCCATGGATGCTGATGGCGATTTTGGGTGGTCGCGATCTCGGTGGCGTTGAAAGCCGACGATGGCATCATGCCCCTGTTTTGCCCGACGGTGCAACCGGGGCAGTCCGTAGCCCGGAGCGAAGCGCAATTTGGGCGACGGTGGTCGGGTGTTGTTAGTCCACCCGTAAGCCATTGATTTCACAGCCCCCGTCTACTGTGCATGGGGTTGTTTTCGCAGTTTTGTTGTGGAGGGGCCTCAGCCGGCCCCCAGCGCCAATGCGACGTTGTACGTCACGAAGCTCGCCGCATAGGCCAGCACCAGCATGTAGGTGAAGGTCACGCCCATCCAGGCCCAGCTTCCGGTCTCGCGCCGGATCACGGCGAGCGTCGAGGCGCATTGCGGGGCGAAGATGTACCAGGCCAGCATCGACAGCGCGGTTGCGAGTGACCATTTCGTCGCCAGCACCTGGCCGATCTGCTCGGCCGCTTCCTTGCCGCCTTCGATTGCATAGACGGTGCCGAGGGCTGCGACTGCGACCTCGCGGGCTGCCATGCCGGGGATCAGCGCGACCGCGATCTGCCAGTTGAATCCGACAGGCGCGAGCAGCGGCGCCAGCGCCTTGCCGATCATCGCGGCCAGGCTGAAGTCGATGGCCGGCTCGGTCGCGCCCGCCGGCGGCTGCGGGAACGAGGCCAGGAACCAGATCAGCACCATCATCGAGAAGATCGTGGTGCCGGCGCGCACCAGGAACATCTTGGCGCGGGTGTAGATGCCGATCACGATCGATTTCAGCCGCGGCATCTTGTAGTCCGGCAGCTCCAGCATGAAGGGGGCCGGCGCATAGTCGCGGATCATGAAGAACTTGATCACGAACGAGACGGCGAGCGCGCTGGCGATGCCGGCCGCATAAAGGCCGAACATCACGAGGCCCTGGAGGTTGATGAAGCCCCAGACGTCCTTCGCGGGAATGAAGGCGGAGATGATCAGCGTATAGACCGGAATGCGCGCCGAGCAGGTCATCAGCGGCGAGATCAGGATCGTGGTCAGCCGGTCGCGCTTGTTGTCGATGACGCGTGTCGCCATGATGCCGGGAATGGCGCAGGCAAAGCTCGACAGCAGCGGAATGAAGGCGCGGCCGTGCAGGCCGGCGCCGCCCATGATGCGGTCCATCAGGAACGCGGCGCGGGCCATGTAGCCGAAATCTTCCAGGAGCAGGATGAACAGGAAGATGATGATGATCTGCGGCAGGAACACGATGACGCTGCCGACGCCCGAGATCGCGCCGTCCTGAAGGAAGCTCTGGAAGAGGCCCTCGGGCAGGGTGGCATGCACGAACTCGCCGAGCGCATCGAAGCCGGACTTGAGGAGATCCATCAGCGGCTGCGCCCAGGCGAACACCGCCTGGAACATGAAGAACAGGATCAGCGCCAGCACGATCAGGCCGCCGACGGGATGCAGCACCACGGCGTCGATCCGCGCGGTCCAGGTGTCGGGTCTAGCAGGCAGGCTGACGCAATCGGCGATGATGCGGTCGGCCTCGCGCTGGGTGGAGCGCAGCTCGCTGACGCTGAGCGCGCGCCAGCTGTTCTCCTGCGGCTCAGTGGCGAGCTTGGCCGAGATCTCGTCGGTCAGCGCCAGCAGGTCGGCTGTGCCGCCCTTGCGCACCGCGATCGAGGTGACCACGGGCACGCCGAGCTCCTTGGCGAGCCGCACGACGTCGACAGTGATGCCGCGGCGGCTCGCGATGTCGAACATGTTGAGCACGAGGATCATCGGCCGTCCGGTGCGCTTGAGCTCGAGCAGCAGGCGGATGGTCAGGCGCAGATTGGTGGAATCGGCCACGCACAGCACGAGATCTGGCACGATCTCGCCGGTGGCCTTGCCGAGCACGAAGTCGCGGGTGATCTCCTCGTCCGGGCTGCGGCCGCGCAGCGAATAGGTGCCGGGCAGGTCGACCACCGAGACCTGGCGTCCCAACGGGGTGACGAAGAAGCCTTCCTTGCGCTCGACGGTGACGCCGGGATAGTTCGCGACCTTCTGCCGGCTGCCGGTCAGGGCGTTGAACAGCGAGGTCTTGCCGCTGTTTGGCGTGCCCACCAGGGCGAGATGCAGCAGGGGTAATTCCATGTGATCAAGAGCCCGGCAAGCGGCTTGTAATGAGGCGTCCCGTCGCAATCTAAGCGACGATGATGGCCATGGCTTCGCGACGGCGGACCGCGATGGTGATGCTGTCGACCCGCACGGCGATCGGGTCGCGCCCGACCAGCCCCTCATGCAGGACCTCGACCCGGGCGCCCTCGACGAAGCCGAGTTCGATCAGGCGGCTCTCGAGCTCGACGTCCGAGAGCGCCGAGCCCGCCTGCTTGGCGGCGAGGTGCTGGATGACGCCGGTATAGCCCCGCTGGGCCAGACCCAGCGGCATGTGCGAACGCGTGTCAGTGGTGTCGGTCATGCCCTGTATTTTCAACGCAGGGCATTGAGGTCAAGCGCGCGCGGCCGCCGAAGCTGCATCTTAGAGTGATTTTAAAGTGCAGAGGCCGGGGCGCCGTCGAGGGCGCCCCCGACGGCTATTGGGCCGGGACCTTGTCCGGCTGGGCGGCCATGGCGCGGCTCTTGAAGTAGTCCAGGACGAAGAGACGGATCGCCGACGACAGATTGCCCTGCTGGCGGTTGTTGTCGATCTCGCCGACCAGCTCGGACAACGTCATGTTGCGCAAGCCGGAGATTTCCTTCATGCCGTTCCAGAACGCCTCTTCCAGGCTGACGCTGGTCTTGTGACCGGCGACGACGATCGACCGTTTCACGACCGGCGACTTCATGGCTGCTCCTCGCGATCGATCCGGTGCTGGTCCAGATGCTCCTTGGCCTGGTCCGCCCGCTTCTCCTCCGCCGCCCGTTCCGCCTTCGTGCGACCGAATTTCGCCCGGTTGGCGTCCGCCTGCTTCGCCGAGGCTTCCCGCTCGGCGCGCTTCCTGAAGCGATTCAGGTTGATGACGTTCCCCATGCCGTGTCTCCATCATCCGATCCTCGTCAGACAGGATGAAACATTCAGAAACAGGGTGCCGCATTGCGCCCCACAAGACTTGATCGCCATTTGCTTGTCCTCGTCAATCGGCCCCTCGGGCCATCAAACGATGATTTCGCCCGTCGAGGGCGGAAGAGCTGCGTAACACGCCGCCCCGCCGCAACATTGACGGTAATCAAATCCCGCCCGCAAAGCCGCATATTTTTTGGGCGCCGAGCGTCCGTATCATTACGGATGACTATCGGAATTCGGAATTTATCCCGGGCTGGTCATCTTCTCGGGGCGTACCAGGCGGTCGAACTCGTCGGCCGAGACGAAGCCGAGCCGCAGCGCCTCCTCCTTCAGCGTGGTGCCGTTGGCATGGGCCGTCTTGGCCACTTTGGCGGCGTTGTCATAGCCGATCTTCGGGGCCAGCGCCGTCACCAGCATCAGCGAGCGTTGCATCAGCTCACTTATGCGCTTTTCGTCGGCGCGGATGCCGCTGACGCAATGTTCGGTGAAGGAGCGCGCGGCATCCGCCATCAGGCGGATCGAGTGCAGCATGTTGTAGGCCAGCACCGGCTTGTAGACGTTGAGCTCGAAATGGCCCTGGCTGCCGGCGACCGTGATCGCGGTGTGATTGCCGAATACCTGGCAGCACACCATGGTCATCGCCTCGCACTGCGTCGGATTGACCTTGCCCGGCATGATCGAGGAGCCCGGCTCGTTCTCCGGAAGGATCAATTCGCCGAGCCCAGAACGCGGGCCCGATCCGAGCAGGCGGATGTCGTTGGCGATCTTGAACAGGCCGGTCGCGACCGAATTGATGGCACCGTGCGCCAGCACATAGGCATCGTTCGAGGCCAGTGCCTCGAATTTGTTGGCGGCGCTGGTGAAGGGGAGCTTCGTGATCCCGGCGACGTGCTTGGCGAACAGCTTTGCAAAGCGCGGCTTCGAGTTGAGGCCGGTGCCGACGGCGGTGCCGCCCTGCGCCAGCGGATAAAGGTCCTTCACCGCGATCTTGAGCCGGGCGACGCCGCTTTCGACCTGCGCGGCATAGCCGGAAAATTCCTGGCCGAGCGTCAGCGGCGTCGCATCCTGGGTATGGGTGCGGCCGATCTTGACGATCTTCGAAAACTCCTTCTCCTTCTTGCGCAGCGCGCGCAGCAACTCGCCGAGGGCAGGGACGAGATCGGCATTGATGCGGCTTGCCGCCGCGATGTGCATCGCGGTCGGAAAAGAGTCGTTCGACGACTGGCTCATGTTGACGTGATCGTTGGGATGCACCGGCTTCTTGGCGCCGAGCTCGCCGCCGAGCAGCTCATTGGCGCGGTTGGCGATCACCTCGTTGAGGTTCATGTTGCTCTGCGTGCCCGAGCCGGTCTGCCACACGACAAGTGGGAAATGGTCGTCCAGTCTGCCCTCGATCACTTCGCGCGCGGCGCGGATGATGGCATTGGCGCGGCGCTGGTCGAGCAGGCCGAGCTCGAGGTTGGACTGTGCGGCGGCGAGCTTGACGATGCCGAGCGCATGCACCAGCGCGATCGGCATGCGATCGGTGCCGATGCGAAAGTTCTGCCGCGAGCGCTCGGTCTGGGCCCCCCAATAGCGGTCGGCTGGGACTTCGATGGGACCGAAGCTGTCGGTCTCGGTGCGGGTCGCGGAGCGTGAAGGTCGGGTCGACTTGGCCATGAGCACATCCATTTTGCCGCGCGGAACGCCGCACGGCCTCTTCATGTGCTTCTCTATATAGGCAGTTTGGCTGTGCGCGACGGGCTCGGATCCAACCTAGATCATTTCTTGCGGAAACGATCGAGCCGCACGACTTCGGCGCCGCCCTGGCTCGGTGGTGGCGGTTCGTCGGCAGCTTCTGCCTTTTCCGTGGCAGGTGCCGGGACCGACACGGCCGATGGTGCGGGCGCAGCCGGCAAATTCTCGGGCGCGACCTCGGCGACGTCGGAGGTGTCGAACTGGAGGCCGAACTTCACGGACGGATCGAGGAAGCTCTTGATGGCGCTGAACGGCACCACCAGCCGCTCCGGAATGCCGCCAAAGGACAGGCCGACCTCGAAGCGGTCTTCGTGCACGGTCAGGTCCCAGAACTGGTGCTGCAGGATGATCGTCATCTCTTCCGGATATTGCGCCAGCAGCCGCGGCGACAGCTTCACGCCCTCGGCTTTCGACACGAAGGTGATGAAGAAATGGTGCTCGCCCGGCAGGCCATGGGCCGCGGCATCGGTCAGCACCTTCCGCAGCACGCCGCGCAGCGCATCGCGGGCCAGCACATCGTATCGGATATGATCGGTCGCCATGGTGGTCCTGTTGCATCCCCGAAGCCGGACCCTGCCGGCCCGACTCGCCAAGCCGCAATAGTACCGCGCCTGAGGGGTGAGCAGGAGTCCCCGCGGGGGAAGAAATCAAAGAGTAAAGTGGAGGCTTCTGTTGCCAGGTGCCTCCGAACCCCGCCTAGCGGAGCTTAACCCGCTAGGACTTTAAGATGGTCTTTCAAACTGCGTTACGCAGCCTGAGCAACCGGAGCAAAGTTGTCGTTGGCAACTATTGCAGTAGCCCGATAACGGCGGAACAATACCGGGAAAAAGCACGCCCTTTACGCCCTCGTCGATCCTATTTCGCCCCCGCCAAAGCTCAGCTTCAAGCTCGCCCGATGCTGGGCTTTGGTGGAGGCGCCGGGTACCGCCCCCGGGTCCGAATGGTTTATTGCGACGACCGTTTATTTCCATAGCCGGCGAACCGGCACTCCCAATATAGGGGGCAAAGCTCACAAAAAACAGAGGGTTGAACGACGATCCTGCGGTTCCTTTTGGATAGGTTCCTTGGCCGTCGTGGTCGGCCTCGTTGATCGCGGTCGCGATCCCCGTCACTGTCGGCGTCACTTATCTCCTGCGGCGGAAAGTAGCGGCATGACCGGCCGCTGATATCAACCTATGTCGCTATTCGGCCGCGGCGGCACCCGAGATGCACCGGATCGCGGTCGAGGTGAATCACTGGACGACCGGCAAGCAGCTCACTGACGCCTATGCGATCGCGCAGCTCTCGCCGGCTCCGAACGTGCTTATCGTGGCGTTAATCGGCTATGCCGTCGCGGGCACCCCCGGGCGCGCTGGCGATGTGCCTGCCGACGGCGCTGCTTGCCTATTATGTCAGCCGGCTCGTGAACCGCACCAGCCAACCGCGCTGGCCCGGCCTGATCCAGGCTGCACTGGTTCCGCTCTCGATCGGTTTGATGGCGGCGAGTGCCCTGATCCTGGCCCTATTCACCGATCGCACAATTGCTGCACTGCTTCTGACCGCAATGGTTGCGGTGATCACCACGGTCTCGCGCATCAATCCACACTGGTTCCTCCTCGCCGGAGGCGCGTTGGGTTTTGCTGGCATTGTGTGATGAAAATCGCTAGGCAGTGATCCGGGCGGGGATCCCTATCCAGCCGATTTAGAACAACAGTGCTCGTGACTTACGGGTCGCGGAGGAGACAGGCATGGCCGACACGATGGGCCACTCAGCGACAGCCACCCGAAACACCCGGTTGGCGCTCGGCTTTTGTCTGCTGGCGATTGCGCCGCAGATTTTCGAATTGATCTGGTCGATCGGGACGATCTTTGGCTGGGGCATCGGCCGCGGCCCGGCGGCGGTCGTGACCAGTCACGCCGCGGCGTTGCTTGCCGGCGCGCCCAGTGCCATCTTCGGATCGTTCGGCGGCGGCGCCAAGAAGGCATCGTCCGAGGTGCTGCTCGCGCTGATCTATTCCTACCCTCTGTTCGTGGTGGCGATCCTCACGCTGTTCATGACGATCCGATCGGCGCAGGACTATGTCGGCGGCGTCGTCCTGATGGCGGTTGCCCTGTTCGCGCTGTGGGCAGGGAGCGACTTGCAGGGCATGCGTGGCTTCTCCTTCGGTGCGGGCACCGCGCCACGCATGTTCGGTGGGCTCCTGGTCGCCCTGTCTGCCGGCATCGCCTTGACCGGTCTTCTGACCGATGGGCCGGCAATGGCCCATTATTCCTGGCGCGGGCCGCTGTTCGTGATGGCGGCGATCCTGTTCTTCGCGCTGGCGATCCGGCCGCTCGGCCTCGTGGTCACGGCCTTCGCCAGCTTCATGATCGCGGCGACGGGCTCGCACGAGACGCGCTGGCTGGAAGCGGCGATCGTCGGCGCCTGCCTGACGCTCGGTTGCGCAATCCTGTTTCCATACGTGCTCGGGCTGCCGATGCCGATGTTTCCGCGTTTCCTGATCCAGTGAGGGTGTGATGGATATTTTTGCCAACCTCGCTCACGGTTTTGCCGTCGCGCTCTCTCCGATCAACCTCCTGATGTGCCTGATCGGCGCCCTCGTTGGCACGCTGGTCGGCGTGCTCCCGGGCATCGGCACCATTGCGACGGTCGCGATGCTGCTTCCGATCACCTTCGGCCTGCCGCCGGTCGGCGCGCTGATCATGCTCGCCGGCATCTATTACGGCGCGCAATATGGCGGCTCGACCACGTCGATCCTGGTCAACATACCCGGTGAGGCGACGTCGGTCGTGACCGCCATCGACGGTCACCAGATGGCCAAGCAGGGTCGCGCCGGCCCGGCGCTGGCGATCGCCGCGATCGGCTCGTTCTTCGCCGGCTGCGTCGCGACGGTCTTGATTGCCATCCTGGGCGCGCCGCTCACGAAACTCGCGCTGGCCTTCGGCCCGGCCGAGTATTTCTCGCTGATGGTGCTCGGCCTGATCTTCGCAGTCGTGCTGGCCAAGGGCTCGGTGCTGAAGGCGATCGCGATGATCGTGTTCGGCCTTTTGCTGTCGATGGTCGGCTCGGACATCGAGACCGGCGCCTCGCGCATGGCCTTCAACATTCCGGAGCTCGCCGACGGTCTCGGCTTTGCGACGGTGGCGATGGGCGTGTTCGGTTTCGCCGAGATCATCCGCAATCTCGACCATGGCGCCGAGATGAACCGCGATCTCGTGCAGCAGAAGATCACCGGCCTGATGCCGACCAGGAAGGATCTGGCCGACTCGACGCCGCCGATCCTGCGCGGCACCGTGCTCGGCTCGATCCTCGGTATCCTGCCCGGCGGCGGCGCGGTGATCGCGTCGTTCGCGGCCTATACGCTCGAGAAGAAGCTCGCCAGGAATCCGTCGCGGTTCGGCCGCGGCGCGATCGAGGGCGTGGCGGGGCCGGAGAGTGCCAACAATGCCGCGGCGCAGACCTCGTTCATCCCGCTGCTCACCCTCGGCATCCCGCCGAACGCGGTGATGGCGCTGATGGTGGGCGCGATGACCATCCATGGCATCGTGCCCGGTCCGCAGGTGATGCAGAAGCAGCCGGATCTCGTCTGGGGCATGATCGCTTCGATGTGGATCGGCAATCTGATGCTGATCATCATCAACCTGCCGCTGGTCGGAATCTGGGTGCGACTCTTGCGCGTGCCGTATCGGCTGATGTTCCCCTCGATCGTGATCTTCTGCGCGATCGGCATCTATTCGGTGAACAACGCGCCGGTCGACGTCATCCTCGCCGGCGTGTTCGGCCTCGTCGGCTATTGGCTGATCAAGCACGATTTCGAGCCGGCACCGCTGCTGCTCGGCATGGTGCTCGGACCGCTGATGGAGGAGAACCTGCGCCGGGCGCTGCTGATCTCGCGCGGCGACTGGAGCGTGTTCCTGACGCGTCCGTTGTCGGCGGTGCTGTTGGCGATCGCGGCGAGCCTGCTCGTCCTTACGGTGCTACCGGTGTTGCGCGCCAAGCGCGACGAGGTGTTCACCGAGTCCGAGAACTGAGGTCGCCCCCGCGCCTTGTGTTGGCGCCGGGCCCTGCGTCGGCGCGCCGCATTCGGAAGTCGAATCGACTTGTGTGACGGCTTCGTGAAATGAAAATGCCGGCTTTGGGCCGGCATTTTGTTTGTGGCCCAAGAGATCGACCAGGGGATCGACATGACCTTCGTTCGCGCGCTCACGGGCGCATATGCCGTAGCGCTCGCGTCGCTGGGCGCCTTTGTTGCACCAGCTGAGGCGCAGACCTATCCGACGCGCAGCGTTACCATGATCGTGCCGTTTGCGGCCGGCGGCCCGACCGACGTCGTCGCGCGCATCGTCACTGCGCACATGGCGCAGACGCTGGGACAAAGCATCATCATCGAGAACGTCGTCGGTGCCGGCGGCACCACCGCGACCACGCGCGCTGCGCGTGCGGCCAATGACGGCTATACGCTGATCACCGGCCACATGGGCACGCATGCGGCATCGGTGCCGCTTTATCCGAAGCTCGCCTATCATCCCGAGAAGGATTTCGAGCCGATCGCGCTGCTGGCGGGTACGCCGATCCTGATCCTCGCGCGCAAGGACTTTCCGCCGAAGGACCTGACGGAGTTCGTCGCCTATGTGAAGGCGAACGCCGAGAAGGTGAATGCCGCGCATGCCGGTGTCGGCTCGGTCTCGCACGTCTCGTGCGAGCTTCTGCACTCGATCCTCGACATCAAGCCGGTCGGCGTGCCCTTCAACGGCACGGGCCCCGCGATGAATGCGCTGGTGGCGGGTCAGGTCGATTACATGTGCGACCAGATCGTCAACGCCGTGCCGCAGATCAACGCCGGCACCATCAAGGCCTATGCGATCGCAACACCGGCGCGCAATCCGTCGCTCCCGAACGTGCCGACGACGGCGGAAGCGGGCCTGCCGAAGTTCCAGGCCCAGGCTTGGAACGCGATATTCGCACCCAAGGGAACCTCGCCTGCGATCGTGGCGAGCTTGAACGCTGCGGCCAGCAAGGCGCTCGACGACGAGACCGTGCGCAAGCGCCTGCTCGAGCTCGGCAGCGTCATCCCGGGTCCCGCCGAGCGGACGCCGGAATCGCTGGCCACGCTGGTCAAGAACGAGATCGCGAAATGGACCCCGGTGCTCAAGCCGGCAACTTAGGCAATGCAATCAAGCTGATAGGCAGAAGGGCGGGACGTCAGTTCCGCCCTTGTCGTTTGTGCCGGGAACACTCATTTTTCCGGGTATAATCAATGGGAGCAGCGAATCGCTGCTGTCGGAGCGTAGAGGTGGCCGTTAAGTTCGCCACCTGCCCGAAGGCTGCCGTTTCCTAAGGTTTTTGGCACATGCACCAGTATCAGGACCTGCTCGAGCGGATTCTTTCAGACGGCGCCGAGAAGACCGACCGGACCGGCACCGGCACGCTGTCGGTGTTCGGTCACCAGATGCGCTTCAATCTGTCCGCCGGCTTCCCGATGCTGACCACCAAGCGGCTGCCGCTGAAGGCGATCGTGCACGAGCTGCTCTGGTTCCTGAAGGGCGACACCAACATCAAATATCTGCGCGACAATGGCGTCACCATCTGGGACGAATGGGCGGATGCCAATGGTGATCTCGGCCCGGTGTACGGCCATCAATGGCGCTCCTGGCCCACCGCCGACGGGCGCAGCATCGACCAGATCGCCAATGTCATCGACCTGATCAAGCGCACTCCCGATTCCCGCCGGCTGATCGTCACCGCCTGGAATCCGGCCGACGTCGAGAAGATGGCGCTGCCGCCCTGCCACCTGCTGTTCCAGTTCTATGTCGCGAACGGCAAGCTGTCCTGCCAGCTCTATCAGCGCTCGGCCGACGTCTTCCTCGGCGTGCCCTTCAACATCGCCTCCTACGCGCTGCTCACCATGATGGTCGCGCAGGTCACCGGCCTGAAGCCCGGCGACTTCGTGCACTCGCTCGGCGACACCCACCTCTACTCCAACCATCTGGAGCAGGCGCGGCTTCAGCTCACCCGCGCGCCGCGCGCGCTGCCGGTGATGCGGATCAACCCTGATGTGAAGGACATCTTCTCCTTCCGTTACGAGGACTTCGAGCTCGTCGGCTACGATCCGCATCCGCACATCAAGGCGGAAGTCGCGGTCTAGCGCAGATGTCGGTCAACATCCGCCGCGCGCGCTCCGGCGAAGCCGGGCTCGTTCTGTCCTTCATCCGCGAGCTCGCCGCGTACGAAAAGCTTTCGCACGAGGTCGAGGCGACCGAGGCTGACATCGCCGACGCACTGTTCGGCGAGCGGCCGCAGCTCTATTGCGCGATCGCGGAGTGGAACGGTGAGCCGGTCGGCTTCGCGGTGTGGTTTGCGAATTTCTCCACCTTCAGCGGCCGCCATGGCATCTATCTCGAAGATCTCTATGTGCGGCCGTCGCATCGGGGCAGGGGCCTCGGCAAGGCGCTGCTGGTCTATCTCGCCAGGGAATGCGTCGATAACGGCTGGTCGCGCCTGCAATGGGCGGTGCTGGACTGGAACGCACCGTCGATCGCGTTCTACAAATCGCTCGGCGCGGTCATGATGGACGACTGGACGCTGTGCCGCGTTACCGGGCCTGCGCTGACGCGGCTTGCCGGGAGCGCACCCTGATGGAGATCGTCTTCGTCGTCGCCATCGCGGAGAACGGCGTCATCGGGGCGGGTAACGCCATTCCGTGGCGTTTGAAATCCGACATGGCCCGCTTCAAGGCGCTCACGATCGGCAAGCCGGTGATCATGGGCCGCAGGACCTTCGAATCCCTGCCCCGCCGTCCGCTGCCGGGCCGCACCAACATCGTCATCACGCGCGATGCGGCCTATCGCGCCGCAGGTGCCATCGTCACGACGTCGGCAGTGGATGCGGACGCGGTTGCGCGCGGCGATGCCTTGCGGCGTTCGGTCACTGAGGTCGCGGTGATCGGCGGAGCCGAGATCTTTCGGCAATGGCTCGATCGCGCCGATCGCCTCGAAATCACCGAAGTGCATGCGCGGCCCGACGGCGACACGCATTTCGACATCGACAAGGCAGAGTGGGATGAGGTGGCACGCATCCGCCATCCTGCCGGCCCCGACGACAGCGCCGACTTCTCCTATGTGACATATCGTCGGCGGCGCGGCCATTAACCGCTTTCGTCAATGTTTACATTGACTTTTTCGTGCCCGAGCATAGCTCGGAAGATGGCCCAGGCTGCGTTGTAAGGGACCTGCCTGTCCCCTATAAAGCCGGACCGGACAAAGCGGGCGGGGGCAATTCCACCCTGCCGAGGAGAGCGTCGAATGCCGTGGAAGAATCAGGGCGGTGGCCCATGGGGCTCGGGTCCAAAGGGACCATGGGGCTCAGGCCCGCAACCGGTCGGGCCGAGGCCGCCGGATCTGGAGGATCTTCTGCGGCGCGGCCAGGACCGCCTCCAGCAGATCATGCCGGGTGGCTATTTCTCCGGTCTCGGCATCACGCTGATCATCCTGCTGATCGTCGTATTCTGGCTGCTGTCGGGCTTCTTCCGCGTGCAGTCCGAAGAGCTCGGCGTCGTGCTGCGCTTCGGCAAGCATGTCCGCACCGTGCAGCCGGGCCTGAACTATCATCTGCCTTATCCGATTGAGACAGTGCTGCTGCCCAAGGCGCTGCGCGTCAACACCATCTCCATCGGCATGACGCTGATCGAAGATCCGGCGCGGCGCGGCCGCTCCATTCGTGACGTGCCGGAAGAGAGCCTGATGCTGACCGGCGACGAGAACATCGTCGACGTCGACTTCACCGTGCTCTGGCGCATCAAGCCGGACGGCGTCGGCGACTTCCTCTTCAACATCCAGAATCCCGAAGGCACCGTGAAGGCGGTCGCCGAGAGCGCGATGCGCGAGGTGATCGGCCGCTCGCAGATCCAGCCGATCCTGACCGGAGCGCGCAACGTCACCGAGCAGGGTGTGCAGGAACTGATCCAGAGAACCCTGGACAGCTATGGAGCGGGCATTCAGATCACCCAGGTGCAGATGCAGAAGGTCGATCCGCCGGCGCAAGTGATCGATGCCTTCCGCGACGTGCAGGCGGCGCGCGCCAATCAGGAGCAGTTGCAGAACGAAGCGCAGACCTACGCCAACCAAGTGGTGCCGCAAGCGCGCGGACGCGCGGCCAAGATTCTGCAGGATGCCGAAGGCTACAAGGAGCAGGCGGTTGCCGAGGCCAAGGGCCAGAGCGCGCGCTTCCTGAAGATTTACGACGAATACAGGAAGGCGCCCGACGTGACGCGTGAACGGATCTACCTGGAGACGATGGAGCGCGTGCTCGGCGGCGCCGACAAGCTCGTCTATGACGGCGGCCCCTCAGGCCAGGGCGTCGTGCCCTATCTGCCGCTTCCCGAACTGGCGCCCAAGCGGGCACCTATGACCGGTCCGCAGTCGAGCGGAGCCAACCGATGAGGTCTCCGGTTACAGGTTTTGTCACGCTGCTCGGGCTGCTCCTGGTCCTGATCGTGGCCTACATGTCGCTGTTCACGGTGCAACAGACCGAGCAGACCATCGTGCTCCAGTTCGGCCGGCCCGTCGACGTCGTCACCGTGCCCGGCCTGCATTTCAAGGCACCGTGGAATTCGGTGATCAACATCGACAAGCGGATCCTCGACCTGGAGAACCCGTCGCAGGAAGCGATCGCGTCCGACCAGAAGCGGCTCGTGGTCGATGCCTTCGCGCGCTATCGCATCAAGGATGCGCTGCGCTTCTATCAGAGCGTCGGCTCGATCCAGGCCGCCAACATCCAGCTCACCACGCTCCTCAACGCGGCGCTGCGCCGCGTGCTCGGCGAGGTCAGCTTCATCAACGTGGTTCGGGATGACCGCGAGAAGCTGATGCTGCGCATCCGTGACCAGCTCGACCACGAGGCCGACGGCTACGGCATTCAGGTCGTCGACGTCCGGATCCGCCGCGCCGACCTGCCGGAGCAGAACAGCCAGGCGGTCTACCAGCGCATGAAGACCGAGCGCGAGCGCGAGGCCGCCGAGTTCCGTGCACAGGGTGGACAGAAGGCTCAGGAGATCAAGTCCAAGGCCGACCGCGAGGCGACCGTCATCATCGCGGAAGCCAATTCGCAGGCTGAGCAGACCCGCGGCGCGGGCGATGCCGAGCGCAACCGCCTGTTTGCGGAGGCCTACGGCAAGGACGCCGACTTTTTCGCCTTCTACCGGTCGATGACGGCCTATGAGAACGGGCTGCGTGCGAGCGACACCCGCTTCCTGCTGCGGCCGGACTCGGATTTCTTCCGGTACTTCGGTAACCCGTCCGGCAAGACGGCAACCGAGACGCCGGCGAAGCCGTAAGCTAGACAAGGGCGGCCGGTCTGGCCGCCCTTTGTCCAGACAAGAACAGCATAACGGGAGGTTCCATTCCGATGAGGTCCATTGCGTTCGCCGACTTCCTCATCGGCCTAGGCATCCTGTTCGTGCTGGAAGGCTTGATGTTCGCGGCCAGTCCCAACTGGATGCGCAAGGCCATGAAGAGTGCGATCGCCACACCGGACAACATCCTGCGGGTGGTGGGGATCGGCTCGGCCGTGGCCGGCCTAGTCCTGATCTGGGTTATGCGGCGACCGATTTAGGTATCAGGCCAACGCCAAAGTGAAGGCGCCAGACGGGTTTTCGCCCTATTATCGGGTTCTTGAGGCCCGTTAAGCTCCGCGCTTGCGCCGTGCCCCCGTTCGAGCGCAGTCTGGCGCCGAATCCCTTTGTCTGGAGATCACAATGACCGCTGCCACCACTGCCCCGTCCCGCTCGCGCCGTTGCGTGCGACTTGGTGTGCGAATTGGGCTGGCCGCGCTCGCCGTCGGTGCTTTCAGCGCGTTCGGCACGCCGGCCCAGGCGCGTGGACCGGATGGCATCGCCGACGTCGCCGAGAAGGTGATCGACGCGGTCGTCAACATCTCGACCTCGCAGACGGTCGAGACCAAGGGCGCCGGCAGCAACACCATGCCGCAACTGCCGCCCGGCTCGCCCTTCGAGGAGTTCTTCGACGACTTCTTCAAGAACCGCCGGGGTCCCGGTGGCGGCAGCAAGGGCGGCGAGCGCGGCGACAACAATCCGCCGCGGAAGACCAACTCACTCGGAAGCGGCTTCATCATCGACACATCAGGCGTCGTCGTCACCAACAACCATGTCATTGCGGATGCCGATGAGATCCATGTCATCCTCAACGACGGCACCAAGATCAAGGCCGAGCTGGTCGGCGTCGACAAGAAGACCGATCTCGCCGTGCTCAAGATCAAGCCGCCGAAGCCGCTGGTCGCGGTGAAGTTCGGCGACTCCGACAAGCTGCGCCTCGGCGACTGGGTGGTCGCGATCGGCAACCCCTTCAGCCTGGGCGGCACGGTGACCGCCGGCATCGTCTCGGCCAAGAACCGCGACATCTCCTCAGGGCCGTACGACAGCTACATCCAGACCGACGCCTCCATCAATCGCGGCAATTCCGGCGGTCCGCTGTTCAACCTCGACGGCGACGTCATCGGCGTCAACACGCTGATCATCTCCCCCTCCGGCGGCTCCATCGGCATCGGCTTCGCCGTGCCGTCGAAGACGGTGGTGGGCGTCGTCGACCAGCTCCGCCAGTTCGGCGAGCTGCGTCGCGGCTGGCTTGGCGTGCGTATCCAGAGCGTCACCGACGAGATCGCCGAGAGTCTCAACATCAAGCCCGCGCGTGGTGCGCTGGTCGCCGGCGTCGACGACAAGGGCCCGGCCAAGCCCGCCGGCATCGAGCCCGGCGACGTCGTCGTCAAGTTCGACGGCAAGGACGTCAAGGACCCGAAGGACCTGTCCCGCGTCGTCGCCGACACGGCGGTCGGCAAGGAGGTCGACGTCGTCATCATCCGCAAGGGCCAGGAAGAGACCAAGAAGGTCACGCTCGGCCGCCTGCAGGATCCCGAGAAGGTGCAGGCCGCAGTGAAGACCGACGAGCCCGCGCCGGAGAGGCCGGTGACGCAGAAGGCGCTTGGCCTCGATCTCGCAACGCTGAGCAAGGATCTGCGCACGCGCTACAAGATCAAGGACAGCGTCAAGGGCGTGGTCGTTACCAACGTCGACGCCAATTCTGACGCCGCCGAGAAGCGCCTGTCCGCCGGCGATGTCATCGTCGAGGTCGCGCAGGAGGCGGTGTCGAGCGGCGCCGACATCCAGAAGCGGGTCGATCAGCTCAAGAAGGACGGCAAGAAATCGGTGCTGCTGCTGGTGTCGAACGGCGAGGGCGAGCTGAGATTTGTTGCGCTGAGCGTGCAGTAAGGAACGCTCTTGCCCCACACTCGCTGTCATCACCCGCGAAGGCGGGTGATATTCCAGAGACAGTGCGAGGATACGGGGAAGCTGCGGCGTACTGGATGCCCCGCCTGCGCGGGGTATGACGGAGGAGGAAGCTACCCCTCCACGAACTCCTCGCGCCGATACCCCTGCGCATAGAGCAGCGCGGTGAGATCGCCGTGATCGATCCGCGCCGCCGCCGCCGCGGCCACTGCGGGCTTGGCGTGATACGCCACACCGAGGCCCGCCGCCTGGATCATCCCGAGATCGTTGGCGCCGTCGCCGACCACGACCGAGTCGATGTCGTCGAGATCGAACGACTCCATCAAATCCACCAGCGTCGCGAGCTTCGCGGCGCGGCCGAGGATCGGCTCCTTCACCTCGCCGGTGAACTTGCCGTCGCGCACGACGAGCTCGTTGGCGCGGTTCTCCTGGAAGCCGATTTTGGCGGCGACCGCGCTCGTGAACAGGGTGAAGCCGCCGGAAACGAGGCAGGTGTAGGCGCCGTTCGCGCGCATGGTCGCGACCAGCGCACGGCCGCCCGGCGTCAGCGTGATGCGCTTGGCCAGCACCTCGTCGACCGCGCTGGCGGGCAGGTCCTTGAGCAGCGCGACGCGCTCGCGCAGCGCCGGCTCGAACTCGATCTCGCCGCGCATCGCGCGCTCGGTGATGCCTGCGACATGCGCCTTTACCCCGACGAAATCGGCGAGCTCGTCGATGCATTCCTGGCCGATCATGGTGGAATCCATGTCGGCGAGGAAAAGCTTCTTGCGCCGGAAGCCGACTGGCTGCACGACGATGTCGATGGGCAGGTCGCCTCGGAGCTCGCGCAACCGCTGCTCGATGGCGTGGCGGTCGCCTTCGAGGTTACTGTCGGCGCCGAAGGGAATGTCGACCGCAACCCCGTCGGATAGCCAGTGCGCGGGAGCTGCCTGAGGCAGCACGGCGCGGGCGCCGTCGACGATGGTCGAGTCGAGCGCGGGATTGTCAGGGTTGCAGATCAGCGTGGCAACGAGGGACATTTGAGGTTTTCGTGAGCGAGGGGCATTCAAGCAAGGCCGTGCTTATCGCAGGCCCGACCGCCAGCGGCAAGTCGGCGCTGGCGCTCGAGCTTGCGCTCGCCACCGAGGGTGTCGTCATCAATGCCGATTCCATGCAGGTCTACCGCGACCTCCGCATCATCACGGCGCGGCCGACAGCGGCGGATGAGGCGCTCGTGCCGCATCGTCTCTATGGCCATGTCGATGCCGCAGTGAATTTCTCGGCTGGTGCCTGGGTAAGCGACGCGGCGAAGGCGCTCGATGAAGCAAGGGCTCAGGGACGTCTCCCGATCTTCATCGGCGGCACCGGGCTCTATTTCAAGGCGCTGACGGCCGGCCTTTCCGTGGTGCCGCCGATCCCTGCCGAGGTGCGCGACGATGTGCGGGCGCGGTTGGAACGGAACGGCGTCGAGGCGCTGCACGCGGAACTCGCGCGCCGCGATCCGCGCGCAGCCGAACGATTGAACCTGCGCGACCGCACCCGGATCGCGCGCGCGCTCGAAGTGGTCGAGGCAACCGGGCGTTCGCTGCTCGATTGGCACCGGGAAGGACAGCCGCCGCTGCTGCCGAAGGACAGTTTTCGCGCGGTGTTTCTCGCCCCCGAACGGGACGAGCTGTATGCCCGCATCGATGCCCGCTTCGATGCCATGCTGGGTGCCGGAGCGCTCAGGGAAGTCGAGCGGCTCGCCGCCAGACATCTCGATCCGCTGCTGCCGGCGATGAAAGCCCATGGCGTGCCGTCCTTGATCCGGCATCTGCGCGGCGAGCTCAGCCTGGAGGAGGCCGCCGGAATCGGCCGGGCCGATACCCGCCACTATGCCAAGCGCCAGTTCACCTGGTTCCGGCACCAATTGCCGGAATTCGAATGGATGAGGCCGGATGAGGCGAGGGGGTGGCTGGCCGCGATCGTGAGCGCAACTGACGACCCGGCCTGACACGCTTTTGCGCGCGGTTCCCGAATTTACCTCTCGCCGAACCCCGGGAACACGGCTACACTGCCAAAATCGCGCGGGAACGGCCGCATTGCCTTGACATCCAAGGTTTGGTCGCTATGTTTCGCGCAACCTTTGGGAAGCCGAGCGCCTGCCATGCGTAACATTATTACCAAACTCCTTATCGCCGTCGTACCCAGGCACACCGCCGGGGATGGCTAGCTGCCATCCACAAGACAGGCGGTGTGCGTGGGCCCTCTTCGGGGCCTTTTTTATTTCCCGAACCCGACACGAATGAAGCCGCTGGCAACAGCGCATCCGGAGCAAGCCAATGAGCGACAAGAGCCACGATCCGAACCAGATGACCGGCGCCGCGATGATCGTCCGCGCGCTCATCGATCACGGCGTGACCGACATTTTCGGCTATCCCGGCGGCGCGGTGCTTCCGATCTACGACGAGATCTTCCAGCAGAGCCAGGTTCAGCACATCCTGGTCCGCCACGAGCAGGGCGCGGGCCATGCCGCCGAGGGCTATGCGCGTTCGACCGGCAAGCCCGGCGTTGCGCTGGTGACCTCCGGCCCCGGCGCCACCAACATGGTGACGCCGCTGACCGACGCGCTGATGGACTCCATCCCGCTGGTCTGCATCTCCGGCCAGGTGCCGACGCATCTGATTGGCAACGACGCCTTCCAGGAATGCGACACGGTCGGCATCACGCGCCCCTGCACCAAGCACAACTGGCTGGTGCGCGACGTCAACGATCTCGCAAAAGTGCTGCACGAAGCCTTCTATGTCGCGACCTCGGGCCGTCCGGGCCCGGTGCTGGTCGACGTCCCCAAGGACGTGCAGTTCGCGACCGGCACCTATCATCCGCCGCGCAAGTCCGACGTGCACCGCTCCTACGCGCCGCGCGTGAAGGGCGATGCGACGCAGATCCGCAAGGCCGTGGCGCTGCTGGCCAATGCCAAGCGCCCCGTGATCTACAGCGGCGGCGGCGTGATCAATTCCGGCCCCGAGGCGACCAGGCTGCTGCGCGAACTGGTCGAGGTCACCGGCTTTCCGATCACCTCCACGCTGATGGGTCTCGGCGCCTACCCGGCGTCGGGCAAGAACTGGCTCGGCATGCTCGGCATGCACGGCACTTACGAGGCCAACATGACGATGCATGATTGCGACGTCATGCTGTGCGTCGGCGCGCGCTTCGACGACCGCATCACCGGCCGCGTCGATGCGTTCTCGCCGGGCTCGAAGAAGATCCACATCGACATCGACCCGTCCTCGATCAACAAGAACATCCGCGTCGACGTGCCGATCATCGGCGACTGCGGCAACATCCTCGGCGACATCCTCCAGGTGTTCAAGGCGGAGGCGAAGAAGCCCGACATCAAGTCGTGGTGGCAGCAGATCGCGCAGTGGCGCGCGCGCAACTCGCTCTACTACAAGAAGAGCAACGACGTGATCCTGCCGCAGCACGCGATCCAGAGCCTGTTCGAGGCGACGCGCGGCAAGGACACCTACATCACGACCGAGGTCGGCCAGCATCAGATGTGGGCGGCGCAGTTCTACGGCTTCGAGGAGCCGCATCGCTGGATGACGTCGGGCGGCCTCGGCACCATGGGCTACGGCCTGCCGGCCGCGGTCGGCGTGCAGGTGGCGCATCCGGACAGCCTCGTCATCGACATTGCGGGCGATGCCTCGGTGCAGATGACGATGCAGGAGATGTCGACGGCCGTGCAGTACGAGCTGCCGATCAAGATCTTCATCCTCAACAACCAGTACATGGGCATGGTGCGGCAGTGGCAGCAGCTGCTGCACGGCAACCGCCTGTCGCATTCCTACTCCGAGGCGCTGCCGGATTTCGTCAAGCTCGCGGAAGCCTATGGCGCCGTCGGCCTCCAGGTGCACAAGCCGGCCGATCTCGAGGGCGCCATCAAGGAAATGATCGCGGTCAAGCGCCCGGTGCTGTTCGACTGCCGCGTCGCGGCGCTCGAAAACTGCTTCCCGATGATCCCGTCCGGCAAGGCGCACAACGAGATGCTGCTGCCGGAGCAGGCCAACGACGAAGCCACGGCCAAGGCGTTCGCCGGCGGCAAGGCGCTGGTGTGAGGCCATGTTCGACCTGAGGGAGCTCGAGCGCGCGCATGCGATCGTGGGGCAGGCGGTGCCGGCAACGCCGGCGCATGCCTGGCCGCTGCTCGCCAATCGGCTCGGCACCGAGGTCGTGGTCAAGCACGAGAATCACACGCCGATCGGCGCCTTCAAGGTGCGCGGCGGCCTCGTCTATCTCGAACGGCTGAAGCGCGAGCAGCCGAATACGCCCGGCATCATCTCGGCGACGCGCGGCAATCACGGTCAGAGCCTGGCCTTTGCCGCGGGGCGCCACGGCGTGCCGGCGGTGATCTACGTGCCGCGCGGCAATTCGGTCGAGAAGAACCGCGCGATGAAGGCCTTTGGCGCCGAGCTGGTCGAGCATGGCGAGGACTTTCAGGCGGCAGCCGAAGAGGCCCGGCGGCACGCCCAGTTTACCGGCCTGCACATGGTGCCGTCGTTCCATCCCGATCTCGTGCTCGGCGTCGCCACCTATGCGCTCGAGTTGTTCAGGTCCGCGCCCGATCTCGGCATACTCTACGTGCCGATCGGGCAGGGCTCCGGCATCTGCGGCTGCATCTTGGCGCGCGACCTGCTCGGCCTGAAGACCGAGATCGTCGGCGTGCAGTCGACGGAAGCGCCGTCCTACGCGCTGTCGTTCGCGGCCGGCAAGATCGTGACGACCCAGACCAGCAACACGCGCGCTGACGGCATGGCGACGCGCATCCCCGATGAGGATGCGTTCGCGCTGATCCGCAAGGGGGCCGCGCGTATCGTGCAGGTCACTGACGACGAGGTCGCCGCCGCGATCCGCGCCTACTGGACTGATACCCACAATCTCGCCGAAGGCGCCGGCGCAGCTGCGCTCGCCGCGGCGCTGCAAGAGAAGAGCAAGCTGAAGGGCAAACGCGTCGGTCTCGTGCTGTCCGGCGGCAACATCGATTTCGATCTGTTCCGCCGTTGGGTCGGAACGGACGCGCCAGCGATGGCGTGACGGAGAGACAAGAGGGGACGACAATGAACCAGCCCGCATCCGCCTACTTCATCGAGGACCGTCACGATCCCAACGAGACGCACACGCTTGCGGTGCTCGTGCAGAACGAGCCGGGCGTGCTCGCGCGCGTCATCGGCCTGTTCTCGGGCCGTGGTTACAACATCGAGAGCCTCACGGTCTCGGAGACCGAGGCCCAGAAGCATCTGTCGCGCATCACCATCGTCACCACGGGAACGCCGATGGTGATCGAGCAGATCAAGCACCAGCTCGACCGCATGATCCCGGTCTACCGCGTCGTCGACATGACCCTGACCAAACGCTCGATCGAGCGCGAGCTGGCGATGGTGAAGGTGCGCGGCCAGGGCGAGCACCGCGTCGAGGCGCTGAGGCTCGCGGATGCATTCCGCGCCCGGGTGATCGACGCCACGACCGAAAGCTTTGTGTTCGAGATCACAGGCAATACGGACAAGATCAATCAATTTATCGACTTGATGCGCCCGCTCGGCCTTGTCGAAGTGTCGCGCACCGGCGTTGCCGCGATCGGTCGCGGGCCTGAGGGGATGTGAACCATGCTGGCGCGCGACTGGTACTATAACGAGCGGAACCGGATGGGGATCGAGCCCGCCGTGGCATCGATCTACGACAACCATGACGATGCCGATCTGCAGGCGCGCGCCGCGCTGAAGATGCTCGGTGTGCAGCGCGGCTGGCGTATCGCCGATATCGGCTGCGGCAACGGCGTCCTGGCGACCGAAGCCGCGCTGATGGGCGCCGACGTCGATGCCATCGACATCTCGCCGGCGATGCTGGCGCTCGCCGAGATTTACGCGCGCGACCGCAAGGCGCCGGTTCGTACCCAGTCCGCCGGCCTGCTCAGCTTCGCCTACCGGGCGGAATCCTATGATCTCATCGTCAGCGAGTTCACGCTGCACCATCTGCCGGATTTCTGGAAGGCAGTGGCGATGTCGCGAATCTATCGCGCGCTGAAGCCGGGCGCGAGCTTCTACCTGCGCGATATCGTCTACTCTGCGATGCCTGACGCGATCGAGCGTGATGTCGAACAATGGGCCGACTTCCAGATCAAGAACCACAACTTTTCGCGCGATGGCGTCGTCACGCACATGCGAGACGAATATTCCACCTTTGGCTGGGTAATGGAGCGGATGCTGACCGACGTCGGCTTCGCGCTGGTCTCGGCCGATTACCACGCCCCCATGCACGGCACTTATCTGCTGCGGAAACCGAAAGCCGGCGAGCAAGGCTAGACAGAAAAAGTAAACAGGGCTGCACGACAGTGCAGAACCGGAAACAACAATGAAGCCGGCCGACATCCTCATCGCCGTCATGGTGGCGATCATCTGGGGGCTTGCCTTCGTGGCGAGCCGGATTGCGCTCGACGAGCTTTCGCCCGAGCTGATGACGGCGCTCCGCTTCGGCATCGCTGCGGTCCCCTGCCTGTTTATCCGCAAGCCGAAAGTTGCCTGGTCGCTCCTAATCGCGATCAGCTTCACGCTGTTCCTCGGCCAGTTCCTGTCCCAGGCCTATGGCATCGCCCATGGCGTGCCGGTGGGCCTGACATCAGTCGTGGTGCAAAGCCAGGCGCTGTTCACCATCGGCTTTGCCGCCCTCGCGTTCGGTGAGCGACCGACAGCGGTGCAGACGCTGGGCATCGTCATTGCCGCGGTGGGCCTGCTGATGATCTGTGGCACCGTCGGCTATGATTTCAGCGTTGCCGCCTTTGCGGTGCTGATGATCTCGCCGGTCAGCTTTGCCGTCGGCAATCTGCTGCTGCGCGGCGCCCGCGGCGTGCCGATGTTCGACCTGTTTGCCTGGCTGTGCCTCGCCTCGGCGGTGCCGCTGTTCGTGCTGGCGCTGATCGCCAATGGGCCGGCACCGACCTGGACGTCGCTGACGCACATATCGCTGACATCGGTTCTCTGCATGCTGATGCTCGGCGGTATCTCCACCAGCATCGCCTATTGGCTGTGGGGCCGCCTGCTGCGCGACTATCCCGCTGCGCAAGTGGTGCCGTTCGCGTTGCTCGTGCCGTTCGTCGGCTCCGCTGCCTCCAGCATCGTGTTCGGCGAGCGGTTCGGACCGCTGCGCCTCGCCGGCATGCTGACCGTGATCGGCGGTATCGCCGTGATGGTGCTGGCGAAGCGCCCGCAAGTCCTGCCGAAGACCGCGTGAGGTGAACATGGCCTACTCGCTGTTCTATGCCTTCCTGGCCTTCATGGTGGTGATGTACTTCACGCCCGGGCCGAACAACATCATGCTGCTGTCCTCCGGCCTGACCTATGGCTTCCGCCGCACCATCCCGCACATCGTCGGCATCGTCATCGGCTTTGCCTTCATGGTCGCCACCGTCGGCCTCGGGCTCGGCACCGTGTTCCTGGCCTATCCGATCCTCCAGTCCATTCTGAAATATGCCGGCGCCGCTTACCTGATTTACCTGGCCGCCGTGATCGCCATGTCCGGCCCGGCCAAGCCGGGCGAGGAGAAGGCCCGCGGCCCGATGACCTTCTGGGGCGCGGCCATGTTCCAGTGGATCAATGCCAAGGGCTGGGTGATCGTGATCGGTACCATCACCGCCTATGCCGCGATCGCCCAATTCCCGCTCAACATCGCCATCCAGACCGTGATCAGCCTCATCGTCGGCACGGTCTCGACCGTGGTCTGGGCCCTGTTCGGCACTGCACTACGGCCGGTGCTGACCTCCGAGCGCCTGGTGCGCGCCTTCAATATCCTGATGGCGATCCTGCTGCTCGCTTCCCTCTACCCCGTTTTCATGGATGCATGATGTCGCGGATTTCCATGCAGAAACGGGTTTCCCTCAGGGCTGAAAATGCTCTAGACAGCCCCCGAAATCCGCAAATTTCACCCTTCGGACATTGACCATTGGCCGATTTCGGCCCTGAACGAGGAAACGACCTATGCGTGTTTATTACGATCGCGACGCCGACCTGAACCTGATCAAGGGCAAGAAGGTCGCCATCGTCGGCTATGGCAGCCAAGGCCACGCCCATGCGCTCAACCTGAAGGATTCCGGCGTCAAGGAAGTGGCCATCGCGCTGCGCAAGGGTTCGGCCTCGGCCAAGAAGGCGGAAGCTGCCGGCTTCAAGGTGCTGGAAGTCGCGGAAGCGGCCAAATGGGCCGACCTCGTCATGATGCTGACCCCGGACGAGCTTCAGGGCGACATCTACCGCGAGCACCTGCACGACAACATGAAGAAGGGCGCCGCCCTCGTGTTCGCGCACGGCCTCAACGTCCACTTCAACCTGCTCGACCCGCGCGCCGACCTCGACGTGCTGATGATCGCGCCGAAGGGCCCCGGCCACACCGTGCGCTCGGAGTATCAGCGCGGCGGCGGCGTGCCCTGCCTGATCGCGATCGCCAAGGACGTCTCGGGCAACGCCCATGACCTCGGCCTGTCCTACGCCTCCGCCATCGGCGGCGGCCGCGCCGGCATCATCGAGACCACCTTCAAGGAAGAGTGCGAGACCGACCTGTTCGGCGAGCAGGTCGTGCTCTGCGGCGGCCTGGTCGAGCTGATCAAGGGCGGCTACGAGACCCTGGTCGAAGCCGGCTACGCGCCCGAGATGGCCTATTTCGAGTGCCTGCACGAAGTGAAGCTGATCGTCGACCTGATCTATGAAGGCGGCATCGCCAACATGAACTACTCGATCTCCAACACCGCCGAGTACGGCGAGTACGTCACCGGTCCGCGCATCATCACCGACGAGACCAAGAAGGAGATGCGCAAGGTTCTGGCCGACATCCAGGGCGGCAAGTTCGCCCGCGACTGGATGCTCGAGAACAAGGTCAACCAGACCTCGTTCAAGGCGACCCGCGCCAAGCTCGCCGCGCACCCGATCGAGGAAGTCGGTGCGAAACTTCGCGACATGATGCCCTGGATCAAGAAGGGCGCGCTGGTCGACAAGAGCAAGAACTAAGTCACCGTTCCCCGGACGCAGCGCATCACGCAAGTGGTGCGCTGCCGAGCCGGGGTCCATTGCGGCTTCTGTTGGGGTCCCGGCTCTGCGCTGTGCTTGTCCGGGACACGAAAAAACAAGCTTCGCTCGCCAAACCAAATCTTAAACCTTCGCGACTAGATTCGAGCGAGATCGCAAACAGCGGTCTCGCTCTTGTCATCTCGCGCGAAGCATTGCTGCTTCATTCAAATTCTTCGCGAGCTGAAGTGCTCCCTGAGCACGAAGAACTGATGCTTAAACCGCATTCTTGATCTTGAGGCGTTTCTGGGACTTTCCCGCCAGCTTCCTAATATCAAAACATCAGCGTCTTCAGAGTCTAGAAATCCACTCTTCATCCGCACTCTCATCGTGCGATCAGCTCCCTGCGCCGCCGCTCACGTTTCGCGCGATCTTAAGAACCGACATCTACGCAGGCTTTCTTGCCGCGCGTTGCTCGCGCGAAAATCGCTGTCGTTGCCCGGCCAGAGCACCGCGATCCATTGCGCGCCGACGCCTTCCTCCTGCATGATCGCGGGAACTCGAAGGGGAGGGGACCATGCGCTCTGTCGTCGTTACCGGCGCGTCCACCGGCATCGGCTGGGCCGTTGCGAAGGTTCTGATCGGGCGCGGCTACCGCGTCTTCGGCAGCGTCCGCAAGCAGGCCGATGCCGACCGGCTCAAGAGTGAGTTCGGTGCCAATTTCACGCCGCTCTTGTTCGACGTCACCGATGAGGCCGCAGTCCTTGCGGCCGCGCGAACAGTCCGCGAGGCGCTGGGCGGGGAGACGCTGGCCGGCCTCGTCAACAATGCCGGCATCGCGGTCGCAGGTCCCGTGCTCGAATTGTCGGCGGATGATTTCCGCCGCCAGATGGACGTCAACGTCATCGGCCCGGTCATCGCGACACAGGCGTTCGGGCCGCTGCTCGGCGCGGACCCGTCGCTGAAGGGGCCGAAGGGGCGGATCGTGATGATCAGCTCGGTGGCGGGCAAGAACGGCAACCCGCTGTCGGCGCCCTATTGCACCTCCAAGCACGCCATCGAGGGACTGTCGGAAAGCCTGCGCCGCGAGCTGATGCTGTTCGGCATCGACGTCATCATCGTCGCTCCCGGGGCGGTCAAGACGCCGATCTGGAGCAAGGCCGAACAGATCGATCTCTCCGTCTACCAGAACTCGCCCTATCTGCCGGCGCTCAACAAGGTCATGGCCTTCATGATGGAGCTCGGCGCCAAGGGCCTGCCGGCCGAGCGCATCGCCGAAATCGTGTTCGAGGCGCTGACGGCGGCAAGGCCCAAGGTGCGTTACCAGATCACGCCGGACCCGCTGCGCCACCTGATCGGCGCGATGTTGCCGAAACGGACGCTCGACCGCATCATCGCCAAGCGGCTCGGGCTGCTGCCGCAGTAGGGCGCACGCTTCAGCCCGCCGCAACGGTTTGCCCGCGCGGGTGGCGGGCCATCGCGATGATGCGCAGCGCCATCACGATCAGGAGCGGGATGAGGAAGGCGGCATAGAGCGGCATCGCCGGCACGCGTTTGCCGAACGACACCATGAACTGGAACCAGAGATAGTAGCCGCCCACAAGGTGCAGCGCGCGCCAGGCGCGCGGGCCGATCAGCGCGGCGGCGCGGTCGAACGACGTCGCGCTCATGGCGATGATGAAGCCATAGCCGATGCCGCCGAAGATGTAGGAGGCCGCCGAGGTGGCCTCGGTAAATCCCGCCGGATCCATCCTGGCAAACGTGATGATCGCCACCGCGTGGATGGCGTGGGAGACCGCGAAGCTCAAGCCGAGATAGCGGCGGTTGCGTTTCTGCCAGCGCGTCCAGGCATTGGGCCAGAGCCGCGCCAGCGCCGCGGCGCCGAAGGCCAGGCAGAACAGCAGGAGCGAGCTTCGCGCGGTGAAGCGGATCACCATGCGGACGCCCTCGACCTCGAACTGCCGCATCGAGGCGATCCACAGGCTGAGCGCGATCAGGCTCACCGAGAGGGCGGCGAGCAGCCGCCAGCCTTCGAACCAGCTTTGACGATGTGGCATGGCAATCTCCTCCTCATGTAATCATCGATTACATTCGGGGGGAGAGCAGCCGTCAACGGTGTAATCATTGCTTACATTCACGTTCGGGTGATGCTAGGAAGCGGCTATGCCCCGACAGCCGTCGAAGCCACGTCCTCGCCGCCAGCTCCACGCGCGGCCATATCACCACGGCGACCTTCGCCGCGTCCTGATCGATGCTGCACTGCAACTGGCGGCCGAAGGCGCCGAGGTCTCCGTCCGCGAGGCCGCGCGCCGGGCCGCGGTGTCGCCGGGAGCGCCGTTTCGGCACTTTCCGACCCGCGATGCCCTGATGGCGGCGGTGGCTGAGGAGGCGCAGCGACGTTTTCGTGCCGAGATCGAGGCGGCACTAAGCGAGTCTCCGGCTGCTGGCCCGCTAGCCCGCTTTCGTGCCTTCGGCCTCGCCTATCTCCGCTGGGCCCTGCGCAACCCCGCGCATTTCGAGATCATCTCGACGGGACGCTATTTCGCCCATGGCAGCTCGCCCGAGCTGACGCGCGACAATGCTGAGCTGATCGCGCTGACGGAGCAGATGCTGGCTGATGCGGCAGAGCAAGGCCTGCTGCGGTCGGCCGACCTCAAGCGCACCCAGATCGCCGGCCGCGCTCTGGTCTACGGTTTTGCCCGGATGAATCTCGACGGCCACTTTCCGCGCTGGGGCGTCGAGGAGGGTGAGATCGAGCGGATGGCGGAAGGGGTGCTCGACCTGTTCATCGCGGGGATCGCAAAGCCCTAGCGGGCGAGCGGCTCCGACCCGTGCCGTGCGGCGCAGCCCACTAACAATAAGCGAAGGTCGGACCGCACCGCGCGTTGCCTGTTCTTGAGTGTTCCGTTACAGTTTTGTGACACGGTGCAGGTTTCCGGCTGCCCGGACGCCCTGGCCATCTTCAGGCCGGCCAGACGGCTTGGCATCACCGCGCCGGACCAGAGTTGCGTTGTCGTCGATGGCGTCCGCGCCCAATCCAGGTCCTTCTGCCACGACCGCCGTGCTGGCGAGCGTCGCCGCGCTCGGCATCTGGCGGCTGCTCGCCGTTGCGGCGCCGCATCTGGCAGCGCTCGCGCTGATGTACGAGACCGAGATCGATTTCGGCTCGCGCCTGTCCTTCGCCCTCGCCTGGGGCATCCTCAATTTCTTCTGGATCACGCTGCTGCGGCGGCCGGCGCTGTCGGGCGCGCTGTCGCTGACCATGGTCGTCGTGCTGGTGCTGCTGTCGCGTCTCAAGCACGACGTCGTGCAGATGACGGTCAACTTCATCGACCTGATGATGATCGACCGTGACACCGTTGCGTTCCTGTTCACGATCTTCCCGAATTTGCGCTGGTCGGTGATCCTGGCCGGCCTCGTCACGCTGTCGCTGATGTATGCGCTGTGGTGGCTCGATCCGTTCCGCATCCGCCGCCTGCCGGCACTCGCCTGCAAGCTCGCCTGTCTTGCCGCCCTCGTCGGCTATTCGCTCTATCACCCGGACGAGGCCTGGCGCGGCTATTACGACGACGGCTATCTCTCGAAGTTCTTCCGCTCGGGCGTCACCGCCGTCTCCGACTTCGTGCAATCCGGCTTCATGGAATCGGCCGCTTCGACCAATGAGCGGCTCAACATACCACTGGTCGATGCCTGCCATCCTGCCGGCCGCCGGCCGAACATCATCATGATCCATGATGAGTCGAGCTTCGACATCCGCGCCGCGCAGGGCGTCAAGGTTCCCCAGGGCTACGGCAGCCACTTCAAGTCCTGGGACGGCAAGCAGCGCACGTTCCTCGCCGAGAGCAATGGCGGGCCGAGCTGGTTCACCGAATACAACGTGCTCGCCGGCCTCTCCTCGCGCTCGTTCGGCCGCTTCGCCTATTTCGTGACGCGCATCGCCTCGAACCGGGTCGAGCGCGGCCTGCCGCTGGCGCTGCGCCGTTGCGGTTACGATACGCTGTCGCTCTATCCCGCCTATGGTGGCTTCATGGCTGCGCGCAGCTTCCAGATGACGACCGGCGTCGAACGCTTCCTCGACTCGAAGGATCTCGGCGCCAAGGATGTCGAGCCCGATAGCTTCTTCTACGACAAGGCGCTTCAGCTGATGGGGCAGCAGCCGCCGAACAAGCCGCTGTTCACCTTCATCTATCTCGGCGCCAATCATTTCCCCTGGGAAACGCGCTTCCGTCCCGACCTGCTGCCGAACTGGCGCGCGCCGGGCAATGTACCGTCCATCGACGAATATCTGCGCCGGCAGGCTATGAGCGCCGAGCAGTACAAGGCGTTCGTCGCCGGCCTGAAAAAGACTTTTCCGGGTGAACCCTTCTTGATCGTGCGCTATGGCGATCATCAGCCCGAATTTGCGCCTGCTATCCTCGATCCCGGGCTCGACGAGGGCGCGATCGGCAAGAAGCTCGACGCTTATGATCCGCGCCTCTACGCGACCTATTACGCCATCGACGCCATCAATTTCGAGCCCGTCAAAAGCGCAGCCGTGATGGACACGATCGACGGCCCCTATCTGCCGCTGGTGATCCAGGAAGCTGCCGGCATCCCGCTCGATCCCTCCTTCGCCGAGCAGAAGGCGATCATGCTTCGTTGCAAGGGCATCTTCTACGGCTGCAAGGACGGCGCCGAGGCGCGGCGGCTGAACCGGCTGCTGATCGACGCCGGGATGATCCGGGGATTGTAGCTTCTTCGCTTGGATCGCGGATGCAACTCCTCGACCGTCACCCTCTCAGAATGACGGGTCTTGCCGCGAACCTACTGCTTGATCTTCTCCCACAGCCACTTCGCCACCGCATCCGGCGAGGAGTTCGCATCGTTGCCGCTGGCGCGCAGGTTCGCCTCGCGCATGGTGGCGATGTCGATCTTGCCGAGCAGCGGTTGCAGCGCCGTCTTGAGCCGCTCGTCCCCGGCGCGCTTCGGCGCCAGCAGCAGGATCGCGTCATAGGGCGGGATCGCGTGTCGGGGATCGTCGAGCGTGACGAGGTCGTATTTGGCGATCAGGCCGTCGCTGGTGTACCCGGCGATGACGTCGACCTCGCCGCTGGCGACGGCCGCATACATGAAATCCGGCTGCATCTGGCGCTGGGTGCGGAACTGGAGCCCATAGGCCTTTTGCAGCGCCGCCCATTCGGGGCGCGAGAAGAATTCGTAGTCTCCAGCGATCGACAAGGTCGAGGCATGTGCGCTGAGGTCGGCGATGGTGCGGATGCCGAGCGCCTCGGCGCGCCGTCTCGGCATCACCAGCGCATAGGCGTTCTCGAAACCGAGCTCGCCGAGAAGGGTGATGTTGTCCTTCGCGAGCGCCGTCTTCAACTCGGCGACCAGCTCGGCGCGCGGCCTGATGTCGGTGCGATGCAGCTGGTTGGCCCAGAGCGTCCCGGAATAATCGACATAGAGATCGATGTCGCCCGCCTTCAGCGCCTCGAAGATCACGCTGGAGCCGAGGCCGGAGCGCGCCGTGGCCGAGAGGCCCGCCGCCTCGAGGCGGTCCCTCATCAACGCCGACAGCACATATTGCTCGGCGAAGGTTTTTGCGCCGACCACATAGCCTGACGACGAGCGTCCCATGGTCGGCACCAGCGTTGCGGCGACCAGCGCCGCTATTCCGACTGCGCCGAGGCCAGCGCGCGCCCGGTTGCGCTGGCGCAGACCGCCCTCGATCAGACCGAGCAACTGGTCGACGGCGAGTGCCAGCAGGGCCGAGGCCAGGCAGCCGAACAGCACGAACACCCAGTTCTGGGTCTGGAGCCCGGCGAAGATGTAATTGCCGAGGCTGGTCTGCCCGATCGGCGTCGAGAGCGTTGCGGTGCCGATCACCCACACCGCGGCGGTGCGGATCCCCGCCATCATCACCGGCAGTGCCAGTGGCAGCTCGACCATGAGCAGCGATTGCCGTGCGGTCATGCCGACGCCTTTGGCGGCTTCGATCAGCGCCGGATCGATGCCGTTGAGGCCGGTGATGCCGTTGCGCAGCACCGGCAGCATCGAATAGAGCGCCAGCGCCAGCATCGCCGGCAGGAAGCCGAACGCGGAGAAGGAAACGCCGAACCAGGCGAGCGTAATCGAGGTGGCCGCGAGCAGCAGCGGATAGAACAGTGCGAGCAGTGCGAGCCCGGGAACAGTTTGCACGATGCTGGCGAACGCGAGCAGGATGCCGCGCTGCGCCGGACGGTTGCGCGTCAGGATCGCCAGCGGCAGGCTGACGGCAAGGCCGAGCGCGAGCGCGGCAAGGCTCACCCGCACATGGTTGCCGAGATAGTCGGGCAGATGTGCCAGCGCCTCGCCCCAGCGCGGATCGGTGAAGAGGCTCATGCCGCACCGCTCGTTGGCAGCAGTGTGCTCAATCGCTCGACCTGGCGGCGTGGCGTGCGCAGCAGCTCCAGCACGTAGGCGTCGCTGCTGTTCGAGAGCTCCGCAGGCGTCCCCTGCGCCAGCAGCTTCCCGCTGCGCATCACCGCGATGCGGTCGGCGAGCAGAATCGCCTCCGTCATGTCATGGGTAATCATCACAGTGGTCAGGCCGAGCTTGCGGTGCAGCGTGCGATAGTCGTCACCCAGCGCATCGCGGGTGAGGGGATCGAGCGCGCCGAACGGCTCGTCCATCAGCACGATGCGAGGCCTTGCCGCGAGCGCCCGCGCCACGCCGACGCGCTGACGCTGACCGCCGGAGAGCGCCTGCGGAAGCCGATCGCGATGCGCGGTGCGGTCGAGCTGCACGAGCTCGAGCAGCTCATCGACGCGCGTTGCGATCGCCGCCGCTGGTTCGCCCAGCAGTTTCGGTGTGATTCCGATATTGTCGGCGACGCTCAGATGCGGAAACAGCCCGCCGCTCTGGAAGACGTAGCCGATGCAGCGCCGCAGCGCGACCGGATCGGCGTTCCGCACGTCCTCGCCCTCGACCATGATCGTGCCGCCATCGACCTCGATCAGCCGGTTGGCAAGCCGCAGCAGCGTGGGCTTGCCCGAGCCCGACTCGCCGACGATCGCCAGGAACTCGCCTTCGTCGATGTCGAGCGACACATCGTCCACAGCCTTGGGCGGGCCGAAGCTCTTGGTGACGTGTCGGTAGCTGATTGCAGGGTTGGGAGGCATCGCGGATGGGCTCGCTTTTCTCTTACCCTCCCCTGGAGGGCTAAGGCGTGCACATATCTCGGAGCCTCCAACCGGCTGACATTTGCTTGAAGCGGTGCCACCCTCTGCGCATAGTGATGGGACCTGGTGGCCGCTCCGAGGCGTAGCCGGTCCATCCTCCGAGGC
>NZ_PGVG01000026.1 GCF_002795245.1 Bradyrhizobium forestalis | reverse complement strand
ACGCCGAATCCGTCCCACGCTCCCCGACAGGCTCTAGGCCTTTGAGCACGAACGGGCTCGGATCCAGCGACGGGCGGTTGGTCAGAACCGCCCGTTCGCACATCCTGGCAGATTTTGCGGACACAAGAGCGCGACATAAGCCGTAAAACCACTGCGCAGGGAAGGCCGGGATGTTTCCGGTTGCCCTGTTACCCGCTGTGCATTGTAGCGCAATCTACTCGTGGCATGGCGGTCGATGGGAGCCAGCCGGCTCCCGGCCTTCCCTGCGCCCTCTTTCAATTGAGGGTGAGGCGGACGGAGCAAAGCTCGGGCGAGATGAGCCGCGAGGATGCGAAGGCGTGTCTGCAATTGAGATGCCTGCTGCAGAGCGACGCCGACGCCACTTGCATCGTCATTGCGAGCGCAGCGAAGCACCGTGCGCGAAAACTCCAGCCGCGTGCCCCGGACGGAGCGCAGCGCTCCTTCAGCGGCGCGCTGCAGAGCCGGGGCCCATGTAGCAGCGAGCCCTGCGGCTTCCTGGGTCCCGGCTCTGCGCAGCAGCGTAAGAACGCTGCAGCGCGTCCGGGACACGAGACCTGTGTTAAACCGGCTTCCCCGTATACGGCATCGACGCCGTCAAGCCGCCGTCGACCGGAAACGCTTGGCCGTTGACATACGAGGCTTCGTCGCTCGCCAAGAACAACCCCATCGCCGCGAGCTCGTGCGGCTGTCCCGGGCGCTTGAGCGGGTTGAGCTGGCCGATCTTGTCTTGGGTGCCGCGCTCCATGGCGCGGTCGAAGATCGGCTTGGTCATGCCGGTTTCGATCAGGCCCGGGCAGACCGCGTTGATGCGCACGCCGGTGCCGGTGAGCGAATACGCCGTGGTCTGCACCAGGCTGATCACGCCGGCTTTGCTCGCCGCATAGGGATGTCCGCTCGCGCCGGCCTTGAGGCCTGCGACGGACGCCGTGAGCACGATCGCGCCGGACTGCTGCTTGACCATGTGCGGCATGGCGTATTTCACCGCGAGGAACGGCCCGATCAGGTTGACGCGCAAGATCTCCTGCCAGTGTTCCACGGTCTGCTCGGCGAGTGGCACGAGCCCGCCGGAGATGCCGGCATTGGCCCAGATTACGTCGAGCCGGCCATGGGCCTTCACGGCTTTGTCGATCATTGCGACGACGTCCTGCTCGGAGCCCGCATCCGCCACCATGGCTTCAGCGACGCCGCCGGCGGACTTGATCTCCGCGACTGTGTCCTTCACCGCCTCGGTCCGATCGACCGCGATCAGCTTGGCGCCTTCCTTGGTGAACAGCAGCGCGGCGGCGCGGCCGATGCCGCTGCCGGCGCCGGTGATGATGACGGATTTGCCTTGCAGGCGGCCCATGCGCTTCTCCCTTTGGTGTGCTGCGCGGCCCTTGCCGCGCGACGGAATTTCAAACAAGATTTCAAACGGTAAAGTGTCTTGAGACACGTTCGCTACTGACGTACAGCGACATCACACGGGATGGAAGGGTTTCGATGATGTCCGACTCCGGCAAGAAGGTCGTCACGACGCGGTGGTGGTGGGTCCGTCATGCGCCGGTGCGCAATGACGGCGGCAACATCTACGGGCAGAGTGATATCGCCTGCGACACCAGCGACACCTACGTGTTCAATGCTGTTGCCAAGGTGCTGCCACGCAGGGCGGTCTGGTATTCGAGCAATCTGATGCGTACGCACCAGACCGCCGAGGCGATCTGGGCGGCCGGTTTCCCAAAGCCTGCGTCGATGACATGGGAAGCTGATCTCGCCGAGCAGAATCTCGGCCGCTGGCAGGGCATGAACCGCGCCGAGTTCATCGCGAGCCGCCCCGTCGGCACGAGCTGGTTCGCCGACATCAACGAGCCCGCGCCCGGCGGCGAGAGCTTCATGGACCTCTACAACCGCACGCGCCGCACCATCGAGCGCATCAATGTTGAGGCGGCCGGGCAGGACATTATCGCAGTTGCGCATGGCGGCACCATCAAGGCGGCGCTCGGCCTTGCGCTCGACGGTCAGCCAGAGCGGGGACTCGCCTTCGATATCGACAATGTGTCGGTGACGCGGCTCGATCATTTCGCAAGCCCCGAGCGCACGGTCTGGCGGCTGCCGATGGTGAATCAGCAGCCGTGGATCGCCGACGATGCGCACGCGGCCATGCATCAGCCGGCGGGACCGGAAGTCAAGAAGCTCGCCTAGAGCCGTTGCCCGCTCGCGCGGACGCGGCGTAAGCTTCGAGCCAAATCAAATCGTACTCTGGGAGAGAAACATGACCTTGTTCGACATGAAGGGGAAAGTCGCCGTCATCACGGGATCGACGCGCGGCATCGGGCTCGCAATCGCCGAGCGCATGGCCGAGCACGGCGCCAAGGTGGTGATCTCCTCGCGCAAGGCCGACGTCTGCGAGCAGGTGGCGAAGGGCATCAACGACAGATTCGGCAAGGGCACCGCGGTCGCGATCGCCGCCAACATTTCCTCGAAGGAAAATCTGCAAAACCTCGTCGACGAGAGCAACCGCGCCTTCGGCAAGATCGACGTGCTGGTCTGCAACGCGGCGTCGAACCCGTATTACGGCCCGCTCGCCGGGATCTCCGACGATCAGTTTCGAAAGATCCTCGACAACAACATCGTCGCCAACAACTGGCTGATCTCGATGGTGGTGCCGCAGATGATCGAGCGCAAGGACGGCTCGATCATCATCGTCTCCTCGATCGGCGGCCTGAAGGGCTCGACCATCCTCGGTGCCTACGCGATCTCCAAGGCCGCCGACATGCAGCTCGCGCGCAACCTCGCCTGCGAATACGGCAAGGACAACATCCGCGTGAACTGCATCGCGCCCGGCCTGATCAAGACCGACTTTGCCAAAGCGCTGTGGGACAATCCGGAGAACCTGAAAGCCTCGACCTCGCGCTCGCCGCTGCTGCGCATCGGCATTCCCGACGAGATCGCGGGAGCGGCCGTGTTCCTGGGTTCGAAGGCCGGCGACTTCATGACCGGCCAGACCATGGTGATCGACGGCGGCGCGACGATTAGCTGAGGCAGGTTGCGCGAGGGAAGGGGCACGCGGGTCCACTCCAACACCGGTGTCATCGCCCGCCTTGTGCGCAATTGCGCACTGGGGCGGGCGATCCAGTGTCCCAGAGGCCTTCGTTGGAGAGCTCGCTCTTGCCACATCCGCCGCGGCGTACTGGATGCCCCGGTCGAGCCGGGGCATGACAGCGAAAATGTGGATGCAGCGCCGCGTCTAGCGGCGCCGCCTCACTCCACCGCCGCGTACACGAGATCCCGCACCAAGGTCCGCGTATAGTCGCGCTGGCCGGGGCCTTGGCTCATGAACACCGCGAACAGGTCCTCCTTCGGGTCGATCCAGAAGAACGTGCCGGCGATGCCGCTCCAGAAATACTGGCCGACGCTGCCGGGGAAGGGGGCGATGCCGGCCTCGCGACGCACGGCGAAGCCGAGACCGAAGCCGTGGCCGGGCGAGAGCAGCGTGCCATTCGTCACAACGTGCGGCCCGAGGTGATCGGAGGCCATCAGCTCCAGCGTCTTGCGGCCGATGATCCTGTTGCCGTCGAGGGTGCCGCCATTGCGCAGCATCAGGCAGAAGCGGGCATAGTCCATCGTGGTCGAGACCAGGCCGCCGCCGCCGGACTCCATCACCGGCTGCTCGAGCATGTTGAACAGTGCGACCTTGTCGCCGGTCCAGGGGTCGGCCGCGAACGGCTCGGCGAGCCGGCCGGCATTGGCCGCGGGTGTGGAGAAGCCGGTCTCGGCCATCTGCAGCGGCGCGAGCACGCGCTCGGTGAGGAACGTGCCGAGCGTTTTGCCGCTGGCGACTTCGATGATGCGACCGAGGATGTCGGTGGAGCGACTGTAGTTGAACTCCGCGCCGGGATGGCAGACCAGCGGAAAGCTCGCCACCAGCGCGGCGTGCTCGGCGTTGGTGATCTTGCGGCTGCGGACGCGGGACTCCTGGTAGAGCTTGTGCACGGGGCCGTCGCCCTGATGCTCGTAGGTGAGGCCGGAGGTGTGGCGGAGCAGGTCCTGCACGGTCATGGGCCGTGTCGGCGGCACCAGCTCCAACTTGCCGTCCTTGACGACGCCGACCCGCTGGCTCGCGAATTCCGGGATGAATTTTGCGACGGCGTCGCTGAGCAGGAGGTGGCCATCCTCGACCAGCGCCATGATGCCGACCGAGACGATCGGCTTGGTCATCGAGAAGATCCGGAAGATCGAATCGCGCGCCATCGGCGCCGCGCCCGCCGGGCTCTGCTTGCCGAGCGCCTCGAACCAGCCGACTTGGCCGCCCCTCGCCACCAGCACGGTGACTCCGGGAACGGTTCCCTTGTCGATATCGCGGCTGAACGCATCCGACATGGCCTGGAGACGGGGACGCGACAGCCCCAGCGTTTCGGGGCGGGCTTCCGGCAAAGGCGGGGTGTGGAGCGCGCTCGTGGCCTGTGGAGCAGCTGTGGCGGTCGCTGTAACGGTCATGGGCACTCCCGATTGTTTTTCGTTATGGCCAACGGACTGTGGCCCAGAAACCCAGGCACAAACAAGCGAAGCCGGCGCGGTTCACCCTTGCAAACCGGCCGCCCTCTGTGCTTGAAAGCGCCCCTGATCCGCGGTGACGCGGGTTCGTAGGAGTGTAGCTCAATTGGTAGAGCACCGGTCTCCAAAACCGGGGGTCGCAGGTTCGAGCCCTGCCACTCCTGCCAGTAAAATCAATCACTTAGATTAGACGCTGGCGGGATAGGGACACGCGTCCCTCGTGTCGCACGCCAAGTGGCGGCCTAAACCTCTGATTCCTGTGTCAAGGACCGGCGCGGCTAGCGCGCCGGGGTCCGCTCCGCGCCAGTGGGAATCTGACTGAGATCGACGTTTCGGATCGGAACGCGGCGCAGCAGCGAGACGATGGTCCCGCCGAGCTCGAAATAGGTGCGCAGCCGCAGCGCGCGGGACGATCCCTTCAGCTCCGCATTCAGGCTCACGGGGACCTGGACGTGGGTGAGGCCGAGCTGGAGTAGGGAGATCAGCGCACAGATCTGGTAGCCGTAGCCGTCGGCCTTGACCGCGATCTGGCGCAGCCATTTCACGGGATAGACGATCATGCTGTGATAGTCGGATAGCCAGAAGCCGAACAGGCAATTCAGGATGAACCGCAGCGAATGCGACTGGATGGAGCGGTTGATGGAGCGGTCCGACTGGTTGTCGCGATAGGTGATGACGATGTCGGCGGCGCCCGCCGCCTTGAACATGCGGGCAATACCTTCGTTCTGGAAGGCGTGATCGCCGGGAATGAGCGTGATGGCATCGAATTTCGCACGCGACAGCGCATATTCGAAGCCGGCGCCGACACCCCGCCGTTCGGCGTTGTGATGCACGATGATGCGCGGCTCGCCGGCCGCGAACTCATCCATGATCGCGCCGGTGGCGTCGGTGCTGCCGTCGTCGATCAGGAAGATCTCGAAATCATCAAGCAGCTCGCGGGCGAGCGGCAGCACGCCGTCGATGGTGTCGGCGATCTTGTCCTGCTCGTTCAGCGCAGGGATGACGATCGTAAGCTTTTTTGCCGCCCTGGAAGGTGTCATTTTATGCCGCCGTTGCCGGCCACTCTTTACTGTGGAACCCCGGTGCAACTCTAGGTCATCCGAGCCGAGCGAACAATGCGGCTCGCGGATACGGTCCACACAACTGTCACGAAACCGGCGATGTGTGTGTTCTGCGCAACTAGTCGGAAAAATCATAGAGGCTGGTATCGCCAATGCCGAAGGCGCGGCGCAGCCGTCCGACCTGACCTGCCATCGTCCGGCCCGCCGCGGTCGCCACGAAGTTCGAATTGACCGGCTCGACTAGGCCGCCATCGACCAGGTTCCCAATTCGTCCCCGGAACAGATCTGGAACCTGCCTTTCGGCGATCTCCGAAAGTGGGGCCCTCCGACCGGGCCGCTCGACGAGGCTGAGCAGGATGTCCAGGGACACCGATTTGTACACTGCGCCAAAGGCGAAAACGTAAGCCATGACGCAAAATCCGAAGACCGAAGCCGCGTCCCAGTACTGAAATTGCGGGATGACGAAAATTCCGAGTGTCACGCCGAGACCATGCGAGACGACCGCGGCGATCGCGAGCAGGGTGACGGGTCCGAGCGACCATGAGCGCGCGCGGGCCATGAGCTGCAAGGCCGGCGCCAGCAGGGCGAAGACGACGACGGCGACGAGACCGACAGCGAAGGACATCGTGCCGCTCACCCAAGGCCTGTCGACAGACGAACAAGTCTGACTAGACGCGCGACCGCTACGCCCTTGGCCGTCGGAGCCAGCCTGTCTCCTGCCGTGATCACCATCCCTGCGCCGACCAGGAGCTTCAGGCGGTTGTGTGTGAACGTGCCGAGATCTCCGCCCTGCATGTACGCCTCGGCCCATTGCTCCAGGGTGAGGGGACGTTCTGCCTGAACAAGTGCCGTGAGCAGCGTCAGGGTAAAGCCCCACGCCAGCAGACTGAACAGGATGTAGCAGAACATCATCGCTGTCCCCAACAGCAGGAGACCACCAAGCACGTCGTCGAGGTGTCGTTGCCCTGGAAGGGCGATACAGACGATCGCGTAAAGCGCGAGGATGCTGACGCAGCCCAACCGGAAGCGGCGGCCGGATCCGCCAGTGGCGGCGATGCGCGCATAACACAGCAACAGCAGTGGAAAGGCGATGCTGAGACCAATCGCGGCGGCTTGCGCCGGGCCCGGTAGCATGTTCATCGTGGAAAATCGTCCCGGACGCCTCTCAGGCCCAGCCAGAGCGAAAGTCTATAGGAGGTCGTATTTTTGCGGTCAAGGGAGACCGGCGCCCAGCACTTGCGGTCGCCACGTGGGCGTGCGAATCCTGGCCGGCGATGTCCTCCCTTTCCCGTCCGAGCTTGCCCCCGTTGCTGCGTGCGATAGCCATTCTGATCATCGTGTTGCTGGTAGCACATGCGCCGATGCTCCTGAATGACGGCCTCTTCATGGACGACTGGCTGGTGCTCAAGCCGCGTCCGGACTATTTCGTCGACATTGATTTCCTGCTGAATGGCGCCGGTCATCCGATCTTCTTCAGCTACGACACGTTCGCGAACTGGACGGGCGCCCCGGTCGTCGTGATGGTATCGCTGGCGCTCGCTGGAATTGTCCTCGGCGCGGTGTGTCTGACGCTGACGGCGATCCGGCTCGATCTGCTCGACCGTGCCGAGGCGGTCGGCTTCGCACTGATCGTCTGGACCTATCCCGGCTACCAGCTGTGGGCGGGCAAGGCCAACGCAGTCTACGTTTTCAGCTTTGGGCTGCTGTTCATCGGCGCATGGCTGTTGACGCTCGCCTTCAGCGCCCGCGGCCCGCGGCGCGTGCTGCTTCGCGTGCTCGCCTCGCTCGTCTTCCTGCTGAGCTTCGCGCTCAACTCGACGATCGTGCTCTATGCCTTCATGGTGCTCGGCCTGTTCGTTGCGATATGGCGGAGCGGAGACGCGGCGCACGGATTCGTTCGCCGTACATGGCTCGCAGCCTGGCGCTGCGCCCTGGGCTATCCGGAATTGATGGTGCTTCCTCTGGTCTATTGGGGCACGCTCAATATCTGGTTCAAGCGGATCGGTGTGTACGCACAGCACTATGACGCCCATTTCCCGACGCTCGGCGAATTGGCGAGGGGATGGTGGGCGTTCTTCGTCACCGGCTACAGGGACGTCGTGGCCCACGCGATCCGCGCCGCGATTCAGGTCCCAGCGCTCTTCATCGCGGCTGCGGTCCTCGTCGGCATTGTATTGTTGCTGCTGCGTCCGGACACGAAGTCGACCGCATCCAGAAGCGCGATCACCATACCGCTCGCACTCGCCGTGGTCTTGTTCCTCGCATTGTCGTCGCCCTATCTGATTGCCGGCCTGCGGCCGTCTTCCACGCATTTCTATGAGAGCCGCCACCTGCTGATGTTCGGCGTGCCGCTCGCGCTGACACTGCTGGCGTTCAAGCGACAGGCCGAACGTCGGTCCGGCCCCGGCGCCGCCTTTGCGGTCATGTTCGGAGTGGGCTTGATCGTGTCGATCGGGATGCTGTGGAGCGACTACGTCTTCATGCAGGCGAGAACCCTGAAGCAGCAGGCGCTGGCACGGGACCTTGCCAGCCGGATCCAGCCGGCGGCGACGGTTTATGCGCTCGATGACGGCTTTTTCGACTATCCGTCACGGCATGTACCGTTCGGTCTCGCCGAGGTCACCGGCATGCTCCGCCTTGCCTGGGGCAATCAGCCCTTCTTCGGATTTGCTCTGCGTGCCGAGCGGCCCGACATCCTCCGGGGGATGGACGAGGCGCGGAAGGCTCCGGGAAGTGCGTTCCATCATTTCGATCCTTCGGGGCCGCAGGCAACGATCTCGTTGCAGCCGGGGACAGGAGCCGCGCCGAACCAGACCTTGGTGCGGAAGTACTACGCGTGCCGGTTGCTGGCGCGCTGCGATGTTGGAGAGTTCCTGGCTCAAGTCGCAGAGGTCACGATCAAGCTGGGCCCGATCGCCGGCGTCCTGCCGCTCGAGGGCGCAAGCAAGAGTGTCACGCCTGGCCGCTAGCCCGCCGCTTCCAGACCGTCTCCGCAAGCGCGATGTCGGTCATCGAATCCTCGCCGGAGGCCAGGGGTATGCGACGTTCGGCGATGTCGGACACGAAGGCGTCGGCCTGGCGCCGAAATGCCCAGCTCCCTTCACCCGTCAGCCGCGTGCTTTGACCATCGTGCTCGACAATGACCTCCGCCTCTTGCTCGGCAAAGGGCGGGGGCAAATCAAGGGTCACCGCGCCGCGCTCAAAATCGATCGTCAGTCCCTCGCGCCAGGCCCCCTCGGATCCGTTCACGAGATCCAGCGTGCACGCGATGCCGTCGAAGTCGAGGGTGATGCGCGCGGCTCCCGAAGTCTCGACAGAGCTTTCGGCGACCGTTGGCGACGATCCGAGCAGGTAGCGCGCCAGGTTGATGATATGGCTGAAGACGTTCAGAAAATTGTCGTAGCCGGGGCGCAGCGCGCGCGGCATCCAGTCGGGACCATCCTGCCAGAGCTCGATCCCGTCCGGCCGTGCTTCGCCGGTCATCACGAAATTGTCGCGTGATCGACCGGTGTCGCCGCCGAAGCACCAGCCCTTGGCGCGGACAACGCGTCCGAGCGACTGGTCCTTGCGCAGCCGCGCCAGCACCTCGAGCGCCCGTGCCACACCGGCATCGTGACGCTTCATGTAGCCGATGCTGTAGACGAGGTTTTGCCGCCGTGCCGCTTCGACTAGCGACGTAGCCTGAGCCGTCGTGTAGGCCATCGGTTTTTCCGACAGCACGTGCCGGCCGCTGTTCAACGCGTCCAGCACGATCGGGCCGGTGGCGCGACGCTTCGTCACGACCACGACGGCGGACACCGCACTATCTGCGAGCAGCTCCCGATGCGTGCCGTAAACCTGGGGAATGCCGAATTTCTGCGCAGCGGCGGCCGCAAGGTCCGGCCGAAGATCGGCGATCGCGACGACGCGGCAGGCGGGATTGGCGGCGAAATTGGCAAGGTGGCACATCTGGCCGACCATGCCCGTTCCGATGATGCCAATGCCTGGCTTCACTGGCTACGATCCCTTGAAGCGCTTCCGGATGACGAGGAAATGTGCCGGCTGTCCCCAGGTGTTGATGAACGCCGGATCAGTCTGGGTGAGGGCAGCGACCGCGGACGCATCCCGTCGCCCGATCGCGCCGAAGATGCGATGGAAACTGTCGAGCGTCGCAACGATGGTTTCGATATCGGGGGCATCGTCGGCGAGGATGTCCGTCGTGCGGATCGTCTCGCGTAGCGACGCGAGGCTCGCGATCACGCGCGGCAGGCTCGCGCCGAAGGGATCGTCGATCATCGCATCGACGTCGAGAACCAGCGCCTCGATCGATGCCGAGATCTCCTGCACGGCATCGGCCTTGCCGACCAGGTAGAGCTTTCGTCCGCCGAGGAAGCTCAGGCGGCTGCGGTCGAGATGGCGCGTCGCGCGCCGCAGCTTCTCGTCGTCGGACAGGATCTTCTTGTGCCAGTAGACGTCCAGGCCGTCGCGATAGGCTGGCCATGCCGAATGGATGTCGAATCCCTGTTCATGCGCTGCCGTGCACAAGGCCGCTGCGTCGAGGAAGTACCGATACCGGACGAAGGGATTTTCCAGCACGTCCATCAGCCAGGATTCGAAGCTGCGGGTGTGCGGAATGCTGTTCCACTTCGCATCGAACAGCGTCTTCGCCGTTTCGAGCGCAGGACGGCCTGTCAACACCTTGCCGGCCGCATGGATCGCCTTGAGCGCCAGTTCGAAGAAGCCGCCATAGCGCTCGTAATAGGAGACGACGGCGTAGCCATCCGGATTGAGCAGCCGGTGAAAAATGCCGAGCCATTTTTCGCTCGGCTGCACCGTATAGATGAATCCTTCGGCATCGATGATGTCGAAGCGGCGATCGCTGCGGAAGCCCTCGACATCGGCGAGCGCGAGCTCGCGGAGACGCTCGGTCAGGCCGAAATGCGCGAAATAGGCCTGAATTTTCGGGTGTGCATGCCGGTTCGGTTCAGCGAGCGTCATATTCGCGCCCCAGCCCGCAAACACCAAAGCGTTCTCGCCGGAATCGGGACCAAATTCGAGCACCTCGGCACCGCGGAACAGCCGCGGCGGCAGCACCAGCTTGTCCGAGAACAGCTCGCGCCGCTGGCTGGCATAGGCTTCGAGCTCGGCCGACGACTTGAAATTTCCGAACGTCGGCAGAACATCCTGACGTTCGTAGTAGTTGAAGAGCTTGTCCTCAGCCATGCCGCGACCCTGCGGCCGCCTCGAGGCGGTCGAGCTCGCTCCAGATGTCGGAGGGCGCGAAGATCGAAACGATGTGCAGCGGCCGCTTCACGTTCTCGCGCAGCCGGCTGCTGACCTTGGCTTCGTTTTCCTGGTTCACGGCGAGAAGACAGACGAGCGGATTTGACTTGCCGGCGAGGTCATCCGGCGAGCGGATAGGAATGCCGGTGCCGGGCAGGAATAAGCCCTGGCGCTCCTTCTGATCATCGACCGAGAGATCGACGAGATCCGCCAGCTCGTGGGCATTGGTGAAGGTGCAGGCGCGGCAGCCGGCGCCGTAGATGGCGATCTCGGCACCATTGGCGCGGGCCTTGGCGAGGATCGGACGAAGGCGCGCGCCATATTCCCGTGCGCGCTGACCGAATTTCTCGCCGACGCCGGACGGCGTAGGCGGCGGCGTCACGTCGCCCGCGGCACGGCGGGCCGCGATCGCGAGGCTGCCGCCGCTGAAATTGTATTTCTTCACGGACACCGCCTCGAAGCCGTGACGCGCCAAGAGCGCGAGCAGGGTCGGTTCGGTGAAATAGCTGACGTGCTCCTCCCAGAGGACGGAGAGATCTCCCGCCGTAGATCCGGGCGCGAAATCAGGCACGTCGATGAACAGCAGCCCGTCCTCGCGCAGCGCGATCTTCACGCAGTCGAAGAAGTTCTCGAAATCGACGATGTGCTCCAGCACCTGACGCGAGACGACGAGGTCGAACTTGCCGGCCTGGGCGACCGCGTCGTGACACAGCGCCGGGCTGATCATGTCGGAATAGACCTTGATGCCGCGCTCGCGGGCTATCTTGCCCGACACGGGGTTGGGCTCCACGCCCACCAAGACCTTCGCGCCGCGTTCGCGCAGCCTGTCCATGAACAGGCCATCGTTGCATCCGATCTCGAACACGGACTGATGTTTCGAGAATTTTGCGATGGTGTCGAGCTCGTCGACCTGGTGCGGCTCCGGCTTCCAGCTGCTGAAATTGTAGTTGAACTGCCGGTACAGGATGTCGGGATCGATCGGCTTGACGATCTGCGGCAGGCCGCATTCGCCGCACGCGAGCACCTCGAACGGATACCGTTCCTCCTGCTCGTTTCGGCTATGCCGAAGCCGATGCGCAATCGGCATCAGGCCGAGGTCGATGACCGGTCGCAGGTTGGTCGAATGGCAGAGGCGGCAATGGTCGGTCACGGCTTTGGCTCTTTGCAGGAACAGTTGTGAATCGGCGTCCCGAGCCATTGCGGCCCGCAGCTGACAGCCATTGTACGCCTATATAGGGCCCCAGCGTTCACCTCAATTGATAAGTTAGGATTCCACGCTGTCCGCGAGCATCTTGTCGGATGGCCGGCCGTTCAGAAACGGAGCCAGTTCGGCAGGATTTGCGATGACCATCGTGGGGGCCGACGGCCGCGAAAACTTCCAGCGCCCTCCGCTGCCGTGCGGCATGTAGGGGAGCACGCTGCTCTTCACTTTCGGCCGGAGTCTTGCTGGGACCGCCATGCGGCAAGTGCTGCAATGCCCTCCCAATACTCTTTGCTTCCACCGGTCACGCGACTACGGTTCCGCAGCTCGGTGATTGCTGCAACTTGCGCGTCGCTCATTTCGACTCCCAATCCCTTCCACGTCAGCAATATGTAGTCGGCTCCGACGTGGAGCACGTCTAGATTGCGCTGCATGCTGTCTGCATCGAAGAGCGGGCTCTGCCCGTGCGCCCAGAAGTCCAACCTGTTGCTCTCGATGTAAAAGGCATTCACATTGTGCCGGCGCAAGGCGGCAATGCTGAGTGGGGACGGTCCGAGCAGAACGTCTCCATAGTCCGGCAGGAACACCGGATGGAGGGTGTCGACCACTCGGCCGGACGGCAGGAGAGGGGATTCGGCGCAGGTCGGCAGGAAACGCAGAGCGGAATTCACGGGCAGAATGTGCCAGGCGGATGGAACGTGGCGCGAGACCTCCCGACAGCGGCGCGGGTCCAGATCGTCAAAGGACGGGGAAGTGCCAACCAGGCCGATGCGGCCGGTGACATATGCCAAGGCACCTTGCACACGCGCGCGGGTTATCTCGCCCTGCGACCTTGCTACCACGATCGCAACCAGGGCCGCCAAACAGACGGCAACTGTCGCAGCTGGCAGGGAACTGAAACGATCCTTGAATCGATATCGTCGAAAGACGCCGGTAAGGTGCACTATTGCTAAAGTGGCAATCAGAGGAGTTGCGACTGATCGGAAGGCCAGCATGCGCTCCAAACTTCCATGCGAAGTGAGAGTGATGAGGCAAACTATGGCAAGCAGCGAAAGCCCGAGGCCAACGACGAAGGGGCCGTTCTTCTGTGGTTGCCGCACGTCAAGCAAGGCGGCGCATGCGACAATGAAAGCCGGGTACGCCCAGAAGTTCGCCGCAAGGAACAGGCCGGAGAGCACTATCCAGAAGCGACGCGCAGCGGCCACGATGTCGAGCATCGAAAATCCTGCGTATTTGATGCCCTGCGCGTTGTTCACGTAGACCATGAGATCCAAGCTAGAGATTTGGCGAAAGCGCTCCACGTTGATGAGCGGCATGAATACGCCGATCGGATTGACCTCGGCGATGCCGAGATAGATCTGGTTGACCAGGAGGCTAAGAGCCGCTGTGCCAAGACCGATTGTGGCCACTACGAGCGGCCGCACGAAACCGCGCGGGCCGTGAGCAAACCACCCGGCTCCTGCTGCCGCCATCAAGAACGCTGCGGCGATGATTGCGGCCTGGGGGACCATGATCGCGATGGATATCACGGCCGGTACCAAGGCACGGAAGATTACGCGGACCTTTGTGGTGGCATAGAGGACCCCGGCCCAACACACAAACAGGAGGAAGGCCCCTGTCTCGTAGTGGAAGCGTCCAGTTTCCAGTCCGATAAAGCTCGACCACATTGCGATCAAGGCCGCACAGCCCGGCAATATCCAGCCTGTTGTCAGCCGCGCCGCCATGCGATGGACCAACGCCGTGATCGACAGCAAGTAGACAACAGAGAGGATTTGATGAGCGATCGGACCTCCGAAGCTCACAAGCAACATGTCGGCCCCGTGGCCACGGCCGAGCAGGAACCAGAACAGTTTCGGTTCTTCGCGATCGAGCCAGAGGGTGTGCCGGTTCTGCAGGTCAGCGAGGAGCGGAAGATAAAGTTGCGGGATATCGCCGCGGGTCGCGTCGAGCACGACGCCCTTCACGAGCAGGAGTACGAGCGCGGATAAACCCAGTAACCCGATCAGCAGCCATTCGGCTGCCGTCGATGGTGTCCAATGGATGCGGGATGGCCGATCCAGATGCTGCGCAAGATACCAGAAGACCAGGCCCGTTAGGAACGGGATGGTGATCCACGGGAAGAGCAGTCCAGCCGCGCCAAGGCAGACGCCGATCAAACTGCAAAGAGCCGCACCGCCGAAGAACTGCAGCACGAGCAAGTCAGCCATGTCGAGGTAGATATCTTCGCCGGCGAGTGGGCGGACGAACAGGGCCCCCATTCCGATAAACGCGAGAACGACATAGGGAGCGAGGATGGCGAGACACAAGCTGTTCCACGCTGTCAGGTAGCCGCCGCTGAAAAATTGGACCTCGGGAGGAATCTTCACCAGAAGGCCCAATACAGCGACGAGGAGCGGAGCTGTCATCAAGGCGGCGCGCGCGCTTGTTTGCCAGCGTGTGCTCCTCCAGGACGGGCAGCTACCGAAACGCATGTGCAAATCCTCGTGCAAGATCGCTTTCCCTCGTCAAATCAGCAACTCCTCAGCGGCATTTGGAGAGTTGTTCGAGAGCCTTGAGATCTCTGCGCTTGTCGTTTGATGGCAGACCGTGCTTGATCGCCTCGAATGGTTCCACGCCATAGGCTTCCCGGTAGATATCTTTCGATCTCGTCCTAAGCGTCGAGATCTCGGCCTCAGCATCTGGACTCATCGGCTGATTGCCATTCTTCCACGTCAACAGCCAGTAATCCGGGGTCTCCGTGCGAACAGTAAAGCGTTTCGGCAGTTCGTCTTTCCGAAAAAGGTCAGAGAACCCATTCAGCCAAAAATCGCAATTCTCCTTCTGGACATAAAAGAGATTCACTCCCAGCGCGCGAAGCGTGGCTTCTGCCGTGTCAGCGCTGCCCGCCGCGATCTTTCTGAAATCGCGCGCGACATCGCTTTCATAGGTATGAATGATCTTGCCTCGCGTGAGCAGGGGCGAGAAATAGCATGGCACCATCGTGCGATAGCCATTGAGAGGCAGAATGCGGTCAGAGCCCGTCGATTGCTGCAGCTCGTCACAGCGTTGCCAGTCCAGGGCGACACGCGGCATCTGGCGAAGGGGACGTCCGCTTGCAAAAGCGATCGCCCCGTCATCCCTAAAGCTTCGCCAGGGATACCACACGGTTGTGCAGGCAGAGGCGATCAAGAGCGCCAGAACAGCTACTTCAGGAGCATGGCGCCCGGCGAACCAAATCGGGGTCAACCGCCGGATGATGAGCAGGCCCCAACAAGCGATTGCGACAGTTGCAAGCGGGAATAGAGCGTTGGCGTGAACGGATAGCCTGATCAAGCTCGGGATATTCAAGGTCATGTCCAGAAGGCGGACGCTGGCCAAGTAGGCGATGACGATGAAAAGCCCCGCGGGATTGGGCAATGTCCGCGACTTCGAGACGTCGGAGCAATCGGGAAACAGCTTCCAGTCGGCGAAAACCACCGCCCAAGTCGTCGCCGCGAGAAGAACAGCAACCAGGAGAACGGACTTGACCTGCTTGAAGAAGGCGAACAATCCCGCATTGCTGAAGAAATCGCTGACCTCCAGCGACTGCGCCAGAACGAAAAAATCCAGAATATCGAGGCTGCCGAATTCTGAGAAACGTTCCACCGACGCGACGTTCCGGAAGAGCGAGTACGGGTTGGTTGCCGGTATTCCCAGGTAGAGATAGTTAATAGAAAAGGCCAGTATGCATCCTGCGATCGCGCCCAGCCCGAGCAGCGCGCCGGTCATGAGTCCTGATCGGTCTCGCTGAAGTGCCTTGGTGAGCATTCCCAATGCTGAAATCAACCAGACAAACGCGGCGTAGAGCGGATAGGAGGCGGTGATGGCAAAGGCGCAAATGCCGGCGGCAAGCCTGTCTCGGCGTTGGGAAGACCGAGTGACAACCAGCAGGAAATAGACGAAGAACGCCGCGGTCTGCAGATGGTACTTCCCGAATTCCATAGTGTGGAGACCGGGTGTAACGCTCGGCACCGTCTTGGGCCAAGTAAGGCCGAGGATGGCCAGGCCGAGTGCAATCGGTACCGCTGCGTCTTGCCACCGCCATCCCAGAGCCTGCAATGGCAGGACGATGCGGACGAGTTCGAAAATGACCGCGCCGATCCCGACGAAATAGAGAAATGAAACGATCTGGGCGACGTGTGGAGGCAGAAACGTTGCCAGCCATAAGTGCAGCCCGTTTCCGTGGCCGATCTCGAAGTCGGAGAAGATGGGGTTGTCTGCCGCGAGCCAAGTGCTGTGATTTCTCGCAACTTCCGCAAGATAGGGTGCATAGAGCTGCTGAACGTCGGTCGAAACGACGTCAGGCATGACGGCGCGATCCAGAAACACCATCGCCAGAAGCCAAAGGCCGAGCAGCGATAGCGCGAGCAGCGAGAAACTTGGCGCGAGCTTCTGCGGCTTCCAGACACTCCGCAGGTCCCACAACAGAAGTGCGATCGATAACCCGAGCACGATTTGCGGATAGAGAAGCGACAGAAAGCCAAGCCCGGATCCCGCCAAGATCAGCGTGGCTGCACCAACGAAGAACTCGTCAACCCGTTGGGCGGGTTCGTGCTTGATGAGCGAGAAGGTCAGGCGGCCGGTCGCCATGATGAGCCAGCCAAGATACGGCGTCAGGACGATCCAGGCGACGACGTAGAAACGCGTCGTCCAACCGCCCTCGAATAGCAACGTCCGGTACGTGCCAGGCTGATTCAGGCACCAGATCGAGACAGCCGCCGGCACGAAAATAAGTACGCGCCGCAGCCACGCCGCGAGGATGGTGGGCAAGCGCACCTTGGCAGCTCCCATAGCTTGATCTTGTGCGATGTTGGCCATTGCTAGACCGATGCGGCGTCAGTCGGTTCGGCGACGGCTCGTGCCTGGTCGGCGCTGAAATTGGCGCGCTCCGGCGCAGCCAGCCACACCAGGCCGCCGAACAGGCCCACGATCAGGCCGCCGAGACCGAGCAAGACCGATATCGCGAGCGCTTTGTCGGATGCGATCCCGGCCAGGCCAAGCGCTGCAACCATTGCGCCTTCCCGCACGCCCCATCCGCCGATCGAGATCGGCACCGCGGACGACAGAATCACAAGCGGAACGAGAACGAATGCATCAAGCGCGGAGAGTGGCGCGTCGAGGCCGATCGCAAGGACATCACAGGCTGCGACCGTGATCAGATGGATGATGATGGCGGCCGCCATCAGCGTTCCGCGCCCTTTAGCCGCCAGCGGAGCCCTGACCAGCATGGCGAATTGCACGATCCGCGCCGGCACGGCAGCGATCATGCGAGGCGGCCACCGGTTCAGGGTGGCGAGGGCGATGAGGCCGAAACACGCGGATGCGAGAACGATGACGATCGCGACGAGGAGCGAGTTATCGCCGATCCGCGGCAGCAGAAACGGCATTCCCGCCAATATCACGGTACCGAGCGCCAGCAGCGCGAGGAAGCGATCGGCCACGATGCTGCTGATCGTTGGCGACCATTGAACGCCGTGCCGCCGCAGCATCCAGATCCGGACGGCATCGCCGCCCGCGGGCAGCACCTGATTGAAAAAGGTGCTCACGATGAGAATGCGCCAGCCGGTCAGCCAATCCAGGGGCACGTTCATGGCGCGCAGGATCAGGATCCAGCGATGACAGAGCACGAAGGTCTGGGCGAACAGCAGCAGCACGGCGAATGCCAGCATGTCCAATCGGACGGCGAGAAGATCGGCTTTCAGGGACGACAGATCCTGGGTACGCACCAACAGGATGAGGATACCGATCGAGACGGCGAACTTGGCCAGAGTAACCAGTGCTTTTGCAGGCGGCTTCATCGGCTGGTGTCGTCCTCGATCAGTCACGGCGGGATCGTCGAGCCGCGATAGCGGTCGGAGTCTATTGTCTCGCCAGATGCTCCGCGGCGAGCGTACCGGTTCTTGTGACGTAGGCCTGGACCGCGGCGGCATCGCTGCCGTCGGGTGCCCAGTCGGGAAATGCGGTGCGGGAGGGATCGAACGGGCCGGCGGTGGTTTCGTGAAACACCAGCCATTCCGAGGTGATCAGGATCGAGTGGAAGACCTTTTCCGGCATGCGGTAATAGCAACGCTTGCCCTGGCCATAGGGCGCCATCTCGAGCACATCGCGAATGCGGCCGTCATCTTCGAAGATCACGACCTGCGCGGTGCCCTCGATCACGTGGAACGATTCAGGCTTGCCAAGGTGCTTGTGGGGCCGGACATAGGCCTCGCGATGATGCACGATCAGCATCTCGTGCAGGTTGGACGAGGGATCGGGATGCGTGCACAGCCGGCTGCGCAGGCGCGGGTTGCCGGCGGCGATGCGCTTCAGCTCCGCGATCGTGGCGTCGTCTGCGGTGACGATGGCGTCGTCCGAATAGTACACTTCCGGATTTTGCGCGCGCAACGAGGTCGTCCCGCGCAAGCCTGCTTCATTCGAAGAAGATGAACCCATGGTCGCCCCGGTACCCGCATTTGTCGTAGATCCAGGCCCATGTTTGCGGACCGTGGAAGCTCAGGCAGGTGAGCTGCCAGTAGAGGAGGTTCGCCTTCTCGCACTCGTTGCGGAAGGATTCGACCATCAGATATTTCGAGGTGCCGCGTCCGACGCGTTCGATCTCAGGGACCGCGCGGAACACGTCCTCGAGCGGAAGGTTGTGCAGCACGCCGAGCGACACGACGAGATCGAAGCAGTGATCGGGATAGGGAAGCTCGACGGCGCTGCCGACCTGGAGCAGCGGCCGCACCTCCTCCTTCGCGTTGGCGATGCCGTACTCGGAGATGTCGATGCCGGCGATCCTGAGGTCGGGGACGAGCTGGGTGAACTCGTAGAGCAGGTAGCCCTTGCCGCAACCGACGTCGAGCACGCTCATGCCCGGCTTGATGCCGTAGCGATCGATCAGGGTCTGGGCCAGCGGGCGCCACCGTCCGTCATAGCGATAGCCGCCGTAGCCGTAGCGCCGGTCGCCGTCCCAGTAATCGCGTCCCCATTGCCGCGCGACGGTGGCGGATTCAGCCTTGTCGTGCTCGACCACGCGCTGGACGTAGTTCCGCTTTGTCGATGCGTGCATCGGCTGAAGCAGGTTGATCTCGGTCATGGGGCCCAACCGGTCCGCGGCATCATCACAGGATGGTCGCGAACTTGTTGACGAGCAGGATGTCCTCAACGGCCTGGATGTCTTTCTGCGACGACAGCGTGATCTCCTCGACCGCTGCGTGGAGGTCGCAGCCCTCGCGCAGCACGCGGTCGTAAATTTGCCGCCGCCGTGCCTCGTCGGGCGGCAGCATGAAGATGCTGTAGAGGATCAGGCCTCGCAGCTGCGGCAGCTCGTCCAGGATGTCCTCGAGCACCATGTAGCTGCCGGGCATGGTGTGCTCGGCGGCGCTCAGCAGATAATGCAGGTTCTTCCGCCGCGCATAGTCGCGGATCACGATGTTCTGGACGTGCTGGGGGGTGCGGCTGCCGTTCAGCGGCCGGGCGCCGATATAGCCGCGATGGCCGGCTCGCTCAGCCATGGAAGCCTCCCGGCAGCTTGTACTGCATACCGACCCGGGTCGCCGGGCGCAGCAGGATCGGCTCGAAGAACTCGCCGAAGCGCTTGTCCGCGTAGGGCGACATGATGCTCTTGAAGCGGCAGTTCATGCTCCAGCGCGTGCCGGCTTCCTCGTTGACGCGATTGCCGTGCATCAGGGTCTGGTTGAACAGCATGACGTGACCGTAGGGAATTTCGATGAAGGTCGCGTGCGGCTTGATGCTCTTGTACAGCTCTTCGGCGCTGCGCAGGCTGGCCATCCGGTCCTGCATGTCGCCGTTCAGGGACGGCGGCAGCAGATACATCGATTTGGTGCGATGGACATCGACCAGCGGCACCCACACCACGACCTCGAACGGCGAGTCGCCCGACCACACGTCGGAATGGGTGGCGAGCAGCGATGAGCTGTCGCCGGGAAGCTGGATGCTGAGATTGACGCGGCGCTGCATGCAAAGCTCGTTGCCGACGATGGTCTCGATCGTCGAGCGCGCCAGACGGAAGTAGGTCGGCCGGAACCACGGCTCGGCGTTGAGGCCGTTGAAGACGTGCAGCCGCAATCCGTTGAGATCATCCACGCTGACCCGCGTGTGGATGGTGTCGAGCATCGCGTAGGGATCGTTGCTGTGCGGCAGCTTCAGATAGTCCGCTGCGAGCTCGGCGGCACGACGCTGGATCCGGTCGAGCCCGGCGCGATCGTCGGCCGGCGTGGTGACGAAGCCATCGTCGATGAAGCGCTGCGCCAGCGCCTGCTCGTCGGCGTGCAGGAAGTCCGTGTCCGTCATGCAAAATACTCCCGGGCGGTCGCGCAAATATAGCTGATGTCGGAGGCCGAGAGGAACTGGTTGATGGGAAGGGTGAGGATCTGGTCTGCCTGCCGTTCCGTCACCGGGAACGCGCCGCGGCCATGGCCCAGATGCGCCGCTGCCGGCTGCAGGTGGATCGGGACCGGATAGTGGATCGCGGTCTCGATGCCCTTGTCGGCAAGATATTTCTGGAAGTCGTTGCGACGGTCGGTCTGCACCACGAAGGTGTGGAAGGTGTTGAACTCGATGTTCCGGCAGGGCGGAATGAACAGAGGCAAGCCGGCAAGCTCGGCGCGATATTGCGCGGCGTTGCGCCGCCGGCGTTCGATCACCGACGGCAGGTGACGCAGGCGAATGCGCAGCACCTCGGCCTGAAGCGTGTCGAGCCGAGACACGATGCCCCATTCCTGGACGTCGCTGCGGTTGATCAGGCCGTGATTGCGCAGCCGGCGGATTCTCGCGGCGAGCCCGGCGTCGGTGGTGACGAGAAAACCGGCATCGCCCGCGGCGTTGAGATTCTTCAGGGGGTGGGCGGAGAAGCAGCCGAACGTGCCGATGGTGCCGCTCATCCGGCCATCATAGGTCGAGCCGATCGCCTGTGCGCTGTCCTCGATCACGGCGAGTGCGTGCTTGTCCGCGATCGCCATCAGCGGGGTCATGTCGGCCATGCGCCCGGTCAGATGCACCGGCATGATCGCCTTGGTGCGCGGGGTGACGGCGGCCTCGACCGCGGCCGGATCGATGTTCTGGTCCGGCAGCACGTCAGCAAACACCGGCGTGGCGCCGACCGCGATGATCGCGGCGGTCGATGCCACGAACGAATTCGGCGGGGTGATGACCTCGTCGCCGGGGCCGATGTTGAGCGCCCGCATGGCGAGGATCAGCGCGTCGGTACCGGAATTCAGCGTCACCACGTGCGGCGAGCCGAGATAGGCCGACAATTCCTCCTCGAGCTTGGCGACCGCCGCGCCGCCGATGAAATCGCCGCGCTGGAACACGCCCTCCACCGCCTGCATGATCTCGGCGCGTTCTTCCTCGAATTGCGCGGGAAGATTGACGTAACCGATGCGCCGGCGGCCGGTGTCAGCGTCCATGGCAGAACTTCCTGACAGTCTCGATGACGCGGTCCTGCTGCGCGCGCGTCAGATGCTGGTCGACGGGGAAGCTGATGACTTCCTTGGCGTGGCGGTCGGTGACCGGGAAGGTGCCGGGCGCGTAGCCGAGATGCTTCAGGCCTTCCTGCTGATACAGCGGGATCGGATAGTGGATCTTGGCCTCGATGCCGTTGTCCAGGCAGTATTTGTAGAGCTCGTCGCGGCGCTCGGCGAACACCATGTAGAGATGGTAGACGTGCTTCACGTTGGGCCGGCGCGGCGGGATGCGCAGGCCGGGCAGGCCGGCGAGACCTGCATCGTAATACGCCGCATTCTCGATCCGGCGGCGCGTGATCTCGCTGGTTTGGCCGATCAGCCAGTTGCCGACCACCGCCTGCAGGGAATCGAGGCGCGAATTGCAGCCGAGGATCGCGATCTCGTCGCGGTTCTTCATGCCGTGGTTGCGGATCAGGCGGAGCTTCTCGTTCATGCCGTCGTCATTGGTGACGACGACGCCGGCATCGCCCCAGACGTTGAGGTTCTTGAGCGGATGCAGGGAGAAGCCAGCCGCGATGCCGTGGGTGCCGGAACGTTTTCCGGCAAACTCCGACAGGATGCCCTGGCAGGCATCCTCGACCACGGGAAGGTTGTGGCGCTGGGCGATCGCCATCAGCTTGCCCATGTCGGTGACCTCGCCGGTGAGCTGCACCGGCATGATCGCCTTGGTCTTCTTGGTGATGGCGGCCTCGACCTGGTCGACGTTCATGCAGAACGAATCGTCGCAGTCGACCAGCACCGGCGTCGCGCCGGTCTCGGCGATCGCGCCGACGGTGGCGATGAACGTGTTGGCGGCGGTGATGACCTCGTCGCCATGGCCGATGCCGAGGGCCTTGAGCGGCAACTTGAGCGCGTCGGTGCCCGATCCGACGCCGATGGCATGACGCACGCCGATCAGCTCGGCAAAGCGCTTCTCGAATTCGGCGACGGGCTTGCCAAGGGTGAAGTCACCGGTCGCCACCAGGCGGCCGATCTCGGCGAGGATCGGTGCGGGATCGGCGAATTGCTCGAGCAGGTAGGAATATCGAACGTCGTACATGTGATCCGTCAGGTGGAATGAAGTTGAGGGGAGGGGGTGCGCGACGACGCGAGCGCATGCTCGATCGAGGTCGCAATCGCGCTGGCGGAAAGGCCGTGCTTCTTCAGCAGCGAGTCCTGCGAGCCGTAATTGTGCATGAAGCGGTCCGGCAGCGACAGACGCAGCATCGCAGGGAAGCCGGAGCCGAGCTTGTCGATCAGCGTCTCCGCGACCGCGCTGCCAAGGCCGCCGGAAGGCACGTGCTCCTCCAGCGTCGCGACGAGCCTGGTGCCACGGATCGCCTGCAGCAATGCCGCGGTATCGAACGGTTTCACCGTATGCATGTGCAGGATGCCGGCGCGAATGCCTTGCGCGGCCAGCAGGTCGGCCGCAGCGAGGGCGCGCTGGAGCATGATGCCGGTGGTCACCATGAGGACGTCGCCCTGCGGGCGCATCAGGATGGCCTTGCCGATCTCAAAGCCGTGCTCGGCCTTGGAGACGATGGCATCGCCGCCCTTGCCGAGCCGGATGTAGATCGGGCCCTTCCAGTCCAGCGTCTGCTCCATCATGCGCGCCGCCTCGTCGGCGTCGCACGGGCAGATCACGGTCATGTTCGGCAGCGCCCGCATGATCGCGATGTCCTCGATCGCCTGGTGGGTCGGGCCGAGCGGCGCGTAGACGAGCCCGCCGCCATTGGCGATCAGCCGCACCGGCAGATTGTGCAGGCACAGATCCACGGCCACCTGTTCATAGCAGCGCCGGGTCAGGAAGGTTGCGATGGTGTTCACGTAAGGAACAAAACCTTCCATCGCGAGACCGGCCGACATGCCGATGATATGCGCTTCCGAGATACCCTCGATCAGATGGCGCTTGGGAAACTCCTTGCTCATCGCGCGCAAGGTGCCCGCGCCGGGATCGGAGCCGATGTAAAGCACCCGCTCGTCACGCGCGGCGAGCTTGTGGACCATGTTCATCGCTGTGTTGCGCATGGGGAGCCGATCAAAAATCGCCGACGGCGACGCGGATGGCGTCGAGCTCGCTGTCGGTCAGCTTGTTCTTGTGATGCCAATCGGCGTTGGATTCCGCGGCCGGAAGACCCTTGCCCTTGACGGTATGGCAGATGATCGCGGTGGGTTTGCCCGGAACGGCCGGGACCTGCTTCAGGACAGTGCGCAGGGCGCCGACGTCGTGGCCGTTGAGCTCCTGCACGGCGAAGCCGAAGCTGCGCCACTTGTCCGCAAGCGGCTCCAGCGGCAGGACGTAGTCGGTGGGGCCATAGCTCTGGAGCTTATTGTAGTCGATCATCGCGACCAGATTGTCGAGCCCGTGCTTGGCCGCGCCCATTGCGGCTTCCCACACCGATCCCTCGTTGATCTCGCCGTCGCCGAGCAGCACGAAAGTCCGGTAGCTGCGCTCGCGCATGCGCGCGGCGAGCGCGAGGCCGACACCGATCGACAGGCCATGGCCGAGCGCGCCGGTCGAGGCCTCGACGCCCGGCACCATGCCGTATTCGGGATGTCCGCCCAGAATGCTGTCGGGCCCGCAAAAGCCTTCCAGCTCCGACAGCGGGAAGAAGCCGCGATCGGCCAAGAGCGCATAGAGCGCCAGACAACCGTGCCCCTTGCTGAGGATCGCGCGGTCGCGATTGGGATCGCGCGGGGAGTTCGGATCGATCCGCAGCACGTCGTCGTAGAGCACGCGGACCATCTCGATCAGCGACAGGGCAGGTCCGACATGTCCGCGTCCCGCAGAACGGACAGAACCGAGCACCAGGCGGCGCAAATAAAGGCTGCGCTCGTCCAGCGTGCAGGTGAGGGCGGCTTCAGCGTGGGGTGAGATCTGGATCACGTTGGCAAATCGTTTGGTGGAGCCGGCGGGCTTTGTCGAGCTGGCCGGCAAGGCGGACCGAGAGATCGCCACCTTGCGCAGCCAGGGCTCGCCGGGAGCGGCTTTCCGGCAAATAGGCATTCAGGACAATCAGGCACCAAATCGCCCCGAACACAGGATACAGTACGTCACGGCGGATCGCAAACGCGTCATCCCCAGCCTCGAAGGTCCGCGAGAGCCGTTCCACCAATCGCTTTGCGCTGGCCTCGGGCAGATCGCTGCCGGGATGGATCGCGGTGTCGGACACCAGCTTGACCGGATCGTCCCAGCCGAAATATTCGAAGTCGATGAATCGAAGGCTGCCGTCGTCGGCACGCAGCGCGTTGTGCAGTCCGAAATCCGACGGGCTCAATGCGCGATGGGCGGGCGCGAGGTCCGCGGCGGGATCCAGGCCCAGTTCCGCATAGCATCGACGGAGTTGCCGGATTGCGATGGCTGTGCTGGGTGCCAGGCTGTCGTCCATGAACGCATGCAGGTCCGGATGATCACCCGTGGCCCGCCTCAGTCCGTCCAGGCGTTGCTCGTATTGGGCGATGGCCTCCTCGGGCGAAAAGATGCTGGCTGACGCGTTCCGCAAAGTCTGTGCGCCTTCAGCGTTGCGCAGCCTTTGCAGCTCGATCAGGAAATCGGCCAGCTGGTCGGCATCGTCATGCCGGGGATGCAGGACCGCCGCGTCACCGTCGAACCATTGATACAGCGCGCAGAATGCCGCCGGATCTTTCGCGATAGGGCGCGGCGTCGATGTGATGCCGTGGCGCAACAGAAACGAGAGCGCGTCATATTCCTGTCCCAGGCGATCGCGCCCGTCGGACGGATAGTGCTTGAGGGCGAGGGGCGGTCCCTCCGCCATCTCCAGCCGAAACACCCGGTTGTTGCCGCCGGACCGCGCCGGTTGGGCGGCCGCGACCCGCGCCCCGGAGAGGCGGCTGCCGATCGAGACCGCATCCTGCACGCTGATGTCCGGCTCGCTCATGCCGCAAACACTCCGCGGTGGATATCGGCCCAGGTCGCGATCGGCTCGCAATGTTCGGGATGGGGAGGCCGCGACTGCGTGAACAGGATCGATCGCGTCGCTTTCGGAAAATGCGGCTGCTCGAAGACATCGACGAGATCGTCAATGAAGATATCGAGCTTAAGGCTCGCGAGCCGCTCGACCTTGGCCGCCAGCGTATCCTCGAAATAGATGTCGCTCACGGCCAGCGCCGCGTCGGCGGTGTCGATGAGACCCGCAGCCCTCAACCAGCCGCGCGCGGCCTCGCGCAAATCGACGCGGTCGGGATCCTGGTGGCCGAACTGCGTCTTGTGGCTGACGATGTAGACGCTGGCGCCGGCTTTGCGGCACGCGGCGAGGAATTCGCGGACACCAGGATAGATCTCGGCGCCGCCAATTCCCTTGCCGTAGACCAAGCCTTGCAACCCTTGCCAGGCAAGCTCGCCGCCGGCGCGGGACCGCAGATAGTCCCGAACGTCGGTCTTCAGCCCGTCCCAGCTCCCCGGCACCAGCCCACGCTGGCGCGCGGCGGCGGCAAAGACCTTGTCGTAGCAGATGATCGTATTGTCGAAATCGATACCGATCCGCACGCCGCTCACTTCAGGCTGATGTTCTGCATCATCTTGATGTTGAAATACCTGGGATCGTTGAGCGAGTTCGGCAGGCGGCCGGCCTTGAAGGCATTCACGAGGCCCGACACGGCCTGTTCGATCGTGTGCGTCGGCGCAAATCCGAGCTCGCGGCGGATCTTCTCCGAAGACACGTGGTAGGAGCGGAGATCGTCGGTCGGCTCGACGGCCACGTCGACATTGCTTCCGACCACCGATTTGACGATGTCGGCGATCTTCATCAGCGAGTGGTTTTCGTAGCCGATGTTGTAGGTCTTGCCGTCGATCTTCGCGTCATCCTGCTGAAGCAGGAACAGATAGGCCGCGGACATGTCCTCGATGTGCAGGTTGGGCCGCTTCTGCGTTCCGCCGAACACGCGGATGCGGCCAGTGTTGACCGCCAGATTGGTCAGGATGTTGACGACGACGTCGAGCCGCTGCCGCGGAGCGTAGCCGCAGACGGTGGCAGGACGAACCGTGCAGGTGACGAAGCCGGACGCGGCCTCGTCGGCAAGATCGGTCTCGCACATCGCCTTGAACTTGGAGTAGTCCGTAAGCGGCTCGCAGGACAATTCCTCGGTTACCTCGGCCTCGTCCTTGATGCCATAGACGCTCGAGGAGGATGCGTAGATGAAGCGCTTGATGCCCGCCTTCTTGGCGGCGCGCACCATCGGCCGGAAGCAGTCGTAGTTGATGGATTTGCCCAGCGCCGGATCCAACTCGAACGAGGGGTCGTTGGAGATGCAGGCGAGGTGGATCACCGCGTTGTTGCCGCGCAGGGCCTCATTGACCGCTGCCTCATCGCGGATGTCGCCCTTGATCAGGCGCAGGTTGGGATTGTCACGGACGGCGTCGAAGACGTCCTCGCCATACATGAACAAGTCGAGCACGGTGACCTTGTGGCCCGCCGCCAGCAACCGGGGAACCAGCACGCTGCCGACATAGCCGGCGCCGCCGGTGACCATCACGTTCCATTTCTGACCAATCACTGTCGCTCTCCGGAATTTTTCTTTTGCGCTATTTCAACAATGCGGTGACGAACTTGACCAACGGGGCCTTTTCGACCGAGTTGCGGTGACCGACGATGCCGACCTTGATCGCACCCGCCGCATTGCCGATGAAGGCGACGTCCTCGATATTGCCGCCGGCCGCCACCAGCGGCGCCGTAATCGTCAGGAAGGCATCGCCCGCACCGACGGTGTCGACGACGGTCTTGGTGAAGGCGGGCACGCGCGCGACGCCGGTCTTCGACGAGAAGGGGTAGCAGCCGAAGGAGCCGTGCGTGATGATCATGTTGTCGCAGGCGATCTTACCGTGCAGGCCGTCCTCGATCACCGACGCGATGTCGTTGAACTTGTCGGTGGCCGCCAGCCGCGCTTCCGGCGCGTCGATGCAGATGTAGTCGGCCCGCGGATACTTCGTGATCAGGTTGTAGCCGTGATTGCCGCTGTTGCTCTGGGCGTTGACCGCCAGGAATTTGGAGTTCGCAATCAACGTGTCGATCGTGCTGGATGCGATCATGCCGTGACCGAAATCGGTGACGATGACCACGTCCGCGCCGCGCACGCGCTCCGCCGTGACGCGGTCGATCTCCTTGCGCGCGGCCTCGTCGAGCGGCGTGTCGTCCATCGTGTAGACTTCGAACAGCTTGTGCAAGTAGCCCATCTCGACGTACCGCAGTTTGCGGGTGGTCGGACGGCCCTGAATGCGGATCGGCGTCAGCGTGACATTCGGGCGGACATGCGCGCGAATGAACTCGTCGGGGTAGTCGTTGCCACCGAGCGTCGTGACGATCTCGACCGATTTGCAGAAGCTTGCGACGTGATTGGCCGCAGCGATGACGCCGCCGGCAAATTGCTCGCCGTTCTTGAGCAGGGTGGCGACGATGTTCTCCTTGGAGGCCTTTCCGAGCGCTGTGACGTACTGGTATTCGTCGATAATGGTATCGCCGACCAGCACGACGTGCATGTCCTGGATCTTGTCGATCAGCTTCAGCAGGCGTTCGGCGCCGCCGCTTTCGCGCACCTTCTGGAGGTAGTCGCGCAGAGGGGGGTCGTAGATGTCGAAGTAACGGTTCAGCAGCGACGACGAGCTGAAGGTCACGTCGCGCGTGAAGACGATGCGGCCGCCATGGCGCTCGACCGCCTCGCGTTCGGTGGCGATCTTGCCGGTGACGTCATCTTCAGGGTTTTCGTAATCCGAGCCCTTCACATAAATGTCGGGGCGGACGGTATCGAGCACCGGCTCGGCGCTGGAGGTCCGGTTGATGCCGACCCAGTCGACCGTGCCGAGCGCGGCCAGCATCTCGGCGCGCATGTTCTCCGGAAAGATCGGCCGTCCCGGGCCCTTGTTGACATAACGGTCGGCGGTGATGGTCACGATGACCACATCGGCCTCGCTGCGCGCCGCCAGGATGTGCCGGACGTGGCCGAGGTGCACGAGATCGAACACGCCGTGGCAGAGCGCGACGGTCAGGCCCTTTGCCTGCGCGGCGCGCGCAATCTCGCCCAGCTCCTCGATCGTCTTGATCTTCTCGTGCGGTGCCGGATGGCCGGTCAGCTTGTCTGTCGCAGCATTACCCATGTGGATTACCTAACGCGCCGGTAGGTCTCAGGTGGCCGGCCCGGAAATGATCGGCTGGCGGCAAATGTCGGGGGTGAACGAACCTGCTCAACGGCTTGCCTTCTGCGGCGCAGCGTTGTCGTCACCGAGATATTTGAACCAGTCCTTGGTGGCGTCGGCGATCTTGTCCACCGTCCACAGGGGAGCGTCCTTGTACTGGTCCATCGATTTCAACATCATCGCGACGCCGTCCTCGAACCTCACCTTCGGCGTCCATTTCAAGACCCGTTTGATCTTGGTGATGTCGGCGTAGGTGCAGTCGGGCTCGCCGGGACGCTTGGGAATGTGGACCTTGTCGCCACCGAGGAGCTCGACCAGCCGGTTGACGCTGTAGGTGTTGTCCGAACCGACGTTGAATATCTCGTGCGAGACATCGGAGCGCGCGGCGGTCACGAATGCATCGGCGACATCGCTGACGAAGGTGAAGTCGCGGGTCTGCTCGCCATCGCCGACCACCGTGAAGGGCTTGCCCGCGAGCTTCTGCGCCATGAACACGCCGAACACGGCACCGTAGGTGCCGGTGGTGCGATGGCGCGGTCCGAACACGTTGAACAGGCGTAGCGCCACGGCAGGCAGCTTGTAGACCTGGCACCAGTGCATGACGCACTGCTCGCCGAGATTCTTGGTGAGCGCGTAGGGATACATCGGCCGGATCTCGGCGCTCTCCGGCGTCGGATAGACGTCCGGAATGCCGTAGCAGGATGATGACGCCGCATAGACGAAGCGACTCGCGCCCGCGTGCCGTGCCGCTTCGAGAACGTTGACCGTGCCGTCGACGTTGGCGCGATGATAGGGGATCGGCGACTCGATCGAGGGAACGATGTCGGCCAGCGCGGCAAGATGGAAGACCCAATCCACACCGTGGAAATACGGTTTGATCGCGTCGAGGTCGGTGACGTCCGCCCGCACGACCTTCAACTGGCTCGAACCGGTGCGCGCGGCCAGATTTTCGGCGCGTCCGATCACGAAGTTATCGAGCGCTGTGACTTCGTGGCCGTCATCGAGCAGGCGATCGACGAGGTGACTTCCAATGAAACCGGCGCCGCCAGTAACGATGCATTTCATGGGGAACATCCGTGATGCGAATGCCCAGCGAAACAGGCTCGCCAATGTTGAGTGAAACCCGAAAGCCGACTATCAGCCGCTCGCAAACTTTGCAAGTATTATACCTTTGCAATCCTCGGTAATAGCCGGTATCACCCGACCATGTTGCAATCGAGCCGCCAGCCCATGCCTGCCGAGTCCGTCGATCCCGATCACAAGGCCTTCCTCGACGATTATGTGGGGCGCCTGCATCGCGCGACGGCGGTCGACGACGGTATTTTTGCCAGGATCTCCGCCACGCGCGCGTCCTGGTTGCGCACGCGCGAGCAGGACGGTCGCGTCATCTTCATCGGCAATGGCGGTTCGGCCGGCATCGCCTCGCATCTGGCGATCGATCTGGCTAAGAATGCGTCAGTGCCTGCACTCTGCTTCAGCGATGCGAGCATGATGTCGTGCCTCGCCAACGATTACGGGTTCGAGGACTGGATCGCGCACGCCGTGCGGCTGAATGCGCGCGCCGGCGATTGCCTGGTTGCGATCAGCTCGTCGGGACGTTCGAAGAACATCCTCAACGCGGTTGCGCAGGCGCGCACGATGAAGCTCGACGTGATCACGCTGTCGGGCATGAACGCGGACAATCCGCTGCGCAATCTCGGCGACGTCAATTTCTGGGTGGACAGCCGCAGCTACAACATTGTCGAGACCACGCACCAGTTCTGGATGATGGCCGCAATCGACCTCGTCATCGGTCGTGCAGAATATCCGGCGTCCTGAGGCAGGCATCTGATGCAGTCGCGTTTCAAGCATGCGGCCCTGTTTTCGGTGAAGCTGCTGCTGTCGATCGCCGTGCTGGTCTACATTGCGCGCGGGCTCGACCTGCGCCAATTGCGAGCTCATCTCGTCTCGGTCGATCCCGTCCTGTTCGTCGTCGCGCTTGCGCTGATCTTCTTTCAGACCTTCGTGCTCAACGGCCGGTGGGAGCTGATCATGCGCGCGCTCGGCGTGTCGCTCGACTGGCTCGCGGGATGGCGAATCCTCATGATCAGCCTCTGGTTCAATCAGGTGTTGCCGTCGTCGGTCGGCGGAGACGCGGTGCGGATGTGGCTGCTGCGCCAACGTGGCGTGCAATGGCCGGAGGCGGTCAAGGGCGTTGCGGCAGACCGCTTCACGGCGTTGATCGGGCTCATCGTGCTGATGGTGGCCGGATTGCCGGTTCTGCTGTCCCGCGTGTCCAATCAGGCCGCGATTCTGGCCATCGGCGGGCTGACGCTGGCGGGGGTCGCCGGCACCGTGGTCCTGTTGACGCTCGACCGTCTGCCGAAACGCCTCATCGCGCTTCCCGCGATCGCGAGCTTCGTCCGCTTCGGAACATTGGTCAGGTTTCTTCTCCTGCAGTCCGAGCGCCGCGCGCTGCTTTTCGGATCGGCGCTCCTCATCCATCTTGTGACCGCGGCGGCATGCTACGCCTTGGCGCGCGGAGTCGGAGCGCAGCTCTCGATCCTGGACGCCGGCATCCTGATTCCGCCGGTCGTGCTGTTGACGGCCGTCCCGATCTCGATCAGCGGCTGGGGCGTGCGTGAGGGGGCGATGGTCGCTTGCCTCGGTCTGGCAGGGGTGCCGTCCGAGGAAGCACTGTCGGTTTCGCTTCTGCTGGGGGCGATCAGCGTGATCATCGGGCTCGTCGGCGGCGTGATCTGGCTCGCGAGTCCGGAGCGTGGCTCGTATTCGGCGGACAAGGCGGCGAAGGCGGCGGAGGAAGCCCCCAGCTACGGGCTGGGCAAGGAAGCCTCGAGCCACCCATGACCCGCTTGAGCCCATTGCCGATCTGGTCTTCACAGGGTGGGATTATCTCACTCGCTCGCGTATCTCATTTTTCGGTTCCACGATGAAAAACCTGTTCTACGTCCGCCATACCTGCCGCCTCTGTCATTCGGACAAGCAAGAGCTGGTCGTCCCGATGGCAGGCATGCCCATTGGCACGCCGAACTTCCAGGTGCCGAACGCCAGCGTCGATGATCCCGTCTTCCGGGCTGCGGTACCGATGGCGCTGCATCTGTGCAGGGACTGCGGCCATCTCCAAATTCTCCATGTCGGCAATCCGGAGATCCAGTACCGCAACTACGTCTATACCACCTCGCTCTCGCTCGGCCTGCGGGAGCATTTCGCGGGCTATGCCAACGACGTCGTCAGCCGCTTCGGCATCGCGCCGGGCTCGCTGGTCGTCGAGCTCGGCAGCAACGACGGATCGCTGCTCGGCTTCTTCAGGGAGCGTGGCATGCGGGTGCTGGGTGTCGACCCCGCTGTCGACATCGCGCGGCGCGCGACGGAAGCGGGGATCGAGACCATCGGCGATTTCTTCACCGATGCCATCGGGCACCGCATCCTGCAGAGCCATGGTGCGGCGAGCGTCGTGATCGCCAACAACATGATCGCCAATGTCGACAATCTCGATCCGCTGGTGATCGGGGTTCGCGATGTGCTTGCGCCGGACGGATTGTTCGTGTTCGAAACGCAGTATGGCGTCGACGTCACCGAGAAGAACCTTCTCGATACCGTCTATCACGAGCATCTGTCGTATTTTAACATCAAGCCGCTGACGCGCTTCTTCGCCCGGCTTGGCATGGAAGTGATTGACGTCCAGCACATCTGGACCAAGGGCGGCTCGATCCGCGTGACGGTCCAGCGCGCCGGCGGGACGAAGAAGCCGTCCGCGGAAGTCGCCCGCTTCATCGCCGAGGAGGACCGGCTCGGCGTCGATCAGCCGGCCTATTATGCGCCCTATGTGAAGAGGATTGCTGCCATCCGCGATGAGCTGGTCGCGATGGCCGATGCCGCGCATGCGCGCGGTCAGCAGGTCGCCGGCTACGGCGTCTCGGTCGGCACCACGACCCTGCTTCCGCAGTTCGGCCTGGAGAACAAGATCGACTTCCTGGTGGACGACGACCCCAACAAGGGGAACGTGATGGCCGGCCCGGGTTACGACATTCCGATTCTGCCTCCGGCCGCCCTTTACGAGCGCAAGCCCGCGTTCGTCGTGGTCTTCGCCTGGCGCTATGTCGACCCGATCCGAGCCAAGCACGCCCGCTATTTCGCCGAAGGTGGAAAGTTCGTGGTGCCGCTGCCGGGCATTTCCATGGTTGACCGGGCCGACTGAGGGTGCAGGGCGGCTGAAGGCCTCCCCGGGGATGGCGGCTTGCGGGCGGTGGATAAGTCCTTGATCCACATGGCCTCTGCATGGTCGTCCAGGGGAGGGCGGCTTGCCCGCACGAACCCTCTATATCTTGACCTTTGGTCCCATCCGCAGTAGATACCCCGCACTCGCAGCCGGCCCGTTAGACGCGGATCTCCGGCGCGGCTTTAAATCCCCGAACAATCGAGCCCGGTTCCCGGCTCATCCTTCGAGACAGAGGGTTGGGCCAACGTCGGCTGTTCGGATCCCTGAAATTCATTTTGCGTCTGTCGACGGACGTTGGACATCAAACGATGGCAGTCAGCCCGTTCAAGTTCTTGCAGGAAGTGCGTTCGGAGACTGCCAAGGTCACCTGGCCGACCCGCCGCGAGACCACGATCACCACCATCATGGTGTTCGTCATGGTCGCGGTCGCCTCGATCTTCTTCTTCGCCGCCGACCAGATCATCCGCGTCCTCATCACCTTCCTTCTGGGCATTCACTGATGGCAACCGCAACCGCTCAAGTGTCCGACAAGCGCTGGTACATCGTCCACGCCTATTCGAACTTCGAGAAGAAGGTCGCCGAATCGATCCGCGAGCAGGCCAAGCAGCGCGGGCTCGAGGAGCTGTTCGAGCTGGTGCTGGTTCCGACCGAGAAGGTCACGGAAGTGCGCCGCGGCCGCAAGATCGACGCCGAGCGCAAGTTTTTTCCCGGCTACGTGCTGGTGAAGATGAAGCTGACCGACGAGGCGTTTCATCTGATCAAGAACACGCCGAAGGTCACGGGCTTCCTCGGCGCCGAGAACAAGCCGATGCCGATCTCGGAAGCCGAGGCCATGCGCATCCTGCACCAGGTGCAGGAGGGCGTGGAACGGCCGAAGGCGTCGGTGTCGTTCGAGATCGGCGAGAACGTGCGCGTGGCCGACGGCCCGTTCGCCTCGTTCTCGGGTGTGGTTGAGGAAATCGACGAGGCGCGCTCGCGCGTAAAGGTCGCGGTGTCGATCTTCGGCCGCGCCACGCCGGTCGAGCTGGAATTCGGTCAGGTCGAGAAGGTCTGATCGTTTGTCATTGCCGGGCTTGACCCGGCAATCCATCTTCTTCGTAGAAGTGCTTTTGCGAAGATTGATGGATGCCCGCGGTCAAGCCCGGGCATGACAAAAGTCGAGACGGCGACGTCTCTAAAACGAGGCCGTGGGAGGACGAGGGCGGTTGCCAGCCGCTCAAGATCCCGACCACGAACCTGAAACCGCCGGCCTGGCCGGCACAACAGGAGTGATACATGGCAAAGAAAGTGACCGGATACCTGAAGCTTCAGGTCCCGGCCGGTGCGGCGAATCCTTCGCCCCCGATCGGTCCCGCGCTCGGTCAGCGCGGTCTCAACATCATGGAGTTCTGCAAGGCGTTCAACGCACAGACCCAGAAGGAAGAGAAGAACACCCCGATCCCGGTGATCATCACCATCTATGCGGACCGTTCCTTCACCTTCGAGATGAAGACGCCGCCGATGTCCTACTTCCTCAAGCAGGCCGCCAAGATCCAGTCCGGCTCGAAGGCGCCGGGCCGCGACAAGGCCGGCAAGGTGACCAAGGCGCAGGTGCGCGAGATCGCCGAGAAGAAGATGAAGGACTTGAATTGCGACACCATCGAATCGGCCATGAAGATGGTCGAGGGCTCCGCCCGTTCGATGGGTCTGGAAGTTGCGGGGTAAGCGGTCATGGCAATCGGAAAGCGTTTGAACAAAGCCCGCGAAGGCATTGACCGCGAAAAGCTTTACCCGCTCGCGGACGCCATCAAGATGGTCAAGGAACGCGCGAAAGCGAAGTTCGACGAGACCATCGAGGTTGCGATCAATCTCGGCGTCGATCCCCGTCACGCCGACCAGATGGTCCGTGGCGTCGTGACCCTGCCGAACGGCACCGGTCGTACGCTCCGCGTCGGCGTGTTCGCCCGCGGCGCCAAGGCTGACGAGGCCAAGGCTGCGGGTGCCGACGTCGTCGGCGCCGAGGACCTGGTCGAGAAGGTGCAGAACGGCTCGATCGATTTCGACCGCTGCATCGCCACCCCCGACATGATGCCGCTGGTCGGCCGTCTCGGTAAGGTGCTCGGCCCGCGCGGCCTGATGCCGAACCCGAAGATCGGCACCGTGACCATGGACGTCACCGGTGCGGTGAAGGGCGCCAAGGGCGGCTCGGTCGAGTTCCGCGTCGAGAAGGCCGGCATCCTGCAGGCCGGCGTCGGCAAGGCCTCGTTCTCCGAGGAGAAGCTGGTCGAGAACATCAAGGCTCTCGCGGACGCCGTCGCCAAGGCAAAGCCGGCCGGTTCCAAGGGCACCTACATCCAGCGCGTTGCGGTGTCCTCGACGATGGGCCCCGGCGTCAAGGTCGAGCCGGGCACCATCCTCGGCTAAGGTCTCGAAATTACATGAGGCCGAGGGGCGGAATTGGGCAACCGATTCCGCCCCTCGTCGTTTTTGGCGGCGCTCACCGGAAACAAGAAAAAATGGCTGACAAGGTCCTGATCTACTCGCGCTTTCCCAAGTCGATGATGGCGCGTTTCGCCGAGCGGTTCGAGCTGCTCGACACCGGTGGCAAGCCCGCGTGCGAGCTGTTTTCGGCGGATGAGCTGAGCGGCATTCGCGCGCTGCTGACCGCGGGCGGCACCCCGCTCGGCGCGGAGGCGATGGAGCTGTTTCCAAAGCTCGGCGCCATCGTCTGCTATGGAACCGGTTATGACGGTGTCGATCTGAAGGCGGCCGCCGCCCGCAACATCGCAGTCGGTCACAGCCCGGGCGCCAATGCGGCCTCGGTCGCCGATATCGCGATGACCCTGATGCTGGCGACGACCCGCCGGATCCTGGTTGCCGACCAATATGTCCGCAGCGGCGACTGGGCGGCGTCAAGGCAGTCGCCGATGATGCGCCCGCAAGCGGGCATGCCCGGCCGGCGCATCGGCGTCTACGGCATGGGCGAGATCGGCCGCAAGATCGCGGCGCGCTGCGCCGCCTTCGAGAGCGAGGTCGGCTATTTCAGCCGCACCAAGTACGATCTGCCCTATCAATATTTCCCAAGCCTCGAGGCGCTGGCTGATTGGTGCAGCGTGCTGATGATCGCGGTGCGGGCAGGGGCCGAGACTCAGCATGTCGTCAATGCCGATATCCTGAAGCGGCTCGGCGCGGACGGCTATGTCGTCAACATCTCCCGCGGCTCGGTCGTCGACGAGAAGGCCCTGGTCGCGGCGCTCTCCGACAAGACCATCGCCGGTGCCGGTCTCGATGTCTTCGAGAAGGAACCGCACGCCCCGGACGCGCTGACCGCGCTCCCCAACGTGGTGTTCGCCCCGCATATCGGCGGCCACACCCTGGATTCGCACGTCGCCATGCAGAGTTGCGTGCTGGCGAACCTGACTGCGTTTTTCGAAGGCAAGCCGCTGCCTTACGCGGTCAGATCGACCTGAACCGGCCCTTGTCGGCCGGGTTCAAGCCCGGCCGGCAATGGATTGGAACTGGTGTGAATTTTGCTCTTGGCAAGCAGGCAGAGAGCGGTTAAAGAACCGCCTCCGGACGTGCCGGCCTCGGCTGGCGCGTCTGTGCACGCATTCCGAAAAACCCGATACGGCAGGAGATCATTCCTTTTCAGGACGTCCGCGAGGATTGGCCCGAAAAGGAAGGAAAACCCGTCGGTCGGCTGGGATGCGGGCAGAGGTCGGACGGTTCGCCGGCTGACCTTGTCCTGTCCAAGACTGCAGGCGCCCGCGGGAAGTTTCGATTTCTCAAAGGCTTAATCGCATGGCCTGCATAGACGGGTGAAGACCGGATTTCACTTCGCATCCAGCTTTAAGGGCTGGCTTTGCGAAACGGGTCTGGTTCGGACCTCGACACGCCGTGGGCCTCTTAAGAGGCTCCCGGAGGGCAGGCTTTGAATTGTCGTCTTGCCCGGCGTGTCCTGGGGGATTTGGCCCCGAGGTTCAGGTTTGGGCGGGACGATGGGTGCAACCCGGCGGTCCCGCTTCTCGCGATGACCGCCAACCGGAGAGAGCTTGCTGTGGAACGAGCGGCAAAAAAAGAAGCGGTCGAACAGCTCAATGAGGTCTTCAAGACCACGAGCGTCGCGGTCGTTGCTCAATATTCCGGCCTCACCGTCGCCCAGATGCAGAAGCTGCGCCAGCAGATGAAGCAGGCGGGCGCTGCGGTGAAGGTCTCGAAGAACCGTCTCGCCAAAATTGCTCTTGAAGGCACTGACGTCGTTGCCATCGGCCCCATGCTGAAGGGACCGACCGTGATCGCCACTTCGAACGATCCGGTAGCGGCGCCAAAGGTCGCCATCGAATTCGCCAAGGCGAACGAAAAGTTCGTCATCGTCGGCGGATCGATGGGGAAGACCGTCCTGAATGTCGACGGCGTGAAGGCGCTTGCCTCGCTGCCGTCGCTTGACGAACTGCGCGGCAAGATCGTCGGCCTCATCGTGGCCCCGGCGACCAAGCTGGCCCAGCTCGCCAATGCGCCCGCGGGCAAGCTCGCGCGCGTCATCCAGGCTCATGCCTCAAAGGGCGAAGCGGCCTGACGCCCTTCGCAAAACTCAAACCCGAACCAGACTTACACGTAAGGAAACTGAACAATGGCTGACTTGCAGAAGATCGTTGACGACCTCTCGAGCCTCACCGTGCTCGAAGCTGCTGAACTGGCGAAGCTCCTCGAAGAGAAGTGGGGCGTTTCGGCTGCCGCGGCTGTCGCCGTGGCCGGTCCGGCTGCTGCTGGCGGCGCTGCCGCTCCGGCGGAAGAGAAGACCGAGTTCACGGTCGTTCTCGCCAGCGCTGGCGACAAGAAGATCGAGGTCATCAAGGAAGTCCGCGCCATCACCGGTCTCGGCCTGAAGGAAGCAAAGGACCTCGTCGAGGGTGCTCCGAAGCCGCTGAAGGAAGGCGTGAACAAGGAAGAAGCCGACAAGATCAAGGCCCAGCTCGAGAAGGCTGGCGCCAAGGTCGAGCTCAAGTAAGCAACGCTTGCTGGCGGGATCCCGGCCGCGCATCGGCAAGGTCCGGGATCCCGGTCCGCTCCTCAAGAGGGTGGACCGAATGCAAAAGGCGTGCGACGGAACGTCCCGACGCAGGCCGAACACGAAAAAGTGTGGGGATTTGAGGGTTTAACCCTCGAATCTGCACTATTGTCGCCCCATATCGGGTCGGCAGCACGAAAGCGCGGTGGGCAGGGATGCCGGATTTCCCTGTAAGCCGTTGGGAGAGCAGGCTATTTCGGGCTTTTGCAGTCCGTGAAGATGATCGTTGTGACGGGCGGGCGCGCATCTGCGCCCCGCGCGTCGTTTTGCGTTTTGAAGGTCTGAAGAACAGATTCAGGACATCGGCGCCTGAAACTGCGTCTCCGGCCCCCAAGACGGGTTCGAAAATTCAACCCGGAAAGCGGTGGCAGCCGCGTTCCGGACGGCGCGCCCAGAGCGGGCGACGAAAATGAGAGGCCACGATGGCGCAGCAGACATTCACCGGTCGCAAACGCGTTCGCAAGTTCTTCGGACACATCAAGGAAGTCGCCGAGATGCCGAACCTCATCGAGGTTCAGAAGGCGTCCTATGACCAGTTCCTGATGGTTGACGAACCCCAGGGTGGCCGTCTCGACGAGGGTCTGCAGGCGGTGTTCCGCTCGGTGTTCCCGATCTCCGACTTCTCGGGCACCTCGATGCTGGAATTCGTCCGCTACGAGTTCGAGCAGCCGAAATATGACGTCGACGAGTGCCGCCAGCGCGGCATGACCTTCGCTGCGCCGCTGAAGGTGACGCTGCGTCTCATCGTGTTCGACATCGACGAGGAAACCGGCGCGAAGTCGGTCAAGGACATCAAGGAGCAGGACGTCTATATGGGCGACATCCCGCTCATGACGATGAACGGCACCTTCATCGTCAATGGCACCGAGCGCGTCATCGTCTCGCAGATGCACCGGTCGCCCGGCGTGTTCTTCGACCACGACAAGGGCAAGACCCATTCCTCGGGCAAGCTGCTGTTCGCCGCCCGCGTCATCCCGTATCGCGGCTCCTGGCTCGATATCGAGTTCGACGCCAAGGACATCGTCTATGCGCGTATCGACCGTCGCCGCAAGATTCCGGTGACGTCGCTGATGTTCGCCCTCGGCCTCGACGGCGAGGCGATCCTGTCCACGTTCTACAAGAAGATTCTCTACAAGCGGACCAAGGAAGGCTGGCGCGTTCCGTTCGACGCCAACCGTTTCCGCGGCTACTCCACGGTCAACGACCTGATCGACGCCGACACCGGCAAGGTCGTGCTCGAGGCCGGCAAGAAGCTCACCGTCCGTGCCGCCCGCCAGCTCCAGGAGAAGGGGCTGAAGGCGCTGCGCATGGCCGACGAGGAGCTGGTCGGCAACTACGTCGCCGAGGATCTCGTCAACCCGAAGACCGGTGAGATCCACGCCGAGGCCGGTGAGGAAATCACCGACAAGCTGATGAAGGCGCTCAACGAGCAGGGCTACAAGGAGCTGCCGCTGCTCGACATCGACCACGTCAATGTCGGCCCCTACATCCGCAACACGCTCTCGGCCGACAAGAACATGACGCGCGAGGACGCGCTATTCGACATCTACCGGGTGATGCGTCCGGGCGAGCCGCCGACGCTGGAATCGGCGCAGGCCATGTTCCAGTCGCTGTTCTTCGACGCCGAGCGCTACGACCTCTCCGCGGTCGGCCGCGTCAAGATGAACATGCGCCTCGACCTCGATGCGCCCGACACCCAGCGCACGCTGCGCAAGGAGGACATCCTCTCCGTCATCAAGACGCTAGTGGACCTGCGCGACGGCAAGGGCGAGATCGACGACATCGACCATCTCGGCAATCGCCGCGTGCGCTCGGTCGGCGAGCTCATGGAGAACCAGTACCGCATCGGCCTCCTGCGCATGGAGCGCGCGATCAAGGAGCGCATGTCCTCGGTCGACATCGACACGGTCATGCCGCAGGACCTGATCAACGCCAAGCCGGCGGCGGCCGCCGTGCGCGAGTTCTTCGGCTCCTCGCAGCTCTCGCAGTTCATGGACCAGACCAACCCGCTGTCGGAAATCACCCACAAGCGCCGCTTGTCGGCGCTTGGACCGGGCGGTCTGACCCGCGAGCGCGCCGGCTTCGAGGTGCGCGACGTGCATCCGACGCATTACGGCCGCATCTGCCCGATCGAGACGCCGGAAGGTCCGAACATCGGCCTGATCAACTCGCTCGCGACCTTCGCGCGCGTGAACAAGTACGGCTTCGTCGAGACGCCGTATCGCAAGGTGAAAGACGGCCGCGTGACGGACGAGGTCGTGTATCTGTCGGCGATGGAAGAGGGGCGCTATTCGGTGGCCCAGGCCAACGTGCCGGTCGATGCCAAGGGTCGCTTTACCGAAGACCTGGTGGTCTGCCGCTCGAGCGGGACCCGCGACGTCGTGCCGATGACGCCCGACAAGGTCGACTACATGGACGTGTCGCCGAAGCAGCTCGTTTCAGTTGCCGCGGCGCTGATCCCGTTCCTCGAGAACGACGACGCCAACCGCGCGCTGATGGGCTCGAACATGCAGCGCCAAGCGGTGCCGCTGGTTCGCGCCGAGGCGCCGTTCGTCGGCACCGGCATGGAGGGCGTCGTTGCCCGCGACTCGGGTGCTGCGATCGCGGCGCGCCGTTCGGGCGTGATCGACCAGATTGACGCCACCCGCGTCGTCATCCGCGCCACGGAAGATCTCGATCCGACCAAGTCGGGCGTCGATATCTACCGTCTGATGAAGTACCAGCGCTCCAACCAGTCGACCTGCATCAACCAGCGTCCGCTGGTGAAGGTCGGCGACATCGTCAAGAAGGGCGACATCATCGCCGACGGTCCGTCGACCGATCTCGGCGAGCTCGCTCTGGGGCGGAACGTGCTGGTCGCGTTCATGCCGTGGAATGGCTACAACTTCGAAGACTCGATCCTGCTCTCCGAGCGGATCGTGAAGGAAGACGTCTTCACCTCGATCCACATCGAGGAGTTCGAGGTGATGGCCCGCGACACCAAGCTCGGACCTGAGGAAATCACCCGCGACATTCCGAACGTCTCGGAAGAAGCGCTGAAGAACCTCGACGAGGCCGGTATCGTCTACATCGGTGCGGAGGTGCGCGCCGGCGACATCCTGGTCGGCAAGATCACGCCGAAGGGCGAAAGCCCGATGACGCCGGAAGAGAAGCTCCTGCGCGCCATTTTCGGCGAGAAGGCCTCCGACGTTCGCGATACCTCGCTGCGCGTTCCTCCGGGCGTGCAGGGCACGATCGTGGAAGTGCGGGTGTTCAACCGCCACGGTGTCGACAAGGACGAGCGCGCGCTGGCGATCGAACGGGAGGAGATCGAGCGCCTGGCCAAGGACCGCGACGACGAGCAGGCGATCCTGGACCGCAACGTCTACAACCGTCTTGCCGAGCTGCTCGAGGGGCGGCAGGGCATTGCGGGTCCGAAGGGCTTCAAGAAGGACACCAAGATCACCCGTGCGGTGCTCGAGGAGTACCCGAAGTCGCAGTGGTGGCTGTTCGCTTCGCCGAACGACAAGCTGATGGCCGAGATCGAGGCCATGCGGAAGCAGTACGACGAGTCGAAGAAGGGGCTGGAACAGCGCTTCCTCGACAAGGTCGAGAAGCTTCAGCGCGGCGACGAATTGCCGCCCGGCGTGATGAAGATGGTCAAGGTCTTCGTCGCGGTGAAGCGCAAGATCCAGCCCGGCGACAAGATGGCCGGCCGCCACGGCAACAAGGGCGTGGTGTCGAAGATCGTGCCGATCGAGGACATGCCGTTCCTCGAAGACGGCACGCATGCCGACATCGTGCTCAATCCGCTCGGCGTGCCCTCGCGCATGAACGTCGGACAGATCCTCGAGACCCATCTCGGCTGGGCCTGCGCCGGTCTCGGCAAGCGTATCGGCCAGACGGTCGATGCTTATTTGTCGAAGCAGGACATCAAGCCGCTGAAGGAAACCTTGAAGAAGGTCTACGGCGAGGACGAGACGATCAAGACGCTCAACGACAACGAGCTGCTCGAACTCGGCCATAACCTCAGCCGCGGCGTGCCGATCGCGACGCCGGTGTTCGACGGTGCCAAGGAAGCCGACATCGAGGAGATGCTGAAGCTTGCCGGTCTCGACGCTTCGGGTCAGTCGACCGTCTATGACGGCCGTACCGGCGATCCGTTCGATCGCAAGGTGACGGTGGGCTACATCTACATGCTCAAGCTGCACCATCTGGTCGACGACAAGATCCATGCGCGTTCGATCGGTCCGTACTCGCTCGTCACCCAGCAGCCGCTGGGCGGCAAGGCGCAGTTCGGCGGTCAGCGCTTCGGCGAAATGGAGGTGTGGGCGCTCGAGGCTTACGGCGCGGCGTACACGCTCCAGGAAATGCTGACGGTGAAGTCGGACGACGTCGCCGGCCGCACCAAGGTGTACGAGGCGATCGTGCGCGGCGACGACACGTTCGAGGCCGGTATTCCGGAATCGTTCAACGTGCTGGTCAAGGAAATGCGCTCGCTCGGCCTCAACGTCGACCTGCACAACTCCAAGATGGGACCGGCGCCGACGTCGGAAGCGGCCGAGTAATTCGACCTTTCATGCCCGGCCTTCACAGCCGGGCATTGGCGCCCCTCCCGAGGCCTTGAGGGCAGGGCGCCCCGCTTGAGTGATTTTCGAATTTGCGGCCGGAGGCGACCGGCACGCGAGGAGAACACGATGAACCAAGAAGTTATGAATCTCTTCAACCCGACGACTCCGGCTCAGGTCTTCGACCAGATCCGGATCTCGATCGCGTCTCCAGAGAAGATTCTGTCCTGGTCCTACGGCGAGATCAAGAAGCCGGAGACCATCAATTACCGGACCTTCAAGCCCGAGCGCGACGGCCTGTTCTGCGCCCGCATCTTCGGGCCGATCAAGGACTACGAGTGCTTGTGCGGCAAGTACAAGCGCATGAAGTACAAGGGCATCATCTGCGAGAAGTGCTCGGTCGAGGTCACGCTGTCGCGCGTCCGGCGCGAGCGCATGGGCCATATCGAGCTCGCAGCCCCCGTCGCCCACATCTGGTTCCTGAAGTCGCTGCCCTCGCGCATCGGCCTCTTGCTCGACATGACGCTGAAGGATCTCGAGCGGATCCTCTACTTCGAATATTACGTCGTGCTCGAGCCGGGCCTCACCGCGCTGAAGGACCGTCAGCTGCTGTCGGAAGACGAGTATCTGAAGGCGCAGGACGAGTACGGCCAGGATTCCTTCACCGCCATGATCGGCGCCGAAGCTATCCGCGAGCTGCTCAAGGGCATGGACCTCGAGAAGCTCGAGGCCTCGTTGCGTGTCGAGATGCAGGAGACCGACTCCGACATCAAGCACAAGAAGCTCGCCAAGCGCCTGAAGATCGTCGAAGCGTTCCGCCACTCCGGCAACAAGCCGGAATGGATGATCATGACCGTGGTGCCGGTGATCCCGCCGGACCTGCGTCCGCTGGTGCCGCTCGACGGCGGCCGCTTCGCGACCTCGGACCTCAACGACCTCTATCGCCGCGTCATCAATCGTAACAACCGCTTGAAGCGGCTGATGGAGCTGCGCGCGCCCGACATCATCATCCGCAACGAGAAGCGCATGCTTCAGGAGGCGGTCGACGCGCTGTTCGACAACGGCCGCCGTGGCCGCGTCATCACGGGCGCCAACAAACGCCCGCTGAAGTCGCTCGCCGACATGCTCAAGGGCAAGCAGGGCCGCTTCCGCCAGAACCTGCTCGGCAAGCGCGTCGACTATTCGGGCCGTTCGGTGATCGTGGTCGGTCCCGAGCTGCGCCTGCATCAGTGCGGCCTGCCGAAGAAGATGGCGCTCGAGCTGTTCAAGCCGTTCATCTATTCGCGGCTCGACGCCAAGGGCCTGTCCACCACCGTGAAGCAGGCCAAGAAGCTGGTCGAGAAGGAGCGGCCCGAGGTCTGGGACATCCTGGACGAGGTGATCCGCGAGCATCCGGTGCTGCTCAACCGCGCGCCGACGCTGCACCGCCTCGGCATCCAGGCGTTCGAGCCCGTGCTGATCGAGGGCAAGGCGATCCAGCTCCACCCGCTAGTCTGCTCCGCGTTCAACGCCGACTTCGACGGCGACCAGATGGCCGTGCACGTCCCGCTGTCGCTCGAAGCGCAGCTGGAAGCGCGCGTCCTGATGATGTCGACCAACAACATCCTGCACCCGGCGAACGGCCAGCCGATCATCGTGCCGTCGCAGGACATCGTGCTCGGTCTGTACTACGTCTCGATCATGCGCGAAGGCCTGCCCGGCGAGGGCAAGGTGTTCGGCGACATGGCCGAGCTCGAGCACGCCTTGCACGCGAAGGTCATCCACCTCCACACCAAGATCAAGTACCGGTGGGAAGGCATGGACGAGACCGGCAAGGTCTCCAAGCGCTGGATCGAGACCACCGCCGGTCGCGTCATGCTCGGCAATCTGCTGCCGAAGAACCCGCGCATCTCGTACGAGATCATCAACAAGCTGATGACCAAGCGCGAGATCTCCGGCGTGATCGACCAGGTCTACCGCCACTGCGGCCAGAAGGAGACGGTGATCTTCTGCGACCGCATCATGGCGCTCGGCTTCTACAACGCCTTCAAGGCCGGCATCTCGTTCGGCAAGGACGACATGGTCGTGCCGCACGGCAAGTGGAAGATCGTCGACACCACCCGTACGCTGGCGAAGGATTTCGAGCAGCAGTACAACGACGGTCTGATCACCCATGGCGAGAAGTACAACAAGGTCGTCGACGCCTGGTCGAAGGCCACGGAAGAAATCGCCAAGGCGATGATGAAGGAGATCTCCGCCACCAAGAAGACGGCGAGCGGAGCCGACGCCGACATCAACTCGATCTACATGATGGCTCACTCCGGTGCCCGCGGTTCGCCGGCCCAGATGCGCCAGCTCGCCGGCATGCGCGGCCTGATGGCCAAGCCGTCGGGCGAGATCATCGAGACGCCGATCATCTCGAACTTCAAGGAAGGCCTCTCGGTGCTCGAGTACTTCAACTCGACCCACGGCGCCCGCAAGGGCCTCGCGGACACCGCGCTGAAGACCGCGAACTCGGGCTACCTGACCCGTCGTCTGGTCGACGTGGCGCAGGACTGCATCATCACGCAGAGCGACTGCGGCACCAAGCTCGGCATCAAGATGCGCGCCATCGTCGATGCCGGCACCGTGGTCGCTTCGCTCGGCTCGCGCATTCTCGGACGCACGGCCTGCGAAGACGTGCGTGACGGCTCGGGCAAGGTGATCATCAAGCGCGACACGCTGATGGAAGAAAGCCACGTGGATGCCATCCATCAGGCCGGTATCCAGGAGGTGAAGATCCGTTCGGCGCTGACCTGCGAGCTCGTCAACGGCATCTGCGGCAGGTGCTACGGCCGCGACCTCGCCCGCGGCACGCCGGTCAACCACGGTGAAGCGGTCGGCGTCATCGCGGCGCAGTCGATCGGCGAGCCGGGCACCCAGCTCACCATGCGCACCTTCCACATCGGTGGTGCGGCGCAGCTCAACGAGCAGTCCTTCGTCGAAGCCAACTTCGACGGCAAGATCGTGATCAGGAACAAGGCCATCGCCCGCAACAGCGAAGGTCACCTGATCGCGATGGTGCGCAACATGGTGGTGGCCATCGTCGATGCCGACGGCACCGAACGTGCGACGCACCGTATCCAGTACGGTTCGCGCCTGCACGTCGACGAGGGCGACATGGTCAAGCGCGGCCAGCGCATCGTCGAGTGGGATCCCTACACCCGTCCGCTGCTCACCGAAGTCGAAGGAACCATCGGCTTCGAGGATCTGGTCGAGGGGCAGTCGATCTCGGAAACGCTCGACGAGGCCACCGGTATCGCCAAGCGCGTGGTCATCGACTGGCGCTCGACGCGCGGCGGCTCGGACCTTCGTCCGGCCATCGTGGTCAAGGGCAAGGACGGCAAGGTGCTCAAGCTCGCCCGTGGCGGCGATGCCCGCTACATGCTGTCGGTCGATGCCATTCTCTCGGTCGACATCGGAGCCAAGGTCCAGCCGGGTGACATCCTCGCCCGTGTCTCGACCGAAAGCGCCAAGACGCGTGACATCACCGGCGGTCTGCCGCGGGTGGCGGAACTGTTCGAGGCTCGGCGCCCGAAGGATGCGGCGATCATCGCCGAAATCGCGGGCACCATCCGGTTCGGGCGCGACTACAAGAACAAGCGTCGCATCTCGATCGAGCCGATGGACAAGACCGACGAGCCGCGCGAGTACCTGATCCCGAAGGGCAAGCACATCCACCTTCAGGACGGCGACGTCGTCGAAAAGGGCGACTTCATCGTGGAAGGAAACCCGGCGCCGCACGACATCCTTGCGGTGAAGGGCATCGAGGAGCTCGCGGCCTATCTGGTCAACGAGATCCAGGAGGTCTACCGGCTGCAGGGCGTGCTCATCAACGACAAGCACATCGAGGTGATTGTCCGTCAGATGCTCCAGAAGGTGGAAATCACCGATCAGGGCGATACGGACATGATCTCCGGCGAGCAGGTCGACAAGATCGAGTTCGACGCGCTGAACGTGAAGGCCAAGGAAGAGGGCAAGAAGCCCGCCACGGGAACGCCGGTTCTGCTCGGCATCACCAAGGCGAGCCTCCAGACCCGGTCCTTCTTCTCGGCGGCATCGTTCCAGGAGACCACACGCGTCCTCACCGAAGCGGCGGTCAACGGCAAGATCGATCCGCTCGAAGGCCTCAAGGAGAACGTCATCGTCGGCCGGCTGATCCCGGCGGGCACCGGCGCCTCCATGGCCAAGATCCGCGAAGTCGCCATGAAGCGCGACAAGCTGATCCTGGACGAGCGCGAGAAGCAGGCGGCCGTCGTGTCGCCCGCGCCGGAAGCCGAGCTTCCTGCGCTGCCGCCTGCGGAATGATCGTTCATCCGTAGGAATACCGAGGACAATGAAAAGGCCGGCTTTTGCCGGCCTTTTTGCTGCTTTCTTTGCTTGTTGCGATGCAGGATCAACGTTTGTTCATCTTTCCTTCAGTCGCAAAAGCGCTTCTGCTAGGAGAGCTTAGACCGGTGGTCCCGTGAAGGGGGCAGGGCCGGAAGACCACGGGACTCTCATGCTTGATCTCGCAATCGTAGGCGGCGGCCCCGGCGGGCTGATGAGCGCTTGGTATCTGAAGCGCAAGCTCGGCGATCTCTGCCGCGTCACCATCTACGAGGCCTCCGACCGGCTCGGCGGCAAGATCGTCACGCGTAAATTCGATTCGGCGCCCGCGATGTACGAGGCCGGCGTTGCCGAGATCTACGATTACTCGATGACCGGCCCCGATCCGCTGCGCGAGCTGATCCAGCATTTCGGCCTCCAGACCATTCCGATGGACGCCGAGCAGGTGCATTTCGGCGGCGAGCTCCTCAATGACGTGCCGGGCATGCGCCGCAAATACGGCGCCAAGACCGCGGCCGCGATCGAGGCGTTCCGCAAGCGCTGCACCGAGGTGATGTCGCCGATCGAATATTACGAGGGCGTTGGCGCGCACGACAACGAGAATCCCTGGGCCTACAAGACCGCCGAGCAGGTGCTCGACGAGGAGGTCGAGGACGAGACGGCAAAGCGTTTCTTCAAGGTGATGGCGCGCTCCGACATCGCGACCGAGAGCCACAACACCAACGGTCTCAACGCGCTCAAGAACTATCTGATGGACGTCGACGGCTATATCGGCCTCTATTCCATCCAGAACGGCAACGAGCAGCTGATCGAATGCCTGCAGTCGGAGGTCAATGCCGACATCCAGCTCAATCACCGCGTGCTCACCGTCGGCAAGGCGCCGACGGGCCGTTATCAGCTCAAGATGATGAACGGCAAGGGACCGGAGACCCGCGACTTCGACCTCGTGCTGGTCTGCTTGCCGCATTCCTGGCTCGCTACCCTCGGTTGGGAGGGCGAGCAGCTGCGCAAGTCGATGGTCAAGCACGTTGCCTATTTCGACCGCCCCGCGCACTATCTGCGCGTCTCGATCCTGTTCGACGAGCCGTTCTGGGGCGAGAAGATTCCGGGCGCCTGGTTCATGTCGGAGGCCTTCGGCGGCTGCTGCGTCTACAACGAGGGCGCGCGCCACGACGTCGGCAGGCATGGCGTTTTGAACTGGCTCATTCCCGGCTCCGACGCGCTGGCTTTTGCCAATCTGTCGGACCAGGAGCTGATCGATGCCGCTCTGAAATCGCTGCCGGCTTCTCTCGGCGATGCGCGTTTGCATTTCGTGGAAGGCAAGATCCACCGCTGGCTGTCGTCGGTGAACGCGCTGCCGGGTAGCCTGCCGGTACGCGACGTCATGACCAATCACCGGCCCGAGCCGAAGGAGCATCCCGGCATCGTGGTGGTCGGCGACTATCTGTTCGATTCGACGTTGAACGGCCTGCTCGACTCCTCGGACGCGGCGACCGACATCATCCTCACCGAGATGATGCGCCTGCGCCGCGAACGCGCGCAGGAGGACAAGCCGCTCTCGGACAAGATCGATCGCGATTATTTCGAGAATTATCGCGGCCTCGGTCCCTATCATGAAGCGTGGCGGCACTTCACCGATCCCGATTACCTCACCAAGCTGATCGGCATCGTCTGGGGCAAGGCTGCGGGCGCCAAGCTGCTGGTTGCGGGCTCTGCCAGCGGCGAACTGATCGGCGCGCTGCGCGATCGCGGTATCGATGCATGGGGAATCGAGAGCAACCGCGCCATCCATGCCAAAACACCGAAAGCGCTGAAGAAGTACAACAAGCTCGGATCAATCACCGACATGCCGTTCAAGGACGGCACGTTCGACTTCGTGTTCGAGACCAGCCTCTGCCACGTTTCCCCGAAGCAGGTGGTCCGCGCGATCCGCGAGCTCAACCGCGTGGTCGAGACCGGCCTCGTGTTCGGCTCGATCACCTCGGACATGGCGCCGGCATTGGTCGACCGCTACGACCTCCTGCGTGGGGTCAAGAAGCTCGGCACCTGGTGGGAATGGTCCGAACTGTTCTTCGGTAACGGTTTCGACCTGTCGATGCACCGCAAGGATTGTACCGATGCGCTCTGGGAGGCGACGCTCGCCGCCAATAAGGGGCCGGGGCAGTGGTACGCGGACGCGGACTCCTTGCGCTATTCCTTCTTCGACAAGGTCGAGGACGAGGACTAGCCGCGGGGCGGGTCGGATTCGCCAATTGTTTTGCCGAATTCATCCTGATCGCATAGAATCGGTGCAATAGCGGTTGCCGCTATTCCTGCTTCTCTCTGCGGTCAGGCCGGCCGTCAGCATCGGTTGGTTTCATGGCGTCCAAGCCCCTCCCGCCCGACAAACAGAAGCTCGCCGCGGAAGAGGCGGTCGAGCTCGACGACAAGCTCGCCCTCGCCAAGCCGGACCTCGAAGACGACGAGGACGCCGAAGATCAGGAGGATGACGAGCTGGAGCTCGACGACGACGATGAGGACGAGGACCTCGTCGTCTTTACCGCGCGTGAAGCCGCCGGCGCACTCGCGACCATCGTCGGGTTCGTCAAACCCTATCTCTCCAACTACAAGCGGATGCTGTCATTCGTGGCATTCGGCGTTGTGGTCGAGACGTTGTTCAACGTCATCATGCCGCTCAGCCTCAAGTTCCTGATCGACGACGCGCTCGGCGAGGAGGATTTTCAGGCGCTCTACAAGATCCTCGGCGTGCTCGCCGCCGCCGGCATCTTCACCTCGATCATTGCCGTCTGGTACGAGCGCTGGGACGCGCGGCTTACCGCCTGCATCATTTCCGATGTCCGCAAGCGCCTGTTCGAGCACGTCCAGGACTTGCCGGCGGCTTATTTCGGCCGCACCAAGCGCGGCGAGATCCTGTCGCGCTTCTCAGTCGACCTCTCGGCCTTCGAAGGCTCGGTCAAGACGTTTGCCAATAGTGCCGCGCTGCCATTCCTGGAGCTGGTCGCCGGCATCATCCTGATGGTGTTCCTCAATTGGCAGCTCGCCGTCGTCGCACTGCTGGTGTTCCCGATCACACTGATTGGCCCGCGGATCCTGACGCCCAAAGCCGTGCAGGCCAATTACGAGCAGAAGCTCAACGAGAGTGCGCTGCTCGGCATGGTGCAGGAGAACGTGGCGGCCCAGGCCGTGATCAAGGCGTTCAGCCTGCAGCGCAAGATGTTCGGCTTCTTCACCTTGCGCAACGACGAGACCCGCAACAAGATCGCCTCGGCCGCCTTCCTCTCGACCATGGTGGAGCGGACGGTCACCATCTCGGTGCTCCTCCTGCACCTCGTGGTGCTCGCGATCGGCGCGTATCTGGCGACCAAGGGCCAGATTACCATCGGCACCTTCGTCACCTTCGAGAGCGCGTTCTGGGAGGTCTCCTACAACATCGCCCATGTGATGCATTTCATCCCGGTGTCGATCTCCTCGGCGGCCGCGATCCGCCACATCCAGGAACTGCTCGACGAGCCGACCCGCGGGGCGGATCGCCCCGGTGCGCCCGATCTGCCGCGCATCACCAACGACATTACTTTCGATCACGTCACCTTCCAGTACGAGGGCAGCCAGACGCCGGTGCTGGACAATCTCAGCCTCAAGCTCAATGCCGGCAAGCGCATCGCGATCGTCGGTCCGAGCGGCTCCGGCAAGAGCACGCTGCTCAATCTGATCCTGCGGCTCTACGTGCCCGACGAGGGCCGCGTCACCATCGACGGCGTCGATGTCCGCAAGGTGACGCTGGATTCGCTGCGCCGAAGCATGGCGGTGGTGTTCCAGGAGAACATGCTGTTCAACATGTCGATCCGCGAGAACATCCGGCTCGGCAAGGAGGGGGCAACCGACGAGGAGGTGGAGGAGGCGGCCAGGAGGGCCGAGATCCACCGCTTCATCATGAGCCTGCCGCAGCGATACGACACGCTGGTCGGAGAGCGCGGAGACACGCTGTCGGGCGGCCAGCGCCAGCGCATCGCGATCGCGCGCGCGATCATCCGTAACCCGTCCGTGCTGCTGTTGGACGAGGCTACCTCGGCGCTCGACCAGACCACGGAGGCCGCGATCAACCGCACGCTGCTGAAGCTCGCCAAGGGCCGCACCATGATCTGGTCGACCCACCGTCTGGCGTCGGTGGTCGAGATGGACGAGATCATCGTGATTTCAGGGGGCAGGGCGATCGAGCGCGGCTCCCATGCCGCGCTGCTCGCCAAGAACGGCACCTATCGCAAGCTGTGGAACGATCAGATCCACCAGCCGCATGGCGCGTCGGCTCACGCCGACGACGACGAAGACGAAGACGAAGACGACGAGGAGGAGTGACCGGAGGCGTTCGGCTCCGAGGAGCCGCCGTGGCCGATTCGTGTTTCGTCTCCCAAGCGCTCGTGGTCCAGCGCCGACTCATTGATTCCCTGACGCAAGGCGTTCGGCCGACGCGAAGCCTCTGACTTTTTTCGACACTTGGCTTGGGCGCATCGGCCCTCGCAAATCGACGAGCGCCATCGAAATCCCCACGAGACCGGGCAATTCAGCGCGCCGGGAACGCTGGAAGGCCTGCCGCCGGCCAGTAGATTTGTGCATGGGCAGGAAAAAACCCTCAGTCTGATAATAAAACTATATTTAACCCGGGTATAATTGCCTTTCGGGCTTGGCGACCAAGCGCTTCGTTCCCATGTCAGGCGGGCGCGGGGAGGCGGCCAAGAGCCTATTTTTGCAGGCGCCTGAAGCGCTTTGTGTCTGTCGTTTCACCTTGACTTGACCGATTCTCACTTATAGAAAGCGCCTCACTTAACGACAGGCGGTGAGCATCGCCAGCGTCGGAACGGGCCACCCGTTGATCCCCCAGGATTAGATCCACAAGGGGTCGCAAAGGCGGGCACCAACCTCGACGAATGCCGCTCAAACGCTGTCGATCATAGCTAGGCAATGCCAGTGCGACTTTAGTTCTCTTGAGCACGTTCTCTTGAGATCGAATTCGGATGCATGACCTCAGTGCGCGGGCCGCGGCGTTGTGCTGAGCGGCCTCAAGACTGCGGTCCTCTGTGGCGTCGAAGCGCTTTCCGCTCGTTGATGGAGCGGTTGGCGCAATTTCGCTTTGCGTGGATTATTTCGCGCAAGGTGGCCCCTCGAGCGGGTGGCTCGAACAGAATTTGCGGACCCGAGAGGGGCCGCGGCAGAAAAAGGGTGAAGGCCAGAATGCCGACGATCAACCAGCTGATCGCTCAACCGCGGGAAGTGCAGAAGTCGCGCAAGAAGGTGCCGGCGCTGCAGCAGTCGCCGCAGAAGCGCGGTGTTTGCACGCGCGTCTACACCACGACCCCGAAGAAGCCGAACTCGGCGCTTCGTAAGGTTGCCAAGGTGCGCCTGACCAACGGCTTCGAGGTGATCGGCTACATCCCCGGCGAAGGCCATAACCTCCAGGAGCACTCGGTGGTCATGATCCGCGGCGGTCGCGTCAAGGACTTGCCCGGCGTGCGCTACCACATCCTCCGCGGCGTTCTGGATACCCAGGGCGTCAAGAACCGTAAGCAGCGTCGTTCGAAGTACGGCGCCAAGCGTCCGAAGTAAGCGGGAACCAAGCCTATGTCTCGTCGCCACTCTGCGGAAAAGCGCGAAGTTCTCCCGGATCCGAAGTTCGGGAACATCATCGTCACGAAGTTCATGAACTCGGTGATGTACGCCGGCAAGAAGTCGGTCGCCGAAGGCATCGTCTACGGCGCGTTCGGCATCATCGAATCCAAGACCAAGCAGAACCCGCTCGGCGTGTTCGAGCAGGCGCTCGAGAACGTCATGCCGACCATCGAGGTTCGCTCTCGCCGCGTCGGCGGCGCCACCTACCAGGTTCCGGTCGAGGTTCGCTCGACCCGCCGGCAGGCGCTCGGCATCCGCTGGCTGATCTCGGCCGCGCGCGAGCGCAACGAAAAGACGATGACCGAGCGGCTCTCCGCGGAGCTTCTGGATGCATCGAACAACCGTGGGAACGCCGTCAAGAAGCGTGAAGACGTGCACCGGATGGCGGAAGCCAACCGCGCCTTCTCGCACTATCGCTGGTAACGGCGAAACAAACGGACTCGCAAGGAACACCTCATGCCCCGCCAACATGCCATCGAGGACTACCGTAACTTCGGTATCATGGCGCATATCGACGCCGGCAAGACGACGACGACCGAGCGCATCCTCTATTACACCGGCAAGAGCCACAAGATCGGCGAAGTGCACGAAGGTGCCGCGACGATGGACTGGATGGAGCAGGAGCAGGAGCGTGGCATCACGATCACCTCGGCTGCGACCACTGCGTTCTGGAACGGCAAGCGCCTGAACATCATCGACACCCCCGGCCACGTCGACTTCACCATCGAGGTCGAGCGCAGCTTGCGCGTGCTCGACGGCGCCGTCTGCGTTCTCGACTCGAACCAGGGCGTTGAGCCCCAGACCGAAACCGTCTGGCGCCAGGGCGACAAGTACAAGGTTCCGCGCATCGTCTTCGCCAACAAGATGGACAAGATCGGTGCGGACTTCTTCAAGTGCCTGTCCGACATCGTCGATCGTCTGGGCGCCAAGCCCGTCGCGATCCAGCTTCCGATCGGCGCCGAGAACAACTTCAAGGGTCTCGTCGACCTCGTGAAGATGAAGGGTGTCATCTGGAATGATGAGGCCCTCGGCGCGAAGTTCGACTATGTCGACATTCCGGAAGACCTCGTCGACCAGGCCAAGGAATACCGCGAGAAGATGGTGGAAGCCGCCGTCGAGCTCGACGACGACGCCATGGCCGCCTATCTCGATGGCAAGGAGCCGGACGAGGCGACCCTGAAGCGCCTGATCCGCAAGGCGGTGCTGACCGGCGCGTTCTATCCCGTGCTGTGCGGCTCGGCCTTCAAGAACAAGGGCGTGCAGCCGCTGCTCGACGCCGTGGTCGACTATCTGCCGTCGCCGCTCGACGTGCCCGCGATCAAGGGCACCGACGACAAGGGCAACGAGGTCGTGCGCAAGGCGGACGACAAGGAGCCGCTGGCGCTGCTCGCGTTCAAGATCATGGACGACCCGTTCGTCGGCACCATCACCTTCTGCCGCATCTACTCCGGTATCCTGCAGAGCGGCACCGGCGTCGTGAATTCGACCCGCGAGAAGAAGGAGCGCATCGGGCGCATGCTGTTGATGCATGCGAACAACCGCGAGGACATCAAGGAAGCCTATGCCGGCGACATCGTCGCGCTGGCCGGCCTGAAGGAAGCGCGCACCGGTGACACGCTGTGCGATCCCGACAAGCAGGTGATCCTGGAGAAGATGGAATTCCCCGAGCCGGTCATCGAGATCGCGATCGAGCCGAAGTCCAAGGCCGACCAGGAGAAGCTGGGCGTGGCGCTGGCCAAGCTCGCCGCGGAGGATCCGTCCTTCCGCGTGTCGACCGACCACGAGTCCGGCCAGACCATCCTCAAGGGCATGGGCGAACTGCATCTCGACATCAAGGTCGACATCCTCAAGCGCACCTACAAGGTCGACGCCAACATCGGCGCTCCGCAGGTGGCGTTCCGTGAGCGCGTCACCAAGCGGGTGGAGCACAGCTACACCCACAAGAAGCAGACCGGCGGTACCGGCCAGTTCGCGGCCGTGTCGTTCATCGTCGAGCCGAACGAGGCCGGCAAGGGCTTCGAGTTCGAATCGAAGATCGTCGGCGGCGCGGTGCCGAAGGAATACATCCCCGGCGTCGAGAAGGGCCTGGAGAGCGTGCTGTCGTCCGGCGTGGTCGCGGGCTTCCCCGTGGTCGACGTCAAGGTGCAGCTCGTCGACGGCAAGTATCACGACGTCGACTCGTCGGCGCTCGCCTTCGAAATCGCCTCGCGCGCCTGCTTCCGCGAAGCGCTGCAGATGGGCAAGTCCGTCCTGCTCGAGCCGATCATGAAGGTCGAGGTGGTGACCCCGGAAGACTACACCGGCTCGGTCATCGGCGACCTGAATTCCCGGCGCGGTCAGATCCAGGGTCAGGACATGCGCGGCAACGCCAACGTCATCAACGCGATGGTGCCGCTCATGAACATGTTCGGTTACGTGAATAACCTGCGCTCGATGAGCCAGGGTCGCGCGACCTTCACCATGCAGTTCGATCACTACGCAGAAGCGCCGGCCAACGTGTCGGCAGAAGTCCAGAAGAAGTTTGCCTGATTGTCGTCGGTCTCAAGCTGACGATTGAACGGAGAGTCAAATGGCCAAAGCAAAGTTTGAACGTACCAAGCCGCACTGCAACATCGGCACCATCGGTCACGTCGACCATGGCAAGACGTCGCTGACCGCGGCGATCACCAAGATCCTCGCCGAGACCGGCGGTGCGACGTTCACCGCGTACGACCAGATCGACAAGGCGCCGGAAGAGAAGGCCCGCGGCATCACCATCTCGACCGCGCACGTCGAGTACGAGACCAAGAACCGCCACTACGCGCACGTCGACTGCCCCGGCCACGCCGACTACGTGAAGAACATGATCACCGGCGCCGCCCAGATGGACGGTGCGATCCTCGTCGTGTCGGCTGCTGACGGCCCGATGCCGCAGACCCGCGAGCACATCCTGCTCGCCCGCCAGGTCGGCGTGCCCGCGCTCGTCGTGTTCCTCAATAAGTGCGACATGGTCGATGATCCGGAGCTGCTCGAGCTCGTCGAGCTCGAAGTCCGCGAGCTGCTCTCGAAGTACGAATTCCCCGGCGACAAGATCCCGATCATCAAGGGTTCGGCGCTTGCCGCTCTCGAAGACTCCGACAAGAAGCTCGGCCACGACGCCATCCTCGAGCTGATGCGCAACGTCGACGAGTACATCCCGCAGCCGGAGCGTCCGATCGACCAGCCGTTCCTGATGCCGGTTGAAGACGTGTTCTCGATCTCGGGCCGCGGCACCGTCGTGACCGGCCGTGTCGAGCGCGGCGTCGTCAAGGTCGGCGAGGAAATCGAGATCGTCGGTCTGCGTGCGACCCAGAAGACCACCGTCACCGGCGTCGAAATGTTCCGCAAGCTGCTCGACCAGGGCCAGGCCGGCGACAACATCGGCGCTCTGCTCCGCGGCACCAAGCGCGAGGACGTCGAGCGCGGCCAGGTTCTGGCCAAGCCGGGTTCGGTCAAGCCGCACACCAAGTTCAAGGCTGAGGCCTACATCCTCACCAAGGAAGAGGGCGGTCGCCACACCCCGTTCTTCACCAACTACCGTCCGCAGTTCTACTTCCGCACCACCGACGTGACCGGTGTCGTGCACCTGCCGGAAGGCACCGAGATGGTGATGCCGGGCGACAACATCGCGATGGAAGTGCACCTGATCGTGCCGATCGCGATGGAAGAGAAGCTCCGCTTCGCGATCCGCGAAGGCGGTCGCACCGTCGGCGCCGGCGTCGTCGCCTCGATCATCGAGTAAACAAGCGAATAGGGAATGGTGAGTGGCGAATAGGGAAGTCTATTCGCTACTCGCTACTCGCCACTCACTAAAGAAAGCACGGCAATGAACGGCCAAAACATTCGTATCCGTCTCAAGGCGTTCGACCATCGTATCCTCGATACGTCGACCCGTGAGATCGTGAACACGGCGAAGCGCACCGGCGCGCAGGTCCGCGGACCCATTCCGCTGCCCACGCGCATCGAGAAGTTCACCGTCAACCGTTCGCCCCACGTCGACAAGAAGAGCCGCGAACAGTTCGAGATGCGCACTCACAAGCGCCTGCTCGACATCGTCGATCCGACCCCGCAGACCGTCGACGCTTTGATGAAGCTCGACCTGGCCGCCGGTGTCGACGTCGAGATCAAGCTCTAAGATTTTGGATCCCGTTCGCCAAAAGCGGACAAAGAGAACAGGAAGCAAGCCGATGCGCTCCGGAGTGATCGCACAAAAGGTCGGGATGACGCGGGTCTTCACGGAGGCCGGCGAACATATCCCCGTGACCGTGCTGAAGCTCGGCAATTGCCAGGTCGTAGGCCACCGCACCGAAGAGAAGAACGGTTACGTCGCGCTCCAGCTCGGTTCTGGCAGCCGCAAGACCGTTTACATGCCCAAGGCCGAGCGCGGTCAGTTCGCGGTCGCCAAGGTCGAGCCGAAGCGCCGGGTCGAGGAATTCCGCGTCACCGCGGATGCCATGATCCCGGTCGGCGCCGAGATCCCGGCCGATCACTTCGTCGTCGGCCAGGTCGTCGACGTCACCGGCACCTCGGTCGGTAAGGGCTTCGCCGGCGGCATGAAGCGCTGGAATTTCGGCGGTCTGCGCGCCACGCACGGCGTGTCGATCTCGCACCGCTCGATCGGTTCGACCGGTGGCCGTCAGGACCCCGGCAAGACCTGGAAGAACAAGAAGATGCCCGGCCACATGGGTGTCGATCGCATCACCACGCTCAACCTTCGCGTCGTCCAGACCGATGTCGAGCGCGGCCTGATCCTCGTCGAAGGCGCCGTTCCCGGCTCCAAGGGCGGCTGGATCCGCGTGCGCGACGCCGTCAAGAAGCCGCTGCCGAAGGAAGCTCCGAAGCCCGGCAAGTTCAAGGTTGCTGGCGATGCGGAAGCCGCTCCGGCCGCGCAGGAGGCGTGAGATGGAATTGAAGGTCACCACCCTCGAAGGTAAGGAAGCCGGCTCGGTCCAGCTCTCCGACGCCATTTTCGGCCTCGAGCCGCGCGAAGACATCATCGCGCGCTGCGTGCAGTGGCAGCTCAACAAGCGCCAGGCCGGCACGCACAAGGCCAAGGGCCGCGCCGAGATCTGGCGCACTGGCAAGAAGATGTACAAGCAGAAGGGCACCGGCGGTGCTCGTCACGGCTCGGCTCGCGTGCCGCAGTTCCGCGGCGGCGGCCGTGCCTTCGGTCCCGTGGTGCGTTCGCACGCCACCGACCTGCCGAAGAAGGTCCGCGCCCTGGCGCTCAAGCATGCGCTCTCGGCCAAGGCCAAGGACGGCGATCTCGTCGTGATCGAGAAGGCTGCGCTCGAGACCGCCAAGACCAAGGCGCTGCTCGGTCACTTCTCGGGCCTCGGGCTCACCAACGCGCTGATCATCGACGGCGCCGAGCTCAACAATGGTTTTGCCGCCGCGGCCCGCAACATCCCGAACATGGACGTGCTGCCGATCCAGGGCATCAACGTCTATGACATCCTGCGCCGTCAGAAGCTCGTTCTGACCAAGGCCGCCATCGATGCGCTGGAGGCGCGCTTCAAATGAGCAAGAACATCGAGCCTCGCCACTACGACGTGATCCTGTCGCCGGTCGTGACCGAAAAGGCGACGATTGCCTCGGAGCACAACAAGGTGCTGTTCAAGGTGGCCGCAAAGGCCACCAAGCCGCAGATCAAGGAAGCGATCGAGAAGCTGTTCGACGTCAAGGTCAAGAGCGTCAACACGCTGGTCCGCAAGGGCAAGGTCAAAGCCTTCCGCGGCAATCTCGGCTCGCAGTCGAACAGCAAGCGCGCGATCGTGACCCTCGAAGAGGGCCACCGGATCGACGTCACCACCGGTCTGTAAGGTCGTACGACGATGGCACTGAAGACATTCAATCCCACGACGCCCGGCCAGCGCCAGCTGGTGATGGTCGATCGTTCGGCCCTGTACAAGGGCAAGCCGGTCAAGGCGCTCACCGAGGGCAAGAAGTCCTCGGGCGGCCGCAACAACACCGGTCGCATCACCGTGCGCTTCCGTGGCGGCGGTCACAAGCAGACGCTGCGCACCGTGGATTTCAAGCGAGAGAAGATCGACGTCCCCGCGACCGTCGAGCGTCTCGAGTACGATCCGAACCGCACCGGCTTCATCGCGCTGATCAAGTATCAGGACGGGGAGCAGGCCTATATCCTGGCGCCGCAGCGCCTGGCCGTGGGTGACACCATCATCGCTGGAAACTACGTCGACGTGAAGCCGGGCAACGTCATGCCGCTCGGCAACATGCCGGTCGGCACGATCATCCACAACATCGAGGTCAAGATCGGGAAGGGCGGCCAGCTCGCGCGTTCCGCCGGCACCTATGCCCAGCTCGTCGGCCGCGATCAGGACTACGTCATCATCCGCCTGAACTCGGGCGAGCAGCGCCTGGTGCACGGCCGCTGCCGCGGCACGATCGGCGCGGTGTCGAACCCGGATCACATGAACACCTCGATCGGCAAGGCCGGTCGCAAGCGTTGGATGGGCCGTCGCCCGCACAACCGCGGTGTCGCGATGAACCCGATCGACCATCCGCACGGCGGTGGTGAAGGTCGTACCTCGGGCGGTCGCCACCCGGTCACTCCGTGGGGCAAGCCGACCAAGGGCAAGAAGACCCGCACCAACAAGTCGACCAACAAATTCATTCTCCTAAGCCGCCACAAGCGGAAGAAGTAAGGAACGCCGGACATGGTTCGTTCAGTCTGGAAAGGCCCGTTCGTCGAGGGTTCTCTGCTCAAGAAGGCAGATGCCGCGCGCGCGTCCGGCCGTCACGACGTCATCAAGATCTGGAGCCGTCGCTCGACGATCCTGCCGCAGTTCGTCGGCCTGACCTTCGGCGTCTACAACGGTCAGAAGCACGTGCCGGTGGCCGTCAACGAGGAAATGGTCGGTCACAAGTTCGGCGAGTTCTCGCCGACCCGGACCTTCCATGGCCACTCCGGCGACAAGAAAGCCAAGAAGGCTTGAGGATTAAACGATGAGCAAACCTAAGCGCGAACGGAGCCTCGCCGACAACGAGGCCAAGGCGGTCGCCCGGATGCTGCGGGTGAGCCCGCAGAAGCTCAACCTGGTCGCCCAGCTCATTCGCGGCCGGAAAGCGTCTGCCGCGCTCGCCGACCTGCAGTTTTCGCGCAAGCGGATCGCGGTCGATGTGAAGAAGTGTCTGGAATCGGCTATCGCCAACGCCGAGAACAACCACGACCTCGACGTCGACGATCTCGTCGTGGCGCAGGCCTTCGTCGGCAACGGCCTCGTGATGAAGCGCTTTGCCGCTCGCGGCCGCGGCCGCTCGGGCCGTGTCTACAAACCATTTTCGCAGCTGACGATCATCGTTCGTCAGGTCGAAGCTGAAGCCGCCGCTTAAGGGCGCAGGAGAACACGATGGGTCAAAAGATCAATCCGATCGGTCTGCGTCTCGGCATCAACCGGACCTGGGATTCCCGCTGGTTCGCCGGCAAGCAGGAATACGGCAAGCTGTTGCACGAGGACGTCAAGATCCGTGACATCCTGCACAAGGAGCTCAAGCAGGCGGCCGTCGCTCGCATCGTGATCGAGCGTCCGCACAAGAAGTGCCGCGTCACCATCCACTCGGCCCGTCCGGGCGTGGTGATCGGCAAGAAGGGCGCGGACATCGACAAGCTGCGCAAGAAGGTCGCGGACATCACCTCGTCCGACGTCGTCATCAACATCGTCGAGATCCGCAAGCCGGAGCTCGATGCGACGCTGGTGGCGGAGTCGATCGCGCAGCAGCTCGAGCGCCGCGTGGCGTTCCGCCGTGCCATGAAGCGCGCCGTGCAGTCGGCGATGCGCCTCGGCGCGGAAGGCATCCGCATCAACTGCTCGGGACGTCTGGGCGGTGCTGAAATCGCGCGCATGGAGTGGTACCGCGAAGGTCGCGTGCCGCTGCACACGCTGCGCGCCGACATCGACTACGGCGTTGCGACCGCGTTCACGACCTTCGGCACCTGCGGCGTCAAGGTCTGGATCTTCAAGGGCGAGATCCTCGAGCACGATCCGATGGCCCAGGACAAGAGAATGGCCGAAGGCGAGACGGGCGGCGGTGGTGATCGTGGTGGCCGTCAGCGCCGCGAGACGGCCGCAGCCTAAAGCCAGACAGGAATTTGAGGGCTTAAAGCCATGATGCAACCTAAGAAAACGAAGTTCCGGAAGGCGCATAAGGGCCGCATCCACGGCGTTGCGTCTTCGGGCGCGACGTTGGCGTTCGGCCAGTTCGGCCTGAAGGCGACCGAGCCTGAGCGCGTCACCGCGCGCCAGATCGAAGCCGCTCGCCGCGCGCTGACCCGCCACATGAAGCGCGCCGGCCGCGTCTGGATCCGCGTGTTCCCCGACGTTCCGGTGTCGAAGAAGCCGGCCGAAGTCCGCATGGGCTCCGGCAAGGGTTCGCCGGAATTGTGGGTCGCGCGCGTCAAGCCGGGCCGGGTGCTGTTCGAGATCGACGGCGTCAACACCCAGACGGCGCGTGAGGCGCTGACCCTGGCGGCCGCCAAGCTGCCGATCAAGACGCGCTTCGTCGAGCGCATTGCGGAGTAATGGCCATGGCCCAGATGAAGATCGAAGACATCCGCGCGATGAGCCCCGACCAGCAGGATGACGCAATCCTGAACCTGAAGAAGGAGCGCTTCAACCTGCGCTTCCAGCGTGCCACCGGGCAGCTCGAGAACACCTCGCGCCTGCGCGAGGCGCGCCGTGACATCGCCCGGATCAAGACCGTCGCCGCGCAGACGCGCGCGAAGAAGAAGTAAGAGGCTTACGAAGATGCCGAAACGTACTTTGCAGGGCGTGGTCGTCAGCGACAAGCAAGCCAAGACCATTGTGGTGCGCGTCGACCGCCGCTTCACGCACCCGATCTACAAGAAGACGATCCGCCGTTCGAAGAACTACCACGCGCACGACGAGAGCAACCAGTTCAAGCCGGGCGACATGGTGTGGATCGAGGAAACGAAGCCGATTTCGAAGCTGAAGCGCTGGGTCGTGATCCGGGGCGAACACAAGAAAAGCGCCTGATCTGTTGGCTTTAGCCGACTGACTTCAGGGAAATGTTGAGCGCCGGCTGGGCTGGCGCAAAGAGAAAGAGGACGAGGTGCATCAATGATTCAGATGCAGACCAACCTCGACGTGGCCGACAATTCTGGCGCACGCCGTGTCATGTGTATCAAGGTGCTCGGGGGCTCCAAGCGCCGCTACGCCACGATCGGCGACATCATCGTCGTGTCGATCAAGGAAGCTATCCCGCGTGGCAAGGTGAAGAAGGGCGACGTGATGAAGGCCGTCGTGGTGCGCGTCCGCAAGGACATCCGCCGCGCCGACGGTTCGGTCATCCGCTTCGACCGCAACGCCGCCGTGCTGATCAACAACCAGTCCGAGCCGGTCGGCACCCGTATCTTCGGGCCCGTGCCGCGCGAGCTGCGCGCCAAGAACCACATGAAGATCATCTCGCTCGCGCCGGAGGTGCTGTGATGGCTGCGAAGATCCGCAAGGGCGACAAGGTCGTCGTGCTGACCGGCCGCGACAAGGGCCGCACCGGCGAAGTGTTCGAGGTGCGCCCCGACGCCGGCACCGCGCTGGTGCGCGGCATCAACATGGTCAAGCGTCACCAGAAGCAGACGCAGGCCCAGGAGGGCGGCATCATCTCGAAAGAGGCGCCGATCCAACTGTCCAACATCGCGTATGTCGGCAAGGACGGAAAGCCGACCCGCATCGGATTCAAGATTCTGGCGGACGGCAAGAAGGTCCGCATCGCCAAGAGCTCGGGAGCTGAGATCGATGGCTGAGGCCGCTTACACCCCGCGCCTGCGCGCGGAATATGACGCGAAGATCCGCACGGCTCTGACCGAGAAGTTCGGTTATGAGAACGTCATGCAGGTTCCGCGCCTGGACAAGGTCGTGCTGAACATGGGCGTTGGCGATTCCGTCAACGACCGCAAGAAGGCCGAGACCGCCGCTGCCGAGCTGACCCAGATCGCCGGCCAGAAGGCGATCGTGACCTATTCGCGCATCGCGATCGCGACCTTCAAGCTGCGAGCGAACCAGCCGATCGGCTGCAAGGTCACGCTGCGCAAGGCCCGCATGTACGAGTTCATCGATCGCCTGGTGAATGTCGCGCTGCCGCGTGTCCGCGACTTCCGCGGCCTGAACCCGAAGAGCTTCGACGGCCGCGGCAACTATTCGCTCGGCATCAAGGAGCACATCATTTTCCCCGAGATCGACTTCGACAAGGTCGCGGAAGCCCGCGGTATGGACATCACCGTCTGCACCACGGCCAAGACCGACGAAGAGGCGAGGGCCTTGTTGACCGCTTTCAATTTCCCGTTCCGGCAGTGAGACGCTGACCTAGAGCCTCTCAAACGCGGATACCCAGGAGCCAAGCATGGCAAAGAAGAGTTCAGTCGAGAAGAACAACCGGCGCAAGCGGATGGTGAAGAACGCCGCCGCCAAGCGCGAGCGGTTGAAGGCGATCATCGCCGACAAGACGCTGCCGATGGAGGAGCGGTTCGCCGCGACCCTGAAGCTGGCGGAAATGCCGCGCAACTCGTCGGCGACCCGCATCCGCATGCGTTGCGAGCTGTCGGGCCGCCCGCGCTCGAACTACCGCAAGAACAAGCTGTCCCGTATCGCGCTGCGCGAACTTGGCTCCAAGGGCATGGTCCCGGGCCTCGTGAAGTCCAGCTGGTAAGGAGGGTCGTTTAGATGTCTACGCACGATCCAATCAGCGATCTGATCACCCGCATCCGCAACGCGCAGATGCGTTCGAAGACCAAGGTCTCCACGCCTGGCTCGAAGATGCGCGAGAACGTGCTCGAGGTTCTGAAGACCGAGGGCTACATTCGCGGTTACGCTACGCTCGAGCATTCCTCGGGCCGCAGCGAGATCGAGATCGAGCTGAAGTATTTCGACGGCGAGCCCGTCATCCGCGAGATTGAACGCGTTTCCAAGCCCGGGCGCAGGGTCTACGCCTCGGTGAAGAACCTGCCGCGGGTGAACAACGGACTCGGCATTTCGGTGTTGTCGACGCCGAAGGGGATCATGGCCGACCACAGCGCGCGCGACGCGAATGTGGGCGGTGAAGTCCTCTTCACGGTGTTCTGAGAAGGATTTTTCATCCATGTCACGAGTTGGCAAAAGGCCTGTGGCGGTTCCGTCGGGTGTGACCGCGACCGTCGATGGGCAGACCGTCAAGATGAAGGGGCCGAAGGGCCAGCTTCAGTTCGTCGTCCACGACGACGTCGAGGTGAAGCTCGAGAACGGCCAGGTCAAGGTCAAGCCGCGGGCGGAGACCAATCGCGCGCGCGCCCTGTACGGCACCGCTCGCGCCCAGGTCGCGAATCTGGTCGAAGGCGTCACCAAGGGCTTCGAGAAGAAGCTCGAAATCACCGGCGTCGGTTACCGCGCCGCGATGCAGGGCAAGAACCTGCAGCTCGCGCTCGGCTATAGCCATGACGTGATCTATCCGATCCCTGAGGGGATCACGATCACCGTGCCGAAGCCGACCGAGATCACGGTGGCGGGCAGCGACGTCCAGCGCGTCGGCCAGGTCGCCGCCGAGATCCGCGCCTACCGTCCGCCGGAGCCCTACAAGGGCAAGGGCGTGAAGTATGTTGGCGAATTCATCTTCCGCAAGGAAGGCAAGAAGAAGTAACGGAGCCGGTCATGTCGAAAGCCAAGGTTACGAATGCCCGGCGCAAGCGGAGTGTGCGGCTGAAGCTGCGCCGCTCCGGTGGTGGTCGTCCGCGTCTGTCGGTGTTCCGCTCGTCCAAGCACATCTACGCCCAGGTCATCGACGACCTGAAAGGCGAGACGCTGGCCTCTGCCTCGTCGCTCGAGAAGGCAATGCGCGACGGCGGCAAGACCGGCGCCGACATCGATGCGGCGAAGGCGGTCGGCAAGCTGCTGGCCGAGCGCGCCGCCGAGAAGGGCGTCAAGGAAGTCGTGTTCGATCGCGGCAGCTACCTCTACCACGGGCGCGTCAAGGCTCTGGCCGACGCGGCGCGTGAGAGCGGGCTGAGCTTCTAACAGAATTTGAGGATTGAGGCGTAAGCCTCTGAAGGATTGGAAAAACCATGGCAGCTGAACGCGAACAACGTGGTGGACGCGATCAACGCGGCGGCGGACGTGAACGCAGGGAGCGCGAGGAGCGCGACAGCGAGTTCGTCGACAAGCTCGTCCACATCAACCGCGTGGCCAAGGTCGTCAAGGGCGGCAAGCGCTTCGGTTTCGCAGCGCTGGTCGTGATCGGCGACCAGAAGGGCCGCGCCGGCTTCGGTCACGGCAAGGCGCGCGAAGTGCCCGAGGCGATCCGCAAGGCGACCGAGTCCGCCAAGCGCAACCTGACGCGCGTGTCCCTGCGCGAGGGTCGCACGCTCCATCACGACATTGCCGGCCGTCATGGCGCGGGCCGTGTCTACCTGCGTGCAGCTCCGGCCGGTACCGGCATCATCGCCGGCGGCCCGATGCGCGCCGTGTTCGAGACGCTCGGCGTCCAGGACGTGGTGGCGAAGTCGATCGGCTCGTCGAACCCGTACAACATGGTGCGCGCGACCTTCGATGCGCTGAAGCACCAGGATTCGCCGCGTTCGGTCGCAGCCCGCCGCAACATCAAGGTGTCCACCCTCCAGTCCCGTCGTATCGGCGGCGATGCCGAGGCGGCCGCCGACTAACGGAAGCTTTTCGGAGTAGACTCCCATGGCCAAGAGTGCCGTTACGACCGCAAAGACGATCAAGGTCGAGCAGACCGGCAGCGCGATCCGCCGCCATCACTCGCAGCGCTCGACGCTGATCGGGCTCAAGCTCAACAAGATCGGCCGTACCAGCGAACTGCCGGACACCCCGGCGGTCCGCGGCATGATCGAGAAGGTTCACCATCTCGTCCGCATCGTCGACGAGAAGTAAGCAAAGGCGCGCGATCCCGAAAAGCCGGAAGCGGTTTTCGGTGAAGATCGTGCGCAAGACACAAGGAGAAGGGCGATGAAGCTCAGCGATATCGCCGACAACGCCGGCTCGCGCAAAAAGCGTATGCGCGTCGGCCGCGGCATCGGTTCCGGCAAAGGCAAGCAGTCCGGCCGCGGCGGCAAGGGCCAGACCGCGCGTTCGGGCGTGCGCATCAAGGGTTTCGAAGGCGGCCAGATGCCGATGCATCGCCGTCTGCCCAAGCGCGGCTTCAACAACATCTTCCGCGTCGAGTTCGCCGAGATCAATCTCGACCGGCTCCAGGAGGCGGTCGATGCCAAGAAGATCGACGCCGGCAGCGTCGTGAACGTCGAGGCCCTGGTGAAGGGTGGCGTGCTGCGCCGCGCCAAGGCCGGCCTGCGGCTGCTCGGCCGCGGCGAGCTCAAGTCCAAGCTCAACATCGAAGTGCACGGCGCCAGCAAGACCGCGATTGCGGCGGTCGAGAAGGCTGGCGGCTCGGTGAAGATCCTCGCCCCTGCCAAGGAAGAAGGCGAGGCGGCGTAACAACTGCGTCATTGGCCCGCGGCGCGCGGGCCTTTACGCATGCGGGACGTGGACTTATCGAAGCCGAGCCCCAGATAATGTCCGGCGTCCGCTAAACTAGCCCGGCCGCGGGCATGACGGCGCAACAGGCGGCGGGAGAAAGTCCAAGATGGTCTCTGCAGCGGAACAACTGGCAGCCAATCTCAATTTCGGCGCGTTTGCCAAGGCCGACGAACTGAAGAAGCGCATCTGGTTCACCCTGGGTGCGCTGCTCGTTTATCGGCTCGGGACCTACATCCCGCTGCCCGGCATCGACCCCAACATCTGGGAGCAGGTGTTCCGCTCCCAGGCGGGCGGCATCCTCGGCATGTTCAACATGTTCGCCGGCGGCGGCATCCACCGCATGGCGATCTTCGCGCTGAACATCATGCCGTACATCTCGGCCTCGATCATCATCCAGCTCCTCACCACCGTCTCGCCGCAGCTCGAGGCGCTGAAGAAGGAGGGTGAGGCCGGCCGCAAGACGCTCAACCAGTACACCCGCTATCTGACCGTCATCCTGGCCGCATTCCAGTCCTATGGGATCGCGGTGGGCCTCGAAGGCGCCGGCAACGTGGTCAGCGACCCCGGCATGTTCTTCCGCCTGTCCACGGCGATCACGCTGACCGGCGGCACCATGTTCCTGATGTGGCTCGGCGAGCAGATCACCTCGCGCGGCATCGGCCACGGCATTTCGCTGATCATTCTCGCCGGCATCGTCGCCGAGCTGCCCGCGGCGCTCGCCGGCATGCTCGAACTCGGCCGCCAGGGCGCGATGTCGCCCGGGCTGATCCTGGTCGTCATCATCATGGCCGTCGCCGTGATCGCCTTCATCGTGTTCATGGAGCGCGCGCAGCGCCGGCTCTTGATCCAGTATCCGAAGCGCCAGGTTGGCAACAAGATGTTCGAGGGCCAGTCCTCCCATCTGCCGCTCAAGCTCAACCCCCCCGGCGTGATCCCGCCGATCTTCGCGTCCTCGCTGCTGCTGCTGCCGACCACGGTTGCGAACTTCAACTCGGGCAGCGGGCCGGAGTGGTTCCAGTGGATCACCACCCAGCTCGGCCACGGCCGTCCGCTGTTCCTGATCATGTATCTGGGGCTGATCGTGTTCTTCGCCTTCTTCTACACCGCGATCGTGTTCAATCCGACCGAGACCGCGGACAATCTAAAGAAGCACGGCGGCTTCATTCCGGGCATCCGCCCGGGCGAGCGCACGGCGGAATATATCGACTACGTGCTGTCGCGCGTCACCGTGTTGGGCGCGATTTATCTGGCGATCGTCTGCTTGATCCCGGAGATCCTGATCTCCTATGCCTCGGTGCCGTTCTACTTCGGCGGCACCTCGCTGCTGATCGTCGTCAGTGTCACCATGGATACGGTGGCGCAGGTCCAGGGCTATCTGCTGGCCCATCAGTACGAAGGCCTGATCCGCAAGTCGAAGCTGCGCGGCCGTCGCAGATAAAGATGAGCAGGGAGCTCGCGCGCCGAATCGCTTTCACGATTGGCGCGCTGCTCCTTTTCAGGCTCGGCACGCAGATCCCGCTTGCGGGACTGAATGCTTCCGACTTCTCGCCGACGCTTGACTTCATTTCCCGGCTCTCGATTTTTGCGCTCGGCCTCATTCCCTATCTGACGGCGGCGATCCTTATCCGCCTGCTCTCCCTGGTGTGGCGCGGCTTGAATTCGCTCGAGCGGTCGGGCGAGCGCGGCCGCCGCAGGATCGCGCATGCCACGTTCGGACTCACGCTCGGTCTTGCGACCTTTCAGGCCTACGGCATCGCGTCAACTTTGACGGCCATTCCGGGCCTGGTCAGGAATCCAGACGGCTGGTTCGTGATGACGGCCACTGCCTCCATGGTCGGTGGCGTCTTCGTGCTGGTGTGGCTCAGCGAGCAGATCACCCGCCACGGCATCGGCAACGGCCTGGCTCTGATCCTGAGTGCGGGCTTTCTCGTCTCCATTCCGCGAGACGTCGCCGGCATCATTGGTCTCGTGCAGAGCGGGGAGATCTCGGGCGTTCTCGTGCTCGGCCATGCCGTGTTCTGGGTTGTGACCGTGGCCGTGATCGTGCTTGTCGAAGGAGCCCGGCGAAATATCCACGTCGAATTTGGCGCGCGCAGCGTCGGAACGCGGCAATTGCCGGCGCGCAATGCCGTGCTGCCGATCAAGCTCAACAGCGCCGGGTTCCTGATTCCGGTCACCGTGGCGCCGTGGATATTCTTTCTGCCGCTCGCCTTTGCGGGGCTCATTCTGGGCAGCGATCACCCCCTGATCACAGCGGCCTACCGGCATCTTCAGATGCGGCAGCCGGTGCACGTCATCCTCGTGTCGCTCGCCGTGTTCGTGCTGGCCTTCATCTACACGGCCTATGTCGTCGATCCCGAGCACACCGCCAAATCCCTGGCTCAGCATAACGGCACGATCTCTGGTGTCGCTCCGGGCGAGGCCACTGCCGACTATCTCGATCGCGTCGTGTCATTGACGACGGTCGTCGGAGCCGTCTACCTGACGGCATTGCAGTTGATTCCGGAGGTGTTCGACCTTTACGGGATCGGTCTGCCTTATAGTATGGTCGTCAATGGCGGTGGGGCGCTGGTTGTGGTTTGCACCGCTCTTGATATCAAAGCACAGGTGCGCGACGTATCGCTCACCAATCCGGGGGGCGTACGCCGATGAGAATTATACTTCTGGGACCGCCGGGGTCGGGCAAGGGGACCCAGGCGCAGCTGCTGGTGCAGCGCTATGGCATTGTCCAGCTCTCGACCGGCGAGATGCTCCGCGCTGCCGTTGCAGCCGGAACGCCGGTCGGGCTGAAGGCCAAGGAGATCATGGCCGGCGGCGGCCTCGTGCCTGATGACGTCGTGGTGGGAATCATCTCCGACCGCATCGACCAGCCCGACGCCAAGAACGGTTTCATCCTCGATGGTTTCCCGCGCACCGTGCCGCAGGCCGAGGCGCTGGACGAGCTGCTCAAGCGCAAGCATCTCAAGCTCGACGCCGTGATCGAGCTCCGCGTCAACGAGAGCGCACTGCTGAGCCGCGTCGAGACCCGCGTTGCCCAGATGCGGGAGCGGGGCGAGGAGGTCCGGCTCGACGACACCCCGGAGGTCCTGACCAAGCGGCTTGCCAGCTACCGCAGCCAGACGGAACCGCTGATTCACTACTATTCGGAGCGTCGGAAACTCTCGACCATCGACGGCATGATGGCCATCGAGGAGGTTACCCGCGCCATCCACCGCCAGCTCCTGGCGCTGGGGGCGGTCGAGCCCAAGACGCATGCCCGAAGCGCCGCCAAGGCGGCACCGGCCAAAAAGACCAAGGCGGCGAAGAAATCGACCCAAAAGCCGGCGAAGGCAGCCAAAAAGGCCGCAAAATCGGCCAAAACCGCCGAGAAGGCGGCCAAGAAACCCGTGAAGGGCGCCAAGAAGGCGACCAGGAAAACGGCAAAGAAGGCGGCCAAAAAGACGGGCAAGAAGGCCGTCAAAAAGGGTGCCAAAAAGGCTGCAAAAAAGGTCACGAAAAAGCGAGCCAAGCGCTAGCAGCGGTTGACGAAAGCCCCCGGAATCCCCTAATAAGCCCCGCATCCAAGTCGGATAGTTTCAGACGATGCCGGGCCCCAGGAAGACCGGGGGTGGGCGTCGTGTTCGCGTTTGTGAACACCTGCCCGAGAAAGCAAGCACTTAAAGCCCGATTCCTGACGAGGGATCGGCAACAGGAGAGAAGGCCGTGGCCCGTATTGCCGGCGTGAACATTCCCACCAACAAGCGCGTGCTGATCGCGCTCCAGTACATCCATGGCATCGGCCCGAAGATCGCCGGTGACATCATGGAGAAGGTGAAGATCCCCGAGGACCGTCGCGTCAATCAGCTCAGCGACGCCGAAGTGCTCCAGATCCGCGAAGTCATCGACCGCGACTATCTCGTCGAGGGCGACCTGCGTCGTGAGGTCGGCATCAACATCAAGCGTCTGATGGACCTCGGCTGCTATCGTGGCCTGCGTCATCGTCGCGGTCTGCCGGTGCGCGGCCAGCGTACCCACACCAATGCGCGTACGCGCAAGGGCCCGGCCAAGGCCATCGCCGGCAAGAAGAAGTAAGTTTTCGAATCCAGTCGCGGCGTGTGGCGAGCCGGGGATGACCCGTTCGCCACGCGCTTTTCGTTCCACAGGTGTAGCCGCTGGCATTACGGCGGCGTTTGAGATCTTCAGGAAAGGGACTCAATGGGCAAGGAAGCCACCCGCGTTCGTCGTCGTGAGCGCAAGAACATCGCCTCCGGCGTCGCGCATGTGAACTCGTCGTTCAACAACACGACCATCACCATCACCGACGCGCAGGGCAACACGATTGCCTGGTCGTCGGCCGGCACGATGGGCTTCAAGGGTTCGCGTAAGTCGACCCCGTACGCCGCGCAGGTCGCCGCCGAGGACGTGTCCAAGAAGGCGCAGGAGCACGGCATGCGCACGCTGGAAGTCGAGGTCGCCGGCCCCGGTTCGGGCCGTGAATCGGCGCTCCGTGCGCTCCAGGCCGCAGGCTTCACCGTCACCTCGATCCGCGACGTGACCACGATCCCGCACAACGGTTGCCGTCCCCGAAAGCGTCGGCGCGTTTGATACCAAGTTGCGGGTGCATCGGCGCCCGCAATGACTTTCTAAGAAGCCGCGGGAATGATCTGCGGCCTTTCTCCAACGCCAGTATTTGAACTGTCAAATTGACTGGCCTGTATGGGTGAAACAGTGACGATCCAGAAAAATTGGCAAGAACTGATTCGGCCGAACAAGCTCCAGGTCACGCCCGGCAGTGATCCCTCGCGTTTCGCGACCATCGTCGCCGAGCCGCTTGAGCGTGGTTTCGGCCAAACCCTCGGCAATGCGCTGCGCCGCATCCTGCTCTCCTCGCTCCAGGGCGCGGCGGTGCAGTCGGTGCATATCGACGGCGTGCTGCACGAGTTCTCCTCGATCGCGGGCGTCCGTGAGGACGTCACCGACATCGTGCTGAACATCAAGGACATCTCGATCAAGATGCAGGGCGAAGGCCCCAAGCGCATGGTCGTGAAGAAGCAGGGTCCGGGCGTCGTCACCGCCGGCGACATCCAGACCGTCGGCGATGTGGTCGTGCTGAACCCCGATCTGCAGATCTGCACGCTCGACGAGGGCGCTGAGATCCGCATGGAGTTTACGGTCTCGACCGGCAAGGGCTACGTGCCCGCCGAACGCAACCGTCCCGAGGACGCACCGATCGGCCTGATCCCGGTCGACAGCCTGTACTCGCCGGTCCGCAAGGTCTCCTACAAGGTCGAGAACACCCGCGAGGGCCAGATCCTCGACTACGACAAGCTGACCATGACGATCGAGACCAACGGCGCGATCACGCCGGATGACTCCGTGGCCTACGCTGCGCGCATCCTGCAAGATCAGCTCAACGTGTTCGTCAACTTCGAAGAGCCGCGCAAGGAAGTCGCCCAGGAGATCATCCCGGACCTCGCCTTCAACCCGGCCTTCCTCAAGAAGGTGGACGAGCTCGAGCTGTCGGTGCGTTCGGCCAACTGCCTGAAGAACGACAACATCGTCTACATCGGCGACCTCGTGCAGAAGAGCGAAGCGGAAATGCTCCGCACCCCGAACTTCGGCCGCAAGTCGCTGAACGAGATCAAGGAAGTGCTGGCCCAGATGGGTCTGCATCTCGGCATGGAAGTGCCGGGCTGGCCGCCGGAGAACATCGACGAGCTCGCCAAGCGCTTCGAGGATCACTACTGAGCGAGTTGGGAGTGGCGAATAGCGAATAGGGAAGAGCTCCATTCGCTACTCGCCATTCGCTATTCGCGACCTAGGGCGAACGCAGGAAGCCCACCTGAAAACCAGTCGCTGAACCACCGCGACACAATCGAAGAAGGACTACTCACATGCGTCACGGCAAGGTTCATCGGAAGCTCAACCGCACGGCCGAGCACCGCAAGGCGATGTTCGCCAACATGGCGGCCGCGCTGATCAAGCACGAGCAGATCGTCACCACGCTGCCCAAGGCCAAGGAGCTTCGCCCGATCGTCGAGAAGCTCGTCACCCTCGGCAAGAAGGGCGGCCTGTCGCTGCGCCGCCAGGCGATCTCGGAACTGCGCGACGTCGACATGGTCAAGAAGCTCTTCGACACGCTCGCGACCCGCTACAAGGACCGCCAGGGCGGCTACACCCGCATCATCAAGGCCGGCTTCCGCTACGGCGACAACGCCGCGATGGCCGTGATCGAGTTCGTCGATCGCGACGTCGATGCCAAGGGGCAGGACTCAGGTCCGGTGCAGGAGAAGGAAGCCGAGGCTGCGTAAGCTGCTCGGCAGGAGATTTTTGGAAAGCGGCGCCCTTGGGCGCCGCTTTTTTTGCGTAGGGTCGGTTAGCGCAGCGGATTGCGCGAAGCGCAATCGCTCGGCGTAACCCACCACGCTTTTGCGATCGCGGAATAGAGTGGTGGGCTACGCCTTCGGCGGACCCACGAGCGCCTCGCCACTCACGCGTGAGTGAGCGCCGATTGCACTCCATCGAGCGCGCCCGATATCTCCATCACCATCATGGAGATATCGCATGAACATCGACCTTTCCGGAAAGACCGCCCTCGTGACCGGCTCGACCGCCGGCATCGGCCACGCCATTGCCAAGGGCCTCGCCGGCTCGGGCGCCAGCGTCGTGATCAACGGCCGCGGTCAGGACAAGGTCGATGCGGCCGTGCGCAAGCTGGAAGGGGCGGGCAGGAAGGTCCGCGGCATCGCTGCCGACGTCTCGACCGCTGCGGGCTGCAAGGCGCTCGTGGCGGCGCTGCCCGACATCGACATCCTCATCAACAATGCCGGCATCTTCGAGCCCAAGGACTTCTTCGATATCCCGGACGAGGACTGGAGCCGCTTCTTTGAGGTCAATGTCATGAGCGGCGTGCGGCTGTCGCGGGCCTATATGAAGGGCATGCTGAAGCGCAACTGGGGCCGCATCGTCTTCATCTCCTCGGAGTCCGGGCTCAACATTCCCGTCGAGATGATCCACTACGGCATGAGCAAGACGGCCCAGCTTTCTGTCGCGCGCGGCCTGGCGCAGCTCACCAGCGGCACCGGCGTCACCGTCAACTCCGTGCTGCCGGGCCCGACCATGTCGGAGGGCGTCGAGACGTTCGTCAAGGATCTCGCCAAGCAGAACGGCCAGTCCGTGGACGAGGCCGCCGCCAATTTCGTCAAGCAGCATCGCCCGAGCTCGCTGCTGCAACGCTTCGCCAGCGTCGACGAGATCGCCAACATGGTGGTCTATGTCGCATCCAAGGAAGCGTCCGCGACAAACGGCGCAGCGCTGCGCGCCGAGGGCGGCATCGTCAACACGATCGCCTGAGGCGATGTGCATGGCGGCCTATGTGATCTCCGAGGTCGAGGTGCGCGACAGAGCCGCGATGGAGGCCTACCGCACGCTCGCGGCGCAGACCATCGCCCAATATGGCGGCCGCTACCTCGCGCGCGGCGGCGCCTCCGAAGTGGTGGAGGGCGGTCCCCCGGCGAAGACGCTACCACCCCTCCAGCACGATCTTGCCGCGCGACTTGCCGCTTTCCAGCAGCGCATGCGCGCGCTTGAGGTTGGCGGCGTTGATCGTGCCAAAAGTCTGATCGAGCGTCGTGCGCAAGACGCCCTTGTCGATGAGGTCGGCGACGTCGTTCAGCAGATGATGTTGCGCGATCATGTCAGGCGTCTGGAACGAGGAGCGTGTGAACATCGATTCCCAGTGCACCGAGATCGCCTTGCCCTTGAACGTGCTCATGGCAAATTCCGGGGGATCGTCGATCAGGCCGAACCGGCCCTGCGGAGCCATGAAATCGGCGATCGCCTTGTAGTGCTGGTCGGTGAAAGTGAGGCTTGCCACCAGCGCGACCGGCGGTAGCTTGAGCTTCTCGATCTGCTCCTTCATCGGCTTGCCGTGGTCGATCACCGCATGCGCGCCGAGATCGAGGCACCATTTCTGCGACTCCGGCCGCGTCGCGGTTGCGAGCACCGTCAGCCCGGTGAGGCGACGGGCAAGCTGGACCAGGATCGAGCCGACGCCGCCGGCGCCGCCCGTGATCAGCAGCGTGCGAGGATCGACGCTCTTGCCGGGTACCGCGCCGAGCCGGTCGAACAGCAGCTCCCAGGCGGTGATGGAGGTGAGGGGAAGGGCGGCTCCTTGCGCGAACGACAGGCTCTTCGGCTTGTTGCCGACGATGCGTTCGTCGACCAGGTGGAACTCGGCGTTGGTGCCCTGGCGCAGGATCGAGCCGGCGTAGAACACCTCGTCGCCCGGCTTGAACAGCGTGACCTCAGGTCCGACCGCATCGACCACGCCGGCCGCGTCATAGCCCAAAATCTTCGTCTCGCCCTCGGGCGGGGCGGCACGCTTGCGCACCTTGTAGTCGACCGGATTGGCCGAGATCGCCTTCACGGCGACGCGGATGTCGCGTCCCTTCGGCTCGGGCTTTGCGGTCTCGAAGTCGATCAGTGAATCCGCGTCCTCGATCGGGAGCGATTTCTTGTAGCCGACGGCCTTCATACCTGTATCTCCATGAGTAACGGTGTCCTCGCAGACTAGTTGTCCTCTGGTGTCTCAATTGCAAGCCGCTCGCCTGCGGGGAGCCAAAAGACAGCAATCGCTTCAGGGCTGGAATTGCAATGAACCGGGATCTGCAGAGGCCGGACGCAGCCTGGCGGATTCCCGCACTGCGGCAGCGATCGCGGGCTCCGGGATCCGTATGGGCGGAACGGCCTGATAGGGCTCCCAGCCGCCACCCAGGGCTTTGTAAAGAGCCACCAGCTGAACTCCCGCTCTGCGCTGAGAGGTGACGTATTGGGCCTCGAGTTCGAATTGTTGTCGCTCGGCATCGAGAACGTTGAGGAAATCCGTCAGCCCTCGCTCGTAGCGCTCCGACGCAAGCTTGACGGCAACAAGGGAGGCGCTACGGGCGCGTGACAGGCTGGCGAGGCGACTCCGCTCGCCATTGTAGCCCGCGATCGCCTGGTCGACCTCTTGCACGGCATTCAGCACACGGGTCTTGTATCGAAGCAGCGTTTCGCGCGCCTGATAATCGGCCAACTCGACGCGGGCATCGAGGGTGCCGAAGTCCAGCACCGGCCAATAGAGCGCGGGACCAACCCCGCCGATGAACGTAGTCGGCGTTCCGGTGGCAGCGCGTGCGCCACCCTGGCCGCCAACTGCGCTTGTAACGGCGAGGCGCGGAAAGAGATCGGCGGTTGCAGAGCCGACGCGTGCGGTCGCGGACCCAACCTCGAACTCGGCCTGCTGGATGTCCGCGCGTCGCTGCAGTAGGCTGACCGGCAGATCGATCGGAATCTTGGCCGGAAAACGGGGGGGAGGCGTGTACGTACCGAGTTCTTTGGCAAGCGTCTCGGGAAACTGTCCGAGCAAGCCAGCTATGACATACTGGGTCGACTGGATCTGCCCCGTCAGTGGTCCAACCGTGGCCTCGAACGTCGCGACCTGGCGTTGCGCGAGCGTCACATCCAGCTCGTTCGTGAGTCCTTCACTGAAACGCGTCTGAGCGACCTTCAGACTCCGCTGGGCGGTTTCCATGCTCCTGCGAACTGCTGCGAGCTGGGCCTGATAACCCCGCAACTCGATATACGCGCGAGCAACGTCGGCAATGACCGAGACCAGGACCGCGTCGCGGGCCTTGGCGGCAGCCAGCGCGTCCAAATGCGAGGCCTCGATCTCGCGCCGCAGCTTCCCGAAAACGTCGAGCTCCCATGCTGAATCGAATCCTCCAGCTTCGAATACGTGATCGAAACCGGTCGTATTGCTCGCGCTGTGCAGAGTCTCCGCGACTCGTCCTCGGGTGTTGTCGCTACCAGTTCCAAATCCGGCGCCCGCTGACAACTCGCCCTTCGGGAGGGTCGCGCCGGTCAAAACAAACTGTCTGGTGCGGGCCTGTTGCAGGCGGCCTATCGCGATTGCGATGTCGGGATTGGCCGCGATCGCCCGGTCGACAAGTGAAACCAATCGAGGATCCCGAAACGAGCGCCACCATTGCGTCAGATCGACGGCCGTTGTTCGCTCATGGGCAGAATTGTTTGCGTTGGAGTCCGGTCTGGCGATGTATCTTCCCGGAAGCTGCGCTTCGGGCATGCTGAAATCCGGGCCGACGGAGCAAGCGGACAAGCTCGCGGCTCCCCAACACAAAATCCAGCTTCTAAATACCCGCGAGGGAACGAGCGAGTTCATATGCCACCGCCATCATCTAAGGGCTTCGATAGATCCAGTACTCTTGCCAGGCTTTGAAGATTTCGCTGCTTGCGAGGCTGAAGCTATGATTCCTTGTCGTTCCGCGGGCTGGTGTCGAGGTCATGCGCCTCGATTGTCATCCCGGACACGATTTGGCTGGAAAGGTTGAGCGCGACCCTTTCACCTTCCTTGAGGCCGGATTCGATCTGCACGACATTCCCGTCGTCTACACCGATTTTGACATCTCGAAACTCTACCACATTTTTGTTGTCGACGACCGCAACTTGCGGTGCCGGTCGGAACGACAATGCAGCCGCCGGAACCTGGACCCCGATGGCATTCTTCAGGCTGAACTTTGCCTCCACATACAGTCCCGGCACCAGCCGGGAAGCCGCATTCGCAATATCGATCTCGACCCGCAGGGTTCTGGAGCGTGGATCGATGGCGCGGGAGGTGCGCGATACCTTGCCTTCGTAATGCCGGCTCGCATCGCCCCCGACTGCAATGTCGGCTTCGGGGGCGTCCGTCAGAAGGCGGTCCGCGGCACTTTGCGGCACGTCGACGAAGACCCGCATCGGTCTGCTCTGGACCACCCGAAAAAGAGCCGACGTCCCCGATCCGCTGCCGGCTGTCACGAGGTCGCCGAGGTCGATATCACGCTCGACGATGGTGCCGCCGAACGGAGCCTTCACCTGCTTGAACTCCGTGAGGGAGGTCAGTCGGTCCACGTCCGCCTTGTCCAGCGTGACTTGAGCCTTGGCAGCAACCAGCTCGGATTCCGCAGCTATTGCGGCGGCCTTCTTCGACTCGCGCTCCTGATCCGATACGACGCCTTGCGGCGAGCTGCGCCAACGCTCATACGTGCTCTTGGCGAAGTCGTCCTTGGCCTGTTTGACGTTCACTTCGGCCTCCGCGGCACTCAATTTGGCCCGGGCAGCCTGAAGCTGAGCGTCGAGCTCAGGTGTCTCTATCAATGCCAGCACCTGTCCTTCGCTGACGGGATCGCCGATGTCGACGAGCCACTTTTTGACGTAACCATTCACCCGGGCATATATCTTGCTGTCATGCCAGGCGGCGGTCTCGCCGGGCAGGACGAGACGATGTGTGAGCGGCGACGACTTGGCGAGGACGACGTCGACCGGCGGAGGCCTCGACATTTCCTCCCTCGTCGTTGCAGCCAGCTTGTTCGTCTTGTAGTGCCGCTCGGCATTGACGTAGAAGAACCCGGCGACCAGCACGCCCGCCAGCACGAGGGCGAATATGCTCATTCGCGATCCGGTACGGAAATCATAGTCCAGCATCTTCTTCGGTGGCTGTTCGTCGTTGGGCAGCGGGGGATCGGCTGGCATGGACACCTCGGCTCGAAACTCTCTATTGAAGGGATGGACTTTCGTCGGATGCGATCAGATCCATCGGGGCGTCCGTCGGCAGGGGGCGTCGGATCAGCCGATAGACGGCTGGTACCAGGATCAGTGTTGCAAACGTTGCAAATAGCAGGCCGCCGATGACCGCCCTCGCGAGCGGCGCATTCTGCTCGCCCCCTTCGCCGACGCCGAGGCCCATCGGGATCATCCCCAGGATCATGGCGCCCGCCGTCATCAGCACCGGCCGTAACCGCGTATAGCCGGCCGCGACCGCGGCAGCGATCGGGCTGTCGCCGGCCGCCATTCGTTGATTGGCAAAGGTAACGACGAGGATGCTGTTGGCGGTCGTGAGGCCGATGCACATCAGTGTCCCCATCAAGGCTGGCACGCTGATGTTGGTCCCAGTCAGGAATAGCATCCACAGCACTCCACTGATCGCGAGCGGCACAGCGGACAGGACGATCAGGGGATCGATCCAGCTCTGGAAATTGATCGCGAGGATGAGGTAGACGAGGATAACGGCCACCGCCATGCCGGAAAACAATCCGTTGAAGCTCTCGCGCATGGTGGCGACCTGGCCCGCGAGCGTCACGTGGGTCGCCTTGGCCGGGGGAGGCTGGTTCGCCGCCTGGACCTTGTCGATCTCGCGCGCTGCCGTGGCGAGATCGATTCCCTGAACGTCTGCATTGACGTCGAACACCGGGCGGATATTGAGCTGGGACGCCACGAGCGGAACCTTCTCGCGCCCAAGCTTCGCAACGTTCATCAGTATCTGACTTTGCTCGCCGTCGTTCCTCGCCAGCACGGGCAAGGTGTTAAGGGCGGCGGTCGAGTCCAGGCGATAGGTCGGCGCCTGAATGACCAACGGATAGCTGACGGAGTTCTTGGGGCTGACCCAGAAATTCGGAGCTATCTGTGCGCTCGAGTTGGTGGTCACCAGGACGTTGCCGGCGATGTCTTCCTGGTGCAATCCGAACTGCTGCGCAATGGCGCGATCAACCGAGACCGTCAATGCGGGTGCGTCGGGGACCTGAAACACGTGCGAGTCGACGATTCCCGGAACTCGCTTGAGATCCGCGGCGATCTTCGACGCCAGCGCAAAACTGTAGTCACTGTCGGGTCCGGATATTCTGACATCGATTGGCGCGGGCTGGCCGAAGTTGAGGACCTGGTCGATGATGTCGGCCGCCTGAAAGAAGAACTGCATCTGAGGAAATTGCCGCGGCAATTCACGCCTGAGGTCGGCGACATGCGCAGCGGTCGGCGTATGCTTCTTTTTCAGCGATACGAGAATTTCTCCGTCCATCGGCCCGACCGTCGCCGAATCGCTCAGCGCGATGTTGATCCCGCTATAGGGCAATCCGATATTGTCGAGCATGGTGTCGATCTGATCGTCACCCACGATCTTGCGGATCGCGCGTTCGACCTGCGCGAATTGCCGCTGGGTTTCCTCGATCCGAGTTGCCGGCGGCGCACGGACATGCAGCCGCATCTGACCGGCATCGACCTGCGGGAAGAAGTCCTGCCCGATCAGGGGAAAAAGCGCCAGAGAACAAACCATCAGTACACCGAAACAGACGGCGGTGACGGCCGAATGCGCAACGCAGAACGCGAGCGCATTCCGGTAGGTCTCGCGGAACCGCGAGAAGCCCTTTTCGAAGCCGCTGTGGATCGCCCTGAAGGGCTTGAGCGCGCGCTCCCTGAGCGAACTTTGTGGCTTGACCTCGTGTTCGCCATGTTGCTCCACAGCCGATCGCATCAGGGCGCGAAACAGCAACGGCACGAGCGTGAAGGACAGTAGCAGGCTGGCGACCAGGGAAACGCAAACCGAGAGGGACAGCGGGGAAAAGAGATATTTCGCCACCCCTTGAAGCAGGAAGATCGGGACAAAGACGATGCAGATGCACATCGTCGACAGCACCGTCGGGATGCTCACTTCGCCGGCGCCGTTGACAATCGCGGGGACCAGCGGCTCCTTCTCGCGAATATGCCGCTCGATGTTCTCAATCACCACGGTGCCGTTGTCCACCAGAATGCCCACCGCGAGCGCGAAACCGCCAAGTGTCATCGTGTTGAGCGTCTCGCCGCCCACATACATGACCAATATGGCGGTGACGATGGCCATCGGTATGGTCGCCAGGATGATGAGCGTCAGTCGCCAGCTGCCGAGGAAAAGCAGAATCATCAACGCGGTTAGACCCGCCGCCATCAGGCCACCCATGACCACGCTGTTCAGAGCGGCTTTGACAAAGACCGACTGGTCGAAGATCGGCTTGATGGTGACCCCGTCGGGCAGCAAGTGCCTGATGTTGGAGAGGCTGTCTCGGATTCCGTTGATCACGGTGAGCGTGGAAGCGCCTCCCGTCTTTCGCACGGACATCAGCGCACCCGGAGTTCCGTCGACCGCCACCGAATTGGTCTGCACCTGGTACCCGTCATGGACGTGGGCGACGTCCTGGACGAACACAGTGCGGCCATCGATCTGCTTGATGGGAAACCGATTGATCGTGCCGATCACGTCGGGACTATTGTTCATCGAGAGCGAATAGTCCTTGCTGCCGATCTTCACGTCGCCGGAGGGCAAAATGATGTTTTGCCGCTGCAACGCCTTGGCGACGTCACTCGGTGTCAGGCCGCGCGCGTTCAATGCATCCTGGTCGAGGTCGGCCATGATCACACGGGGCTTGCCGCCATACGGATAGGGGACCTCGGCGCCATGCACGACCGCGAGATCAGGACGGATGATGTTCTGACCGAGGTCGTTGAGGGTGGAATCGGGCAGCGACGGGCTCGATAAGCTGAGCTGGATGATCGGGACGTCCGTCGCTCCGTAACGCAGGACGAGCGGCGGCGTGATGTTGGGCGGCATGTACTTCAGAACGACGAGGGCGCTGCTGGAAAGCTGGGCAATGGCCCGTGTCACGTCGGCGCCCTGATGCAGAAATATCTTTTCGACGCCGACTCCGTAGTAGCTTGTCGCTTCGATGCGTTCGATATCATCAACCAACGAGGCGAGTTGACGTTCGTGGAGCGTCAGAATCCGGTTCTGGATGTCCTGCGCCGACATGCCGTTATAGGTCCAGACCACCGCCACCACGGGAACGTCGATCTCAGGAAAGATGTCGATGGACATCCTTGATATGGCGCCGACGCCGAGCAGCGCGATCAGGATCAATCCCGAGATGACTGTATAGGGTCGCTTCAGCATGAACGCGACAAACGCCATCAGACGGGTCTCCCGCGATCGCTAGGAATTGGCCTTGCATGTCCGGAAGGGCACATCGATCTCTCTCCGACCCTCGATGTGGACTGTACGGTCATTGCAGTTGTCCGCGGCGCTTCGCATTCGGAGGGATGAGGTGCATGAAATCACAGACCGGCAGTGATGAAGATGCCATGTTGACAGCCTGTCGCGAACCGGCGTCGGGGAAGCCATCGATACAGCCGCTCTTGTTGTCGAAGTTCCCGACCGTTCAAGATCCGCTTCTGCCGCCACCATGCGACCTCAGCATCTCCTATCTGATGGGCCGACGGGTCTTTCATTCGCGCACGGTTTTATTCCATTCGCCGTCCCAAGGACCGGTCCGGCGGCTGTCAGCGTTCACGTGCACGACGGACGAGGTGACCCTTGATTGAATCGCCTGCCGCGGGCGCCAGCGTGTCGGAATTCGATCGTTGTCAGACTGTCGGCCGCTTGATGGGCTCTGAGGGAATCTCGATTGCGCCAGCCCTGGACACCGCCGCGGCCGTGACCATCGCCGCCGCGCTGCGGTTACCTTGCGAATCGTTGCCGGGTCCGAAGTCGCCTATGAGAACAAAAGCTTGTCCCACGACTGCGACGGATACGGCCACGATCACGGGTACCGATCTGCCGTGCCAGCGTTTGCTTAGGGTGTTCATTTGCTGTCTCGCCAATGCGCTATTCCTGGCCATCGACGCCGGTCGTTTGGCGCTGCTCCCGACCTGGCGAGCGACCGGACCGGCTGGTCCGCCTGGAAGCGATGTAGTTCTGGAATGCGCGGGCACCATTGAATTGAAATTTAATCAGTGGGCTCCGCAGGCCCAAAGTGATCGAGCTCGGACAGTGCCCTGGAACGATCGAACGTCTTCGCAGATCGGAGAATTCAAAAGCGGAAGCGCAACCCGACTGTGGGGGCGATGTTGTTGTGCTGCAGAAAGCCGGAGGCCAGGCCTCCGTTCACTTGCGTGAACATGATCCCGGCGTAGGTATCCCATTTCGGGGCGAACCGCCAATCAACGGCAGCGGAGATCGCGTCGAAAGTCCCTGCGCATTGCGCGCGCGCGGCACTGAAGCAGGGAGCTGGTCCTCCGGCCGCTGTCCCGAAGAAGGAGTTCTGGATGTAATGGTAATAGGCGGCGATCACATCCAGATCTTCCGTGACGGCATACTTTGTCCCGAGCCACATGATTTGCATGGTCCTGTTGCCAAGACCGTTCACACCAAACGCTGCATTGTTGATATTCGTGTTGTTGAATGCGGCGCAGCCTTCGCAAACAAAGTCTCCGGAGATATCGGTAAAGGCGGTCTGCGGATTGCTCGGCGCCATATATCGAATATGCTCGTAGCCGGCGTATAGCTTGAGCGCTCCGGTCGTGTACTTGGCTACGAACATCACGGCGCTGTTGTCGGAAATCGTCGCCGTTAGAGTCTGCGGGAGGAACGGCGGAATCGGCGTCCCATTGGCGTCGTTGCTTCCAGGCGCGAGTCCAAGCGACACTGAATCCCTGACATAGCTGTAGATGGCGTCGACCGAGAGTACGTCTTTGCCCCATGTCGGAATATCGGCGCCAACTCCGAACTGGTATGCGCCATGGGAGGCGTTGTTCTGGGCATAGCCGCCGAATTGCCAGAGTGCGGCGGCGCGAAACTGGCCGACCTTGAGCCTGTATTTCAGCGACGTCGAGTGTCTGCAATTTTCGGTATTGCCGCCGCCGCACGTGATTCCCTGGAAGCCGATTGGCGAGAAGCCGTAGGAGGCGCCGAATGGATCGTAATCCAGGACTGCATCGAGGGTCAGCGAGTTCTGTCGGAAGACGGTCAAGGTGCCGTAGGTTGGAGAGCTGACGCCCACGAAGCCTTGGCCGTTGTACCACTGACCCGCCCGGCTGGAGTCGGAGAATGCAGTTTGCTGGTTCTGGGGGACGCCCATGTTCGCGGCAACCGATCCCGGTCCATCAGATAGCCGCAGGGAGTATGGGTCAAATCCGGCGTCCAGCGCGAATACAACGGAGAAGTCTGCGCCGATCGGCTCGATTCCCTTGATTCCAATGGCGGAGTTGGTGAGCGCGTTGGGTGCTAGAGTCCAAAGGGGGGACCTGTTCTGTTTCTGCACCAGGTACGACGCCGCGACGGCGGACCGTGGGTCAAACGGCGCGCCGTGGCTCTGCCAGCCAACCCCGACGTCGATCGTGCCGTAGACGGTGATACCCTTCCACGTCAACAGACAGTTCGTGGTGACGAAATCCCAGGGATCGACGCATGGCTTGGGCGCCATAGCTCCCGCCGCCGCCTTGCTGCTGCCGGCTGATTCTGCGTTGGCCTGTGAGGCCGCGAGCACGCCGGCGAGACCAAGCGCCGCTGCCGCAATTCTTGTCCTGATCACGTCACGACTCCATCGTTTGACGAACTTCCCAAGTCGCGACGGGAGAGCCTAGGAATGAATGATGACTGCTCCGCGGCGGAGCGTCATCGGTTGCGTGGTTCCCACTGATGCAAATTCGTCGCAACCGAATTCTGCCGGTGCGCCACAATGCGAGAGGACGCGGATCATGCCAACCCGCGGCGCCCTGAAAATTGCGATTTCGCACGACGGGCTTGCATTCGGGAGCCACCGGAGGGAGGCCGAATATTGCCGCCCTGCGCCCTTCTATTGAGGGGCGAACACGCCTATATTCCGGCGTCTTTTCCAAGAGGTAGGAATGTTTCGATCGACCTGGACTGCCGTCGTTACGGCCTCGTGCATAGCCTTTTCGGCCCATCTCAATCCGGCTGCCGCGCAGGACCGCCGCGTCCCGTCGTCGCCGGCCGAACTGCGGCTGTCCTATGCGCCGATCGTGCAGCGGGTGCAGCCCGCGGTCGTCAACGTCTATGCCGCCAAAGTGGTGCAGAACCGCAATCCGCTGCTGGACGACCCGATCTTCCGCCGCTTCTTCGGCGTGCCGGGCCAGCAGCCCGAGCAGATGCAGCGTTCGCTAGGCTCCGGAGTCATCGTCGATGCCTCCGGCCTCGTCGTCACCAACGTGCACGTCATCGAAGGCGCGGACCAGGTGAAAGTGTCGCTGTCGGACAAGCGCGAGTTCGAGGCCGAGATCCTGCTCAAGGATTCCCGGACCGATCTCGCCGTGCTCCGTCTGAAGGACAGCAAGGAGAAATTCCCGACCCTCGACTTCACCAATTCCGACGAATTGCTCGTCGGCGACGTCGTGCTCGCGATCGGCAATCCTTTCGGCGTCGGCCAGACCGTGACCCACGGCATCATCTCGGCGCTCGCGCGTACGCAGGTCGGCATCACCGACTACCAGTTCTTCATCCAGACCGATGCGGCGATCAATCCCGGTAATTCCGGCGGCGCCCTGGTCGACATGAGCGGCAAGCTCGCCGGCATCAACACGGCGATCTATTCGCGCTCCGGCGGCTCGCAAGGAATCGGCTTTGCGATTCCCGCCAACATGGTGCGCGTCGTCGTCGCCTCCGCCAAGAGCGGCGGCAAGGCAGTGAAGCGGCCATGGCTCGGGGCAAAATTACAGGCGGTGACACCGGAGATCGCGGAAAGCCTCGGCCTGCGCTCGCCGACCGGTGCGCTGGTCGCAAGCGTGGTGTCGAATGGCCCGGCGGCGAAGGCCGGCCTGAAATCCTCCGACCTCATCACCGGGATCGACGGCCAGACCGTGGATGATCCCAACGCCTTCGACTACCGCTTCGCGACCCGTCCGCTCGGTGGGACCGCGCAGATCGACGTGCAGCGCGGCGGCAAGCCGGTGAAGCTGACGGTGGCGCTGGAGACGGCGCCCGACACCGGGCGCAACGAGCTCGTCGTCACCGCGCGCTCGCCGTTCCAGGGCGCGAAGGTCTCGACCATCACCCCGGCCGTCGCTGACGAGCTGCATCTGGATGCCGACACCGAAGGCGTCGTGATCACCGATCTCGGCGGCGACAGTGCGGCCGCCAGTGTCGGATTCCAGAAGGGCGACATCATCCTGGCCGTCAACAACCTGAAGATCAGCAAGACCGGCGACCTCGAGAAGGCCGCGGGCGAACGGCCGCGGCTCTGGCGCATCACGCTGGTGCGCGGCGGCCAGCAGATCAACGTTACGCTGGGCGGATGAGTCCGAAACGACCACAGCAGACGCCGACGCTGTTCGCCGCAGCGGGGCTCGACCACGAGGCTCCGCATCCGCTGCCGGATCGGTTGCGTCCGCGCGCATTGTCGGAGGTCGTCGGCCAGGACCACATCCTCGGTCCCGACGGTGCGCTGACGCGCATGCTGGAAACACGCACGCTGGGCTCGCTGGTGTTCTGGGGCCCGCCCGGCACCGGCAAGACCACGGTGGCGCGGCTGCTGGCGGACGCAACGGATCTGCATTTCGAGCAGATTTCAGCCGTGTTCTCCGGCGTCGCCGATTTGAAGAAGGCGTTCGATGCCGCGCGCGCCCGCCGCGAAATGGGCAAGGGCACGCTGCTGTTCGTCGACGAGGTGCATCGCTTCAACCGCGCCCAGCAGGATTCGTTCTTGCCGGTGATGGAAGACGGCACCGTCGTCTTGGTCGGCGCCACCACCGAGAATCCATCCTTCGAGCTCAACGCGGCGCTTCTATCCCGCGCGCGCGTGCTGGTGTTTCGTTCGCTCGATGCCGCTGCGATCGAAAAGCTGTTCGCGCATGCTGAAGCGGTCGAGGGCAAGAAGCTGCCGCTCGATGCCGAGGCGCGCGCGGTGCTGGTGCGCATGGCTGACGGCGATGGCCGCGCCTCGCTGACGCTTGCCGAGGAGGTCTGGCGTTCGGCGCGGGCGGACGAGATTTTCAATGCCGCGCAGTTGCAGGAGATCCTGCAACGCCGTGCGCCGATCTACGACAAGTCGGCCGATGGGCATTACAATCTGATCTCGGCGCTGCATAAGTCGGTGCGCGGCTCCGATCCCGATGCAGCGCTGTATTACCTCGCGCGCATGCTGGACGCCGGCGAGGACCCGCTGTTCCTGGCCCGCCGCGTCGTGCGCATGGCGGTGGAGGACATCGGGCTTGCCGATCCGCAGGCGCTCGCCATCGCCAATGCCGCCAAGGACGCCTTCGATTTCCTCGGCCATCCCGAGGGCGAGCTCGCGATCGCGCAGGCCGTGGTCTATCTCGCCACCGCGCCGAAATCGAACGCTGTCTACACCGCTTTCGGCACGGCAATGCAGGTCGCAAAGCAGGCCGGCTCACTGCTGCCGCCAAAGCACATCCTCAACTCGCCGACCAAGCTGATGAAGTCGGAAGGCTACGGCGCGGCTTACGAATACGACCACGACGCCCCGGATGCCTTTTCGGGCCAGGACTACTTCCCGGAAGCCCTGGGACGGCAGACCTTCTACGACCCGCCCGAACGCGGTTTCGAGCGCGAGATCAGGAAGCGGCTGGATTACTGGGCCAAGCTGCGGAAGGAGCGGGGCGGGAAGTAGGGCTTTCGAGGTTGCTACAGGGCGTACATTTACGGTTTACGTAACGCGTAAATCTTGCTACTCGCCGGGGAAACTCCCATGGCTCATACACCAACACATCCCGGTGAGCATCTTGCCGAAGAACTGCGCGAACTCGGCATCACGGCCGCGGAGCTGTCGCGTCAGATCGACGTACCGGTTAATCGCATCACCGGCATCATTAACGGACAGCGCGGCATCACCGCCGATACGGCGCTGCGGCTTGGTCATTGGTTTGGCACCAGCCCGCAATTCTGGATGAACCTGCAACAGCAATATGAGCTGCGGCTGGCGGAGAAGGAGGTGGGCGCGCAGGTTGCGTCGCTGCCCCGCCGCGTCAATGCGCAGTCGACACGAAAGCTTGGAAAGACCGCATGAGTCGCCGCATCAAGAGAATGAATTCCAAGCCTCGCGATCGCGACGAGCGCAAGGAGGCGCGCCCGCATCAGGCGCGCGGTGCGAAGAAGGCCGGCCCGCGTTCGGGCGGAAAGCCCGGCGGGAAGCCTCCACGCTTCGCGGGTGAGCGTGCCGAGCGGCGGCCGCCCAAAGCGGCACAGGAAAGACCTGCGCCGGAAAAACCCCTTGAGGCCCTGCTGCCGACCAAGGTGCAGACCGTCACCGTCACCGCCGACGAGAACAACATGCGGGTGGATCGTTTCCTCGAGGCGCGCTTTCCCGGCCTGTCGTTCTCCCACATCCAGCGCGTCGTCCGCAAAGGCGAGCTGCGCGTCGACGGCAAGCGCGTCGATAGCAAGGATCGGCTGGAGGAGGGACAGAGCGTCCGCATTCCGCCGCTCAAGCTGGACACGCCGAAGGTTGTCGGCGAGCTCTCAGAGGCTGCGCAGAAGACGCTCAAGGCGCTGAAGGAGATGACGATCTGGGAGGACGACGACGTTCTTGTCCTGAACAAGCCCGCCGGCCTTGCTGTGCAGGGCGGCTCGGGCATGACGCGCCATATCGATCAGATGCTGGAGGTGATGCGCGACGCCAAGGGCCAGAAGCCGCGCCTCGTGCACCGCATCGACCGGGAGACGTCTGGCTGCCTTCTGATCGCCAAGACGCGCTTTGCCGCCTCGCATCTGACCGGCGCGTTCCGCTCGCGTTCGGCGCGCAAGGTCTATTGGGCGCTGGTCCCGGGCCTGCCGAAGCCGAAGCAGGGCCGCATCTCGACCTTCCTCGCGAAGGAGGAGGGCGAGGACGACACCATCATGCGCATCGCCCAGCATGGCGATGAGGGCGCGAGCCATGCGGTGACCTATTACGCAGTGGTCGAGACCGCCGGCAACAAGCTGACCTGGGTGTCGCTCAAGCCGGTGACCGGCCGCACCCACCAGCTGCGCGCCCACATGGCCCATATCGGCCATCCCATCGTCGGCGATCCCAAATATTTCAACATCGAGAACTGGCAGCTGCCGGGCGGCCTGCAAAACCGGCTGCATCTCTTGGCACGTCGTATCGTCATTCCGCATCCGCGCGGCGGCGTGATCGACGCCACTGCGCCGTTGCCGCCACACATGCAGCAATCGTGGAACCTGCTCGGGCTCGACGCAACCAGATTTGATCCGATCGAGAACGCGCCTGAGGAATAGTTAAGTTGAACGGGGGCGATCGGAGCACAACATATCGCCCATGAAACGGCTCTCGATCTGCCTCATCGTTTTGACCGCGCTGCTCACGGGGCAGGGAGCTCAGGCACAATTTGTGCTGCCGGGCCCCTCGCAAGTCGTTCCGCCGCCTTCGCCGCCACCGCCGCCGAAGATCGAGGTGCCGAAGGTTCCGCAATTCGACGCGCCGCCGCGCTACAACTACCAGCCGATCCCGCGCAATTCCTTCAGCGATCGCGTCTCGAAGTGCCTCGACGACGCTGCAGCCGCAGGACTGGGGCCGGCCGATCGCGGCACTTATGCGCGCAGTTGCGCGAACTAGCAGCACCCATCCTCGTCCTGGCGAAGCCATGACGACACTGGTAATTTGGTTGACGACAAGGATCGAAACACCGACATGCGCGAATTGTTCGAAGAAGCTGAGGGGCAGCCCCCGGATCCGCGGGAATCGGCGCGCGCATCCGTGCGCACGCCGCTGCGCAAACGCTTCTACAAGGAAGCCCGCGTCACCGAGGCCGAGGGCGGCTTCGCCATCACCCTCGACGGCAAGCCGATCCGTACGCCCTCCGGCCGCCAGGTGGTGATCCCTTCACGCGAACTCGCCGATGCGGTCGCCGCCGAATGGGCCGCGCAAGGCGAGACGATCGATCCCGTGACCATGCCGCTGACGCGGATCGCCAACAGCGTGGTCGAGGGCGTGATCGACCGCGTCGAGCTCGTCAGCGACGACCTTGCAAAGTACTTCGAGACCGATCTCCTGTTCTATCGCGCCGGCCACCCCGAGGGGCTGGTTGCCCGCGAGGCTGGGCATTGGGACCCCGTGCTGTTCTGGGCGGCGGAGACGCTGGGCGCGCATTTCATCCTGTCCGAGGGTGTCATGCATGTGAAGCAGCCGGATGAGGCCGTCAGGGCCGCGCGCGCCGCGCTGCCGCAGGATGCCTGGTCGGTCGCCGCCCTTCACGTGGTGACGACCCTGAGTGGTTCGGCGCTGCTGGCGCTGGCACTCGCCCATGGCGCGCGGGACGCCGGCCAGGTCTGGGCTGCCGCCCATGTCGATGAGGACTGGAACGCCGAGCAATGGGGCGTGGACGAGGACGCCGCTCACCGGCGGGCCATCCGCCTCAGGGATTTCGAGGCGGCCGTGGCGGTGCTGGCGGCCGTAAGGCCGCGCGCACCCACAGCTCCTTAACGAGAGGTTTACGACGCAGCGTTACGGTCGCTGGCGCTCCCAAAGGCTCCCGAGATGCCGACGCCGGTCACCTCCATTGTTCCCGTCAGCGCCGCAAGCCCCTTGGCTGATGCGGCGACACCCGATCTTGTGCTTCAAGCCGGCAGTGTCGTCGATGCCAGGGGCGTCAGCGTCCTCGCTGAAAATCTGGTGCGGATCGCGATCGCAAATCTATCGCTCGACGTAATGTCGGAAGTCGCGCTGTCGCCCGGGCAGAATCTCCAGCTGGCGGTGTCGCAGAACGACGGGGCCATCCGCCTCGCCGTCGTGGGCGGGGCAGGCGAGGCGACTGCCGACGTAGTCACGTTGACGCCGCGTGCGGCCTCGCTGGTGGAGAGCCCGCCGCTTACGCCATCGGCTGGCGCAGCACGCAGCACGCTGACGCCTTCGGAGCAGGTTGCCGTCACGGTGGCTTCGGCCGCGGCCGTAACCAGGCAGGGCAGTCAGGCGCCGCTGTTTGCCAATCTGGCTTCCGTCGTCACCGGCAGTGACCTGCCCGTAGGCTTGAAGCAGGCGGTGCTGGACGTGCTGGCGCAGCAGACGCCGCTCGACACCGCGCTCGACGGCGGCGATATCGAATCGGCCCTCCAGAAATCAGGGCGTTTCCTCGAAGCTTCTCTCGCCGCGGGCGCGACGCCGTCGTCCGGCGCAATGCCGGATTTGAAGGCGGCGCTGCTGGTGCTGCGCCAGGCACTGGCCACGATTGAGACCGCGGTGCCACCGAGGCAAGGCGCCTTGATTCCGACCGGCGCCACGGGGACACCGCAGGTCGGCATCGCACCGGCGGCAGCAGGTGGGACGGCGCAGGCGGCATCGCCATCAACCGAAATAGCCCAACAGCCGCAAACGCCGCGCAGCGCCAATCCCGCCGCTGCCGTGCTCGCCGACATCGCTGGCGGCGTTTCGCAGGCGGCGACATCACGGACCATGTCCGCAGGCCTTGCCGCGAGCCTGCTGCAAGAGGTCACGCAAGACCTGCCGCGCCTGACCGGCAACGTGCCGGGCTCCAACAAGGCCGTGCCGGATGGCCACACCTTCGCGGCCGCCGGACACGCGACGCCCCCGCCATTCCGCGGTGCGCTGCCGGCGCCGCAGTCCATCGCCGCCCCATCGCTCGCGCCGGACACGCCGCTCGCTGCCACCGTGCATCGCCTGCTCGACGATACCGATGCCGCGATCGCGCGGCAGACGCTGTTGCAAGTTGCCTCGCTCCCCGATCGCACCGACGCCAGCGGGCACCGCATCGATCCGGCCGTGCCGCAGTGGAATTTCGAGATTCCGTTCGCGACCCCGCAGGGCACCGCGATGGCGCAGTTCGAGATCTCGCGCGATGGCGGCAATGAGTCCGCCGATCCCGCCAAGCGCGCCTGGCGCGCTCGCTTCTCACTCAATGTCGAGCCGGCGGGTCCCGTGCATGCGCTGATCACGCTGAACGGCGACAAGACCTTCGTACGGATGTGGGCAGAACGGCCGGCGACGGCGCAGCAGCTTCGCGCCGGCGTCGGAGAGCTCAGCCAGGCATTGACGAGGGCCGAGCTCAAGCCCGGTGATATCGTGGTCCGCGACGGCACGCCGCCGCAACCGGCGCCCGCCCGCGCCGGCCACTTCCTGGATCGCGCGACATGAGCGATCCATCCAAGCTCGCGATCGCGCTGCATTACGAGAAGGGCTCTGGCGCGCCTGTCGTCGTCGCCAAGGGCAGGGGCACGATCGGCGAAAAGATCGTCGAGATCGCCAAGGCCCACGACATCCCGATCGAGGAGAACGATGTTCTGGCCGGCGCACTGTCCAAGGTCGAGCTCGGTGAGGAGATCCCGCCGGATCTCTACAAAGCCGTCGCCGAGGTGCTGGTGTTCGTGCTGCGGCTGTCGGGCCGGGGACGGTAGCAACAACCTGTCATCGTTTCACCACGTAGCGGTTGCATGGTCGCGCCGGTTTTTCACTGCTCATGGATATCGCTCTTGCTGACCCGTCGTTCCACCCTCGGTCTTCTCGCCGCAGCCGCGGTCCTGCCTTCCCGCGCGCGCGCCCACGTCGCGCCGCCGCGCAACGAAATCCGTGAGAGTCTTGCAAAACGCTTCACCGATCTCGGTACGTCAGGCACCTTCGTCGGCTACAAGGTCGAGGACTATCTGATCGTCGCCAGCGACAAGGAGCGCTCGGGTGAGGGGAAGCTGCCGGCTTCGACCTTCAAGATTCCCAACTCGCTGATCGCGCTGGAGACCGGCGTGGTCGCTGACCCCGATAAGGACGTGTTTCCCTGGGACGGCGTCAAGCGTCCGATCGAGGCCTGGAACAAGGATCACACGCTGCGCAGCGCGATCGCGGTCAGCGCGGTGCCGGTCTATCAGGAGATCGCGCGCCGCATCGGCCAGGAGCGCATGCAAAAATATGTCGACGAGTTCGACTACGGCAATCGCGACATCGGCGGCGGCATCGACCAGTTCTGGCTCACGGGCGCCCTGCGCATCGATCCGGTCGAGCAGGTCGATTTCGCCGATCGGCTGCGCCGCCGTGCGCTGCCGATCAGCAAGCGCAGCCAGGAACTCGTCGCCGACATCCTGCCGGTGACCAAGGTCGGCGACAGCGTCATCCGCGCCAAGTCCGGTTTGCTGGGTGCCGAGCGCGGCGAGCCGTCGCTCGGTTGGATGGTCGGCTGGGCCGAGAAGGGCGAGGCGCACACCGTGTTCGCGCTCAACATGGATTGCCGAGAACCGCGCCTCGTCAGTGAGCGCATGACGCTGACGCAAGCCTGCCTTGCCGAGATCGGCGCGATCTAGCTTCAGTCCTGCCAGCGCCTAACCCAACTTGAACAGCGCCTGCAAGAACTCCTCCACGGCCTTTCGCGCTTCGGCGGCAGTCTTCGGATTGCCACCAACATGCGGGTTGAGCTCGACGCAGGCATCCTTGTAGGTGAAGGGCGCGTTGGTATCGCCGTTCATGAGCATGCCGCCGTCGCCTTCCTTGATGCGGCAGTTGCGCACGGTTTGCGCGTTGGCAGACACGGTGACGGTGTTGAGGCCGACCAGGCCACTGTCGAACCCGTGCGCGCTGTCGGGGTATTCGGTCAGCACCACGTCGCGTCCGCCCGCCTTGAGCCGCTCGACGAAAGCCTTGCAGCTCTTCACGGGATTGTAGTCGTCGGGCGTGCCGTGGAAGATGCGGATCGGCCGGGCCGTAACCTCGGCGTCACCTTGATACGTGGTCGAACAATCCGGATAGAAGGGGATGTAGGCCGCGAACCGGATGCCGGACTTGTTCCAGAGCTTGTTGAAGCGGTCGAGGCTCGCATAAAGCGTCGCCTGGCCGCCGCGGGAAAAGCCCATCAGCACGATGCGGTCAGGGTCGACGCGAGGATGCTTCGCGAGGATCTCCAGCGAGCGGTAGATGTCGACGATTAGGTTGAGCCGGCCGAGCAGGGCCTGATTGGGGCCGACCACGGTCAGGCCGCGGCCGGTGAAGCCGTCGATCACGAAGGTCGAGATGCCCATGGCGTTGAACGCATGCACCCACGCCTCCGTGGTGGCGCCAACACCGCTCGAGCCGTGCATCAGCACCACGACCGGAATCTTGCCGCTGCCCTGGGCAACACGAAATTCGCCTGCGACCGTCACCGGCTTGCCGCCTGCGGCATCACCACTGAGGAATTGCTGGTCGGAGAGGGTGAGCGTGGGGATCGGGTAGATCTCGGCGCGCGTGGCGACTTCCTTGGGCAGGGATTGTGCGTTCGCGCCAACGTCGGCGAACAGAGTCAAGATGCAAAGCGCCATGGCGATGCGGAATATCGTCGGCATCGGATCCCCCCGTGTGGTTTTGGTCGAGTAGAACAACAGGCCGGCACGCTGTCAATTTGCGCGCGTTCGTCTCGGTCAGGATTCGTTTTCTTCGTCGTCAGCGCCCGGTCGATCGCAAAGCCGCCGATCTCGCTCATGGCCTGCGAGATCAGGTCGCCGCGCCTCGCAAAGCTGCTCGACAGATAGTCGAACTGCGACTCGATCGTGCTGGCTGCCCGCAGCAGCACCTCGCCATTCCGCCCCGACACCATGCTGGCCAACCGCCGCAGGAAGTCGATGGTTTCGGAGGATGAGTTCGGCGGCAGGGCGACGACTGTCGCGGACATCGTGGTGATGCTGGAGCCAGGGCATGATGACCGTCGCCGTACCGAGTGGGCTCACGCAACATTCGGCGCCTGATCGTAAGGCCCGGAGCAAGCCTGAATCGGCCGGCCCGGTCAACCGTGTCGGGCGGTCAATTCTGCGGCCGGGTCAGGCGTCCTTTTGCCGCCCGATCCGGCCGAGATGGGTGAAGCCGAACCCGGCGGAATATTTCAGGCCGTAACCGAGCGCCCGGTCGATGCCGATATGAGCAAGCCAGATCAAGGCAATGGACAAGGTGAGGGGCGAGGCGAGGCCGAAGCCCAGCGTCAGCAGCGCCACCGGCGCCATGTAGCTGTGGGCGGCGTTGTAGACCATCGCGCCGAACTTGGCGTCGGACAGGTATGCCAGGAAGCTCAGATCGGGCACGAAGAATAGCAAGGCAAACACCAGCCAGGACCCGTCCCAGGCGGCGTAGAGCATCACCATCCCTGCGAACAGGGTCAGGCCCTCCAGCCGCAGCAGGATGTTGACGCCGCCCGTCGCAGCGCCCGTCTCGGCCGTTCCTTCCGTCATGCTCGCCTCCCGGGCAAAACTTTGTAATTCCTTGCGCTTTCCCGCTGCGGCAGGGCAGCCCTGCGACGCCGAAAGCGGCTTCCCGGCCTGCAAAATGCCGTGTTAGAACCCCGCATCATTTAAGACCTGGCGGGAGCAAATGAAACACATCCTGGACGCCCTTGAAGATCGTCGTGCCGGCGCCAAGCTCGGCGGCGGGGAGAAGCGCATCGAGGCGCAGCACGCCCGCGGCAAGCTGACGGCGCGCGAGCGCATCGAGCTCTTACTCGACAAGGGGTCGTTCGAGGAGTTCGACATGTTCGTCGAGCACCGCTCCACCGAGTTCGGCATGGAGAAGACCAAGGTGCCCGGCGATGGCGTCGTCACGGGATGGGGCACCGTCAACGGCCGCAAGACCTTCGTCTTCGCCAAGGATTTTACCGTGTTCGGCGGGTCGCTCTCGGAAACGCACGCGCTGAAAATTACAAAACTCCAGGACATGGCGATGAAGGCGAGGGCGCCCATCATCGGCCTCTATGACGCGGGCGGCGCCCGCATCCAGGAGGGCGTCGCCGCGCTCGCCGGCTATTCCTACGTGTTCCGCCGCAACGTGCTGGCCTCGGGCGTGATCCCGCAGATCTCCGTCATCATGGGCCCCTGCGCCGGCGGCGACGTCTACTCGCCGGCGATGACCGACTTCATCTTCATGGTGAAGAACACCAGCTACATGTTCGTCACCGGCCCCGACGTGGTGAAGACCGTCACCAACGAGGTCGTCACCGCCGAGGAGCTCGGCGGCGCCTCGGTGCACGCCACGCGCTCCTCGATCGCCGACGGCGCCTTCGAGAACGACGTCGAGACGCTCCTGCAGATGCGTCGCCTGATCGACTTCCTGCCGTCGAACAACACCGACGGCGTGCCGGAATGGCCGAGCTTCGACTCCATCGAGCGGGTCGACATGTCCCTGGACACACTGATCCCCGACAATCCGAACAAGCCCTACGACATGAAGGAGCTGATCCTGAAGGTCGTGGACGAGGGCGACTTCTTCGAGATCGCGGAAGCCTTCGCCAAGAACATCGTCACCGGCTTCGGCCGCATTGCGGGGCGCACCGTCGGCTTCGTCGCCAACCAGCCGATGGTGCTGGCCGGCGTGCTCGACAGCGACGCCTCGCGGAAAGCCGCGCGCTTCGTCCGCTTCTGCGACGCCTTCAACATCCCGATCGTCACCTTCGTCGACGTGCCGGGCTTTCTGCCGGGCACGAGCCAAGAATATGGCGGCCTGATCAAGCACGGCGCCAAGCTCTTGTTCGCCTATTCGCAATGCACCGTGCCGCTGGTCACCATCATCACCCGCAAGGCCTATGGCGGTGCTTTCGACGTCATGGCCTCCAAGGAGATCGGCGCCGACATGAACTACGCCTGGCCGACCGCCCAGATCGCGGTGATGGGCGCCAAGGGCGCGGTCGAGATCATCTTCCGCTCTGACATCGGCGACCCCGACAAGATCGCCGCCCGCACCAAGGAATACGAAGACCGCTTCCTGTCGCCGTTCATTGCGGCAGAGCGCGGCTACATCGACGACGTCATCATGCCGCACTCGACGAGAAAGCGGATCGCAAGGGCGCTGGCGATGCTGAAGGACAAGAAGACGGAAATGCCAGCGAAGAAGCACGACAATTTGCCGTTGTAGCAGAGCGGGGGGCTCGTAAGCCCCCCATTCCATTTATCGTGTCGGCCGATGGCTCAAGTCTGCTGGTTCGACGGACGCATAGATGCGGCCAAATTTAAGATCCGCTAGGCGTCCCTGATTGATACGATAGTCTGACGCGATCTCTGAGTAGCGATCGCCTCTGAGTATGCGTGCTTTGATGACCGCAATCTCAGCCGTTGATAGGTGTTTCATTTCGCAATCCTGATTGGAGGTGGAGGTTTGAAGAACGGCCGTTCCGCCAGCAGGATTGTCTTTCTGCACTTCGCTAATCAAGGAATAGGAATTTGTGAGATCCGCTGCTTGCAGGCTAAGCAATTGATGACGAATGTGATTTTCTGGCAAGTGCGACACTCTTGGACAATTCCGCCACATTCATAGCTTTGTCGAAGGTTGGTTTGTACTGCCGCAGGAATGAAATGTAGTAGCTCGGGTTGTTGAATTCGCGATAACTGCGCGAGAATTCGCGAAGCGGATAGTAACGTAAAGCGCACTTACTCAATGAAAGTCGCCAGATGTGTTCGACTGATCGAATGTGAGCGCGAGCGCGCCCCTTCTTGGAAGGAAACCAGTAGCTGCTAGTACGAAAATCCTCAGCGCCCCGCTGTCGCACCAGTTGCAGTATCAGATTTACATTTTCTGTTAGGTCTCACCAGGCTTGCGATTGTTGTGTAGCTCGCTAGTTTTACTGAGCCCAACCGTCATGTCTAGGTTTGGTCACTAGGGAGGCGAGTTCAAGGGGCAGGCAATGAGCTGACGTGTGACTCGAAACCCAATGACCGAAGACGATCCGACCGACGAGATTTCCGACATTGAGGCGCGGATCGAGGCTTTGGCCGAGATCGCCGAGCGGTGCCGGAAATACATCCTGGCGTCCAAGATCGCGATCGGCGGCGGAGCCGCGCTGCTGCTGATCACGATCCTCGGCCTGTTGGGGACGGGTCAGACCGCCGCGCTCGGATCGATCGCCCTGGTGCTGGGCGGGATCGTGTCGCTGGGCTCGAACGTCAGTACCTTGCGGCAGACCGACGCCGCGATCAGCGCGGCGGAGGTGCGCCGCCTGGAGCTGATCGGCAGGATCGATCTTCGTCTGGTCGCCGATACACCCATGAAGCTGGTGTAACGCCGCTTGCAATCGCCTGCCGCAGGCCTACCATGACTGGCGTTGGACCCTTGAAGGAGCGCAGCCATGGAACTCACCGTGGTGCCCATCGTCAAGCCGGACACCGCCAACTTCATCTTCGGCCAGTCGCATTTCATCAAGACCGTGGAAGACCTCCACGAAGCGCTGGTCGGCGCGGTGCCGGGCATCCGCTTCGGACTGGCCTTCTGTGAAGCTTCCGGCAAGCGGCTGGTGCGCTGGTCGGGAAACGACGAAGCCGCTCTCACGCTCGCGCGCGACAACGCATTGGCCATCGGCGCCGGACACACGTTCTTGATCTTCCTGGGTAACGGATTCTTTCCCGTCAACGTGCTGGCTGCGGTGCGCGCGGTGCCGGAGGTCTGCCGCATCTATTGTGCGACGGCCAATCCGACACAGGTGATTGTCGCGCAAACGGACCTCGGCCGTGGCGTGCTCGGCGTGGTGGATGGCGCCCCACCGCTGGGTGTCGAGGCCGACGCGGACATTGCGTGGCGGAAAGAGCTGCTGCGAAAGATCGGCTACAAGCTGTAGCGACTGGATAGCGGTCATCGCTCCATTCGTTGCGCTCAAGCGGTCGACGCAAATTGCGTACCTCGTGGAGGACGCACGATGATGAAGGCCTTGCTGCACGTGCTTGCCATGGTTGTCGCGGCGGGGGAGGCGACCGCACAGGGCGCCCCGCAGGACGACCAATGCGTCCGCGAACGCGCCGCCATGGTCGAAACCATCCGGGCCTATGCCCGGTCCGCCGGAAGTGGATTGGGTCCGCAAGGCCTGCCGGAGAGGGTGCTTGAGGCGATGGCACAAACCAAACGCCATCTGTTCATCCCTGAGCGATCCTGCGCGATCGCATACGCTGACAGTCCGGTACCGATAGGCCTCGGCCAGACCATCTCGCAGCCCTACATCGTGGCCCTGATGACAGCGTTGGCCGAGGTCGCGCCCGATCACGTCGTGCTCGAAGTCGGCACAGGTTCGGGCTACCAGGCCGCCATCCTTGCGCAACTGGCGCGAAAGGTCTGCACCATCGAGATCATCCCGCAATTGGCCGAGACCGCCACGAAGACACTGAGAGACCTCGCGTATGACAACGTCAGCGTCAGGCTTGGCGACGGCTACGTTGGCTGGCCCGAATGCGGTCCGTTTGACGCCATCATCGTGACGGCCGCGCTCGGGCATGCGCCACCGGCGTTGATCGAGCAGCTCAACGTGGGGGGCCGGCTTGTCATGCCGGTGGGAGCTGGTTACACCACTCAGCAGCTCACGGTCGTCGAAAAAATCGCACCCGGCAAGACGACGACGCGCGCCGTTGCCCTCGTGCGTTTTGTCCCCTTTACACGTTCACAGAACTAGATGGCGCAACGGTCGTAGGGCGGGTTCGGCGAAGCCGTAACCCGCCGCCTCTCTGACGACAGATTGACGGATTGCGCTATCGCCAATCCGCCCAGCGGCTGCGAAGCGTGTGCTTCGTCTACGCAGCCTTGTTCTGCTGCTTCATGGCCTCCGCCGCACGCTTTTTGAGCTCGGCCGGAGATACATCCTCGATATGGGTGCCGATGTGCCACCGGTTGCCCGCCGGATCCGTCACGCCGCCGCTACGGTCGCCGTAAAATTGATCGGCGGGCTCCATCACCGATGTGCCGCCGGCCTTGAGCGCCTTCTGATAGACTGCATCCACGTTCGGTACGTAGAGATAAAGCATCGTGGATGTTGCTTGTGCGCGCTCCGAGGAATCGGAAATCATGACGATGGAATTTCCGATCTTGAACTCCGCATGTCCAACCTTGCCATCGGGCCGCATCAGCGGCTCGAAGACCGGTTGGGCTCCAAAAGCGTCTTTCATGAAGCGGATGATCTTCTCCGCACCATCGACGACGAGATAGGGCGTGACGGTGTGGTATCCCTCGGGAACCGGTTTTACTTTGGTTGCCATGGGTGTCTCCTCTGGTTGATGGATTTGATCCATTCAGGACGACCCAGCCCGCCTCATACCGTGTCCGGAATGTTCGGCCCGATCTTTGAACAAAGTGTGACAGCCGGTGCGTTGTTGGGTCACAAAAGCATCCAGGGAGGAGCACCGCTTTCTTCATCGTCCGCACCACCGTCACCAACGCCGGCAAACGCGCCGCGCTTGATCGCTGGTATGAGAAGGAACATCCGCTGCACGCAGCAGGATCGCTCGGGACGAAAAAGGCGTGACGGTTCTGTCGTGCGACGGGTTCATCGGCGCGGCTGATTGCAGATTCCAATCGCGACTGGTTAGCGGGGTGCCTGACCCACCTATGGTCGGCTTTTACGTGCCGCATCCGCCGCGGCGAAATGCGCCATCTGGTCCGCGTGGGCTTTTGCAAACGCCGGGCGGGCCGTGGCGCGCGTGAGATAGGCGCGGCAGGCAGGACTATCCGCCAGCCCGTCGAAACGATCGACGGGGCGAAGCACGTCCGCCATCAGGATGTCGGCGACGGAGAAGGACTCTGCCAGCCATTCGCGCCCTGCAAGCACCGCCTCCATACGTTTCAGGCGGAGCTTGAGGAACTCGTCCACGAATCTCCACGCCGGCGTGTCGTCCGCATGGCCCATGAACTTCGACATTGCCCAGGGCAGGCTGGCCATCTCCACCGAATTGAGCGCGGCGAATACCCATTTCGTCGCTTCGCTGCGGCCGCGCGGATCGACCAGCATCAAGGCCTCACTCCGTTCGCCCAGGTGCAGCAGGATCGCGCCGCTCTCGAAGATCGAGAGGTCGCCATCGGTCAGCCACGGCACCTGGCCGAACGGCTGGTGGGCGAGATGCGCCGCGCCGCGATCGCCGAACGGCACGCTCGCGACGCGATAGGGCAGGGCAGCTTCTTCCAGCGCCCAGCGCACGCGAAGGTCGCGCACGAAACCCCTGGGCATCTCGGGAACCCAGTCAAAGGTGGTCAGCGTGAGGTCGGCCATTTTGCATCTCCATGTCGCTGTCGAAGCAAGGACGTGCGAAGAACGCGCGTTCCGACATCGGGGGCGAAGTTTTTTTGTTGCCGGTGACTGAAGCGGCTAGTCTCGCTGCAAACAATGGGAGAAAAACCGATGCCAGCAGCCTTCTTCGTCGTCCGCGCCATCGTCACCGACGCCAGCAGGCGCGTCGCCTTCGACAGATGGTACGAGACGGAACATCTGCCCGATGCAGTGAAGGCGTTCGGCGTGACCAAGGCCTGGCGGTTCTGGAGCCTGGATGATCCCTCCCTGCACCAGGCGATGTATCAGTTCGATGACGAGGCCAAGCTGAATGCGATGCTGGCAGGTGACGCGTTACAAAAGCTCGTCGCCGATTTCAATCGCGACTGGCCCGACGTGAAGCGCTCGCGCGAGACGCTGGTACTGGCGCAGGCGTTCGTTACGTAGCGAGGTCCTGGCTACGAATTCTTCATCTCGCTCACCGTGAATCTGAACACGCGCTTCAGCTTCGGTTCATGTCGTGACCGCGACACTTGCTCTGCATCACAGGCACGATGATCCAAGAAGGAAGAAAATCATGGAGCGCCGGAACTTTTTGAAACTTGCATTGGGGATGACGGCGGGCGCCGCCGCCTTCGCCACGACTGCCGCGCAGGCCGCGCCGCTGTCGCCGCAGCCGCTCGGTGATCCCGCTCGCACGCCGCAAGGCAATCCCGACGCTCATCCTGCCGTGACGACCAGCGAGGAAGCCTCCAAGCTGACGCCTGAGCAGGTTCACTGGCGTGGGCGCGGCCGCCACTGGGGTTGGCGCCGGCATCACCGGCGCTGGCACCGCCGCCACTACTGGTAAGCTCGCGACAATTCGCGGACTGGACGGGGATCGCCGCTGGCGGTCCCCGTTTCGATTCGGGAAGCGCTCCAGTTCCACGGCGGATGAATCGTCGGTAACAAAAAGGCCGCGCTGGCTTTCGCCGCGCGGCCATTCTGCAACGTAAATGGACGAGATCAGAACGGGCGGCAGCGGCCGGCGTACCAGCGGAAGCCGTAGGGGCACACGCGGGCGCGCGGCACGACGACGACCGGCGCCGGAGCGACCACCACGGGCGCGGGGCGCACAACCACCGCGCCACGCATCGGGCGGCAATTGCCATAGGGACCGCGATAGAATCCTCGGCCACAACCCTCGGCGGCGCTGGCCGCCTCGCTGAAACCGACGACCGCACTGGCGAGCATGACGGCGGCAAACAGGTATTTCATCTAATCTTCCTTCTTGTCCTTGGGGGCAGGCTTCGGGGAGTGGCGCTTGCGGCGCACAATGAATCAAGAGACACGATTCGACACGTTAAATCTGGGACGTGCCGACACGTCGCGATCCAAACCTGCCAATCATGACCTGAATGCGGCATGAACGTTGCCCGCATCCTGCCTCAGACGACACGCAGCTGTCGCTAGCGGCCGAGAAAGCTCAGCACCAGCTCTCTGTACTTCTCCGGCGCCTCCAGGAAGACGAGATGGCCGGTATCCGGGATCACTTCGGCCCGCGCGTTCGGCATCTTTGCCGCCAGCGCCTTCGCCAGTTCGGCGTTCTGCCCCATCTTGGCCCGCAGCGCCTCCGGCGCGAGCGGCCGGCCCGGCGCGTTGTGGTCGTCCGCGCCCATGATGAACAGCGTCGGTGTCGCAATCAGCGGGATCTCGTGCGCCACCGGCTCGCGATAGATCATCTGGCCGGAAGACACGAAGGCGCGCAGCCAGCGCGGATAGTCCGGGCTTCCCTTGATGTTGAAGCGGGCATCGATGAACGGCGTGATCGCCTCGGCCGGCAGCTTGATTGCGTAATTGGTCTGGAGCTGCTTGCGATAGCCGTCCGCGGTGAGCTTGTCCTCGGTCTCGATCATCTTCTCGGTCGGTGTCGGCGGCACGTAGAGGCGGTAGTCCTCGAGCCCGATCGGCGCGGTCAGCACAAGATGGGCAAGGCGGTCCGGATAGGCGCGGGCGATGCGCACGCCGAGCATGCCGCCGAGCGAATGCGCGACGATCTCGGCCTTGTCGATTTTGAGATGATCGAGCAGCGAAATGGTGTTGCGTGCCAGATTGTCGAAATGCAGCTCGCCCTGCGGCTTGGAGGATTTGCCGAAGCCGATCTGGTCCGGCACCACGACGCGAAAGCCGGCCTCGCTGAGCATCTTGATCACGGGTGCCCAATAGCTCGACGGAAAATTGCGCCCGTGCAGCAGCACCACGGTGCGGCCGTTCGGCTGCTGGGGAGCGACGTCCATATAGGCCATGCTGAGCTGCTCGCCGTCGTTGACGACGGGGAGCAAGTGCACGGGGTAGGGATAGGCAAAGCCTTCGAGCGCGATGCCATAGGGTTCGCGCGGCGCGGTGTCGGCGTGGGCGAAAGAGAGGGGGAGGGTGAGGAGGACTGCGGCGAGCGCGGCCGGAAGGATGCGGTTCATTGGGGTCTCTGTTATGTGGCACCGTCATTCCGGGGCGCGTCGAAGACGCGAACCCGGAATCTCGAGGTTCTCAGGTGCGCAACTGCGCGCACCTTAGTTCGATGCTTTGCATCGCCCCGGAACGACGTTGCGCATAAAGCGATGGATGGCCGGGTCAAGCCCACGGCTGTCCGGTTCGATTGTTATGGACAGGGTGCATGACGTGGATTCTTCTGTGTTTCGAGCGCTTCGCACACGTTCGAGACACGGAAGGAGGTCCCCGCCATGCGGCACCAGAATAGCGTATTT
>NZ_PGVG01000025.1 GCF_002795245.1 Bradyrhizobium forestalis | reverse complement strand
CCGTCGCTCTTGCACTCAACACCAGGCCTCGGAAGACCCTGGGCTGGAAAACACCGGCAGAAACTCTCGACGAATTGCTGCGGGTGAGCGATACACAAGGTGTTGCGACGACCGGTTGAAGTCGCCCAGTATTCCAGAGACAGTCGTTGTCGACCGATGGGCCGCGGCGTACTGGATTCCCCGGTCAAGCCGGGGAATGACAGTGGGGATAGCGGCGCCAGCAAGCCAAAAATCCCTCTCCCAAGGCTGTCAAAGCCCGCAAAAATCCATACATTGCGGCCATGCCCAAAACCTCATCGAAGACCACCGCCAAAGCTGACACCAAGGCCGCGCCGAAAGCTGCCGAGACCAAGCCCGCTGCTGCCAAATCTGCTGCCAAACCGGTTGCGGCGAAGGCGGCTGGGAAGGGCGATCATGTGTTCCTGGTCGACGGTTCCTCCTACATCTTCCGCGCCTATCACGCGCTGCCGCCGCTGAACCGCAAGTCCGACGGGCTTCAGGTCAATGCCGTGCTCGGCTTCTGCAACATGCTGTGGAAGCTGCTGCGCGACATGCCCGAGGACAACCGGCCGACGCATCTGGCGATCATCTTCGACAAGTCGGAGATCACCTTCCGCAACAAGATCTATCCCGAGTACAAGGCGCACCGGCCGCCGGCCCCGGATGATCTGATCCCGCAATTCGCACTGATCCGCGAGGCGGTGCGCGCCTTCGACCTGCCCTGCCTGGAACAGACCGGCTTCGAGGCCGACGATCTCATCGCGACCTACGTGCGACAGGCCTGCGAGCGCGGCGCGATCGCCACCATCGTGTCCTCCGACAAGGATTTGATGCAGCTCGTCACCGACTGCGTCACCATGTACGACACCATGAAGGATCGCCGCATCGGCATATCAGAGGTGATCGAGAAGTTCGGCGTGCCGCCGAACAAGGTGGTCGAGGTGCAGGCGCTCGCCGGCGATTCCACCGACAACGTGCCCGGCGTGCCCGGCATCGGCGTCAAGACCGCGGCGCAATTGATCACCGAATATGGCGATCTCGACCAGTTGCTGTTCCGCGCCGGCGAGATCAAGCAGCCCAAGCGGCGAGAGGCGCTGCTCGAGAACGCCGAGAAGGCGCGGATCTCGCGGCAGCTCGTGCTGCTCGACGACAAGGTCGACCTCGAGGTGCCGCTGGACGACCTCGCGGTCCACGAGCCCGACGCGCGCAAGCTGATTGCCTTCCTGAAGGCAATGGAATTCACGACGCTGACGCGGCGCGTCGCCGAATATGCGCAGATCGATCCTGCCAACGTCGATGCCGATCCCGGCTACGCGAAGGGCGCGAGCGTATTCTCGCCGCTGCCGCCCTCGGACGTCGTGCCCGCACCAGGGGCCGGCACACCGGCGCGGACCGCGCGCAACAAGTCGGCGGGCAAGGAGGACAAGGCTGCGAGCCCGAAGGGTGCGCCGATCTCGCTCGCCGCCGCACGCGAAGAGGCGCTGCGCAAGCTTCCGGTCGACCGCGGCAAATACCAGACCATCAAGACGCTCAACGAGCTCAACGCCTTCATCGCGCGCATCCACGATGCCGGCCACGTCGCGATCGAGATGAGAGCCAACTCGATCGATCCGATGCAGGCCGATCTTTGCGGCATCGCGCTGGCGCTGGCGCCGAACGAGGCCTGCTACGTGCCGCTGGCGCACAAGCAGTCCGGCGGCGGCGCCGGCCTGTTCGATGCCGGCCTCGCGCCGGACCAGGTCAAGCATGACGACGCGCTGCAAGCGCTGCGGCCGGTGCTGGAATCGTCAGGCATCCTCAAGATCGGCTTCGACGTCAAGTTCACCGCCGTGATGCTGGCGCAGCACGGCATCACCCTGCGCAACATCGACGATGCGCTTCTAATCTCCTACGTGCTCGATGCCGGCCGCGGCTCGCATGCGCTGGAATCGCTGTCCGAGCGCTGGTTCGGCCATGCCATGCTGAAGGAAAGCGAGCTGCTCGGCAGCGGCAAGGGCAAGATCACCTTCGACCAGGTGCCGATCGACAAGGCCGCGCCACTATCGGCGGAGGGCGTCGACATCGCCTTGCGCGTCTGGCGCGTGCTGAAGCCGCGTCTGATCGCCGAGCACATGAGCGCTGTCTACGAGACCCTGGAGCGGCCGCTGGTCTCGGTGCTCGCACGCATGGAGCGGCGCGGCATCTCGATCGACCGCCAGGTGCTATCGCGCCTCTCCGGCGACTTCGCCCAGACCGCAGCGCGGGTCGAGGCAGAGATCCAGGAGATCGCGGGCGAGCCGGTCAATGTCGGCAGCCCCAAGCAGATCGGCGACATCCTGTTCGGCAAGATGGGACTATCAGGCGGCACCAAGACCAAGACCGGCGCGTGGTCGACCACCGCCCAGGTTCTGGACGAGCTCGCCGAGCAGGGCCACGACTTCCCGAAGAAGATTTTGGAGTGGCGCCAGGTCTCCAAGCTGAAATCGACCTACACCGACGCGCTGCCGACCTATGTCAATCCGCAGACCCACCGCGTGCACACCACCTATGCGCTGGCCGCGACCACCACGGGCCGGCTGTCATCGAACGAGCCGAACCTTCAGAACATTCCGGTGCGCACCGAGGATGGCCGCAAGATCCGCCGCGCCTTCGTCGCGACACCCGGGCACAAGCTGGTCTCCGCCGACTATTCACAGATCGAGCTGCGATTGCTCGCCGAGATCGCCGACATCCCCGTGCTGAAGCAGGCCTTCCGCGACGGGCTCGACATTCACGCCATGACCGCGTCGGAAATGTTCGGCGTGCCGATCAAGGGCATGCCGAGCGAGATCCGCCGCCGCGCCAAGGCGATCAATTTCGGCATCATCTACGGCATCTCGGCGTTCGGCCTCGCCAACCAGCTCGGCATCGCGCGCGAGGAGGCCTCCGCCTACATCAAGAAATATTTCGAGCGCTTCCCCGGCATCCGCGCCTATATGGACGAGACGCGCGACTTCTGCCGGAACCACGGCTACGTCACCACGCTGTTCGGCCGCAAGTGCCACTACCCCGACATCAAGGCCTCCAACGCCTCGGTGCGCGCCTTCAACGAGCGCGCCGCGATCAACGCCCGGCTCCAGGGCACCGCGGCCGACATCATCCGCCGCGCCATGACGCGCGTGGAGGATGCGCTGGTCGCGAAGAAGCTGTCGGCGCAGATGCTGCTGCAGGTGCATGACGAATTGATCTTCGAGGTGCCGGACGACGAAGTCGAGGCGACGCTCCCCGTCGTGCAGCACGTGATGCAGGACGCGCCGTTCCCGGCCGTGCTGCTGTCAGTGCCGCTACATGTGGACGCGCGCGCCGCGACCAACTGGGACGAGGCGCACTAAGGCTGCCTCTTCACCTCTCCCCGTAAGAACGGGGCGAGGGAGCCCAGCGGCTCAAGACGAGAGTTGAATTGTCCTCCGAGCAATTGCGCGATGGCGACGCGATCCCGCGCATATTAGAACCGGCGCATCTCCCGCCCTGGTTCACCATGCCCCACACCTCCGCCCTGCTCGGCTTCGCCCTCGTCTGCCTCGGCCTCGTGCTCACGCCGGGGCCGAACATGATCTATCTGATCTCGCGCTCGATCACGCAAGGCGCCGCGGCCGGCATCGTCTCGCTCGGCGGCGTCGCGCTCGGCTTCGTGTTCTACATGCTGTGCGCGGCGTTCGGCATCACGGCGCTGCTGCTCGCCATTCCCTTCGCCTATGACGCGCTGCGCTTTGCCGGCGCTGGATACTTGCTGTGGCTCGCCTGGCAGGCGGTGAAGCCGGGCGGGCGTTCGCCGTTCCAGGTGAGAAAGCTCGCGATCGACAGCCCGCGCAAATTGTTCGCGATGGGCTTCGTCACCAATTTGCTCAATCCGAAGATCGCGATGCTGTATCTGGCGCTGCTGCCGCAGTTCATCGATCCCGCCGCCGGCAGCGTGCTGGCGCAGTCGGTGGTGCTGGGGGCGATCCAGATCGCCATCAGCGTCAGCGTCAATGCGATGATCGCGCTCGCGGCCGGATCGATCGCGCTGTTCCTGGCGAACCGGCCGAGCTGGATGCTGGTGCAGCGCTGGCTGATGGGCACGGTGCTGGCCGGCCTCGCGGTGCGGATGGCAGTCGAAGCGAAGAAGGTTTAGCGGACGCCGCGAACCACCCCCTCCGTGTCCCGGACGCGCTGCAGCGCTCTTGCGCTGCTGCGCAGAGCCGGGACCCAACAGAAGGCTAAGAACGAGATCGCAGGGGCATGGGCCCCGGCTCTGCGCCGCATCGCTACGCGCTGCGTCGCGTCCGGGGCGCTGGCCGGCTAATCCAGCTTCGCCTCCATGCCCCGCTTCACCGCCGGCCGCGCCATCAGGGCCTCGTACCAGCGCTTGACGTTGGGGAAGTCGGCCAGATCAACCTTGTGGCGAGGGTGGCGCCAGGCCCAGCCCAGGATGGCAAAATCGGCAATCGAAAGCTCGCCGGCGACGAAGTCGCGCCCCTCCAGGCGGCGATCCAGCACGCCGTAAAGCCGGCGCGTCTCCGCCATGAAGCGCTTCAAGCCGTAGGCGCGGTCCTGCTCGTTCTCCAAAGCGATGAAATGGTGCACCTGGCCCGGCATCGGGCCGAACCCGCCCATCTGCCACATCAGCCATTCGTAGACGGGGATCCGCTGGCCAAGCGACTTCGGCAGGAATTTGCCGGTCTTTTCGCCGAGATAGAGCAGGATGGCGCCGGATTCGAAGATGCTGACGGGCTTGCCCTCGGGCCCTTCGGGATCGACGATCGCGGGAATCTTGTTGTTGGGAGAGAGCTTGAGGAACTCGGGCGCCATCTGCTCGCCCTTGGTGATGTTCACCGGAATCACCTTGTAGGGCAGCCCCATCTCCTCCAGCGCGACCGAGATCTTGCGTCCGTTCGGCGTGTTCCAGGTGTAGAGCTCGATCGTCATTCCCATTTCCTTCCCAAGAGGCTTGCCCCCTCAACTACTCCAGAAGGTTGCGCCCTCACAACCGGCGGACCGGGATGGCCGATCCCTGTTGACGGGAAACAACCCCTCTGGAATGTCGCGGCTGTGCCGGATAAATTCCGCCTCCACCAAAGACGCTGTTCGAGGGACCGCCGTGTCGAAATCCGCCTCCCGCGCCCGACTGTTCGAAATCATCCGCCGGCGCTCATTCGGCCGCGGCGAGGTGACGCTCGCGTCGGGCCGCAAGAGCGATTTCTACTTCAACCTCAAGCCGACCATGCTCGACCCCGAGGGAGCGACGCTGCTCGCCGAGCTGACTTACGAAGCGCTCAAGGACGACCAGCTCGATTTCATTGGCGGGCTCGAGATGGGCGCGGTGCCGCTCGCCGGCGCTCTGGCGCAGATCTCCTGGATCAAGGGCCATCCGATCGCGGCCTTCTTCGTGCGCAAGAAGCCGAAGGAGCATGGCGCCAAGCTCGCGATCGAAGGCCTGCCCAAGGGCGAGACGCTGGCGGGCAAGCGTGTCGTGATCGTCGAGGACGTCACCACCACGGGCGGCTCGGCGATGAAGGCGGTGGAATCGGTGCGCGAGACCGGCGCCGATGTCGTGCTGGTGCTGACCATGGTCGATCGCGAGGAAGGCGCCACCGACACGTTCGGTGCGGCCGGCCTGCCGTTCCGCTCGCTGTACAAGGCGTCGGAATTCTTGAAGGCTTGAGGCGGCGGAACATCCTCCGCTGTCATGCCTCAGTGTGCCCCGGAAGCAACCATCCGTCCAAAGCTGCGCCCGGCCTCAAAGAGGCCACCGCCTCGTCTTGAAACCGCCTCCGCGCAACTGCTCATTTACCATCCCGCTTTATGGTGAATCGTGTGCTGAGGCCTCTCGGTCCCAGCCGGTTCAGTTGCGTCGGGTGGAGTAAGCATTGCGTACAGTCATGTCCCATGCGCGCCGGCGGCGTCGCGCGATGATTGTGGCCGCCATCCTGACAGCGCCGCTGCTGGCGACCCCGGCGCCGGTTTCGGCCGAAGGCTTGTTCGATTTCCTCTTCGGCGGCATGCAGCAGCAGCGGCCGCAGCGCGAGGTACCGCAGCAGGCGAGCCCCTACGCCGATCCCTTCACCGGCCAGCAGAATGCGGCAAACCCGCAATATGTGCCGCCGACCCGCTCGGCGGCGGCCGGCGGTTCGGGCCCGGCCTTCTGCGTGCGCAGTTGCGACGGGAAATACTTTCCGCTGATGCGCGGCCTCGCCTCGCCCGCACAGATGTGTCAGGCGTTCTGTCCCGCCAGCCCGACCAAGATCTATTTCGGCTCGTCGATCGACGGCGCCTATTCGCAGACCGGTGAGCGCTACGCCGACAGCGAGAACGCGTTCGCCTATCGCAAGGCACTGCGCGCCGACTGCACCTGCAACGGCCGTGAGCCGGTCGGCCTCGCCCCGGTCGATCTTGCGCTGGATTCCTCGCTGAAGGCCGGTGACGTGATCGCCACCACCGACGGCCTCGTCGCCTATACCGGCATCCGCGTCGGCAACGACCAGGCTGCGGAATTCACCCCGGTCGCCTCCTATCCCGGCCTCACCGCCCAGGTCCGCGCCCGCCTTGGCGAGATGAAGGTGGCGCCGGTGCGGGCCGAGACGGTGTCGGCAGATGCCCCGGCTTCGACCGAGATCGTGCGTGAGGCGCTGCCGGATGTGACGGTGCCGAAGACGACGGCGAAGCCGGCGAAGCGGGCGGGATTGGATTAGCTCAGTTTCGTGTCCCGGACGCGGCGCGGCACGGAGTGCCGCGACGCCGAGCCGGGACCCAGCTCTTCTGGGCCCCTGCTCTGCAGCGCACCGCTGAAGAAGCGCTGCGCTGCGTCCGGGGCACGAGAGCTCACCTGCCGATGATCACCCCGATCACGTTCGGGGCTGCCAGATATTTCTCCTCGATCGCCGCGCGCGCAGCGGCGCGGTTTTCCGGCGTCAGGAGGCCGCGCTTCTCGGCCAGGATCATCCAGCAAAAGCCCCACCAATCGGTCAGCATGCCCGCTTCGTCGACGAGGTCGTAACCCTGCTCGGCCGCGAAGATGCGCGCATGCGCCTCATCCAGGGTGTCGAGAAACAGATGGTCCTCAGTCGAGAACAGATCGTCGCTGATGTCATCGATGGTGTAGCCCCAGATCGACTGGCACACCGCGTTGAACTCGCGATCGAACTGGTCGTCATCGACGGCATAGCGCCGGGCCGCCTGATGCAGCCGCGACAGCGAGCGCGCGAAATCGGCGATCCGGGTGAGGGCAAACTGGTCGAAGGCAATGGTGGACATGTAGTCCTCGCATAGTCGGACAGACGCTAGATATTGTGTCGGCGACGCACCGAATCACAATGATATATCAAAGACTTGCTAAATTGTTCTTAATTTGTTCCAAGGCGCGACCGACGCCTCAATAGCAGCGCGAGGCCGCAATGGCGTGGACGCGGCGGTCGCCGAGGAGATGGGCGACAAAGCCGTTCTTCGGAAAGATCCTGGCGAAGGCAGCGTCGCGGATGCTGAGGCCGCCGGCATAGGCGCCGAAGGCGGGCATCACGGCACGCATCCCGTCACTGACGAAGCAGCGGCGCTCCATCGAGCGACCGCGCGCGGAGACGCGCGCCTTGGGATGGAGATGGCCGGCGACCTCGCCGGGTGCGCCGGTCGGCTCGTGGCGGAAGGTGATCGGGCCGATCGCGACTTCGTCGGCAATGGTGCCGCCGAGATCGCGCGGCAGCATGGGATCGTGATTGCCCGAGATCCAGATCCAGTCGCGGCCGGTCTGGAGTGCGGCCACCGCATCGCGGTCCTCGGCCGACAGGCGCTCATGCGCAGTGCGGTCGTGAAAACTGTCGCCGAGCGCGATGACGATGCGCGGATTGTGGCGGGAGATGACAGCAGCGAGCCGGTCGAGCGTCGCGATGGTATCGTAAGGCGGCAGCAGCACGCCGCGCGTCGCGAAGCTCGACCCCTTCTCCAGATGCAGGTCGGAGACGACGAGCAGGCGCTGCTCTTCCCAGAACAGGGCGCCGGAGAGATCGGCGGCGAAGGTCACATCGCTGATGGTGACTCTTGAAACGCGCATGTGCTCGACATCCCCTGAAACCAGCGCGCCTGCCGTCACGTCAAAACCTGCTCTTATCCCATCGCCTCTTTAACGAGCTCGTCGGCGGCTTCCGCCAACAGCTCGTCTGCGGCTTCGCCATAAACTGACTCGCGGCCGATTTCCAGCATCACGGGCACCGCGAGCGGAGAGACGTGGTCGAGTTCCCGGTGGGTGATGCGGCCCTGGATGCGCATCAGCATGTCGCTGAGACGGCGCAGGTCGAGCAGGCCGGTGGCGGCATCGGCACGCGCGGCGCGCAGCAGGACGTGATCGGCTTGGTGCTTGCGCAGGACGTCATAGACGAGGTCAGTCGAGAACAGCACCTGACGGCGGCTCTTATCCTCGTCGGTGAAGCGGCGCTCGATCAGGCCGGAGATCAGCGCGCAATTGCGGAAGGTGCGCTTCATCAGCGCGGATTCGGCGAGCCAGGCTTCGAGATCATCGCCGAGCATGTCAGGGGCGAACAGCTCGTTGAGATCAAGCCGGCCGTCGCGGATCATGAAGGAGGCATCGCCGAGGCCCCAGATCGCCACCGCATATTCATTGGCGACGAAGCCGAGCGGCCGGGCGCGCATCCGCTCCAGCCGCCGCGTCAGCAGCATGCCGAGCGTCTGGTGCGCGAGCCGGCCCTCGAAGGGATAGCAGATCAGGTATTGCTTGTTGCCGCGCGGAAAGGTCTCGACCAGCAGCTCGCGGACACCGGGCACGCGCGAGACGTCCTTTTGCAGCGACAGCCAGTCGCGCACCTGCTCCGGCAAGCCGCCCCAGGCGCGCCCGTCATCGAGCAGCCGGCGGACGCGCTCGGCAAGATACGTCGAGAGCGGAAACTTGCCGCCCATGTAGGACGGCACCTTGGGGTCCTTGTCGTTGGCACGGGAGACGTAGACCTGATCCTCGGCCAGCGCCTCGTAGCGCACGACCTCGCCACCGAACACAAACGTGTCGCCGGCGGTCAGGCCCTCGATGAAGTATTCCTCGATCTCACCGAGCACGCGGCCGCCGCGCGCGATCGCGCCGGTCGATCCGCTGCCGGTGGAGCGACCGCGCACCAGCCGTACCTTCAGCATGTCGTCCTCGACGATGGTGCCGACATTCAGCCGGTAGCTCTGCCGCACCTTGGGATTGGCGACGCGCCAGCGGCCTTCCTTGTCCTGCTTGATGCGGGCGAAGCGCTCATAGGTCTTCAACGCATAGCCGCCGGAGGCGACGAAATCGACAACGTCGTCGAAATCCTGCCGCGACAGGTTTGCATAGGGCGCGGCGGTGCGGACTTCGCCATAGAGCTCGTCCGAGAAGAAGGGCTCGCCGCAGGCGCAGCCGAGCACGTGCTGGGACAGCACGTCGAGCGCACCTAGGCGCAACGGCGGCGTGTCCTGCGCGTTCTCGGCAATGGCATCGATGGCGACGCGGCATTCCAGCACCTCGAAGCGGTTGGCCGGCACCAGCACGGCGCGGGAGGCTTCTTCGAGACGGTGATTGGCGCGGCCGATACGCTGCATCAGGCGCGAGGAGCCCTTGGGCGCGCCGATATTGACCACGAGATCGACGTCGCCCCAGTCGACGCCGAGGTCGAGCGAGGAGGTGCAGACCACGCCGCGCAGGCGACCCGCCGACATCGCGTCCTCGACCTTGCGGCGCTGGGCGACGTCGAGCGAACCGTGATGCAGTGCTATTGCCAAGCCATCGTCATTCATGCTCCAGAGATTCTGGAACAGCATCTCGGCCTGGCTGCGGGTATTGACGAAGACCAGCGTGGTCTTGTTGGCCTTGATCAGCTCGTAGATCTCGGGGAGCGCGTGGCGTGCGCTGTGGCCGGCCCAGGGCAGCCGCTCGCGCGTATCGAGCATCTCGACCACCGGCGGCGCGGCACCGCCGGCAATGACGATGTCGGCAGCGGCTTCCCTGCCGTCGGGCTGCGGCACCAGGAAGCGCGCGAGCTGATCCGGCTCGGCCACGGTCGCCGACAGGCCGATCGCGCGCATCTGCGGCGCGAGGCGCCAGAGCCGCGCCAGCCCGAGCGAGAGCAGATCGCCGCGCTTGGACGTCACCAACGCATGCAGCTCGTCGAGCACGATGCGCTTCAGGGAGGAAAACAGGAACGGTGCGTCGTCGGAGGACAGCAGCAGCGCAAGCTGCTCGGGCGTCGTCAGCAACACGTCCGGCGGATAGCGCCGCTGCCGCTGCCGCCGCGACACCGGCGTGTCGCCGGTGCGGGTCTCGACCTTGATCGGCAGCGCCATCTCGGCGATCGGCCGTTCCAGATTGCGCGCGATGTCGACGGCGAGTGCCTTGAGCGGCGAGATGTAGAGGGTGTGGAGACCGCCGCTGCGTTGCACGCTGCGGCCGGTGCAGACGAGGCTTTGCCTCCCGCCCGCCTTCCGGTCGGCCGCGTCGGTCGAAAGCTCCACCAGGGTCGGCAGAAATCCCGCCAGCGTCTTGCCGGCGCCGGTCGGCGCGATCAGCAGCGCGCTAGCGTCCTCGCGCGCCTTCTCCAGCAGCGCCAATTGATGCGCGCGCGGCGACCAGCCGCGGGCTGCGAACCAGGCCTGGAAGCGATCCGGCAGCAGCGCGGCCGGCTCGGCCGATGTTTGGAGGATACGGGGCGGCACGGCATGACAGGTAAGCCGCAGGAGTGGATTCGTCGAGGGGTGGCCCTCCCCGCCTGCGGCGAGAAGGGCAAGAGGTCTCACACTCCAGCCGGCACTTGGTCCAGAAACCCGGTCACGCTTCTGATCCGGCCGTCCTTCAGCACGGCGAAATCGGTACCCTTGATCGGGCTGTCGGCGCCGTCAGGACCAAGTCCCCACGAAAAGCGGATGTGATCGCCGTAGCCGTTGGGCTCGCCGATCAGCTTGAATGTGAAATCGGGAAAGCGCTGCTGCACGCCGGCGATCAGCGCCTCGATGCCGTCCCGGCCGTCGCCCTTCATCACGGGATCGACATAGCTCGCATCCGTCGTCCAGCTTTCGCTGAGCAGCTCGCGGCGGCGCTCGGCTGTGCGCTCGTTCCAGAGCTCGATGTAGCGGCGGGCGATTGTGACGGGATCGGTCATGATGCTCTCCTTCGATGGCGCCGTGTTGTCCGGCTGACCTGACTATCGAAGGTTCACGCGCGTTGATCGATTACCTCGGAGGTCATCAACGCGCGTGAAGTTCTCGCGAAATCACTTCGCCGCCGTCACCATGATCTCGACGGTGTATTGCGGGGCCGCCAGCTTGGCTTCGACGGTGGCGCGCGCCGGGGTGTTGCCAGGCGACACCCAGGCGTCCCACACCGCATTCATCTCGCCGAAGGTCTTCATATCGGTGATGTAGATCGTGGCCGACAGCAGCTTCGACTTGTCGGTGCCGGCCTTGGCGAGGTGGCCGTCGATGGTCGCCAGGATGTCCTGGGTCTGCTTCGTCACGCTTTCGCCGGCCGCCTTGTTGGCGACGACGCCGGCGAGATAGACGGTGTTGCCGTGCACGACGACCTGGCTCATGCGCGGGCCGGTTTCAAAACGCTGAATGCTCATCTGGGATCTCCTGGTGGAATGGCGGCCCTGTCTAGCCCAGCGGTTTGCGGTGTGCCACCCCTGCCACGCATGCATTGCCTGGCACGCATGCGTCGTTCACGGAAACTGACTGAAGAACGTCCAGATCGTTTCGGCGCCGTCGATGTCGCCGTTTTGCGATCCAAGCAGGCTCCTGGCAACCTTCGGGAAGCGGGCATCCGGAGCGAAGCCGGGCATGCGGTGGCCGCCGTGGTTGATGCGATAGAGCACGACGTCGTGCCCAGTCGGACAGCGCGAGCCGATCCGTGTCACTGTGGACTGGTCTGCGGACGCCCTGTCGGGCATATCGGTCACCCCGGCGTCATCGGTCTCACAGCCGTTGAGCCTGCGCCAGAACGCCAGCGTCTCGTCCGTCGACCAGAATCCGTCTGCGGCGAAATAGCTCGATCCGCGCCCGCCCTCATAGGGGACCAGCGGGTCGGCGGTCCCGTTCATGAGCAGCATCGGCAGCGGCCGCGACGGATGACAGGTGACGGCGGCTTCATCGGTGAGGTTCATGATCAGACTCGCAGCTGCCACGAACAAATCGGCGCGCGCGCAGGCCATGGTCATCGCCATGGCGCCGCCATTGGAGACACCCGCGACGAAGACGCGCTTCGCATCGGCCGTGCCGTCGGCCACCAGCTTCTCGACGAGCTTTGCGATGAAGGCGATGTCATCGGTACCCGCCGGGGGACCACGCAGGGCAGGCCCCGCCTTGGTTCGCGCGTCCGCCCATGCATTGTTGAGCCCGTCCGGAAAGACCACGGCCAGGTCCTCGCGCTTTGCCACCTGCGGCCAGGCCGTCCGCGTGATCATGTCGGCGCCGCGCTGGGTCTTGCCATGCAGTACGATCACGAGCGGCGCGGGCCGCTTGGCCGGCAGTTGCGCGGTGTAGGAGCGCTTCACCCCGTTGACGTCGATCGTATCGGCCCTTGCAGAAGAGAAGCAGCAGATCACCGCCAACCAGAGCAGGGCAACGTGCAAGGCGGGTCGTATCATCCAGACCATGATCGATACCATCGATGGCATTTAGCCGCTTCGACGCAGGTGACCAAGTTCAAGATCTCGGCGCGACCTTCAACCGCATGTACATAACGCCCGATTGCACAAATATTTTGCAGTCATCGCGAATTGAGCTTCGTCAACGAGCGGAAGTGAGATAGGCTGCAATTGGGAGTTGAGATTAATTTTCACGACGGGGGCTGAATTGCGCCACCTGGAAAACTACCTCGACCCTTCGGAGATACTTCGTTTTTTTGAAGAAAAATTTGGGACTGGTATCTGGCGCTGCGATGCAGAAGGTCGGATGCAGTGGTCGCGTGGCTTCTACGACCTGCTGGGCCTCGATCCCAACGCCGTCGCCCCCAGCTATGCGGAAATCGAGAGACGAATTCATCCGGAGGATCGCCGCCCGCAGTGCGATCCACGCGAATTGGCCTTCGATCGATCTTTGCTCGAAGGCGAGTTTCGCATCATTCGGCCGAACCACGCACTGCGCTGGCTCCGTGTCCAGACCGAGACGTTCTTGAACTCCGCCGGCGAGCCGGAATGCGTGCTCGGCGCCGCCATCGACATCACTGAGCAACGCAGATCGCAGCCTCTCAAGACAGATGCGGGTCGCTACGCGGCGCTGACGCAGGTCGCAGGCGGATTGCTTTGGGTCGGCAGTCAGGACGGTCGGATTACCGCGCTCTTGAACGCCGAGAACAAGCCGGACGCGCACCGATTCTTCGGCAAAGGCTGGCTCGATCTGCTTCCCGAAGAGGAGCGCGAAACGGCCTTGCGGAGCTGGGCGACTGCCGCTGAAACGGGACAGCCCTACGACGTCGAGCATCGGCTGCGCCAGTCCGACGGCTCCTACCGCTGGTACCATTGCAGAGCTGTGCCGGTCGCGGATGCGGGTGGCGGTATTCGGGAGTGGTTGGGAATCTCCACGGACGTGCACGAGGAGCGACGCTCGACCCAACACGTGGCGACGTCGAGGCTGACGGGTGCGCAATTGCGCGCGGCTCGCGGGATGCTGAACTGGTCGGTGAAACAGCTCGCCGCGCGAACCGGGATTTCTGCTGCCGTGATTCGCCGGCTTGAGGAGCAGAACGGTTTCCTGCGCCTGCCCGACGAGACATTGACCAATCTTTGCGCCACGCTCTCATCGGCGGGCATCGAGTTCATCTTTGGAGCCGGGAAACCCGGCGTGAGGCCACGATAATCGTCAACTGGCCAATCGCAGCCGCCATCGATCTTTGCGGAGATCGAGCCGAGATCGAGTCCGCTCCTCACCAGTCTTGATGTTGGCGCAGCGCTTTGTCGATTGAGCGACAAGAAAATCGTGACAGGCGTTGCACTTTGATTCCAGCCTACAGACAGCGCTCAATTTTTGCGCGTTTGAGAGGACGTCGCGAGCAAATTTTTCTTAATGTCGAAATAAGCAATTTTGGTCACCTTGTTCGCACACGTCAAAGTCAGAGCCGGGAAGACGTAAAACTGACGGTAGTCGCGGGGTAACGGGGCCCGCATCGTCGGCCGGATTGATCGAGCGGTGCGCGCTTCGATCTATTCGGGCTCGTTGCCAGCCGGGCGCGCCAATGCTGCCGCGACTGGAGTGGTGGGGTACCGCGATCTGGTCATGTCAGGCGATCGTATCGATCTGGGGCATCGTCCACGCGAATTTTCATGCAACGTCTTAGGCCATAGCGGCCATAGCTGCGGAGTATTTGCAAATGTCCTCTTATTTCAGATTTCGTATCGGTGGCCGGTTGATCGCAGGATTTGCTGCCGTCTGCGCCATCATCGCGCTTTCCGTCGGCTACACCATGTTCGAGGTCGGGCGCATTTCAACGACGGTCAATCGCATGACGAACCTGCGCACGCCAGTTGCGCTGGCGAGCACCGAGCTGGTCGGCAATCTCTATTCCACGCTCGCGACCCTGCGCGGCTATTTGCTCAGCGGGAATCCGCAAGGCAAGCTCGATCGCATTTCGATGTGGAAGGAGATGGATAGGACAATGGCCGCGTTCGACGAGCAGGCGGCGCAGTTCACCAATCCAGAGAACAAGCAGAAGTGGGAGCAAGCCAAGCTGTTGCTCGCCGAGTTTCGCGCGGCGCAGGACAAGGCCGAAGCGATCGCTTTCACTCCCGACGCCTTTCCCGCGACCAAGCTCTTGATCAGCGAGGCCGGCCCGCGCGCAGAGGTGATTTTCTCCGAGATCACGAAGATGATCGATCAGGAGGAGGCACAGGAAGCCGCGCCAGAACGGAAGAAATTGCTCAAGGCGATGGCGGACACGCGTGGCAATTTTGCCGCGGCCATGGCCCAGCTCCGGATGTATCTGCTCTCGGGCGAAAAGACCGACAACGAAAAATTCGTGAGGCCGTGGGAGGCGTTTGAGAAAGGCTATACCGGAGTCAATGCGCGAAAGGACCTGCTTACTGCCTCGCAACAGGCGTCCTTCGATAAGATCGCAAGGGCGAAAGGCGAGTTGGCGCCCCTCCCTGAAAGGATCTTCGCGCTTCGCGAGTCTCCGGACTGGAATGCACCGGTTCATCTGCTGGTGACCGAAGCGGCGCCGCGCGCTGCAAGGATTCTCGACCTGCTCGACGGGCCCAAGGGTATCGACGGCACCCGCTCGGGAGGCATCAAGTCCAATCAAAAACGGATGCTTGCCGAGGAGACGCGGGGCGTGCAGGATAGTATCTCGCTGCTGAAGCTGGTCCTGTGGAGTCTGTTGGCCGCGGGAGTTGGCCTTGGCGGGACAATCGCATTGTTCACGTCCCGCTCGATAGCCGCCCCGATCCGGGGAATGACCTTTGCCATGGGCAAGCTCGCCGGCGGCGACACCTCTATGAACGTTCCCTGCGTGGGCCGCACCGACGAGGTCGGCGAGATGGCCAATGCGGTTCAGGTGTTCAAAGACAACATGATTGAGGCTGATCGTCTGCGCGCCGAGCAGTCGCAAATGGAGGCTCGCGCGGCCGCTCAACGCAAGGCCGACATGCACAGGCTGGCGGGTCAATTCGAGGACGCGGTCGGCGACATCGTGAAGACGTTGTCGTCCTCGTCGACCGAGCTTGAAGCGGCGGCCCGGACGCTGAGCAAGACCGCGGAGAATACCCAGGAGCTCTCCAGCGTCGTCTCTGCCGCCTCCGAGGAAGCGTCGACCAATGTCCAATCGGTTGCCTCCGCCACCGAGGAGATGAGTTCGTCGGTGACCGAAATCAGCCGCCAGGTGCAGGACGCTGCCAGAATTGCCGGCGCAGCGGTGGAGCAGGCGCACAGGACCAATGATCAGGTCAACAAGCTGTCGCAGGCGGCCACCCGCATCGGCGACGTCGTCGAGCTCATCAACACGATCGCGGGGCAGACCAATCTGCTGGCTCTGAACGCCACGATCGAAGCGGCGCGAGCCGGCGAAGCGGGGCGCGGCTTTGCCGTGGTTGCGTCCGAGGTCAAGGCGCTGGCCGAACAGACGGCGAAGGCGACTGGAGAGATCGGTCATCAGATTGCCGACATTCAAGCCGCCACCCAGGAATCGGTGGTTGTGATCAAGGAGATCAGCGGAACAATCGGCAGGATCTCGGAGATTTCCTCGGCGATCGCATCGGCAGTCGAGGAGCAGGGAGCGGCAACGCAGGAGATTGCCCGCAACATTCAGCAGGCGGCGCAAGGCACCGACCAGGTCGCAGCCAACATCAGCGATGTGAAGCAGGGGGCAGCGGAGACTGGTTCGGCTTCAACCCAGGTGCTTGCCTCGGCGCAAATGCTTTCGAAGGACAGCGCGCGATTGCACTCAGAGGTCGAGCAGTTCCTGACCACGGTGCGCGCCGCCTGACCCGGAGGGAACGCGATGGTCGATCGAATCACGCAAGAAGCGTTGACGGACACGCTCGATAACGTCATCTCGTTGCCGCTCGGCCAAACCAGCCTGGTCGCCAACATCTGGAGGGACTGCAAATCGCTGCGGCAAGGCATCTTGACGATGCAGCAATGTCTCGGGGCGCTCGGCGACCTTGTCCGAAATCTCGATGACAGACCGGGGGAGGCCGACCGACTTCGAGTCCACATGACCGAGCTGAACGAGCTGTTGTCTCTGCGACTCGATCAGCTCTTGCTGACCGAACGCCTGTTGCAGGAGATGCTTCGCCGCGGCTGAGGCCGGTGCGCCGCCGTGCACCGGCCAGCCCCGTCGTTCACCCCACCGCCTTGGCGGCGGCCCGTCCCGCATTGCGGCCCGAGAACAGGCAGCCGCCCAGGAAAGTCCCCTCCAGCGAGCGATAGCCGTGCACACCGCCGCCACCGAAGCCGGCGGCTTCGCCGACGGCGTAGAGACCGGGAATGACGCTGCCCTCTTCCCCGAATACGCGGGACTCGAGATCGGTCTCGAAGCCGCCCAGCGTCTTGCGGGTGAGGATGTTGAGCTTCACCGCGATCAGCGGCCCATGCGCGGGATCCAGGATGCGGTGCGGAGAGGCGGTGCGGATCAGTCTGTCGCCGATGTAGCGGCGCGCATTGTGGATGTTCATGACCTGCGCATCCTTGACGTAAGGATTGGCGATCTCGCGGTCGCGCGCCTCGATCTGCATCTTGATGTGCTCGAGCTTGAGGAGATCGCTGCCGGCGAGCTTGTTCATGGCCGCCACGAGCTCATCGAGCTTGTCGCGGACGATGAAGTCGACACCATGGCTTTTGAACGCCTCCACCGGCGCAGGCGCGCCTTTGTTGGTCGCGCGGCGCAAGGTCATGCGCCAGCTCTTGCCGGTCAGATCGGGGTTCTGCTCCGAACCCGACAGCGCAAACTCCTTCTTGATGATGCTCTGGGTCAGGATGAACCAGGAATAATCATAGCCGGTCGACATGATGTATTTGAGCTGGCCGAGCGTGTCGGAGCCGGGGAACAGCGGCGCCGGCAATCGCGTGCCTGTTGCGTCGAACCACATCGAGGAGGGGCCGGGCAGGATGCGGATGCCGTGGCGCGGCCAGATCGGCGACCAGTTCTGAATGCCTTCGACATAATGCCACATGCGGTCGCGGTTGATCAGCCGCGCGCCGGTCTTCTCGGTGATGCCGATCATGCGGCCGTCGACATGCTCGGGCACGCCGGAGATCATGAATTTCGGGGGATCGCCGAGCCGCTGCGGCCAGTTCTGCCGCACCAGCTCGTGGTTGCCGCCGATGCCGCCCGAGGCGACGATCACGGCCTGCGCCTTCAACGCAAACTCGCCGACCACGTCGCGCGAGGAGCTCTTGCCGCGCTCGATGGTGTCAGGGGCGAGGATCGTGCCGCTGACGCCGTCCACGGTGCCATTGGTGACGGAGAGCGCATCGACGCGATGGCGGAATTTGAAGATCAATCGGCCAGTCTTCATCGCCTCGCGCGCGCGGCGCTCGAACGGCTCGACGATGCCCGGCCCGGTTCCCCAGGTGACGTGAAAGCGCGGTACCGAATTGCCGTGGCCCATCGCGTCATAGCCGCCGCGCTCGGCCCAGCCGACCACCGGGAAGATGCGGTGGCCCATCGCGCGCAGCCAGCCGCGCTTCTCGCCGGCCGCGAACGCCACATAGGCCTCGGCCCATTGGCGCGGCCAGAAATCCTCGTCGCGGTCGAAGCCGGCGGTGCCGAGCCAGTCCTGCATCGCGAGCTCGTAGGAATCCTTGATGCCGAGCCGGCGCTGCTCCGGCGAATCGACCAGGAACAATCCGCCGAACGACCAGAACGCCTGGCCGCCGAGCGACTGCTCGCCTTCCTGGTCCACGACGATCACGCGCTTGCCCGCGTCGGCGATCTCGGTGGCAGCAACGAGGCCCGACAGTCCCGCGCCGACCACGATGACGTCCGTCTCTTCAGCCATGCGTTCCCCCTCCATGAGTTCCCCCGGTAATTGCCCGGATTGAAGCCAGCGGTTGTAACTGAGATCAAGGGCGTGGCGGGTAAGACCCCATTAACTTGTTCCACCTTGGGATAGAGACCGGCCAAAAGACAGGCCAGGTGCAGCGCGGACGCAACACTGGACTTGAATTTGTTTTGCGCCAGCCGGCCTGCCTAGACAAAACCTTGGTTACGACAGACGCTAGTCGTGCATCACCACCTGACACGCAGATTCGAATTCGACTGGGGCGGGGGACAATGAAGTTTCTGACGGGGTTGCTTGCGGCGGTTCTCTTGATCGCGGGCATGGGGGCTTCTCACGCGGTGGTTCGTATCGCGGATGACCGCGGCGGCCGGATTGGAACCTACGTCGACAAATACCAGGACCTCAGGCAATCAGGCGAAACCGTCATCATCGACGGCCTCTGCGCCTCGGCCTGCACCATCGTCCTCGGCGCCATCCCGCACGATCGGATCTGCGTCACCTCGCATGCGACGCTCGGCTTCCACGCCGCCTGGGACTTCGGTTCCAACGGCCGCGCCATTACCAATCCCGAAGCGACCCAGATGCTCTATGCGATGTATCCCTCGCAGGTGAGGCGCTGGATCGGCCAGCGGGGCGGGCTTACCCCACGCATGCTCTTCCTGAGGGGCAAGCAGCTCGAGGCCATGTACAAGCCCTGCTACCTGGACGCGCAGGCCTCGACCACAAGGCCGTCGCGCCGATCACTCCCACAAGCGGAGCAGCTCGAATCCGCTCGGGGCCAGCTTCTCCACTGATATTCTCAGCCTGACGGCGTCTTTTGCGCCTCCGGCGGCGTCTTGCCCGCAGGCGGCGCAAGGCCTATCTGAAAGCCAGGGAACCGGGACCTTCGTCCCGATCGTTGTCATGGCTCAACCACTGCATCCGGCGCATCGGCTATCGGACAATTCGCCCACTGCCGGCCGGATGTCATCCGTGCTGCTGTGGGCTGGCGCGGCAATTGGCGGTCTCGTCGTGATCGGCGCGCTGGCGCTCTGGTTCCACTATGGCAGCCAGGTGTTCTTCGAAATGATCAGGACCGGCTTTGCCGCCTGCTTCTGACCTGCGACAGGAAGTTTCCGCCCATGAGCCCCGCCGCCCGTCCGCTGGTGATCGCGACCGCCTTTGCCGCAAGCCTCATTGTCGGGCTCCTGATCATGTTCTGGGCCATGGGCGGGGTCAACAAGGTGGCGCAGCCGGCCGCGATCGGCGGCCCGTTTCAGCTGACCGACCAGAACGGCAAAGCCGTCACGGACAAGAGCCTCAAGGGCAAGCCGACCCTGATCTTCTTCGGCTACACCCATTGCCCCGACGTCTGCCCAACCTCTCTGTTCGAGATCTCGGAAGTGCTGCGCGCAATGGGCAAGGATGCCGACAAGATCAATGCCGTCTTCATCTCGGTCGATCCCGAGCGCGACACACCGGCGGCGATGAAAGACTATCTGTCGAGCTTCGATCCGCATCTCGAAGGCCTGTCCGGCGATCCCGCCGAGACCGCCAAGGTCGTCACCTCCTACCGGGTCTATGCCAAGAAGGTCCCGACCAAGGACGGCGACTACACCATGGACCATACCGCGCTGGTCTACCTGATGGACCGCGACGGGAGGTTCGTCTCGCCGTTCAATTTGAAGCGGACGCCGGAAGAGGCCGCGGCCGAGCTGAAGCGGTATCTCTGAGGGCCTGGCTTAGGCAGTGCTTCCACATCGTCATGGCCGGGCATAGCCGTCCTAAGGACGGCGTCGCTTCCGCTCGCCTATGTCCCGGCCATCCACGTTCTTGGGCGAGGTGAGAACGTTCGTGGATGCCCGGGACAAGCCCGGGCATGACGGCTTAGAGGCCTTTACCACCCCACATTCCGCACTCGCGTTCCCGCCGGGATGGTCTATAAGGCCCTCCGATCTCAACGAAATTCGTTCATTTCCGGCCAATGGCTCCATCGCAACAGGCGAAATCGTCTAAATCTGCCCGGGGCTTGCTGCTTGGGCTGGCTGTTGCCGTCTGCCTGCTCGCGGGCCTGTCCGGCGCAAACGCGCAGGCCCCCGCCAAGCGGCCACCCGCGGCGCCCCAGGCGACGCCGCAAACTGTACCTCAGGCCGCTCCGCAGGCCGTGCCCGGGTTCTGGGACCCGCGCCGGCGGCCGGAGCGGCCGGACCTGTCGCGCCTGACCGTGATCCGCTTTCTGACCGAGACCGACTATCCGCCGTTCAACTTCACCGGCGCCGACGGCAATCCGGCAGGCTTCAACGTCGACCTCGCCCGCGCGCTTTGCGAGGAGATCAAGGTGACCTGCACGGTGCAGATGCGCCGCTTCGAGACGCTGGTCGACGCGCTCACCTCCAACCGGGGCGATGCCATCATCGCCTCGATGGCGGTGAGCGCGCAGCTTCGCGCCCGCGTCGATTTCACCGATCCCTATTACCGGGTGCCGGCGCGCTTCGTCTCGCGCAAGGATGCGGTGATGCCGGAAATCCGCCCCGAATATCTCGAGGGCAAGAAGGTCGGCGTCATCGCCGGCTCCGCGCATGAGGCGTATCTCAAGGCGATGTTCACCGACGCCGAGCTGCATGCCTATCCCAGTGACGATGCGATGCGCGCAGCGTTACGCAGGGGCGAGGTCGATTTCATCTTCGGCGACGCCATCTCGCTGGCGTTCTGGATCAACGGCACCGATTCCGGCGATTGCTGCGCCTTCTCCGGCGGTCCCTTCGTCGAGAGCCGCTTCTTCGGTGAAGGCATCGGCATCGCCGTGCGCAAGGGCAACGACGTGCTGCGCCAGGCCCTGAACTGGGCCATGTTCCGCGTCTGGGAAAAAGGCCGCTATACCGATCTGTGGCTGCGCTATTTCTCGGTGAGCCCGTTCTAGCGTCGATCGTCATTCCGGGGCGCGCGAAGCGCGAACCCGGAATCTCGAGATTGTTGAATTGTCATTCCGGGATGGACCGAAGGACCAGACCTGGAATCTCGAGATTCCGGGTTCGATGCTAGCGCATCGACCCGGAATGACAACAACCGTTCTTTTGCATTCTGCCCGGAAATCGCTATTTTCCGCGGCCCGGAGGCCCCTGATGTCCGTTATCGATCTTGCCGCGAACCCGAGCGACCTGCGTGCGCTCGCCGAACAATCCAACGCCTGGCCGTTCGAGCAGGCGAAGGCCATTGTCGCGCGGCTGAAGAAAAGCCCGAAGGACGAGGTGCTGTTCGAGACCGGCTACGGGCCGTCAGGCCTGCCGCATATCGGCACGTTCGGCGAGGTCGCGCGCACCTCGATGGTGCGCCATGCCTTCCGCGTGCTGACCGAGGACAAGATCAAGACGCGCCTGCTCGCCTTCTCCGACGACATGGACGGTTTTCGGAAAGTGCCGGACAACGTCCCCAACAAGGAGATGCTGGCTGCACATCTCGGCAAGCCGCTGACGCGGGTGCCGGATCCGTTCTCCAACGAGCACCCGTCGTTCGGCCACCACAACAATGCGCGGCTGCGCGCCTTCCTCGATCATTTCGGCTTCGACTACGAGTTCGCGAGCTCGACCGACTACTACACGTCCGGCCGCTTCGATGCGACGCTGCTGAAGATGCTCGCCGCCTACGACAAGGTGATGGAAATCATCCTGCCGACGCTCGGCCCCGATCGCCGCGCCACCTATTCGCCGTTCCTCCCCATCAGCAAGACCACGGGTGTCGTGCTGCAGGTGCCGATGATCCGCCGCGATGTCGCTGCGGGCACGGTGACCTATGTCGATCCCGATACCAACCAGGAAGTCGAGACATCAGTCACCGGCGGCAACGTCAAGTGTCAGTGGAAGGCCGATTGGGCGATGCGCTGGGTCGCGCTCGGCGTCGACTACGAGATGGCCGGCAAGGACCTGATCGATTCCGTGAAGCTCTCCGGCGCGATCGCGAAGGCGCTCGGCGCCACGCCGCCGGAAGGCTTCAACTACGAGCTCTTCCTCGACGAGAAGGGTCAGAAGATCTCGAAGTCGAAGGGCAACGGCCTCACCATCGACGAATGGCTGCGCTACGCCTCGCCGGAATCGCTGTCGCTGTTCATGTACCGCGAGCCGAAGGCGGCCAAGCGGCTGTATTTCGACGTCATCCCGCGCAACGTCGACGACTACCAGCAATTCATCGACGGCTTTCCGAAGCAGGACGGCAAGCAGCAGCTTGGCAATCCGGTCTGGCACATCCACAACGGCAAGCCGCCGACGGGCGACATGCCCGTCACCTTCCAGCTGCTGCTCACGCTGGTGTCATCGTCGAACGCGGAGAACGCCGAGACGCTGTGGGGTTTCATTGGCCGCTATCGTCCCGGCGTGAGCCCGCAGACGCATCCCAAGCTGGACGCGATGGTCGGCTATGCCATCAACTACTATCGCGACTTCGTCGCGCCGACGAAGCAGTTCCGCGTGCCGACGGACAGCGAGCGCGCCGCGCTCCAGGATCTGCGCGATGCGCTGTCGCAGCTTCCGCAGGAGGCATCGGCGGAAGACATCCAGAACGTCGTCTACGAGATCGGCCGCCGCGAGCCGTTCCTCGACCAGGTCAAGAAGGGCAAGGACGGCCGCCCCGGCGTGACGCTGGACTGGTTCAACATGCTCTACCAGGTCCTGCTCGGCCAGGAGAAGGGCCCGCGCTTCGGCTCCTTCGTCGCGGTGTATGGCGTGCAGAACGCGGTGAACATGATCGACGGCGCGCTGGCGCGGAGTGCGTAGATCATTCTCACTGTCATCGCCCGCCTTGTGCGCAATTGCGCACTGGGGCGGGCGATCCAGTATTCCAGAGCAGTCGTTATAGAGTAGAGAGGTCGCGGCGTACTGGATTCCCCGCCTTCGCGGGGAATGACATCGAGCCAGACAGCGACGTCGCAGAGTGACTCAAATCGACCGCAGCACGTAGCGCCGGTTGTCCTTCTGCACCGGGCGCGCGTTCATCGGATAGAGCTTTGCGAACGCGGCGACGTCGGCACTGGCGACCTGGATCGGGTCGGTCAGCAGCAGCCATTCGACGGTCTCCGAGCAGGGCGGCGTCGTCAGCGAGCCGGGATAGCGGAAATAGCTGAGCTTCGGTGGCAGCATGGCGTGGGGATCGATGGTCGCATCCGCCTTCACCGCGGGTCCTTCCGCCGCCGGCATGGTCTTGACGATCTTGCCGAAGGCCGCGTTCGGCCTGCCCTCGGTCATCAGCACACCGACCACGGCGAGCCCGCCGGCCTCGTTGCGATGGACGAAATGCGCCTCCATCGGAAAATTCTTGCCGCCGATCATGTGCTCGCTCGGCCGGTGAAAGTGCACCTGAAGCAGCTTGTACTTGACGTTACCGAGAAGAAGCGTGCTGCCTTCGGCAAAGTTGAGCTGGATCGTGTGCCCGTTGTTGACGATGGTGTCGGCGCTCTTGCCCCAGTTCAGCTTCAGGACCGGCAATTGCGACTTGATCGTCGCCTCGATGTCGATCGGCGATTGTTGCAGGCCGACCGTGCAGGCCTTGTTGGCCGCGTCGAGATCGCCCCATTTGGCTGGGCCGCCGGCGCCCTCATAGCTCCAATGCGTGCCCTCGGCTGCGAAGCCCGGCTTGCACAACGGACAAAGCGCGAGACCTGCCAAGGCCTTCAATGCGTGACGGCGATTCATCATATTCCCCCTGCGATGAATTTGGTCGGCAACAGGTGCGCAACCTATGCGAGAGGGGCGGTGAGTCGCAAGGTCGCGGCGGACAAAACGCGGCCCGGCTGATGTCGGGCGCCTGGTCACGACAATCACTGGCTTGCCCACAGGATCCGCGCAATCCACGCCACATCGCCCGCGGCCATGGCGCATTCGGCCTGTGTCCCATCGAGCGGCTCGAGCTCCAGCGCCCTTGCGGTGCGGCGCTTCAGCGTCGCGACCGTCATCTCGCCCGCCTTGCTCCTCACCACGACGCGATCGCCTTTGCGGATCGGCGCGCCGGGTGAGACGAGGACGATGTCGCCGTCGCGATACACAGGCGCAAGCGCATCGCCGGAAATCTCCAGCGCAAACGTGTGGCGGTCCTCGGTGGTGGGAAGCGCGATCTCGGTCCAGCCCCTGCCGGATGGAAGGCCGGCCTCGTCGAAAGCGCCGCTCGTCCCCGCCTGCGCGAAGCCGAGCAGCGGCACCGAACGGCCGTCGCGCACGCCGTCGTCGTCAATCAACTTCGCAAAGCTGTCGATCGAGGCGTCGGCCGCGGCCAGCGCCTTTGCGATCGATTCGGTCGAGGGCCAGCGCTCGCGGCCGTCGGCGGTAACGCGCTTGGACCTGTTGAAAGTGGTGGGGTCGAGCCCGGCACGCTTGGCAAGGCCGGACGGCGACAATCCGGCGCGCGCCGCCAGCCGATCCAGCGCGGCCCAGATCTGGTCGTGAGTCAGCATCCTCTGCGCTTTGGCCTGTTTGACCATGGAAGGTCCAGCCCGTCGCAACTCAGGAAAACTGTCCTCAAATCAACCGGTTTTCCGTTTTTTGCGCAAGAGGCGACGAGGAAAGCGTTTTCAAGCGAGGCGGGGCATCGGTTCGCGTCAAGAAAACACGTCAAAACAGCAATCTGGAGCCCCGTTCCGATTTCATCGGACCGGAAAAGGCTCTAGGTCTTGAGTTCGGAAGGGACGGCCTTTACGGTCGCGCCCGGGTTTTGAAGACCCGCGAGAGACGAAAAAACCCAAAAGACTCAAAGAACAAACAAGGCTGCGTAAGCGGTGGTCAAGATCTACAAAATCTGTCCGGCCTCGGCCTGGCGCGAGGCGGAACGGCAGGGTGTCTACCGCGGCAGCGCGGACGACGCGCGCGACGGGTTCATCCATTTCTCGACCGCCGCCCAGGTTCCCGAAACCCTGCGCAAGCACTATTTCGGGCAGCGTGCGCTGTTCCTGGTCGAGGTCGACGGCGATACGCTGGGTAGCGAATTGCGCTGGGAACGCTCGCGCAATGACGAGCTCTTCCCGCATCTCTATGGCGAGCTCGATCTCGGCGCAGTGATCGCGGTGATGAACCTCAACATGCGCTCCGACGGAGGTCACGATGTTCCGGAGCTCGCCCCGTGATCCGCGCGTTCGACGCCTTTTCGCTGCCGGTGCTGCGCTGGCTCGATCCCGAAGACGCGCATCGCCTCGCGATCCAGGGCCTGCGCTTCCTGCCACCGGTCAAGCCGCGCGCCGATGACCCCAAGCTCGCGGTGCGCGCCTTCGGGCTGAACTTTCCCAATCCGATCGGCATGGCCGCGGGCTTCGACAAGAGCGCCGAGGTCCCGGACGCGCTGCTGCGGCTCGGCTTCGGCTTCGTCGAGATCGGCTCGGTGACGCCGAAGCCGCAAGAAGGCAATCCGCGGCCGCGGCTGTTCCGGCTCGAGCGCGACGAGGCGATCATCAACCGCATGGGTTTCAACAATGACGGCGCGGAGGCAGCTCTGCGCCGGCTCGCCGCCCGCGCGCAGCACGGCGGCATCGTCGGCGTCAATGTCGGCGCCAACAAGGATTCGCCGGACCGCGTCGCCGACTACGTCAAGCTGATCGAGACCTTTGCGCCGGTGGCGAGCTATTTCACCGTCAACGTCTCCTCGCCGAACACGCCGGGCCTGCGCAATTTGCAGGAAGGCGCGCTGCTCGACGATCTCCTCGCACACGTGATCGACGCCCGCGAGCGGGTGCGTCAGAAGGCCGGCGACACGCCGGTGCTGCTCAAGATCGCGCCGGATTTGAGCCTCGCCCAGCTCGACGACATCGTGCAGGTCGCGCGCGCGCGCCGGGTCGACGGCATGATCGTGTCGAACACCACGATCGCGCGGCCGAGCACATTGCGTGATCAGATGCGGGCGAAGGAGCAAGGCGGCCTGTCCGGCCGGCCGCTATTCCGTCTGTCGACGCGCATGGTTGCCGAAACCTATGTGCGCGTCGAGGGTGCGTTCCCGCTGATCGGCGTCGGCGGCGTGGACTCGGGCGGCGCCGCGCTGACGAAGATCCGCGCCGGCGCCAGCCTGATCCAGCTCTATTCGTCGCTGGTCTACAAGGGTCTCGGCCTCGTCGACGAGATCAAGCGCGACCTGACCTCGACGCTGTTGCGAACGGGACGGGATTCGCTGTCCGATATCGTCGGCGCCGATGCTGCGACCCTCACGGCGGAAGACTGGCCCGGGATGTAGGGTGGTCTCGTGCCCCGGACGCAGCGCAGCGCTTCTTCAGCGATGCGCTGCAGAGCCGGGGCCCATGCGGCGGCGCTCTGGGTCCCGGCTCTGCGCAGCAGCGTTTCTCGCTGCAGCGCGTCCGGGACACGAGAGTTATGGTTTAGCGAACGTCATCCGATACAGCGCCGGATAGCGCGCGCCCTGCAGGCCACCCCGCGCGACATAGAACGCGATCAGCGCGCACCACAGTCCGGCATTGCCGAACGATTGCAGTCCGAACCAAATGCCGAAAAAGATTGCCAGCGAGGCCAGCATCAGGTTGCGCATCTCGCGCGCCCAGGTCGCGCCGACATAGATGCCGTCGAAGCCGAAGGCGAACACACCGGGGATCGGCGCAAGCACGATGAACGGCAGGAAGTCGCGCGCGGCGCCGCGGACGTCCTCACTGGCCGTCATGACATTGATCAGGTTGGGGCCGAACAGCGCGAACAGCACGGCGACGACCAGCGCGAAGCCGAGGCCCCAGAGCAGCACCAGTCTGGTCGAATCCGCAAATCCCTTGGCATCGCGCGCGCCGAGGGTGCGGCCACAGAGCTGCTGGGCTGCGTTGGCGAGGCCGTCGAGGAAAAAGGCGCTGACCAGGAGGAAATTGTTGAGGACGGAGTTCGCCGCCAGCGTGACGTCGCCGGCGCGCGCGCCCTTTGCGGTGAAGAACAGGAACACGGCGATCAGCGCCGCGGTGCGGATCAGGATGTCGGTATTCACCGCCAAGAGCCGCATCAGCTTGGCCCGATCGAACAGCGTCGCGCGGGGCACTTTGAAGCCGCCGGCAGCATAGCGGCGGCAGACGATCACGCCCAGCACGAAGCCTGTCACCTCCGACAGCAGCGCGGCGATGGCCGCGCCGGCGATGCCGGTATCGTAGACCAGCACCAGCAGGATCGTCGCGACCATGTTGATGAGGTTGATGGCGACCTGGAGCGCGAGCGCCGGATTGGCGCGGGCCTGCCCGACCAGCCAGCCGAGCACGACGTAGTTGGCGAAGGCGAATGGCGACGACCAGATTCGGATCATGAAGTAAGTCTTCGCGGCGCGGGTCACGCCTTCGCTGCCGCCCATCAGGTCGAACAGCACCGACGTCAGCGGCAGTTGCAACGTGATGAGCGCGGTGCCGATCAGGCCGGCAATGATGAAGCCGCGCACCAGGATCGCGGTCTGCTCGCGCGTCTCGCCGGCGCCCAGCGCCTGTGCGGTGAACGCGAGCGTGCTCATGCGCAGGAAGCCGAACAGCCAGAACAGGCAGTCGAAGATGACGGAGGCCATCGCGACGCCGCCGAGCAGCGCGGCATCGTCGAGCCGTCCGATCGCGGTGGTCGAGACCACGCCGATCAGCGGCGTGGTCAGGTTCGCGACCATCGCCGGTCCCGCGATGGCGAACACCTGGCGGGAGCCGATCCTGGGATGAACCGGTGCGTGCATCTCAGAACACGAGCACCATGCCGTCCTCTGCAGCGAGATGCTCGATGGCGTCCAGGCGCGACAGCACGTCGTCGCTCATATGAGTGAGGATAAGCCGCTTGGCGCCGATCGCGGGCAAATGCTGTTCCAAGGTCTTCAGGCTGAGATGGTTCTTGACCACCTTCTCGTACATATAAGCTTCCGCGATGAAAAGGTCCGCGCCATGCGCCAGCGGAATGAGCGTCTCCGTCCATTCGGTGTCGGCGCTGTAGGCGAGCGTGCGGCCCTCGGCCTCGACCCGATAGGCCAGGAAAGGCCCGCCGGATTCGCCGTGCACGACCGGGTAGGGTGTCACCGTTACCGCGCCGAAGCTTTGGCTTTGCTCGGGTACGAGGTCGACCACGTTCAGCTCGAAGCGCTGTTTGGTCTTCGAGGAGTGCTCGAACAGAGCCTCCATCACCTCTCGCAGCCGCCTCTCGATGCCCTGTGGACCCGCGATCGTCAGCGGCCGCGTCCGTCGTGAGAATTGCGCGTCGAGCAAGACAAACGGCAGCCCGGCAAAATGATCGCCGTGGAAATGCGTGATCAGGATCAGGTCGATCTCGTTGCGGTCGATCGCGAGCCGCTTCAGCGCCGGCAGAGCCGACGCGCCGCAATCGATCAGGAAGTTGGCTTCACGCCCCGAGACGTGGAAGCAGGTGTTGAGCCTGCCACCGGAGCCGAAGGCGTCACCGCAGCCAGCGAAACGCAGTTGCATCGGCTGCGCACTCCCTCAATCAAATCCTCACCGGCCGCGCGGCGCGCCGAAGACACGCGAGAGCAGCCAGATCGGAATCACGATGACCGCGCCGAGCAGGAAGTAGCGCCACAGCCAGTTCACGGCGTCGAAGCCGAGATCCCACAGACGCTGGAACAAGAGGCGAATGCTGTGGATGATGTTCCAGGGATCGAAGCCGATCGCGGCGAGCACGACGCCGACCAGGATCGAGAGCAGGACCAGCCGGAACGCGACCGCCAGCGGAGAGCCGCCGAGAAAGCGGTGCAGGCCGTCGCTGCGGCCGGCCGGCAAATCTCTGACGTCTTGGACCATCGCAAACTCCTCAGGGGGATTCGACCCATTATAGGGCACGGCGAGGCACATGGGGAACCCGCAACGAGGCGTCAATCGGGTTACGGGAGTTTAATTCGGGTAAGCGCCGCCAGAGCTTCCTGATGGCATGACGCTAGCCGCGGGCCTAACCTCTCCCGCTTGCGGGAGAGGTCGGCGCTCCCCGGGCGATGCGAAGCATCGTCCCGAGCGCCGGGTGAGGGCTCTCTCCTCTTGGGGAACCTCAATGACGAATCCCAATGCGGACACCCTCTCCCCACCCCTCTCCCGCAAGCGGGAGAGGGAGCGCATCGACGTCGTGGCGGCATCGAGCCTCACACCTCAATCTCCGCTGGCTCCGCTTTCAGCATCTTTTCCAGCGTCTCCAGCCGGTCGGCTTCCCGCGGCGGCTTGTCCCAGCGCAGGCGGCTGATGCGGGGAAAACGCATGGCGACGCCGGATTTATGCCGCGGCGAGCGCTGCAAGCCTTCGAACGCCACTTCCAGCACCAGCCCCTTGTCGCTCTCGTGCACGACATGACGCACGGGACCGAATTTCTCCGTGGTGTTGCGGCGGACGAAACGATCGATCTGCAGCAGCTCCTCGTCGGTGAAGCCGAAATAGGCCTTTCCGACCGGCACCAGCTCGTCGCCGGCATCACCTGCGGTCCAGACGCCAAACGTGTAGTCGGAGTAATAGGACGAGCGCTTGCCATGGCCGCGCTGCGCATACATCAACACGGCATCGATGATGTGCGGATCGCGCTTCCACTTCCACCATTGCCCCTTCGGCCGCCCCGGCAGATAGGGCGCATCGCGCCGCTTCAGCATCACGCCTTCGACGGCGTCCGCGTCTTCTCCGGCGCCGGCGCTTGCGGGATCGGCGCGGGCGGCGGTCAGCGCTTCCCAGCTTGCGAAGGGCACGGTGGGCGACAGGTCGATGCGGGGATCGCCAAGTTTGCCGATGAACCTCTCCAGATGTTCGCGCCGCTCGGCGAATGGCAGCTCGCGCAGATCGTTCTCGTCGTCGCCGAGCAGATCATAGGCGCGTAGGTGAATCGGAAACTCCTTGATCAGCTTCGGCGAGACGACCTTGCGGTTGAGCCGCTGCTGCAGAACGTTGAAGCTCTGCACGCGGCCTTCGCGCAGGATCAGCAGCTCGCCGTCGATGGCGCCGGGCAGGCGCAGCGACGGCACGAGATCCGGAAAGCTGCCGGTGATGTCCTCGCCGGTGCGCGAGTAGAGCCGCGCCGTGATGTGGCCGCGGTCGTCGCGGCCGGCGACCGCCTGCACGCGGATGCCGTCCCATTTCCATTCGGCGATGTAGTCGGCGGGGTCGAGCGCGGCGAAATCGCCGTCCTCGATCGCATGTGCGAGCATCACTGGGCGGAACGGTGCGGGATCGCGATTGACCGGCTTGTCGCCGCGGCCTTCCAGCCAGGCGAACAGGTCGAGATAGGGCGGTGCGAGTCCCGGCCAGATCAGCTCGATCTCATGCGGGTCCTTGTCGCCGAGCGCCGCGGCTGCGGTCTTGGCGAGGCGCGCGGAAATGCCGATCCGCAACGCGCCGGTGACAAGCTTCAAGAGGGCCCAGCGGCCCGTCTCGTCGAGCTCGTCGAGCCAGCGTTCGAGCTGCTTCGGCAACTCGGTCTTGCCGAGCGTGCGCAGCGTGGTGACGACTTCGGTGAGGGTTGGGGGCGGAGGATTGTTGTGAGCGGCCAACGACGCCTTCGGCCACATCAGCGCCACCGTCTCCGAGAGATCGCCGACGTAATCGTAGCTCAACCCGAACAGCACCTCATCCGTGCGCGCCGCGATGAGATCGCGGATCAGCGCCGGCTTGGCGTGCTTGAAACTGAGCGCGCCGGTCAGCGCCGCCAGCGCGTAGCCGCGATCGGGATCGCCGACCTCGCGAAAATAGCCGGTGATCAGCCGCAGCTTGTTGTTGCGGCCGGGCTCGTAGGCGAGGCGGTCTAGCAGCTCGGCGAAGCGGTTCATGCCTCGGCCTCGCCTTGAATGGGCGTCTCGCTCTCCTCCTCGTCGCCATAGCCGACGAGATCGAGCGGCTGCGCTTTCAGGCCCTTGCTCCGGCACCAATGCACCAGCGCATCTTCCTGGCCATGCGTGACCCAGATCTCGCCGGCGCCGGTCGCCGCGATGGTGGCGGTGAGGCCGTCCCAATCGGCGTGATCGGAGATCACCAGCGGCAATTCCACGCCGCGCTGCCGCGCGCGGGCACGCACACGCATCCATCCCGAGGCAAAGGCCGTAACGGGATCGGGAAAGCGGCGTGTCCAGAGATCGGATGTCGCCGACGGCGGCGCCAGCGTGATGGTGCCGGCGAGCGCCGCCTTCTTCGCTCCTTTCGCGGGCCTGAGCTCGCCGAGGTCGATGCCGCGACTCTGATAGTAATGCGTGATCGTCTCCATGGCGCCATGAAGGTAGATCGGCGCGTCATAGCCGACCGCACGGAGCAACGCGATCACACGCTGTGCCTTGCCGAGCGAATAGGCACCGACCAGATGCGCGCGTTCCGGAAACAGCGCGACGGAGGCCAGCAGCTTCCTCACCTCGTCGGCGGCGTCGCCATGCCGGAACACCGGCAGCCCGAACGTTGCCTCGGTGATGAAGACGTCGCAGGGCACCAGCTCGAAGGGCGTGCAGGTCGGATCGGGCGCGTCCTTGTAGTCACCGGAGGCGACGATGCAGGTGTCCTTGCAGGTCACGGCGATCTGTGCGGAGCCCAGCACGTGGCCGGCCGGGTGAAACTTGACGGTGACGTCGCCGAGCCGGATCTCCTCGCCATAGCGGATCGCTTGGGTCGATCCGGCAAAGTTCTCGCCGTAGCGCAGCCGCATCATATCGAGCGTTTCCTGCGTCGCCAGCACCGCGCCATGGCCGGCGCGGGCATGGTCGGAATGCCCGTGGGTGATCACGGCCCGCTCCACGGAGCGGACAGGGTCGATATGGAAGCCGCCGGGCTTGCAGCACAGGCCGGCGGCAACTGGCAGCAGGATGTCTTGCGGACGCATGTGCATCATATAGGAAGGGGCCGCTCCGAATTAAGCCGTCATGCGCGGGCTTGACCCGCGCATCCATCCTCTTAAAGAGTTGCTTTTTTGATGGATTGCCGGGTCGAGCCCGGCAATGACGATCCCGGTTCCAAGATGCCCTTGCGCCTATTCCTGACCTCCGGCGATCTCATGGCCGACCGCCGCTTCGAGTTCGCGCGCGACCTCCAGCTCAAGGGCGACCTGCCCGCCGCCGCCGACCTGCTGGAGCAGGCGATCGAGCTTGCGCCGAATTTCACTTCGGCCTGGTTCACGCTCGGCGAAATCCGCCAGCAGCTCGGCGAGCGCGATAAGGCCATCGCGGCGTTCCGTGAAGCGCGCCGATCCGATCCCGAAGACCAGCACGGCGCCGGCCTGCACCTGATGCGTCTCGGGGACGCGGAGATGGCCGAGATGCCCAAGGCCTATGTGCAGGCGCTGTTCGATCAATACGCGCCTCGGTTCGAGCATGCGCTGATCAACGATCTCGGCTATCGCGCGCCCGCGCTGATCTTCAAGGCGGTGCTGGCCGCGCGGGTCGCCGCGAAGAAGCCGGCCTACTTCAAGCGCACCATCGATCTCGGCTGCGGCACCGGCCTTGCGGCCGCCGCCTTCGCCAAGCAGGTCGACCATTTCATCGGCATCGATCTGTCGTCCGGCATGATCAAGGAGGCGCGCGCGACGAACCTCTATGCCGAGCTCGAAGTCGCCGACATGATCGAGGGCCTGCGCGGCAAGGCCGACGCCAGCGCGAACCTCGTCGTGGCCGCGGATGCGTTCGTCTATCTCTCCGATCTCGCACCGGTTCTGAGCGAATCGAGGCGCGTGCTCGTATCAGGCGGCGTGCTCGCCTTCACGCTGGAGACGCATGACGGCAATGGCGTCGTGCTCGGCGAAGGCCTGCGCTATGCCCATCCCGCGGAATATGTGCGCCGTGCGATCGCCAAGGCCGGGTTGAAGCTGCTGACACTGGAGCCAGCCTCGCCGCGCAACGAGAACAACGAGCCGGTGCGCGGCCTCGTCATCGTCGCCGAGAAAACTTGAGTCTAGGCGCTAGCGCCTTGCGATTTGAGCGTCATTGCGTCGCAAAGCCGCGACTTCCCACTTGCGAGCCGAACCGCGATGCCAGCACAATGCGCTCGCTAGGGAGAAACAAATAATGACGAAGAATCCATCGCGGCGCGATTTCAGCGCCGCCGCGCTCGCCACCATCGCCGCATCGACCTTGCCCGCGCCTTATGTCTGGGCTGCGGAGAAGAAATACGATGCCGGCGCCAGCGACACCGAGATCAAGATCGGTCAGACCGTGCCGCATTCCGGCCCCGGCTCGCTCTACGGCGTGCTCGGGCGCATCGGCGAAGCCTATTTCCAGATGCTGAACGAGAAGGGCGGCATCAACGGACGTAAGGTCAAATTCCTCACCATGGACGACGCCTACAGCGCGCCGAAATGCGTCGAGGCGACGCGGCGGCTGGTCGAGCAGGAAGAAGTGCTGGCGCTCTATGGCTCGCTCGGCACCGCGCCGCAGACCGCCGTGCACAAATACCTGAACTCCAAGGGCGTGCCGCAGCTGCTGCTCAACACCGGCGCGTCGAAGTGGAACAACCCGAAAGAGTTCAAATGGACGATGGCGGGCCTGCCGCTGTATCCGACCGAGGCGCGCATCCTGGCCCGGCACGTCGTCGCCGTGAAGCCGAATGCGAAGGTCGGCATCCTCTACCAGAACGACGATTTCGGCCGCGACTTCTTGGGACCGTTCAAGAAGGTGTTGGCCGATGCCGGCGGCACCGCGCAGGTGATCATGGAGCAGACCTACGATCTCACCGATCCGACCGTCGACTCCCAGCTCATCAATCTCTCGAAGTCGGGGGCCGACGTCTTCTACAACATCTCGACCGGCAAGGCGTCGTCGCAATCGATCCGGAAGGTGGCCGAGCTCGGCTGGAAGCCGCTGCAACTCTTGTCGGCGGGTTCGACCGGCCGCTCAATCCTCAATGCCGCGGGCCTCGAGAACGCCACCGGCATCGTCGCGATCCGCTATAACAAGGAGGTCGGCCTGCCGAAATGGGAGAAGGACCCCGACGTGATCGCGTTCGAGGAACTGCGCAAGAAGTACACACCGGCCATCGACCCCGACAACACCATCGCCTTCGCCGGCTACGGGCAGGCCGTGACCATGGGCGAGATCCTGCGCCGCTGCGGCGACGACCTCACCCGCGCCAACGTGCTGAAGCAGGCCTCGACGCTCGCGGGTTTCCACTCGCCCTATTTCCTCGATGGCGTCACCTACAGCTACACGCCCGAGAACTACACGCCGATGAAGACGCTGTTCATCTCCACCTTCACCGGCAAGGACTGGGACATCTCCGACAAGCCGATGTCGGAATAGGCTTGGCGCGGGTCCCGCCGTGGCTTCCCCTCTCCTGCTCTGCCAGGAGAGGCAGGAGGACGCCGGCGCTTCGCGCTAACCTGCGATCGCCAGCCGATACGCCCGCGCCGCGTTCATACCAAAAGCCTTCTCCCGCAGCTGCGGGCCAAGCCTCGCCAGGCAGGCCTCCAGCGCGCTCTTGATCTCGCCGTAGCTTCCCGCAAGCAGGCACACTGGCCAGTCCGAGCCGAAGATCAGCCTGTCCTCGCCAAAACATTTTGCGGCGTGCTCGACGAACGGAAACAGTCGTTCCGCATCCCAGTCGCCCCAAGCCGCCTCGGTCGCGAGCCCCGAGATCTTGCACCAGACATTGCCGCAAGCGGCTAACGCGGCGATGCGGTCGGCCCATTCGTCGCTGCCGCCATCCGCGATCGGCGGCTTGGCGGCGTGATCGAGCACGAAGCGCGCTTGCGGAAAGGCCTGCGCTGTTGCGATCGCCGCCGGCAGCTCGCGGGCACGGACGAGGAAATCGTAAGCGAGATCGCGGGCGAACAATGCGGTGAGGCCGCGCTGAACATCCTCGCGAAGCAGCCAATCGGGATCGGCCTCGTCGTGGACCTGGTGGCGGATGCCGACCAGCTTGCCGCCGCCGGGCAGAGCGCGCAGCCGATGAAGCGTTTCGTCAAGCGCACCATCGGTCAGGTCGGCCCAGCCGACCACACCGACGACGAAGGGATTTGCCTGCGCGATGCGCAAGAACTGCTCGGTCTCTTCCAGGGCGGAGCGGCACTGCACCACGATGCTGGCGTCGATGCCGTTTGCTTTCAGCAAAGGCGCGAGATCGGCAGGACCGAAAGCGCGACGGATTGGCGCGAGCTCGTCCGCCGCCATCCAGGGATAGTCGGCGCGCGCCGGATCCCAGAAATGCTGGTGGCTGTCGATGATCATGCCTTACGCTCCGCCGGGAAGTGGCGCCCGCGCATCGACGAGCTTTCGTGCACGCAACTCCTGCCAGAACGCGGCGGGCACCGCCTTCTCCGACATCGCGATGTTGTCGGCGACTTCCGCGGCATTGCGCGCACCTAACACGGCGACCGTCACTGCCGGATGCGCCATGCAGAACTGCAGCGCGGCGGCTTTCAGCTCCGTGTCGTGCCTGCGGCAGAGTTCATCGAGCTCGAGCGCACGCGCGACGAGCGCCGCATCGGCATCCTGATAGTTGAACTTCGCGCCGGTCCGCGGATTGGCCAAGATGCCGCTGTTGTAGATGCCGCCGAGCAGGATGCCGATGTTCCTGGCCTGGCAGAGCGGAAACAGCGTCTCCAGCGCGCCCTGGTCGAGCAGCGTGTAGCGCCCGGCGAGCAGGAAGCAGTCGACCGGCACGGCCTCGGCAAAGCGAACCATCATCTCCGATTGGTTCATGCCGGCGCCGATCGCCTTGACCGTGCCGCCCTCACGCAACCGCTGGAGCGCGCGGAAGGCGCCGGTGACGGCCTCGTCATAATGGTCGTCGGGATCATGCACGAGCAGGACGTCGACGCGGTCGAGCCCAAGGCGCGTCAGGCTCTCCTCGACCGATCGCATCACGCCGTCATAACTGAAATCGAACACCGGCCGCTCGCGCGGTGTGCCCTTGTAGTGCTCGTCCTCGGCGGCAGCGCCATCCGGTGCGCGCAGCAGACGGCCAACCTTGGTCGAGATGGCGTAGGAGTCCCGCTTTTGTTGCCGCAGGAATGCACCAACCCGCCGCTCCGCCAGGCCAAAGCCGTAGAGCGGCGCGGTATCGAAGAAGCGGATTCCGGCAGACCAGGCACGTGCGAGCGTCGCTTCTGCATCGGCATCGCTGACGGGGGTGAACAATCCGCCGAGCGGGGCGGAACCGAGGCCGAGTGAGGTGACGTCGAGAGCGCCGAGCCGTGACCTTTTCATTCCCATTGCCTTCCAGCGGTCTTCTTCCAAACAATCCAAATCATCTCTCCCGCTTGCGCAAACCGCAAGCGGGAGAGACATGCAGGAGCACGGGGCTGGCGGCGCTCCTACTTCAACATCTGCGCGACGTTATCCTTGGTGACGAGATCGAGGCCGGTGTAGACGATCTCCGGCACCTTCTCGCCCTTCTTGATGGCAAGCAGCGTATCCATCGCCTTCTCGCCCATCTCGAACGGACGCTGGCCGACCAGCGCATTGGCATAGCCGTCACGCAGCAGCTCGAGCTGCATCTTCAGCGTATCGGCGACGACCAGCGTGAACTTGCCGGAATCGATGTCCTTCTTGTTGCGGGAGGCAAAGGCCTTGAAGCCTTCGGGGGCGAACATTGGCCAGCCGCCGATGGGAACGATAGCGGCGAGGTCGGGCGTTGCGGTGCGCATGTCCGTCATCTGCTGGACCGCGAGCGCAGGATCGTCGTTGCAGAATGTCGGGGAGCCCGCGACCTCGACCCATTTCGAGCCCTTCAGCGCCTCGCGCACGCCGTCGACGCGCTCGGCGAGGTTCTTGGCACCGGGGCCGCCCGAAACCATCGCGTATTTGCCGCCGTCGGGCCGCATTTTCAGCAATTGCTTGCCGAGAGCCAGGCCGAACTCCTTGTTGTTGGTGCCGATATAGGCGATGCGCTTGGAGCCCGGGGCATCGGCGTCGAAGGTGATGACGGGGATGCCGGCGGCGGTCGCCGCCTCGATCGACTTGGTCATGGCCGCGACGTCCGCAACCGAGATGGCAAGCCCGTCGACCTTCTGGGTGATGAAGTCCTGGATGATCTGGGCCTGCGTCGCCGGCTCATGCTCCACCGGTCCCTTGTAGATGCACTCGATGTTGCCGAGCTCCTTGGCGCGCTTCAGGCAGCCGTCGCGAGCGAAGTCGAAGAACGGATTGTTCATCGCCTTGGGCACGATCACGAAGCGGTAGTTCGCAGCGAATGTCGGCGTCGCCATCATCGCAACGGCGATGCCGGCAAGAAGCAGTTTCCTCATTGTCTCCTCCACCCTTGTTTGGTGCCCATCCTTTCGAAAGCGCCCGGGAAGCGGACAGGCGGCATTTTCGTTACCTTCCCGAGACAACGCCACGTCAGATCATCCGCGAGCGGATGCGATCGACCAGCACGGCCAGGATGATGATCACGCCCACCAGCGTCTGCTGCCAGTAGGAGGAGACCTGCGCCAGCACGAGACCGTTGCGGATCACCTCGAGCAGCACGCAGCCGACGATGGCCCCGAGCGGACCGCCGATACCGCCGGCGAGATTGGCGCCGCCGATCACGGCCGCAGCGATCACGTTGAGCTCGTAGGACGTCGCCATGTTGGCCGGCGCCGATCCGAGCCAGCCGGAGATGATGATGCCCTGCAGGCCCGCTGCGAGCGCGCAGATCACGTAAACCTCGATCTTCACCCGTACCACCGGGATGCCGGTGAGCTCCGCCGCCTTCTCGTTGCCGCCAAGCGCAAAGACGTGGCGGCCGAACGAGGTGTGGTGCAGCACCACGGCCATCGTCAGTGCGAGGACCACGAGATAGATGAAAGGCACGGGCACGCCGAGCACGTCGCCCGAGGTGAGCGCATAGAAATAATCGGCATCCGGCCCGCCCGGAAAACTGCCGCGGCCGTTGGAGACGACATAGCCCAGCCCGCGCACGATCGAGAGCATGCCGAGCGTGGTGACGAAGGGCGACAGGCCGAGCACGGCGATGCAGAAGCCGTTGACGAGGCCGGCAATCAACGCGACGCCCAGACCTGCAAGGATCGACACCAGCAGGATCAGCCCCGGCACATTGGCCAGCACGGTCTTGCCGTCGGCCGCCATGTGCACGAGCGGCGAGCCGGGCGCCGACAGCTCGGTCATCACCATCGAGGCGATCATGGCCGAGAAGCACATCATCGAGCCGACCGAGAGGTCGATGCCGCCGGTGATGATCACGAAGGTGACGCCAAGCGTGGCAATGGCGATGAAGGAAAAATTCTTCGCCACGTTCTGCATGTTGCCTTGGGTGAAGAAGTAGGGGCTGGCGAAATGCATGATCACCAGCAGCACCGCCAGCGCCAGCAGGACGTAGCCGGTCTGCGAGGCGAAGATGCCGCGCTGCCACCATCTGATCTTGCCGACGTTGGAGAAGGTGATCGGGGATTCCAAGGGCATGGCCATCACGCCGCCTCCTTCGCGCCGGTGATGAGAGCGGTGACCTCCTCAGGCGAGGTCTGGTGGATCGGCTTGTCGGCCCGCTTCTCGCCGCGGCGCATGACAACGACGCGGTCGCACACCGCGAACACGTCCGGCATGCGGTGCGAGATCAGCATGACCGCGACGCCCTGCTCCTTCAGCCGATGGATCAGGCCGAGCACCTGCTCGACCTGGCGCACCGAGATCGCCGCGGTCGGCTCGTCCATCATCACCAGCCGCGCGTTGGAGAGCCGGGTCCGCGCGATCGCGACGGCCTGACGCTGGCCGCCCGACATCTGCTTGACCAGATCGTCGGGCCGCGTCTCCGAGCGCAATTCGCCGAACAATTCCAACGCCCGCGCCGCCATCGCCTTGTGGTCGAGCAGCGCAATGGGTCCGAACCTGCGCTTCAGCTCGCGGCCGAGGAAGACATTGGCGGCGGCGGTCAGGTTGTCGGCGAGCGCGAGGTCCTGGTAGACGACCTCGATGCCGACGGCGCGGGCATCGACCGGGCGGTTGAAATGGACCGCGCTGCCGGCAAAGCGGATCTCGCCATGGCTGGGGCGGAAATTGCCGGCGATGATCTTGACCAGCGTCGACTTGCCCGCACCGTTGTCGCCCATCAGGCCGACCACCTCTCCGGGGAAGACCTGCATGTCGACGTCGTGCAGCGCGCGGATCGCGCCGAATTCCTTGCCGATGCCGGTGAGCTCGAGCACCGGTGTCGCGTCAGCCTTTGTCATCAGCGGCGTTCCTCAGACATAGCGGTTGACCAGGGATTCCAGATATTCCTGCCGGCCCGAGCGCGGCTGCGGGTCGAAGCCGGGACTCATGGCACGGTCGGCGAGATCGGCGAGCGAGCGCTGGCCGCCGAGAATGGCGCGTCCTTCGGGACCGGCCCATCCGTCGTAGCGCTTGGCAAGCGGCGTGGTGAGCGCGGCGGCATCGAGCATGTCGGCGGCGGCGAGGAAGGCACGCGCGCAGGCATCCATCGAGCCGACATGGGCATGGATCAGGTCATCAGGATCGATCGACTGACGACGGATCTTGGCGTCGAAATTGAGCCCGCCCGAGGTGAAGCCGCCGCGGTTCAGGATCTCGTGAAAGACCAGCGCCAGCTCCGGCACGTTCATCGCGAACTGGTCGGTGTCCCAGCCGAGCAGATCATCGCCGCGGTTGATGTCGAGGGAGCCGAACACGCCGAGCGCCTCGGCCAGCGCGACCTCGTGATGGAAGGAGTGGCCGGCGAGGATGGCGTGGTTCTGCTCGATGTTGAGCTTGACGTCCTTGAGGAGATCGTAGCGTTCGAGGAAGCCGTAGCAGGTGGCGACGTCGAAATCATATTGATGCTTGGTCGGCTCCTTCGGCTTGGGCTCGATCAGGATCGGGCCCTTGAATCCGATCTTGTGCTTGTGCTCGACGACGAGCGAGACGAAGCGGCCAAGCTGGTCGAGCTCGCGCTTGAGATCGGTGTTGAGCAGCGTCTCGTAGCCCTCGCGGCCGCCCCACAGCACGTAGTTCTGGCCGCCGAGTCGGTGCGTCACCTCCAGCGCGGCGCGGACCTGGCCGGCAGCATAGGTGAAGATATCAGGGTCCGGATTGGTCGCCGCGCCCGCCATGTAGCGGCGGTGCGTGAACAGGTTTGCGGTGCCCCAGAGCAGGCGGACTTTTGCCGCGGCCATCTTCGCTTCGAACAGATCGGCGATCGCGTTGAGATTAGCGACGGATTCCGCAAGCGAGCTGCCTTCCGGCGCCACGTCGACGTCGTGAAAGGTGAAGAAGGGTACGTCCAGCAGGCGGAACAGCTCGAAGGCGATGTCGGCCTTGGCCCGCGCCATCGCCATCGGATCGGTGCCGTGGTGCCAGGGTCGCAAAAAGGTCTCGCCGCCGAAGGGATCGCCGCCCGGCCAGCAGAACGAATGCCAATAGCAGACCGCAAAGCGCAAATGATCCTCGAGCCGGCGGCCATGCACGAGGCGATCCTTGTCGTACCAGCGGAATGCGGGCGTGTTCGCCGCATCCTTGCCGGCGAAGGCGACGGGTGCGCTTGCATCGAAGAATTTGGCTGACACGTTCACTTAAACAGACTCCTTCAATGCTGGATAAAGCGCGCGCCATCGCCGATAGGCCTCGTCATAGGCCGCAGCGACGGACGGGCGGGGTGTGAAGCTCGCGAGCCGCCGCGGGCGCGTGCAGACATCCGCGGGATTATCGCCGGTCGCGGCGAGCCGACCGAGCCGCGCGGCGCCGAGCGCAGCGCCCACCTCGCCTTCCTCGACACGATGGACCGGAATGCCGAGCACGTCGGCGCAGATCTGCGCCCAGAGCGATGAGCGCGAGCCGCCGCCGACGAGATCGAGCTCGGCAATCGGCCCACTCGCTGCACTCAGCGCCGCCAGATTGTCGCGCGCGGCAAAGGCGACGCCTTCGAGCACGGCCTGCACGATCTGAGAGCGCCCGGTCGCGCCGCGCAAGCCGACGAAGGCGCCGCTGGCGGCGGCATCGTTGTGCGGCGTGCGCTCGCCGTCGAGATAGGGCAGGAATTTGATCGGGCTCGGTCCATCGACGCGCTCACCGAGCGGCGCCAAGAGCGCTGCGGCCGGCGTCTCCATCACGCCAGACAGCCAGGCGAGCGAGGCCGCCGCCGACAGCATCACACCCATCTGATGCCAGAGGCCGGGCAGCGCGTGGCAGAACGCATGCACGGCCGAAGCCGGCGCGGGGGCAAAGCGATCGGTGACGCGGAACAGGACACCCGACGTTCCCAGCGACAGGAAGGCATCGCCCGGCGCGATGGCGCCGAGCCCGATCGCGCTGGCCGCATTGTCGCCGGCGCCGCCGGCGACCACGACATCTTTCGCCATACCCCAGCGCTGCGCGTAATCAGGCGTGAGCACCGCGCTCACCGCACTGCCCTCGACGAGGCGCGGCATGTGGTGCAGATCGAGCCCGGTGGCATGCAGCAGCAGCGCCGACCACCGACGCAGGCCGACATCCAGCCACAGCGTGCCAGCCGCATCCGACATGTCTTCGACCATTTCGCCGGTGAGGCGATAGCGGACATAGGCTTTCGGCAGCAGCACCTTTGCCACGCGGTCGAAGATCTTTGGCTCGTGCCGTGCCACCCAGAGCAGTTTTGGCGCGGTGAAGCCAGGCATCGCGAGGTTGCCGGCGATCGCGTGCAACGAGGGACAGCGCCGCTCCAACGCTGCGCATTCGGCCTGCGAGCGGCCGTCGTTCCAGAGGATGGCCGGACGCAGCGGCCGGCCGTCCTCGCCGAGCAGCGTCGCGCCATGCATCTGACCTGACAGCCCGATGCCACGAACCTGCGCAACCTCCCGCGGATGACGCGCGGCGAGATCGTCGACTGCGCCGATGGCCGCATCGACCCAGCCATCGGGGTCCTGCTCGGACCACAGCGGCGCGGGGTGCGACAGCGCAAGCTCGCGCGCCGCCGTCGCGACCACCGCGCCGGCTTCGCTCACGAGCACCGCTTTCACACCGGACGTGCCGATGTCGATCCCGAGATACACGTCATCCTCCCTTTCGCCCTGCTGCGGTGCGCGATCTTGCGTCGCTTTCCCCCACAACGGGCCGATTCGAAAATCCACCTGCCGCTAAGGCAGATTGTCCCGCATCACGATGTCGATCCTGATCTTCTCCTGTTCGCGCAAAATCGGCTCGCCGCGGGCCAGCGCCAGCAGCACGCGCACGGCTGCGCGCGCTTCATGTCCGGGGTTCTGCGAGATCGCGGCATCCATCACGCCCTGCAGCAGCAATCGACGCGTCAGCGCGGTGACGTCGTGGCCGACGAACACCACCTGCTTGTCGCGCCCGGCCTCGCTCAACGCTTTGGCAACGCCCTGCGTGCCGGCGCCGACGTTATAAAGGCCGACAATGTCGGCATGCCTGCCGAGCAGCCGTGCCAGCAGCTGCTCGGAACGATCGTCCTCGTCGCGCCCTTCCAGCACCGGCAGGACGCTGAGATCGGGGAATTCCGTTGCGATGACCTGGTTGAAGCCGAAGATGCGCTCGGCGTGATCGCGCAGGCCCTGCGAGCCCGCGACGATCGCGACCTTGCCGGACCTCTGGCCGACCAGCCGCCCGACCAGCGCGCCGGCGGTCCGCCCTGCGGCGATGTTGTCGATGCCGACATAGTGGTGCCTGCGCGAGGACGGCACGTCCGAGACCAGCGTCACGACCTTGGTGCCGGCGTCGACGAGATCATTGATGGCAGCACGGACCCCCGGATGATCCAGCGCCACGACGGCGACGCCGTCGTAATCGCCCGACAGTCCCTCCAGCGAGGCCGCGAGCACCAACGGATCGAACACGTCGGTCGCGACCGTCTCGACGCTGAGGCGGCGGGCCGAAAGCCAGCCCGACATCTCGCCGAGATAGTCCTCGATCTGCTGCATGAACGGGTTCGGCCCGGACGGCATCACGAAGGCGAAGCGGCGGGCGCGGCCGCGGGCGAGCTCGGCGGCGGCCACATGGGGCTGGAACGAATTGCGCGCGATGGCTTCCTTGACGCGCCTGACTGTGTCCGGCCGCACCCCCGGCCTGTTGTGCAGGACGCGGTCGACCGTCGCGAGACTGACGCCAGCCTCGCGGGCGATGTCCTTCAGCGTCAGCGCAGTCGGGGTGAGCGTCTCGGCCATGGCTGAAGGCTAGCAGAGGTCTTTTGAGGTACGCAACTCATTTTGAGGGATGCGACGATGTTTTCGAACCCGCGTTGCATCGTCCGGCCTCAGCCGCAAGTCAGGTCGAGCGTCAGGAACAGGCTGTTGGGATCCTCGACATAGCCCTCAAACGGGCCGCAGGCGACAAAGCCATGCGCGCGGTAGAGCGCGTGCGCCGGCTTGAAGTAATCCCACGAGCCGGTCTCGAGGCTGAGGCGCGTCACCCCGCGCGCGCGGGCTTGCGTGATGATGTGACGAAGCATCTCTCCACCGAAGCCGCGCCGGCGCGTGGTCTGCAGCGTGTGCATCGACTTCACCTCACCGTGCAGCGCCGAGATCGTCTTCAACGCACCGGTAGCGACCAGCGTCTCACTGTCCCAGCCGGTCCAGAACGCAACGTCGGGTGCACGCAGGCCGACGAGATCAAGCGCATGGGCGCTGCCCGGCGCGGTCTGCGCCCGCGCGGCCGTGACGTGATGATCGAGCAGCGCGATGACGCGGGGATCGAAGGTGTCGCCGGTGCGGATCTGCATCGTCAGGATCTCCACTCCATGATCTCACACCTTCCCATAGGAGGCGCCGCGCCGCGTGATGATGACGTAGCGTGCGTCCTGCTTGGTTTCGTTCTCGAAGATCACTGCGCGCATCACGTCGAAATCCAGACAATCGCCCTCGCGCAGCCGCAGCGCCTTGGCATCGATATGCACGGCGATCGCGCCCTCCAGCATCAACAGCTGCTGGGTGAAGGCGTTGCGTCCCCAGGGGCTGTACGGCACCCGCGCGCCAGCCGGCAGGTCGACGACGATGATCTCGATGCCGCTCGCCGCATCGGTCGGCGAGGCATGACGCCGGCGATAGCCGCTGTCGGGATCGCGCCAATGCGGCTGGTCGGCAAGCCGCACCAGCCGCTCGGGCGGCTTCTCGGCCAGCGCCACGACATCGCTCAGCGACACGTCGAGCGCGGCGCAGAGTTTTCCGAGCAGCGCAGCCGTCGCACTGCTCTGCGCCCGTTCCACCCGCCCGATCATGGCCCGGCTGACGCCCGAGCGTGCCGCAAGCTCGTTCAACGTCATGCCCGCCTGCGTCCGCAGCGTCTTCAGGCGACGACCGATCGCGCGATCGAGTTTCTGTTGGTCCATGGCTTTCATTCGAACGCTGCCTGGCCAGAGATCGCAAGCCGCCGGTGCGAGAGCAGCTTAGCCGAGGAAACGGTGAGTGCCGAGAGACAGGGACTAATATATTGGAATCCTACGCACCACGCGAATGCGCGCTGGCATCATCCAGGTCAACTAAAATGGAAGCTCAATTGAGAAGCTTGGAGCGGGCGAAGCCCCCAGCAGTCGGAGCACCGTAGACAGACTTCTCCGTAGACTTCGAAGGGCCTTGAGGGCCGAGGGGGTGCCGCCCCTCTACATGGTTAAATCAAAGCCGCAGCTGCGGTTGACCTTACTCGTCTTTCTGCGCAGCACCTTGCCCGCCCTTGCGTTTGACTTCTTGCGCTTCGTATTGCGCCTTGATCGTTGGATTGCTCGTCTCGCCTGCGACCGTATCCGCGTTGCCGCCGTCCAACCCCGGCGCGGCCTTGATGGCGTCCGCAATGTCTTTCATCTCCGAGCCCTTGCGAATGAATGGCTTGAGGTAAGCATCAAGTTTGCCCTTGCCCGGCTCTTCGAGTTCCTGCGTCAGGGCGGCGAGATATTGGTCCTTGTCCGTGGCGACCCAGTCGATGCCGATGTGTGCCCGGCGCGCAAGTTCCGCATGGATCAGCATGATGGCGCGGCCATTGCCGTCGAGGAAGGGGTGGCCATAGGCGAGATAGCCCATCACTTCGCCGGGCTTTTCCGCCATGAACGCCTTGTCTTGTCCCTTCTCCAGCGCGTAGTCGATAGCTTTGCGGATGTCATTGGGGTGGGCGAAGATCACGGAGCCCTTTCCCACAAAGATATGCGATGCGTTCGTATGGCGATCCTCTCCAGCCCACGGGAACACCGCTTCAAAGAGCGTCTTGTGCGTTTGCAGGACATCGGCGTAGCTTAGGGAAGGCCGCGCCTTGAGATGATCCAAGGCTGCGTCGATGCCGGTCAGGAAAGAATTGTGCAGGAGACGCTGAACGATTTCGGGATCTTTGCCTTTACGACGTTGCGCAAATAGCCGCGCGTCGCAAAATCCCCGAATGGATCAAACGTCACGGACGGCTTTCGCGAAGATAGCGCGCCTGAAGGCGCACCGCCTGAACACGATCCAAAATCCCGGCGCGCTGAAGCGCGACGATGGTATTCTCGATCGGATCGAAATTCACGTCATCGCCGGAGAGCCGCGTCACGTGATGTGCAAAGACATCGTTCGATGTCACGACCACCGCTACGTTGTTGGCGGTCGCCAACCGTTGGATTACACCAGCAGTATAGTGGGACCTGGTCGCGGAACGCTGGGCGGACATGGAATCTCCTTCACTCTAATATAGTACGTGGAGGCCCGAAAATCCATTAAGTGGCAGCCTTCTAGAGGCCTTTGACAGTGCCAGCCTGGGGAAAGCTGGAGCGGGCGAAGGGAATCGAACCCTCGTATGCAGCTTGGGAAGCTGCCGTTCTACCATTGAACTACGCCCGCGAGATGCGCGCTTCGCGCCCCTCCTGATTAGCCGAGACGACGCCTCCCGCCAAGCGGTTTGGCGCGCCCGGCCGGACGGTTGTTAACGTCCTGATAAGATTCCACGTGCGCCGGATTGTGGCGGTGTTATGATCATATTTCCGGGGAGAAACGTGCACTGAGTGGGGCGTGTGCATGGTGGGGCGTGGCTACGCGATATTCGACACGGCGCTGGGGCGCTGCGGCATCATTTGGAGCAGCACCGGCGTGGTCGCGGTGCAATTGCCGGAGGCGCGGGAGATCGATACCCGCCGCCGGATTTTCCAGGTCCACCCCGAGGCGCGGGAGCAGCGCCCGTCCGAGAACGCCGCGCTTGCGATCGAGGGCATCAGAGGCCTACTGCAAGGCAGTGATCCCGATTTCTCCGACGTCAGCCTGGATGCCGGCGGGGTGCCCGGCTTCAACCGGCGCGTCTACGAGTTCGCCTGCACCATTCCGCGCGGAGAGACGCGCACCTATCGCGAGGTCGCCAAGGCGCTGGGTGCCTCGGGCGCGGCGTATTCGGTGGCGCAGGCGGTCGCGAAGAATCCCTATATGCTGATCGTGCCCTGCCACCGGGTGCTAGAGGCCGGCAATTACACCGATCGGCTCTCGCCTTACGGCGGCGTGATCTCCAAGCGGCGGCTGCTGGCGCTCGAAGGCGCCCATCCAATTACCAGCAAGACGCTGTTCGAGGTGCTGCTGCCGGTTGCCCCGCCGAGACCGTCCACCTAGATAAGGCGGCATGGACGCCACCACGCTGCTGACGACACCATCGATCACGGTCTCCGAATTTCGCTGCGATGCGGGACCGGACGACACGCCGTTTGCGGAATGCCGCACCGGCCATTCCATCGCCTATGTCCGCTCCGGCAGCTTCGGCTGTCATTGCCGCGCCGGCTTCTTCGAGCTGGTGGCAGGCTCGATGCTGATCGGCGCGCCCGGCGAGGAATACACGTGCACGCATGAGCATGTCAGCGGCGACGTCTGCCTCGGCTTCTTCTTCAGCGAGAACCTGGTCGACGCCCTTGGTGGGCGGCGCGAGATCTGGCAGGTCGGCGCGACACCGCCGCTGCCCGAGCTGATGGTGCTGGGCGAGCTGGCCCAGACGGCAGCAGATGGCAACAGCGACATAGGTCTCGACGAGATCGGCCAAATTCTTGCGGGCCGTTTCATTGATACGGTTTCGGGCAAGGCGCGCAAGCCGGCGATGCCAACCGCGCGTGACCGCCGCCGTGCCGTCGAAGCCGCGCTGTGGATCGACGACAACTCGCATACCGAGCTCGACCTCGAGCAGGCCGCACGGCAGGCCGGTCTCAGCCCGTTCCATTTCCTGCGGCTGTTCTCGAGCGTCCTCGGCGTCACCCCGCATCAATATCTGGTGCGCTCGCGGCTGCGGCACGCCGCGCGCAGGCTTACCGAGGACGACATCGCCGTCACCGACATCGCCTATGACGTCGGCTTCGGCGACCTCTCCAATTTCGTCCGCACCTTCCATCGCGCCGCCGGCGTGTCGCCCACCAAGTTCCGCCAGGCGTCGAAGGGGGAGCGCAAGATTCTCCAAGAGCAGCTTGCCCTCAACTGATTAGGGTCGTCTCCGGCGCGTGCCATTCGCGGCACGCTTCGGCAATGGAGACGAATATGTACGACCACATCGGATTGCGTGTTGCCGACCTCGACGCAGCGACGCGCTTCTACGCCGCAGTGCTGGCGCCGCTCGGCTATGTCCTGTGCTCGAGCGGCGACGGTTATGCCGGCTTCGGGCCGAAGGGCGAGCCGGCACTGTGGCTGCATCTCAACAAGGGCCGGAAGGCCGATGGCGTCCACATCGCCTTCCGCGCTAAGGATCATGATGCGGTCAAGGCGTTTCACAGCGAGGGCCTTAAGAGCGGCGGTCGCGACAATGGCGGCGCCGGCCCGCGCAGGGATTACAGCCCGACCTATTATGCGGCGTTCCTGATCGACCCCGACGGCAACAATGTCGAGGCGGTTTGCGTGTGAGGCGCGACAAAACACGCCACATGCACCGTCATTCCGGGATGGTGCGCAGCACCAGACCGGACTCTCGAGATTCTCAGGTGCGCAATTGCGCACCATAGTTCGCGCTTCGCGCGCCCCGGAATGACTCCAACTGAATAGGAATCCCATGGCCTCCATCCACAACGGCATCTCCCTCCCCGCCTCCGCGCGCGACGTCTGGGACGCGGTGCGCGATTTCGGCGCGCTGCATCAGCGGCTGGTGCCGGGCTTCGTCACCGCCTGCGCGCTCGACGGCGATGCGCGCATCGTCACCTTCGCCAATGGTTCGGTCGCGCGCGAGGTGCTGGTCGATTGCGACGATACGCGGCAGCGCCTCGTCTATGCGATCAGCAACGAGCGGCTGAAGCATTACAGCGCCTCGGTGCAGGTGATCGCCGAGGGCGATTCACGGTGCCGGCTGGTCTGGATCATCGACATGCTGCCGAACGAGCTCGCGCCTTACGTTCAGGGGCAAACCAAGGAGGCCGTGATCGCCATGCACAAGGCGTTTCCATCGGCGACCGCCTGATCACCCACTGTGAGTTTTCTCACAGAGCTCTATCCTCGCCGGCCCTAACCATGCCCGCGTGCGTCCGGTTGGCTCTGCTCTCCCGGCGGCGCCACGCACGCGAGGAGCATGCCATGAGAGGTGCGGACAAGGTGATCTGCCAGGCAGCCATCGTGCTGCTGTTGTTTTCCGTCGCAAACACGCCGGCGAAGGCGCAGCTCGCAGGCTTCGGCGGCGGAGGTGGCGGCGGCGAGGACATGATGACCCAGATGGCGCCGATGCTGGAGATGATGAAGGCGAAGATGGGCAAGCGCCGCTTCGCCATGCTGATGCAGACCATGGGCCCGATGATGAGCCGCATGATGGAGAACGGCGGCGGACTTGGTGGCATGATGGGCGGCGGCGGCCTGTCCGGTGGCAACCTTGGCGGCGGATTCGGTGCGCCGAACTACGGCGGTTACACGCCGATGGGCGGCGGCTATATGCCAGTCGGGATCGGCGGCATGGGCGGCGGCGACATGATGGCGATGATCCCGCAGCTGATGCGGCTCGCCAATGCCAGCGGCGGTGGCGGCCATCGTCGCCACAAGCACCGCTAAAGTGGAATGGCTTTAGATTGAATCGATTGCCGCGGCTCCTTCACCTCTCCCGCTTGCGGGAGAGGTCGGCGCGCGAAGCGCCGGGTGAGGGCTTTCTCCTCTTGGGGATTGTCCCATCGCGGAAGCACCCTCTCCCCAACCCTCTCCCGCAAGCGGGAGAGGGAGCGCACCTCCGTCGTTGCAGCGATCAAGCTTCATTTCATCGCGCTTTATTCGGCCGTCGAAAGCGCCGGGCGGATCGCAGCTTTCGTCTCGCGCGGCCCCCAACGTGTCAGCACCACGCTGGAGCACGACAGCAGGCCGAGCACGACCATCGAGCTTGCGGCCAGCCAGAAGAAGCTCTGCGCGGTGGCTTCATGGGTCGACAGCCACCAACCGACCCCGGAGATGTAGACCAGCCGCGCCGTCTGCGCCAGCACCGGCCCGATCACCTTGGCTGCGCCTTGCGAGGAGAAGTACATCGTCGTGGCAAGGCCGAAAAAGGCGTAGAACGGTCCGACCGTCGAGAGATATTGATGGCTCGCCGCGCGCACGGCCGCGCTGTCGGTGAAGATGTTGATCCAGAGATCGGGAAACATCGCAACGACGCACGCCGGCGCGCCGACGGCAACGAAGGCGGCAGCACTGGCGATCCAGGCGACGCGCCGGGCGCGCGCGATGTTGCCGGCGCCGATCGCCATCCCCACCATTGGCACGCAGGCGATGCCGAACGAGAACGCGATCGAGGTCAGCAAGAATTCCAGCCGCGCACCGATGCCATAGCCGGCGAGGATCGCGGTGCCGAACTTCGCCAGCATGTGGGTGAAGATCGAGATCGTCAGCACCGATTGCAGCGGCGAGAAGCAGGCGATGGCGCCGACCTTGAGGATGTCGAAGAACATCGCCCACTGGATGCGCAGGCCGCGCAGCTTCGGTACGATCCGCGCGCGGCCGGAGAACAGGTACCAGCCCATGATGCCGATGTTCATGGAATAGGCGATCAGCGCGCCGGCCGCGACGCCGCGCATGCCGAGCTGCGGCACCGGGCCGAGCCCGAGGCCGAGCGTGCCGCCGAGCACGATCTGCCAGGCCGCGGAGTTGAGGATGAGGAACGACGGCAGCTTCATGTTGCCGGTGCCGCGCAACACGCCGGCCATGGTGTTGAGCAGCCAAGGCAGCACGGCGCCGCCGAAAAACACCTGTGTGTAGGCGATCGCGTGCGTCAGCACATCGCCGCGGCCGCCGAGCATCTCGAGCACTTTTGGCCCGAAGATCAGCATGCCCAGCATGAAGACGAGGCCGAAGCTGATGCCGATCAGCATCGCGTGCATGGCAAGCGTGCCGGCACGCTCGCGGTCGCCGGCACCGAGCGCGCGTGCAATGGCGGACGCCACCGCGCCGCCCATGGCACCGCCGGACATGGTCATGGTCAGGATCACTGTCGGAAACACCAGCGCCATCGCCGCCAGCGCCTCGACGCCGAGCCGGCCGATATAGGACGTCTCCGCGATGACGACGCACATGCCGGCCGAGAGCCCGATCACGTTGGGCCAGGCGAGGGAGAGCAGCGTGCGCAGGATCGGCCCGTCGGTCAGCGTGCTTCGCGCCGGCCGCGGAGGCGGCGGCAGCGGACGCTCTTGTTCATCGACCGGGATTTCGGCGATGTCGGACATGTCCTCTCCCGGACGCAGGCGCCATTCGCGGCGCGGCAATCACTTGGTGTGCAAATGACTTTTTCGCGCGAAAGGCGCGGGCAATGGCTTGTTAGCACGGCGATTGCCGATTCCGCCTGCGCAGAGCGCAGGCGTGCCCTGCGGCAGCGCATTTCGATCGATGGAATTGCGGCTCTCTCGTCTCCCTCTCCCCGTTCTTACACGCTCGCAAATTCCGGCCTCTCGCCGCAGGCGGGGAGAGGCCGATTGCGCAGCGGCACCACCGCCTATTCGATGGTCCAGACCAACGGCGAACGACCGCCCACGGTCGAGCGCAGGTGCACGCCGATGTGTCGGCCGCATCCCGCAGCCAGGCCTTCGAACAATCCCTCCAGAACGTTGGCACAGGCGCGGTGATAGTCGGCGACGCCATCCATCAGCCTCCAGCTCTGCTGGCGGATTTCGAAGCTGCCTTCGGATGTCGTGATCTCCGCTTGATCATCCTGCGCGGCAAACAGTGCGCTCAGGAATGACGCGAACTCGCTTGCGTCGCCACGTTTCATCGCCAGCGCCGCCGCGACCTCGTCGAAATATTGCATGCCGATCAGCTTGCCGGTTAGGTGCAGGAGGTAGCCGGCGTCCTCCGGGCCAAACAGCTGCACCATGACCGGCGCGGCGGTGCGGACATATTCCATCGCGTAGTTGCGATAGGCTTTTTCCAGCCGCGGTTTCGGCCAGCTCGCGACCGGGAGCGCCGGCGCGGTCTTCACATCGAACAGCGGTGCTTCCAGATGCCGCGCGAACACGAGGCGCTGGTCCAGCTCGAGGGAATGGTCGTATTGATGATAATAGCCCTCGAGCCCGTCCTGGCCATCGACGCTCTGCTTGGTGCAGACGAAGCCGAGGCGGAGATCGCCGAGCGCGACGCCGTTATTGGCGTGCCAGCCGCGCAGCATCGCGCGTGAAACCTCGCCCGGCACGCCGCAGATCGCGGTGCCCTTCCAGATCCAGCGCGGCGGCGGATAGCGGATCCAAGCCTTGGTATCGCTCTCGTACATGTATTCGACATGGACGCCGCCGATCCAGTTGGAGAGATAGTGATATTGCGCGGCGGCCACCGCCGGCGGCAGATGATCGATCCCGAGCTTCCTGAGCCCAGGCAGGAAGCGCTCCTGCTGCTGGCGGCGGAACACGCGGAAGACGAATTCTGCGGCATCCGCCGTGCCGCGGCGCGTGACCACGGTGAGGATGAGGCCGGTGAAATAGGCGTGATAGAGATCGGCGACCGCGCGCCAGCACTTCCATTGGGCTTGCTGCGCGGTGTCGGCTGGCGCGGTCATGTTCACTCCCGATCGTTGTTTTGATCGAGTGTGTCACTGCCTCCGCTGACAGGCAACATGACGCGCGCGCAAGGCTCCCTGCACGGCGGCGCGACAATTCCGCATCACGAATTTTGCGCAAGCCTGGCAGCGCGCTCGCGCTCGGCGCGTTCGGTGACATCGCGCGCCATCGCCACCGATCCCTGCACGCGACCTTCGGCGTCACGCACCAGCGCGAAGGTCATCTCGATGTAGAGCTTGCGTCCGCTCTTGTGCAGCGCGCGGGTCAGCGTGGGCTTGCCGGCAAGCTTCATCGTCCCGCTCGCGAGCGCGGCCTCGAAACCCCTCCAGTGCGCGGCGCGCAGATGCTCGGGAATGATGAGGTCGAGATTCTGGCCGAGCGCTTCATCGGCGGTGAAGCCGAACAGAGCGGTCGATGCACGATTCCAACGCGTGATCGTGCCGGCGCGATCGGAATAGATCAGCGCGTCCGCGACGTCTTCGAGGATTCTTGCGTCGAGTTGGGATTGGTCCACCATGTCATCACCCTGCATGATGCCGGATTGGGTTAGACATTCTGCCACACATTCGGTGTCATCGCCCGACTCCGAAGCGGGAGTGATCAAATCGAGAGGCCGCGGCGTACTGGATGCCCCGGTCCCGGCTCCGCTAGGCTACGCCGGGCCTACAAGGGCGCTCGGCCGGCGAAGCTTCAGCGAAGACGGCAAGCCGGGGCATGACAGTGGAGTGTGCGGCTACACCCGGAAATGCTTGCTGAGCTTCAGGCCCTGCGCCTGGTAGTTGGAACCGATGCGCTGGCCGTACATCGCGTCGGGGCGGGCCAGCATCTTCTCGTAGACGAGGCGGCCGACGATCTGGCCATGCTCGAGGATGAAAGGCACTTCGCGCGAGCGCACTTCCAGCACCGCGCGCGCGCCCTGCCCGCCGGCGCCGGCATAGCCGAAGCCGGGATCGAAGAATCCGGCATAGTGCACGCGGAATTCTCCAACCAAGGGATCGAACGGCACCATCTCCGCGGCGTAGTCGGGCGGCACCTGCACCGCCTCTTTCGAGGCGAGGATGTAGAACTCGCCGGGATCGAGGATCAGGTTGCCGTCCGGACGCGCCGCGATCGGCTCCCAGAAATCTTCCACCGCATAGCCGGAGCGGCGATCGACGTCGACGACGCCGGTGTGGCGCTTGGCGCGGTAGCCGACGAAGCCGTTGGCTTTCTCGCCGGAGAGATCGACCGAGACGGCGACGCCACCGGAGAGATCGGCATCGTCGATGTCGACGAGGCGCTCGGCGGCATGCAGCGCATCGAGTTCGTCGGCACTGAGAATGGCATCGCCGGTGCGGAAGCGCACTTGGCTCAGGCGCGAGCCCTCGCGCACCAGCACCGGAAACGTCTTCGGGCTGATCTCGGCATAGAGCGGCCCATGATAACCGGCACCGATCATGTCGAAGCGGCGGGTGCCGTCGGCGATCACGCGGGTGAAGACGTCGAGCCGGCCGGTCGAGCTCTTGGGGTTCGCGGCCGCGACGATCTCCGGCGGCAGCGCCAGGCTCTCCAGCAGCGGCACGATGTAGACGCAGTTGGTCTCCAGCACGGCGCCGTCGGCGAGACTGAATTCATGCAGCTTCAACTCGTCGATACGCTCGGCGACGGTGGCGCCGGGACCGGGCAGGAAGCTGGCGCGCACGCGATAGGCGATGTCGCCGAGGCGAAGATCGAGGCTCGCCGGCTGGATCTGGCTCTCGACGAAGTCGTATTCGGGCAGGATGAGGCCTGCCTCCGCCATCGCCGCGATCATGCGGTCGGGCAGGATACCATTGGCGTCGGCGGCGACCGTGAACGTCAACCGGGGGTCCTCATCAGGGGTCAAACGCATCCCGAAATGCGGGACATACCAGCCTTTTACGGCTAGCCGATGGACGCCTTGACGGAAAGGGGATTGCGGAATATGAGCATCACTTATCCCGTGGTGATTTGAGCCGGCCGGCTTGCAGCCACGTTAAATAAGTCGCTAAACAGGCCGGGGACCTCTGTGATCCCGGCCCGTGGAGATATCCAGGCCGGTTTTTTTGTGGCCGTTTCGCTCGGCGGCCATGTCGGAGGGTCCTATGTCGAAGTCGCCTGCCAACTACCGCCCCGAAACCCGCCTGGTCCATTCCGGCACCCTGCGCTCGCAATATGGCGAGACGTCGGAAGCGCTGTTCCTGACGCAGGGCTACGTCTACAACAGCGCGGAGGAGTGCGAGGCGCGGTTCAAGGGCGAGGATCCCGGCTTCATCTACTCGCGCTATTCCAACCCGACCATCGCGATGTTCGAGCGCCGCATGATCGAGCTCGAAGGCGCCGAAGCCGCCCGTTCGGCGGCGACCGGCATGGCCGCCGTCACGACCGCGATCCTGGCGCCGCTCAAGGCCGGCGATCACGTGGTCGCCTCTCGCGCCCTGTTCGGCTCGTGCCTCTACGTCATCCAGGACCTGTTGCCCCGCTACGGCATCGAGACCACGCTGGTGGACGGCCTCGATCTCGATCAGTGGCAGCGCGCACTTAAGCCCAACACCAAGACCTTCTTCCTGGAGAGCCCGACCAACCCGACCCTCGACGTGCTCGATATTCCCGGCATCGCCGAGATCGCGCACAAGGGCGGCGCGCGGCTCGTCGTCGACAACGTGTTCGCAACCCCGATCTGGCAGAGCCCGCTCGCGCTGGGAGCCGACGTCGTCGTCTATTCCGCGACCAAGCATATCGACGGCCAGGGCCGATGCCTCGGCGGCATCATCCTGTCCTCGGAAGCCTTCATCGCCGAGCACATCCACAATTTCATGCGCCAGACCGGCCCGTCGATCTCGCCGTTCAACGCCTGGGTCCTGCTCAAGGGCCTGGAGACGCTGAGCGTGCGCGTGCGCGCGCAAACCGATACCGCGGCGCGCATTGCCGAGGTGCTGGCGAGCCATCCGAAGATCTCGCGACTGGTCTATCCCGGCCGCGCCGATCATCCGCAGGCGGCGCTGGTGAGGAAGCAGATGCGCGGCGGCTCGACGCTGGTCGGCTTCGAGGTCAAGGGCGGCAAGGCGGCGGCGTTCCGCGTACTCAATGAATTGAAGCTGGCGAAGATCTCCAACAATCTCGGCGACGCCAAGAGCCTCGTCACGCATCCGGCGACCACGACGCATCAGCGCCTCAAGCCGGAAGACCGCGCCGCACTCGGCATCAGCGAAGGTTTTATCCGCTTCTCGGCGGGGCTGGAGCATGCGGATGATCTGATCGAGGATCTGACCGCGGCGCTGGAGAAGGCGTAGCGGGCGAATGGCGAATAGTGAGTGGCGAATAGATCGATCTACTCGCTACTCGCCATTCCCTACTCGCCTCTACATCGGCCGGTACGTTCGCACGTCCGCCGGCACGTTCACACCCAGCTTGATCTGGCCGACGGAGCGGATGATGTCGTCGCCGAGCAGCTGGGCGAAGCAGGCGTAGCCCCAATCGTTCATGTGCAGGCCGTCGGCGATCACGAAGCTCTCGACCGGGATCGATTGGTTCTCGTGCCAGTCGCGCATCACCTCGAAGCGCGGGAAGATGCCGACGTGGCGGAGCTCGGCAACCTTGCCGAGCAGCTTGATCATCTTGCCGGCGTTCTCCTTGCGCTGGTTGACGGCCGGCGAATATTGCGGATCGACCAGCACGATGTCGGCGCCGCCAGCGGCCTGAATGCGGCCGATCCCGTCCTCGACCAGCTTGGCGGTGTCGCCGGGATCGAGATTGCGCAGCACCGCGTTGGTGCCGACCTGCCAGATCACGAGATCCGGATGCACATCGATCACCTGCGTCTGGAGACGCTTCATCATCTCGGGCGCATCCTCGCCACCAACGCCGGCATTGATGACGCTGATGTCGGCGGTCGGATACTGCCGGCGCAGCTGCGTGGCGAGACGGTTCGGATAATTGAACTCCGGCGAGCTCGCACCGAATCCCGCGGTCGACGACGAGCCGAACGCGACGATGACGACGGGCTGACCGGCGACGAGCTTGCTTGCAACATGCGGCAGCGAGCCCATCGCCTTCGAGCCGCCCTTGTTCGCGTCCTTGGGCGGCAGGCAGGGCACGCGGCTGAAGATGTCGGCGGCGGATCTGGCGACCTGCTTCACCTTGTCGACGGCGCGCGCCGTGACGCCGCGCTGCTCGGGTGACGTCGCGGCGGCGGCGGTCTGGGAGGGCGAAGCGGGATCAGCCGACTGGGCAGGTGCGGGCGTCGCCTGTGCGGCTTGCGTCTGCGCATGCGATTGCGGGGCCGGCGTCAGCAACAACAGCACTGCTGCTGCAGGCGCAGCCAGCCATGACGTCGGGTAAAAAGGGCGGAGAGAACTCATTAACGCTAGACCTCAATTTTGCTGCTGGGCCGGCTCCAAATGAGCTGCGTCGATCACGAACTGTGCCAACGCCCGGCCAAGGCAATCATGGACCTGCTTCGCCAGCTCAGGCCCGCGGGACGGGCTGAACAGGTCGAACTGGCCCTGATCATTCCACTGCCGCATGATCGCGAAACGATCGAACAGCGGGATGTCGTGCTCCTGCGCCACCACGCGCATATTATCGAGAAAAGGCTGCGCCGAGATCATGGTTTCGGTGCGCGGGCTGTATTGCAGATTCATCAAGACGACGTCAGCCCCTGCCTTTTGCAGCGCAGCAACCCCATCGGTCACCGCGCTGCGAAATTCGTCGGGATCGATGGATCGGATAGCATCCACCGTCCCGGTCTGCCAGATCACCAAGGTAGGCGTTTTTGCTTCCATCAGCTTAACGAAGGTGGAAGCGGTCTCCTCTGCCGTTTTCTTGCTCTGTATTTCTACGGAGACGTGCACCACCTCGGACGCCGGCAGCTTCTCCTTGAGGTTCGCCTCCATGCGCGCCGGATACGAGCTGCTTTCCGAAGACGGAATCGTAGTCGAGCGGCTGCCGATGACCAGGATGTCGAGCGGTTTGCCAGCCTTGACCGCGTCGGCGACCTTGGGCAGCTGGCTTTCGCTGGTCAGCAGATAGGACGGCAATTCGCAGGCCGCGGGCGCAGGGGAAGCGGCAGGCGCAGCATCGCCCGCACGCGCCACGGGCGCGGCGAGGCCACCGCATAGCAGGATCAGGCTCAGGAGAACCTTCGCCTTCATCAGCCCCCTCCCGCCAGATCGGCGTTGCCGACGGCGTTTTTGGTTTTCGCACCGCTTTTGTCAGCCACGCGCTTGTACCACGAAATCACCGAGGCCACGCCCCACATGATCAGGACTCCGGAGAGACTAATCAGCGCATGCATGGCTGCGCCGCCGGAGACTTCGGCCAGGATGAAATGGCCGGCAAAGGCCAGGAAGACGCCGAGACAGAAGATCTCGAGGGAATGCTGGCCGCACAGGATCAGCGGCCGCAGCCAGGGCGATTTCAGACCCGGCCAGTCCCTGGGCAGGAAGCGCACGGTGAGCGCGGCCAGCGCCAGGAAATGCGTGAAGCGCAGCACGTCGAGGTCGGTCTTGTCGATCGGATACATCCATTGCTCGATCAGCTTCGGCATGAACTGGGAGAGCTGCGGCACGTACCAGGTCAGTGTCACGTAGAACGCCGCGACGAGATAGGCGATCGAGATCCACATCGTCACGGGCGAGGCCAGGATGCGCGACATGCGGCGCGCCCCCCCGAGCGCGCACCATGCACCGAACACGAACAGCAGCTGCCAGGCAAAGGGATTGAAGGCCCAGAAGCCGTTCGGATAAGCCGATAGATAGAGATCGTACTCCCAGGTCACCGCGTAGAGCACGACCGAAAGGCCGAGCGTGACGTCGGGCCGCCATTTCATCGACCACAGGATCAGGGGCAGCGCCAGCATCAGCACGATGTAGAGCGGCAGCACGTCCATGTTCACGGGGCGGAAGCGCAAGAGCAGCGCCTGCACGATCGTGACGTCGGGCTGCTTGAGGAAGTCCATGATACCCATCTCTTCAGTGTAGAGCGGGTTCTCGAATCTGGTCGCCACATAGGAGATTTCGGCGAGGAAGATCGTGAACAGGAAGACGTGGGCGACGTAGATCTGCCAGACCCGGCGCAGGATGCGCGCGGTGGCGATGACGACGCCGCTCTCCAGCATCGCCCGGCCATAGACGAACGCGGCGGTGTAGCCGGAGATGAAGATGAAGATCTCGGTGGCGTCGCTGAAGCCGTAGTTGCGGATGGTGAACCAGGTCAGCAGACTTGGCGGCAGATGGTCGATGAAGATCAGCCATAGCGCGAGCCCGCGGAACAGATCGAGCCGGAGCTCGCGCTCGCCGATGGCGGGCAGCGTGATGGCCGGCGCGGCGGCGCGCGGCTTGGTCCCCGCGGTTCCCGCGATGGTCGATCCCGTCACTTGGTCGGCAATGGTCATCGGGGGCCTAAAAACCCTTCCGCAAATCGCGACGTTGAAGGAGTGTAATGGTCCGGCTGTCGTCTCGCAAAGCGGCCGGATCACATAAGGATATCTTCCTTTGGGGATGTCTTGGGGGTGTCCTTTCCCTCGAATTCTGGCGGGACGATGTCGCCAAAGCCGTCCGCGGCGTTTGGTTCCCGGGGCGGATTTCGGTATGATGGCAACCATGTACCGCGCCGTGACCCGCCAGATCGAAGTGACCGTCGAGCCGAACTTTGTTCCGGAGCAGTCGTCGGCCGACCGGTCGCGCTTTTTCTGGTCCTACACCATCGTCATCACCAATTCGGGCGAAGAGACCGTGCAGCTCAAGACGCGGCACTGGATCATCACCGATGCCTCCGGCCGCCAGCAGGAGGTGAAGGGCGAGGGCGTGGTCGGCGAGCAGCCGATCCTGGCCCCCGGCGAACGCTTCGAATACACCTCCGGCGTGCCGCTCTCGACCGCCTCGGGCTTCATGACCGGCCGCTACCAGATGGTCAGCGAAACCGGCGAGCGCTTCGAGATCGACGTGCCGTCGTTCTCGCTGGACAGCCCGGATAACAAGCGGGTGTTGAATTAGGGCAGCGCTCGCTCTCGTGTCCCGGACAAGCAGCAACGCGTTGAGCGTTGCTGCGCAGAGCCGGGACCTAGAAGGCCACACCGAAGGGCGCGGCGAGATGGGCCCCGGCTCAGCAGCGCACCGCTGAAGACGCGCTGCGCTGCGTCCGGGGCACAAGAGGAGCGTGAGGCGCGCATTCTCAACGTCGTCATTGCTGTGCAATGACGGAGTATGAGGGCGACGGCTCGCCCTCCAAGCATCACTGTCATTCCCCGCGCAGGCGGGGAATCCAGTACGCCGCGGCCTCTCGGTTCAATCACTGCCGTCTCGGAGTACTGGATCGCCCGGTCAAGCCGGGCGATGACAGCGAGTGTGTGGTCGCAGACGTGCATATTCATCCTCGCGGCTTATTCGCCCGAGCTTTGCTTCATCTTTCGTCCCTCTCGATCCAAGAGGGCGCAGGGAAGACCGGGTGCGGACCTCGCACCCGCGGTCCGCTGCGCGAAAGGTAGCGCAAAAGAACCGCACAGCAGCATACAGGTGTGGCCATCACTCGGCCTTCCCTGCGCGATGGTCGGACGGCTTATGCCGCGCTCTCCCGGGAGCCGAGTTCGTTCTGGCCTCCCTCACTCTCACGGAATTCACCAGCATCGCACCGGTTGACGCGACTGCCGCCTCCGCAAGCGCTTGGCCGTAGCAACGACGGCCAAGACCACACGGCTTTGCCGTACGCACGGCCCGCCATTTCGCCGCAGTTTTCCCGACCCTGTCGACAGAGCCGGAAACTTACAGACGAGACGAACCTGACAGCGCCGCTCGTCCGCACGAAGCCTTTGGGCTCACGGAGAGCAATCCGCCCTGCCCTTGACATCTCGCACACGACGCTGCTGCGTCCACCGCAAGCCCGGCTCGCGACAATGACGACCACATGATCGCCCCTCAAGGATGAGCCGGGATGGGCGACACATACGATAAATCCGAATTTCGGTAAAGCGGAATATTTTCAGGCGGATGGATTGACAAAGAGGCGAAACAGGCCGTCGCGCCATCCGTTGGGCGCATCGCTATTGAATGAAGCGCGACAACGCCTCGACAGCTTCCTTGAGTTCGTAGCCCGGATGAGCCAACGGGTCGGCGCGAGGCGCCGCCCCGTTGGCTCACCCGGGCTACGGCAGCGCCTTGTTACGCGTCCGCCGCGCCCGCCTCGTGCGGCGTGAACTGGTACACCGATGAGCAGAACTCGCAGGTGACGACGACCTTGTCGTCCTTGACCATCGCGGCGCGGTCGTCAGGCGAGAAGCTCTTGAGCATCGAGGCGACCGCATCGCGCGAGCAGGAGCACCGCGCATCGAGAACCTGCGGATTGAACACGCGCACGCCGCGCTCGTGGAAGAGGCGAAACAGCAGCCGCTCGCCGGAGAGCTCGGGATCGATCAGCTCGACGTCTTCGACGGTCTCGATCAGCGAGCGCGCCTCGACCCAGGCGTCGTCCTCGGCGACGTTGTGCACCTCGGCGCCTTCGGGCGCATCGCCCGGATGCAGATCGGCCTGCCGCGCGCGCTCCGGCGCCTTGGGCAGAAACTGCATCAGCATGCCGCCGGCGCGCCAGCGATGCTTGCCGCCGTCGCTACTGCGCCACTCCTCGCCGACCGCGAGGCGCACCTTGGTCGGGATCTGCTCGGAGCGCAGGAAATATTCGTGGGCGGCGTCTTCCAGGCTGCCACCGTCGAGCGCGACCAAGCCCTGGTAGCGGCTCATATCGGGGCCCTGGTCGATGGTCATGGCGAGATGACCGCGGCCGAGCAGCGTGCCGGAATCCTTCACCGTGCCCAAGCGCGAGGCATCGAAGCGGGCATAGGCGCGCAGATGGTCAGGCGCCTTGTAGTCCACCACCAGGAACGACACCGGGCCGGCGGTCTGGGCCTGAAGAATGAAGCGGCCCTCGAACTTCAGCGCAGATCCGAGCAGCGTCGCCAGCACGATGGCCTCGCCGAGCAGCTTGCCGACCGGTGCCGGATAATCGTGCTTGGTGAGAATGTCGTCCAGCGTCGGACCAAGCCGCACCAGGCGCCCGCGCACATCGAGGGCGTCGACTTCGTAAGGCAGCACAGCGTCGTCGATCGGAACCGCCGATGGTGCGCGAACCGGGCCCTCAGGCCCGGTTTTCATGTCAGGGGATTGGGAAACCATGGCGCTCTATCTGGGGTCGGAGGTGGGGGATTGGAAGGGGGCGGGCAGCTGTCACCACATATTGCGCTGTCGTCCCGGACAAGCGAGCGGAGCGAGCGCTGATCCGGGACCCAACCGCAGGGAGACGTGTAGCGCGAGCTGGCAACCGCGAGTCTTCGCCAAACCACGTCCTGTGGCTAGGGGTCCCGGATCTGCGCTTACGCTTGTCCGGGACGACAGCGTCGTGTGGAGCGACAGCAACGCCTCACACGCGCCAATACCTACTTCACCGCGTCAAAGCACCAGGCCAGAATGCCCTTCTGCGCATGCAGGCGGTTTTCGGCCTCGTCGAACACGACCGATTGCGGGCCGTCGATCACTTCATCCGTGACCTCCTCGCCGCGATGAGCCGGCAGGCAGTGCATGAACAGCGCGTCAGGCTTGGCCAGCGACATCAGCTTGGCATTGACCTGATAGGGCTTGAGCACGTTGTGGCGGTGCTCGCCCTCCTTGTCGCCCATCGACACCCAGGTGTCGGTGACGACGCAATCGGCGCCGCGCACGGCAGCTTCCGGATCGGTGCCGAGCACGATCGGCGCGCCCGACGTCTTGATCCAGTCGCGCATTGCCTTTTTCGGCGCGAGCTCTGGCGGCGTTGCGACGTTGAGCTGGAACTTGAAGCGCTCGGCAGCATGGGCCCACGACGCCAGCACGTTGTTGTCGTCGCCGGTCCAGGCCACTGTCTTGCCCTCGATCGGGCCGCGATGCTCCTCATAGGTCATGAGGTCGGCCATCACCTGGCAGGGATGCGAGCGTCGCGTCAGGCCGTTGATGACCGGCACGGTGGCGTTGGCCGCAAGCTCCAGCAGCGCATCGTGATTGAGGATGCGGATCATGATGGCATCGACATAGCGCGACAGCACGCGCGCGGTGTCGGCGATGGTCTCGCCACGGCCGAGCTGCATCTCGGCGCCGGTGAGCATGATCGCCTCGCCGCCGAGCTGGCGCATGCCGACGTCGAACGACACGCGAGTGCGGGTCGAGGGACGCTCGAAGATCATCGCCAGCGTCTTGCCTTCGAGCGGCCTGACCGGCTGATGCGCCTTCTGCTTCGCCTTCATGGCGGAGGAGGCGGCGAGCATGCTCTTGAGCTCCGACAGCGGCAGCTCATTGATGTCCAAAAAGTGCCTTGGAGCTTTATTGGGCGTCTTGCTCATCAGCTTGCCGCCCGCTTGATCTGGCTGGACGAGATCGCAGTGCAGGCGCGCTCTAACCGCCCGACGCTGTCCTCGATCTCCGCCTCGGTGACGATCAAGGGTGGCAGGAAGCGCACGACATTGTCGCCGGCCCCGACGGTGAGCAGTTTTTCGGCGCGCAGCGCCGCAACGAGATCGCCCGAGGGCACCACGGCCTTGATGCCGATCAGGAGGCCCTCGCCGCGCACCTCGCTGACGATATCGGGATGACGGTCGATCACGGAGGCGAGCTTCTGCTTGAGCAGCAGCGACATCTTCTGCACGTGGTCGAAGAAGCCGGGCTTGAGCATGACGTCGAGCACGGCGTTCGCAGCCGAGATCGCGAGCGGATTGCCGCCGAAGGTCGAGCCGTGCGAGCCGGGCCCCATGCCGGAGGCCGCCTCTGCGGTCGCCAGCACCGCGCCGATCGGGAAGCCGCCGCCGAGCGCTTTTGCCAGTGACATCACGTCAGGCGTGACGCCGGTGCGCCTGTGGGCGAAGAGATCACCAGTGCGGCCCATGCCGGTCTGCACCTCGTCGAACGCAAGCAGCAGACCTTTCTCGTCGCAGAGCTGGCGCAGCGCCTTGAGGAAGGCCGGAGTTGTCGAACGCACACCACCCTCGCCCTGGATCGGCTCGATCAGGATGCCGGCGGTGTGCGGGCCGATCGCCTTCTTGACGGCGTCGAGGTCGCCATGTGGCACCTGGTCGAACCCGTCCATCGGCGGTCCGAAGCCCTCGAGATATTTTGCAGACCCGGTGGCGGCGAGCGTCGCCAGCGTCCGGCCGTGGAAGGCGCCCTCGAAGGTGATGATGCGGTAGCGCTCCGGATGTCCCTTGGAGAAGTGATGGTGGCGCACCAGCTTGATCACGCCTTCCAGCGCCTCTGCGCCGGAATTGCAGAAGAACACGAAGTCCGCAAAGCTCTCGTTGCACAGGCGCGCAGCGAGCTTCTCGCCGTCCGGGCTCTGGAACAGGTTCGACATATGCCAGAGCTTGGTCGCCTGCTCCTGTAGCGCCTTGATCAGATGCGGATGACAATGGCCGAGCGCATTCACCGCCACGCCCGAGGTGAAATCGAGATAGCGATCGCCATTGGTCGCGATCAGCCAGCAGCCTTCGCCGCGCTCGAAACCGAGGTCGGCCCTGGCGAAAACGGGGAGCAAATGCGGCGCGGCGCTGTTGGTCATGACGTCACTTGAATGTTGCGGACGGCGACGCATGCATTGCGCAACGCACCATCGACCGGCCCGGAAAACGAAACGTGCCGCCTTTTAAGGGCGGCACGTGGGACTATCTTATGCTTGGCAAGACGGGTGTCAATGCCGCCCGGAAAGCCTCGCGAAACGCTGAATCCGTAGTCTTGCGGTGCCGATTTTGCGGGGTTTTCACCACGGAACATGTGGAAGCGAGTCGGCGGACTCTTGCGCGGGAGTCACGCCATATTGTAGCGTTTGGCCTGTCAGATACGACATCTCGTGCAGCGGTTCTGATCCCAAGAGTCCTCATGTACCGGCGTAAACGTTCGGGCGCCTTGATTGCGCCCGGCGAGCCTTAAGGGATTCGGGCGGCACGGGTTTTTCAAGGCTTAGGCATTCGCTGCGAAGGCCCCAGGACGGCAGGCGCGCGGCGAGGGAAAGGGTGCAATGACGGTTTTGACCTGGTCCGATGATCGCGTCGAGCAGCTGAAAAAGCTCTGGGAGGCCGGACTTTCGGCCAGCCAGATCGCGGCGGAGCTCGGCAATGTGACCCGCAATGCCGTGATCGGCAAAGTGCACCGGCTCGGCCTGTCCGGCCGCGCCAAGAGCCCTTCATCGGCAGCGCCCCGGCCGCGCAAGGCGCGGCCCGCGCAGCACATGATGCGGGTGACGCGCCCCGTCGCGCGCGGCAATACCGCGCTGGCGCAGGCCTTCGAGGTCGAGGTGGAGGCCGAACCTGTCACCTACGACAACGTGGTGCCGATGAGCCAGCGGCTGTCACTGCTGGAATTGAACGAGGCGACCTGCCACTGGCCGGTCGGTGATCCCTCCAGCCCGGATTTCTTCTTCTGTGGCGGCAAGGCGCTGTCCGGCCTGCCCTACTGCGCCCAACATTCGCGCGTGGCCTATCAGCCCGCAGCGGATCGCCGTCGCGCGCCGGTGAAGCCGGGCACGCGGTGAGTTTGTTGATCTAGCTGATTGCAGCCGTCACACGATGACGGCTCAACACATCCGATGTCGTCCCGGACAAGCGCGCAACAAGCGCGCGCAGATCCGGGACCCATAGCGACCGCAAGCTGTGGCTACGGGGACTCGGAGTTACCCTTTCGCAAAACAATCACGCCCTGTGGTTATGGATCCCGGATCTGCGCTGACGCTCGTCCGGGACGACACTGAGCGTATGGCAGCAGCTCGCCAAACCAACGCTCGCAAGCCCTAGGTCTGCTCCGCCTTCGCGAAGCGATCGTCCAGCGCATAGCCGGCGCCGCGGACGGTGCGGATCGGATCCTGCTCGCGGCCGAGATTGAGCAGCTTGCGCAGGCGGCCGATATGGACGTCGACGGTGCGCTCGTCGATGTAGATGTCGCGGCCCCAGACGCTGTCGAGCAGCTGCTCGCGCGAGAACACGCGGCCGGGATGCTCCAGGAAGAACTCCAAGAGGCGATATTCGGTCGGGCCGAGATCGATCGGCCGGCCCGAGCGCGCCACGCGGCGCTTGTCGCGATCAAGCTCGATATCGCCATAGGCGAGCACGGTGGCGAGCCGCTCGGGGCTGGCGCGCCGCAAGAGGCCCTTCACACGCGCCAGCAGCTCCGGCACCGAGAACGGCTTGACGATGTAGTCGTCGGCGCCGGTCGCAAGTCCCCGCACCCGCTCGCTCTCCTCGCCGCGCGCGGTGAGCATGATGATCGGCAGCTGCTTGGTCTCGGGGCGGGTACGAAGCCGCCGGCACAGCTCGATACCTGACAGGCCCGGCAGCATCCAGTCGAGCACGATCAGATCGGGAATGTGCTCCTTGAGGCGGGTGTCGGCGTCATCGCCGCGCATCACCGTCTCGACGTCATAGCCGTCGCCTTCGAGGTTGTAGCGGAGAAGCTCGGTGAGAGCTTCCTCGTCCTCAACCACCATAATGCGTGCGCCCATGTTGTCGTCGCTCCTTAGGTATTCGGCACCGTCGTGGCGAAGGTCGTCATGTCGCCCTTCGGCCGCTTGTCGGTGATCGCCTGGCCCTCGATCATATAGAACACGGTCTCGGCGATGTTGGTGGCATGATCGCCGATCCGCTCGATGTTCTTGGCGCAGAACATCAGGTGGATGCAGAACGAGATGTTGCGCGGATCCTCCATCATGTAGGTGAGGAGCTCGCGGAACAGCGAGGTGCAGATGGCATCGACCTCCTCGTCGCCCTTCCACACCGCCATCGCCGCCGGCAGATCGTGCGCGGCATAGGCGTCCAGCACCGACTTGACCTGCTGCTGCACGAGGTCGGTCATGTGTTCCAGGCCGCGGAACAGCTTCAGCGGATGGAAATCGGTCTCCAGCGCCGCGACGCGCTTGCCCATGTTCTTGGCGAGATCGCCGATGCGCTCGAGATCGGTCGCCACGCGCATGGCGCCGACGATCTCGCGCAGGTCGACCGCCATCGGCTGGCGGCGGGCGATGGTGAGCACGGCGCGCTCCTCGATCTTCCTCTGCAGCGTGTCGAGCTCGGCGTCGGTGGCGACGACGCGCTGGCCGAGCGCGACGTCGCGGCGGATCAGCGCGTCGACGGAATCGACGATCATGCGCTCGGCGATGCCGCCCATCTCGGCGACCAGGCGGGTGAGCTCCTGGAGGTCGGTGTCGAAAGCCTTTGCGGTATGTTCAGAACCCATATTCCGTCTCCTCAGCCGAACCGGCCGGTGATGTAATCCTGCGTGCGCCGGTCGCTCGGCGACGTGAAGATCTTGCTGGTATCGTCGAACTCGATCAGCTCGCCGAGATACATGAAGGCGGTCTTGTCGGAGACGCGCGCCGCCTGCTGCATGTTGTGGGTGACGATCGCGATCGTGTAGTTCTCGGACAATTCCTGGATCAGCTCCTCGACCTTGGCGGTCGAGATCGGATCGAGCGCCGAGCAGGGCTCGTCGAACAGGATCACCTCGGGCCGCACCGCAACGGTGCGGGCGATGCAGAGGCGCTGCTGCTGGCCGCCGGAGAGCGACAGGCCGGAGGCATTGAGCTTGTCCTTGACCTCGTTCCACAGCGCGCCGCCGCGCAGCGCCTTCTCGACGCGGTCATCCATCTCCGACTTCGAGATCTTCTCATACAGACGAATGCCGAAGGCGATGTTCTCGTAGATCGTCATCGGGAACGGCGTCGGCTTCTGGAACACCATGCCGACCCGCGCCCGCAACAGATTGAGATCGAGCTTGGGGTCGAGAATGTTGGTGTGATCGAGCAGCAGCTGGCCGGTGGCGCGCTGGCCCGGATAGAGATCGTACATCCGGTTGAAGATGCGCAGCAGGGTCGACTTGCCGCAACCCGACGGGCCGATGAAGGCCGTGACCCGATTGGTGCCGAGCGCCAGATTGATGTTCTTCAGTGCGTGGTGCTCACCGTAATAGAAATTCAGGTTGCGCGCGATGACCTTGGCGGGCGCCTCGGGCAGCGGCTGCGAGCCGGGATGAACGGTCGGCGCGCTGACGGAAACAGACATCTCACTCATTTTGCAGTCCTCTCGGCGCCAATGATGCGCGCGCCAATGTTCAGGGCAAGCACGGTCAGGGTGATCAGCAGCGCGCCGCTCCAGGCGAGTTGCTTCCAGTAGGCGTAGGGGCTCTGCACGAAGTTGTTGATGGTGACCGGCAGGTTGGCCATCGTCTTGTTCAGGCTCAGGCTGAAGAACTGGTTCGACAGCGCCGTGAACAGCAGCGGCGCGGTCTCGCCGGCGACGCGGGCCGTGGCGAGCAGCACGCCGGTGATGAGGCCGGAGCGCGCGGCGCGATAGGCGATCCGCTTGATCACCAGCGAGCGCGGCAAGCCCAGTGCGCTGGCGGCTTCGCGCAGCGGGTTCGGCACCAGCAGCAGCATGTCTTCCGTGGTGCGCACCACGACCGGGATCACGATGACGGCGAGCGCGAGGCTGCCTGCGATCGCCGAGAAGCCGCGCATCGGCACCACCACCGCGCCGTAGATGAACAGGCCGATGATGATCGAGGGCGCCGACAAGAGGATGTCGTTGATGAAACGGATCACCGAGGTCAGCTTGTCGTTGCGACCGTACTCGGCGAGATAGGTGCCGGCGAACAGGCCGAGCGGCGCGCCGATGCCGACGCCGAGCACGGTCATGATCAGCGAGCCGACGATGGCGTTGAGCAGGCCGCCCTCGGTCGAGCCCGGCGGCGGCGTGTTCTCGGTGAAGACCTGGAGGTTCAGGCCGGACAGGCCGTTGTAGAGCAGAGTCATCAGGATCAGCGCGAGCCAGGTGACGCCAAAGGCGGCGGCGCCAATGCAGAGCCCGCGGATGACGATGTCCTTGCGGCGGCGGCGTGCGTAAATCGGGTTCATGTCACTTCCCCGCCTTCTGTTCCAGGCGCAGCAGCATCAGCCGCGCGGCCGCGAGCACGAAGAACGTCAGCACGAACAGCAGCAGGCCGAGCAGGATCAGGCCGGACTGATGCAGGCCGTCGCTCTCGGCGAACTCGGATGCGATCGCCGCCGAGATCGTGGTGCCCGGGGCGAAGATCGACGAGGATATCCGGAACGAGTTGCCGATGATGAAGGTCACCGCCATGGTCTCGCCGAGGGCGCGGCCCAGCGCCAGCATGACACCGCCGATGATGCCGACGCGGGTGTAGGGGATCACCACGCTGCGGACGACTTCCCAGGTGGTGCAGCCGACGCCGTAGGCGGCTTCCTTCAAGACCGGCGGCACCGTCTTGAACACGTCGACCGAGATCGAGGTGATGAAGGGCAGCACCATGATGGCGAGGATCAGCGCGGCGTTGAACAGGCTGAGATAGGACGGGGGACCCGCGAAGATCGCCCCCAGCACGGGAACGCCGTCGAAGACCCTGATCATGAAGGGCTGGAAGGTGTTGGCCAGGAACGGGCCCAGCACGAAGAAGCCCCACATGCCGTAAATGATCGAGGGAATGCCGGCGAGCAGCTCGACCGCCATGCCGATCGGGCGGCGCAGCCATTGCGGGCAGAGCTCGGTGAGGAAGATCGCGATACCGAGACCGACGGGAATGGCGATCAGCATCGCAATGAAGGAGGTGACGAGCGTGCCGTACATCGGCCCGAGCGCGCCGAGCACCGGCGGATCGGCCGATGGCGCCCAGCGCTGCGTCCACAGGAAGGAGAGGCCGTACTCCTTCATCGCCGGAAACGCACCGACGATCAGCGAGATGATGATGCCGCCGAGGATCAGCAGCACCGAGATCGCGGACAGCCGCGTGATCCAGTAGAAGGTGACATCGCCGAGCTTGAACGCGCTCAAGGCCTTGGCGCGGTCATACGGTCCGGCGTCGTCGACTACATCGCTCTGAACGGCCATCTCTGCCACGCCGATCCCCTGTACCCGTTTTATATACGCTTGTTGCCGGTCTTGCGCTCCGGATGCGGCGCAATGCCGATCCGGAGCCTGGTCGTGGGTCCCGGCTCTGCGGAGCAGCACCTGCGTGCTGCGCCGCGTCCGGGACACGAGAGCAGAGAGCTTAGCTCTTGATCTCGGCAGCCCAGGTCTTCTCGATCAGCTGGACGACGCTGTCCGGCATCGGGATGTAGTCGAGCTCCTCGGCCGCCTTGCCGCCGCTCTTGAAGGCCCAGCGGAAGAACTTGATGGCTTCCTGCGAGGCCGCCTTGTCGGTGGCGGACTTGTGCATGAGGATGAAGGTCGCCGCGGTGATCGGCCAGGACTTGTCGCCGGGCTGGTCGGTCAGGATGACATAGTAGCCGGGCGCCTTGGCCCAGTCGGCGTTGGAGGCGGCCGCCTGGAAGGCTTCGACGGTCGGCTGCACCGGCTTGCCGGCCTTGTTGACGAGACCGGTGTAGGTCAGCTTGTTCTGCTTGGCATAAGCGTACTCGACATAGCCGATCGAGTTCTTGGTCTGGCTGATGTTGCCCGACACGCCTTCGTTGCCCTTGGCGCCGACGCCGACCGGCCACTCGACCGCGGTGCCCTCGCCGACCTTGCTCTTCCAATCCGCGCTGGCCTTGGAGAGGTAGTTGGTGAAGTTGAAGGTGGTGCCCGAACCGTCCGAGCGACGGACCACGGTGATCGCCTCCGACGGCAGCTTCACGTTCGGATTAAGCTTCTTGATCGCGGCATCGTCCCACTTGGTGATCTTGCCGAGATAGACGTTGGCCAGGGTCTCGCCATCGAACACCATCTCGCCGGGCTTCACGCCCTCGATGTTGACGACGGGGACGATGGCGCCCATCACCATCGGCCATTGGACGAGGCCGTCCTTCTCGAGCTGCTCGGCCTTGAGCGGCGCGTCGCTGGCGCCGAAGGTCACGGTCTTGGCCTGGATCTGCTTGATGCCGCCGCCGGAGCCGATCGACTGGTAGTTCAGACCGTTGCCGGTCTCTTTCTTGTAGGCGTCAGCCCACTTCGAATAGATCGGGAACGGGAACGTCGCGCCGGCACCCGTGATGTCGGCCGCAAAGGCTGCCGTCGTCGATGCGGCGACCAAGCCAGCAGCGACCATAGTTTTGAGGAAATTCATGCTGGTCTCCATACAGGGGAGCGAAGCGCCATCCGCGCCCGATCGCGCTCCCCGCGCCGCCCCTTTAGGAGCGGTCGGCTGTGCTTTTACGAAGGTTTCGTGACAGCTGGATGACACCCTCAAGCGATTGAAATCGCTTGAGTTTCAGGCCTATACCGGAGTCTTGGTCTGGGGAAAACAGGCCGTGAAAGTGGCGCCCTGCCGGGGCACGCTTTCGATCAGAAGCCGGCCGCGATGGCGGTTAAGAATATGTTTCACCAGCGATAATCCGAGCCCGGTGCCGCCTTGCGAGCGGCTGTCGCCGACGTCCACCCGGTAGAAGCGCTCGGTCAGCCGCGGCAGGTGCTCGGGCGCGATGCCCGGACCGAAATCGCGGACCATGACCCGGATTTCCTGAGTTCCATCAGTGCCGGCGCTTGATGTCAGCGACACGATGACGCGTCCGCCCGAAGCGCCGTATTTGAGCGCGTTCTCGATCAGGTTCTCGAACAGGCGGAGCAGCTCCTCGCGGTCCCCCGCGATCATCACCGGCGGTTCCGGCAGATGGATCTCGACCTCGACCTGGCGTTCGCGCGCCAAGGGCTCCAGCCCGTCGGCAACCTGGCGGATGATCGGCACGAGATCGACCAGGGTGTCGGGCCGGACATGGGCCGACAGCTCGACCCGCGACAGCGACAAGAGATCATCGATCAGGCGCGCCATGCGGGTAGCCTGGTTGTGCATGATGCCGAGGAAGCGCTCGCGCGCCTTGGGATCGTCCTTGGCCTGGCCCTGGAGCGTGTCGATGAAGCCCGACAACGCGGCCAGCGGGGTACGCAGCTCGTGGCTGGCATTGGCGACGAAGTCGGCGCGCATTTCCTCGACCCGGCGCAGCGGCGTCTGGTCGTGGAAGGTCATCAGCATGCACTTGTCGGCGCCGCCGAAGCTGGTCGGCACCGGCACCGGCGTGATCATGAGCTCCATCCAACGATCGACCGGAACATGGTCGAGATAGGTCGCGCGCCGCGGCTCGGTGGTCGCGATCGCCTCGCGCAGCGCGGTGATGATCTCCGGCGAGCGCAGCGCGAACTGGGCGAGCTCGTTCCTGCGCAGCGCCGGCGCGAGCTGGGCGGCCGCGGCGTTGAGGTGGATGACGCGGCCGGCGCGGTCGAGCAGCACCGCCGGATCCGGCATGCCGGCGACCACCGCGGCCACCGCCGCGCTCTCGACCGGGTTGATGCGCCTGACATCGTCACGGGAGGCGGCGGGATCGTGCAGCCGCCACGGGATCAGGGCAGCCGCCGCGATGCAGAGGAACACGATTGCGGCGTGCAGTGCCGACAATTCGCCGAGCGAGACCACGACGGACAGCGCCAGCGCCGCGGCGATCAGGATGACGGTCGAGTGCCGCAGCCGGTCGGACCAGGGCTGGGCGGAGGGAGAAGATGGGGCGTCGATCGCCATCGGGGCGGGCTTCTCCTGGAGGACTTGTCCTAACGGCCTCGTCTTAAGGCCTGGCACCGGTCAGGTGCCGCTGTCGCTGCGCTCTCTCACATAGGCGGCTTCAGGCGCCGGGCCGGGATCCAGCTTGAGCGCCGCCTGCTGCAAGCGCTTCGATCGGGCGCCGATGATAACTTCTCGAAACGTCAGCAAGATTACAGATAGGACGAAGGGAGACAGATAATAGAGGACGCGGAACAGAAGCATGCCGCCCAGAAGCTCCTCCCGATCCATCTGCCAGAGGCCGACCAGCATGGCGGCGTCGAACACCCCTAGCCCCCCGGGCGAATGGCTGGCGAAGCCGAGCAGGGTCGCCGAGACGAAGATCACTGCAACCACGACGAAGCCGAGATTGGGCTCGTCCGGGACTAGCACGTACATTGCCAGGGCGCAGAAGCCGAGGTCGACGATCCCGATCGCGATCTGGAGCAGTGTCAGCGGCCCGCCCGGCAGCACCACGGTCCAGGGGCCGCGGCCGACCACCCGCGGCTGGGTCCAGACCCAGACCACGTAGCCGACCAGCGCCATGATGATCATCAGCGCCAGCGTCCGGTTCAGCCAGGGCGGCAGCTGGTCGATCGAGGCCGCGGCCTCCGGATGGTAGGAGATGCCAAGGCCGAGCACGGCGGCGTTGCCCAGCCAGAAGGTCAGGCCCGCGAGGAAGCAGATCTTTGCGACGTCGATCGCGTTCAGCCCATAGGCCGAATAGATGCGGTAGCGCACCGCGCCGCCGGTGAAGACGGACGCGCCGACATTGTGGCCGATCGAATAGCTGGTGAAGGCCGCGAGCGCGTTGATGCGATAGGGCACATGGGCATGACCGATCGCGCGCGTGGCAAAGAGGTCGTAGAAGGTCAGGGTGAAATAGCCGGCGGCGACGAACAGCGCCGCCATCGCAATCTGGCTCGGCTCGGTGCTCTTGATCGCTTCGAGGACCTCGTTGAAATCGATGCCGCGCAGCATGTGGTAGAGCACATAGCAAGCGATGCCGATGACCGCGATGCTGATCACAACTCCAAGCTTATGCAGGATTTGCTTCTGGCGCAGAAACGTCATCGCCCTGCGTATGGCTTCCAGCATCTAGACCTCGAACAACGCTTCAGCGGCCAGGACGGCCGGCGAACAGGCGAACGACGCACAGGCACGCGGCGGCCCCTCACCGCCGGCTCCGGCATCGCGCATGCCCCCTGCCCCTCCAGTAGCGCGTTTTCGGGCGAAGTGGAATTCGCCAATTCGAACAAAAACACGTGCCTTCAATATTTTAGGCAGGGTTACGGCTCCTGATGCACGGTTTGGCGCTTTCGGCGGCAAGGCTTGACGCGAATCTTCAGGGCAATCCTGCGCAGACGCCATGAAGTTTTGATGATTTCGACGGCACAATGTTCCGTCACGACTTAAGCCGACGTCAATCTATGGGGCACGCCTGCCTGTTGAAAGAGGGGTGACCGAAGCGGCCGGTCACGGGTTTCTGATGCGCCGAAGGGCCGCGGCGGACGCGCACCCGTCCAATGAGTGAGGGTGCACGGCAACATCACACAGCGGCTGGCGGCGCGGTGCGCGAGACCACCCGGTCGCGCAACCAGGCGCCGACGGGGCAGCCGACGAGATAGCACGCGAACATGATCAGGCCGAGGTCGAGCCAATAGCCGAAACGGCCGGGGACCACATGGGTGAGCGACGCGGCAACCAGACCCGCGGCAAGCGCGGCGAGCCACCGCGCGGTGACCTTCGAGGTGCCGTTGCCGCGCTGGACCACCGAGATCCAGCCCATGCAAAAGCCCAGCAGCAGCGAGCCGATCAGCCAGCCCAGATGGAACGAGACGAGATAGGGCATCGTCACCTCACCAGAAATTCGATGCGGCGGTTCTGCGCCTTGCCTTCATCGGGGTCGTTGCCGGCGACGGGCTGCGTGCTGCCATGGCCGACCGCGGTGAAACGGCTGGCGGGTAGGCCCGCCTTGACCAGGTAGTCGATCACCGCCTGCGCGCGCTTTTCCGAGAGAGCCTGGTTGAAGGAATCCTCGCCGTCGGCGTCGGTATGTCCGGCCACCTCGATATTGGTGGTGGGGCAGCGCAGCGCCGTCTCGATGAGACGATCGAGGATGCCGGCCGAATCAGGATCAATGTCCGCGCGCTTGGCCGCGAAGCGGATCTTGCCCTTGGTCAGGAGCTCCGAGAACAATTGCTGGCACACGGTGCCGTCGACCGGGCCTGCCGCTGGCTTCACGGTGATTTCCGGCTTGTACTGCCAGTTCTTCGGGAAGTCCTTGCCGAGGCCTGCGCGGATGTCGTTGGCGGCTCCTTCGTAGAGCGCATCCCCCGACAGCTTCACCTCGCGGTCGGAGACGACGAGCGTGCCGGTCGACAGCCGCGACAGCGCGCCGAGCGCTGCGACCACCGCCGTGCTGAAGGAGCCGGGCGCGCCGATGCTGGCCTTGAGATTGTCGACGACCTTTTCGGTGAAGAACTTTCGCGAAGCGCTGGTCGCGATCGCCGCGTGGACGTTGTTGTCGGGAACATAGCCGGTCAGCGTCACCGTCGCCGCCACCGGATCCTTGTAGGCCTGGAAGATATAGGGCGGCGCCTTGATCTCGTTGGCGGCAATCGAAAAGCCCTCCGGCAAGTTCTTCAACGCCGCCGCAATGGCCTCACGGCCGCCGAGCTCGCGCGCCATGCCCGACAGATTGACCTTGGTGTCCGTTATCGTGATCTTGCCGTCCTTCAGCTTGCCGATCTGATCCAGCAACAGCATCGCTGCGGCCTCGAACCGAGGCGGCGCGCCGCGGGCCAGCCCCATCTGGTCGGCCACCTCGACGCCGCCGACCTCCTTGCGGGCGGCCTCGGTCAGCCGGGCCTTCATCGACGGCAAGGGCGCGGAGCCTGACAGCGTCACCCGCACCACATCGCGCTCGGCGTTCCAGACGAAGGGCTTGGCCTCAGGAACAAGCCGCGTCCGGTCGTCGACCAGCCGCACGCCGGGGACGGTTTCGACCGCCATAACGGCGTCGCGGCGCCCCTCCCCGGAGAAGGCGTCCGCGGCCAGGCTGACGTCGCGGCCATCAACCGCGATGCGGGTCTTGTCCAGAACAGTATCCTTCAACGCAGCCGAGCTGCGGGCCGACAGATCGGCCTCGACCGGTAAGGTATTATTCCAAGCCGCAAATCCCCACATGACGGCCAGGGGGATCAGCCCCGGCCACCATTTGCTGGCCCACCTGAAAAGCTTCTGCATTCGACGACCCGAACTCTGGAAACGGAGACAAAACAAACCCTTGGCAGGCTGTCAAACCGGAAATGGTGCCGTTCCGAAGGCCCGGGTCGGACAATCGGAATAACTCTTTCTTCAAGGGTTCTTCCGTAAGTTGAAGGCGGAATGCCAGAGTCCCCCAGCCGGTCATGAAACAACTGCGTAACAACGTCATCCGCGCCGGGCTGGGAGCACTCTATTTCAGCGGCGCGCACCACCTGTTACGCCCGCTTTTGTCGGGCGTCGGCGCCATTTTCATGCTGCACCACGTGCGGCCGGCCCGTGATGCCGCATTCCAGCCGAACCGGCATCTCGAAGTCACCCCCGAATTCCTGCGCGCGACGCTGTGCCATTTGCGCTCGCGCGACATCGACATCGTCAGCATGGACGAGCTGCACGAGCGGCTGGTGCAGGGCCGGTTCGACCGCCGCTTCGCCGCCTTCACCCTCGATGACGGCTATCGCGACAATCTGGACTACGCACTGCCGGTGCTGCGCGAATTTGACGCGCCGCTGGCGGTCTATGTCGCGAGCGATTTTGCCGAGGGCACCGGACGATTGTGGTGGACGGCGCTGGAGGCCGTGATCGCCAAAGCCGAGCAGATCGACGTCAGAATCGGCAATTCCGCGCTGCGGCTCGATGCGACGACGACTGCGGCGAAGCAGGCGGCGTTCGACCGTCTGCACGACTGGCTGCGCGCGCTGCCGGGCGAGCACGACCTGGCGCGTGAGATCGGGGCGCTGTGCACGGCGTACGACGTCGACATGGAAGCGCTGTGCCGCAGCCTGTGCCTGTCCTGGGCCGAGGTGAAGACATTTGCCGCCGATCCGCTGGTCACGATCGGCGCGCATAGCGTCAGCCATTGCAACCTCGCCAAGCAGGCGGAAGACATCGCCGCGCAGGAGATGGCCGTGAGCCGCGCGCGGATCGAGCAGGCGCTGGAGCGCCCTGTGTTGCATCTTGCCTACCCCTATGGCGACCGCGAGGCCGCGGGGATGCGCGAATTCGCCCTTGCCGCTTCCGCCGGCTTCAAGACCGCGGTGACGACACGGCCCGGCATGCTGTTCGCGGAGAATGCCGGCCACATGACCGCGCTGCCCCGCGTCTCGCTCAATGGCAACTACCAGGACACGCGGATCCTGCCGGTGCTGACCTCGGGCGCCGCGACCGCGATGTGGAACGGTTTTCGCCGGATCGCGGCGGCGTAGCCGCTCCAAGCTCCGCTGTCGTCCCGGACAAGCGCGCCCTAAGCGCGCGCACCGATCCGGGACCCATACCGCGGAATTTATCGTTCGTATGCGCTGCCAATCCCGAACGACCAATCTTCGCCAAACGTCTCCCTGTGGCTATGGGGCCCGGATCTGCGCTTGCGCTTGTCCGGGACGACACCGAGCTGGTTGAACGACCGATGCACCCGGCGCGCAGCCTTCCTTGACTCCCCTCGCCGCCCCGCTCACAACCAGCGCCAACCAAGGGAGGTACCATGTTCAACGATCTGTTCTCGCTCAAAGGCCGTGTCGCGCTGGTGACCGGCGGCTCGCGCGGCATCGGCAAGATGATCGCGGCGGGATTTCTCAGCGCCGGCGCGGCAAAGGTCTACATCACCGCGCGCAAGGCCGGACCGTGCGAGGCCACGGCCCAGGAGCTCACCGCGCAATACGACGGCGAATGCATCGCGCTGCCGATCGACATCTCGACCGTCGAAGGCTGCAACAAGCTCGCCGGCGAAATCATCAAGCTGGAGCCGAAGCTCGATATCCTCGTCAACAATGCCGGTGCCGCCTGGGGCGCGGAATTCGACGAATTCCCGGAGAGCGGCTGGGACAAGGTGATGGACCTCAACGTCAAGTCGCTGTTCTTCCTGACCAAGGCGCTGGCGAAACCGCTGCGCGCGGCAGCTTCGCATGAGCGGCCCGCCAAGGTCATCAACATCGCCTCGGTCGATGGCATCTTCGTCAATCCGAGCGAGACCTATTCCTACGCCGCCAGCAAAGCCGCCGTGATCCATCTGACGCGGCGCATGGCGACGAAGCTGATCAAGGACAACATCAACGTCACCGCGATCGCGCCGGGCGCGTTCAAGTCCGACATGAACCGCGCCGCGCGCGACCACGCCGACGAGGTCGCAAAGCGCATTCCGGCGCGGCGGATCGGCACGGACGAGGACATGGCTGGCGTTGCGATCTATCTCGCCTCGCGTGCGGGCGATTACGTGGTCGGCAACACCATCGCGGTGGATGGCGGCGTGGTCTACGCCAATGCGGGGCTGGAGATCGCGGGGTAGGGGGCGGGCTGCTTACGCTCCACCCTCACCACACACTCGCTGTCATGCCCCGGCTTGACCGGGGCATCCAGTACGCCGCGGCCTCTCGGCTCTATCATAACCGTCTCTGGAATACTGGATCACCCGCCTTCGCGGGTGATGACAGTCTTCGAATGGCAAGAGTGTTCGCCCCTGACGCCTACGACTCGATCTTCACGTACTCGAAATCGCCGGGCTTGTTGTCGATGCCGACCTTGGGCGGCGAGATCCAGGAGGCGAACTGGCCGATTTCGGTGACGGGCTGCATCAGGGAGGTGATGAAGTCGCCGTCGCTCGCCGACGGCAGCCATTCGTCCCGTCGCTTCGCCCAGGTCGCATCGTCGATCAGGATGCCGTCGGGCGTCGCGTGCACGTCCTTGAACTCGCCGATGTGGCGGTGGAAAGCGACGTTGGGCAGCGTCAGCTTGAAATCGTAGCCCGCGGTCGAGATCACCTTGTTCCAGCGCAGCATGCCCTTGACGCAATCCTGGCTGTAATCGTCGCGCAGCCGCATGTTGAGCGCGGTCAGCGCCGGCTCGTCGACCAGCTTGATCTCGCCATTGACCAGCTTGAGCACCGGATAGGTGGAGTTCTTGAGCTGGTGATCGTCGTCGATCTGGGTCTCGTGATAGCGGCCCTTGATGCCGGCGTTGAAGGCGTTGGCCGCGTTGGTCGAGACTTCCGAGCCGAACAGGTCGAGCGACAGCGTATAGTGCAGGTTCAGCTTCTTCTGGATGGTCGGAAGATCAATGACGCCGAGGGAGCGGACTTTCGCGATGTCGGTGGGATCAGTGATGCCGGCCGCCTTCATCGCATCGCAGGTGCGCTGCACGACGCGGGTGATGCCGGTCTCGCCGACGAACATGTGATGCGCCTCTTCCGTCAGCATGAAGCGGCAGGTGCGCGACAGCGGATCGAAGCCCGACTGCGCCAGTGAGTGCAGCTGCATCTTGCCGTCGCGGTCGGTGAAATAAGTGAACATGAAGAAGGACAGCCAGTCCGGCGTCGCCTCGTTGAAGGCGCCCAGCATGCGCGGCGCATCGGCATCGCCGGAGCGGCGGCGCAAGAGATCATCGGCCTCCTCGCGTCCGTCGCGACCGAAATATTTCTGGAGCAGGTAGACCATCGCCCAGAGGTGGCGGCCTTCCTCGACGTTGACCTGGAACAGATTGCGCATGTCGTAGAGCGAGGGTGCGGTCTTGCCGAGATGGCGCTGCTGCTCGACCGAGGCCGGCTCGGTGTCGCCCTGGATCACGATCAGGCGGCGCAGCATGGCGCGATGCTCGCCCGGGACCTCCTGCCAGGCCGGCTCGCCATAATGCTCGCCGAACGGCACGACGCGGTTCTCTTCCTGCGGCGCCAGCAGGATGCCCCAGCGATATTCGGGCATGCGGACGTAATCGAACTTGGCCCAGCCGCGCGGATCGACCGAGTAAGCGGTGCGCAGATAGACCAGCGATTCCTGGAAGCCTTCCGGCCCCATGTCGCTCCACCAGTCCATGTAGCCGGGATGCCAGCCTTCCAGCGCTTTCAGCACCTGGCGGTCCTCGGCGAGATTCACGTTGTTGGGAATCTTGGTCGAGTAGTCGACGTTCATGATGTTCATGTTCATGGCCGCTTCTCCTTGATCGGTCTCGTGTCCCGGATGCAGTGCGGCGCGAAGTGCTGCACTGCTGAGCCGGGACCTATGTCTGGTCCTTCTGGGTCCCGGTTCTGCGTCGCACCGCTTCGCGCTGCGCCGCGCCCGGGACGCTAAAGTCGTTACACCCGCGTCATATCGAATTTCGGCTTCTGGCCGCTGCCGTAGCGGCGCAGCGCGCCTTCCTCGCCGACCGCGTTGGGGCGCTGGAAGATCCAGTTCTGCCAGGCGGTGAGGCGCGCGAAGATCTTTGATTCCATCGTCTCGGGACCGACGAAGCGGAGGCTCGCTTCCATGCCGGTGAGGCTGTCGGGCGAGAAGCTGGCGCGCTCCTCGAGGAACACGCGAACCTCGTCGTCCCAATCGATGTCGTCGAGCGCGAAGGTGACGAGGCCGAGCTCTTCCGCCTGCTCGGCATCGAGGCTGGTGCCAAGCGTTGCTTCCGCGCGCTCCACATCGGACGGATCGGCCTGGAAGCGCGCTTGCAACCGCGTCAGCCCATGGCTCATCGGATACGGACCGAAATTCATGGCGGACAGCTCGATCGACGGCGGCGGACGGTTGTCGCCCTGGCGCGTGCCGATCAGCATGTAGGAGCGGTCGGCGGCGAAGACGAGCTCGGCCAGCGTGCCGGCAAAGCAGGAGCCCGGCTCGACCAGCGTCACCAGCGTGCGCGAGGTGACGTCGATGCGCTTGAGCACGCGCTTCCAGTAATGCCTGATTTCGTTGACCAGCCAGTGCGCCTTGTTGGCTTCGAGGAAGGCATCGCACGTGAGCACATGGGCGCGGTCGCCGTGGCTCTTGAACACCAGCATGGCGATCTCGAGCTCGTTGATGCGCAGGTGCAGGATGGCGTCGTCGAGCTCGCGCGCGACCTGGAGCGGCCAGAACGAGGCCCCTTGCGCCATCATGCCGTCGATGTCGGCGGGCGGCGCGGCCTCCGGCGCCTTGATCGAGATGGTGGCGATGCGCGCCGCGCGGTCGATGTCGACGGTGACGAAGCCGTAACGGATGCTGGTGGCGTCGATCAAGCGCTTGAGCGGCGTCAGAGCGATGCCCTTGCCGCTGCCCTTGCGCGTCGAGGCGGCCGCAAACTCCTTGGCACGCTCGGTGATCTTGGCCTCTAACTTCGAGTTCGGCGCGATCTCGTCGACGAGGCGCCACTGCACCGCGCGCTTGCCCTTCACGCCCTCCTCGATAGTGCAGAAGAAGTCGGCGTGGTCGCGGCGCACCTTGCGCTTGTCGACGACGCGGGTGAGGCCGCCGGTGCCGGGCAGCACCGCGAGCAGCGGCACCTCGGGCAGCGCGACGGCGGACGCACCGTCGTCGGCGAGGATGATGTGGTCGGTCGCGAGCGCCAGCTCATAGCCGCCGCCGGCGGCGGAGCCGTTCACCACCGTGATGAAGCGCTGGCCGGAATTCTCCGAAGAGTCTTCCATGCCGTTGCGGGTCTCGTTGGTGAATTTGCAGAAGTTCACCTTGTGGGCATGGGTCGAGCCCGCCAGCATGCGGATGTTGGCGCCGGCGCAGAACACGCGGTTCTTGGCCGAGCGCAGCAGCACGACCTTCACCTCGGGATGCTCGAAGCGCAGCCGCTGGACCGCGTCGGCAAGCTCGATGTCGACGCCGAGGTCGTAAGAGTTGAGCTTGAGCAGGTAGCCCTCGAACAGGCCGCCATTCTCGTCGACGTCCATGGTCAGCGTCGCGACGTCGCCGTCAACCGCGAGCTTCCAGTGCTTGTAGCGGGACGGTTCGGTCTGGAAATCGATGAATGTCGCGCCGCCTGCGAGGCGCCGATCTTCCCCGGCCATGGGTCATCCCTGAGCTTGATTTTGCGTTCTGACTTGAGCGTTAGATGCACAATAGTGCATCTTTTGGAGCGCGTCTAGCCCTCAAACGCCTAAGCATGCACTTTGTTTCATAGCAGCCATTCTGCGCCGCCGTTAGGCGGCGCGTCCTTGCAAGCCCTGATCGTCGCGCAGGGCCGCCCGTGCGAATTGCTCGATCGCCTCGAGCGTCGGCGCCGGCGCCTCACGATGCGGAGAATGTCCCGCGCCTGAAATGATCTTCAGATCGACCGGGCAGTAACACTCCTCCTGCGCGATCTCGACCTGGCGCAGGGTGCCATACTGGTCGTCCACGCCCTGCACGACCATGATGGGGACGCGGATATAGGCGAGGTACTCCGAGATATCCCAATCGCGGAATTTTGGATCGAGCCAGGCGCCGTTCCAGCCGTAGAAGGCGTTGTCGACGTCCTTGTGCCAGCGCGCCAGTTTCGTCTTCAGGTCCGTGGTCTCGAACGTCGTCTTGATCGCGGCGATGGATTTGACCGAGACGTCCTCGACGATGAAATGCGGCGCGATCAGCACGAGGCCGCTGAGGCGATGATCCTGATGCGCGCCGGCATAGATCGTCGCGATCGAGGCGCCGTCGGAATGGCCGAGCAACAGGCCACGCTTGAACTGAATCGCATCGAGAACCTTCGGCAGCACGTCGAGCGCCTCACGCTGCATGTAGTCGAGCGGCCGCGGCAGCGCGACCGGACTGGACTGGCCGTAGCCTGCGCGCGAGTAGACGAAGACGCCCGCGCCCGTGGCTTGCTGGAGCTTCTCCGGGAAGTCGCCCCAGAGGCCGACCGAGCCGAGGCCTTCATGCAGCATGACGATGGTCGAGGCATCGGCAGCTTGCGGCGCAAGCCATTTGTATTCGAGGCTGGCGCCGCCGATGCTGAGGAAGCCGGTGGGGGTGAGATTGGTCATGATCGAATTCCCATTCCTAGCCGATGCCGAGATGCCACCCTCCCCTGGAGGGGGAGGGTCGATTCACAGCGAGCGCAGCGAGCTGTGAAGCGGGGTGGGGTGACAGTCTCTCCGCAGATGCACCGCCCGTGTGGAGAGATCACCCCACCCCGTCACGCATCTCGCTGCGCTCGCTTGCTTACCCTCCCCCTCCAGGGGAGGGTAAGCAAGCGAGTCCGTCGCCTGTGTTCTCAATGCGCGCCCTCGCGCAGCTTGAACCGCTGGATCTTTCCGGTCGCCGTCTTCGGCAGCGACTCCACCACTTCGATCCAACGCGGATATTTCCACGGGCCGATCTTCTGCTTGACGTGCGCCTTCAGCATCTCCTGCAAGTCCGTCGTGGCTGCGCCCGGCCGCAGCACGACGAAGGCCTTGGGCTTCAGCAATCCTTCCGGATCAGCCTCGGGGACAACGGCCGCCTCCAGGACGGCCGGATGCGTGATCAGCGCGCTCTCGACCTCGAAGGGCGAAACCCAGATGCCGGAGACCTTGAACATGTCGTCGGCGCGGCCGCAGAAAGTGTAGCGGCCATCCGCGTCACGAACATATTTGTCGCCGGTGCGGGTCCATGGCCCCTCGAAGGTGCGGCGGCTCTTGTGGCGCTGATTCCAATAGCCCTCGCCGGCGGAAGGCGCATCGACCAAGAGCTCGCCGACCTCGCCATCGGCGACGTCCTGGCCGGCCTCGTTGACCAGCCGCACCGCATAGCCCGGCACCGGCTTGCCGGACGAGCCGTATTTGATGTCGCCGGGCGCATTCGACAGGAAGATGTGCAACAGCTCGGTCGAGCCGACGCCGTCGAGGATGTCGACGCCGAACCGCGCCTTCCAGCTGTTGCCGACGGATTCCGGCAGCGCCTCGCCGGCCGAGGTGCAGATGCGCAAGGACTTGCCGCCGCGTTCGCTCTTCATCGCCTCGTCGTTGAGCATCGCCGCGAACAGCGTCGGCACGCCGTAGAAGATCGAGGGGTTGTAGCGGTTCATCAGGTCGAACATGCGCGCCGGCGTCGGCCGCTCGCTGTTGAGGATCACGCTGGCGCCGACCGACATCGGGAAGGTCAGCGCATTGCCGAGGCCATAGGCGAAGAACAGTTTCGCCGCCGACAGGCAAACATCGCTCTCGCGAATGCCGAGCACCTGCTTGGCGTAGGTGTCTGCGGTCGCCTGCAGATTCGAATGCAGATGGCGCACGCCCTTGGGCATGCCAGTCGAGCCTGAAGAGTAGAGCCAGAACGCCGGCTCATCGGGGTGCGTCGCGGCGGTGGTGAATTGATCGCTCTCGCCGGCGATCTCCTCCGCAAGCTGCTTGTGGCCATTCTGCTTGGCGCCGGAGACCACGACATGCTCGAGATCCGGCATGCGGCCGACGACGTCCTTGATGACGGGATAGAGCGCCTCGGACACGAACAGCACGCGCGCGCGGCAGTCGGCGAGGATGTAGGCGTATTGGTCCGCAGTCAGCAGCGTGTTGAGCGGCACCGGCACGATGCCGGCGCGGATCGCGCCCAGGAACACGATCGGGAAATCGACCGTATCAAGCATGATCATCGCCACGCGCTCCTCGCGGCGGACGCCAAGCCGGCGCAGCATGTTGGCGGCGCGCCGGGTCTCGCGCTGAAGCTCGCCATAGGTGAGCCGCGAGACGGTGTCGTCGAAGGCGAGCTTGCTGCCGCGGCCCTCCTCGACGTTACGGTCGAGCAGCCAGGTCACCGCGTTGTAGGATCCCTCGCTCACGGACATCTCCCCTGAATTTAGAATTATAATTCATAGAAAGACACCACGGCGGCTTGCTGTCAATGCCAGCAGGCACTATGTTTCATTAAAACGCGCCGCAGGACATTTGTAAAGAAGGCTCATGACCGAAAGTCCCGACGCCGAATCCCGCTTCCTCGAACAGCTCGGCCAGCGCGTGCGCACCATGCGCGCGCTGCGTGGCATGTCGCGCAAAGTGCTCGCCAAGGTATCAGGAATTTCGGAGCGCTACATCGCGCAGCTCGAGAGCGGCAAGGGCAATGTCTCGATCGTGCTGCTGCGCCGCGTCTCCGACGCGATGGGTGCGCATCTCGAAGACCTGCTGCCTAGCGCCGATCCGACGCCGGACTGGCAGATGTTTCGCGACCTCTTGCGCAAGGCGACCCCTAGCCAGATCGCGCAGGCCAAGGATCTGCTCGCCGGCGGTAGCGCGTCCGCAGCCCGGCGCGCGCCATTCTGCGGCATCGCGCTGATCGGCCTGCGCGGCGCCGGCAAATCGACGCTTGGGCGGATGCTGGCGAAGAAGATCGGCTGGAGCTTCGTCGAGCTCAATAAGGAGGTCGAGCAGCAGAACGGGCTCTCGGTCGCCGAGATCATCGCGCTCTACGGCCAGGAGGGCTTTCGTCGCATGGAGCAGGCGGCACTGCAGCAGCTGCTCGCGCGCAACGAGCTGATGGTGCTGGCAACCGGCGGCGGCATCGTCTCCGAGCCGCTGACCTTCGATCAGGTCCTGAGCTCGTTCTACACGATCTGGCTGAAGGCCGAGCCCGAGGAGCACATGGCCCGCGTCCGCCGCCAGGGCGATCTGCGCCCGATGGCGGATGATCGCTCGGCGATGACAGAGCTGCGCAACATCCTGCTCAGCCGCGAGCCACTGTATTCGCGCGCGACGGCGGTGGTGGATACGGCGGGGCTGTCGGTCGATGCCGCAGCTGCGCGCCTGATCGATGCGGTGCGGCCGGTGCTGCAGAATGAAGCCCGCAGCTTCGGTCTGCGCAGCGTGGCGCTGTAGCTGTAGCTGTATCCACGCCCTCCGCTGTCGTCCCGGACAAGCGTAAGCGCAGATCCGGGACGACAGCGGAGTTTGTGGGTACGCCACGATGTCCCTATATCCGAGCCCAACAGCAACCCTTGGGATAGACGATGACCGACAGCGACGTCACCATCTCCATGTTCGAGCGGATCGGCGGCAGCGCCACGATCGATCGACTTGTCGACCGCTTCTACGACCGCATGGACACGCTGCCGGAAGCGCAAGTGATCCGCGCCATGCATGCGGCCGATCTCGGCCTGATCAGGGACGTCTTGAAGCGCTATCTGACCGAATGGACCGGCGGCCCGCGGCTTTACTCCGTCGAGAAGGGCCATCCGCGGCTGCGCCAGCGCCATTTCGGCTTCGCCATTGGGGACGCCGAGCGCGACGCTTGGATGCTCTGCATGCACGGCGCGCTGGAAGAGACGGTGACCGACAGCGCCGCACGGCAGGCTCTCGACAAGGCGCTGTCAGGTCTTGCCGATTGGATGCGCAACCGGACGTGACGCTGCTCACCCGGGGCTACAATACTCCCGACGCCGCTAGATCGCCCAGTAATGCGGATGCGGGTACGGCCGCGAGCGGTCGCCCCAGTCGAACGCGTCGCCATCGAACTCGCACGGGCCGCTGCTGAGCTCCTCCAGCGTCGTGTCGATCTGGAACGCCTGCCGTCCCGGATCGTATTTCAGCGCACTCCACTGCAGCGGATAATGGTGATGTGTCCCGAGCAGCCCGCCGGTCTTGATCACCGCATAGGCGACCATTCCGCTCACCTTGTCGAGCATCAGTCGCTCGATCGCGCCGAGCTTCGTGCCGTCGCGTCCGTAGACGGCGACGTGCTCCACGCGATCACTGGGAACCATGGTGTGGTTCATGGTGTCCTCCCTGTTCTCTTGTGTTCACGACAATTATAGCACCGGTTTCGAGGCGGCGGGAGCAGCTATAGAAGCTGCGAACGCACCGCCTCCGCGCCGTCCCGCAGCAACGGCAGGAAGCGGTCGACCAGTTCCCGCGCCGGCACGCGATCGACATGGGCGCCCATGTTGATGGCGGCGACGATCACGCCGTCGTAGCGGCGGACAGGGACCGAGATCGAGCGGAAATGCGGCTCGGCCTCGCGGTCGACCAGCGCATAGCCCTGTGCGCGGTCTGCGGCGATGCGCGCGAGCAGCGCCTTGGGATCGGTCACCGTCTGCGGCGTCAGCGCCTCCCGCTTCATCGTCGTCAGGCGCGCGGCGAGCTCGGCATCGTCGAGCTGGCCGAGCATGGCGCGGCCGACCGAGGTACAGAAGGCCGGCAGGCGGTAGCCGATCTCCAATCCGCCGGAGAACACCCGCGTCGGACCGCCACGCGCGATGAACACGACCTCATCGCCATCGAGCACCGCGAGCGAGGAGATCTCCTGAGCGGCCGTTGCGATGCGATCGAGCAAGGGCTGAAGCACCGCGACAAGTTGGCTCGAACGCAAATAGGACGCCGCCAGCGTCAGCACATGCGGCGTCAGCGCGAACAGCTTTCCGTCACCACTGGCAAAACCGCCGCGCTGCAGCGTGAACAGCATGCGCCGCGTCGTCGCGCGCGGCAGATCGGCGGCCCGGGCGAGATCGCTCAGGGTCATCGGGCCGGCCGTGGTGCCGAAGCACTGCAGCAGGCGCAGGCCGCGGTCGAGGGCCTCGACGAAATCCGTCGGACGCTCGTCAGTCTCACTTCGCTTCAGCTTGGGCATGGTGTCAGGGACAATCCTGCAAAATAGTGCTTGCTGCCGCTCCAAGGCATGTCATAATTCGCCCATTCGTTCAATAGGCGAACACTCGCCACTCCACAAGGATGCACTCGCCATGATGAGCCAGGAGCAGAACGACCTGATCACCCGCACCGGGCCCAAGGACCCCTGCGGCAAGCTGATGCGGAGCTACTGGCAGCCGGCGGCGCTGGTCGACGAGCTGGAGGGCGCGCGGCCGATCCGTCCCGTCAGACTGCTCGGCGAGAGCCTGGTGCTGTTCCGCGACGAGAGCGGGCGCTATGGCCTGATCGACCGCCACTGCGCGCATCGCGGTGCCGACCTCGCCTTCGGACGGTTGGAGCATGGCGGCTTGCGCTGCGCCTTCCATGGCTGGCTGTTCGACGCCATCGGCCAGTGCATCGAGACGCCGGCCGAGCCGAAGGATTCCAAGCTCTGCCAGAACATCCGCCAACGCTCCTATCCCGTGGTGGAGAAGAGCGGCATCCTCTGGGCTTATCTCGGCGAGGGTGAGCCGCCCGCATTCCCGGAGATCGACTGCTTCATTGCCCCGGGCAGCCATACATTCGCGTTCAAGGGCCACATGGCCTGCAACTGGCTGCAGGCGCTGGAAGTCGGCATCGATCCCGCCCACGCCTCCTATTTGCACCGCTTCTTTGAGGACGAGGACACCTCGACCGCCTACGGCAAGCAATTTCGCGGCGCCTCCGCCGGCTCCGACCTGCCGATGACAAAAATCCTGCGCGAATACGACCGCCCGATCATCAATGTCGAGCACACCGAATATGGCCTGCGGCTGATCGCGCTGCGCGAGATCGACGAAGAGCGCACCCATGTGCGCGTCACCAACCAGCTCTTCCCGCACGGCTTCGTCATCCCCATGAGCACGGAGATGACGATCACGCAGTGGCACGTGCCGGTCGATGACGAGAACTGCTACTGGTACGCGATCTTCACCAGCTACTCGAACCCGGTCGACAAGCAGAAGATGCGCGACCAGCGGCTCGAGCTCTATGAGCTGCCCGACTACGTCTCGCGCAAGAACCGCAGCAACGATTACGGCTTCGATCCGCACGAGCAGCAGACCGCGACCTATACCGGCATGGGCACCGACATCAACGTCCACGACCAATGGGCGGTGGAGTCGATGGGCGCGATCCAGGACCGCACCAAGGAGCATCTCGGTTCGAGCGACAAGGCGATCGTGCAATACCGCCGCCTGCTGCGGCAGGAGATCGAGAAGGTCCAGGGCGGCGAGAAGCCGATGCTGTTTCTGGACGAAGCCAACGCGCGTTCGATCCAGGGACCGGCGACGATGGACGGCATCGGGCCGACGCGGGGCTGGGAGACCTACTGGATGGAAGTCGACGTCAAGCGCCGCCGCGGCGCGCCCTGGACCGCGCCGGTGCCGAAGGAGCTCGCGGACAACGTGCACCGGCTAACGGCGGCGGAGTGACGATGCCAATCGCCGCCAGCGAGCCGCGACGGCGGCTCCTCATCCTCCGCTGTCATGCTCCGCGAAAGCGGGGCATCCAGTACGCCGCGGCCTCTCGTGGATACCTTGCCGTCTCTGGAATACTGGATCGTCCGCCCCAGTGCGCAGCGCGCACAAGGCGGACGATGACAGTGTGCCCTATACTCCCGTCGAGCGAGAAGGAACGAACAAAGTGACTTTCGTCGCGCGCCATGCGCTGTGGTCGGATGAGCAGAAAGACGCGGCGGCGCGCATGCGGCGCATTGCCGAGGAAAAGAACCTCGAGGTCATCCGCCTCGCCTTCCCCGACCAGCACGGCATCCTGCGCGGCAAGACCATCGTCGCCTCCGAGGCGATCGCCGCTCTGGAAAGCGGCTGCTCCATCACCACCACCATGCTCGCCAAGGACACCTCGCACCGTACGGTATTTCCGGTGTTCACTTCCGGCGGCGGCTTCGGCATGAAAGAGATGGAGGGCGCGGCCGATGTGCTGATGGTCGCCGATCCCACCACGTTTCGCGTGCTGCCGTGGGCGCTTGCCACAGGGTGGGTGCTGTGCGACCTCTATTTCAACGACGGCCGCCCGGTGCCGTTCGCGACGCGCGGGCTCTACAAGCGCGTGCTCGATGAGCTCGGCACGCGCGGTTACGACTTCGTCGCCGGGCTCGAGGTGGAATTCCACATCTTCAGGCTCGACGACGCGCACATGCGGCCTGAGGATGCCGGCCAGCCGGGCACGCCGCCCTCGGTGAGCCTGCTCAGCCACGGCTATCAATACCTCACCGAGCAGCGCTTCGATCAGATGGAGCCGGTGCTGGAGATCTTGCGGCGTGACATCGTGGCGCTTGGGCTGCCCTTGCGCTCGGTCGAGGTCGAGTTCGGACCCAGCCAGTGCGAATTCACCTTCGCGCCGAAGAAGGGGCTCGAGCCTGCCGACAACATGGTGTTGTTCCGCAGCGCCGTGAAGCAGATCGCACGCCGCCATGGCTATCACGCCACCTTCATGTGCCGCCCAAAACTGCCGAACGTGTTCGCGAGCGGCTGGCACCTGCATCAGTCCGTCGTCTCGCGCGCGAGCGGCGACAACCTGTTCATGACGAAGGACGACGGCGAACATCTCAGCGCGTTCGGCCGCGCCTATCTCGCCGGCCTGCTTGATCACGCCCGCGCATCGACCGTGTTCACCACCCCGACCATCAACGGCTACAAGCGCTATCGGTCCTATTCGCTGGCCCCGGACCGCGCGATCTGGGGGCGCGACAATCGCGGCGTGATGGTCCGCGTGCTCGGAGGCGCCGGCGATGCCGCAACGCGCCTGGAGAATCGCATCGGCGAGCCCGCCGCCAATCCCTATCTCTACATGGCCTCGCAGATCCTCTCAGGGCTCGACGGCGTCGACCGCAAGCTCGATCCCGGCCCCTCGGCCGACACGCCCTACGAGACCAGGGCACCGCTGCTGCCGAAATCGCTGCGCGATGCGGTCAGCGCGCTGAAGGACGATCCGTTCTTCCGCGAAAAGTTGGGACCAGAGTTCGTCGACTACTACACCCACATCAAGAACGCCGAGATCGACCGCTTCCTGTCCGAGGTGACCGACTGGGAGCATCGCGAATATTTCGAGGTGTTTTGAGCGCGGCTCTCACACCGCCGTGAGGCTGTTTCGTCCCACCGGTTCCGACGACATCTCGTAGCCGCCCGACGAAGCCATTTTCCTCATCCCTCGAAAACCGGCGGAAAGACGCCGGGTCTAGATTACGTCCGTGATGAACAATGGAGTTCGATCATGTGGGACCAATTATTCAGCCTGATCTACCGCCTCTCCTGCCGGACCACCCTGATCGAGATCGGGACGCATCGGCTGGCGCGCTGACGGCGCGCAAATCAGGTCAGACAGATTGACCGAATGAAGGGGACTTCCATGCGCAAGCTGATCCTGATCGCGACGATGTCGCTGCTGGCGACCCAAGCCTATGCCGGCGGTTCGCGCAGCCTGAGCCTGGCGGCAACAGATGCGAGCCAGCAGGCGACCGAGCCGACGGCAGTCACGCCGCAGCCGCCGATGGTGACGCAGTCGTCAAATGTGCAGACCGCGACGACGACACCGACGGCGGCAAGCACTGCTGTCGCGCCGACCACCGCAGCGGCTCCAGCCGCAACCGCTCCGGTTGCCACGACGCCCGTTCAGTCCACTACCGCACCAGTGGTGAAGACGAGCGAAAGGGCGAAACCGAAACACCGTCAGCCGTCCACCGAGGCGCGCGTGATCCGCGAGCTGCATCGGCACGGGATTTATTGGTGAGAGCTCGCCGCTCTCTACCCCGTCATTGCGAGGCGCCCTTGCGACGAAGCAATGACGGGGAGAGCGGGGAGTCAAATCCCCAGATATTTGTGCTGCAAGTCCGGCGCGGCCATCAGCTCGTTCGAGGTACCGCTCCACACCGTCTTGCCGCGCTCGATGATCGTGTGGCGATCGCAGATGCGGGCGAGGTGGTCGACGTTCTTGTCGACGACCAGGATTGACTGTCCCCGGCTCTTGAGCAGCGACAGGCAGCTCCAGATCTCCTCGCGGATCAGGGGCGCGAGCCCTTCGGTCGCCTCGTCCAGGATCAGGAGTTTTGGATTCGTCATCAGCGCGCGGCCGATCGCGAGCATCTGCTGCTCGCCGCCGGAGAGCTGGTTGCCCATGTTGGACGCACGCTCGGCAAGGCGTGGGAACAGCACGTAGATTGCGGCGAGCGTCCAGGGATTATTGCTGTTGAAGCGATCCGCCGCGGCCGCGACCAGATTTTCGCGCACGGTGAGGTTCGGGAAGATCTGACGTCCCTCGGGGACGAGGCCGACGCCGAGCTTTGCAATTCTATAGGACGGAAGCTGTCGCACCTCGGCGCCAGCGAAGCGGATGCTGCCTGCGCGTGCCGGCGTCAGGCCCATGATGGAGCGGATGGTGGTGGTCTTGCCCATGCCGTTGCGGCCCATCAGCGAGACCATCTCGCCCGGCTTGATCGACAGCGAAAGGCCGAACAGCACCTGGGACAGGCCGTAGCAGGTCTCGATGCCGTCGACGTCGAGCAGCGTGTCAGCCATGATGCGTCACCACATGCTGATCGCCGAGATAGGCGCGCTTGACGTCTTCGTTGGCCCGAATCGCGGCGGGATCGCCGGAGGCGATGACGCGGCCATAGACCAGCACCGAGATGCGATCGGCCAGCGCGAACACCGCCGGCATGTCGTGCTCGACCAGCACGATCGAGACTTCCTTCCGCAGCTCCTGGAGCAGCTTCACCATGCGCTGGGATTCGGTGACGCCGAGGCCGGCCATGGGCTCATCGAGCAGCAAGAGCTTCGGCTTGCTCGCGAGCGCAACCGCAAGCTCCAGCTCGCGCCGCTCGCCATGGCTGAGCCTGTTCACCACGATATCGGCACGGTGGCCGAGGCCGACGCGATCGAGCGCGGCATGGGCGGCATCGCGCAAGGATCGCTCCTTGCGAGCGTTGGCGAAGAAGCGGAACGAGGTGCCGGCATGCGCCTGCGCCGCCAGCGCGACATTGTCGGCGGCGGTGAAGTCGAGCAACAGCGAGGTGATCTGGAACGAGCGGGCAAGCCCCAGCGCGCAGCGGCGATAGGCGGGCAGATAGGTGATGTCGCGCCCCGCCAGCGAGACGCTGCCGGAATGCGGCTCGAGATGCCCGGTGAGCTGGCTGATCAGCGTGGTCTTGCCGGCGCCGTTCGGACCGATGATGGCATGCAGCTCGCCGCTGGCGACGTCGAGCGAGACGTTGTCGGTCGCGAGGATGCCGCCGAAGCGGCGCACCAGCTTTTCGACGCGGAGCAAGGGTTCAGCCACGGCCAGCCCTCCCGAGCATGCCCATGATGCCGCCGCGGCCGAACAGCACGATCAGCAGCAACAGCGGGCCCATGATCAGCGCCCAGTATTCGGTGATCTGCGACAGGAATTCTTCCAGCAACAGGAACACCACCGCGCCCATGACCGGGCCGAACAGCGTCCCCATGCCGCCCAGGATCACCATCACCATGAGGTCGCCGGAACGGGTCCAGTACATCACGGCCGGGCTGACGAAATCGGTGTTGTTGGCGAGCAGCGCGCCGGCAAGGCCGCACATGGTGCCTGATATGACGAAGCAGACCAGCTGGTAGCGCTTGGCGGGAAAGCCGATCGCCTGCATGCGCTGCTCGTTGGAGCGCAGGCCCTGCACCACGAGGCCGAAGCGTGAATTGACGATGCGCCAGATCAGGAAGATGACGCCGAACAGGCAGGCCAGGCAGAGATAATAGAACTGCGTGCGGTTCGACAGATCGACCAGCCCGGAGAAATCGCTGCGCTTGTAGATGGTGAGGCCGTCATCACCGCCGTAGCGCGCCAGGCCCGAGGCGACGTAATAGGCCATCTGGGCGAAGGCGAGCGTGATCATGATGAAGTAGACGCCGCGGGTGCGAAGCGAGAGCGCGCCGATCACGAGCGCATAGATCGCGGAGGCCGCGAGCGCGACCGGAAACTGGATGAAGCCGGAACCGACGCCTTCCTGCGCCAGCATGCCGACGGCGTAGCCGCCGATGCCGAGATAGGCCGCATGACCAAAGCTCATCATGCCGCCAAAGCCCATGATGAGGTTGAGGCTCGCCGCCGCCAGCGCCAGGATGATGATGCGGGTGAACAGCGTCAGGATGAAGATGTTGCCGGACAGCGACGAATAGAGCGGCAGCAGCACGAGGCCCGCCAGCATCAGGGCCGTGACGGCCTTGCTCACGCTCAAACTCTTCATCGACGGTGGGCCGGAAACAGCCCCTCCGGCCGCACCACCAGCACCATCGCCATCAGGAGATAGATCAGCATGGAGGACAGCGCGGGCGCGGCGGTGGAAGCGGCGGCGCCGCTCAGCACCTGCCGCAGCAGATTGGGCAGGAAGGCGCGGCCGAGCGTGTCGATCATGCCGACGAAGATCGCGGCCAGGAACGCGCCGCGGATCGAGCCGATGCCGCCGATCACGATGATGACGAAAGCGAGGATCAGGATGTTCTCGCCCATGCCGATCTGCACGGTCAGGATGGGCGCCTGCATCAGGCCGGCCAGGCCGGCGAGCGCGGCTCCCAAGCCGAACACCAGCGTGTAGAGCAACTTGATGTTGATGCCGAGCGCGCCGATCATCTCGCGGTTGGAGGCGCCGGCGCGGATCAGCATGCCGATGCGGGTGCGCATCACGCCGAGATAGAGCAAGAGCGCAACCAGCAGCGCCACCGCGATGATGGCGAGGCGATAGGCGGGATAGTGAATGCCGGGCAGGATCGGCACAGGCACGGTGAGCCAGGCCGGCAAAGGCAGCGCCAGGCCCGCCGGGCCCCAGATCAGCCGCACGGCTTCGTTGAAGAACAGGATCAGGCCGAAGGTGGCAAGCACGTGATCGAGATGGTCGCGGCCATAGAGATGCCGGAGCGCGGTCATCTCCAGCACGATACCGAGCACCAGCGTCGCGCCGAGCGCCATCAGCGCGCCGAGCAGGAAGCTGCCGGTCCAGGCCGCAAAGGTCGCGGCGAAATAGGCGCCCATCATATAGAGCGAGCCGTGCGCGAGGTTGACGAGATCCATGATCCCGAACACCAGCGTCAGGCCCGCGGCGAGGAGGAACAGCAGCAGGCCGAACTGCAATCCGTTCAAGAACTGTTCGACGACGAGCAGCATCAAGACTCTTTCAGGCGCACGCAGCGTCGCGCCGATGTTCGAACACAGTCGCCATCAGTGAAAGAGCTCCCCCTGCCTCTTCAAGGCCGAAAAATGGGTAATGGCAGTATCGTTCCGAGGCAAGAGCGATTCGACACCAAACATGCACTTTGTTGCATGCCGATGCATGCGATCGAAATCGGCTTGCAAGAAAGCTGCCGTGCAGGCTGGGGCAACCTGCCGCACCCAAACGACCACCCTCTCGCCGGCGGGCCGGAGAGAGGGTGCACGATTCGTCGGAATGCAGGGATGTCTAGTGCGACGTCATCTGCCGGGGAAGGTCGTCCGGTTCGGCGAGCACGCTGTTGGCCGTCGAGGCCTCCAGCGCCGCCATCCGGAACAGATAGGCGAGCGTCGCCAATCCAGAATCGTCCGCCATCTGCGCCAGCTCGAGCGCCATGTCCGACATGTAGCCGAGATTCTCGTCCTTCGTTTGCGCCATGATCTGGCTGTCCCGCATCATGTTCGACATCTCAGGCGCTCTTTCGTTGCGCGGCGAGGCCGCAAAGGTTGGCACGGGCGATGCAGTCGATACGCGGACCGTCCTGCCGGACGACGCTCGTCATCCCGATACGGTCACGCACGATATCAAGCGACTCCTGCCGGATATCGATCGTCGCGGCCATGGTCCAGGAATTCTCGACCAGCGCCGGTAATCCCAGCGGCGTCACGACGAATCCGATGTCATGGAAGCGCGGCAACCACCAAGTCTCCATGACGAGACAGAGCCGCTCGATGCCCTGATCGAGACAGAACTCCTGCGCTGCCGCCATCAACTGCAGATTGAACACGCCGTCGCGGCGCTCGCGCGAGACGAAGAAGCGCGACCACTCCCAGACCAGCGGGTCCGATGGGCAACCGCGCACCGCGGCGAGATGCGGGAAGACCTGGCTCATCATCGTCGGCTTGGTGGTCGGATACAGGCGGGAGCCGCCGAGCACCCGGCCGTTTTCGAGAGCCAGCAGGTAGACCGCGTCCTCATTGTCGTAGGTATCGATCTCGCGGCCGTCGGGCTTGCGTAGCGCCTCCCATTTGCGCTCCTCGACAAAGATCTCATGACGGACCCGAAAATGCTGTTCGAGGACGCCCTCGTAGAGGTGCCGGTTGACGGCAGAAATCACATGAATCATGAACTCCCCCATGGCTCGAAATGAGGGAAGCCTCAGCGAAAAAGGCAAAGCCGACTATTGGGAAATTTCCCAGTAGGCGAGGATTTCAAGGACTGATGATTCTGTGGCGGATCGCGATCGCGACCGCATGCGTCCGGTTGACGGCGCCAAGCTTGCGCGCGGCAGTTGCAAGATGCTCTTCCGCCGTGCGTTGCGTGATGCTGAGGATCTCGCCGATCTCCCAGGCGGACTTGCCTTGGGAGGCCCAGGCGAGCACCTCGCGCTCGCGGGGGGTGAGCCGGGTCGACGGATGCGGCGCCGGATCGAGCAGACGGCGAATGTGATCAAAGCCATACATCGCGATCAGATGCAGCGCCGGCTTGCTGCGGGCGTTGAGATCGAGATGGACGCCACCGAGCGAGACGCCGGCCTCATAACCGGTCAAGCCGTGGATCGGCACGACGAAGCCGCGCGACATGCGGAAATCGGCGGCGCGCCGCATCACCTCCACCGCGCCCGGCTCCAGCTCCGGATCATACGGTGCTTCGGACCACTCGAAAGGGTTCACCGTCTGCCGGCATTTGCGGATCACGGGATCGACGCGGTCGTAGCTCTTTTGGGTGTAGAGGCTGAACCACTCCGCCGGCCACTTCTTCGCGAGCACCATCTGGGAGAAGCGCTGATCGGGATTGGGCAGGCCCGTTACGATGATGTGTTCGAAGCCGTACCGACCGAACGCGGTCGAAAGCGCATCCACGGCGTCCGGAACCTTGGTATAGGCGCTAAGCCCCTCGATGAAGTCGAGCGCCTCCCGGCCATAATCTACGGCATCTGCGGCGGACATCGGTGCGTTTCCTGACCCTCGCCCTCCCATATAGCATGTATTTGGGGGCTGCCTCAATTCGCTGCTCCCGTAGTTTGCCGGTGTTCTGCCTGCTCCGAAGATTTAATCTACTTGTGGAAGAAGTGAGGTCAAGTTACACCTGAACGCGTCCGAAGCGGGAAAACCACGATGGAAGACGAGGACATCGCCCTCAACAGCGTGCTCGGCCTGGAATTGAACCGCGTGTTTTTTGCCGTCCGCGAAACGGCCAACAAGCAGAAGATCATCGAGTTTGCGCGCGAGGTGCTGCGAAGCGAGCGCGCGGAGCTGGGTGACCGCGTGTCTCCCGAGGGCCCGGCGAGCTAGAGCGCAGCGACAGCAAACGACGCCGACACAACAGATCGCGCGACGCCGGCTCTCTATTTGAACGCGCAGATGTTAGTCGAAACACTCCGACCGCGAAGTTACGCCGCCATCAGCAGCGAGTCAGCTGCTCTTACCCTCCCCTGGAGGGGGAGGGTCGGCTCACATCTGAGCGGAGCGAGGATGAGAGACGGGGTGGGGTGACGGTCTCTCCGCATTGAGCAGTGCCCGAGTGGAGAGTTCACCCCACCCCGCTCGCGCTACGCGCGATCGACCCTCCCCCTCCAGGGGAGGGTGGCAGTCCTCACCCCGATCGCACACACTTGCCGCTGGATGGCATCGCCGTTCTCGTGAGATGATCGGCGCCACGATCGTCTTTCGGATGCCAAGGCCATGATGACGCTGCGCCAGGTTGAAGTGATCCGTGCCGTGATGGTGACGGGCACCATCGGCGGCGCTGCGAAGCTGCTCAACGTCTCGGCGCCAGGCATCAGCCGCCTCGTCAAGTACACCGAGCGCTCGCTCGGCATCCGCTTCTTTCAGCGCCAGAACGGTCGCTACTTCCCGACGCCGGAAGCCGAGAACATCTTCGAGCAGATCAACGGCGTCTACAAGAAGGTCGACGACCTCTCCGAGATCATCTCCAAGATCGGACGCGGCGGCCTGTCGGAGCTGCGCATCGGCTCGGTGCCGAGCATCTCCCAGGTGATGGTCCCGCGCGCCATCGAGCGCGTCCGCCGCCGCTATCCCGATCTCGGCATCGACATCAACATCCTCAAGCTCGAGGAAGCCATCGACTACCTGATGCTCGGCCGCGGCGAGTGCGTGGCGATGAGCTACCGGCTCGAGCATTCCGGGCTCGACTTCATGCCGCTCGCCTCGGGCGAGCTCTATTGCATCGTGCCGCCGGGGCATGAGCTCGCCGGCCGCAAGCAGGTCTCCGCCGCCGAGATCACCCGCTATCCGCTGATCGGCATCGATCCCAACGATCCCTACGGCCGGATCATGGCCGGGATCTTTGCGCGCAACCGGCTCGACTACAACATCACCATCCGTGCACGTTTCGGCACCACGGTCTGCGCACTGGTGAAGGCGGGGCTTGGGATCGCCATCATCGACCAGTTCACGGTGGCCCATGGCGGCTATCCGGGGATCGAGCTGTTGAAGATCACCGAGCCGACGCGGTTCGACACCTATATCGCGGTCAAGCGCGGCGCGCCGCTGTCGCTGCACGCCGAGTACTTCATCGACGCTCTGCGCACCGAGATGCGCGCGGTGGAGCCCTCCCGCGGCAACGGCAGGGCCGCCCCGGCGCGCGGGCGGAAGAAATAACATGATGTTAGGTTTGTCGGATAAAAGGGTAATTGTGTTAGGCCGGGGAAAGACTATCGTCGCAGCTGGAATTGCGCGGATTTCCCCGCTAATGGCCGGGACCGGACGCTCCCAACGAGACGATAGCGAACCATGTCGAAGCGCGGATACGCCGCCAGCAAGAAGCTTCTCACCGGCCTGATCGGCGCGCCGATCGCGCATTCCGCGTCCCCCGCCATGCATGAGCGCGCCGCCGAGGCGCTTGGCCTGCGCGGCCATTACCAGCTCATCGAAGTCGCCGGCGCCGACGCGGCCGAGCTGCGCATGATGCTCGAAGGCGTACGGCGGCTCGGCTTTGCCGGTGTCAACGTCACTTACCCCTATAAGGAAGCAGTGGTCCCGCTGCTCGACGCACTGGCGCCGGGCGCAGCCAGCATGGGCGCGGTCAACACCGTCGTGGTCAGGGATGGCCGGCTGACCGGCCACAACACCGACACCACGGGTTTTGCGAGGGCGGTGACGCCGCTGCTGGCGTCGTCCGGCAACGCCGTCGCCGTGATTGGCGCCGGCGGTGTCGGCAAGGCCATCGCGTTCGCATTGGCGAGCCTGAAAGTGGCCGACATCCGCATTTTCGACAGCGAGCCGGCGCGCGCCGAAAAACTCGCCTCGCTGCTTGCCACACAGGGCGGCGCGCAGGTGGCTGGAAGCGTCGAGGATGCGCTCGATGGTGCGACCGGTCTCGTCAACGGCACGCCGGTCGGCATGCTGCCGAACCGTGACACGCCGGTACCGGCAGCGCTGCTCAGGCCGGACCTGTGGGTCGCCGATGCCGTCTATTCGCCGCTGATCACGCCGCTGCTTGCCGCAGCGCGAGAGAAAGGCGCCCGGATCATGACCGGGCGCGAGCTCGCGATCTACCAGGCCGCCGACGCCTTCGAACTGTTCACCGGCCTTGCCCCATCGACCGAGATCATGGGAGAGGCTTTTGACGCCGTGATGGCTGCGCGCAGCGCGGCCTATCAGGCAGCTTGAGACGAAGCGGCCGGATACAAGGCCGCTTGCAAGATTTGAAACGGGAGGAGAGGACGATGAAATCAACGCTATTGGTGGGCGCGCTGCTCACCGTCGTGACCACAACGAGCGCCTTTGCCCAGGCGATCAAGCTCGCCGACGTTGCCGAGCTCTCGGGCGGCGGCGCCACCGTCGGCACCAACTGGAAGAATGGCATCGACCTCGCGATCGAGGAGATCAACGCCAAGGGCGGCGTGCTCGGCCGCAAGCTCGAGGTGACCCACGCCGATTCGCAGTCCAACCCGGGAGTGGCGCGCGCCCAGGTGCAGAAGGCGCTCGACGCTGAACCTTACGTGCTGCTCGGACCCGGCTATTCCGGCTCGGTCAAGGTGACCGCGCCGCTGGCGGACGAAGCCGGCATCGCGCAGATCATGGGCGGCGAAGCCGCCGAGCTGACGCAAGCAGGCAACAAGTTCCTGTTCCGCACCTCGTTCGGCCAGCAGTCCTCGATGCCGAAGGTCGCAAAGTACATCCATGACGAGATGAAGGCGAAGACGGTCGCGGTGGTCTGGGTCAACAACGACTTCGGCCGCGGCGGCCGCGACGTCATCGTCAAGGAGCTCGACCGGCTCGGCTCCAAGGTGGTTGCCGATCTCTCGACCGAAGCGGGCCAGGCCGATTTCGCCGCCGACGTCGGCAAGATCAAGGCCGCCAATCCCGATGCCGTGTTCGTCTATCTCAACGAAGAAGAGAGCGCACGCATCCTGAAAGAGCTGAAGCGCCAGGGCGTCACCGCGCCGCTGATGGGCGAGACCACGCTGATCGGCCAGAAGGTGATCGAGCTCGCCGGCGATGCCGCCAACGGCGCGCGCGGCCATGTCGGCCTCACCACCGACGCCCCGGTCGACCTGATCAAGGCGTTCCGCGAGAAGTTCTCCAAGAAGTACAATTACGTCCCTGATCATAACGGCCTGAAGGGCTACCTCGCCGTCTACATGGTGAAAGCCTCCACCGAGAAGATGGGCAAGGTCGACCCGAAGAAGTTCGCCGACACGCTGCACGGCCTCACCATCAAGGCCGCGGACGAGCCGGGCATCCTGATGGACGTCACCTTCAGCGACACCGGCGACATCGACCGCCAGAGCTTTCTGGTCGAGGTGGTCGAAGGCAAGCAGGTGGTGAAGCAGGTGCTGCCGAAAGTGAAGTGAGGCGCTGCCCTTCTCCCTCTCCCCGCTCTTCGCGGGGTGAGGGAGACGATAGAGCGGGGAGAGGAAAGAGAGGAAAATGTCCAGCCTATTCGATCTTCTGGTCGCGGGACTTGCCACTGGTGCGATCTATGCGCTGGTTGCGGTCGGCTTCACGCTGCTGTGGCAGACCTCGCAAACCATCAATTTCGCGCAAGGCGAGTTCGTGATGCTGCCGGCGTTCCTGATGCTGGCGGCGATGCATGTGGGCGCGCCGTTCTGGCTCGCGATCATCCTTGGCATCCTCATGTCGATGATCCTGCTCGGCCTTGCCTTCAAGCTGCTGCTGGTCGATCCGATGATGCGCCATGGCGTGCTGCCGCTCGCGATCGCGACCATGGCGCTCGCGATCGGCATCAAGGAGGCCGTCAAGCAGTTCTTCAGCGCCGAGGCCTCGCCCTTCCCGTCGATCGTACCGACCGGTGATATCTCAATCCTCGGCCACGCCGTCTCGCTGCAAAGCATCGGCGTCCTCGTCGTCGCCATTCTGGCCGTCCTTGGACTGACGACACTGCTGAACCGCACCTCGCTCGGCCACCAGATGCAGGCGGCGGCGCAGAACCCGACGGTGGCGCGCATCATCGGCGTCCCGGTCGAGCGCATGATCCTGCTGACCTTCCTGATCAACGCCTTCCTGGTGGCGCTGGCCTCGCTGCTGATCACGCCGATCTACCTCGCAAAATTCTCCTCCGGTGAGGTGCTGGGCCAGGCTGCCTTCATTGCTGCGATCGTCGGCGGCTTCAACCAGGTGCGCGGCGCGATCGCCGGCGGCCTGTTGATCGGCGTGCTCGACAATCTCGCGGCCGCCTATGTCTCGACGCAGTATCGCGCCGCCGTGCCGATGATTTTCCTGATCGCCGTCATCCTGTTCCGGCCGCAGGGCTTGCTCGGCCGCGCCGAGGAGCGCACCGTATGAGCGGCTTCGCCAAACCGTTGAAGATCGCGCTCGGCCTTGCCGTCGTCGCCGCGCTGATCGTTGTCCCCATGAACTTCAACCGCTACGGCCTGTTCATCCTGAGCCAGTGGGCGGTGATGAGCATCGCCGCGATGGGGTTGAACCTCACACTCGGCTATGCCGGCCAAGTCTCGCTGGCGCAGGGCGCGTTCGTCGGCATCGGCGCCTATGCCGCCGCGATCATGACCACCCATGGCTGGCCGCTGCCGGCCGCGATCCTGGTCGCGATCGCGTTGAGCTTCGCGGTGGGCTGGGTGCTCGGCTATCCCGCGCTGCGCGTGCAGCACCACTATCTCGCCTTCGTCACGCTCGCCTTCTCGACCTTGGCGTTCCTGGTGTTCCGCAACGAGAGCTGGCTCACCGGCGGCATCTACGGCATCTCCAACATCCCGCGTCCGCACATCTTCGGCATCGCCACCAACAAGCCGCTGCCGTTCTATTATGTCTGCCTCGGCTCGCTTGCGATCGTCTCGCTCGCCGTGTGGTGGCTGATCCGCTCGCCCTGGGGCCGCGCCTTCATGGCGCTGCGCGAAAATCCGCTGCGCGCGCAATCGCTCGGCGTCGACACGCGCCACTATACGCTGATGGCGTTCGCGATCGGTTCGGCGCTCGGCGGCGTCGCCGGCGCGCTCTATGCGCCGCTGACGCAATATATCGACCCCGTTCCGTTCAACCTGTCGCTCTCGCTCGACCTCTTGATGATGGTGATCGTCGGCGGCGCCGGCTTCTATTTCGGTCCGTTCCTGGGGGCGATGATCGCGGTGCTGTTGCCGGAATGGCTGCGCTTCACCGAGGGCTATTATCTGATGCTCTACGCGATCGCCGTGATGCTGCTGCTGATCTGGTCGCCGACCGGCATTCTGGGAATCCTGGATCGATATCTCGCTGAACGGCGCACCAAGGCGGCGTCCGCGCTCCGCGCCGTCGCAAAATCCCGCCTGGAGACGGCGCAATGAGTGCGGTCCTCGAAGTCACTGACATCAAGAAGAGCTTTGGCGGCATCCACGCAGTCAACGGCGTCTCTTTCGACGTACGCGAAGGAGAGATCCTCGGCCTGATCGGGCCGAACGGCTGCGGCAAGTCGACGCTGTTTAACTGCATCCTCGGCCAGCTCACGCCGTCGGGCGGCGAGGTGAAGCTCGATGGCAAGCTGGTCACGGGCCTGCGCCCCTCCGAGCTCAACAAGCTCGGGGTCAGCCGCACCTTCCAGCTGCTGCAGGTATTCCCAAAGCTTTCGGTGCGCGAGAACCTGATCCTTGCGGGCCAGGAGCACCAGGGCAACATGGCCTCGCGCCTCGTCGGCCGCTCCGATGCCGGACTGACCGACGCCGCCAACCAGATGATCGGCTTCTTCAAGCTCGATCATCTCGCCGACGAGCCAGCCGGTGGTCTCTCGTACGGCCAGCAAAAACTGCTCGATGCCGCCATGGCCTTCATGGGTGGCCCGCGCCTGGTGCTGCTCGACGAGCCCGCCGGCGGTGTCAATCCGTCGATGCTGGCTGACCTGAAGGAGCGCCTGGTCGCGATCAACCGCGAGAAGAACGCCACCTTCGTGGTCATCGAGCACAACATGGAATTCGTGATGTCGCTGTGCTCGCGCGTGATGGTGATGGCGGAAGGCAAGGTGTTGGCGATGGGCCGGCCGGACGAGGTCCGCAAGAATCCCGCCGTGATCGAAGCATATCTAGGGCATTGAGGAGCCGACCATGAGCGACCCGATCCTCTCGGTTCACAACCTCGTCGGCGGCTATGGCAAGATGACGATCCTGAACGGCACGAGTTTCGCCGTGCCGGAGGCGACCATCACCACCATCATCGGCCCCAACGGCGCCGGCAAATCCACCGTGTTCAAGGCGATCTTCGGCTTGCTCAAGCTGCGTGAGGGCAAGATCAGCTTTGCGGGGCGCGACGTCACCAATCTGAGCCAACGCGCGCTGCTCAATGCCGGCATCTGCTATGTGCCGCAGGGCCGCAACATCTTCCCCGAGCTGTCGGTGCGCCACAATATCGAGCTCGGCGGCGTCGCCGCCGAGAAGGGCCTCGACCTGCCCAGGCGGATCGAGGCCGCGCTGGACCTCTTCCCGGCGCTGCGCCGCAAATCGACGCAGCAGGCCTCGACGCTCTCGGGCGGCGAGCAGAAGCAGCTCGAGATCGCCCGCTCGCTGCTGCTCGAACCAAAGCTGGTGCTGATTGACGAGCCCTCGATCGGGTTGTCGCCGCTGATGGTGCAGCAGACATTCGACATCCTCAAAGGCTTGCGCGACCGCGGTGTCACCATCCTGATGATCGAGCAGAACGCGCGCTCGGCGCTGGAGATCTCCGACATCGGCATCGTGCTCGAGCTCGGCCAGACCCGCATGGTCGACGATGCGAAACGCATCCTGGGCGATCCCCGCATCGGGCAACTGTTCCTCGGGGGCGCCATGGAGGAGAGCGCAGCATGAACAAGCGATCGATCGCGACCGTCTCTCTCTCAGGGGCGCTGGACGAAAAGCTCCGTGCCGTCGCGGCCGCCGGATTCGACGCGGTCGAGATCTTCGAGAACGACCTGCTGTCGTTCGGCGCCGGCCCGCGCGACATCGCAAAGCTCTGCAAAGATCTCAATCTCGGGATCTGCGCGTTCCAGCCGTTCCGCGATTTCGAGGGCATGCCGGAGCCGCAGCGCTCGCGCAACTTTGCACGTGCGGAGCGGAAGTTCGATCTGATGCAGGAGCTCGGCACCGACCTCCTGCTGATCTGCTCCAACGTCTCGCCGGCCTCGCTCGGCGGCATCGACCGCGCCGCAGACGATTTTCGCGAGCTTGGCGAGCGCGCCGCCAAACGTGGCTTGCGCGTCGGCTACGAGGCGCTGGCCTGGGGCCGCCACGTCGACGACTATCGCGACGCCTGGGAGATCGTGCGTCGTGCCGATCATCCCGCGATCGGCGTCATCCTCGACAGCTTCCATGCGCTCGCGCCGGGCTTTCCGACCCGCGCGATCGCCTCGATCCCCGGCGACAAGATTTTTCTGGTGCAGCTCGCGGACGCGCCGAAGCTCGAGCTGGACATGCTGTCCTGGAGCCGGCACTTCCGCTCCTTCCCCGGCCAGGGCGACCTGCCGGTCGGCGAGTTCATGGCCGCGATCGCGGCGACCGGCTATGCCGGGCCGCTCTCGCTCGAGATTTTCAACGACCAGTTCCGCGCCGGCTCAGCCGCGCAGACCGCGGTGGACGGCCTGCGCTCGCTGATCCTGCTGGAGGACCAGCTTGCACCGGATTGGCCGAAGCTTGCCCGCGAGCCGCTGGCACAGAAGGCGAAAAGCCGCGGCACCGGCTTCGTCGAGTTCGCCGTCAATGAGACCAAGGCCGGCGAGCTTGCCCGCCTGTTCTCGCAGCTCGGCTTCCGCAAGACCGGCCAGCACCGCAGCAAGGCGGTGGAGCGCTGGTCACAGGGCAAGGTCGAGCTCGTCATCAATTGCGAGACCGACGGGTTCGCGCATTCGCACTACGTCACTCACGGCCCCGGTGTCTGCGCCATCGCGCTCGACGTCGACGATGCGGGCCTTGCCATGCAGCGCGCCGAAGCGTTGAAGGCGCGCACCTTCTACCAGCCGGTCGGGCCGGGTGAGCTGGAAATCCCGGCCATCCACGGCGTCGGCGGCAGCCTGCTCTATTTCCTGGATCAGGCCGGCAAGAACTGGGACACCGATTTCGAACCAGTCGCAAGCGATGCAAGCGCCGACGCCCTGATCGCCGTCGACCATATCGCGCAGTCGATGCCCTATGACGAGATGCTGTCCTGGCTGTTGTTCTACACCGGCATTCTCGACCTGAAGCGGCTGCCGCAGATGGAGATCGCCGATCCCAGAGGCCTCGTGCAAAGCCAGGCCATCATCAACGCCGACCAGAGCCTGCGCTTCGTCCTCAACGGCTCCTCGGCCAACCGCACCCTGCCGGCGCGCTTCATCTCCGAGTTCTTCGGCTCGGGTGTGCAACACGTCGCCTTCGCGTGCCGGGACATCTTCGCGACCGTTGCCGCGATGCGCCAGCGCGGCGCGGACTTCCTGGATATCCCCGAGAACTACTACGACGACATCGAAGCCAAGTACGACCTCGCCCCCGAGCTGATGGCACAGCTGCGCGCCAACCACATCCTCTACGATCGCGACGGCGACGGCGAGTTCTTCCAGGTCTACACCCACATTTTCGACGAGCGCTTCTTCTTCGAGATCGTCGAGCGCAGGAACTATCAGGGATTCGGCGCGGCCAACGCCGGCATCAGGCTCGCAGCGCAGGCCCGCGAGGTGCGGCCCGCGAGCATGCCGCGGGTGTGACTGTCTCCGCCTCTCCCCGCCTGCGGCGGGCGATCGCATATCGATTTCACGGGGATTGTCTGCGAGCTTGCTTCGCCTCTCCCGCTTGCGAGAGCTTTGCACAAAGGCGAATCAGCGATTCCATAGGGCCTAGGTTCGGAGGGGGCTCGGGATGGCATATCGACAGGTTGGGCAACCGAGTTTTGCGGACGCGCTGGTGTCGCGGCGAGGAAAAGGGAGCCCGGTGCTGAGGCGGATTTGCGAGCTGGTCGACTGGG
>NZ_PGVG01000024.1 GCF_002795245.1 Bradyrhizobium forestalis | reverse complement strand
GGGGTGGGCGGGGTCGATCGCGAGCGGCGTCAGCAGCGGGAAGACGTTGTTGAGGAAGTAGTCCTCGACCCAGGTCCGTTCCGCCTTGGTGACGTCCTTGCCGTCCACCAGCACGATGCCGACATCGGCCAGCGTGCCGCGCAGGTCGCGCCAGATCGCCTGCTGGTCGGAGGCGAGCTGGGAGACGGTGCGGTTGATCAGTGCGAGTTGCTCCGACGGCGTCAGACCGTCGGGGCTGCGCTCCGCGATGCCCTCGCGCACCTGGGCCTTGATGCCGGCGACGCGGACCATGAAGAACTCGTCGAGGTTATTCGCCGAAATCGACAGGAATCGCACCCGCTCCAGCACGGGATGGTTGGGATTGACCGATTCCTCGAGGACGCGGCGGTTGAAATGCAGCCAGGACAGCTCGCGGTTGATGAACCGTTCGGGGCTGGATGCGATCGCCGGCAGGCCCTCGGTTTCCGGGGCTTTCTCTTTGGTTTCAACAGCTTGCGCAGAGTCCATCAGAAGTCGATCCATCCAGTTCACCCCAATTGCGACTTACGCGCAAAATCGGCGGGAGCATGTGTTAGAGCGATGACGTTTCGATGACATTGATGTTCCGCCGCTCCGCTGCGTCAAGCGGGCTTCAGGGGCGAGCCGGTCAGGCGTCCCGCAGCAGCTCGGCGGCCAGCGCCCGGGTGACGGGCCGGCCGAGGCGCAGGGCCTCGCTGTCGAGCAGCTCCACGGCGTGCCGCGCGGCCGCCGAGGACCGCTCCAGGCGGGTTGCGAGGTAGCCGACCACGCTCTCGTCCACGGTGAGCTGGCGGTCGGCGCAGAACTTGACGATCAGGCCGCGGAAGAGCTGGTCGTCGGGGGGCAGCAGAGCGACCACCGGAACGGTGCGCAGACGCGAGCGCAGGTCGCGAAGTTCGATCTCCAGCGCGGCCGGCGTCTCGCGTCCGGTGAACAGGACGTAGGCGCCGTCCTCGCGGGCGAGGTTCATCAGGTGAAACAGGGCGCGCTCGTCAAAATCCTTGGCCTTGAGATCCTCGACCACCAGCGCGCCGGTGGCGAGCGCCCCGGGAACGCCAGCGGAGGTCAGTGCATTGGCGGTGGTCGAGCGGGCGCCTGCTTCCTCGGCCCAGATCGCGGCGAGATGGCTCTTGCCGCTGCCTTCCGGGCCGGCCAGCCACATGATCCGGTTCGGCCATTCCGGCCAGCTGTCGATCAGGCCGAGACCGGCCGCATTGGCGGGGCCTTCGAGGAAGTTGTCCCGGCTGAGGCTCTCCGCGTGCGGAAGTGCAAACGCCAATTGTCGGGGATGAACGCGGCCTGCCACGCTTGCTTTGCTCCATGCCGGCGCGCCGGCCCTGTTGACGAGGTTCGACTTGATCGTGCGGGACTTGATCTTGCAGGACTTGATCTTGCAGGACTTGGCCTTTTGCAGGGCCGCATCCCCCACCTCATTTGGCCTCGATCGTGCTCATGTGCCGCAGCCACTCGACCAGATAGAGCGACACGGAAGAGAGCGTGAAGACCGTCACGAGACCCATCAGGATGATATCATAAGGCGCGGGCTTGAAGCCGAAGGCAAGCGCCGCCAGCACCAAGGCCGCGAATGCTACTTGTGCGACCGTGTTGAGCTTGGACACTTTCGACGGCTTCATCTCGACGGGCCGGTCGAACAACCAGGACACGATCACGGCGGTGACGATCATGATGTCGCGCGAGACCACCAGGATCACGATCCAGCGCGGAATCGCGCCCCAGATGCCGAGCGCCATGTAGATCGAGACCAGCAGCGCCTTGTCCGCGAGCGGATCGAGCAGGGCGCCGAGCTCGCTCGTCATGTTGAAGCGCTTGGCCAAAAATCCGTCCACGGCATCACTGATGCCGGCGATCAGGAAGACGGCAAACGCCACCTCCATTTGGCTCGACACGATAGCCCAGACGATGATCGGGACCAGCATGATGCGGCCCAGGGTAATGATGTTCGGAATACTCACGAAAGCGCTTCCCGGCACCCGGTCTGACCTCGAATCCGGCCCCTCGGGAGGCTGAACCGGTTGATATCTCTACATAGTATAGGGAGGAGCGCCATGCGAGCCATTGCGCGTCCCCGGAATTCGACGTAACCAGCCGCGAAACCACTGGAAATCGGGCATGACCGACCGCAAAAACGGCCTCACTTACGCCGATTCAGGCGTCGATATCGACGCGGGCAACCGATTGGTCGACCTGATCAAGCCGATGGTGCGCGCCACCGCTCGGCCCGGCGCCGACGCCGAGATCGGCGGGTTCGGCGGCCTGTTCGACCTCAAGGCGGCCGGTTTCAAGGACCCGGTCCTCGTGGCCGCGACCGACGGTGTCGGCACCAAGGTCAAGATCGCGATCGAGACCGGCCTGCATGGCGGCATCGGCATCGACCTCGTCGCCATGAGCGTCAACGACCTCGTGGTGCAGGGCGCCGAGCCGCTGTTTTTCCTGGATTATTTCGCTTGCGGCAAGCTCGACCCGGAGGCCACCGCCGCGATCGTCGCGGGCGTTGCGGAGGGCTGCCGCGAATCCGGCTGCGCCCTGATCGGCGGCGAGACCGCCGAGATGCCCGGCCTCTACAAGGACGGCGACTATGACCTCGGCGGCTTTGCCGTCGGCGCCGCCGAGCGCGGTACGCTGCTGCCGCGCCAGGACATCGCGGCGGGCGATGCCGTGATCGGTCTTGCCTCGTCGGGCGTACATTCCAACGGCTTCTCGCTGGTGCGCAAGATCGTGGAACAATCCGGTCTCGGCTTCGCGGCGCAGGCGCCGTTCGCGCCCGTGATGACGCTCGGCGGCGCGCTGCTGACGCCGACGCGGCTCTACGTCAAATCCTGCCTGCGCGCGATCCGCGAGACCGGCGCGGTGAAGGGGCTTGCTCACATCACGGGCGGCGGCTTCACCGACAACATCCCGCGCGTCCTGCCCAAGCATCTCGGCGTCGGCATCGACCTCACCCGCCTGCCGGTGCTGCCGGTGTTCAAATGGCTGGCCGCACAGGCCGGCATCGCCGAGCTTGAGATGCTGCGCACCTTCAACTGCGGCATCGGAATGATTGCGATCGTCGAGCCCGACAAGGTCGAGCAGGTCGTGCAGGTCTTCACCGATGCCGGCGAGACCGTGGCGCAGCTCGGCACCGTGATCCCGGCCGAGGGCGAGCACCGCGTCGTCTATGACGGCCACCTCGACCTGGCACTGTAATGACTGGCGCTGTGATGAAGCGTCGTGTCGCTATCCTGATCTCCGGGCGCGGCTCCAACATGGCCGCGCTGATCAGGGCAGCTGCTGCCGCGGATTTCCCGGCGGAGATCTCGCTCGTCATCTCGAACAAAGCCGATGCGCTCGGGCTCGAACGGGCCAAGGCGAGCGGCGTCAACACGCTGGTGATCGAGAGCAAGCCGTTCGGCAAGGACCGCGCCGGCTTCGAAAAGGTGCTGCAGGCCGCGCTCGACCAGCACGGCATCGAGCTGATCTGTCTTGGCGGCTTCATGCGCCTGTTCACGGCCGAGTTCACAAAAGCCTGGTACGGGCGGATGCTCAACATCCATCCCTCGCTGCTGCCGTTGTTCCCCGGCCTCGACCCGCACGGCCAGGCGTTGCGCGCCGGCGTCAAACTGTCTGGCGCGACGGTGCACTTCGTCATCCCCGAGACCGACGCCGGCCCAATCGTGATGCAGGGCGCGGTTCCCGTCAGCGACTACGATACCGCCGATACGCTGTCGGAGCGCATCCTCGAGGTCGAGCACCGCATCTATCCCGAGGCGCTGCGGCTGCTCGCGATCGGCAAGGTCCGTATCGAAGGCGATGTGTGCAAGACGGATGGCAGCGGGCCGTCGGAGAATTTTTTGGTTGCGCCGGTGGTAGGCTGAAGCGCCGTCGCGTTTGGTGCTCAAACAAAATCCCCCGGCAGAGCCGGGGGCAACGTCATGATCTCTCGCGTTCAGTTGAGAGACATCAGGAGACCTTGAGGTTCTCCGCGGATGATTTGCCGCGGTTCTCCACGAGGTCGAATTCAACCACTTGGTTCTCATTGAGGGTTGAGAGTCCGGCACGCTCGACGGCGGAGATGTGGACGAACACGTCCTTGTCGCCGCCGTTCGGCTTGATGAACCCATAGCCCTTGGTCGGGTTGAACCATTTGACGGTGCCCTTTTGCGGCATCGCTCGTCTCCTCCACTAGATACAAAAAAGACGCGGCCGCTTTTCGCGTGCCACGCCACAAACGGGCTTCCGGAAGTCTGTTCGAGTCTTGAGGGTCAATGTCGCGAAACGCACAGCTAAGCGGCCAATTCCGATTGTGACCGATATTGCAACATGAAAACCGCCCGCTAGCAAGCTGCGTGCGGATTTCAAGACCGGACCAGGTGTCTTCAAACGCAATTTGCGACCTGTGGCAGCGGAACCACAATTGGTGCAATAGCCTCGGCCTTCATGCGCCAACCGGTTGACCCTCCGTGGCAGTTCGGCACAAATCGCCGCAAGCGTCGCAGACCGTGTTGCATTTTTGCGCGCCGCCACTTTGCTTCGGGATTCATCGTCATGTGCTGCGCCGCGCAGCTCTCCAGGACACGACAGACGATCGGGCTGGACCGCGTCCGCCGGATCGCGGCTGCGCTTGCCATGGCGTTTGCGCTGGTCGTGATGATGGCGGCAGCGACGCCCAGCTTCGCCCAAAGCCCGACGCCCACGCCGACCCCGACGCCCACGCCGTCACCGACCCCGATTCCGTCGCCGACGTCGACGAATTACGATCAGTCAGCCGGCAGCAGCGCGCTCAATCTCGGCTCGGGCTTCCTGGAACGGCTCGGCAACCAGGCATCCGGCGGCGTCAACCGGGCGTTCCGCACCAATCCCGGCGGCGGCGGCGCGTCGGCGAGCACGGAAGATCCGCGCTACCGCACCTGGTTCGAGGGCTACGGCCTCTCGGTCCGGACCGATGCGCAAGGCGATTTTGTCGGCGACAAGCGCAAGACCTTTGGCGGCGTCGCCGGCTTCGGCGCGCGACTCGCGCCCGGCGTCAATGTCGGATTCTCCATCGACCAGAGCCACACCGACATCGACGTGCCGCTGGCGCTGCAGTCCGCAACGCTCGACCTGACCCAGCTCGGGTTCAGCGGCTCGGTCGACAAGGGCCCATGGACCTGGGCCTTTGCCGTGGTGCACGGCTTCGGCAAGGTCCGTTCCAGCCGCGACACCGGCCTTGGCCTTGCGACCGCGGGCTATCGCGCCGCCATCGACGGCGCGCTGACCGAGATCAGCTATTACTGGACCAAGGACCAGATGCGCATCGTGCCCAAGGGCGCGCTGGAATATGTGCGCGCCACCAGCGCCGCGTTCCAGGAGACAGGCGGTCTCGACCCGCTCAACGTCGGCTCGACGGCGCTCTCGCGCGCGCGCATCATGATCGGGGCCGAGATCGGCCGCTATTTCATCGTCGAGCAGAAGATTCTGGACCTGTCAGCCTACGGCAAGTTCGTCGATAATTTTCACCAGGACCTGGGATCGATTCAGGTCAGCCTGGGGGCCCAGAACATCATTGTCCCCGGCATCGGCGAGAGCCGTTACGGCGTGGATGCCGGTGGCTCGGCTTCGCTCAGCCTGACCAACGTGGCGCGGCTTTACGTCAATTACGACAGCAAGTTCCGCAACGAGCTCACCTCGCACCAGGGTACGCTCGGCTTCGAATACAAATGGTGAGCTGACGCTCGCCTGCGTTTAGGTCGGCGTCGTCGCCACATAGCCCGTCAAGCCAAAGCCCTCGCGCGCCGCCGTCATCATCGGCACCAGCGCGTTCGGATGGATGAACTCGTCGCGGAAGCAGGGATAGGTCCTGGCATCGAAGATCTTCTTCAGCCAGTCGACCACGATCTTGTGCCGCTCGGAGGTGCGGAACTCCTTGTGATAGGTGAGCCAGAGATCGGCGTGGTGGCTGACGCCGAGATCGACGGCAACGAGCGGCGCACCGAGCGCGATCGACACCGTCGGCAGGAAGCCGATGCCGGCGCCGCGCTCCACCGCATAGAGCACGCCGACCGAGGAGTTGGTCTTGATCCCGACGATGCCTTCCAGCGATTGCAACCCGAGCACGCGGGCATAGGCGCCGTCGTCGACCTGCGGCGCGCTCTGCTTGATGATGCGGTGGTTCTTCAATTCGGCGAGCGTTGCCGGCACGCCGTAGAGGCTTTCGTACTCCTTGGACACGAAGGGATAGATGTGGAGGCGGCCGAGCTTGGCGACGATCAGATCGGGATTGGTCGGCGGCTCGAGCTGGATCGCGATATCGGATTCGAGCCGCGCGACGTCGGCCTGCTCCATCGCGCAGCGAAGGTCGACGGTGATCTTGCGGTAGGTCTTCTGGAAATCGATCAGTCGCGGCAGGATCCAGAAATTGCCGGGGCCTTCCGTCACCGCGACGCGCACGGTGCCTGTGGTGTCGTTCGACGATCGCGAGGCGCGGCGGAAGACATTGAAGGCATGACGCTCCATATGGGTGACGTCGGCGATCATCGCGGTGCCTTCATCGCTGAGCGTGAGCCCGCTCTGGTCGCGCAGGAACAGCTTGCACCCGATGCTCTCTTCGAGCCGGTCGATGCGGCGCATCAGGGTGGTGGAGGTGAGCCCGAGCTCTTCGGCGGCATTACGAAAACTTTTATATTTTGCGCACGCTAAAAACAGCTTCAAATCATCCCAGGACGCGCCCAGGGCTTCTTCACGGTGCTGCATGATCGCAGCACCCCGGTGCAATAACTGCTGCATACTCCTGATCCCCAACCGCTAAGCTCATCATCATAGCGGGGCATGAAAGCCTCGAACGATAGAGGCGTGATATGAGTATGGAAAGGGGCTCGTTTGCCGCAAGGCATGATTTCGATGCCTTGCCGCTGAGCCCGGAAGTCGACGTCCGCTGTGCGCAATTTTCCGAAATTGCGGCGCTTTCGGAGATGGCGCACCGGCTGGTGCCGGGCGTGGAGATCGGCGCAGCGGAGCTTGCGAGATACTTCACTCTCGATCCTCAGAGCATCCTGACGTTCAGCCGGAAAGGCAAGCTCGTCGGCGGCATGGCCTTCCTGTTCCTCAATGACCGCGGACACGACGCGCTGCTGCTCGACGAGATCTGCCTCACCGCGCCCGAGATGCGTTATCTCGCATCGGCGAACGAAGACGTCGCTGCCATCTACATCTGGGCGATCGCGGCGACGGGCCGAGGCATCGCCGGTCTCGGCAAGGCCGCGGCTCACCTGCGCCAGATAAGGTTTCGCGGCGCGGATTGCTATGCGCAACCGTCAACGGTGGCCGGACGAGATATCATGAAGGCGACAGGCTTTGCGCCCGTCCCGAGCTTCCAACCCGACCTCTGGTGCTACGAGCGCCCCTGGCATCGGCAGCCGATGCGCATGCCAGGCGCGATCATCCAAGCAAGGAGCTTTGCAGATGCACGGTACTAGGATTCCTCTCGCCAAGCCCGACTCCCGCGCCATCACCATCCGCCTCGCGCGCGATCCCAGCGATCTCATGCTGGTGACCGCGATCCGCTCGGCGGTCTATCTCGCTGAGCAGGATTGTCCGTTCGAGGAGGAGTTCGACGGCAATGACATGGTCGCCGCGCATTTCATCGGCTTCGTCGGCAACGAGCCTGCGGGCTGCCTGAGAGTGCGCTTCTTCGGCGATTTCGCCAAGGTGGAGCGGCTCGCGGTGCGGCACCAATATCGGCGCTCGCGCGTCTCCTTCAAGCTGGTGCAGGCCAGTGTCGACTATGTGAAGCGCAAGGGTTTTCGCAAGATCTACGGCCAGGCGCAGGACCGGCTGGTCGATTTCTGGGCCCATTTCGGCGCCAAGCCGCTCGGTCACAACCGCAAGATCACCTTCTCCGATTTCTCCTACACGGAGATGCTGCTGGAGATCGAGCCGGGCCCGGACGCCATCACGCTGGACAGCGATCCCTATGTGATCATCCGTCCCGAGGGCGATTGGGACCGGCCTGGCGTGCTCGATGCCTCGGCGGGGCGGGCGGTGACCTCACCGCTGCGGGACCTCGCACTCGCCGACCGCTGAAACGGGTGCAGCCGCGCGCAACAAAATGCTGGCTTCCATCCACGATGATCCGCCGATCCTGGTCTGTGCGGATCTTCAGGTCGAGTACCTGACCCCCGGCCGCCGCCACGTCATCCTCGATGGTGACGCGGCGACGGCGCGCTGCCTGGAACTCCTGACGCTGTGGCGCGGCAATCTGTGGCCGGTGATGCATCTGAAGCGCATCGCGCAGGCGGCCTGGTTCAATCCGGCATCCAGGCTGACCGATTGGATCAAGCAGACCAAGCCGCGGCCGGGAGAGATGACGTTCGAGCACCCGCTGCCGTCCGCCTACAGCTCGTCGCGGTTTGTGGACTATATGTCCAGTATCCGCACCACGCGCTGCATTCTGGTCGGCTTTTCCCTGGACGAGACCATCCTGGCCACCGCGATCGACGGGTTTCACCGCAGCCATCGCTACCAGGTGGTCACTGACGCCGTGGCGTGCCGGCAGCCGGGCACCGACGATGCCGCCGCCTACAGGCATGCGGTAGTGAATGTCATCGGGAACTTTGCTACAATTCAATCCAGCGCCGAACTGATCAGAGCCAGCGGTGCCGTTGCGGTGTAGGCGGCCGCGACCGGTGGATGGGGTGACAATTGTCCCGGGGAGACGAGCTCAGGGAGCTAGTGAGCGATCTGTCGCGTGCCGCCGAGAAGGCGCGCAGGCTTGGGCTGCCCACGACAGTCTATTTGCTCTCGATGGCGCTGGTGGAGGTGAGGGAGGCCGTTGCCGCCACCGACGATGGGGACGACGACGGCGCAGCGTGAGGACTGCCCCCACTGCGGTCCTGTCATGTGCGGCTTTGTGCAACGCTGCTGAGCGCTTGCTGCCGACACATTGGCGTTGCAAGTTCTGCGCTGTCGCAATAGCCAAGTATCTTGAGCCAAGTATCTTGAGCCAAGTATCTCGATCATCGAGTGATGACGCCGGCTCTGCCTGCGCCGTGACGCTTTCAAGGATCTCCGCAAATGTCCATGCTGCCCAATTCGCAAGAGGCCAGGGATGTGGCCTATCAGCTCCATCCCTACACCAACGCGCGCACCCATCAGCAGGCCGGTCCGCTGGTGATCGAGCGCGGCGAGGGGCCTTATGTGTTCGATGCGACGGGCAAGCGCTATTTTGAGGCGATGGCGGGCCTCTGGAGCGTCGGGCTCGGCTTCAACGAGAAACGGCTGGTCGAGGCGGCGCACAAGCAGATGCAGGCGTTGCCGTTCTACCACACGTTCTCCGCCAAATCGCATGGGCCCTCGATCGACCTCGCCGAGAAGCTGGTCGCGCTCGCGCCTGTTACGATGAGCAAGGTGTTCTTCACCAATTCCGGCTCGGAAGCGAACGACACGGTGTTGAAGCTGATCGCCTATCGCTCCAACGCGCTCGGCCAGCCCCAGCGCAAGAAAGTGATCAGCCGCCTGCGCGCTTATCACGGCGTCACCATCGCGTCCGCCAGTCTCACCGGCCTTCCGAACAACCACCGCTCGTTCGACTTGCCGCTGCCGAACATCCTCCACACAGGCTCGCCGCATTTTTATAAGGACGGCGCGCCCGGCGAGAGCGAGGAGGCCTTCGCGAGCCGCCGGGCGGAGGAGCTCGACGCCCTGATCCAGAAGGAAGGGCCGGATACGATCGCGGCCTTCTTCGGTGAGCCGGTGATGGGGGCGGGCGGCGTCGTCGTTCCGCCGGCGACCTATTGGGACAAGATCCAGAAGGTCCTGAAGAAGTACGACATCCTGCTGGTCGCCGACGAGGTGATCTGCGGCTTCGGCCGCACCGGCAAGATGTTCGGCTGTGACACCTATGGCATCAAGCCGGACGCGATGGTGGTCTCCAAGCAGATCACCTCGAGCTATTTCCCGCTGTCGGCGATCATCCTGAACGATCGCATGTTCGAGCCGATCGCGGACGAGAGCAACAAGATCGGCGTGCTCGGCCACGGTTTCACCGCGGGCGGCCATCCGGTCGGCGCGGCGATCGCGCTGGAGAACCTCAAGATCATCGAGGAGCGCGGTCTGGTCGCGCACGCCGCCGAGCTCGGCGTCTACATGCAGGGCCGCTTACGTGAGCTCGCCAGCCATCCGCTGGTCGGTGAGGTCCGCGGCGTCGGCATGATCGCAGCGCTCGAGCTCGTGCTCGACAAGGGACGCAAGACCGCAGCGGCAACGCCCGGCGCTGTCGGCGGCATCGCCAGCCGCATGCTCCAGGAGCGCGGCGTGATCTCGCGCAACATGCTGGATGCCATCGCCATCTGCCCGCCGCTGATCACGACCAAGGCCCAGATCGACGAGCTGGTGGACGCGATCTCGGGCGTGCTGAACGACATGAAGAGCGAAGTGGCCAAGCTGACGCCGGCGTAGGCGCCGGCGCAACTCCATCGCCGTCACCCTGAGGTGCTCGCCTCTTCGGCGAGCCTCGAAGGGCGACGGCCCGACTCTCTCGGAGTGGCGGCAGCGTGGCCGCTCATCCTTCGAGGCTCCCCGCGCGATGCTTTGCATCGCGCGCCTCGCACCTCAGGATGACGGTTTTGCAGCTGTTGTGCGTTGGCAGTTGGCAGCCAACCGCTACGCCCGCTGTACCCCGATCACGCGGCCTTTTTCGATCGCCAGCGCCAGCTCGCCGCGCTTGAGCTTCAGCGCGGCGTCGCCGAACAGCTCGCGGCGCCAGCCGTGCAAGGCGGGCACGTCGGCCTCGTCGTCGGCCGCGATCTCTTCGAGATCGTCGACGGTGGCGATCACCTTGCTGGCGACCGCGTGGCGCTCGGCGGTCATGCGCAGCAGCACCTTGAGCAGCTCGACGATGGCCGCGCCGTTGGAGTTGTTGCGCGGCTTCTCCAGCTTGGGCAACGTCGCAAAATCCCGCGCCAGTCCGCGCTCGACCGCGGCGACGATATCCGCGCCCCATTTGGATTTTTCAAACCCCTTCGGCACCGAGCGCAGATGGGCGAGCTTTTCCAGGCTGGTCGGCGCGTGAGTGGCGATGTCGCGGATCGCCTCGTCGCGCAGCACGCGGCCGCGCGGCACGTCACGGCTCTGGGCTTCCTGCTCACGCCAAGCCGCGACCTCCATGAGGACGGCGAGATCCTTCGGCTTGCGCACGCGCGTCTTCAGACGCTGCCAGGCGCGCTCGGGATGGAAGTCGTAGGTCCGGGGGGAAGTGAGGACCTCCATCTCGATGGAGACCCATTCGCTGCGGCGGCGCTTCTTGAGGTCGGCGTCGAGCGCGGCGAACACGTCGCGCAAATGCGTGACGTCGGACACCGCGTAGTGCATCTGCTCCTTGGTCAGCGGTCGGCGCGACCAGTCGGTGAAGCGATGGGTCTTGTCCGGACGGTGGCCGGTGACCTTCTCGACCAGGGCGTCGTAGGCGATGCTGTCGCCGTATCCGAGCACCATTGCGGCAACCTGGGTGTCGAACACCGGATGCGGAATGATGTTGGCCTGGTGCCAGATGATCTCGATGTCCTGGCGGGCGGCGTGAAACACCTTCAGCACGCCCTCGTTGCCCATCAGCTCGAAGAACGGCTTGAGGTCGATGCCCTCGGCCAGGGCGTCGATGACCACGGCTTCCTCGGCGCTGGCCATCTGCACCACGCATAGCAGCGGGTAATAGGTGGTCTCGCGCAGAAACTCGGTATCGACGGTGATGACGGGGTGCTTGGCCAGCCGGCTGCAGGCAGCCGCGAGGTCAGCGGTGGTGGTAATCAAATCCATGAACGGCCCATGACACTTAACATCTGCCGTTCTGCCGAAAGTGCTGTGATGTCAAGGGGCTCTAAGCAAATTCGAGCCTTGCATCGGACCGGAATCGGGACTTTCCGACCAAAATCCTATTCGTAACGGACCCGCTGCGACGGTTTTCGCGCGCAGGGCAGCGCCACCACGATCACGCACATGGCGACCAGAGCCAGTCCCAGGAACTCGAAAACCAACAGATCCACGGCGAAATCTCCAGAAACATTGATAGATTTGTCGGGCGTGCGTTGAGGGTCTGTTAATTGCGATGGTTACCGGCGGCAGGCGAGACGAAATGGTGGACGGAGGGTTAATGGATTTGCGTGCGCCCCAAACGATTTCGACGCCCCGCATGGCGGAGCGCCGAATATTGTTGGTGCGATGAGCTGCCGGCCTTACGGCAGCTTCAGCGACGTCTCCGCATTGTACGGCTTCAGCGTCTCGTCGGCGGCCTTCTGGGCGGCGGCGAGGGCCTCCTTCGGCTGCTTCTTGCCGTTGAGGACCAGCATCACCTCGTCCTCGAGGTTCTTGCGGACCGGGACGGTCTTGTAGGTCGCGAACCAGGGCTTTGCGACGTCGAGCTGCTCGACGGCGGTCTTGGCGTCCGGGTTCTTGCCCAGGAAGTCGACCATCTCGGGCGTCTTGTAGGCGGCCATGTTGGGCGCGAAGTAGCCGGTGGCGCGGCTCCACCAGCCGCTCTTCTCGGGCGAGGTCATCCACTTGATCAGCGTCCAGGCGGCCTTCTGCTTGTCGGCCTCGAGCCCTGCCGGCATGATCAGCGAGGCGCCGCCGATCGGCACCGCGTTGCGAACGTTGCGCGGGATGAAGGCGACCTTGTAGGCGAACTTGGCGTTATCGCGCACGTAAGTGAGCGAACCCGTCGACAGCATCATCATCGCGGCATTGCCGGAGATGAAGGAGGTGCTGACGGCAGGGCCGGGCGTGGCGCCGGGGGTGTGGACCTTGTGCTTATAGATGAGATCGTTCCACCAGGTGAGCGCACCTAACATCGAGGGCGTGTCGTAATAGACTTCGCCGCCGAACTCCTCGTTGTAGTAGCGCCCGCCATTGCTCATGGTGAGCGTCTCCATCATCCAGCCGCAATAGTCGTAGGCACAGGGGATCGCGATGCCCCATTGGGTCACCTTGTCGCCGTCGCGCTTGGTGAGCTTCTTGGCCCAGTCGGTGAGCTCGGCCCAGGTCTGCGGCGGCTTGCTCGGATCGAGGCCGGCTTCCTTGGCCTTGTCGGCGTTGATGTAGAGCAGCGGCGTCGAATTGTGGAACGGCACGCCGTAGACCGAGCGGTTGATCACCGCGTTGCCCTGCAGCGCCGGGAAGAACTGGCCCAGGAACTTCTCCTTGGTGGAGCCGTCCGCAGCGATCAGGCTGTCGAGATTGGTGAGCTCGTTCTCGATCTGCATGTCGAGCAGGAAGTTCGCCGACATGATCACGGCGGCCGGCGGCTTGCCGGCCTTGATCGCAGCACGCGTCTTGATCAGCGTGTCGTCATAGGAGCCGGTGTAGACCGCGGTCGCCTTGACGTCGGGATGGGTCTCGTTGAACTCCTTGATCAGGGTGCCCATGTCGCGGGCGAGCTTGCCGTCGACGGGGACGGGGAAGAACAGGTCGACCTCGGTCGGACCTTCGCCGGCGAGAGCGGGGAAGGCGAGGGCGCCTGCCATTGCGAGGCCGAGCATGAGCCTGCGGGAGAACAGCATCGGAAAATCTCCTATTTGATGCCTGAGGTGACGAAAGAGCTGATGAAGCGTTTCTGGAAGATCAGGAAGACGACGAGCAGCGGCGCGATCACCATCAGCGTGCCCGCGGCGATGGTGCCCCAGGCCTGCGTGCCTTCGGCGGTCTTGGTGAAGACGGAGAGGCCGACCGTGAGCGGCCGCTTGTCAGGCGAATTGATCACCATCAGCGGCCACAGGAAGTCGTTCCAGTGGCTGGTCACGGAAATGATGGCGAAGGCCGAGAAGCTCGGCATCGACAGCGGCACGTAGATGTGGCGGATGCGCTGGAGCAGGCTGGCGCCGTCGATCAGGGCTGCGTCTTCCAGCTCGGTCGGGATCGCCTCGAACGCCTGGCGCATCAGGAAGGTGCCGAAGGCGGAGGCGAAGAACGGCATCATCACGCCGGTGAGCGTGTCGTAGAGGCCGAGCTGCGCCACCAGCGACAGGTTCGGCACGATCAGCAGCACCGGCACCAGCATCAGCTGCATCAGGAACAAATAGAAGATCGGCGTCTTGCCGGCGAAATCCAGGCGCGCGAAGGCAAAGCCCGCCAGCGTGATCGTGACGAACTGCACCAAGAGGATGCCGGTGCAGATGATCGTGGTGTTGATCGTGTAGCGCGGGAAATCGCCGATCTCCCAGGCATCCCTGACATTGTCGAGCGTCGGCTTGAGGCTCGGCATCAGCTCGGCCATGGCGTTGATGCCGTCGGAGGCCGGGCGCAGCGTCGCGACGACCATCCACAGGAACGGGATCAGCCAGACGATCGCGAGCAGCACCGTCAGTGCAAAGCCGAGCTTGGGCGTGATCTCGCCCCGGGTGGCGAGCGGGGCGTCCTTGTAGAGCCTGTCGATCAGGTTCATGGCCCGCCCTCGCGGTTGGCCATCGTGCGGAAGGAGAGCGCGGTGAGGCCCATCAGCGCGGCGAGCGTCAGCAGCGTCGCGGCCGAGGCTTTGCCGATGTCGTAATGCTCCACTGCCTGCTGGTAGATGTAGAACAGCACGAGGTTGGTCGCGTTCGACGGCCCGCCCTGGGTCATGACGAAGACGTGGTCGACCTGCGTCACCGCGTTCAGCGTGGCGATGACGGTGACGAACAGGAAGGTGGGCTTGAGCTCCGGCAGGATGATGTGGCGCAGGCGCATGTAAGGCCCCGCGCCGTCGAGATGCGCGGCCTCCATCACGTCCTCGGGCACGGCCTGAAGGCCGGCGAGGAAGAACAGCATGTAATAGCCGGCGTTCTTCCAGATCGTGATGATCATGATCGCATAGAGCGCGATGTCGGGGTCGCCGAGCCAGTTTGGCAGCACCGGCAGAAGCCGGCCGATGTAGTAATCGAGCAGGCCGACATTGGGCAGGAAGATGAACAGGAACAGCGCAGACGCCGCGACCATCGGGATCAGCACCGGCAGGAACAGCGCGGCGCGCAGCGCGCTGCTCACGGCATGGGTGCGTGACAGCGCCAGCGCGAACAGCAGCGCGAGGGCGATGCTCGGCACCGCCGTGCCGACGGCGTAGATCAGGTTGTTGGTGACGGCGCCGGTGAAGGCGGGGTCGGCCAGCACCGCGCTGATGTTGTCGAGGCCGACGAAACGCACCGGTGCCTTGGGTGTGGCGCGCTGATAGAGCGCATCGACGAACACGCGCCCCATCGCGCCATAGGTGAACAGCGCAAGGAAGACCAGCGACGGCAACAGCAGCAGATAGGCCGGCAGCGAGGCCCTGAAGCGGCCCATGAACCGCTTCAGGAGGTGCAGACGCGGTGCCGCCGACGTCGCGACCGGGAGAGCCGCGGGTTCAGCGAGGCTCATCTCATCGCGCCGGGAAAATTGAGCGCATAGTCGCGGCCGTTCATTCCCGCGGGTGGTTCGAAGGGGAAGCGCAGACTTTGGTCGAGGAAGTCATGGCTGTGCACGACGAGGTTCTCGTCGTCGATCAGCACGACGCCATAGGCCGGCGGCTCGTGGCTGGCGAGGTGATCGGTGGCGGCTGCGTCGAGCTCGAACCAGACCTGGTGGTTGGTGCCGCGCAGCGTCGAGAACGGGATCTTGCCGTAGCTGCCGAAGATCGGCCGGTGCACATGGCCGAAGAAGAGGTGGCGGATGCGTGCGCGATACGGCGCGATGACTTCCGCGAACTCGGTGCTCTGCTTCAGCGCGATCTCGTCCATCGCGTGGACGCCGACCGGGAAGGGCGGATGGTGCATGAACACGACGAACTGCTGGTCGGCGGGCGCTGCGGCCAGCGTACTCGCCAGCCAGCCGAGGCGCCTCTCGCACATCTCGCCGGCGTGGCTGGTCTCATCCAGCGTGTCCAGGAACACGAACAGGCCGTGCTCGGTGGTGCGCGTGCCCTGCACGAAGCCGTTGGCATCGCGCGGCGCGGCCTTCAGCGCGTCGAGGCAGGTAACGCGGCGGTCGTGATTGCCGACCATGGCGATGTACGGAATTTTCAGCGCGGCCATCGCCTCGGCGAAATTGGCGTAGGATTCAGCCTCGCCCCAATGGGTGAGGTCGCCGGTCACCACGGCAAACGCAGCATCGGATTGATGCTTGTTGATATCGGCAATCGCCGCGTCCAGCCGGGCGCGCGGGTCGAGCCCATAGAGCTTCAGCCCGGGGTTCGCGAGATGCGTGTCGGTGAGGTGGATGAATTTGAAGGGCATGGCGCGCTTTGTCGGGACGGTTGGAGGATGGGCGCCTCCGGCAAGACGGCCCTGCCAGCCCGTTAGAGCGCGTGTGTTTCAGTTTGATGACAGTGGTTCCCGTGTCCACAAATGGCCGCTACGTAGGGTGGATTAGCCGAAGGCGCAATTCGCCGTCCCGGCGTACCTTGAGTTGCGCTGTCAGCGGCGCTTAGGTACCCGAGCGTGCCGGCCGGATTCCTGTCCAGGATCGAGCTAGCGATTTATCGAGCGAAGGCGCTCGATCTCTGCGATCAGCCTTGGAATATCTTGTCGTGCGTGAGCAATAAAGTCGTAATCTGCAATCGTCGCACCGGAGAGATAGAAGTCCTCACCTCCGGTCTGAATGAAGTCAGATCCGCTGATCTTGTCCCGTTTCTCGATGAACGATTTCCACGGACCGGCGGTAGCCTGTTCGCAGCGTGCCTTGATCGCTTCGATCTCGTCGTTGGTGAGCGGACCATTCATTTCAGCGGCTCTCCGTTGCCCGCTCGATCTCGCTTCGCGAAATAGTCGGCCCAACGTTGGATCCAATCGAGCGCACGGGCTTTGTCGATCGGGGCGATCCAGTCAACATCCTCGCGGGACAGCTGGAAAGCCTCCAACACTTCGTCGACAAACGGTTCGACATCGATCTCCGCGATATCCCGCGCATCAACCTCGACCACAGGGCCCTTTGAACCGAGGCGCTCGACTGCATGCGCGTGTTCGGTCAGAAAAAGGGCCCGCCCGGATTTCAGCCTCACGAACATCGAGGCGGCCTGACCGAGGCCGTCGTCGTCGTAATGGATCAACGTAAAGCCGAAGCGTTCGGCGAGGTCTGTGATCCGAATTGTGAGGGTGCAGAGCTGCATTTCGGGGCCGGCGAACCGAAAGTCGTCTGGGAGTTGCGTGATCACGACGGCCCCTTTGAAGCTTGTCGCTAGGTTCCACAAAACGTCTGCAGCACGCGCTGGTCCGGCAGCGGCGGATCGGCGTAGGCGGCGTAGTCCGGCTGGTCCTCGTATGGCTTTGCCAGCACCGTCACCAGCTCCTCGAACGGCGCGTAGTCGTCGTCATTCATCGCGGCCTGGATCACGGCCTCGACGCGATGGTTGCGCGGGATGAACATCGGGTTGACGGCATGCATCGCGGCCTGCCGCTCGGCTGCGTTCTGCGGCTCCAGCGCAATGCGCGCGCGCCAGCGACCGGCCCATTCGTCGAAGGCTGCGGGCTCCATGAACTGGGCACGCACGTCGGTGCCTTCGTCGGCCGCGGCGTCGCCGAGCTTGCGGAAGGTGAGGGTGAAGTCGGCCTGGTTCTTGGCCATGGCATCGAGCAGGTCCTGGATCAGCGCGTCGTCGCCGTCACGCTCCGTGAACAGGCCGACCTTCTTGCGCAGGCCGGCCTGATAGGCCGCGCTGAACGCTTCGGCGAAGGCGCCGAGAATGTCCTGGGCTTCGGCGACAGCTTTCTCCTGCTCGTCCGAGAACAGCGGCAGCAGGCATTCGGCGAGGCGGGTCAGATTCCACAAGCCGATGCGCGGCTGGTTGGCATAGGCGTAGCGGCCCATCTCGTCGATCGAGGAGAACACCTGCGCAGGATTGTAGGCGTCCATGAAGGCGCACGGGCCGTAATCGATGGTCTCGCCCGAGATCGACGTGTTGTCGGTGTTCATCACGCCGTGGATGAAGCCGACCAGCAGCCAGCGCGCGATGAGCTCGGCCTGTCGCGCGACGACCGCGGCGAGCAGTGCGTGATACGGCCGCTCGGCGTGAAGCAGGTCCGGATAGTGCCTGACGATGACGTGGTCGGCGAGCCGGCGGATCGCCTCGGTGTCGCGGCGGACGGCGAAGAACTGGAAGGTGCCGACGCGGATGTGGCTGGAGGCAATGCGGGTCAGCACCGCGCCGGGCAGCGCGGTTTCGCGGATGACGTGCTCGCCGGTGACGACGGCGGCAAGCGAGCGCGTGGTCGGAATGCCCAGCGCGAACATCGCTTCGCTGACGATGTATTCGCGCAAGACCGGCCCGAGCGCGGCGCGGCCGTCGCCGCGGCGGGAGAACGGGGTGGGGCCGCTTCCCTTGAGCTGGATATCGCGGCGGACGCCGTCCTTGTCGATGACCTCGCCGAGCAGGATGGCGCGGCCGTCGCCGAGCTGGGGCACGAATTGCCCGAACTGGTGGCCGGCATAGGCCATGGCAATGGGATCGGCGCCGGCGGGAACCGTCTTGCCGGCCAGGATCTCGGCCCCTTCCGGGGTCTCCAGCACATCAGGATCCAGCCCGAGCTGGACCGCCAGCGGCCGGTTCAGCTTGATCAGCCGGGGGGCGGCGACAGGGGTCGGCGCAACGCGGGCAAAGAAGCTGTCCGGCAGCGCCGAATACGAGTTCTGGAAGGGGAAATGGACCGTCATGGCCTCAAGATAGGGCTGGAACGCCTGATGGCAAAGGCTCGGGCCCTGATAGGTCAAAAATGGGTCCTTCCAGCCCAAATCGGGCCGTTCCCTTGGTTGCCGCACCCGCCCTCGTCGGGTAAACCCTGCCGCAACGTCGGACCGGCCGTTTCAGGCGGTCCGATTCGACCCCTCCGACATTGATTTTGGGACGACCATGCATCGCTACCGGTCACATACATGCGGCGCGCTCCGCGAGAGCAACATCGGCGAGACCATCCGCCTCTCGGGCTGGGTCCATCGCGTTCGCGACCATGGCGGCGTGCTGTTCATCGACCTGCGCGACCATTACGGCCTGACCCAGTGCGTGGTCGACCCGGACTCGCCGGCGTTCTCGCTGGCCGAAAAGCTGCGCTCGGAATTCGTGGTCAAGATGGACGGCAAGGTCCGCCGCCGTCCCGACGGCACCGACAATGACGACCTGCCGACCGGCAAGGTCGAGGTCTATGTCAGCGAGATCGAGGTGCTGGGCCCGGCCGGCGACCTGCCGCTGCCGGTGTTCGGCGACCAGGAATACCCCGAAGACATCCGCCTGAAGTACCGCTTCCTGGATCTGCGTCGCGAAAAGCTGCACCAGAACATCATGACGCGCATCGAGATCATCAAGTCGATGCGCCGGCGCATGGAGGGGCAGGGCTTCTTCGAGTTCAACACGCCGATCCTGACCGCATCCTCGCCGGAAGGCGCGCGCGACTTCTTGGTGCCCTCGCGCATCCATCCCGGCAAGTTCTACGCGCTGCCGCAGGCGCCGCAGCAATACAAGCAGCTCTTGATGATGTCGGGCTTCGACCGCTACTTCCAGATCGCGCCCTGCTTCCGCGACGAGGACCCGCGCGCCGACCGTCTGCCCGGCGAGTTCTACCAGCTCGACGTCGAAATGAGCTTTGTCACGCAGGAAGACGTCTTCGCGGCGATGGAGCCTGTGATCACCGGCGTGTTCGAGGAATTTGCCAAGGGCAAGCCGGTGACCAAGGGCTGGCGCCGGATTCCGTTCGCCGAAGCCTTGCGCAAATACGGCAGCGACAAGCCGGACCTGCGCAACCCCATCGAGATGCAGGATGTCTCCGAGCACTTCCGCGGAAGCGGCTTCAAGGTGTTCGCGCGCATGCTCGAAGATCCCAAGAACCAGGTCTGGGCGATCCCGGCACCCGGCGGCGGCAGCCGCGCGTTTTGCGATCGCATGAATTCGTGGGCGCAGGGCGAGGGCCAGCCCGGCCTCGGCTACATCATGTGGCGCGAGGGCGGCGAGGGCGCAGGTCCCCTTGCGAACAACATCGGACCTGAGCGCACGGCCGCGATCCGCGCGCAGCTCGGCGTGAAGGAGGGCGATGCCGCCTTCTTCGTCGCCGGCGATCCCGACAAGTTCTGGAAGTTCTCTGGCCTTGCCCGCAACAAGGTCGGCGAGGAGCTGAACCTCACCGACAAGGAGCGGTTCGAGCTCGCCTGGATCGTCGACTTCCCGATGTACGAGTACAACGAGGACGACAAGAAGGTCGACTTCTCGCACAACCCGTTCTCGATGCCGCAGGGCGGCCTCGAGGCGCTGAAGGGCCAGGATCCGCTGACCATCAAGGCGTTCCAGTACGACATCACCTGCAACGGCTACGAGATCGCCTCGGGCGGCATCCGCAACCACGTGCCGGAAGCCATGGTGAAGGCGTTCGAGATCGCAGGTTACGGCGAGCAGGAAGTGGTCGACCGCTTCGGCGGCATGTACCGCGCCTTCCAGTACGGCGCGCCACCGCATGGCGGCATGGCCGCGGGCGTCGACCGCATCGTGATGCTGCTCTGCGGCACCACGAATTTGCGCGAGATCTCGCTGTTTCCGATGAACCAGCAGGCGATGGATCTCCTGATGGGCGCCCCGTCGGAAGCCACGACAAAACAGCTCCGCGAGCTGCACATCCGGGTGAACCTGCCGCAGAAGTGAGCTCGTGCCCCGGACGCAGCGCAGCGTCTCTTCGACGATGCGCTGCAGAGCCGGGGCCCATGTCACGCAGGAGCTCGCGGCTTCTGGATCCCGGCTCTGCGCCGCAACGCTTACGCGCTGCGGCTTGTCCGGGACACGCGGAAAGATTCTGGATTGCGTCGTTGCGCTTGCAATGACGGTGTGGAGAGAGCATGCGCCTCCATCGCCGTTGCGTGCCCCGGGCGCAGCGCAGCGTCTCCCCGGCGATGCGAAGCATCGTCCGGTTCGACGATGCGCTGCAGAGCCGGGGCCCATGTCGCCAAGGAGTCCGGGGCTTCTGGGGCCCGGCTCTGCGTCGCGTCATTTCATGCCGCGCCGCGTCCGGGACACAAGATCAACTACAACCCCGTCGACGCCTCGATCCTGAACTGGGCCAGCGCGCTCTCGGGGTCGCTTTTTGAGAGCTGCATCAATTGCATCAGCGGCACCTTGGCGCGAGGCGTGAGCTTGATCGTCAGCGTCTGCCCCGAGGTCTCGACGAAGCTGGCGAGCGCATCGACCGCCACCCTAGCATCGACATTGGACGCAACGATCTTCTCACCCTGTACCCTGATCATCTCGACGATGGCGCTGCGTGCCGCATCGCGGCTGACATTCTGCATGCGCGAGAACTGCGCGACGACGAGATCGACAATGCCGCTGTCGCGCAGCGAGAGTTCGAACGCACCGGTCTCGACTTGCGCCGCCTGACCCATCGCCTGCGCCGGATCAGTCGTGAACAGGCCGCGCGGCACGTTGGCGAGCGCGAAGCGGGCCTGCGCTTTGGCGAGATTGCCGAGATCGATGGTCGCAGGCGCGAGCGCAAACGCCCCCGACGATTCCGTCCAGGCGGCACCGAGATCGAGGTCGATCGCGAGCTTGTCGATGCCGGCCATGGTCAGCGGCTGCTGCGCCGGATTGGAGGGGTCGGTGGGAGCGACCATCTTCACGACCAGACTGGCTTTGCTCGGGATCGGCCCTATCAACTGGCCCCAGTTCAGGCTGATCGTGTCGATGGTGACGACCTGCCGCGTATTCTTGTAGGGCGAGACCACGCCCTTGATCTCGGCGCCTTCGAGGACCCGGAACAGGCCCAGCATTTGATCCGGCGAGGGCGGCTGTCCGGGCGTTCTGAGGCCTGCCGCCCAGCGCATCAGACTTGCCGCGCTGAAGGACTTCAGCGCGAAGCGCTCCATCTTGAGCTGCCCCTGCGGCATCGGCATGTCGAGGCCTTCCAGCGCTATTTTGTCCTGATCGTATTTGACAGCGTTGAGCCGTCCCGTCCCTTGCGGCGTCTCGACCGTTTGCTTGCCGATTTCGGCCTTGCCGATCTGAAAGCCCTCGAAGAAGTCGGCCACCTTCTCGATCATGTCGCGCGACTGCGCCGGCGTCGGGATCGAGCCGTCAGCCGGCACCAGCGCGATGATTTCGGCCGGGCGGAATTTCGAGGGCCGGATCGCAATGTCGTCGAAGCTGATGCCGTCGATCTGCACGCGCACGCCTGGTGCCGTCGTCACCACATATGAGTTGGCCGAGATGCGTCGATAGATCCTGTGGAAACTGTCGTCGCTCGATCCTTGCTGATCGAGCGCGGCCCTCACGGCGGTTGCGTCGAAATCGTAGGCGGCCAGGCCGGACAGCTCGCCGGTCATTTTCTCGGGCTTGCCCGGCTGGGCCAGGTCGAGCGTATAGGTGATGCGATCTGTCTTCGCCGTTTCGATTTTGCCGCGGTTGACGTTCTGGATCGACAGACCCGAATAGACATATTCGCCGCTGCCGACATTGCCGGTGCCTGCATTGACATTGACCGCGACGGTCGGCGCCGCGATCGAGGATGCAGAGACGGTCGCGTATTGCGCGAGCATGAAGCGGTACATGTCGATGATCGAGCCGGACAACGGCGCGGCGGCCGCACGAGTGGGACCGGAAAAATCGCGAGCGCTGATCTGCGGGATCTTGTAGTTCGCTTTCAGCTTCGCCCGCTCGGAGGATGTGAAGGCGACCTCGACCCCTGACACTTCGATGCTGTCGGCCGAGAAATGGGCCTCATCTGGCTGGCGTACACCAACGGCCGTGACCTTTGCGACCTTGACGTTGGCGAGCTGCGGCTGGGCGGGCTCGACGGCGATGTCCTCGATCGTCAGCGTCCGGGTCGCTAGCTCGAACGTGACCTTGCCATGGCTCGCCTTGCCACCGCCTGAGCGGATCTGTTCGAAAGCCGCCTCGACCTCGGCGGTAACGCGATGCTGAACATAGAGATTGAAGCCAAACCATCCGCCCGCGCCGAGCACGGCTGCCACGATCAGGCCGATCAGGATTCGCTTCATTCCCAGCTCCAGTTGCTCGTTCTCGACTGCGCAACCTGCCATATTCGCGAAACGCCGCGCGGTCCAGGGAAAGCTATGGTTTTCAAATGTTTGACCGCGCGCCCTGTTGATGGGGACGCAATCGGATGTTGCCACCGAGGCACCCGGCGTGCTTCATCCCGTTTCCATGACCCGGAAATACCGTTCCGCTTGGGCGGCAGCTCCGGACGATGCATTTTGAGGCCGGTAACGCGAGGCGAGACACCGCATGTCGTCCTATTCTGATGATCTCCACCAGGCGGCGCTGGCCTACCATCGTCTGCCGCGCCCCGGAAAGCTCGAGATCCAGGCAAGCAAGCCGCTTGCCAACCAGCGCGATCTCGCGCTGGCCTATTCTCCGGGCGTCGCCGCGGCTTGCACCGAGATCGCCAAGAACCCGTCCGAGGCGGCCACGCTCACCACCCGCGCCAATCTGGTCGCGGTGGTCTCCAACGGTACCGCGGTGCTCGGCCTCGGCAATATCGGCCCGCTGGCCTCCAAGCCGGTGATGGAGGGCAAGGCGGTCCTGTTCAAGAAATTCGCCGGCATCGACGTGTTCGACATCGAGATCGCCGCCGACACCATCGATCGCGTGGTCGAGACGGTGGCGGCGCTCGAGCCAACCTTCGGCGGCATCAATCTGGAAGACATCCGCGGACCGGAGTGCTTCGAGATCGAGACGCGCTTGAAGGAGCGCATGAAGATCCCGGTCTTCCATGACGACCAGCACGGCACCGCCATCATCGTCGCCGCCGCCATCACCAACGGCCTCAGGCTGAACGGCAAGAAGCTGTCCGACGTCAAGATCGTGGCCTCGGGGGCAGGGGCCGCCGCGCTCGCAACACTGAACTTGCTCGTCTCGATGGGCGCGCAGCGCAAGAACATCTGGGTCTGCGACATCGACGGTCTCGTGCATGAGGGGCGCAACACCTCGATGGACCGCTGGAAGGCGGTCTATGCGCAGAAGACCGACAAGCGCACGCTCGCCGACGTCATCGGCGGCGCCGATATCTTCATCGGGCTCTCGGCACCCGGCGTGCTGAAGCCCGAGATGGCCAAGGCGATGGGCGACAAGCCCCTGATCATGGCGCTCGCCAACCCGACCCCGGAGATCATGCCGGAAGAGGCGCGGAAAGCGCGCCCCGACGCCATGATCTGCACCGGCCGCTCCGACTATCCGAACCAGGTCAACAACGTCCTCTGCTTTCCCTTCATCTTCCGCGGCGCGCTCGACGTCGGCGCCACCGCGATCAACGAGGAGATGAAGCACGCCGCCGTCGAGGCCATCGCGCAGCTCGCGCGCGAGGCGCCGTCGGATGCCGTCGCGCAAGGTCTCGACACCGGTGAGACGCAGGGCTTCGGTCCCGGCTCGCTGATCCCAAGCCCGTTCGACCCGCGCCTGATCCTGCGCCTTGCGCCGGCCGTGGCGAAGGCGGCGATGGAATCGGGCGTTGCGACGCGGCCCATCACCAATTTCGACGAATACAGAGCGCTGCTCGAGCGCTTCGCCTTCCGTTCCGGCCTCGTCATGAAGCCGATGTTCGCCAAGGCAAAGACCCAGCCGGTCCGCGTGATCTACGCCGAGGGCGAGGACGAGCGCGTGCTGCGCGCGACGCAGGTGGTGCTGGAGGAGAAGCTGGCGCGGCCGATCCTGGTCGGCCGCCCCTCGGTGGTCGAGGCGCGCATCAAGCGCTTCGGCCTGTCGATCAAGGCCGGCAAGGATTTCGACCTCGTCAATCCCGAGGACGATCCTCGCTATCGCTCCTATGTGCAGTCCTATGTCGAGGTCGCCGGCCGCCGCGGCGTGACGCCGGATGCGGCGCGCACGGTGGTGCGCACCAACAACACGGTGATCGCGGCACTCGCGGTGGTGCGCGGGGAGGCCGATGCCATGCTCTGTGGCGTCGAGGGCCGCTACATGAGCCATCTGCGCCATGTCCGCGAGATCGTCGGCTTCTCGCCGGGGATCAGCGATTACGCCGCACTGGCGCTGCTGATCACAACCAAGGGCGCCTTCTTCATCGCCGACACGCAAGTGCGGCCCAATCCGAGTGCGGAGGAGCTGGCCGAGATCGCGGCACTGGCGGCGCTGCATGTGCAGCGCTTCACCCTGAAGCCGAAGGTCGCTTTCATCTCGCATTCCGATTTCGGCAGCTACGATACGGACTCCTCGCGCAAGATGCGCCGGGCGACCCAACTCCTGAAAGACAAGCATCCGGAGATCGAGGCCGACGGCGAGATGCAGGGCGACACCGCGCTCTCGGCTGCGGCCCGCAAGCTCGTGCTGCCGCACTCCAAGCTTGAGGGGGAGGCCAACATCCTGATCATGCCGAACCTCGACACCGCCAACGTCGCCTATCAGATGATCAAGGCGCTGGCGGACGCACTTCCCGTCGGCCCGATTCTGATCGGCCCGGCGCGCCCGGCCCACATCCTGACGCCGGGCGTCACTGCGCGCGGCATCCTCAACATGACCGCGGTTGCAGTCGTGGAAGCCCAGGAGCGCGCCTCGCGGCAGCAGCCGACGTTGTTCACGTAAGGGGCGAGGTCTAGCGTCGTCGATGGTCCAACTCCTTCTCCCCTTGTGGGAGAAGGTGGCGCGAAGCGCCGGATGAGGGGTTGTTTCCGCGCCTCGGGATCTCGCGAGTTTCCGTGCCGAGAGATACCCCTCATCCGTCTCGCCGCTTTGCGGCGAGCCACGTTCTCCCACAAGGGGGAGAAGGGAAGAGACCGCCAACCTTGAAATACTTTCAGGTCTCCATTTCCCTGTTTGAAAAGCGCAAACGGACTCTTCATAATCCCCTCAAGCGTTCCGCGCGGTTTTTGCCAAGAGGCCGATCATGCCAGCGTTCGTGACTTTCGGGCGAATCCTGTTCGCCGTGCTGTTCATCTACACGGGCGCGACCAAGCTCTTTGCCATCCAGGCGACCGCCGACTTCATCGCCACCAAGCTCGTGGTGCCTGACGTCATCGCGCCCTACGCCAAGCAGGTCGAGACGGCGACGGCCATGACCACGCCGCAGCTCCTGGCGATCGCGATCGGCGGGCTCGAGATCGTCGCTGGGCTGATGATTGCGCTGAATTTCGGCGCGCGCTTCTTCGCGATGCTGCTGATCATCTACGTCGCCGTCGCGACCGTGCTGTTCTACGATTTCTGGAACGTGGCGGCTCCCGACAACGCCAAGATGCTGGTCGACGCGCTCAAGAACCTGTCGATCATCGGCGCGCTCTGCATGATCATCGGCTATGGCCGCACCACGCGTCCGGCCGAGGCGGCCTACGGCGATGTATAACGGTCACTCCGCTCTCGGGGGCGCGATCTCGCGCATCCAGCGGGAAATCGTCGCGCTGCCCGCTCCATCGGTACCGCGCTGCAGGCCGAGCAATGCGGCCTCGCGCGCGGCGCGGGGCGTGATGCCATAGGCTGCCTTGAACGAGCGCGTGAAATGCGCGTCGGTACCGAGCTGCCAGCGCCGCGCGACCTCGCTGATCCGCGGACCACGCGCGCCCGAATTGGCGAGGTCGAAGAAGGCGCGGTGCAGCCGGCGGCTGCGGATGTAGTCGGCGATGCCGCCGACCGGCGCGAACAGCCGGTACAGTGACGCCCGCGAGAGGCCGAAATGGGCCGCGATCGAATTGGCGGATAAATCCTCACGGGCAAGGCCGGCCTCGATATATCGGCGGATCCGCATCAGGGACGGACTCGCCGCGACGGTGTGGTCGGCATCGGCGTCGCCACGTTCGAGCTCGTTGCGCAGGCAGGCGGCCAGCAGCGAGACCGTGCCCTCGACCACCGATTGGCATTCGTCGAGCGTCATGCGCGGCGCAAATTCGAAGAGCGCGGTGAGATGTCCCGCCAGCAATCGTGCGATCACGCTGCTGCCCGGCAGGACGAGGCCGTGTAGGTCGTCGACCCGCAAGAGATGGGTGCCGAACATCGGGCGCGGTACGACCAGCGTGACATTCTCGAAAGCCGTCGCCTTGGTCTCCAGCGTCTGGGCGAGGTCGAACAGGCAGATGTCGCCGGCGCGCACCCGCATTGGCCGGGTGCCCGCGATGCCGTCATAGCCACCCCTGAGATAGAGCTGGAGGATGATGTGGTCGACGCCGCTGCGCGCGATCGTTTCGGCCGTCCGGCGGAAACGCTGGCCGCTGGCGCGGCTCAGCCCGATCAGCGCCGGCCCCATGGCGTAGGAGCTGATGTCGGCGCGAAACGGGCCCGGTTCGCCGGCGGCGAGCTCGTCGACCTCGAACAGCGTGGCGACAGCCTCCCGCCAGGCGGCGACGTTCGCATCCGTCTCCATCTGATCGGCGGTGAAGCCGAATGCCGGTAGCAGGGACGATATCGGGGCTGCATCGCCGGTCAGTCCGGAGGCGTCTGTCGGACCTGTCGTCGTACCGTCGTCGGTCATGGTGATCGTGGTCGCGTCTTGATCGTCGGTAAGGAGCGGGGAAGGGCGGTGCCGGGCCAATCATGCCTGGCTGTAGGTTGATATCCGGCGAAGGGAAATGGTTCGTTCGTGTACGATTCCTCCCGCCCGCGGGGCGGCAGCCTCGATCCAAAGCCGTCCGCTCTTGCGCTTTTGTCTCAGTCTGTTGATGCGGTGTTTCGGAGTGGCCGGCTCATATTGACGCAGCGCCACAGACGTTGGCTATAGCGCCACGACCGCCGTCGGGGCCGATTATTGGGTCTCGGCAAATATGCTAGCCGGCTTTGCGCTGGCCGGCGGCGGGACCAATTTCAGCTTGCTGAACCAGCAAGATAAACAAGGGTATTATATTGCCGTTACTTTGCATGGGGTTGTTTTACCTGTTTTGAATCGGAGCCTCCGGTGTGAGCGAGTTGGCAGCGCCGAGAGGCTAGCCCGGCCGCCACGGGGTCACGGTCACCTCATGCGCAGCGTCGAGCAGGTACGGCGCTCCCGGCTTCATCCCACGCGAAGCCAGCACCTCGTGAGGCGTCCGCTGGGGCACGCCGACAAAACAGCCTTCACCGCCGGGCAGCCGCACATGCGGGGCTTCCGACAGCCAGAACGTGTCGTAGCGGTCCATGAACAGGTCGAACACGACCGGGCCGCCGATGACGGCGATCATGCCGGAGGCGACGTCCGCGAAGGCGCAGGCCTCTTCGAAGCTCGCATGCGCCGGATTCCACAGCGTCGCGTTCGGCATCTCCGGATCGACGGTGAGGTCCTTGATCTTGCGGGTCAGGATCAGCCGCTTGCGCTTCGGCGAGTTCGGCTGCTGCTCATGCGAGTGCCGGCCATGCACGATCAGCGCGGCGCGATCGAGCGCCTGCTCGAAGAACAGCTTGTCGCCTTCGAACTTCAGGCTGTCGGGCATGGCGTGATCGGCGTCGGCAAGCATGCCGTCCGCTGACACGATGACGTAGCCTTCGATGCGGAAAGACAACGGCCTTCTATTCGGAAACGGTCGTCACCACGGAATTGACCGGGCGCTGGCTCACCGTCGGCAGCTTGATGTCCTTGAGCAGCTCCTGGTCGTATTCCGGCAGTGTCGAGGCCGGGAACTTGGCGCGCATCGCCACCACCTTGTAGCCGCCGGCCTTCAGCCGCTTGAGCAGCTCGGGCAGGGCCTCCGCAGTGTGCTTCTGGAAGTCGTGCATCAGGATGATGCCCTTGCCCTTGGTGTCGAGCTTCTTCATCACGGTCTCGATCACCTTCTCGGGCTTGGAGGCCTTGAAGTCGAACGAGTCGATATCGCAGGAGAAGATCCCGACATTGCGGTTGCCGAGATAGGTGACCATCTCCGGCGGATGCTGGAGCGCCGGGAAGCGGAAGAACGGCGCGGGCGAGATGCCGCCGAGCGCCCACTTCACTGCGGAAAGACCCTTCTCGATCTCGTCCTTGCGCTGCGCTTCGTTAAGCTTCTTGTTGTTCAGATTGGCGTGCGACCAGGTGTGGCTGCCCACCGTGTGGCCGGCGGCGTAGACCTGCTTCAGGATCTCCGGCTCGTAGGTCGCGTGCTTGCCGATGATGAAGAAGATCCCGGTGGTGCATTCGTCGGCGAGCGCCTTCAGCACGGCGGGCGTGTTCTTCGGCCAGGGGCCGTCGTCGAAGGTCAGCACCACCTCGTGGTCGCGCAGGAAGTCGAGCTCCTTGAAATGCTCGAACCCGAAGCCGGGACCGCCCGTGGTGTCGATCTCGACAGTGCGGGCGACACCGAGGGCGCCTGGCGTGTTGCAGGCCGCGCGCGCCGGCTGCGGCGCCTGTTTCGGCGGGGGCGGGTTGACGAAACCCGCCGGCGCCGCAGCCGCTGCTGCGGGCGCCGGAGCCGCAGCGGGCGTTGCAGCCGTTGGTGTTGCCGCCGGTGCGGCTTGCGCCGCGGCTGCGGGCTTCGCGGCCGGTGTCTGCGACCATGCTGCGCCGGTCATCGCCACTGAGATCGCACCTGCTAAAATCAGTCCTGCCGCCACACGCATGGTGTTGTCCTCGAGATTGATCCCGTTGTTCCGCCGCGGCTTTTCGCCTGTGGCAAAAACCGTCCTGCCCCAAACGATCCTAGCCTAGATGGTGGGCCCTCGCCATTGCAACGGCTGTTTGACGCCCCGCCACAATTGTGCCCAGCCGGATGAGGGGCGCCTGCGTCAACTATCGGCCAGCGCCCTGGCAATGGCCGTTTTGATTCGCGTGTCGGCCGGTTCGACTGCGGAGGGAAAGACCTCGGCGATATAGCCATCGCGGCCGATCAGGTATTTGTGGAAGTTCCAGCGCGGAACTTCCTTCGGTCGGGCCTCGGCTGCCCATTTGTAGAAGGGGTGCGCTCTTGCTCCGACCACGACGGCCTTGGCCGCAACCGGGAAGGTAACACCATATTGGTGATGCGCGGTCTGCGTGATCTCGCTCGCGCTGCCGGGCTCCTGGCCACCGAAATCGTTGGAGGGCACGCCGATCACGATAAGCCCGCGCTCGCGAAACTCGTTCCATATCTCCTGCAAGCCGGCATATTGCGGCGTGTAGCCACAGAGCGAGGCGGTGTTCACCACCAGCAGCGGTTTGCCGGTGAACGCGGCGAGGCGGATGTCGTCGCCTGACAATGCGGGGAAGGAGAAGGCGTAGGCCGAGATCCGGCTCATCCCGCCATCAGCGAGGGCGTGCGTTACGGGCGCGAGTGCACTTGCAAGAGTGACGCTCAGCACGGTCCTGCGATTCATCATGACGGCGTCCCCGAAATGATCCGAGGACATGTTACTCCGCCACTGCGACCTCACGCGTCAACACCGCGTTATCGAACGCTGCGAGGGGCTAGACTTCACGCGTTTTCTTGACGCGAACCGGTATCCACTTCGCTCGAAAACGCTTTAGTACAGGCGGACGATGAAGTCGGTGCCTTCGCCGGTCTCGCCCTGGTTGATGCCCTGGTCGGAGACGATGATCGAGCCGCCTGACGTCAGCATCTCGTTGATCTTCGCCATGGTGTCGGCGGGGACCGAGATGCGGTCGAGGGCTTCAGCCGGGCTGTCCGGCGTGATCACCGGTTTTGCGGCGATGGGGATCACGGCGGCGCCGCGCTGGCGGCGCGATGCACGGCTGTCGTCCTCGCGCGCCGCGGAGCGGGCGGAGACGGGCAGCGACACCACCGACCAACGCAGCGCATTGGCATCGGCCTTGTCGACTTCGGCGGTGAAGATATGCGTGCCGAGCGGCCTGTCGCCCGCGGCGATCGTGACGGGCACCTCGAACAGCGGCGCAAAATTCTGCCGCACATAGAGCTTGGAATCCTTGCGGCTGATGAAGATGGCAATCTGGCCGGCGCGCTTGGGCGTATCAGGCCTAGCCGCCGGCGCAGGATCGGCAACGCGGTTCTCGTCCTTCTTCGCATCGGGCGAGGTGGCGAGCGCCGGTGCAGTAGCCTGTGCATTGGGCGTCTTCGCGGAGTCCACCGCCTCCGTCTTGGCCGGCTCGGCCTTGATAGCCTCGACCTTGTCGGCGGGCTTGTCGTCGTTCGCCGGTTTGGTCGCGCCTTCCGACTGGGGCTTGGCCGTATCAGATGCCTCGGCCGTCTTGGCCTTGTCGGCCGGTGCTGCGGCTTCCTCGCGCGCGGGCGCATTGCCGGTGGTCACATCCGACATCACGGCGTGGCCGACGGAGGTGCGCAGCTCGAGCACGCTGTCGGCGCTGGCCGTCTTCGTCTCGACCGGCTTGGTTTCGACGGCGCCCTTGTCGGCCTTGTCGCCGGCATTGGTCTGCGGCTCGACGCTCGCTGCGGGTTGCGGCGGCACGCGCGTGGAGGCGAGCAGGGGATGGGAGAAGCTTTGCGGCGACATCTGGCCGGGCGCCACGATCACGCGCGCACCCATCTTGGTCCAGTTCCACATCTTCATCGCGAACGCCATCGGCATGCGGATGCAGCCGTGCGAAGCCGGGTAGCCCGGCAGCACGCCGGCATGCATCGCGACGCCGGACCAGGTGATCCGCTGCATGTACGGCATCGGCGCGCCGCTATAGATGTTGGAGTGGTGGAATTTGTGCTTCTGAATGACGCTGAACACACCCATCGGTGTCGAGTGGCCCTTCATGCCCGTCGACACCGGGGATTCCGCGAACACGCCGGTGCTGTCGTAGACCGTCACCTTCTGCCGGTCGATCGAGACGACGATGACGAGCGGTCCTTGCGGCTTGATGCCGGCTTCCTTCTCGACGACGACTTCCTTCTTGCTTGCGGCGCCACGCTTTTGCGGTTTCTGGCGCGGTATTTCGGGAAGTCGATCCTGACGGGCGTAATAGGACCCGTCGGAATAGTCCGTCCAATAATAAAACGCTGCGTCTGCCTGGCCGGTCGCGCCGATCGCACCCGCCGCCGTCAAAATGGCGACCTGCCACAGCCGCGCCGGCTTGGCGGAAGACCCGTTCACGCTGTCCATCCTCGAATCCATAATCCAAATCAGACGTTAGTCTCGCAAAGGGGATACGCGTTCACCAGCAGGGCGGTTCTGCCGTCAGCTACTTTTGTTCATGACGTAGCAAAAAAGCCTCACGGAGCGGTAAACGGCGGCCGCGCTTGACGCTCCGTCGCCTTCCTGATCGCCGCTCGCGTTCCTACATTGCGGGGACTTGTTACCGGAGAACTTCATGTCATCTCGTTTCCCTGGTCTTTCCAGCATCCGCTTGAAAGGCCTCGCTTTATTCCTCTTGGCTCTGGCCGCGCCAATGGCGTCAGCATCGGCCGCCGATGAGCCCGATCTGATCTTCCGCCGCTCCACCGTGTTCAAATGGATGAGCCCGAACGACAAGCTCGCGACCTATGGTCTCGACGATCCCGAAGTCGAGGGCGTCGCCTGTCATTTCACGGTGCCGGAGAAGGGGGGCTTCAAGGGCTGGCTCGGCCTTGCCGAGGAGGTCTCGGACATCTCGCTGGCCTGTCGCCAGGTCGGCCCGATCAAGTTCAAGCACAAGATGGAGCAGGGCGACGACATGTTCCGCCAGCGCCGGTCGCTGTTCTTCAAGAAGATGCAGATCGTGCGCGGCTGCGACGCCAAGCGCAACGTGCTGGTCTACATGGTCTATTCGGACAAGCTGATCGAAGGCTCGCCCAAGAACTCGACCTCGACCGTGCCGATCATGCCGTGGGGACCGGCGGACGCAAACGTCCAGAAGTGCGGCGAGTTCTTCACGCAGTGACGCGCTCGCGTTCACTCAGTGACGATCGCGCGGCTTCGCCAGATGCGAGCCGGTTAGCCGCACGAACATCTGCGGCGCGGCCTCGAAGCCGCGGCTCGATTGCAGCGCCATTGCGCCGGCGCTGCCGCGAATGGGTGGTTGATCTCCGCGGTCCGTCCGTGGATCCGCATCGCGCCGCGTTGTGCGATTTCCCGCCATCATGGTGGCCATCCCTCACGTGAATGCGCCCGATGATCCGGGCGTCTCGGTTTCGATGGCTTGGGTCGCTGCCGAACCACCCCCGGTTCGATTAGGATCCAGCCCTCGTTTGCCGTCCTCTTCAGCAGAAAAACGTAAAATGCATGTGAAGCGCGCGAGGCGGGAGCATGACGGCAGCTGTGCCAGGCGCGTGTCCACGCTGGCTCCGGAACTTGGCAGGCCACTTTGACCTGCAGCGAGACCTATCTGAAATGATTGGCATTTTCCGAGAATTGTTTCGTCCTCTCGAACGGGACGAAACAATTCTCACGAAGACGAAACCATTTTCAGCTTTTCGCGCATCACGCGCGAAACCGCCCATGGTTATCAGCGTCACAACGACGACGGCGCACCGCCGGCTACCGAATTGGGACACAAGATCATGCGCGCGCTCAGCTTCATCCTTGCTTTTGGTTTCGTGCTCGCCGGCGCCTCATTGGCGGGTTCGCCCGACGGCAATCTCCCTGGTGTCGGCACCTTCCAGTACAGCGGCTCGCCCGTCACGGTTCCGGCCGCGCAGTCGATCATGGTCGCCGCGCGCTTCTGACTTCACACAAGAAACAAGCCGGCAAAGGCCATCATGTTGCTTCGTCTCTGCGCCGCAGCGTTCGTGTCCCTTCTGACGATCAGTTCCGTTCAGGCGCAAGTGCGCGCACCCTCCAGGCTACCCGATCCCCGCAGTGAATTCGTGCGCCAGTGCGCTCCACGCATGCTCGGGCGTTGGGAGCATCCGGAGGAGGTCTGCGGCTGCCTGCACGATCATGCCGCCGCGGCCGTCGAGGACCGCGATCTGCGCGAAGCGCTGCTGCGCGGCATCAGCGAGACCGGCGTGCCCACCATCGAGACCGACTGGGTGCCGGCCTCCAAGCAGGGCGAGATCGGCCCGACCTTCACCAAGATCGCCAAACCGACGCTGCAGTGCATGTTCGATCCGGCGAAGTAGCTTCTCAAATCATCATTTCGATTTCGGCCCGTGTCGCGGCACGCAGGAGCTCGTGCGCGAGACTCCCTTGTCGGTCATCTTCGCGCCGCGCACTTCCTTGACCTGACCGGCGGGGCAGGTTCCGTCATCCACGAGCACACGCTGGCCGAGCTTCAGATCGCTGATGTCCTGCTCGCGTCCGATGGTGGCTGCCCGTGCCGTCGAGGCAAGCGCGATGGAGATCAGCAGCGAGAGGCAGGTCGCGTGGCGCAGCAGCATGATGTGAGGTCCCGGCATTGATACCGCAATCTAGGGAGCGGCGGGCGATTCTCATAGTGAAGCTTCGTCACGTCCGGCGGGGCGATCTTCCCTTTGCGGCCAACGCTGCACGCGATTCCCGCGCGAGACGTTCGGCGGAAGCCACGAGCTGTGGAACCGGGTGCCTGGAAAATCCCAGCACGAAGCCGGGCAGAGGGCGCCCGCGCGAATAGGTGTCGGCCAATAGCCAGCCTTCCGCGCCGGCCGCCTGCTTGGCATGCGCCGCCACCGATAGATCAACCCAGGGATCGAACCGGGCGACAAGATGCAGGCCTTGTGAGGGCACCGGCACCGAAAGCGCACCATCGGATGCGACTTCCAGCGTTTCGGCGAGCACATCGCGCGCCTCGCGATAGAGTTTACGCACCCGTTTCAGGTTCGCGGCGAACGCGCCGGAATTGAGCATGTCGGCCACCGCGCCCTCCATCAGCGTGCCCGGAAAGCGGTCGAGCGCCGCGCGCGCGGTCGTCACGTCCGTGATCAGCCGTTCGGGCAGGGCGCAATAGCCGATGCGCAGGCCCGGAAACAGCGTCTTGGCAAACGTGCCCAGGTAGATCACGCGCTGGAGGCGATCGATGCCGGCGAGCGACATCAGCGGCGCGCCGTCATAGCGGAACTCGCTGTCGTAATCGTCCTCTAGCACGAATGCGCCGGCTTGCCTCGCCCAGTCCAGAAGCTCGAGCCGTCGCGGCATCGACATCTGCACGCCAAGCGGAAATTGATGCGATGGTGTGACGTAGGCCGCGCGCGCGGACGGCGCCGCAATGCGGCCTTTGGCGACACGCATCCCGTGCTCGTCGACGGGGACAGGCACGGCGCGATAGCCGCAATGCGCGATGGTTTTTCGCGCGGCGGGGTAACCTGGGTCTTCACACCACACCTGGTCGTTGGGCTTCAGGATCGCACTCAGGACGATGCGCAGCGCGTGCAGCGTGCCCGATGTCAGCATGATCTGATCGGGGTCGCAGCGCAGTCCGCGCGCCGACAGCAGATGATCGGCGATCGCCGCACGCAGCTCGCGGCTGCCGCGAGGATCGCCATAATGCAGGTGCTCGGACCCGAACGCGCGCATGCGCCGGCCGACGAAAGCGCGAAAACGTTGCACCGCACGCTCGTCGATATGGGTGCAGCCGAGCGCGAATGCGCCTTGCCTCGGCGTTTCGACAACCACCTTCGGCTTGTTCGGCTCGGCCCCCCTCGCAGGGATACGTGCGGCGACGAACGTTCCGGAGCCGACGGTTGCGTCGGCAAAGCCGTCGGCGATCAGGCGCTCATAGGCGGTGACAACGGCGTTGCGCCGGAAGCGGGTCTGCCTGGCCAGCGTCCGCGATGGCGGCAGCGGCTCGCCCGGCTTGACGAGCCCGGACACGATCATCTCGCACAGCGCCTGGTACAGCCGGTGCGCCGCGGAGGCGCCTGGAGTGATGTGCGCCCCGGTAAGATCGAGCGGCAGCTCGGGCTTTGACGGAAAAGGAGGCTTGGCGGGCGCCGGAGAATTGGTCGGAATTTTTTGCATGGAATTGGCACTATCGCAGACCAAATCCATGACTACAACTGGCCTGGGATTGTTCCAATCCGAGCAGGAGCGGCCGTGAGCCAGACCGAGATCTCAAATTCCTATCCCACATCGGCGCGCAACCAGGTGAAGCGCCGGCACGACCGCGGCTTCTATGATCACGCTACGGTTCATCGCATCCTGGATTCCTCGATGCTGTGCCACGTCTCCTATGTGATCGATGGCCAGCCCTATTGCACGCCGACCTTCTTCTGGCGCGAGGGCACCAAGCTCTACTGGCACGGATCGAGCGCCAGCCGCATGTTGCGCAACCAGACCAAAGGTGAGCGCGTCTGTCTGACGGTCGCCCATCTCGATAGCCTCGTGCTGGCGCGCTGCGGCTTCAACCATTCCGCCGACTATCGCGCGGTCATGGCATTCGGCACGGCCTATCTCGTCACCGATCCTGATGAGAAGGAGCGGGCGGCGATCGCGATGGTCGATCGCTTCTTTCCGGATCGCACCGCTGGCCTGCGACAGAGCACTGCGCAGGAGATCAAGGCAACGTCGTTCATTGCGATGGAGATCGAGGAAGCCTCGGCCAAGATCCGCGCCAAGGGTGTCGCTGACGACGACGAGGACTACGCGTTGCCGATCTATGCGGAGCGCATTCCGGTCCGCACCGTGCTCGGCGCCCCGGAGCCATGCCCGCGCCTGCTCGACGGCGTGACCCGGCCTGCGACGCTGAATGGGTATTCGGAAGGCCGGCTGCTCGAAGATGCATTGCGGGATGCTTATTTTGTGGAGTACCCGAACGGCTGAAATCGGCTAGTTTGCGCACTCCTTGGGACCATTGGAATGTCTGGAGTCGCCCGAATGAATGCCGAAACGCAGCAGAGGATTCTTGACGCCGTCGACAACGGCTTCGAAGCTCAGCTTGCAACCACAAGCGATTTCGTTGCTATCCCTTCGACCCGCGGGGCAGAGGGGCCGTGCCAGGACATGATCGGCGACCTCCTGCGTGAACGCGGCTACGAGGTCGACGACTGGTACATCGATGTCGACGATTTGAAGGATCTGCGCGGCTTCGGTCCGATCGAGCACGACTTTTCGAAAGCGCGGTCCGTGGTGGGCACTTACCGTCCGCAAACCAATGGCGGCAAGTCGCTGATCCTGCAGGGGCACTGCGATGTGGTGCCGGCAGGTCCGCTGGAATTGTGGGATACCCCGCCGTTCTCACCCGTCATCAAGGACGGCAAGATGTTTGGCCGCGGTGCCTGCGACATGAAGTCGGGCACGATCGGCGCGCTCTACGCACTCGATGCGATCAAGGCCGCCGGCCTCAGGCCGACGGCGCGGATCCATTTCCAATCGGTGATCGAGGAGGAGAGCACCGGCGTCGGCGCACTCTCCACGCTGCAACGCGGCTATCGCGCGGACGCCTGCTTCATTCCGGAGCCGACCGGCGGCAAGATGGTGCGCTCCCAGGTCGGCGTGATCTGGTTCCGCCTGCGCGTGAAGGGGCACCCGACCCACGTCGCCTTCGCAGGCTCCGGCGCGAACGCGATCATGGCGGCGTATCACCTGATCCAGGCGCTGCAAAAGCTCGAGATCGAATGGAACGAGCGCGCCAAGGCCGACCGTCACTTCAAGACGCTCAAGCAGCCCATCAACTTCAACCCCGGCATCATCAAGGGCGGCGACTGGGCCTCGAGCGTGCCGGCCTGGTGCGACGTCGACTGTCGGATTGCCGTATTGCCGGGCTGGTCGATCGCCGATCACCAGAAGGAGATCATGGCTTGCGTTGCCGCTGCCGCGCGCAACCACCGCTTCCTCGCCAACAATCCGCCGGAAATCGAATGGTCGGGCTTCCTGTCGGAAGGCTATGAACTGACCGACGCGGCGGAGCCTGAGGCTGCGTTCGGCAAGGCCTTCAACAAGGTCTATGGCGGCATGCCAGAGGATCTCGTCTTCACCGCGCTGACCGACACGCGCTTTTACGGCCTCAACCACGGCATTCCGAGCCTCTGCTTCGGCGCCAGCGGCGGCGAGATGCATGGCTTCAACGAGTTCGTCGACCTGGACTCGCTGAAGAAGACGACCAAGGCGATGGCGCTGTTCATCGCGGAATGGTGCGGGGTAGAGCAGGCGTAGTTTGGTGTCCCGGACGCGGTGCAGCGCGCGGAGGATGCGAAGCGTCGTTCCGCGTGGCGCTCCGCAGAGCCGGGACCCATGTCGCCGCATGCACTGGACCCCGGTTCAGCAGCGCATCGTTGCACGCTGCGCCGCGCCCGGGGAACGCACCGGGCCAGTCGTCGCCTGCGCAATCGATGGGCTCCTCCCGAATCCTTTAAGCTTAAAAGAAAGACTAGGATGCCGTCCTGACCGGTGGCAGACTGGCGTCCGGTTCGCTGAACGGGTCCTCGGGAGCAACGATGCACGATTGGGATGACGCTTATGCCAATTCGGCCCATATCCCGGGCTCGGACAAGATGCCGGCGCTGTGGGCGGAGCGGGCGGCGGCCTACCGCGCCGGGCTGACGGAGCTTCGCCCCGACATCGCCTATGGCGCCGGCGAGCGCCAGAAGCTCGACCTGATCCTGCCCGACGGCGACAGCAAAGGCCTCGTCGTGTTCGTCCATGGCGGCTACTGGATGCGCTTCGACAAATCGACCTGGACGGATCTGGCCGAAGGCGCGCGGCATCATGGCTGGACGGTGGCGCTGCCGAGCTACACGCTGGCGCCGGCCGCGCGCATCTCCGATATCACCGCAGAAATCGCCGCCGCTGTCACCAAAGCGGCTGCGCTCGTCTCGGGGCCGATCCGGCTCGCTGGCCATTCCGCCGGCGGCCATCTCGTTACGCGCATGCTGTGCGACGACAGCCGGCTCGAGTCCGCTGTCTACAACCGCATCGCCGGCACGCTCTCGATCAGCGGCCTGCACGATCTGCGTCCGTTGCTCAAGACGAAGATGAACGAGACGCTGCGCATGATCATGGAGGAGGCGAGCCTCGAAAGCGCGGCGCTGCACCTGCCGCGGGGCCATTCGCCTGTGACCGCCTGGGTCGGCGGTGGCGAGCGCCCCGAGTTCATTCGGCAGGCCGACCTGCTGGCCAATGTCTGGACCGGTTTTGACGTGCTGACGCGCCTCGTGGTCGAGCCTGCGCTGAACCATTTCACTGTGATCGACGGGCTCAAGGATCCGTCGTCGCAGATCACCGCGCGCCTGATCGGCCTCGATTGACGAGGTCGGGAATGATCGATCGGGAGGACCAGCCATGACGTCCAGCGATTACGATCCCACAAGCGAAGGTGCCGAGACCGATTTCGCCCGGCGCATGTCTTACGGCGACTATCTGGCGCTCGATTCGATCCTCGGCGCGCAGCATCCGCTGTCGGAAGCGCATGACGAGATGCTGTTCATCATCCAGCATCAAACCACGGAGCTGTGGATGCGGCTCGCCATCCACGAGCTCAGCGCCGCGCGCCGTGCGATCTCGCGCGATGAGGTGCAACCCGCGATGAAGATGCTGGCGCGGATGTCGCGCATCTTTGAGCAGCTCAACAACGCCTGGGACGTGCTGCGCACCATGACGCCCAGCGAGTACACGCGCTTCCGCTCCCAGCTCGGCCAGTCCTCGGGCTTCCAGTCGCGCCAGTACCGGCTGATTGAATTCCTTCTCGGTAACCGCAACCACGCCATGCTGAAGCCGCACGCGCACGATGCCGAGACGACCAAGCTGCTCGAAGCCGAACTCGGGACGCCAAGCCTCTATGACGAGGTGCTGCGGCTCGCCGACCGCAACGGGCTCAAGATGCCTGCGGCGGTGCTGGCGCGCGATGTTCGCGAAACCCACAGCTTCAACGAAGGCGTGCTGCAGGCCTGGCGTATCGTCTACGAGGCGCCGGAGACGCACTGGATGCTCTACGAACTGGCCGAGAAGCTGGTCGATTTCGAGGACTATTTCCGCCGCTGGCGCTTCAACCACGTGACGACGGTCGAGCGCGTCATCGGCTTCAAGCGCGGCACCGGCGGCACCGGCGGCGTCAGCTATCTCAAGCGCATGCTCGAGATCGAGTTGTTTCCCGAACTCTGGCGCGTGCGTACGATTCTGTAGGGATGTCCATGACTAGGCTTCGCGTCTACGACGACACCAGAGCGTTGTTCCATTTGCCTGACGGCGTGATCTATCTCGACGGCAACTCGCTTGGTGCGCTGCCGCTGGGCGTTGCCGAGCGCGTCAATCGCGTGATCACCGACGAGTGGGGCAACCAGCTGATCCGCGCCTGGAATACCGCCGGCTGGTATGTCCAGCCGCGCCATGTCGGCGATCGCATCGCGCGACTGATCGGTGCCGAAGTGGGCTCTGTGATGGTGGGCGATACGCTGTCGCTGAAAGTCTACCAGGCGCTCGCGGCCGCGCTCGACATGAACGCGTCGCGCAAGGTGATCCTGTCGGACACCGGCAATTTCCCGACCGATCTCTACATGGCCGAGGGTCTGATCGCGACGCTCGGGCGCGGCCATCAACTGCGTCTGGTGGCGCCGGAGGAGATCGAGGCCGCGTTGTCGGGGGAGATCGCCGTCCTCTACATCACCGAGGTCGACTACCGCACCGGCCGCCGCCATGACATGGCGGAGCTGACCGCGAAAGCGCATGCGCTTGGCATCGTCACGGTCTGGGATCTCGCCCATTCCGCCGGTGCGCTGCCGGTTGATCTCTCCGGCTGCGGCGCCGATTTCGCCGCCGGCTGCACCTACAAATATCTCAACGCCGGTCCCGGGGCGCCAGCTTTCCTCTACGTCGCGCCGCGCCATGCCGATAGCGCTCGCGCCGCGCTGTCGGGGTGGATGGGCCATGCGAAGCCGTTCGCGTTCGAGATCGCCTATGCGGCGGCTGGCGGCGTCGAACGCATGCGCGTCGGCACGCCGCCGGTGCTGGCGATGGCGGCGCTGGAGGCCTCGCTCGACATCTGGGACAGGGTCGACCTCAACGAGGTTCGCGCGCGATCGCTGGCGCTCGGCGATCTTCTGATTGCGGAGGTCGAACGCCGCTGCCCGCAGCTCAAACTCGTTACTCCACGCGCGCATGATAACCGCGGCTCGCAGGTCTCCTTTGCCTTCGATGGCGGCTATGCCGCCATGCAGGCCCTGATCGCCCGCGGCGTCATCGGCGATTTCCGTGCACCAGATATCATGCGCTTTGGGATTACGCCGCTGTACATCGGCGAAACCGAGATCGTGCGGGCGGCGGAGATCATCGAGGAGGTGATCAGGGGTGAGGTCTGGCGGAGGCCGGAATACCAGGTGGTGAATGCGGTGACGTGAGCAAGGTCTCGTGCCCCGGACGCAGCACAGCGCTTCTTAGCGTTGCGCTGCAGAGCCGGGGCCCATGCTGCATCGAAGTCCGTCGCGATATGGGGCCCGGCTCTGCGCAACAACGCTGAGGCGTTGCAGCGCGTCCGGGACACGAGAGTTGCGGTCGGCTCATAGGCGCTCGCCCCACAAGGCCGTCACGATCGCATCGAGCCCATCCGTCAGCGCCGCCGGCCCGGGCTGGAGAATGATCGACGACTTGATCTCGACGATGCGGTCGTCGCGCACGGCGGGGATATTGCTCCAGCCATCGCGCTGGCGGATGCGGGCAGGCACGACTTTCTTGCCGCACCAGGAGGCGAGGATCACATCGGGCGCCGCGTCCCGTACCATCTCCGCCGAGACGATCCGGTCCTTCGCCGCCTGCCGCGCCTGCAGTTCCGGAAACACGTCCGTGCCGCCGGCAATCTCGATCAGCTCGGACACCCATCCGATGCCCGAGATCAGCGGATCGTCCCATTCCTCGAAGTAGACCTTTGGTCGCGGCGAGGGGCGGGACGTTGCTGCGATCGCATCGAGGCGCCGCTCAAAATTTTGCGCGAGATCCTCCGCGCCCGCGGCCGCGTCGACCAGCGCACCGAGGGTCCGGATCATCGCAAGAATCCCGGCGATGTCGCGTTGGTTGAAGACATGGACGTCGATGCCGGCGCGGATGAGATCGGCGACGATGCCGGCCTGGAGATCGGAGAAGGCCAGTACAAGGTCAGGTTCCAATGCCAGAATCTTCGGGATGTCCGCGGAGACGAAGGCTGACACCCGCGGCTTCTCGCGTCGCACCTGCGGCGGGCGGACGGCGTAGCCGGAGACACCGACGATGCGGTCCTGCTCGCCGAGCAGATAGAGCGTTTCGACCGTCTCTTCGGTCAGGCAGACGATGCGGCGGGGCGGGAAGTGGCGCATGCGAGGAGCCTATGCACAATGTCTGCGTCGATGTCAGCCCATCCATTACCTCGGACGTCATTGCTTTGCGGCGCGAAGCAATTCACCCTGCAAACACAAGATATTGGGAGGATATCCGATGACGCCGCTCGAGAAACTTAAAGCGATGAAAATGCCGTTCGCCGAGCTCAAGGGCGTCGAATTCGTCGAAGCCGAGAAGGACCGCGTGGTGGCGCGGATGACGGTCCGGCCCGATCTCTGCACGCTTCACCACACCATCCATGGCGGGGCGGTGATGGCGCTAGCCGATTCCGTCGGCGCAGCGGCGACCGTGATCAACCTGCCCGAGGACGCCAAGGGCACGACCACGCTGGAGAGCAAAACCAACTTCATCGGCGGGGCCAAGGAGGGAACCACTGTCATCGCCACGGCCACTCCGGTCCATCGCGGCCGGCGGACCCAGATCTGGACCACCCGGCTGGAAACCGAGGACGGCAGGCTGGTCGCCGTGGTGACCCAGACGCAGCTGGTCCTGTAAGCCTACGGGATATTGATTTCATTAACGAATTGGTCGCTTCCGCTGCCTCTAACTTGGGCAGGTCTCCGGCTTGAAAATCATGATGCGATGCACAATATAGGGGGCCTAGGGATTCGAACGCCTCCTCGAGGGACACCAAGAGGAGTTCTGACGTGGTACTTGAAGAGACCGTCCGCACCGCCTCGGGCTATGTGCGGACCCTGATCCAGCAGGAAGAATTGCCGCTTCTGGGCGATCACCTGCTGAGGCTCGATGCCGCAAGCCGGCACGACCGCTTCAACGGCTTTCTCGACGACAGCTTCATCGAGCGCTACGCCGCCCGCTGCGCCGAGGATGGCACCGTGATCGTTGCCTATATCGTCGATGGTGTGGTTCGCGGCGCGGCCGAGCTGCATCCGCCGGAAGATGATTCCTTGCCCGAGGTCGCCTTCAGCGTGGAAGCTTCCGCGCGCCGCCAGGGTGTCGGCACCGTGCTGTTTCGCCGCCTGATCGCGGAGGCGCGCTGGAAAGGCTACAAGCAGCTGCGCATCACGACGGGTGCCGAGAATCACGCGATGCGGGCGCTCGCCCGGAAGTTCGGGGCACATCTGGCTTTCCGCCACGGCGAATCGACCGGGACGATCGACCTCGCCAAGACGCCTGAGGCCGAGCTCGCCGATCTCGCGGCCTCGCCCTTCACGGCCGGGCGCGCTCTTCTCAGCTTCAACAGCACTTGCTGGAAGCTGATCTCAAGCATGTACGGCAATCGCGCCGCGTAGCCCAAATCGCGCACGGGAATCAAAAAGCGGACCGGCAAAACCGGTCCGCTTTCGTATTCCGGGTGGCGAAATGAACGCTCAGGTGCCGGTGCGCTTGTCGTTGCCGAAACGGCGGACGACGCGGCGTTCGACCACGACGGAGCGCTGCGAGCCTTGTTCGCCGGCGATCACCCGCGTGGCCGTGATGCGGCTGTTGGCGCGGGCCTGCTTCTTCACCTCGGCTTGCACGATCTCGAGCGGCATCCCCATCAGGGCTGCGGCGATTTCGGCCTGCTGCGCTTGGTCGTCGGTGATGCCGACGGCAGCGAAGATCGCCTCGTCCAACGTGGGCGGATCGTGGCGCACGCGCCGCGTGCCATATTTGGTATTCCAGTCTGCGCTCATAACGGCCTCGTTTTGATGCCGGGATACCTAGTGCCGTGAATGTTGCATTGCAATATGTAATTGGTGTGGCAGCTCAGCTATGCACCGGTCGGGTGTCATGGCGGTGACGCAGCACCTGCGCCGACCTCCACCCGCTGCTGAGGCCAGCGTTTCAGGGCAGCGTGTCCGGCTTCGGTGAGCCGGTAGATTCCCCGTTCAGCGCGCTCGAACCAGCCATACACATTGTTAAGCAAGATCTTGCCGGCATCGGGACAGCGCACACGCAGCTCGCGTACGGGCCGCGGACCTGTCGCGAGCTCTGATGCGCAGGCCAGCGCCTGCTGCCGGTAGGCTGTCATGATCGGTGCGCGGGTGCTGCCGCCGAGCACCGGATCGCCTTGGCGCCGCTGATGCTCGGCGACGAGGCGCGAGCGCACCTTCGGCTCGCGGCGCGGCGCCGCCGTCGGCGGCTTCACCAGCACCTCGACCTCGCCGCGATCGGTCACCCCAAGCATGCCGAAGCCGAGGCGGCGGCAGAGATTGCGATAGCGCGCATCGCTCTCGCGTCCCTTGCCGCGCGCTGACATCTTCGCCGCGATCCAGACCTCGTCGCCGGCCGGCGCGCGATCGACCGCCTGCAGGATCAGCTCGAGATTGAAGGCGAGCTTGAGCTCGCCGATCACCACGACCGGTGGATCGCCGGCGCTGAGGCCGACGAGATCGCAGCCGCTGATCTCGCCCTTGACCGTGAAGCCGAGCTCTTCGAGGAAGCGTTTGACGGGCAGGTAGAGCGCGGTTTCCACAGGTGGTCCGATCGAAGAATCAGTTGCGAGCAGTCTAGAGCCTTCTCGGCTCCAATTGAATCCGAGCCGCGCCCGGACGTTTCGATCTGAACGCGGCTACACCCGCCCGCCGACCGGGATCAGCGCGCCGGTGACGCCGCTGGCGGCATCGCTGGCGAGGAACAGGATCACCTCCGCGAGCTCCTGCGGCGTCACCCATTTGGAAAAATCCGCCTTCGGCATGTCGGCGCGGTTGGCCTTCGTGTCGATGATCGAGGGCAGCACCGCGTTCACGGTGACCTTGCCCTTCCACTCGTTGGCGAGCGCTTCGGTGAGGCGATGAACGCCGGCTTTCGAGGCGGCATAGGGGCCCATGCCGCTGCCGGCCTGGAGCGCGCCCATTGCGCCGATATTGATGATGCGGCCAGCCTTGGATGCGATGAGGTGCGGCAGCGCCGCGCGCGAGGCGTTGAGCGCGGTGAGGACATTCAGCGCATGCATGCGCTGCCAGGTCTTGATGTCGCCGTCGCCGACGGCCTCGAAGGCGAAGCCGCCCGCGATGTTGATCAGCGCGTCGAGCCGGCCGAAATGTTTTGCCGCCGTCTCGACGGCCGTCTTCGCCTGCGCCGCGTCGGACAGGTCGACGTCGCCGATCTCGATGCTTTCAGGCCTTGCGGGACTCCGCGAAGGCGCGTGATCGATGCCGGCAACGCGCGCGCCGCGCGCCTGTGCGGTCTCCGTAACCACTTTGCCAAGCGCACCGAATGCGCCGGTCACGATCAGGACCTTGTCTTGCATCATCGTTCTCCCGGCGCGTTGGCCTATGATTGCAGATAACGCGCCTTCAATGCGGTCCGCTCGGCCGTGCCGAGCTTGAGCCCATCGCGCAGATAGGTTTCGAGATCGCCATAGTCGCGGCCCACGGCTTCGAAGGCGGCCGCCAGGTACGAGGCCTCGACGCTGCCGATCGCGTCGAGAACGTCGGCGGGAAGATCGGCGGCGTTCGACGGGTCGCGCTTGTAGTGCTGGTTGGTCAAAAGATAATCCTCGGCAATGACGTCGTCGCCGACGCCCAGCGCATGCAGGATCAGCGCGCTGGCAAAGCCGGTGCGATCCTTGCCGGCGGTGCAGTGGATCACGAGCGGCGCGCGGTCTTCGAGCAGATGGCTGAACAGCGCGCGAAAGCTATGCGTGTTGTGGCGGACATAGTTGCGATAGGACTCGCGCATGAGCTCCAGCGCCACCGGCGCGGTCAGCGTGCCCCGGGCGAGTTCGGCGCGCAGCGCGGCGACGACGGTTGGCTCGATCGGCAGCGAGTGCACCGTAATCTCATTCACGACGCAGACGCCGGCCGCGCGCTCCTCCAGCCCACGGAAATCGAACGCGCTTCTGACGCCCAGCGCGCGGACGATCTCGACATCGGCAGCGGTGAGCTGGCCGAGATGATTGGAGCGGAAGATGTGCCGCCAGCGCGTGGTGCGGCCATCGGTGGTCGGATAGCCGCCGAGATCGCGAAAATTGCTGGCGCCTTGCAAGGCGAGATGGCGAACATGGGAGTCTGACATGGGATCGGCTTGGGTTATGGTTGCACTGGATGCGCTGCGGCGTCCTTCAGGCCATTACAGGGGGCGATCATGGGCCGACACAAGGCCATTGTTTTGGCGATCGCCATGCTGGCGGGCGGAATTGGCTACACGCGGCAGGCGGATGCGCAAACGTTCCAGACCTATCGCTGTGCCGATGGTACCCAGTTCATCGTGGGATTTTATGACTACGACAAGCGCGCCTTCCTCCAGATCGACGGCGACCCCGTCACACTCGCCCAGCGACCGGCGGTCTCTGGTGCGCGCTATTCAGGGGCGGGTATCACGCTCGTTATCGGCAAGACCGGAGCGACCACGGTCAAGCATCTGAAGCGGCCGGTCACGGCCTGCGCGGTGATCTGAACGGCGTGGCTCGCGAAGGAATCAAAAAGGGCCGAAACAACGTTGTTTCGGCCCTTTTCGAACTGCCGCCGGGCGACTGCGAGAGCGCTGCGGTTTCAAACCAGCTACAGGCATCAGCGATCCCATTTCGGCTTGGCTTCGTCGACCGCATCCTGGTGATACCAGCTGTCGCTGCAGATCGACACGTTCGCAGGCAGCGAAGCGTGATCGGCGGGAAGGCGGGTCTCGCCGTAGCGGCGTCCGGCGAGGGCCGCGCGGCCGCCGACGGGGAATTGGTAGATCTTCGCAGATCCGTGACTCAGACCATTGTTCATCATTGCGATTCTCCTTGGTCGAAGCGCCTTGGCCTCCATGGTGCGCCCGACTCGTTCGATTGTGGTTACTGGAATTTCCATATCGGCCGCTCATCCCGGATTGGAAAGTGCTGAAAAGGAAATCAGTTTCCGCCCAATTTGTAGGCAGGTGGCCTTCTGCATCCTCCAAGGCACGCTGCCGCTGACCAACGCATGGGACATTCCGAAGGTTGCCGGGGAGGGGTGGGAGAGTTTGCGAAAGTTGCCGGACGTTGATGCGCGTTTCATCGGCAACGACCGGGGCGCCGTCCGCTGCTTCAGAATCGGGCATTTTCCGCAGGATTTTTGCGGTGCAGCTTCACGTGAAGGTGCGCTTCTATGACGCACGGTGACGTGGGTAGCTCGTCCGTGGCGAGGAGGAGCCGGCCGCGGTGGAAAACCGCCCGTACTGCGGCCTTTTGGCACGTAAAATGCTTGGGAACGGCCGGCCGATGATGGCCGGGTACAAAACGTGCGGGGGCCTCCCGGGCCCCCAACCTTTCGCATCATCTACAGAGAGGCTCAATGACCAAGTACAAGCTCGAGTACATCTGGCTCGACGGATATACGCCGACTCCGAATTTGCGCGGCAAAACTCAGATCAAGGAATTCGCGTCGTTCCCGACGCTCGAGCAGCTTCCGCTCTGGGGCTTCGATGGCTCCTCCACCCAGCAGGCCGAAGGCCACAGCTCCGATTGCGTGCTGAAGCCGGTCGCGGTGTTCCCGGACGGTGCGCGCACCAACGGCGTGCTGGTGATGTGCGAAGTCATGATGCCCGACGGCAAGACCCCGCATCCGTCCAACAAGCGCGCCACCATCCTCGACGACGCCGGTGCCTGGTTCGGCTTCGAGCAGGAATACTTCTTCTACAAGGACGGCCGTCCGCTCGGCTTCCCGACCGCCGGCTATCCGGCGCCGCAGGGCCCGTACTATACCGGCGTCGGCTTCTCGAACGTCGGCGATGTCGCCCGCAAGATCGTCGAGGAGCATCTCGACCTCTGCCTCGCGGCCGGCATCAACCATGAGGGCATCAACGCGGAAGTCGCCAAGGGCCAGTGGGAATTCCAGATCTTCGGCAAGGGCTCCAAGACCGCTGCCGACCAGATGTGGATGGCCCGTTACCTGATGCTGCGCCTCACCGAGAAGTACGGCATCGACATCGAATTCCACTGCAAGCCGCTCGGCGACACCGACTGGAACGGCTCGGGCATGCACGCCAACTTCTCGACCGCCTATATGCGCGAAGTCGGCGGCAAGGAGTATTTCGAGGCGCTGATGGCCGCCTTCGAGAAGAACCTGATGGACCACATCGCCGTCTACGGCCCGGACAACGACAAGCGTCTGACCGGTAAGCACGAGACCGCGCCGTGGAATAAGTTCAGCTATGGCGTTGCCGATCGTGGCGCCTCGATCCGCGTTCCGCACTCCTTCGTCAACAACGGCTACAAGGGCTATCTGGAAGACCGCCGCCCGAACTCGCAAGGCGATCCCTACCAGATCGCTTCGCAGATCCTGAAGACGATCGCGTCCGTGCCGACCGACAAGAAGGCCGCGGCCTAAGATCCTCCCGGCCCGGGCTGGGGGGCTGGCCCGGGTTGGTGCTCAATCCGCCGGAGCGAAGGCTCCGGCGGATTTTTGCATTTCGCTCCCGTGCCTGCCGACCGCGGCGCCGCGAAACCTGTCCATTGCCGCCGAAAGCGGGATAGAGTGCTCCAGGATACGCGCAGGGCCGGGGACACGGCTGGTGTTTGAAGGCTTCTACAAGGTGAGATTTCAGCTCGGCGATGCCGTCGGCCGCAGCGTGATGCATGCCGGCAATGGCAAGATGCTCGGCGGCAATTCTGCCTTCGCCCATATCGGCACCTACGACAAGACCGACAGCGGCGTCGACGTCGTGATCAAGACCGTCCGCCACAACCCCGATCCGAACTACCGCGCCATGGCCGGCACCGACGATGCGACCTTGATCGCGAAGGGCTGGGCGGATGGCGATCTCTATCGCTTCAAGGGCGAACTGAAAGAACTGCCGGGCGTGCCCTTCCGGTCGCTGATGACGCCCATCACCGAAGACGAGGTGCCGATCGCCGGCGGCGTCGGCGAGGCCGGTATCGCCGACGGACTCTACTCGATCCATCTGCGCATGCTCGACGGTCTCGATGGCGGGCTCACCGGCGTGATGCTGCTGAACCAGGGCCGCATCCTCGGCGGCGATGCGGCGTTCTACTATCTCGGCAGCTACACCGCCGCGAAGGGCCGCTGGAAGGGCCAGATTCTCAACCAGGAGCACACGCCGGCCAAGGACGATCCGATCTTCGGCGGCCACGAGGTCGGCATCGGCTTCTCCGGCAGCTATGACGCGGAGCAGGCGGTGCTGGAGGCAACGGCGCTTGCCGGCAGGCGCAGCCTGCGCCTGACCGCCGCACTCAAGCTGATGCACCGCGCCTGATCGCGCCAGGACCTGCTCATGGAAAACGTTCGCATTCTCTCGACGCTCGGCCTGATGGGCGCGATGCGCAGCCTGTCCTCCGCCTTCGAGGCCATCAGCGGCATCCATGTCGACGCCGATTTCGCCCCGACCCTGGCGCTGCTCAAGCGGTTGCGCGACGGTGAAGCCGCCGATCTCGTCATCCTCACCCGCGAGGGGCTCGACGAGATGATCGGCGAGGGGCGCGTGGCTGCCGGCAGCGCAGCTGATCTCGCGCGCTCCTTCGTCGGCATCGCCGTGCGGGCAGGGCAGGTGCATCCCGACATCGGCAGTGAAGCCGCGCTGCGCCAGGCGTTGCTCGCGGCGCGGTCCGTCGCCTATTCGCGGCTTGGTGCGAGCGGCGTGTACTTCGCCCAGCTGATCGTGCGGATGGGCATCGCGACCGAGATCAACGCCAAGGCCACCATCGTCGAGCAGGGATTTACCGCGGAGCGGCTCGTGACCGGCGAGGCGGACCTCGCCGTGCAGCAGGTCAGCGAGCTGAAGCAGGTCGGCGGCATCGAGGTGGTCGGTCCGATCCCGCACGCGCTGCAGACGCCGGCCGTGTTCTCCGCCGGCCGCATGGCGAACGCGAAACATGCCGGCGCCGCGGATCGGTTGCTGCGCTATCTGGCGTCACCCGAGGTCGCCCCCGTCCTGCGCCAGTCGGGACTTGAGCCTCGAATTTGCCGAGGCGGAGACGCAACGTGACGACCATGCGGACTTACCTCCTTGCCATGCTCTTCGCGCTCGCCGTGCCCCTGACGGCGCAGGCGCAATCGGCCGATCTCGTCCTGTGCGACCGGGTCGCCGCCGATCCCAGCGATCCCGACAAGCCGGCCGACGTGAAGGGCGTGACGGAGATCGCGTCCTCCGACATCGCAACCGCTATCAAGTTCTGCAAGCAGGCCGCGCCATCGTCGCGGCGCGCGATGTTCGCGCTCGGCCGCGCCTATGCGGCAAACAGGCAATCAGGCGAGGCGATCGCCGCCTGGCGCAAGGCCGCCGACAAGGGATCGAGCGCGGCCATGGTCGAGCTCGGCGTCGCCTTTGCCACCGGCTCCGGTGTTGCCAAAGACGAAGCGCAGGCGCGAAAGCTGTTCGAGAAGGCGGCGCAGGCCGGCAACCCCCGTGGCGTCAGCAATCTCGCCGCGCTCGGCGGCGCAGGCGGCGCCGCGCCGGCCGATCCCGCGCAGGCGCGCGCGCTGCTCGGCAAGGCCGCCGAGACCAACGCGGAAGCGCAGTACCAGCTCGGCCTGATGCTGTCCGAAGGTGCGGGCGGTGCCAAGGACGACGTCGCGGCGCGCGCGATGTTCGAGAAGGCGGCAGCACAAAACCATCCCGGCGCGCTGGAGCGGATGGGCGCCTTCGCGCAGGAAGGCCGCGGCGGTGCAAAGGACAAGGACGCCGCGAAAGCCTATTACGAGCGTGCCGCCGCGCTCGGCGATGAGGACGCCAAGAAGGCGCTGGAGCGCATTCGCTGTCCCTATGCGATCAAGGACAAGCAGGGCAAGCTGGTCACCACGCTGTGCTTCTGAAGGCCATCGCGATCGCGCGGCGCTTCACGAACAGAGCCACGATTTGACGGAACCCGGCTCGCGCGTCCGCCGTTGACATCCAGACGAAATGGAGCGCGATCATGATCCGCAAACTGGCATCGGGCGAATACCGCCTCTATTCACGCAAGGTGAATCCGAAGACCGGCAAGCGCCGTAACCTCGGGACCTTCAGGAGCCGTGCGGCCGCCGAGAAGCATGAGCGCGAGGTGCAGTATTTCAAGCGTCACTGACGCTTGGTGAAGGCTCTCCCGGCACGGCAAACAATAAACTCGAAAAACAACCCCATGCACAGTAGCCAAGTCATTGAAATCACTTCTCCTGCGGATTTTACGAAATAGATTTGACCCGTCGGGCAAGACAGGGGTATGGTGACATCATGGTGGCGAGCGTTCCGTGAGCGGTCCTGCACGGAAAAGTCGGTGGCTTCAGCGCGGCGACGATGCTAGGTAGCCCGCAATTCTTTTCCGATTTTGCGGGTTCAGGACGTTGCTCGACGGACTCTACAAGGTTGAATACGGGGTCAACGATGCGTTCGGCCGCAGCATCATGTGCCTGCATGACGGCAAGATGCTGGGTGGGAATTCGGGTTTTGCGCATCTCGGCAGCTATGTCGAGCGCGATGGCGAGATCATCGCCGAGGTCATCACCGAGCGGCATAACCTGGACCCCAGCTACAAGCCGTTGATGGGCGCCGACGTCGCCTCGATCGGGGCGCGCGGCCGGCTGTACGGCAACCAGATCCGTCTTCAGGGCGGCGCGGATACGATGCCGGGCGCCAAATTCTGGGCCAATCTCACGCGGCTCGACGACGAGGGGGTGCCTCCGAGCGGCGCGGTCGGGCCGGGCGGCATCGCCAACGGGCTCTATGGGTTCAAGCTGAGCGCGCTTGATGGCATCGATGCCGGGCTGTCCGGCGTGATGCTGCTGATCGATGGCCGTATCCTCGGGGGCGATGCGTTCTTCTACTATCTCGGCGCCTATTCCTCGGCGGACGGCCGCTGGAAGGGCGAGATGCTGAACCAGGAGCACACGCCGGCGAAAGGCGAGAACCCCGTGTTTGGCGGCCTCGAGGTCGGGATCGGCTTTTCAGGAACCTGCACGGAAGACAGCGGCGAGCTCGAAGGCATCGCGCTCGCCGGCAAGCGCAGCCTGCGGCTGGCGGCCTCGCTCAAGCTGATGCGAAGGGCGTAGGTTACGGTCAATTTCGTCGCGTCTGCTCTGCTCTCAGATGGCGACATTGAAGTCATGCAACTGGACGTCGGCTTTGGGCCAGAAGCGGACCGATGCACTGCAATGGCCCGCACTATTCGATCACCTCGTCAGCGCGGGCGATCAGAGTTGGCGGGACATCGATGCCGAGTTCTTTTGCGGCCCTGAGGTTCAGTACCAACTCGAATTTGGTGGGCTGCTCGACCGGAAGCCCGGCTGGCGCTGCCCCCTTTAGAATTTTGTCAACATACTCCGCCGCCCGACGGTAAATCTGCCTCTGGTCTGGCCCGTAGGAGATCAACCCGCCCACCTCAGAATAAGCTCGTGGTCCATAAATCGCTGGCAACCGAGCCTTGGCCAGAAGTTCAACGATTGCACGCTTGGCACCCAGAAAAACTGGGTCCTCTAGGATTATTATGCTGGCTGCGCCCGACCTACTCGCTCCGTCTATTGCAGCCGCTACCTGATCGACAACCCGTGCTTCAAATACTGTCATCGGTTGATTCAAGGCCGACGCTGCGGACTTCAATTCACGTAGCGCGAGCACGGTGTAGGGCGTATCAGGGTTTGCCAACACCGCGACCAGCTTTTTGCCGGGGACGAGTTCTTCGAGTAACTCCAATCGCTTCGCGGTAATGTCCTTTGCCTGGGCGCTCAAGCCGGTAACGTTTGCGCCCGGTTGATTCAGGCTTGCGACCAAACCAGCACCAACCGGGTCGCCCACCGATGTGAATACGATCGGAATGCTCGTTGTTGCGGCGATTGCCGCCTTTGGCGCAAGTGTTCCAAATCCGGCTATTATAACGTCGGGTGTTGCGCTAACCATCTCCGAGGCCAGCTGCGGCAGGCGCTGGGCATATCCTTCGGCGGAGCGATAATCGACGATGATTGTCTTGCCCGCGTTGTACCCAAGCTCTTGCAGCCTTTGAAAGAAAGGCGCCCCTACAGTCGCATCCTCATTTGGAAGCAGAGCTAAATAGCCAATGCGATACGGCGCCCGTTGAGCTTCCGCTGGGAGAGGGAGCAGCATCGACATAACCGCGGTGCAAACTACAAGAGCGATCATCTTCCGCCGCTTCACGGAACATCCTCCCTCATCACTAGTCGCATCCTAATGCATAAGGATGCTGACGTGAAAGGAGTCTCTGATCGACATTTGCCGAAGTCTGCTTCGGGTCAAAAGGCGAAGAACTCAACCTGAGCAAATCTTGTCCGCCATGCCTCAATAAGCGGACTTCGTGGAGCGATGCCGCCACTTCGCCGAAGGGCCATCAACAGAAGAATGCCTTCCCTACTCGATCACTTCGTCAGCGCGGGCAAGGAGCCCTGCCGGCACAGCCACGCCGAGAGCCTTTGCCGTCTTGAGGTTGACTGCCAACCACAGCTTACTCGGAAATTCGATGGGAAGATCGCCGGGGTGTGCCCCCCTAAGGATCTTGTCTATGAAATAGCCCGCGCGACGGTAGCACCAGCGCAAGTCAACGCCATAGCTCACGAGGCCGCCGTGGGTAACGTGCTCGCGATATCCGAAGACGGTCGGCAGCCGCTTTTCAAGGGCGATGGCGCCGATCTGTTCGCTCATGTTGAGCAGCAGGTTGGTCTGAAGGACAACGGCCACATCGGCTCCTTCGTTCGCGAGCGCAGTGAGCGCAATCGGAACGTCCTGCGCCGTACTGGCACCGGCTTCGACGACGCTGAGGCTCAAAGCCCCACAAGCTGCCCTCAAATCCCCGACTTGAGGCGGACCCTTGGGATCGTCCATGTTGACAAGCAGTCCGACGCGACTTGCCTTCGGCACGATTTCTCGCGCGAGTTCAATTTGCTTGGTCGGCAAACCCGCGATGTAGGGCGCAATGCCCGTTACATTTCCTCCTGGGCGAGCTTCGCTGGCAATCAAGCCGAGATGGACCGCATCGGCTAGCGCGGGGCAGACAATCGGTATTGTAGATGTTGCTTTTCGGGCAGCGACGGCTTCTAGTGTTGCTGGCACAGCGATGACATCGGGTTTGAGCAGAGCCACCATCTCCTCAATCGATGGTACCCGGTCCCGGAGGATGTCCGTTCGCCGACTGATATCGATGTTACGTCCTTGCTCGTAGCCGAACTCCGAGAGGCCCTTAACGAAATTGCCGAGCACCAAGTCTACCATAAATTGGGGGAACTTTACCCCTGGAGGCGCGGCTCCCGCCCATGCGATGAGCGGACGTTTTCGCACAGGCTGCGCCCTTGAGCCTCGACCAAAAAAGGTCGATCCTGCTGCGGCGCCAAAAAGGCCGAGATATCCGATGAGCTCCCGCCGTCGCATGTGTCCCTCCTGTACGGGCCACGCCATTGGCTGCTGAAGTTAGCACCTTCCGGCGGTCTGTGCGGCGATTTAGCAGGCTGTTGCCCGAGGCGCTCGCCGGAGGTTGTCGAAATGGCTGAAAACGGTCCAGCCGCTGCGATCAGCCCGTAGGATGGGTAGAGCACTTGCGAAACCCATCACGCTTGGTGGTCCGACGCTGTCGATGGGTTTCGCTGCGCTCTACCCATCCTACGGGCTCGCCGGCAAGCGCAGCCTGCGGCTGGCGGCCTCGCTCAAGCTGATGCGGCGAGCATAGGGCGTGTGCTCATCAACGTCGGATGTCGGCTTCGTGAGCTGAAGCAGGCTTTACGCGTGGTCCTCGCCCATGTCGGGAAGTGACCCATAGCGGACTAGAGATCGATCTTGTGGTAACTATTGCAGTCCAATTTTGTAAGGCGGGTCAGCTCAAACTTTTGATGCACAAAATTCGCAGCGTTTTCATTTTCCTGTGTCTCGCAGCATTAGCAATCGATCAGCCACGTCCTGCAAGAGCGGCCGACGGTCCCATCACTTACTTCTCGGATGAAGTGCCCCTCGAGTTGCCAAAGTCGAAACTCCTGTCGTCAACGGATCAGATCATTGTGGCCAAGGTGCGGGTTCTGGATCGACCTGCATATCTGCTTCGTCCCGACCAATCCGGGCGTCCCTCGGGGGAAAAGCTGCTGCGCGAGCCCTGGTCAGCTTGGCTACGGGTGCTCGATGTCATTCGTGGCAAACGACCAGAGCGCGAGCGCCTAGATGTTAGTTTCGGTGGAGCGGATGATCTATTGCGCAGCTATGCTCGGGCGCCCACCACACCGCGTCAGCTCGCGCAGGAATATTTTGTAGCGATGTACGAAGACGCCTTCGGATTTCATCTTATCGGGCTTCCTATAAGCACGGAAAAGTATCGCGAGTGGCAGCAAGAGATCACCAGGTTCGAATGGGAGCGGCAGAAGTCGCTTTCAAAATGACGCCAACGGCGATCTATATTCGATTGGCCGGTTTGAGTGAGGAATCCCTGCTTCAAAAGACCAATACCTTGTCGGCAGAAGCGGTTGCCGTCGCGGGTTCGACCATGGTGCTGCGTCTCGCGCTACTGAGTATCTCTGCATCAGTGAGTCCGCGGGCGTCCATGCAAGTGCCGCAAAGCAGGACTTGTCCCTTGCCCGCCACAACGCCCTTCAGCATGCGCCCCACATTGTAGTAGCCATCCGGCGTCTTCTGGCCGGACTTCGCAGCCACTACCGCGTCGGCCATCAAGAACACCGTGACGGTGATCCCTGGATCGCTCTTGGCGAGAGCGAGAGCCAGGCGCAAGCCATTGTAGGTCCGCTCGGTGCCGTAGGGCGGATCGTTCAGTATCAGCAGAATCTGCACGGGGGCGCTTCCTTTTCAACTGAACGAGCTTGGGGTCGAACGCACCGAATTACTCGCCGAGAACGCGCCGCCGGTCCTCGAACTCCACCTTGTCTATCTCGCCGCGCGCGAAACGCTCCTTGAGGATATCGAGCGGCGTGCGTGCGGGCGGCGATTGGTGCGGCTGATAGCTTCCTTGCGTTAGCCCGCCCAGCCAGCGGACAAGAAGGACCACAACGGCAACAAGGACCGCGAGCAACAGGATCATGAACAACGGACCGAAGATCATGGCGTACCATCCTCCGCCCCAGCCCATCATGTGCGGACCTCAGCCGTAGTAGCGTTCAGCGTCTGACGGCGCCTGCGCCCATGCTGTCCCGGGCAGGAGGGAGAGAGCGGCGCCAGCTTGGACCAAGACTTTCTGCATCGGCCTGCTCCAGCATTAAAAAAATCAACTCTACTCCGTCGGTCGGCTCGCTTTTTGCGCGAGATCAATCGAACCCCGTTCCCGCATGGACACCGCTACGACGGCGCCGGAAATGAACGTCAGGGCAGCGATCGAAGTGATCGCCGCTGATAGGCCGAATCTGTCGGCTATGATGCCGGCCGACAGCGCCCCGATCGCGTAGCCGAGATCGCGCCAGAAGCGGTAGACGCTGAGCGAGCGCGCCCGCCAGCTCGGATGCGAGGCATCAGATACGGCGGCGATCAAGCTCGGGTACACCATGGCAGTGCCGAGTCCGAGCAACAGGCTGCCGACGAGCCACCACTCGAAATGACTGGTCGCCCCAGTCAAGAACAAGCCCGCGGCCTGTACCCACATGCCGGCGGCGATCAGGCCCTTGCGGCCCCAGCGGTCGGACAGCGGACCGGTGGCGACCTGGAGGACGCCCCACGTCGCGGGATAGACGGCCTTCAGTATGCCAATCCGATCGACGGCCAGACCGAACGAGGCGAAAAACAGGGGAAAGATGCCCCAGCTCATGCCGTCGTTGAGGTTGTTCACCAGCCCCGCCTGCGACGCGGCGAACAGGTTGCGATCCCTGAACGACGTGAGGACGAAGATCTCCCGGAAGCTGATTGGAGATGCTTGACGCGCATGCGCCGCAGTCTCCAGCCGGACGTGCTCGCGCGTGTCGCGCACCAAGAGGATCGAGAGCGCGGCCCCGAGGATCGCATAGGCTACGCCGAGGTAGATCGGCGCGGGCCGCAGCCCATACTCCGACGCAAGATACCCGGTGAGGTAGGCGGTCACGCCGACCGCGAGATAGCCGGCGAACTCGTTCAGGCCCACGGCCAAGCCGCGCGACTTTGGCCCGACGAGATCGATCTTCATGATCACGGTCATCGACCAGGCAAGGCCCTGGTTGATGCCGAGAAAGGCATTGGCGGCGATCACCCATTCCCAGCTTGGTGCCCAGATGATCATAAACGGCACCGGAAGGCCGACGAGCCACCCGAGGATCAGAATCTGCTTGCGCCCCCACTTGTCGGCGAGCTGGCCGGAGATCAGGTTGGCGCACGCCTTCACGACGCCGAAGCTGACGATGAAGGAGACGACGAGCGTCGTCGAGTCGATCTTGAACTCCTCGGCGCCGATCAGTGGCACGACGGTTCGCTCGATCCCAACCATCCCGCCCACGAAGGCATTGATCAGGACGAGGAGAGCGAACTGCGGCCAGTTTTCCCTGAGGCCCAATCTGACCGAAGGCGACCTTTGCGGGGCAGTTGCCGCTTCGCTCATGGCATCAGGCCGCAGCGGCAGCGACGCCTGAATTGGCGGCTCTGATCTTCGTGGCTTCCGGCGGTGCCGGCGGAATCTCGGCGACCATGAACCGGACAAATTCGGCTTCATCCTCGATCATGAAAGCCTGGTTGTGCCGCTTCTCGAAGCCGATCGTGGACCAGGGCTTGCCGCTCAGCCGGCGGCCGCAGACCGAGCCTGCATAGGCGCCCGGCAGGACCTCGACGTAATCAGGCAAGTCCTTCAGCTTGCGCACGCTGCGGAACAGTTGTCTTGCGCCTTCTTCGGCACTGGCGGCGAGTTCGGTGCGACCGAGATCGCCGACCATCAGAGTGTGGCCGGTCAGGACGAACCAGGGTTCGTCGGCGCGCGTCCGGTCCGTCACAAGAAGACAGATGTGCTCGGGCGTGTGACCTGGCGTGTGAAGAGCCGTCGCCGTGACGTTGCCGAGCGGAAGGACGTCGCCATCGCTAAGTCCTTTGAACGGAAACGATACGCCCGCGTTCGACGAGAGCACGTAGGACGCCCCCGCTGCGTCTGCGAGAGCCCGTCCCGCCGAGAGGTGGTCGGCATGAACATGGGTGTCGACGACGAAGTGAATGCGCATGCCGGCATTGTCGGCGGCTTGCAGATAGGGCTGGATATCGCCGACGGGATCGACGACCGCACCGGTGGCCTTGCCGCCGCAGCCGAAGAGGTAGGAGATGCCGACGGGATCGCGATGCAAGAACTGGCGGAGGATCATGGACTTGCACTCCTCACAAAGAGCGGCTAGATAACATTCAATCGATCTGTTGAATGATATATTCAGGAACTGCCGTGTCAAGTACCGGACCGAAGCACGCGATTTATAAGAATCTTGCCGAGGTGGCGCAGGCGTTGGGCCATGAGCATCGGCTCGAGCTGTTGGAGCACCTCGCCCAGGGGGTGCGCAGCGTCGAGGAGCTATCGGCCCGCGCGCATCTGACGTTCGCTAATACATCCCGCCATCTGCAGGTCCTCAGGCGCGCGCGTCTCGTCGAGACGGAGCGACGGGGCAAACACGTTCTCTATCGCTTGGCCGGCGATGCTGAAGTGGTCGCGCTGACCAAGGCGCTGGGGCGCGTCGGCGAGCGGAACATCGCCGAGATCGGCCGCGTCGTGACCGACTACTTCCGCGCCCGCGATGCGCTTGAACCGGTCTCGCGAGATGATCTGGTCGCGAGATTGCACGACAATCTGGTCACGGTGCTCGATGTCCGCCCCGTAGACGAGTTCGTTCTTGGCCATTTGCCGGGCGCGCTCAACATCCCGCTTGCCGAGCTGGAACGACGCCTCAGCGAACTTCCGAAAGGCCGTGAGGTGATCGCCTACTGCCGTGGCCCTTACTGCGTTCTTTCTTTCGAAGCGGTCGCCGCGCTCCGGACGCGAGGTTACCGCGTCCGCCGGCTCGAGGACGGCTACCCCGAATGGAAAGCCGCCGGCCTGCCGGTCGAATCCCTCGCGTGAAACAAGCCGATCAGGTGCGTCATGGATGATAAGCCTCGCCGCGCAGAATCCGCGTGGCCGATTCTCGGCGTCAAGGACCACAAAGCTGCCTCCGTGTTCCGGCCCGAAGCGCTGCTGAGGGAGGCCCGGCGGCAGAGGCAGTTGCCGCTCGTCGCTGTCCCCGAAATCTGCGTGCTCGATCCGGACGGCGACGTCGTCCGTCACCTCAAGCAGACCGGCGCCGGCCGCGTCCATGAGGGATGGGCCTGCTATCATACTGAGCTTCTCGCCTTCGATCTCGACGGCATCGGCGAGGTCGGCATCGTCGGCTGCGCGGTCGGCGCACCGTTCGCCGTCCTGGTCGCCGAGCAGCTCTTCGTGTCTGGCTGCCGGCTGCTCGTCAGCGTCACGTCCGCCGGACAAATTACCTCAATCGGACCCACGCCATATTTCGTCCTGATTGACCGCGCGCTGCGTGATGAGGGAACGAGTTTTCATTACCTGCCAGGCTCGACCTTCGCAGAAGCGCCTGACGTGTCGCTTCTGGACCGCATTGAGCGGGAGGGCAGATCGCTGCCGGAGAAGTTGCATCGCGGTTCAACCTGGACGACTGATGCTCCCTATCGCGAGACTGAAGCAGCGATCGCGCGTGCGCGCGACCTGGGAACGCTCGCGGTCGAGATGGAAGCCGCCGCTCTTTACGCCTTCAGCGCTGCAAGCGGTCATTCCATCGCCTGTTTCGCGCACGTCACCAATTCAATGGCGCAGACGGAGGGCGATTTTGACAAGGGTGAGGCTGACGGCGCCAAGGCGACGCTTGCTGTCATCGCCGCGGCGGCGCGCGGCTGGCGAAGCTGTGAGCCATGACCGGTCACGCCGGGCTTCCCCTCGCGGCCTGCATGCCCTATGACGCTGCAACGCAAAAATCCTCCCAAAAGACCTCATGATCCGCCTCGACAACGTCAGCAAGCAAGCCGGCCACCAGATCCTGTTCATCGAAGCTTCCGCCGCCCTCAACAAGGGCGAGAAGATCGGGCTTGTCGGTCCGAACGGCGCCGGCAAGACCACATTGTTCCGGATGATCGCCGGCGAGGAACTGCCCGACGAGGGGCAGGTCTCGACCGATCGCGGCATCACCATCGGCTATTTCAACCAGGACGTCGGCGAGATGAGCGGCCACAGCGCGGTGGCCGAGGTGATGAATGGCGCCGGTCCCGTCAGCGAGGTCGCGGCCGAGCTGCGCGAGCTCGAGGCTGACATGGCCGATCCTGACAAGGCCGACCAGATGGACGAGATCATCGCGCGCTACGGTGAGGTGCAGCACCGCTTCGAGGAGCTGGACGGCTATGCGCTCGATGGCCGCGCGCGCGAGGCGCTGGCGGGGCTTGGCTTCAGCCAGGAGATGATGGACGGCGACGTCGGCAAGCTCTCCGGCGGCTGGAAGATGCGCGTGGCGCTGGCGCGGATTCTCTTGATGCGACCCGACGTCATGCTGCTCGACGAGCCGAGCAACCATCTCGATCTGGAAAGCCTGATCTGGCTGGAGAAATTCCTGCACGATTACGAGGGCACGCTGCTGATGACCTCGCATGACCGCGAGTTCATCAACCGCGTGATCTCCAAGGTAGTCGAGATCGATTCCGGCTCGCTCACCACCTACACCGGCAATTACGAATTCTACGAGCAGCAGCGGGCGCAGAACGAGAAGCAGCAGCAGGCGCAGTTCGAGCGCCAGCAGGCCATGCTCGCCAAGGAGATCAAGTTCATCGAGCGCTTCAAGGCGCGCGCCTCTCACGCGGCGCAGGTGCAGAGCCGGGTGAAGAAGCTCGACAAGATCGAGCGGGTCGAGCCGCCGCGCCGCCGCCAGAGCGTTGTGTTTGACTTCCCACCGGCGCCGCGCTCGGGCGAGGACGTCGTCGCACTGAAGAACGTGCACAAGGGCTACGGCTCAAAGCGCATCTATGACGGGCTCGACTTCATGATCCGCCGTCGGGAGCGCTGGTGCGTGATGGGCATCAACGGCGCCGGCAAATCGACGCTGCTCAAGCTCGTCGCCGGTGCGAGCGAGCCCGACGAGGGCACGGTGGCGCTCGGGGGCAGCGTCAAGATGGGCTATTTCGCCCAACACGCGATGGATCTGCTCGACGGCGAGCGCACCGTGTTCCAGTCGCTGGAGGACGCGTTTCCGACCGCGGGGCAGGGGTCTTTGCGCGCGCTCGCCGGCTGCTTCGGTTTCTCCGGCGACGACGTCGAGAAGCGCTGCCGGGTGCTGTCGGGCGGCGAGAAGGCGCGGCTCGTGATGGCCAAGATGCTGTTCGATCCGCCGAACTTTTTGGTGCTGGACGAGCCGACCAACCATCTCGACCTCGCCACCAAGGAGATGCTGATCACCGCGCTGTCGGATTTCGAGGGCACCATGCTGTTCGTCTCGCACGACCGGCATTTTCTCAGCGTCCTGTCGAACCGCGTGCTGGAGCTGACGCCCGAGGGCATCCATCAGTACGGCGGCGGCTACACGAAATATGTCGCGCGCACCGGGCAGGAGGCGCCGGGGTTGCGGAGCTAGCATTCCGGTCCATGCCTTGACGGGTTGATGTCTCGCGCTACGCTCCCTCGAAAAAGGGGAGCGAAGCAATCGTGAAGCAACTGCGGATCGGCGATATCACCATCGATGCGGTGATCGAGCGGGAGGGGCCGTGGCGGCGGCCGCAGGATTTCTTCCCGGCTTACGACGAGGGCGTGTTCAAGCGCCATCTGCCGACGATGGAGCCGGAGGTGTTCGACGCCGCGCGCGGCATGATGGTGATCACTTATCAGACCTTCGTCGTGCGCACGCCGCGTTACACCATTCTGGTCGACACCTGCACCGGCGAGGACAAGGGCCATCCGCCGCCGTTCGATTTTCCCGGCAAGGAGCGCTGGCGCAACGAGCTGTTCGCGCTCGGCGTCGGTTTCGAGCAGATCGACTACGTGTTCTGCACCCATCTGCACATCGACCACACCGGCTGGAATACGACGTTGCGCGACGGCCGCTGGGTGCCGACGTTTCCGAACGCGAAATACGTCTTCCACAAGGGCGAGTATGCGGCCTGGGAGGCCGAGCACGCCAAGGGCAGCAACCCGCCCGGCACCGTGTTTCGCGACAATTGCCTGCCGATCGTCGAGGCCGGGCAGGCGCTCCTGGTCGATGACGACTACGCGCTTGACGACACCGTGACGCTGACGCCGACGCCGGGGCATTCGCCCTGCCATTGCTGCGTGAACATATTTTCGAAAGGCCAGCGCGCGGTGGTCGCAGGTGATCTCATGCATCACCAGATCCAGTGCCGCGAGCCGGACTGGTCGGCGCGGCCCGATTGGGATCCGAAGCAGTCGGCGGCGTCGCGGCGGAAGTTCTTCGCCTCCGTTGCGGACACCGACACGCTGATCCTGCCGGTGCATTTTCCGGCGCCGACGGTGGGATGGATCAAGCCGCTGGGCGGCGCGTTCGATTATCGGTTCAGGCGGGGGTGAGGCGTCACCGAGCTCATGGAGTTATCAGTCTTGTGTCCCGGACGCGGTGCGGCACGCAGTGCCGCTCCGCTGAGCCGGGACCCATCTATCGGAGCGCTGTGCAGTTGCATGGGCCCCGGCTCTGCAGCGCATCGCTGAAGTGCGCTGCGCTGCGTCCGGGGCACGAGAGTGCCACAGCGCGCCTTACGCGCTGGTCTCGCACTTCTTCATGAAGCTGTTCTTGGCGGCGCCGGCGAGCGGCTTGCCGTCGGAGCCGACGGCCTTGGGTGCGCAGGCATCCGCCTTGCACTTTTTCAGGAACGAGGTCTTGGCGGCGCCGGCCAGCGGCTTGCCGTCCTTGCCGACGGCTTTGCTCTCGCAGGTTTCTTGCGCAAAGGCCGAGCCCGCTGCAAAGGCGGCAACGATCGCTGCGAGAAGAATCCGCTTCATCATGGGTGTCTCCCTAAACCAGAAATGGCGGGGCGGATTGGAGCCGGGAATCATGGCGCAATCAAGCAGGATCGGCGCCTAGACGTCCGTCTGCTTGCCGATTTTTCGAGCCCGATCGGCAAATGCCCCCCGCCTGTTGCACCGCTCGCTGACCCGGCCGGACAATCCTGCTAATTTCGGGCGGTCGAGATGGAGGGAGTATCGTGATGGACGCCGCGACCCCGAAGGGCGAGAAAGCCGCCGATCGTCATTCTCACTTGGTTCAGCCGCAAAACATGGACTGGCAGAAGACGCGCTTTCCCGGCTGTGAGGCCAAGACGCTGCTGTTCGATCGCCGCACGGGCCTGATGACTGCGTTGATGCGCTTTGCACCGGGATCGGTGCTGCCCGATCACGAGCATGTCGGCATCGAGCAGAGCTGGGTCATCGAAGGCACGCTCGTCGACAAGGAGGGGCCGGCCAAGGGCATCGCCTGCAAGGCCGGCGAATTCATCTGGCGCGAGGCCGGCAGCCGGCATGCCGCCTGGTGCCCGGAGGGCGCCTTGATCCTGGCGATCTTCCAGGTGCCGAACAAGTTCTTTGAAGCCGATGGCCGCGTGGTCGACGCCTCAGGGCAGGATTGGGACGAAACCTGGGGGCACACAGACGCGCAGCGCGCCCGTCGCAGCTAAAGAGCTCCCCGCGCGAGCAACGCCTTGAAGTCGGCCCGCGCGCGCTGCGCTTCGGCGCGCGCGACGTCCGAGGCATCGCCCATGCCGAAATAGCCATGGATCAGGCCGGGGCCCTCGTGGTGCTTGACGCGTACGCCGGCGGCTTCCAGTGCCCGCGCATAGGCGGCGCCTTCGTCGCGCAGGGGATCGAACCAGGCGGTGGTCACGATCGCGGGCGCGACGCCCGCCAGGGAGGCGGCCCGCAGCGGCGAGACGCGCCAGTCGCTCGCGTGAGCGGGATCGGCGAGATAGTGGCCGCAGAACCATTCCATCGTCGCGCGCGTGAGGAAGTAGCCGTCGGCATTCTCGGCGCGCGAGGGATAGCGCGCGTTCTCGCGCGCGTCGGCGTAAGTGCCGCGCACGTCGGTCACGGGATAGACCAAGAGTTGCGCGGCGAGCTTGATGCCGGCATCGCGGCAGGCGATCGCGGTGGTCGCCGCGAGAGTGCCGCCGGCGCTGTCGCCGGCAACGCCGAGGCGTTCCGCATCGCCGCCAAATCCCGCGACGCGGTCGAGGATGTCACGCACCGCGCCGAAGGCGTCCTCGAAGGCGCCGGGAAAGCGCGTCTCGGGCGGGCGGCGATAGTCGACGGAGACGACGACCGCGCCGGTCTCGATCGCGAGGTTGCGCGCCTGGCGGTCGTGGGTTTCGAGGTCGCCCGCGACCCAGCCGCCGCCATGAAAGAACACCACGGTCGGTGCCGGCGTGGTGCCGGCCCGGTAGACCCGTGCGTCGAGCGGGCCGGCGCCGCCTTTCACCTTGATATCCTGCACGCTGTCGACAGGCGGGGGCGGGATGGCGGCGCGCGAGGCAGCCAGTGCGCGCAAGGAATCGCGGGCGCTCTGTGGCGTCATGACCGCGGGATCGCGCATCGGCATGAGCGGAATGATCTGGGCGATGACGGGATCGAGCGGTGCGGCCATGGGATTTCCTCACAGGGTTCTTGGTCTTGCTTGGCCGTTAGCATAGGTTTTGCGCGCCGCATCGGCAACGGCGTCGTGCCCTGATGCAGGCGGATGAACGGGCAGGGAGGTTCATGAAGTGGAATTCGAAACGCTGGTCCAGTCGCGCCGCAGCGTGCGCGGCTTCAGGAACGAGCCGGTGCCGCGCGCGGTGATCGAGGCGATCATCGAGAGCGCCAAGCGGGCGCCGTCGTCGATGAACACCCAGCCCTGGCATGTCCACGTGCTCACAGGTCATCCGCTGGAAGAGGTGCGCCGCCGCAACATGGAGGAGATGGCCGGCGGCGCCAGGGTCAAGCGCGACATCATCAGCCACGGCGAGTACCAGGGCGTGCATCGCACCCGGCAGGTCGACATCGCCAAGAAGCTGTTCGGCGCGATGGGAATTGCGCGCGACGACAAGCCGATGCGGCAGGACTGGGTGCTGCGCGGCTTCCGCCAGTTCGATGCGCCGGTCTCGCTGGTCCTGACCTATGATCGCGTGCTCGATCCCGGCGCGGTCTGCCATTTCGATCTCGGTGCGCTCTGCTACGGCATCGTGCTCGCGGCGTGGGACCGCGGTCTCGGCTCGGTCATCAACGGGCAGGGCATCATGCGCTCCGACATCGTGCGCGAGGTCGCCGGGATTCCGGAGGACGAGGTCATCATGACCTGCGTCGCGATGGGCTATCCCGACGACGGCTTTGCCGCGAACGCGGTTCGCTCGGACCGCGAGCACAACGACGAGTTCGTGCGTTACGTGGGTTTTGCCGATTAGCACGAGCAAGAGGAGATTATTCTCTGCCGGAAATTTTTGGTGCGGTGTCGCGTGCGGCCTCTTGCAATCTCGAAGGTGCGGGAGGAACAATACGCGGACTGAGAGGTTTGTTGCTGGCGCGAGGGAATTGACATGCGGCGGCTGGCTAGCCTGGTTCGGCGGTTCTTCGGTCCGCGACTGCGGCACACGATCGATGATGATCCAAGTCTACCTTTCACCCCTGAAGAATTCGGCCGGCTGATTCGCAGCGGCCGGCACGAGGACATGAAGCTGCTGGCCGAGGGGCTGGCCTGCCGCTCGATCCCGCGCCGCGCCAGCTATCGTGCGACGCATTAGGCCGCGTTCGAGACCGGTCTGCCGCGCGCTTTACCGCGTGAGCGCGACCTGCTTGAACGAGTGGACCAGCGCTTTTTCCAGCTTCCCATTCATCCCGCACAGAACGTTGTAAGCCTCCGCGCGCGGCATGGTGGGCTTGTAGTGCCGATGCTCGATCAGCGCCGCGAAAATGTCCGAGATGGTTAGAATCCGTACGATGTCGCCAATGCTCTCGGCGCAGAGCGCATCGGGATAGCCGCTCCCGTCGAGGTACTCGTGATGATGGCGAACGGCATCGAGTATCTCCGGCGAGATCCCGTCATGGTCCTTGAGAAACTCGTAGCCGGCGGTCGGATGCGTCTCGATCTGCGTGCGTTCCGCGGCATCAAGGCGGCCCGGCTTGTCGAGGATGGCGAGCGGAATCCGCGCCTTGCCGATGTCGTGGAACATGGCAGCCGAGTACAGACGTTCCAGGTCGGCTCTGCCGACGCCGAGGCTCAGTCCGAAGTCGACGGTAATGCCGGTCACGAGCAGGCAATGCTGATAGGTTCCTTCGTGATGGCGCCGCACCGTCATGAGCCACTCCGTCAGGCCATGCTGGGTGATGCGATCGGCGATCTGGCGACCGGCTTCCCTGGTGCCGTCTACGTCAAGTGGTTGGCCCAGGGTCACAGCCGTGAACATCGATGCGACGGCGGTCGCCGCCGCCTCGACGGCGTTGTCCGGTTGCAGTGCGTCGCCTGACGCAGCAGACGATCCGTCGGCCGGATCGGTCAGTGCCGCCAGCAGCTTGGCCCGGCCGACCGTGCTGGGAAGGACCAGCGTCGCCCCGAGCGCGTAGGCTTGCGAAATGCAGACGTGGGAGATGTGCTCGAGCAGGAAGATGCGCTTCCTGGCCTTCGCCAGCTTGCCGGCCCGCTTCTTGATGGCGGCGATATTGTCGACGTCGCGCAACTCCGCGCGGATGACGATGGCGACCGGCGTCTGCGACAGCTTGGAATCGGCGTCGAGTCGTTCGCCCGCAACGGTGAACTTTTCCTCGAGGATCGAGCAGACGCCTGAGAGCTTGTCGGACGTGTCGGCCAGCACGTGCAGGAAGGGACGAACCGTCCCTTCCTCTCGGATGCCGCCGTCACCATTGACGTGGCCGGATCTGGTTCGCTCGTGCTGCACGGCCTGACTCAAAACAGTGGGGTGGAACGTTCGAATCTACTTGCTCTGAACCGGGTTCTGCGCAGGCGCTGGTGCGCATTCCGGTTTCTTCTTGCCGCCAACGGTAATGAAATGGATGCCAGCCGTGGTGCCGTCGATCCAGACCAGTTCGCAGCGCCGGTAGGCGAGGCCGGTCGACGACAGCAGCATGAAGAACTCCTTGGCCCGGAGCACGTCGAGCGTGCCCTCGACCTCGATCTTGGCGCCGGTCTGCGACACGTCCAGCAGGACGCAGCTGCGTCGCCAGGTGCCGTCCGAACCCATGAGATTGACCGACCGCCTGTGGTCCATTTTCACGCGAAAGGCTTTGCGACCGCTGAATTTCATCGGCTAACCCCCATCCTTACGCCGCCATTTTCCCGACTGCTCTCCTTGGCGTTTGCGGCAATTTCCCCCCAACGCACCGTCCACTGGCTGGTCGACAGAAGCAGCGTCTCGAAAATGTGCTGCGCGCGTTCGCGCTCGGTGAAGGAAAGCCTTGTGCCGCAGCGGTTGCTCAGGATGGCAAACGTGGTCTGCCAGTTCAGCCGCGAGGCACGGCAGGCCATGACCAGGCCCTCGCAATCGTCGTCGGTCATCACATGCTCGATGATCTCGATGGGAGCCCCCGAAAGCACCGATAGCGCCGTAACGAGGTTGGCGGTCTCGCCGCGGATGGCGAAGCGGTTTACCGTGGAATCGTTGAGCTTGCCGACGCGGTTGAGCGCGACGATCTCCGGCCGCGCGCCTGCATAGTCGGCCGAGCAGGGCAGCTTGGGGGCGATCGGCGCGACCGTTGCGGCTTGAAGCGAGACGGTGGCCTTCCCCATGCCGGATTTCGGCGCTGCCGAGGCCGACAGGAGCTCCCGCATGACTGCGTCGGGCGTGTTCGGCCTGAGCGCCAGCGCCTTCGTGAGTTCACCATCCGTCAGGCACCTCTCAACGAGCGCAACGTAAGCGGCATCAGAGAAGCGCGCCTCTGTATTGCCGATCAGCGCAATACAGACGCTGCGGGCGCCGCCCTTGATCAGTGTCTCGATCACCAGCGGATCGATGGGCGCGCGGGCGGCGATCGCACATTGCTGCCGTTCGCCGGTCGCGGCCGCGATCGACTTGAGATCGGCCGCGGACAGTGACTGCGATCTGAGCAAGACAGGGCACGCCACCTCCGGATCGTGGTGCGAGGCGAGGCGTCGCACGGTCTTCGGCGGAGCCGCCTTGAGCTCCGCGATGGTCGTGCTGAGATCGATCAGCGCACTGGCCTCAACCCGCTCCGTCAATCGCAGCAGAACGCCGTCGGCGACATTGGCGAGCAATTCCTGAGGCCGGCCGCGGCTGCTGGTGAGCAGCTGCAAGATCCCGGAGAGGATGCGAGTGCAGCGGTCCAGCGGACACGTTGCGACTGCGTCTTCCAACTCGACAAGAATGTCCGCAGGCGGATTTGCCATCATGGCAGGAGCCTGAATTGAAAAATTTGACTGTACAACGTCTATTATTGCGCCTTAAATCCGTTAATTTTTAATTTTGAAAAATAAATGCTGGGGTATTAATGCACCGCCAAATTTCGGGAAATGCTATCGAAATTTGGCGAGACATGACGTCCCAGCGTGTTTTTTCAATTGAACCCATCTTCAATTGACCAGGACAAGCTTGATTGTTTCGGTGCAACGGAAAACTACGGGGGGAAGCGGCACGCTGCCGGACGCACGTCAAACACGACGCTGCGTTTTCTTATTGCCATGAACAGCATTGGTGATGTGCCCGGGGTGGCACTCAAGACATTTCGTTTTTCAGATGCCGACGAATTTCGAAGCGCGATACGCGGGCTGAATTTCGAATTCACGCCTTTCGTACGGAAGATTTCGGCCGAGCAGACGATCCTGTCGTTACCCGGCTGCGACGTGAATTTGACGCACGCGTTTCCGCGCGTGGTTGATGCACAGCTCGCCGAGAATTGCACGGCGATCGGCTTCACGATGGACGACCTCAACGTACCAATTCGTTTCAACGGCTCGCAACGTGCGCGACCGGTCGTGGTCATCGGCAGCGGCGGCGCGGCCTACACCACCATTGAGGAGGTGCAGAGGCAAATCGCCTCGGTGGTTTTCAGGCCGGAGGTACGGGATCGTGGCTGGCCGCACACGCTCACGAGCTTCAAGATTTTTGAAATCTCCGCGGCCGGCTTGCACCGGCTGCGCAGCGTGGTTCGCGAGGTGCTGGCGGAGGCGTCCGGCGCGGTCGAGGCACCGGAGCTTTTATTGAAGGGTGCGGCGATGAAGGAGTCCCTGCTCGGAGCCGTCGACGAGGCCTTCGAAAGCGTCGTTTCGGCCCGCTGGACCCTGGGCCCCAACGACGGACGGAATTTCAGGATGTTCCAGGAAATCCGCGCGCTGCTCTCTGACGACCTGTCGCAGCCGATTTACAGCGACGAGATCGCGCGCAGGCTCGGCCTGTCGGTTCGCACCATGCACGACGTCGTCCGCCGCTATCGCGGCATGAGCCTGCATCGCTACTTGCGTCTGCGCCGGCTGTGGCTGGTGCGCCGGCGGCTTCTTGCCGGGGCCGACAGCATCAAGGCGGTCGCGCTGGCGTTCGGTTTCTGGCATCTCAGCGATTTCGCCAGAAGCTACCGCGACCAGTTCGGCGAGACGCCGTCGCAAACGCTGGACCGCGGTCGTGGACGATAGTGCGACAAATCGAGTAGGGCCTGTCGCCGGTTTCGTGCTACCGTTCGGCCATGAGCAATCGCATTCTCGTCCTCTACGGTTCCTACCGTTCCGACCGCATGGGCATCCGCCTTGCGAATTTCGTCATCAATCGGCTGCGGGGCCGCGGCGAGGAGGTCGAATTCATCGACGCCAAGGCGATCGGCCTGCCGATGCTCGACCGCATGTACAAGGAATACCCTAAGGGCTCGGCGCCCGCTGAGCTGGAGAAGCTGGCCGGGCAGATCCGCGACGCCGACGGATTCGTCTTCGTCACCGGCGAGTACAATTGGGGCATCCAGCCCGGCCTGAAGAACCTCACCGACCACTTCCTCGAAGAGTGGTTCTGGCGTCCGGCCGCGATCGTGAGCTATTCGGCCGGCCGGCTGTCTGGCGCGCGCGCCGCGACGGCCTGGCACGGCACGTTGTCGGAGATGGGCATGGTGGTGGTGTCGAGCACCATCGGTGTCGGTCCGATCGCGCAGACATTGTCGGCCGACGGCGAGCCGATCGGCGACGGAGGCAAGGCCCTGGAGCGCTCGTTCCCGCGATTCGCCGAGGATCTCACGTGGTGGATCGAGGCGGCAAAGGCGCAGCGGGCGCGCAAGGCGCCGCCTTATTGAGCGGGCGGTGCATCACCTCTCCCCAGCGGGGAGAGGTCGGATTGCGAAGCAATCCGGGTGAGGGGCCGCGGCGTCCCGCGAGACCTTAGCCCCTCACCCGGATCGCATCTTACGATGCGCTCCGACCTCTCCCTACGCTCCGACCTCTCCCTACGGGAGAGTGCACGAACTCCGCGGCGGATATTTCGGTCATTTCGCGAGCCGCTCTTACGCCGCCCTGACCTCGCCGAGGAAGCGGTCGAACTGTCCGGCGAGATCGCGCGACTGCGTCGAGAGCTGCTCGGCGGCGCCCAGCACCTCTCTCGCGGCGGCTCCCGTGTCATCGGCGGCGCGCTGCACGCCGGAGATGTTGCTGTTGACCTCCTGGGTGCCGCGGGCGGCCTCCTGGACGCTGCGGGCGATCTCCTTGGTGGCCGAGCCCTGCTCCTCGATCGCCGCGGCGATTGCTGTGCCGATCTGGTCGATCTCGGCGATGACGTCGGCGACGTTGCGGATCGCGGCCACGGTCTCGTCGCTCGCGGTCTGGATCGCCGTGATCTGCTCGGATATCTCCGTGGTGGCCTTGGCGGTCTGGCCGGCCAGCGACTTCACTTCGGAGGCAACTACGGCGAAGCCGCGGCCGGCATCGCCGGCACGGGCGGCCTCGATGGTCGCGTTCAGCGCGAGCAGGTTGGTCTGCTCGGCGATGCTCTGGATCAGCGTGACGACGTCGCCGATCTTCTGCGCGCCCTCGGCGAGGGCACGGGCGGTATCGCCGGTGCGGCGGGCGTTGTCGACGGCGCGGGCGGCGATCTCGGTGCTTTGGGCGACCTGACGGCCGATCTCCGCGATCGAGGAGGTCAGCTCTTCGGTGGCGCTGGCGACGGTCTGCACGTTGGTCGAGGTCTGTTCGGAGGCGGCGGCGACGACTGCGGCCTGGCTGTTGGTCTGGGCCGCCGTCGAGGTCATCGACTGCGCCGTGCTTTCCATCGTGGAGGAGGCGCGGGACAGGCCGCCGACCAGCTCGGTGACCTTGGCCTCGAAGGCGCGGGTGAGGTCGTCGAGCGCTTGTGCGCGGCGCATCTTGCCGTCGTTCTCGGCCTGCTTCTCGGCGGCGAGCCGGTCGGCCCGGATCATGTTGTCCTTGAACACCTGAACCGCCGCGGCCATCGCGCCGATCTCGTCGGAACGCTCGGCGCCGGGAATGCTTTCCGCGACCTCGCCGTCGGCGAGCCGTGACATCCGCGTCGTCAGGGTCACGATCGGCGCGCAGACGCGGCGGCGAACCATCACGATGAGGCCGGCGCTCGCGATCAGCACGGCGAGAAGGCCGCCGAGTGCGATCGTGAAGCTGGTACGTGCGGCCGAGGAAGCCCCGGCGAGGATCTGCTCGGCATTGTCGTAGAAGGCGTCGCGGACCTCGATGATGGTGCCGAGGCCCCGCTGCGTGGCGGCGTAATAGGTGTCCATGTCGTGCTCGTACTTGCCGGTGACAGCGCCGTCTTTCACCAGCTTGAGCTCGCGGCCAAACTCCTCGACATAGATCGAATTGAACTTCTCCAGCGCCGCGGCGACGTTGGCCGGCGTCGCCGGATTGCCGCGTAATTCCAGCAACGCCATCACGAGCTGATCGTTGCGACCCTGCGAGCGGCCGATGTCGGCCTTCTCGGCGTCGGTCGCCGGTTTCTTTCCGCCGACGAGATTCTTGTGCAGGCTGGAGTTGAAGCCGCCGACGTCGCGCAATGTCATGGCGGTGTTGGCGTAGCTCGCCTGCCGGTAGGCGTCGCCGTTGAGGATCGCCATGCGGCGGACCTGCTCGTTGAGCAGCGCGGTCACGCCGCCGTTGAGCACGGCGTTGTCGGCAACGATCTTCTTGGCGGCATCCTTGCGCGCCTCCGCCGGCCCTGCCAGCGCCTTGTCGATCGCCTCGCGCAGCGCGGTGAACTTCGCATTGATGCCGTCGATGTTGCTGCCGATGGTGGTGCCGTCGTCGAACGGGCCGGGCAGCTCCTTGCGCAGCGCGTTCATCTTGTCGCGGGCGCCGTCGGTCTGCTTGCGCAGCTTGTCCTGCCCGGTAAGCAGCGCGGGATCGATGGTCGCAGGCCCGTAGAGGATGTTGGTGGAAAAGCCGCGTTCGGGATTGAGGTAGCGCGGGATGTCGCTGACGGCGCGGACGATCGCGAGCCGGCCTTGCGCCTCGGAGATGCGCTCCATCGTCTGGTACTTCGTCACGGCGACGTAAACGGCGAGGCCACCGCCCACTGTCGAGAGCGAGACGATGGCGCTGGTCAGGAGCGTACCGATTTTCATGATCTGTCCGGCAAATTGGCGCGGGGAGAAATATTTTGCTCGGAAGATAGGCAGGCGATGTTAATCCCGGGTTTACGCTGGTGGCCGCGATTGCCGCGCCTTTAGGCGTAGGTCGCGCTGACAGTTCCCAGAGGACCGAAATCGGCGACGTAAGTCTCGCCCGCCTTCGGCCGGAGCATGCCGGTGAGGGTGCCCGTGCTGATGGTCTGGCCGGCCTTGAGGCCGATGCCGGTTCGCGACAGCTCGTTGGCGAGCCAGGCGAGCGGCATCAGGGGATGGTCGATCGCCTCCGCAGCGCTTCCGCGGCGTCGCTCAGTGCCGTTGCAATTGAGAACGACGTCCTGATTGGCGATGTCGCGGTTGCGCCAGTCGGCGATGGGCTCTCCAAGAACGATCGTTCCCGATCCGGAGCCGTCGGCCATGATCGCGGGCATCGGCGGAAATGCCGCGTCGTGAATGAAGCGACATTCGGCGAGCTCGATGCCGGGATGCAGCGAAGCAACGGCATCGCCGACATCGTCCACCGTATAGGGCTTTGCGCGCGGCGGCAGGTCGGCACCGAGACGCGCCTGGTACTCGATTTCCGGAATCGGGCTGCATTGTCGGGCGTGCTCGACCTTCGCGGGCGAAGCCATGATCAGCGGCGCGAACACCCGCCCGTAGATCGGCGAGGAGATGCGAAGCTGGCGCTGGAGCCCGGACTTCATGCCGGCGATCTTCCAGCCGACGACATCCCAGCCGAGTTCCTCTTCCACCATCTGCGCGATGCGGTAGGCCGCATCGGCGTCCGGCGGCACCAGCCGCTCGTCGAGGCCGCTTTGTTGCCGTCCCTCGCGGCGCAAAGTGGCGAGATGACGGGCGAGTTCGCGTTCTCGTGACAAATCCATCGCTGTGGATCCAATCTATCTGGTTGCTTGGCTGAGAGCGGCGGTCAGCACCATTTCCAGCTCCTGTTGGACATGATCGAGCGGGTCAGCGCTGCGGCTGGCACGGCACATCGCAACCGTCCCTTCGATCGAGGCGACGACGAGCGTTGCCAGTCGCTCGGAGCGTTCCGCAGTCAGTCCTTCGCGCAGCAGGGCGGCGCGCATGATCTGTCGCCAATCGGCGAACACGCCGTCGGCGAGGTCGAGCAGATGCTGCTGCGCAGCCTCGTCGTCCCGGTCGGAGGCTTCGCCGACATAGCGGTCGACGGCGACCGCGAGCACCGGGCAACCGGCTTCGAAGCCGGTGGCTTCCAGCTGGCGGCGCCACGATGCAATGAAAGCCTTGAGGCCACCGATCACGCCACGGTCGTTCATGGCCTTCTCCAGGGGAATGGACACCTGCTTGCCGGCGAAAGTCACGGCTTCGGCGATCAACTGTCGCTTGCCGTCCGGAAAGTGGTGACTGATCGAGCCGCGCGGCGTTGCCGTATGGCGCACGACGTCGCGCATGCTGGTGGCGTTGACGCCGCGCCGGCTCATCAGATCGGCGGCGCCCGCGATCATCTTGTCGCGCGTGGTGGTGGTCATCAGAAGTCCCGCATGTGGCGTCTCATCTAGACTATGACGCTTGACATAGGCAAGAGGCGCTGAAATATGACAATCGTCATAGTCATTGAAAGGGGCGTCCTTTGACCATCATCACCGTGACCGCGCCCGCTGGCCGGCTCGGCCTGGCGCAGCGCCGCCTTCTGGCGGAAAGCCTGACCGACGCTGTGCTCGAGCCGGAAGTCGGCCAGCACGCACTGGCGGCGCGAATGGGGTTCCAGGTTCATTTCCACGACTTGCCGGCGGATTGCATGGCGATCGGCGGGCACCTCCTGTCCGACCAGGACTCCCCTCGCGACATCATGACGATCAACATCGCGGTGATGAATGCGGCCTGGCCGGCGGAGGTGCGGGCCGCGGTCATACGCAACGTGCTCGCCCGGCTCGCGGAGGCCTGCGGCATGCCGGCGCCGTCACCGACCTGGTGGGTCAATTTCGAGATCATTCAGGAGGGAAGCTGGGGATCGCGAGGCGGCGTGCTCTCCATTCTTCAGCTCCTGGACTCCGGCGTGTTCACGCCGGAGCGGATCAGCGCCATTCGCGCTGCGATTCAGCGGCCGGCTTAACTTGCTCCCAATACCGATCCATCCGGAGAGAAGCGCATGAGCGAGGGACACATCCACACCGAAGTGCACGGCCACGTGCTCAAGATCGTCATCGACAATTCCGCAAAGAAGAACGCGTTCACGCCGATGATGATGGAGCAATTGTCCGATGCGTTGACCGAGCTGCACGACAACGAGATCTACCGCGTCGGCGTGATCTGCGCCGAGGGCAGGGATTTCACCGCCGGTCTCGACATGCCGAAATTCTTCGGGCCTTCCGCCGAGAAGCGCAACATCAAGGAGGGCAATGTCGATCCGTGCGGCCTTGCCAAGCGTTGCCGCAAGCCGGTCGTCACAGCCGTGCAGGGCATCGTGTTCACCATTGGCATCGAGCTTATGCTCGCCGGAGACATCGTGGTGGCGGCCTCCGATGCACGCTTCTGCCAAATGGAAGCCAAGCGCGGCATCGCGCCGCTCGGTGGCGCGCATTTCCGCTTTCTGTCGCGCGCGGGTTGGGGCGACGCGATGTACCACCTGTTCCTGTGCGACGAATTCTCCGCGGAGCGCGCTCAGGCGATCGGTCTCGTCCAGGAGGTCGTGCCGCCGGGAGAGCAGGTCGAGCGGGCGATGGCACTCGCTGCCGTCATCGCACGCAACGCGCCGTTCGGCATCCAGGTCACCAAGGAAGCGGCTGCCAAATATGTCGAGAGCGGTGAGGCGGCGGCGATCGCGTACATTCCGAGGATTCGCGACCGCGTGCTCGGCAGCGCGGATGCGAAGGAAGGCATCCAGTCCTTCATCGAGCGGCGCGCGGCCGTCTTCCAAGGGCGCTGATCGCTACGCCTGCCTATCGAGCTTCGCCAGAATCTCCATGGTGGCGCGATCGCGCTCGCCTGCGAAATATCGGGCGAGCGCCTCGCCGAAAACGGGCTCATCGGACACCGCGCCGAACAGCGTCATCGACGAGCGGAATTTCGCGTCGTCCGGCGCGCCGAGGATCGCGTTGATGGTCCGGCCCTCGACCGCGAGCACGAGCCGCGTGCATTCGATCAGGCGCACCCCGAGGACGGGGTGGGCGAGATAGGCCTCGGCCTCTGCGCGGGACCCGATGGCGTAGCGCTGCGACATGGCGCTGAAGCCGAGGCCCGCGACCTGCGGGAAGATGAACCACATCCAGTGAGTCTGCTTCCGGCCCCGGGCCAGCTCGCCCTGGACGTCGCGATAGACCGGGTCCTGGGCCCGGACAAAGCGGTTGAGATCGAAAAGATCGGTCATTGGATACCTTAGGGGGCCTTACCGGACCCTTGCCGGCCGCGATTATGCCTAACTTTTGGCTCCCAATATGGTAGCTGGTATAGAGTCTCCGGGTGGGGGTGGGTTGCCCCCGGGGGTCGATTTGGGGATCTGATGGTTTCCGACGCAGCGCACGCCGAAAGGCTGTTGTCGCGCCGCCGTGTTGGGCGGGCCGAAACGATTCTGCTGTCTCTGGCCGTGATCGCGCTGGCGCTTGGCACCGCCGCGTGGGTCGCGGATATGGGCGGCTCGACTCCGCTGGTCTCCGCCGCCTTGCCCCCGGCCAATTCCCCGTCCTTCAATGACCGTTTCGCGTCGGCCTCCGGCAGCCCGTCGCCCCGCGAGCTCGGCCTGCGGGCGCTGGAGCGCTCCGCCGTGAATGCGGTCCAGCTCAAGCTGCGGGACGCCAAGGCGATGCTCGCCCAGAGGCTCCAGGACGACGACTGGCGCTCGATCCTGACCGAAGACGACCAATCCACGGTCGAGGAGGCGAGGCCCTCGCAACAGCGCGCCGATGTCGTTCCGATGCCGCGCTCGCGCCCGGTCCAGGCGGACTTCTCGGCCCAGATCGCCTCCAGCCAAGCCTATGCGGAGACCACCCCCAGGGTCGATAACCGCAACTTCTTCGAGAAATTCACGGATAAGATCAAGCTGGCCTCGCTGACGCCCGGCGACGGCCTGTTCGGCAAGGCGCCGGATCTTGCCGCCCTCGGCTACGATGCGCGGACCGCGGTCTATGACATCTCGGCCAAGGCGGTGTACTTGCCGAGCGGCGCGACGCTGGAAGCCCATTCCGGCATGGGCGCGCTGATGGACGACCCCGAGCATGTCGACCAGCGCATGGTCGGCGCGACCCCGCCGGCGACCTACGATCTCAAGCCGCGCGAAAAGCTGTTCCACGGCGTGCGGGCGCTGCGCATGACGCCGGCCGAGGGCACCAGCGCGCTCGGCCGCGTCGGTCTGCTCACGCACAACTACATGCTCGGGCCGCGCGGCGATTCCAACGGCTGCGTCTCGATCAAGGACTATGATCGCTTCCTCAAGGCCTACGACAATGGTGAGTTCAACCGCCTGGTCGTGGTGCCGAACCTGCGCGGGGCGGCGACCGCCTCGCAGCGCGCCAGCACCGATTCCTGATATTCGCCCGCGACGGCGGGGGTGCTGCCGTTTCCCCTTCGTTAAGCCGTCCTCCTCCAGAAGCAGCCCATGAGTGATCCATCAAGTTCCGAGACTCCGCTGCGCACGACGTTCAAGATCAAGCTGAACGGTGACACGTTGGCGATCGCGACCGTCGGCCAGGCCTATCAATTCCTCACCAACTTCAAGTCGGTCGAGTGGATGGAATTTCGCTCCCTGCACGAGGACGCCATCGCGGCTCTGGAAGGTGCCGCTGGTAACGCCATGCTGGCGGTGCAGGCGACCAACGCCGTGCGCGCGCTGTTCGTCAGCGCGAAATTGCTTTGACGCGGGCTACAGGCCGTTCTGTCGCATCTTGAACTCTGCTTTAGGAACGGGCAAACGGTCCGCGACGACCGTCGCCGCAAAGCCATATGTTTGAAACTGACTTCACGGGAGATTGCCCATCATGAAACGCCGCACATTCCTTAGGGGTGGCGCAGTCGCCGGCGCAGCCACGCTGGTTGCCGCACCTGCGATCGCGCAGAGCGCGCCCGAGATCAAATGGCGCCTGACCTCGAGCTTCCCGAAGTCGCTCGACACCATCTACGGCACGGCGCAGACGTTTGCGAAGTACGTCGCCGAGGCCACCGACAATAAATTCCAGATCCAGACCTTTGCGGCCGGCGAGATCGTTCCAGGCCTTCAGGCGCTCGATGCCGTCAGCACCGCATCGGTGGAGATGGCGCAGACGCCGCTTTATTTCTACATCGGCAAGGAGCCGGCGCTGGCCTATGCCACCGGCGCACCGTTCGGCATGAACCATCGCCATCAGGAATCCTGGTGGCATTTCGGCGGCGGCGCCGACCTCACCAATGAGGCGCTGAAACCGTTCAAGGCGCACGCCATTCTCTGCGGCAATTCCGGCACCCAGATGGGCGGCTGGTTCCGCAAGGAGATCAAGACCGTCGACGACCTCAAAGGTCTCAAATTCCGCATTGCAGGCATGGGCGGCCACGTGCTGGCAAGGCTCGGCGTCGTTCCGCAGCAGATCGCCGGTGGCGATGTGTATCCGGCCCTTGAGAAGGGCACGATCGATGCCGCCGAGTTCGTCGGCCCCTATGACGACGAGAAGCTCGGTTTCCAGAAGGTCGCCAAGTACTACTACTTCCCTGGCTGGTGGGAAGGCGGCGCCATGCTGCACATGATCGTCAATGACGAGAAATGGGCGTCGCTGCCGAAGCAATATCAGGCGATCGTCAACCAGGCGGGCTCGGCGGCCGGCGCCTGGATGCTCGAAAAGTACGACAGTGTGAATCCGGCGGCGCTCAAGCGCCTGATCGCCAACGGTGCGGAGCTGAAGGCATTCCCGCAGCCGGTGCTGGAGGCCTGCTACAACGCGACCCAGGAGCATCTGAACGAGCTCGCCGCCAAGAGCGACCTATTCAAGCGGACCAAGGACAGCCACGACGCGTATATGAAGGAGCTGTTGTTCTACACGCAGATCGCGGAGAATTTTTACGACAACTATCTGCTCAGCAAGACGCGCAACAGGAGCTGATCGCCACGTCATTCCGGGGCGCGCCTCTTGGCGCGAACCCGGAATCCATCTCACCTCGTGTATTGCCGCCCAATGGATTCTCAGATGCGCAATTGCGCATCGCAGCTCGCGACTTCGTCGCGCCCCGGAATGACGGCGGAGAGGTACCTTACGCCGCGCCTAACCCCAGCTTCGCATAGATCCGCCGTGCATAGGCGCCGAACGCGTCCGTCGTCTTCAGCGGCAGGTCGCGCGGGAAGGGCAGGTCGATCGCGAAATAATCGGCCATCTTCGCAGGTCCCGCCGTCAGCACGGCGCAATGCGAGGACAGGAACACGGCTTCCTGGATCGAATGCGTGACGAAGATGATGGTCTTGCCGCTCTCGCGCCAGATCCGCAGCATCTCCAGATTCATCTGCTCGCGCGTCAACGCATCCAGTGCCCCGAACGGCTCGTCCATCAGGATCAGCTTTGGATCGTGAATGAAGGCGCGCGCGATCGCGGTGCGCTGCTGCATCCCGCCGGACAGCTGCTGAGGATATTTCTGCTCGGAGCCGGCGAGCCCGACGAGGTTGAGCAGGTCGCGCGCCCGCTCGCGCGCGGCCTTCATCGGCAGTCCGACGATCTCGGCCGGCAGCAGCACGTTGTCCAGGATGGTGCGCCATTTCAGCAGCAGCGCCTGCTGGAACACCATGCCGATATCGCGGGTCGGATCGAACGGGCTTCTGGCATTCCCGATTTTTACGGTGCCGCCGTCGGCGCCATGCAGGCCGGCCAGGATCTTCATCACCGTGGTCTTGCCGCAGCCGGACGGGCCGACCAGCGAGACCAGCTCACCCTCCTGCACGTCCATGGTGACGTCGGACACCGCGAGAAACTCGGTGCCGCCGCTGCGATAGGCTTTGCGGACGCCTTGCAGGCTGATGAACGGGTCTGAGCTCATGCCAGCCATTTGCTCAAGTTCGCGGCGACGAAGGCATCGTCGCTGAGGTCGGCGTGCTCGCGCGTGACGCGGTCGATCTCCTCCTTCTGGCCTGGGCTGAGGCCCTCGTTCGGATCCAGACACCACAGGCCCCGCATCAGGCCCTGGCGCCGCAAGACTTCGTGGCAGCCGGCGATGCAGCCGTGAAAATTGTTGGCGACATCGAAGAAGGCGCTGTTGCAATCGGTGACGCGGGCATCGAGCGCGAGCAGGTCCGCGGGCACGGTGTCCTTGTGCCGCGCCGCCTTGCAGCGCTCGAACTGTTTTATGGCGCTGGCGGTCCACACCGACCAATGGCCGAGCAGGCCGCCTTTGAAATAAGTCCGCGTCGTGATGCCCTTGTCGCGGAGATCGAACGGCAGCATCAGGTCGAGCAGGATGTGGTCGTCATTGCCGGTGTACAGCGCGACGCGGTCGAGCGCGTCGGCCGCCGCGACGCCGCGCAGAACATCGAGCGTGCGGTAGCGGTTGAACGGCGCGATCTTGATGGCAATGACATTGTCGATCGCGGCGAAGCGCTGCCAGAACCGGCTCGACAGGATGACGCCGCCGACGGCCGGCTGGAGGTAGAAGCCGACCAGAGGAATCTCGGCGGCCACCGCCGTGCAGTGCGCAATGATCTCGTCCTCGGAGGCGCTTTTCATCGCGGCAAGGCTGAGCAGGCCGGCGTGATAGCCGATGTCGCGCGCGGTGCGGGCTTCGGCGGTTGCCTGGCTGGTCGGGCCGGCAAGGCCTGCGACCATCGCCAGCGGGCGCGTGGTCCAGCTTGCGGCCGTCTCGGCGGCAAGCTCGAGCACGGGGCGGTAGAGGCCGACGTCGCGGATCGCGAACTGGGTCGTGTGGACGCCGACGGCGAGGCCGCCTGCGCCGGCGTCGATGTAGTAGCGCGTCAGCGCGCGCTGATGCGTCTTGTCAAGTTGGCGCTCGGCGGTGAGTGCGAGGGGGTGTGCCGGCAGCACGGTGCCCTCGGCGATCAGTCTGCGGATGTCGCTGTCGATCTGGCTGTGGTGCATGATGTCCTATCCGAATTCGGGGCCGGCGACGGCGAATGGCGTTTCCTCGGCAGCGATGGTGGCGGGGCCGAACCGCATGCGCTGAAACGGCCGCTCGATGGTCCAGCCGGACGTCGTCAATCCCTCCAGAAACGCAGCCTGCGACGCGACGGCGTCGAGCAGGAGCGGGCCGTTTTCGGACTGCGCAATCGCGCGAACCAGGGCCAGCGCTTCGGCGGCATGGTCAGCGAATAACGGGCCGATCTGGCGCGCAGTTCTGCCGTCGCGGATCAGCGCGATGCATCCGCTTGCTGCGACGATGCGTGACCCGGAGCGCCGTGCGAAGGCGGTCAGCAGGGCAGTCCGGTCGAAACCTGTGGCGCGCCGGTCGCGGGCACACAGCGCCCCGAGCGTTGCGGCTGATGGCACCGGCGCGGATGCCTGCGCGGAATTCTCCAGCTTCAGCCGGCGCAGTTGCAGGGTCGGGGTGAACCCGAGCGGCCCGTAGACGGCGGCGCCGTCGGGGGTGGCATCGAGCCAGCTCGTCAGGCCATTCTTGCGCGCCGTTTCCAGGCAGGCATCGACCAGGCGCGTTGCAAGGCCGCGGCGGCGGTGCGTGCCCGATACCAACACCATGCTGATCCAGGCATTGTTGCCGGAATAGGGCAAGAGGGCTGCGGTGGCGACCAGTCGCGCGCCGTCGCGGATGCCGAACACGACACCATCGCGCAGGAAGATGCGCCAGTCCTCTTCGGTCTGGTTCCAATGCGCTTCCGTCGAGAGCGCCAGCCCGGCGATCGCGTCCTGCACGCCGAGCTTGAGGACCGGCGGCCCATCAGTAGCGTCCATCGCGCACCTCGTATTTGGTGGGCTTGCCGAGGCTCGGCATGGCACGGGAAACCCAGTCCGCAGTCCAGGCGATCAGCTGCTCGGTGTCGACCACGGGCAGGCCAAACAGCGCGACCGCTTTCGACGTGTCGGTCAGCCACGCCGTCGGCTCCTCCTTGCCCGTCAGCACCGGCGCGCGGCCGAACCTTGCGCCGAACTTTTGGGCGAGATCGCGCACCGCCAAGATCTCGCGGCCGCTGACATTGATCGGCGCGGTCGGCGTCGTGCAATGGGCGAGGCAGCGCAGCGCCTGGGCCGACGCATCGCCCTGCCAGATGAAGTTGACATGGCCGAGGCTGACGTCGATCGGTGTGCCCGTCAGCACCTTTGTGGCGATATCGTGCAGCACGCCGTAGCGCATGTCGATCGCGTAATTGAGGCGGAACAGCCGGCCCGGCGTGCCGAACTTGCGCGAGAAATATTCGAACATCCGCTCGCGGCCGACGCAGGACTGGGCGTATTCGCCGGGCGGGTTCGGCGCCATGTCCTCGGTCGAGCCCTTGCCGCCGACGGGGACGAACGGATAGATGCAGCCGGTCGAGAACGCCACGATGCGCGAGGACGGGAACGCCTGCGCGACCAGCGCCGGCACATGCGCGTTCATCGCCCAGGTCAGCGACAGATCGCCCTCGGCGCCGAACTTGCGGCCGGCCATGAAGATGATGTTCGGCGCCTTGGGCAGCGCCACAATCGCCTTCTCGTCCATCAGGTCGCAGTTGATGGTCTCGACGCCGCGCGCGTGCAGCCAATCCTTCACGCTCGGGTCGCTGAAGCGCGCGACGCCGATGATGCGGCGATCCGGAACGGCGGCCTTCGCGAGCCCGGCCAGCGTCGGGCCCATCTTGCCCGCGACGCCGAGGATCATGATGTCGCCCTCGACCTTCTTGAGGTCGTCGATCAGCGCCTGCGTCGGCCGGCACAAGAGTTCGTCGAGCGCCGCGATATCAGGGATGGTCTTCGGCAACGTCTGGCGGGTGAGCAGCATGGATTTGTCCCTGGTCCTAGTTCTGCCGTTGTCAGGTCTGTCTTGCGTCGCCGACCACGAACATGCGTTCGAGGGCCAGGACTAGGCCGTAGAGAGCGACGCCGAGCAGCGTCAGCAGCACGACCGCCATTACCATCGCGGGCGTGTCGAGCGAGGACTGCACCTGGATCATGAGGTAGCCGAGCCCGCGCTCGGAGGCGATGAACTCGCCGACGATGGCGCCGGCGACCGCGAGGATGGCGCCGACCTTCATGCCGGAGAACACGTAAGGCAGCGATCCCGGCAGCTGGATCTTGCGGAACAGCGTCCAGCGCGAGCCGCGCAGCGATTTGACGAGATCGAGCAGGTCCGGCTCGACCTCGCGCAGGCCGCGGGCGGTGGTGAGCAGGATCGGGAAGAAGCAGATGCTGAAGGCGATCAGGATGTTCGGCACGATGCCGTAGGAGAACCAGACGATGAACAGCGGGCCGAGCGCGACCTTCGGAATCATGTTCAGCGTCACGAACAGCGGCAACAGCACGAGGCTCAGCAGCGGCGCCCAGCTGAAGATCACCGCGAGCGCCACGCCGACGAATGCGCCGAGCGCGAAGCCGCCGAGGATCTCGATCGCCGTCACCAGCGTGTTGGCGCCCCAGGCGTAACCTGTGGTCCCCAGCGTCTGCACTGTCGCGAGCGGGGAGGGCAGGATGAATTTCGGCACGTGGAAGGCGTCGACCGCAACCTGCCACAGCACGAGCACGGCGAGGTGCACGATCAGGATGATCGCAAAGCTGCGCGAGCTACGTGCGCTGTCTCCTGCCACCGACTGCTCCCTGTTGCCGGCCACCACCCTGCCGCAGGTCGCAAGCCTAGCCGTCCTTGAGGGAAGTTTCAACCAGTTGGTTGATTAGGGCCGGAGCGACTGCAGCACGAGGTCGGCGACATGTCGCCGCCGGGCGCGCCGCTGGGCACGGCTCGACAGGTCCTTGCCGAAGATCGCCGACAGCGTCGGCGTGTTGGAGAAGAAGAAATAGCTGAGGCCCGCAATGGAGATATAGAGCTGGACGGGATCGATCCCCTTGCGGAACACGCCCGAGCGCACCCCCTCGTTGAGGATGTGGGAGACGCTTCTCACGAGCGGCGAGTGCATCGCTTCCAGCCGCGTTGAGCCGCGGACATGGCGGGCGCCGCCGCGGTTCTCGTCGTTCAAAAGCACAATAAAATCGGGGTTTGCCGCCAGGTGATCGAACGAGGCTTCGATCAGCTTGCGGATCGCCTTCTCCGGCGGCAGGCCCTTGAGATTGAGCCTGCGCTCCTGCTCGCGGATGTCCTCATAGACCCATTCGAGCACCGCGAGGTACAGCGCGTCCTTGTCGCCGAAATAGTGGTAGACGAGCTGCTTGTTGACGCCGGCGCGCTCGGCGATCTCGTCGACACGGGCGCCCGCAAGTCCGTGCCGGGCGAATTCCTGGCGGGCCGCGGTCAGCAGCTTCTTGCGGGTGGCGACGGGGTCGCGGCGCTGCGGCACGGTGTCGCCAGATCGTTTTGCGGGCATTTCCAACCAAACAGTTGACAAGTGAGGGGCGGGCTTGTTGCATTGGTATCCTCACAAGGGGAGAGCGACAAGCCGGGTCGCTGGCAATGAGGAGGATGCGATGAAGCGTTTGCAGGCGGCTGTTGTGGCCCTGATGCTCGGTTTGCCGGCAGTGCCCGCAAGTGCGGGCGAGGCGGTCAACCTGATCCTGAACTGGACGCCGACCGCCGATCACTCGCCCTATTATTACGCCAAGGCGCAAGGCTGGTACGAGAAGGCGGGCATCGACCTCACCATCGAGACCGGCAAGGGCTCCGGCGTCTCCGCCGCCAAGGTCGGCTCCGGCGGCTCGCCGTTCGGCGTTGCCGATCTCGCCACCATGCTGGTGGCCAAGAGCAAGGGCGCCGACACAGTTGCCGTGATGAGCGTCTATGCCAACACCGGCCAGACCTTCTACTGGCTGAAGAGCTACGGCGTGAACGGCGTGAAGGATTTCGCCGGGCACAAGATCGGCAATCCGCCCGGCGATGCCTCGCGCGTGATGTGGCCAGCCTTTGCCAAGGCCGCGGGGCTCGCGCCCGACTCCGTCGGCTTCGTCAATGTCGGACCGACCGCGAAGATCGCGGCGCTGAAGAGTCACACGGTCGACATCATCAGCGACTTCTACAACGAGCACGACCTGAAGGTCATCGAGTTCGGGCCCGATCTCGGCTACGTCAACTGGAAGGACATCGGGCTCAATCCCTACGGCAATTCGCTGATCGTCAACGGCGCATACTTGCAGAGGAATCCGAAGGTGGTCGAGGAGTTCGTGCGCGTCACTCAGAAGGCCTTCGCGGCCTGCGTCGCCGACGTCACACCATGCCTGAAGGCGCTGCTCGACCAGGTCTCCGGTCTCGACAAGGAGAATCAGGAGCGCCAGTGGGAGCGCATCAAGTTCCTGATGACGGACGAGTTCACCACCACCAAGGGCCTCGGCTGGATCGACGGCGAGCGGATGAAGAAGGACTACGAGCTGGTCCAGACCTATCTCGGCATGGAGAAGCCGTTCGACGTGACAACGGCGTTCACGACCAAGATGCTCGATCCCAGCATCAAGATGGATGCGAGCAAGGTGAAGAAGTAGGGGGCTCCGCTCGTCCCGCACACCGGTGTCATGCCCCGGCTTGACCGGAGGCATCCAGTACGCCGCGGCCTATCGACCGACTCACAAGCGTCTCGGAGTACTGGATCGCCCGGTCAAGCCGGGCGATGACGGCGGCGTGTGGGGCGAGCGAGAGCCCAAGACCGCTTGGCCACCACCCCACGTAACCCCACGGAGACATTAACCGGTCGTTAACCAAATCCGCCGCATCGTTAACCATTCAATAACAGGGAACGAGTCGGCCGCCATGGAGGCTGCAGCAAAAGTCCAACGTCAAATGGTGCGCCTGCGCGGGCGCTCCTATGTGGCTTTCGTGTTCACGCCGACGGTTCCGGTCCAGGACTGGCTGCATGAGATCGATGCCACGATCGCGCGTTCGCCGGGCTTCTTCGCCGGCCGGCCCGTGGTGATCGACCTGTCCTCGGTGGATCTCAGCCAGGCCGGTATCGGCCATCTGCTCACCAGCCTTCAGGACCGCAACATCCGCGTGCTCGGTATCGAGGGCGTGGAGGAGGGCCGGCTGACCCCCATGATGCCGCCACTCCTGTCGGGCGGGCGCAGCTGCGTGGTCGAGCCGAGCGCGCCGAAGAAGGCCGAAGTGAAGACCGAGACCAAGCCGACGTCGCTGCTGCTCGAAAACCCCGTGCGCTCGGGCCAGACCGTGATCTTCCCGGAAGGCGACGTCACCATTCTCGGCTCGGTTGGCTCCGGTGCCGAGGTCGTCGCCGGCGGCTCGATCCACGTCTACGGCGCGCTGCGCGGCCGCGCCATGGCGGGCGTGAACGGTCACACGAGCGCACGCATCTATTGTCAGAAGATCGAAGCCGAACTGCTTGCAATCGATGGGTTTTATCAGACCGCCGACGACATCGACGCCGCCCTGCGCGGCAAGCCGGCGCAGGCCTGGCTGCAGGGGAATACCATGCGAATTACAGCACTGAACTGACCAGCAAAGGAGACATTTCAGATGAGTAAGGTACTGGTCGTGACATCAGGCAAGGGCGGGGTCGGCAAGACCACGACGACCGCCGCCCTGGGAGCTGCCCTGGCGCAGCGCGGTGACAAGGTGGTCGTCGTCGATTTCGACGTCGGCCTGCGCAACCTCGACCTCGTCATGGGCGCCGAGCGCCGCGTCGTGTTCGACCTCATCAACGTGGTGCAGGGCGTCGCAAAGCTGCCGCAGGCCCTGATCCGCGACAAGCGGCTGGAGAATCTCTGGCTGCTGCCGGCCTCGCAAACCCGCGACAAGGACGCGCTGACGGAAGAGGGCGTCGGCAAGGTCATCGCCGAGTTGCGCGGCCGTTTCGACTGGGTCATCTGCGACAGCCCGGCCGGCATCGAGCGCGGCGCCTCCATGGCGATGCGCTTTGCGGATGAGGCCGTGATCGTCACCAATCCGGAAGTCTCCTCGGTGCGCGATTCCGACCGCATTATCGGCATGCTCGATTCCAAGACGGTGCGGGCCGAGAAGGGCGAGCGCGTCGAGAAGCACATTCTCATCACCCGCTACGATCCCTCGCGCGCCGCGCGCGGCGAGATGCTGACCATCGACGACATCCTCGAGATCCTTGCCACGCCCTTGCTCGGCATCATCCCCGAGAGCCAGGACGTGCTGAAGGCCTCCAACGTCGGCACGCCGGTGACTCTGTCCAACGCGGACGGTGCGCCGGCGCGGGCCTATATGGATGCGGCCAAGCGCCTCTGCGGCGAGAACGTGACGATGCATGTTCCTGCCGAGCGCAGAGGTCTGATGGATCGCCTGCTGCGACGGAGGGCTGCATGAGCATGGGTCTGCTTCGACTTCTCCGCGGCAAGAAGGCCTCGGCACCCGTCGCTCGCGAACGGCTGCAGATCCTGCTTGCCCATGAGCGCGGAATGCGCGGCCAGCCCGATCTGCTCGGTGTGCTGCGTGAGGAAATTCTCGCCGTCGTGTCCAAGCATGTGACGCTGGACCCGACCAAGGTCATCGTCCGGCTCGAGCGCGGCGACGAGGTCTCGACCCTTGAGGTCGACATCGAGGTGCCCAACGACTTCGAGCGCAAGAAGGTGGCGGTCGCGTAGGGGACGCGGCCGACGACCCGCAGTTTTGGGGTGGGTGAGAAGGCGGTCCGCCGGGCATGGCGGGCCGCCTTTGTCTTGCGGCTCACATCGATGGGACGGAACGGGCTCGGGGCTTCGATCGTTGTGAACAACCCGCGGGAGCGTTGCACCGCGGCTGGTCAGACGGGAGAGCGCCCATGATGTCCGAGGTCCAGGTCCATACCGTTGCCCGGCAGATGCTCGAACAGCACGGTTTTGCTGCGATCGCGAAGGCCGCCGAGCAGGCCCGGGCCTGCGAGGGCCGCGGCGAGGCCGATGAGGCCAAGGAGTGGCGCCACATCGTGGACGCCATGAAGATCATCCGCGGTCCGCACCAGAGCTGACATTCGTAAGCGCGAGCGCCTTCAACGCTCCCCGTGATCGGCGCCTTGCGACGAAGTGCGGTTCTGTGTCTGCGGCTGCCCGCGCTCGCCTGTCGCTTTGCAGGGCAATGGCTCCCACGAGCCGTCCGGCGCCTGCTGATAGGCGCTACAGGACGACGAGGTGGATTTTTCCTCGCCTTTCTGGGCGTCGGAATTCCTCGCCAGTGCGGGCGCAGTCAGCACCGTGGCCGCTGCAATCGCGCCGACGAAAACGAAATGGATACTCCGCATGAGGCCTCCTGCTCGAATTCTAGGAGGCCGCATGCTTTCGAGGATTGTGACGATTTTGGGCCGCAGCAGAGGTTCCGTCGCGGCGTGCTTAATGCGGCGAAGCCGGTTCGCTAGCCGCCCTTGCTGCGGATCAGGCCGGCGAGGTTGGTCTTTTGCGCCTCGCACCAGCCGGGCATGCCGAGGCGGCGCTGGTCCATGTCGGTCGCCTGGGTCGCGACCGCGACCTCGGCCATCAGATCATCGTCCTGCTTCTCGCCCATCTTGCCGCCGGTGTGCATCCAGGCGATCGCCTTGCGCACCTTCTCGGTGGTGCCGTCGGGCAGGTGCATCTGCTGCGCCTTCTGCACGAGGTCCTGATAGACGAGATCGGTGCCCGGACATTCGACCTTGGCGGCGAAGGCCTGCAAGACCATCGTCACATAGGTCGCGCGCGGCGGCGCGTCACCCGCCTGAGCCGGCGCAGCCAGCAGCAACAGGCCCGTCATCAGAAAACCGGTGCGCATCCTTGGAACCTCCTCCGTTTTTTTGGGAGGCTAGCGTCCGGTGCGCCGCTCGGCAATGGGGCTGAAGCGCAATTGTCGTCCGTCGGGGCGGTGCGCTAACCTGGCGCTCCCCAGCTTCGGAGCGCAACATGAGCCTGTTCAGCACGCCGTTCGATCCCGCACGCGACACCGCGCTCGTCACCGGCGCGGGCAATGGTATCGGCCGCGCGATCGCACTAGGCTTGGTCGGTGAGGGCGTCCGCACCATGTTCGCGGATGTGAGCGAGGAGCGGGTGCGTGCCGCGATCAGCGCGAGCGAGAGTCCTGGTCTCGCCGTGCCTTGGGTCGGCGATCTCGCCAGGCTCGAGGCCAGCGATGAGCTGCTGGCTGCCGCATATGCCGCGCTGGGCGAGGTCACGCATTTCGTCCACAGCGCCTCGCCGCCGCGGCGCGAGGCCGATCATGCCCTCGCTGTCGATCGCAGGACGTGGCAGGAGATGCACGCCGTCAACCTCGATGCCGGCTTTCACCTGGCGCGCGAGCTCGCAAGACGGCTGATCGCGGCGAAGCGGCCGGGCTCGTTCTTGTTTCTCACCTCGCTGCATGCGGGCACCCCGCGCAACCTGCCGCATTATTCGACGGCGAAGGCGGGGCTGGGCATGCTGGTGAAGGAGCTGGCCAAGACGTTTGGCCGCCATGATATCCGCGTCAACGCGCTGGTGCCCGGCGCGATCGCAGCCGGTGGCTTCGTCGCGGATCCCGCGCTGGCGCGGCACATTCCGCTCGGGCGTCTCGGCGAGGCCAAGGACCTCGTGCCGATGGCGCTCACGGTGCTGTCGAACGAGCTTTCCGCTTACGTCACCGGCGCAGCCTTCGTCGTCGACGGCGGATTGTCGCTGACGAATTGGTTCGAGCCGCCGGCGCTGGATTAGCTCAGCGCTGCCAGGCGGGCACCGGATCGAGCGGCGTGCGATAGAGCTCGTTGTGATCGCGATCGGTGACGCGCACCGCGCAACCCTTCTGCTGCAGCTCCGGCTTCACCTGCGACAGCTCGCAGGCCAATTGATCGGCGCGATCGGAGGCAACCTCGATGTCCTCGAGGATGATTCCACCCTGGTTCTTGAACTCTTCACCAACCACGAGATCGAAATAGTAGTAGGGCATCCGAATTCCCCGGTGTGACGATCTGAGCTTCAGTGCAAGTCTCAACACACGTCGGATGGTACCACTGAGTCGATACCTGCCGAATGAACAGGCCGCGCAATGTCTGGGCTTATGGCGCAGAAATGATGTGCAACGTGCGGGCTCGTTAAGAGTTTATTAAATATGTCTGCGTGATCATGAAGCATGGAATTGCAGCAGAACCGGGCTCCGGGAACCGGCAGCTGCAAGAGAGGGCCGGCGGCATAGATCCCGACGGCCTTTTCTCTTGAGCGGAAGGCGACCAAGGCGTCGCTTCCCGTAATCGCCCGGACTCAACGCATCACACCGACTCGGACAGCGTGCGCGCTGTCGCGACGTGGTGCCGTCGCCTGACGCTACGCTAAAGCGTGATGAGATCAGGTTTGATTGCAAAAACGGAGGTGCAGCACTCCCTCTCCCGCTTGCGGGAGAGGGTCGGGAGAGGGTGCTTCCGCAATGGGACAATCCCCAAGAGGAGAAAACCCTCACCCGGCGCTTCGCGCCGACCTCTCCCGCAAGCGGGAGAGGTGAACGAGCCACCGCGGCTATCGATTGAACCTAAAGCCATTCCGCGCTAGCGCAGCGGCATGGGCGGACGCACGACGGGCCCGTCGTCATCGGCAACGGCTTGCGTCGTCGCAACGGGCGCTGCTGGCGGCGGGGCCGCGGCTGCCTGCGACGGCGGGGGCGCAAGCGGCGCGGGCGAATAGGCCGGCATGTAGGTCCGCGTCACAGCCGGCTTCGGCTTGCGAACCGGCGCCGCCGCAGGCTGTGGCGGGAGCACAGCAGCGCGCGGGCGCGGATCGACCGGCCTCGTCTCAGCAGCCACCGGCTTCGGCGCAGGCGGCTTCGCCATCTCACGCGCCAACTGCTCCTGTCCGGCCTTCAGCTCGGCGATGTTGGCCTTGAGCTGTTCGATCTGCTGCGCCATCGCGGCGAGATCGTTCGTCATCGACTGCACCGATTGCGCGGTGTCGGGCTGCGTTGCTGCGGGCGCGACGGCAACTTGAGTTGCGGCAGCTTGAGTTACCGCGGCTTGAGCGGAAGGCGGCGGCACTGATTGATCCGGCGTCTGCTCGGCGACCGCTGGCGCGGCAGGAGGGGCGGCCTGCGCCGTGGCAACGGGCGGCGTCTGCGACGTCGCAGGCAGCAACGACGCCAACACTGGTTTCCATTCGGCGAACATTTGCTTTGCGGTGTCGCCGTGCTTCTCCCAGACGATCGTGGCCGCCGCGCTGGCGCCCGCGAACAGAAACGTGACGAATGCACCGCGCAGCCACTTGCCGACCGCGGAGCGCTTCCGCCGGCTTGGAGCATCGCCGACCGTGACACGGACGGCGGTGTCGATCGGCGGTGCCGCCGCGGCGGGTTTGCCGTAAACGACGTTGAACGTGGGCTCCGTCGCGCGCACCGAAGTCGGAGCGAACTTCGGTTCAGGACGGGGCGAGATGTCAGGCGCCAACGCTGGCGCCGCGCTCCCCGGGCGCGGGACCAGCACGACCTCGGGCGAAATCTGAACCGCGTCGTGCGGATCGTTGTCCTTGACCGTGTCCTTCACGATCTCATCGACGATTTGCTTGGAATTCAGCGTCGCGAGCATCGCAGCTCCTTTGAAGCCTTCGTCGCTCGCATTGGCGCGAGCCGATCTGTTGAGGTGGGCCCATCCCAAAGTCCCATCACGCACGAGTCCAGCCGGGTTTGACCAAAGCAAGGCGAGGGGATGGAGATGATGCGACAGTCTTCCGCCGTTTGTGGTGATGGAACCCGGCCTATCGAACACGCGCAATTGTTCCGTTCTGCCTTGTTTTCAGCACGATTTGGGCAGCATCTGGCGATGCTGGGGGCGCTATCGGGGGGCCGGTGGTGCCAAGATCTCTACTCGTTTTGTTCGTCGCAGCTATGTTGCCGTTGGGCGGCTGCATGCAGGCGACGCTTTCGCCATCGACGGATGCGAGCATGACGCCGCGCGACCGTCAGTTGCTCACGCACACGCCTTACGCGCAGGCGAACGTGCCTGAGCAATATCTCCGCCACATCGTGGACTACCACCGCAAGGAGCAACCAGGCACGATCCTGGTCGATACCGATGCGCGCTACCTCTATTACGTGCTGCCCGAGGGCAAGGCGATCCGCTACGGCGTTGCGGTTGGTGAGGAAGCCATGGCGTTCTCCGGCGTCGCGCGGGTCGGCCGTTTGGCGGAATGGCCGGACTGGGTTCCGACAGCGGATATCCAGGCGCGGCTCGGCCCCTATCCGGCGCGCGTTCCCGGCGGTCCCGCCAATCCGCTGGGCGCGCGGGGCATCTATCTCTATGCCGGCAACAAGGACACGCTCTACCGCATCCACGGCACCAACCAGCCCGAATATATCGGGCAGGCGATCTCGTCGGGCTGCATCCGGATGCGCAACGAGGACGTCATTGATCTCTACGACCGGGTGAAGCTCAATTCGATGGTCGTGGTGCTGCCGCCAGGGCAGAACGCGCAGGCCGAGACGGGCGGGCGCTGGCGCGGGTGAGGGGCTGCGCGACTGGTCAGTTCGAGCTTTGGTGCGTTGCTATGCGCTGCTACTCAGGCCGGGCGATCCGCCATTGCAGCGTCGTGGCATTGCCGTTGGCATCGCCCGGCGCCTTGTCGGCGGGCGATGTGTAGAGCGGACGATAGCGGTACGCCCACATCTTGCTGCCGTCGTTGCGGCTGATCACGGTGAAGTCGCCGACGGCCTTGGCATCAGTCGTCGCGGCCAGCGGAACCCAGCTCTCGGTGCACTTGCCGTTGCAGTTCGATGTCTTTCCGGTGGTGTCGCGTTCGTAAGTGTAGAGCGTCATGCCCTTGAGATCGACGAGCTTGGGACCCTGCTTGGTCAGGACCACCTTCGCCGGTGCTGTCGTCGCCTCGGGTTTCGGCGGGGGCGGGGCATCGCCGCCGCCATGGCCGTTTGCGAGCGCGTGACCGGTCGAGAGCGCGATGGCCGCGGCCATAACGAGGAACCTGAACATCCGAAACTCCGCCCCGCAAAGTTAATCGCGCGTTAAGCGCCCAATGCGGCCGACGTTAGCAGTCGAAGGTTAGTTCCTGGTTTCGTGCACTGCGACAAATACGGACACGTTGCGAGATCAGACCTGCGCATCGCGGAGCGGGGCGCGGCTGAGCTCATTGCCGGCGGCGATGGCCTTGCGCAAGAGCCGCATCAGCTCCTCGCCCTCCTTCGCGCTGAGGCCACGCAGCATGATGCGCTGCGCAGATTCGACGGCCGGCGTGATCTTGCGCAGCGTGCGCCGGCCCTCGTCGGTGATCTCGAGCTCCCGCGCGCGGCGGTCGCGGCTGGAAGGGCGGCGCTCTATGAGGCCCTTCTGGACCAGACGATCGATCACGCCGGTGATGGTGGTGCGATCGTAGGCGATCAATCCGGCGAGCGTCACCTGGTCCAGCCCCGGATTGGCCTTGATGGTCGCGAGCGCGGCGTACTGCACCGGCGTGAGATCGAAGCCGGCATCCTCGACCTCGGCCAGGAACACCGCGACCGCGATCTGCTGGAACCGGCGCGCCAGATGCCCGGGCATGTCGTTGTTGTCTTTCACCGAGTTCGGCTCCTTAGGCCGGAGATGCGCGATCGTTGACAAGTATACTGATAGTCAGCATACTGATCAATATCAAGAACGCTCGCGGGAGAGGTGCTCATGCAATTCCATCTGAATGGATTTCAGCCGGGCGACCCTGAGATTGCCGATCCCGCCGCGCGCGTCCAGGCATCGGGGGCGGCGGGCGCCGTGCCTGGCGAGGTCGATGTTCTCATCGTCGGCTGCGGGCCTGCCGGCCTGACGCTCGCCGCCCAGCTTGCGCAATTCCCTGACATCAAGACCTGTATCGTCGAGCAGAAGCCGGACCGCCTGCTGGTCGGTCAGGCCGACGGTATCGCCTGCCGCACCATGGAGATGTTCCATGCCTATGGCTTCAGCGAGCGCGTGCTGAAGGAGGCTTATTGGGTCAATGAAACGACGTTCTGGAAGCCGGATGAGCGGACGCCGGAGAAGATCACGCGCAGCGGCCGGGTGCAGGACGTCGAGGACGGGCTGTCGGAATTCCCGCACGTCATCCTCAACCAGGCGCGCGTCCATGACTGCTTTCTCGACGTCATGCGCAAATCGCCGGCGAAGCTCGAGCCGTATTACAGCCGGCGCGTGCTTGATCTGAATGTCGATCCGGCCGCCGATCATGCCGTGACCGTGCGCCTTGAACGCGTCGATGCCGTGAACGCGGGCAAGGTCGAGACGATCAGGGCACGCTACGTCGTCGGCTGCGACGGCGCACGCAGCACGGTGCGCAAGTCGATCGGGCGCGAGCTGCATGGCGATTCCGCCAACCACGCCTGGGGCGTGATGGATGTGCTGGCGGTGACGGATTTTCCGGACATCCGTTTCAAATCCCTGATTCAGTCGGCCAAGGACGGCAGCCTGCTGATCATTCCACGTGAAGGCGGCTACATGGTCCGCATCTATGTCGAGCTCGCCAAGCTCGATGTCGGCGAGCGCGTTGCGAGCCGCAACATCACCGCTGACGACGTGATCGCCAAGGCGCAGCGGATCCTGAAGCCGCATACGCTCGAGGTGAAGGAAATCGCCTGGTGGTCGGTCTACGAGATCGGCCAGCGCCTCACCGACAGGTTCGATGACGTGCCGGAGGCCGAGATCGATACGCGCCTGCCGCGCATCTTCATCGCCGGCGATGCCTGCCATACTCACAGCCCGAAGGCGGGGCAGGGCATGAACGTCTCGATGCAGGATGCCTTCAATCTCGGCTGGAAGCTCGCCGCCGTGCTGCGGAGGCAGTGTGCGCCGGGCTTGCTGCATTCCTATTCGGCGGAGCGCCAGGCGGTCGCGAAGGAGCTGATCGACTTCGATCGCGAATGGGCGGGAATTCTCGCTTCCGCCGCCAAGGCCGGCGGCGCCGATGCGGCGAAGACGCAGGACTATTTTGTCCGGCACGGACGCTACACTGCGGGCACGGCGACGCATTACACGCCATCGGTGTTCACCGGTGCGGCGTCGCATCAGCATCTCGCGCAAGGCCTCGTCATCGGCAAGCGCTTCCATTCCGCGCCGGTGATCCGGCTGGCGGACGCCAAGCCGGTGCATCTCGGCCACGCGGCGCAGGCTGATGGCCGCTTCCGCATCTACGCGTTCTCGCCTGCGGAAGATCCCGCGGCTGGCGGATCGGCCATTCGCGCGCTGTGCAACTTCCTGGCCGAGGCCCGGGAATCGCCGATGAGGCGATACACGCCTGTTGGCGCAGACATCGATAGCGTGATCGACCTGCGCGCCATCTTCCAGCAGGATCATCGCGAGCTCGCTGTCGCGGCGATGCCACCGCTGCTGCTCCCGCGCAAGGGCCGCTATGGCCTGATCGACTACGAGAAGATGTTTTGTCCGGATCTCAAGGGCGGCCACGACGTCTTCGCAATGCGCGGCATCGATCGAAAAGCCGGCTGCATGGTCGTGGTGAGGCCAGACCAGTTTGTCGCGAACGTGCTGCCGCTCGATGACTTTGCCGCGCTTGCGTCGTACTTCGACGGCTTCATGCGGCAGGCGAATTGACGGGCCGACAGCGTGCCGATGAACGGCGAATGAATATTGAACCGCGCGCGGCCTGCATCTCAATCTTTCGACGGCTGCGACCGCCCTGCGCGGAACGCCCGTTCCGCTTGCGCGTTCCGCCTCCTAGAGGAGGAACACGCCATGAAACTCAAGAGCGTTTTACTTGCTGCATTGCTGCTCGTCCCGACGGCCGCGCTGGCCGCGCCGGGCATCGTCACCGTCTCGACCGGCCTGCGTGCCGGACCGGGCACGGGCTTTCCCCTGGTCGATCGCATCCCCGGAGGTGCCCGCGTCAACATCCATGGCTGCCTGCGCGGCAATGCCTGGTGCGACGTCAGCTTCTCCGACGATCGCGGCTGGGTGTCATCGCAATATCTCGAATATCTCTATCGCAACCACTACGTCTATCTCCCCGACTATGTCGACGAGATCGACGTTCCCGTCGTGCCCTTCGTGCTGACCTCGTACTGGTCGAGCTACTATTCGGGACGTCCCTGGTACCACCGCCATGCGTATTGGAATAATTACTGGAGCTCGCATCAGCGCTTCGCGACGCGGATGACGCTCGATCCGAGCGCGGCCCGCATCGGTCGCGCGGCAACGCGCGATGCGGCGGTCGCACTCGAACGCAGCGGCGTGCGCGGCAAGGGCGAGGCCGCAATCTCCAGACGTGACGCCGCGACCGCAGGGCGCGACGCTGGGATCGCGAAGCGCGACGCTGCGATCGCAAGGCGCGACACTGCAGTGACAGCCGACCGGACGCGTGCCGGACGGAGCGAGCGCCTCGTGCATGAGCGGACCAATGTGCAGACTCGCAATCCGCGCGATGCTCAGGCACGCATGATGCACGACCAAGCCGCGAGCCGCGCTGCGGTGCGTGCCCAGCCGATGGCGCGCGCGCACGAAGCGCCGCGTGTGTCGGCTGCACCTGCCGCACGGCCCCAGACGCCGCATGTCGCGCAGCCGAATGTGAGTCACGGTGTGCCGATGAACGCGCGCGCGCAGATGCCGGCGCCGCGCGCGGCTGCACCTGCCATGCCGCGCGGCGGTGGTGGCGGCGCTCCGCACATCAATGCTGCGCCACGTGGCGGCGGAGGCCCGGCCGGCGGTCATGGCGGCGGTCACGAGAAGCACTAGCGCTGCCTCAAGGAAAGCCCGGCCCTGGCGCCGGGCTTTCTGCTGATTTGATCCGGGTTCCGTGCGCGTACAATTTAAGAAAGTTCTTCGCGGGCAGATTTCATCGATCGTAATATGTCTACCCAAAGCTGTGCGCATCCACTCGGGGCAGCGGGGCACCGGAGGATGATGATGAGACAGAGCCAAGCGGAGACGCGCCGTCAGCAAAATGTCGCGAAGCGGTCGATGACCAAGGAGGCCAAACAGCTGGCCGGCCTGATTGCCGGACTGCGCAAATCCCTCGAAGCGATCCACAAGGAACGAGCGAGCACGAAGCTCACCGGCGCCGAGATGGGTTTGCTCGACGAGCGCCGCAACAATCTGCTGCTCACCATTGCAGCCCTCGATGACCGCCTCTCGGCGGTGCAAGGCCTGATCAATCTCGGCCGCCCCCATATTATCCGCGTGCACTAGCGCTTAGGTCATTTTTTAAGCATGACCTCCGCGCAAACGCGTTCCGCGTTTGTCGCGAGGGAAAACCGCTCCGCACCTTGCGCTGACGCGGCCCTTCGGGGCCGGATCATGCTTTGGCGCCGATCCGACGCAGCAGGATCGGCTCCGCTGCCAATGGCACGGGGCCGGCCATACCGCCTGCGGATGGCACCAAATTGCCACGCTCCCGGCGAATTGCCGCCAAAGCCCGCTGCCACGAGGAGGCCGGGTGCAGGGCGACGCAAGGGGATGCGAATTGGCCTACAAGATGGTCGCAGAACGCGACAACGAGAAGTACAGTTTCGCCCGCGAGAGCCGGCTGCTCATCGTGGCGAAGGCGAAAGTGTGGGCGAGTGAGGGGTGGCGGGTCGTCATCACCGACCAGGACGGCAAGGCCTATGCGCCGCCCGAATTCGATCAGCTGTCCGCAGCCTGATCGCAAGACGGGGCGAGGGGGACGACATTTGACGTCGCTGTTTCGACCGGGGCGCGAGCTGACCGCGCCCCTGATGCTTCTAGCAGCCGCAGTGCTGACGGCGACCGCCGCCGTCGCGCAGAATCTCGACGCCGGCAAATCGCCCGCGAAGCTCTTCGCTGACGGCTGCGCGTCTTGCCATCGCAGCCCACGCGGTCTTGCCAAGGGGCGCTTCAACCTGACGCTGTCCTGGTTCCTGAAGGACCATTACGCGACCAGCTCCGACTCGGCCAAGGCACTTGCCGCCTATCTGGAGTCGGTCGATGGGCCGCCGCTCCGGGCCGCAGCCAAGCCCGGTGCAAAGGCACCCCGTTCTGCGCCGCGTCCGCCCAAGCCGGTGCAGAGCCAATAACCGCGCGCGCCGCGGCGTTCCGGCATCAACGCACCGTAGTCTCCGAGAACAGGTTGATGATCACGACCCCTGATACGATCAGCGCAATGCCGACGAAGGCTGCGGCGTCCAGTATCTGGCGGAACAGTACGAACGAGACGGTGGCGGTCAGGATGATGCCGACACCGCCCCAGATCGCATAGGCGATGCTCAACGGGATGACCCGGATCGCCACCGACAGCGCGTAGAACGAGGCGACGTAGAACAGCGCCATCGCCAGCGTTGGCCAGGGACGGGTGAACTGCGCGGACTGCTGCAGCAACGCCGACGCGGTGACCTCGAACACGATGGCGAGGGCGAGAGCTGCGTAGGCATTGAAGGCGGAGGTCATGAGCCTCTCGGCGTAAGAAAGAGACCGCGTGGGACGGGCTTTTTGCCGCGAGCCGATATCATGTGTCGGTGACGAACCTGCGACATCATGCGGACGGGACTCGTCGACCTGGGTCGAGGCAACACGATTGCCGCCCCGCGATGAATCGTGCGGCGGCGTCGAGATGCTTCGATGCGGCGCTAGCTGATTCGCACGGACAGCTCGACGTCGTCGGCGAAGGCCGTGGACATGTAGCCGCTTCCAGGCTTGCGCATGCGTGCCAGATAGTCGGGGCTGTCGTCGGCATTGTCGGCGACGATGATCGCGCCCGGCCTCAGATGGTCCTCGAGCAGATCAAGGATATCCGGATAGAGCCCTTTGGCGCCGTCGAGCAGCACGAGATCGATCGTATCGGGCAGGTCGGTGCTGAGCGTCTTCAGCGCGTCGCCTTCGCGGATATCGACGAGGTCGATCAAGCCGCCGGCCGAGAGGTTGCCGTGCGCCCGCGCTGCCTTGGACGGTTCGAACTCGCTGGTGATGAGACGACCGCCGCCATTGTCGCGCAAGGCTGCGGCAAGGTGCAGCGTCGAGATGCCGAATGAGGTGCCGAACTCCACGATGGATCGGGCGCGCGAGCTGCGCGCCAGCATGTAGAGCAGCGCTCCGGTTTCGCGCGAGACCGCGAGCGGCGCGTCCTTTAGGCGTGCATAGAGGGGGCGATATTCGGTCTTGCTCCGCATCATCCGCGCCCGGTCGGCATCGGACAGATCGGTGACGGCGGCCAGCGTTGCGCCGCTTGCTGCTTCGGCCTCGTCGAACAGTCGATCCAGCAGCGGCGCAAGCGATGTGATGGTTGATGTGGTCATTTGGTGTCTCCAGAGTTCGTGGCGAAGCGCGTGCTTGCATGCAGACGGAAATACGACTAATTCGTCGCATTTCCTATTCGCATTGCTCGCAGGCGCCATGGCCGACCGTCGAAGCCGTTCAATTTCCTCACGAAAACAGCCGCAACAGGCCCGCTCGACGGAGCTGGTGGCGGCCATCCTGGATGCGGCTGTTCAGGTCCTGGCGAAGGAGGGGGCGCAGCGTTTCACCACGGCGCGGGTGGCGGAGCGGGCCGGGGTGAGCGTCGGGTCGCTCTATCAATATTTTCCAAACAAGGCCGCGATCCTGTTTCGTCTGCAGAGCGACGAGTGGCGGCGCACCAGCGAGCTGCTGCGCGGCATCCTCGCGGATCAGGCCAAGCCGCCACCGGCGCGTTTGCGCGCGCTGGTCCATGCCTTCATCCGCTCCGTGTGCGAGGAGGCTGCGATCCGCACGGCCCTCAGTGACGCCGCGCCGCTCTATCGCGACGCGCCCGAGGCGCAGGAGGTGCGGGCGGCCGGCAAGGGCATCGTCGATGCCTTCATGCGGGAGGCGCTGCCAAAAGCCTCCGATGCGACGCGCAGCCTCGCCGGCGAGCTGATCACGACGACGCTCAGCGAGATCGGCAAGCGATTTTCGGAAACACCGCGGAGCGAGGCCGAGATCGCGCGTCATGCCGACGGGCTGGCCGACATGTTCTGCGCCTATCTCGGGGAGCTTGCACGCGCAGTATGATCTTTCGTGAACCGGGGCGCTCTTGCGTCGTCTGACGATTGACCTTACGGACCTCTCTCATGCTCGTCATCTCCATTCAGAGCCAAGTGGTCCACGGCCATGTCGGCAACAGCGCGGCTGCCTACGCCATGCAGGCGGAGGGCGTGAATGTTGCGGCGGTGCCGACCACGCTGCTGTCCAACCATCCGCGCTATCCGAGCCTGCGCGGGCGGGTGCTGGAGACCGAGCTCGTCGCCGATCTCCTGAAGGGCGTGGAGGAGCGCGGTCTCGTCGACGAGGCGGCCGTGCTCGTGACCGGCTATCTCGGCTCGCCCGGCAATGCCGCTGTGATCGCCGATTTCGTCGAGCGGGCGCGCACGCGGAATGCGAAGCTCGTCTATCTCTGCGATCCCGTGATCGGCGACGACGGCCGCGTCTATGTCGCGGACGGCATTTTGGACGTTGTCCGGCACCGGCTGCTGCCGGCGGCGAACCTCACGACGCCGAACCAGTTCGAGCTCGAATTGCTCTCGGGAGCCACGATCGCCGATGCTAAGGGCCTGAGTGCGGCGTGCGCGGCGCTGGCAGGGGCGGGACGCACCGACGTCGTCGCCACCGGCTGCACGCTCGCTGATACGGCGGCGGGGCAGGTGGAGACGATCCTGTGCGCCGACGGGCGATTGTCGCGCTTTGCGACACCGCGCCTGCCGATCCGCCCCTATGGCACCGGCGACCTCCTCACCGGGCTGATCGCGGCGAATCTGGCCAAGGGCGAAGCGATGGAGTCGGCGGTACGGCTTGCGGTCGACACGATCTTTGCGGTGCTGGTGCGCACGCAGGAGACCGGCTCCGCCGAGATGCGGCTCGTGCCGTTGCCGACGGCGGGACGCAAGCCGTAACCGGTCAGGTTGCGCGCTTGGTCGCGGATTGCGCCGATTTCTGCGGCTTGGCCGGGCTCTTCTGCTCGCGCGCGGCATGGGCCTTCGGCGGCCTGGCGCTGGCGACAGCCCGCGGCTTCTTCGGCTTGGCGCTGGCAACTTCCTTGCGATCGGAGGTGCCACGCTTCGAGATGTATTCCTGGCCGTCGATCGGGCCGACATGCGGCGGATCGCGGTCGAGATAGGGGCGGCCGATGCCGAACGCCTTGCCGTTGGCGTCGACCCACTTCCACAGGATCTCGGTCGAGACCCAGCGCTGCGCGCGGTTATTGCCCTGGGTGCTGACGATGTCGGCCGCCATGCCGTGGCCATAACCGCCCCGTGTGCTGCCGCCATGATAGGAACGGTCGGAGGCGGCCTTCAGGCCGCTCGCGATCGACTGGCGGTAATCGTCGCGGAATGCGCTGGTGATGCCAGGCGACAGGCCCGCGGCTTCGGCCGCGAGCAGCGTGCGGAACAGCTTCTGCTTGAAACTCTTGTCCATGCCGCCGATGACGTAGTCCATCATTGACATGCCGGCGCGCTCGGCTGCCTTCGGATCCTTCCAGGTGAAGTCCTGATCGACCAGCTTCGTGAAGCTGCGCATCACCGTGACGGTCTTGCCCTTGCGCTTGACGGTGACGGCGCGCCGCTCCTGAACCCTGATCGTGTCTTCCTTGGCGGTGCGCTGATAAAGCGCCCAGAGATAGCGGTCGATGCAGGCATCGACGATGAAGCATTCGTCGAGCACGGCGATGGTGTCGGCAGGCGGTGACGCGTTGCTCGCAGGCGCGACGGGGCCACTCGCGATCGCCGCGGGGGACAGTGTGTCCGTCGTCACGATCTCGGTGTGATCGGCTGATGCGAGCTTGACGGGTTCTGGCGCAGGGGCGGGGGCAGCCTCGCTGATGATGGACTCCGGTTCAGGCGAAATCTGCGGCGCGGGCGCCGCCTCCGTCGGCAGGATCAGCACAGGGTCGGCCGAGGCGAGCTTGATGGTGGAGGCGGGCCCCTCGTTCGTTGTTGCCTGCGCTGTCTCTGCCGGGGCAGGCGCCGCAGCGACGGCGGCGGCGATGTCTGCGGTCAAGGCGATGCCGTCCTCGATGGTGGCAGCGCGCGGCACGTCGGCCAGGTCGATGCGGCCGAGATCCTTGGCGCGATCCTTGGCGCGCGAGACGGCAGCTGCATTGGCGCTGCTGTTCTCGATCAGGGCAGGCGCATAGGCGGAGAGAGAAAACGCCAACCAGGCGGCGAGAACGGCCGAGGGGCACGATACCGCCACCAGAAGAGACCGCCGATCGTTCATGATCCCTGCCTCCAAACGGTTCTGTTCGAACCATCCGGTCCGAACAGTCATGATGCAAACAGTCTTGACGAAAACAGGCTTGCACGGAAAGGCACGCAGCGCGTCGATTGTTCGGGGGACGGTGTGGCAGCGCAATGGCGCAAATCGACGAATGCGGGCTTTTCGCGGCGGGTGTTGCCAAGGTGCAACGCGGGTTCCGTGACAGTCCCGGCGGAACCTGTGTGAAAAGGACGGCTACACGCGGCATTGTCGTCAATTTGCAACGATTGCACTTACGCAATCTTGGATTGTAGTCGCCTGTGAGTTTGACATGCATATTGGCCAAATTCGTCGCCGATGAATCCGGCGCCACCGCGGTCGAATACGGCCTGATCGCAGCCGGAATCGCGCTCGCCATCATCGAGGTCGTCTACGCTCTCGGCACCGATCTCGTCACAAAGCTGCAATCACTGGCGACGGCGTTGAAATAGGCTCGGCATCCTCCGCCTCGCGTCATGGACGCGCAGCGTCGCTGCGCGTGCAATGACAGTTCTGTTGCATCGCTCAATTCGCCTTTGTCTGATGCGATGTTTTGCCCGACGCCCTGCCGCAACTTTGCGGCGGCCGGAGCGTTGGAGGCGCCATGACACATTCCTCGCTTCGTCCTATGACCGACTTCGATCCCACCGAGCCCGCCATCCTGCATGATCGTCTTTCGGACACGATCATCACCTGGACTGCCGATCAGGCCGATGACTACCGGCGTGCCAGCCGGCCCGGCGCGGATGGAACCGTGGCCTGGAAGACCTATCTCTTCGATGGCTGGGGCAACGTGCTCGGTGGCTGAGCACCGCCCATAAAAGCGCCATGTCGCAGCCGGCGTGATTCGTCCAAGGCCTTGTACGCATTAGGCATATCGCCATGCATCTAGTGCGGTATTGCAATGCAACAAAGTATGTCGCATTGCAGCAAAGCGCGCCTAAATATGCTCCGACTCTCATCCTTGGAGCATCACCAATGAACAAGAAGACTTTGTCGATCGTCGCCGCCATCCTGACGATCGCGGGCGGTACCGCGGCGGTCGCCGCCGAGCTGCCGACTTATGAGGCCAACGGTTTCCCGGTCTCCCCCATGCAGGTGCGCGTGCTCGGTGCTGCGCATGTCGAGCAGCAGGTCGCGGCGCCCACCACGGTCGCCTCCGCCCACCAGGCGAAGGTGCTCAGCCCGCGCAAGGTGAAGACCGCTGACGTCACCACGGGCGCGGCCCGCTGAACTGACATCGCGTGAAGGCAGGTGGGTTCCGCGGAGAGGCGGGATCCACTGCCTCACGTGCCTCTTCGACGTTGCAGCGGTGAAGCTGGCGCGAGCTACGCCTTCCTCACGAACTCCGATTTCAGATTCATCGCGCCGATGCCGTCGATCTTGCAGGCGATGTTGTGGCCGTCGCTGGCGTCCTGCAGGCGGATGTTGCGCACCTTGGTGCCGCCTTTGACGACCGAGGACGAGCCCTTGATCTTGAGATCCTTGATCACGATGACGCTGTCGCCGTCGGCGAGCACATTGCCGTTGGCATCGCGCACGCCGGCATCCTGCGCCGTATCTGCGGCCGCTTCCGCCGCGCCGCTCCATTCATGGCCGCATTCCGGGCAGACCCAGAGATCGCGGTCCTGGTAGGCGTGCTCGGAGTTGCAGGTCGGGCATTTCATCGTGTCGGTCATGACTGGTCTCGTCTCGCGGTTCGTTCGCGGCGCGACCGTAGAGGCGGGGACCGGGAAAGCAAGGAAAAGCTGCGAACGGCGCCGGCTGGTCTCGCCTTGCCGGTGCGATATCACCGAAACAGCGCGACGAAGATCACGTAGAGCCAACCCAGGATGCCGTGGATGATCGCCCACAGGATCGAATGGTTGTCTGTGTAGGAGATCGCGATGGCGAGCGCCGAGCCGAATCCCACGCCGTATTTCGCGCCCTCGACGCGGACGCCGTAATAGCGATTGCCGTTCATGGTGATGTCTCCTGACCCTCGCATGAGCGCTGAGCCTATGCGATCGCCGTGATCTTGGCGACCGGCCCGATCAATGAGGCAATGTCGCCCTCGCGAGTTGAGCCGTATCAAACGGTGGGAGCAGCCATCCGCTGCTTCCTTGACGCAGATCAACCTGGCCTGGCGGTGCAAATCTAGGCTGGTTCAGAATGTCAATCGCGGTGAGGCTTGGCGATGTCGCACAGTGTTCGAATCTCCATTGGCATCGCCATCCTCATCGCCTTGTCGGTGCTGTTTCTCTTCAGCCTCGTCCATACCGCCGCCGGGGCCTCCTCGCGCACGATCGCCGAGGGCCATCGCCTGGCGCAGGCGTGGTGCCAGTCGTGTCACGCCGTCGAACCGCACATGGCCGGTTTCTTCGACGAGGCCCCAAGCTTCCAGGCCATCGCCGACCGGCACGGCACCACCGCGCTGTCGCTGAAGGTGTTCTGGCGGACCAGCCACCAGAACATGCCGAACCTCGTGATCTCGCCGGAACAGGCCGAGGCGCTTTCGGCTTACATCCTGAGCCTGAGGGGGGACTGAGGGCGCGGCCAGACCAATTTGGCGAAAACAACCCCATGCACAGTAGACATCGCTCTGGAATCGCTCGGGATTTTTTCGGACTTCGGCGATTCCGAATAGCGTTTGCTCCGTCGGGCAAAACAGTGGCATGATGCCATGGTGGCGCTTGTCCGGTGGCGAGGAATTTCATGCGCAGCCCGGATGGAGCGTCAGCGAAATCCGGCACTGAAGATGCGGCACCATCCCGGATTACGCTGACGCTGCATCCGGGCTACGCTCGCTCCGCAACGCGCGACGAGCCCGCCATGACCTTCCTCCTCAACATCGATGTCCCGGATGTCGGGACAGCGACAACCTTCTACACCGAGGCCTTCGGCCTGACGGTCGGCCGCCGCTTCGGCGCCGACTTCGTCGAGCTGCTCGGCTGGCCGGCGCCGGTTTATCTGTTGTCCAAGCAGGCCGGCACGGTCGGCGCCGGCGGCGACCGCCGCCGCTATGAGCGGCACTGGACGCCTGTGCATATCGACGTCGTCGTCGACGATGTCGATGCTGCCGTTGCGCGTGCGCTCGGCGCGGGTGCGATCCTGGAGGCGCCCGCGCGCGATGCGCCCTATGGGCGGATCGCGATGCTGGCCGATCCGTTCGGGCATGGCTTCTGTCTGCTGGCGTTCAGCGCGCAAGGGTATGACGCGTTGCTTGGGAGCTCGTAATCCGGGCTACGATCGCTGGCGGACAGCGAAGCTACAAATCGGAGCGACATGCCAAAGAAACTGAAGACCTACCAGACCTCGCTCGGCTTCTACGATCAGGCGATCGCCGCCCCCTCGATGAAGGCGGCGCTTCAGGCCTGGGGCGCCAGCTCCAATCTCTTCCATCAGGGCGTCGCCAAGGAGACCGATGATCCTGATATCATCGCCGCGACGATGGCGAAGCCGGGTGTCGTGCTCAGGCGTCCGATCGGCTCGGACGGTCCGTTCACCGAGAGCGCGGAGCTGCCGGCCGATCTCGGCGAGGGCGAGGCCAGGCCCAGACGTGAGCTCAAGAAGCGTCCGGCCAAGACCGCAAAGAAACAAGCGCGCAAGATCGACGATCGGGCCGCGCGCAAGGCGGCCGCGGCATTCGAGAAGGAGGAGCGGCGGCGCGAGGCCGAGCGTCGCAAGGACGAGGCCGCCCGCGCCAGGGAGCGCGCGCGCCGCGACAAGGCGGTTGCTGCAGCCGAAGCGGCGTTGGCCAAGGCGAGGCGCGAGCACGAAGCGAAGGCCGAGGAGATCGAAGCCGAGCGAGCCGCGCTCGACGAGCGCGCCGAGGCCGAGCAGGCCCGCTGGGACAAGCAGAGGAAGAAGCTGGAAGAGGCCCTGCGCCGCGCGCGAGAGTGATCGGCAAGTAGCAAGTAGCCCGGATGAGCGAAGCGATATCCGGGACCTTTGTTGCCGCGCCATTCCCCGGATGTCGCTGCGCTCATCCGGGCTACGAGGCTGCGACACGCGAGTAGGTGACGCAGATGGGGAGGAATTCCTTTACCATGCCGTCCGGTCTCGGCCGCATCGCTTGCCGTTTAAGAGTTGCAGGAAAATTCTGCGGTACCTTTGCCCCGAATATGCCCGCGTCGGATATGCCCTTCGCCGCCGCAAGCTTTTGGGAGCTGTCATGAGCGATCATCGCGCCGCCGTCAGGCATCACACGCTGAGGACCGGCATGGTCGAATTCGACAACGGCAGCGGCAGCACCGTCAGCGTGCCCTGCACGGTCCGCGATGTCTCCGGCACCGGCGCGCGCCTCGAGCTCAACTCGTCGCTGTGGGTCGCCGAGCGGTTCACGTTGATCTTCAGAAGCGGCCTGCGCAAGGACTGCCGGGTCGCCTGGCGCAAGGGCCGGCTGATCGGCAGTGCGTTCGTCGACGGCTATGCGGGCGCGGACGAGCAGGCGGTGATGATGACCGCGGAGGAGCAGGCCCGGCACCGGCTCGGCATCGGTGCGCGTGTCAAGGCTGCGCGCGAGACCCGCGGCTACACCGAGGCTCAGCTCGCCGAGCACATCGGCGTCGCGCCGGGCTTCCTGGCGCAGGCCGAGAAGGGCGAGGCGGACATTCCGCTCTACCAGCTGATGCACATCGCAGATTTGTTGATGGTCGGTCTCGATGAGCTCGTTGCCGGCGCGGCGCCTGAGGATGTGGATGCGGCGTAGGCGTTCGCGCGCGAATTGGCTTGCCTTGCCTCGCGTCCTTTTGCACTCTCCTTGGGGAAGGAGACCAACACATGAAGAAAAAGACCGTCGCGTGTGCGCTCGGAACGGCGCTGGTGCTGGGCAGCCTTGGGATGACGGGTGCTGAAGCCCGGACGCGGAAGGCTGTCGTCGTTCGTGAGCCGCAGCAGAGGCTGATCGTCACGGCGCCCGTGCTGCGGCCGACGCCGTGGGACTACAATGTCGTTCCACGATATCGTTATCGCCCTGAAGACGACCGGGTCGATCCGTACGGCCCGCCGCTGGTGCCGTCGTACGTTCGCTATGAGGGATGGCGATGGCCGTACTGGTGGTGAGTCACGATCACATTCCAAGTTCGCGCGAAACCTTCCTTCTTCCCAGAGGTTTACGCTTGTAACCCTACCATCGCTGCGTGCAGCGTTCAGCGCTCTCGAAAAGCGGCAAACCTGAGACTGTCAAGGACAGATCGGGGTAGAACGGCACTTATCCCCGTAATAAACCCAATGCTGCTTGGGGTTCTGGGCGCTTATTGGGAGGATCAGTCATGGCAAGTGTTGAACAATTGCGCAGACGGGACGGTGTAAACTTGGTCCAACTCGAAGCGGACATTGCGTCGATCCGCTCGGGAAGCTCTATTACTTCAATTGCGCTACCTGATTACGTCGAGCACACCGCGGGCGTGTCGCGCGTCGGCGCGCTCAGTGCAGAGGCGGTCATTCGCGACTATGAGTCCGCTGCAAAAGAGATCGAGGCCATGGGCACCGAGTTGATCGACGCCGCGCAAAAATGCGAGGCGCTGACAGCCCAGGTTCATGATGCGATCGCCTTCATGCGAGAAACGGCGGCGGGGTATCGTGAAGAGGGACGGAAGATCTTCAAGCGCATCGAAGAATGCGCGCTGTTCACCGAAGACGTCCGCAAGACCTGCGAGCAGGTCAAGCGCAGAATGACCGAAGTCTCGTTCGGCCCATCCTCCGATGAGGAGCTTGCGCCGCAAGAGCCCGAGCTGACCGGGATCGCCGCCAAGGTGACGATGAGCGAGATACCGTGAGGCGGGCGTAGAGTGTAGCTCGCAGGATGGGTTGAGCTCTGGCTGAAGCGGCCATCGCGCGCGTCGATGCGGATTGCGTTCGCTCGTCGAGCCAAGTCGCTCCACCCATCCTGCGGCCTGCAGCTTGTCATCCAACCGCCGTCGTCCGCCGCAAGCCCGCAGAAATTGCCGCTTCATCGCGTTGACCCTGGCGAGCTCTCGCATTTGAGAGCGGGTCCTGCGGCCATCCCTTCGAGACGCCCGCTTGAGGCGGGCTCCGCAGGATGAGGACGGAATGCGTGACAGCAGGTTCAACGGGCACCGTGCAGCGTAGCCTCATCCTGAGGAGACCGCGGAAGCGGTCGTCTCGAAGGACGAGGCGTGCGTTCAGGCGTCGCCACGGTGCATTGCCCTCTCTGTCTGGCCGCGTCGTTTCAGGCCGCAGCTCCGTGCTGCCAAGGCCGACCCGGGTCCTTGCGAGAAACAACCCCCGGCTGTACGCTGCACCGCAGAAGAGTGCATCTGCGTGAATGGATCGGCTGAAATGACCGTGGTTGAGAGCGTGGCGTCCGAGCAAGCGGCGGAGCCGAAAATGCCACCGGGCGTGCTTGTCGAAGGCCCGGTGGTCGACGCCAAGTTTCGCGATTCCTACATCTCGTTCGCCATCATGATCGGAGGCTCGATCGCGGCGCTGGTCTGGGCGTTCTGGCAAGGCATCGGCCGGGTGGAGGTCTCGGTCTTCGCCGGCACGTTCGTGCTGTCCACGATCGGGATCGGCTTCATGCATCGCTACTTCGTGCACCGCAGCTTTCGCTGCGGTCCGGTGATGCGGACGATCTTCGCCGCGCTCGCGACGATGGCGGTGCAGGGCTCGATCCTGAAATGGGTGAGCAACCACCGGCGGCACCATCTTCACTCCGACAGGCCCGGCGACGTTCACAGCCCCTATTATGACGGCGCCGGCCATCCCTATACCAGCTTCGCCAAGGGCATGTCGCATGCGCAGGGCGGCTGGGTGTGGGACCGCGAGACCACCGATGCCGCCTACTACGCCAAGGACATCCTGGCCGACCCGATCGCCATGTTCTTCACCAGGACACGCTGGTACTGGTACGCGCTGTCGGCGCTGATCATTCCCGGCGCCATCGGCTACGCCCTCAGTGGCGTGCACACGATGGTCGGCTGCATCCTGTTCTCCGGCCTGTTCCGCAGCTACCTCATGACCATGGCCACCTCGCTGGTCAACTCGGTCTGCCACAGCGACGGCCGCTACGGCTACCGCCGCTTCGAGACCAATGACGGCACGACCAACGAGCTGGTGACCACGCTGCTGACGTTCGGGGAGGGGCTGCACAATAACCATCATCGCTTTCCGCGCGATGCGTATCTGTCGCACGCCTGGTACGAGATCGATATGAATGGGTTGATCATTCTCGGGCTGGGCAAGCTCGGGCTGGTGCATGATATTTTTGGAGTCGGCAAGCGTCAGCAGTCGACAGCAACCGATGTGGAGCAGGGTGGGGCCGTCGCGAGTCAGAACGCATTCGACGGCGTCGCAGAAGACCTTCGCTCGGCTGGAAGGTAGGCTTGCGCGAATAACGCCGTCGATCGAAGGCGAGCCGAAGCCGCAGCTCGTCAGGTTTCAAATCCAATCGCACGTTCGGGAAACAAGCCGGCGCCTTGCGGGCTCACCAATCCGGATCGCCGTAATAAGGATCGGCCATGTAGGGCGGCGGCATCCAGGGGCCTCGCGGCGGCGGCCTAGGCCGCCGTGGCGCAGCGTCTGGTACGTGCGCCCGGGCACGCGCAGCCGTATCGTTGTTCACACTGCGCACGACAGGCTTGGCGCCTGCAGGCGCCGATGATGCCGATGACGCGCTCAGTTGCGTTTGCAGCGCCTGCACCTGCGCGGCAAGGCGCGCATTGTCCGCCGCATCCTTCTCCTGCGCCGTCTTGAGCTGCTGGATGGTGTCGGCCTGCTCACGCAGGGTCTGCTCGTTGCGGCTTTTCAGTTGCTCGAGCTTGCCGCTGATGTTCGCGAGCTCGCTCGTGATGGCCTTGAGCGATTGCGCGAGTTCGGACGATGACGCCTCAGGCGCCGTGGCGCCGGGCTTTGGGGTGCTGTCCGTTTCCTTGGCGACCGGCGGCGCGGGCACCGGGCTCGGCTCATCCGCAGCAGCCAGCAATACGGCCGGCGGCTGCGCCGGACCTTCCGCCGCGGACGCTTGCGCGGTGCTGCTCGCGGCCGGCGGAGCCCATCGTGCCATGATCGACATGCTGATCGACCTGGCCTCATCGCGATATTGCGAAGCGAAGGCGGCACCGAGCAGGCCGACCGCCAGCACGAGGCCGGCCAAGGCACGCATCATGGTCCGGTCTCCCTTCAAGCCTTGATCGCGAGGCTTGGCATTTGAAACCTTGGCATTCGGAACCTCGGCATCCGGCGTCGGCGCCTTGTTTCCGGGAGTGGCGGCTGCGATCGCACCAAGGCTCGCGTGCGAGGCCCGCGGGCCTTCGTTGTCGCGTTCCATTCCGGAAACCAGCCGGTCCAGCCGCGCAAGGTCTTCCTCTGCGCTCTTGATCCGGTCGTAGGCCCGCGCCAGCCCGCCGTCGGCGCGCGCCTCGCCCGGCTTGACGGCATCAGGCGTGACGGCATCTGGCTTGCCGGTATCAGGTTTGGGGTCGTTCGTCTCAGGCACCGATGCACTCTCCATCCGGTCGGGCGTCAATGGGAGGCAGTCCGATCGCTGGGAAGGATAGGTCTCGCCGCTATCAGACACAACGCGCGTGCAAAGGAGAAATTATGGCGGGCTCGGCACACGATGCGCGACACGGCGCTGTCGCGCGATCGCTTTGAATCTTCTGGCGCTGAAACAGCCGGGGGCTGCTTCCCCAGGTATCCCTACGACGTGCTATGCTATCGTGGGAGGAATCGCAATGAGGGTCCCTACCGCGATACTCGCCCTGCTTCTTTCAAGTCCGGCCGCCGCCCAGGAGTGCCAGACATGCTCAATGGCCGACGCCTGCATGAAGGAATACGCCAAGACTACGTCGGAGGCCCTACGGGCCACCAAGCAAGGCATCCGGGATTGGAAGCAGAATCTGGACAGAAAGGCCTCTGCAGAATTGTCCAGCAGGGGTATCCTCGCATTGCAAGACGCCATGGAGGCACAGGTTCGTACGGAGCTGGAGCGCCTGAAGGAGTGCCTGGCGAAGATCAGGTAGGGTGCAAAGGAGGATCCGATGAAATCGCTTTTGCTGCTTACGGCGAGCGGTCCGCTGCTTGTTCTCACCTCGCACGAGTCCCTGAACGACCTGAAGCTTCTTGGGGTGCTCAGGCAAAAAGGTATCGGCAAGTTCGTCGCGTTCGAGGTTCCCTTGTCGCTCGCCAGGGAGCGCTACGGCGGGCACTTTCAGGCGGTTGAAAGCAACCTGCACGAGACCGATGATTTGAGAGTGCTCGACTTCAATGGCCAGCGGGTGTTTCAGCTCTTTCGTTTCGAAGAGCTCGGTTCACCGATCCTGATCGAACAGTCGTGATCGGTTTTGCCTTGCGGCATGATCTGTTTCGAAAAACCCGTTCATGGCGTTGCGGCGGCGAAAGGGACCAGTTGAGCGGCGCTGGTCTCGCCATGAACGTTCGCTGAGGGGAACGGGCGCTGGCTCATTCCGTTCTCTTGGGGGGGCTTGTTAGAGGAGGACAACATGAAAGCAACGATCATCGCGCTTTCGGCTGCCGTTGTCATGGCTACAGCCCCAGCCGTGTTTGCTCAGGGTGTATCGAGCAAGACGCCAGGTCATGAGATGCAGCAAATGGGTTCCAAGACGGGCGAGCCGGGCGCTTCCAGCTACGCTCCTGGGCATAAGAAGAAGCATCACGCGAAGTCCGCGAAGCGCACCAGCCCCGGCGCGTCGAGCTACGCTCCAGGTCAAACCACCGGCGCGAGCACGAGGCCGACCACCGGCTCGAAGTCAGGGTACTGAACTCCAGGCGGTCCTTAAGCGCGTAGGGTGGTCGAGCGGAGCGAAGCCCCTCAACGAATGATGGGTTTCGCAAGGATATTGCCCATCCTACGGGCTTCCGGCCCCGCGGCGCTGGAATACGCAGCTGTCGTTACTGACGTATCGCGCGGATTTCGAGCGTCGTCTGGGTGAGCCTGGCCACGAACCCCTCAAGATGCATGACCCTTTGTCTGGTCAGTTGTTCATGCAACTCGGCGATCTTCTGGGATTCGGCGACAAACGAATCGCACGCGTGCTTCGCGTACTCCATCTGAAGCTCAAAGGCCTCGACGGGTGAGCGCGCCGTCGCGAGCTTTCCCAGGAAGCTCCAGGCGTGCTCGAGCGACGTCCTGATGTAGCCGCTATAGGCGTCGGCAATCGCCTGCGTGCTGGCCTGGAAGGGTTCGATCGGTGCGACGGGCGGGCTTGCAGCGATCTCCATCCCGGAAGCCTTGCCCGGCAAGGCTGCAGCCGAAGGTATCTCCGCACTGATGTGGCGGCTCGGCTCTTGCTCGGTCACTTGCTCGGGCTCTTGCTCGTTCTCTTGCCTGGTCTCCGCCGAGGCATCCGGCAATTGATGCGCTGCACTTGCGCGTTGCTCGCCGGCCCCGGTCCGATGTCGGGCCTTCTTCTTGCCGCCGCGCCGGCCGGATTTTCCCGTTGGCTTGTTGTCCACCGCACTCAACATTGCAAATGGCTCCTGAATATCGATGAAGCCGCGAGCCTCCGCCGCGTTTGCGCTGAAATCGCGATTGTGGGCTGTCGCTTGCGTGGCGGCCATGTGGTGAGATTTTGCCGCTGCACCTTCGATGCATCCGGCAAGACCTAGCCGATCCAGCGCGTAGGATGGGTTGACCCCTTGCGAAACCCATCATTGTCTTGGTTGCTGTTGATGGGTTTCGCTCCGCTCAACCCATCCTACGAGCTGCTCCCGGCCATCAATAGCGGCCGCCGCTGCTCTTTTGCTGCGTGATCCAGTCCGACAATGTTTTCGGTGTCGATTTCGCAGTCCGGCCCGATGATGCCTTCGGATTGTCGCGGACGCCTTTCGCCGGACGGGTGCGCGGCGCTTCCGCCTGCCTGACGCCCTTCAAGGCAGAAGTCGATGCCTCTGCGGCTTCCTTCTCCAGGCGCAACTGCTTCAATCGCGCCATCTTGATGCGCTCTGCCTCGACTTCCGGTCGCTCGGCGAGCAGCGGCTTGTGTTGAGCAAGCTCGGCCGGGACCAGGACACCGAGAATGGTCGTCTCGCCGAGCGCCTTGCAGGCTTCGAGCCGATGCAGTCCCTCGACCAGAACGATGCGGTCTCCGTCGCGCCGAACGGAAATGGGGGCCTGTTGTCCGATCTCCAGAATGCTTTCCGCGATCTCCGCGACGATCTCGGGCTTGATGGCTTTCCTCTGCTTCGTGGGAACGAAGATCTTCTCGATCGGGAAGCTTTCCGGTGTGGGCATAGTTTGACTCCGCTTCTACCGGGCCCGACGGAACTGATGCCGGTGGGGGTGGGAGTTTAGGGG
>NZ_PGVG01000023.1 GCF_002795245.1 Bradyrhizobium forestalis | reverse complement strand
GGGCGTCGAAACGGGGAGCGCGCGGCGGACGCGGGGCTTCGCCCTGGTCATCGACGTTGATGGACGGGCGGTCAGCCCGCGGCGGCGTCGGGGCCGGACGCGTGCGCGGCGGCGCCGCAGCTGGGGTGGCCTCGGTGGCACGGGTGCTGGCGCGGCGGAAGGCATCGCCACTGCCGCCGGAGCGCACCGTCCCACCGGGGCGCGAGGCCTCGCGGGCACGCTGGGCGGCCTCCGATTCGACCTTGCGGACGGCCTCTTCCAGCGACAGCCGTTCGCGCGTGATCTCGGATTCGGAAAGCGGCGGCTGCACGCTGCGCAGCTGCGCGATCAGGGCCGTGCGCGCCCGCTCATAGAGCGCGCGACGGCTTTCGCCGGGAGCGTTGGGGTCCAGGGCGGCAATAGCGCGGGCGATCAGCGGGTAGTAATCAGCCATTTCTACTCAACTATACGCGCGTCCCGGTAAGATATCGTTAAGCCTCAAACGGATTTTGCACCAGGATAGTATCTTCGCGTTCGGGGCTGGTGGAAAGCAGCGCGACCGGGCACCCCACCAATTCCTCGATCCGCCGGACATATTTGATGGCCTGGGCCGGCAGGTCGGCCCAGGACCGCGCGCTGGCGGTCGGCTCCTTCCAGCCCTCGATGGTCTCGTAGATCGGCTCGACGCGGGCCTGCGCGCCCTCGCCGGCCGGGAAATGATCGATCTCCTTGCCGTCGAGCTTGTAGCCGGTGCAGACCTCGATCGAATCGAAGCCGTCGAGGATGTCGAGCTTGGTCAGCGCCAGGCCGTTGATGCCGCAGGTCCGGACCGCCTGACGGACCAGCACGGCGTCGAACCAGCCGCAGCGGCGCGGACGGCCGGTGTTGGTGCCGAACTCGCGGCCCCGCTCGCCGATCTTGCGGCCGATCTCATTGTCCTGCTCGGTCGGGAACGGGCCCTGGCCGACGCGGGTCGTATAGGCCTTGCACAGGCCGAGCACGTAGCCGACCGCGCCCGGCCCGAGGCCGGCGCCGGTCGCGGCCTGCGCCGCCACCGTGTTGGACGAGGTGACGTAAGGATAGGTGCCGTGATCGACGTCGAGCAGCGCGCCCTGTGCGCCCTCGAACAGCATGCGCTTGCCGGCGCGCCGCTCGATGTCGAGCAGCCGCCACACCGTCTCGGCATAGGGCAGCAGCTGCGGCGCCAGGGCGGTCAGCTCTTTCAGGATCTCCTTGCCGTCGAACTCCGGCAGATTGAGGCCACGGCGAAGCGCATTGTGGTGAGCCAGGAGCCGATCGATCTTGTGCGGGAGCGTATCGAGGTCGGCAAGGTCCATCAGACGGATGGCACGGCGGCCGACCTTGTCTTCATAGGCCGGGCCAATGCCGCGGCGGGTGGTGCCGATCGCGGTCGCGGCGCTCGCGGATTCGCGGTGCGCATCGAGCTCGCGGTGTAGCGGCAGGATCAGCGTGACGTTCTCGGCGATGCGCAGGTTGTCGGGGCTGACATCGACGCCCTGGGCCCTGAGCTTAGCGACCTCGTCGAGGAAGGCGGCGGGATCGAACACGACGCCATTGCCGATCACCGACAGCTTGCCCTCGCGCAGCACGCCGGAGGGCAACAGCGCGAGCTTGTAGGTCTTGCCGTTGATCACCAGCGTGTGGCCGGCGTTATGGCCGCCCTGGAAGCGGACGACGATATCCGCCTGCTCCGACAACCAGTCGACGATCTTGCCCTTCCCTTCGTCGCCCCACTGGGCGCCGACGACGACAACATTGGCCATGCGCGGGTAATCCTTCGAAGATTTCTCTGTAAGTGGCATGATCCGAACGGAAAACGGGGACCCACTTTTCCGGAATCATGCCTGCGCCCAGCCCAATTCCCGGCGCAAGGCCGGTCGCACGCGAGGCAGCCCAACCGGATAAAGGAAGCGGCCCCTCTAGGCAAGCAAGAACGGGGCTTTTTTCAGGCCCAGCGCGCACTCCAAGCCTTTGATATCCCCGGAAAATCCAGAAACCTTCGCAGCCGGCCCGATGGCCTCGACCAAAGCATGAGAGGCCGCCTTCGCCGCCAGCATGGTCGCGATGCGTCCGCCCCCCGTTGATGCAACCTCGATTTCCGTGTCTTTGGACGGTGCCGGGTGATCAGCCGGCCCGGATATCGCCGGGCCGGAGGGCTCGGCGTACTCGACGCGGGGCCCGCATCATCACAATGTCCGCCACCGGCCAGACCACGAGCGCGGAAACATCCGGCCACAGCTGGATCGCCAACCAGCCTTATCTGCTGCTCAGCATCACCGCGCTGTGCTGGGCCGGCAACGCCATCGTCGGGCGGCTCGCCGCCGGCCACATTCCGCCGGTCACGCTGTCGTTCCTGCGCTGGTTGTTCGCCTTCCTCTTGGTGCTGCCGTTCGCCTGGAAGCACCTCGTGCAGGACTGGCCGGCCATCCGCGGCAAGCTCGGCCTGATGGTCACGCTCTCGATCACCGGCATCGGCGCCTTCAACACGCTGCAATATTGGGCGCTGGAGCATACCCAGGCGCTCAATACGCTGCTGCTGCAGTCGGCCGCGCCGCTGCTGGTGGCGCTGTGGTCGCTGGTCATCCTCGGTATCCGGCTCACCGCGGCGCAGGCCTTTGGCGTGCTGCTGTCGATGTGCGGCGTGCTGACCATCCTGCTGCACGGCGATTTCACCACGCTGTCGAGCATCGACTTCAACAAGGGCGACCTGATCTTCCTCCTCGCGCTCTTGATCTTCGCGCTCTATTCGGTGCTGTCACTGAAGCGGCCGCCGATGCACGGCCTCTCGTTCCTCGCCTTCACCTTCGGCTGCGGCGCCGCCTGTCTCGTTCCGCTGGAGATATGGGAGCTGTCGGCGCGCCCGGTGATGAAGCTCGACGGGCCGAACCTCCTAACCCTGTTCTACGTCGCCGTTTTCCCCTCGGCGCTCGCCTATCTCTGCTTCAATCGCGGCGTGCGCCTGATCGGCGCCAACCGCGCCGCACCGTTCTTCCACGTCGTGCCGGTGTTCGGCTCGATCATGGCGATGGCATTTCTGGGCGAACACCCGCAGGCGTTCCACTTCATCGGCTTCGCGCTGGTGCTGGCGGGCGTGTTCGCGGCGTCGAGGAAGCAGGCGAGCTAGGCTCAAGGCCCATCAAGCATCCCGTCAAAGGTCATCGCGAGGCCCATCATCTGCGATCAGGCGTTCGCTGATGGGTTCATCCACACCATCTCCCAAACATAACCATCCGGGTCTTCAACGTGTCGGTTGTACATGAAGCCAATATCCTGTGCCGGATTGGGATCGGCGCGACCGCCCGCAGCCACCGCGCGAGCCAGCGTTGCATCGACGGCCTCGCGGTCGTCGACCGTAAGAGCGAACATGGCCTGACTCTCGCGCCGCGCGTCACCGATCTCGCGTTGGGTGAATTCACGATATTGGTCGTGGGTGAGCAGCATCACGCCGATCGCGTCCGTGAACATGAGCGAGGTCGAATTTGCGCCGGAGAATTGGGGATTCACCGCGCCACCTAGCGCCACGTAGAACGCTGTCGATGCAGCGAGGTCGCGTACAGGCAGGTTCACTAAAATCATCTTGGACATCGCTTTTCCTTCAAGAGCGGCTGGAAGCCGCGCTATGGTCTGACATCGCGAACGGGAAACTCTCAAATATAGCGCGCGGCACCCATGCAGAGCGCGGCGATGCCGAGCAGGCCCGCCGCCACGCGTTGAGACCCGGCGATACGTGAGCGCAGGTCCTCCGGATTGCCGACGCCACGACGCAGGTGCGCGAGCGCACGGGGACCGATAGCCGCCTGAACACCGGCCGCGATCAATGCGCAGACCGCGCCGACCGCGAGCACCTGCTCTGTCGTGCCGAAGCTGCCGGAATGAACGAGGTGCCCGAGATAGCCGCCGGTCAGGATCGCAATCGTTGCCGCGCCGAGTTGTGGAAAGACCAGTTGCTCGCCTCCCACTCCGCCGATGCGGGCCAACGCGAAGCTTGATCCCGCCCAGAACACGGATGACAACACATGAAGCGACAGGGCGATCACAAGGGCAGCGTGCATGGCAAGCTCCGAACCAGCTTCTAAATTAGATATACAGTATGTATAGTCAATACGTCAACAGAATGGCAAGGCCATGCCGAAGCGCAATTATGTGAGCTCCGCGCGGGCTTCCGCAGCGGCGGAGACGCGCGAGCGCATCATCGCGGCCGGCGCGCGCCTCTTGCGCAAGGACGCGGGCATTGCGCGCTTCTCCCTCGATGTCGTCGCGAAGGCGGCCGGCGTCACGCGGCTGACCGTCTACAACCAGTTCGGATCGCGGCGCGGATTGCTGGAGGCCGTGTTCGACGACATCGCACGCCAGGGCGGGCTGTTCGAACTGGCCGAGGTGATGGCGATGGCGGATCCGCGCGCCGCGCTCGACCGCGTCGTCGAAACCTTCTGTGCGTTCTGGGGGCACGATCCCGCCATCGGCGGGCTCAACCAGGCAATCGCGACCGATCCCGAATTCGGCGCGGCGCTGATCGAGCGTAACGAGCGACGGCGCGAATTGCTGACCGCGCTGCTGTCGCGGATCGTCGGGAAGCACCCGGCGAAACGCGCCGTGCGGGACTCGGTCGATCTGATCTTCGTGCTGACGAGCTATCCGACTTTTGCAGCGCTGAGCCCGCAGCGCTCGACGGAGGAGGTCTGCGGCCTGTTGCAGACGGCTTGCCGCGCTGCGGTGGATGCGCTGGATGAGCGCGGAAACACGGAGCGGAAGAGGTAAGCGCCATCGCGACGTTGTCCTTCTCGGGAGAAGGGAAGCGGGTGCGCGCTACTTCGTCTTGAACTTGCTGTAGGCCTCGCTGGTCGCGATGATGACGTGTTCGGCACAGGCGTTGCGGCGGTGCGGATCGGCTTGGGTTTCATAGGCTTCCGACGTCATCATATCGAGGAAGGCGGCGACGGTCGGATAGGTGACCAGCGCGACGAAGTCCCACTGATTCCCCTGATGCGGGCCGAGCGCGACCGCCTTCGCTTCGCCGGTCCAGAGCAGCGTGCCGCCGCGCGCCCTGATCATCGGCACCGTGATCGCGCTGTAGCGCAGATACGCGTCCCAGCCGGACCCATTGCCATCGCGCGAGCGCGCGTGGAAGCGCATCAGGTTCAGCATCACCACCGGCGCGTTCGGATCGAGCCTCTCCAGGCCCTCGATGTTCAACATATTAACCGCCAACGGCACCTCCTCAGCTCATGCGCGCATTGTAGCATTGCGGCCCTGTGACTTGTGCCATCACGGCAATCCGGCGCAAGCTTGCATCAACGCCCATGACGATCGCTTCGCCCGCGCCACCGACTGCCAATCCGGCCGGTTGGCTCAACAACCAGCCTTATCTGCTGCTCAGCCTGACCTCGCTGTTCTGGGCCGGCAACATCGTGCTCGCACGCCATGTCGGCGCACATGTGCCGCCGCTGACGATCACCACGATCCGCTGGTTCGGCGTGTTCCTGATCCTGTTGCCGTTCGCCTGGCCACATCTGAAGCGCGACTGGCCTGCCTTGCGCAAGAGCCTGCCCTTGATGCTGTTCCTGTCGCTGGTCGGCTTTGCCTTCAACAACGCGATCTCGTACTGGGCGATGCAATACACCGAGGCGCTGAACGCGCTTCTGATCCAGTCGGCAGGTCCGCTGTTCGTGGCGCTGTGGTCGCTGCTGCTGTTCGGCGTGCGGCTGACCGGCGCGCAGCTCGGCGGCATCGCGATCTCGCTGCTCGGCGTGCTGATCATCATCCTGCGCGGCGACCTCGCCGCGCTCGCGGGCATCAGCTTCAACAGGGGCGACATCATGTTCGCCTCCTCGCTGGTGGCGTTCGGGCTCTACTCGGCCTTCATCCCGCGCCGGCCGAAGATCCATCAGCTCTCCTTCCTGTCCTTCACCACCTGCTGCGGCGCGACGATGCTACTGCCCACCGCGATCTGGGAGGCGGCGAGCGGCCGCGTGCTGCAATTCGACGGGATGACGCTGGCGACGCTGGGCTACATCCTGATCTTTCCCTCCACCCTCGCCTACCTCTTCTTCAACCGCGGCGTGGCGCTGATCGGGCCGAACCGGGCGGCACCGTTCTTCCATCTCGTGCCGGTGTTCGGCTCGGCGCTGGCGATCCTGCTGCTGGGTGAAAAACTCTGGCCGTTCCATCTGATCGGCTATGCGCTGGTGCTGGCGGGCGTCGTCATTGCATCACGCCAGGGCTCGGCGGTGAAGTAATTCCGCGTGACGGACGCGGAGCGCAACCTCGTGTCCCGGACAAGATGCAGCGCCTCAGCGCTGCATCGCAGAGCCGGGACCCAGTGCCCCGCAAACATGGCCCCGGTTCAGCAGCGCATCACGCCGCGAAGGGCGGCGCGCTGCACTGCGCCCCGGGCACGAGACAAACTCCCATCTTCCGATTTCAACAAGGAGACGCTAGGTTCCCCACCAACGAAAAAGAGGGAACGACCAAATATGATTTCAGCGTTGATTCGAAACCTGCGGACCGTCGGCGCGGCCGCACTTTGCCTCGCCGCAGCGTCCACGGCTCAGGCCGACAATTATCCCAGCCGCAACATCACGCTGGTGCTGCCGTTCGCGGCCGGCAGCGGCACCGACACCACGACACGGCTGATCTCGCAGCATCTGTCGCAGGCGCTCGGCGTCGGCATCGTCATCGAGAACAAGGCGGGCGCCAACGGCATGCTCGCCGCAAGCTATGTCGCGAAGGCCGCCCCCGACGGCTACACGCTGCTGGTGACGACGAACACCACGCATTCGGCCAATCCCTATCTGCTCAAGAGCCTCACTTACGATCCGGTCAAGGATTTCACCCCGATCGCCCGCACCGGCGATTTGCCCTTCATGCTGGTCATCAATCCGGAAGTGCCGGCCAAGTCCGTCGCCGAGCTCGTCGCTTATGGCAAGGCCAATCCGGGCAAGCTGAGCTACGCCTCGGGCTCGTCCTCAGCGATCGTGTCGGGTGCGACCTTCGCGCACAATGCCGGACTCGACCTGCTGCACGTACCCTACAAGAGCTCGCCGCCGGCGCTCAACGACGTCATGGGTGGCCGCGTCTCGATGATGTTCGTCGACATCCTGACCGGCCTGCCCCACGTCAACGGCAACGCCCTGCGCGCGCTCGCCGTCACCACCAAGGAACGCTCGCCGCTCGTGCCGCACCTGCCCTCGATGCAGGAGGCGGGCGTGCCTGACTTCGACATCTCGTCCTGGCAGGGCTATTTCGGCCCCGCCGGCATGCCGAAGGAGATCGTGACGCGGCTCAACGCCGAGATCCGGAAGATCGTCGAGAAGCCCGAGATAAAGGCCAAGCTCGCCACGCTCGGCATGGACGCCTTTTCCGGCACGCCGGAGCAGCTCGGCACCTTCGTGAACGAGCAGCTCGTGCTGTGGGAGAAGCTGATCACGAACGCGAAGATCGAGAAGCAGTAGCGCTGCGCCCCACGAAAGCTGTCATCCCCCGCGAAGGCGGGGGATCCAGTACTCCGAGACGTTGATGGTTGACCCGATGGGCCGCGGCGTACTGGATGCCCCGCCTTCGCGGGGCATGACAGCCTATAGGACTGAAAAGAAAAGATGGGCACGACGCTTCGCGTCTTTGCCCACCCGAATTCAGCTGCCGCGGCATGGGCCCCGGCTCTGCAGTGCACCGCTTCTGGACGATGCTTCGCATCGCCAGGGAAGCGCTGCGCTGCGTCCGGGGGCACGAGACCTGCGCGTTCAGCCTACGCCGCGCGAACCTTGGCGAGGAAGTTGTCGACGGCGGAGCGCAACGCGCCGGACTGGTTGTCCAGCTCGCGGGCGTTGGAGAGCACGTCGGTGGCTGCACTGCCGGTCGCTTCCGCGGCCGAGGTGACGCTGCCGATATGGGCGTTGATCTCGCTCGAGCCGGCCGCGACCGACTGGATGTTGCGCGCGATCTCGCGCGTCGCCTCGCCCTGCTGCTCGATCGACGCGGAAATGCCCGCGGTGATCTCGCTCATCTCGGCGATCGTCTGGGTGATGCCGGAGATGGCCGCGACCGCGTCGCTGGTCGAGGTCTGCATTGCCGCGACCTGGGCGGAGATCTCCTCAGTCGCCTTCGCGGTCTGGTTGGCGAGCGCCTTGACCTCGGAGGCGACCACGGCGAAGCCGCGGCCGGACTCGCCGGCGCGGGCCGCTTCGATGGTGGCGTTGAGCGCGAGCAGGTTGGTCTGCGCCGCGATCGAGTGGATCAGCTTGACGACCTCGCCGATCTTCTCGGCGCCGGAGGAGAGCACCTGGACGGTGGCGTTGGTACGCTCGGCATCGTTGACGGCGCGGCTCGCCACTTCGGTCGAGCGCGTGACCTGGCGGGAGATTTCCGCAACCGAGCTCGACAGCTCTTCGGCGGCCGCCGCGACCGTGCCGACATTGCCGGAAGCCTTTTGCGAGGCCGCGCCGACCGTCGCCGCACGCGACGAGGCGTCGCTGGCGGTTGCGGTCATCGACTGCGCCGTCGTCTGCATGCCGGCCGCGGCCGAGGAGACCGAGCGGACGATGCCGTTGACGCTGCGTTCGAAGTCGTTGGCGATCTCATCCATCGCACTGCGGCGTTCCGCCGCGGCACGCTCCTGGGCATCGGCTTCGGTCTTCTCGAGGTCGCGGATACGGACCGCGTTGTCCTTGAAGATCTGCACCGTAGCGGCCATTGCGCCGACCTCGTCGCCGCGGCCGACGCCCGGAATGTCGCCTTCGAGCTTGCCGTCGGCGAGGTCCTTCATGCGGCCGCCGAGCAGCGCCAGCGGGCGGCTGATGCCGCGGCCGATCAGCCAGGCAACGCCGCCGGCGACAATGAAGATGCCGAGCATGGCAAGGCCAAGTAGCCAATAGACCGGGCCCATCTTCTCGTCGATGTCCTCGAGATAGGCGCCGGTGCCGAGATACATCTCGAAGCCGGGCACCGCGACGGCGTAGCCGAGCTTGCGGATCGGCTTGGCCTGGCCGGGCTTCATATATTCGTAGAACAGCAGGATCTCGCCGTTCGCCTTCACACCGTCCATGATCTCGCGGGACAGCTTCCGGCCGTTCGTCTCCACGTCCATGCGGTTGGCGCCGATCACCTTCGGATCGGGCGCAAGCTGCGTGATGCCGTCGTAGGTCGTGCCGAACAGATAGCCGGAGCCCTTGTCGTAGGTCATCGCATTGCCGTAGCGGCGCAGCTCGGCGAGCGCGGCATCCTTGGTCATCTCGCCGGCATTGACCCGCTTCACCAGCGTGGCGGCGTAGTTGCGGGCCAGCTCGACGATTGCCTTGGTCTGGTCGATGCGCGCATTCACCATCTCGCGCTTCATCAGATAGCCGGCGAGAACACCGGAGACGCACAAGCCGAACAAGGTGACGCCGACAAGAATGCCCAGCTTGGGCGCGATCTTCAGATTGCTCAACTTCACAGGTTAGCTCCGGCAATGATGGGACACGGGCACGCGACCAGATCGATCAAAATCGAATCAATTTTTAGTGGGGGAGCCCTTAGCAAGTTACTTACGTGCCTCCGTAGAAGCCCGGACCGCGCACGGAAAAACGGAAATATACCGCGCTCATGACAACCGGGAATTGTACGCACCCGCCCCAATTTCGCGTAAAAGACGCAAAGGCCCGCCACGAAGGCGGGTCACAACAAGAAACCAAATCGGGAGCAGGACATGCCGAAATACAGGGTGGTGACGCCGAAGGGTGCGAGCTTCACCGTCGCGGGCAGCGATTATTCCTACGAGCGCGAGGCGCTCGATCCGATCGATGCCGAGATCGTCGAGGGGCCCGCCGACGAAGCCGGGTTCATCGCCGCCGCCAAAAATGCCGACGCCATCTACGCCAAGGGCATCCCGATCACCAAACCGATCATCGACGCGCTCGAGAGCTGCAAGGTCATCACGCTCGGCTCGGTCGGCGTCGACAGTGTCGACGTCAAGGCCGCCACCGCCCGTGGAATTCCGGTGACCAACATCCCCGACACCTTCATCGAGGAGGTCGCCGACCACGCCATGATGCTGCTGCTCGCCGGCTTCCGCCGCCTGGTCGAGCAGGACCGCATGGTGCGTGACGGCCGCTGGGCCGAGGGCCGGCCGGCACTGCTCAAGATCCCGAGGCTGATGGGCCAGACGCTCGGCTTCATCTCGTTCGGCCGCGTCGCGCGTGCGGTTGCGAAGCGCGCCGCGCCGTTCGGCCTGCGCATGATGGCCTACGATCCCTTCATCCAGGAAACGCTGATGTACGACCACGGCGTGATCCCGGCGACGCTGAACGAGGTGCTGTCGCAATCCGACTTCGTCTCGATGCACGCCCCGGCGAGGCCCGAGGTGCATCACATGCTGACCGAGAAGCATTTTCGGCAGATGAAGAAGGGCTCGATCTTCATCAACACCGGCCGCGGCGCCACCGTGGACGAGGAGAGCCTGATCAAGGCGCTGCAAGAGGGCTGGATCGCACACGCCGCCCTCGACGTGCTGGAGAAGGAACCGCCCTCGCACAACAATCCCCTGCTCGGCATGGAGAACGTGACCCTGACCGCCCACGTCGCCTCGGCCTCGGCACGGTTTGACGAGGCGCGCAAGCGCCGGGTGGGCTACGAATTGTCACTGGTGCTTCAGGGCATGTGGCCGGTAAGCTGCGTCAATCCGTCGGTGCTGCAGAACACCGCGCTCCGCCGCTGGCAGCCCGTCAGCATGGACCGCGGACCGAACAGCTAGACGGGCCGGCGCAAAACGCGCCGACGACCGAAACGGCCCTTCACCGGCGATCAACGCCGGGAAGGGAACATCATAGGGAGGTACTGATGAGGAACGACATCACACGTCGTGATGCCTTGGCGCTGGGCCTGTCCGCTGCAACGCTCGCGGCCACCGGTGCTGCAGCGCAAACATCCAATATCAAGGCTGCCGACGTGCCGGCGCCCAAGCGCGAGATCGAGAAGGGCGCATCCTTGCGCATGCTTCGCCCGGTGCGCTTCGTCCAGGCCGACGAGGACGTGTTCCGCGCCAATGCGGCGAAGTTCACCAAGGAGACCGGTGTCGAGGTCAAGGTCGACTTCGTCGGCTGGGAAGACATCAACCAGCAGACCGCGGTGACCGCCAATTCCGGTGCCGGCCCTGATATCATCATCGGCTTCTCGGATGCGCCGCACATCTACATCGACAAGCTGATCGAGCTGACTGACGTCGCCGACTATGTCGGCAAGAAGTATGGCGGCTGGCTGCCGCTGGCGCAGCGCTATGGCAAGAAGAACAAGAGCGAGGCCTGGATTGGGCTGCCGTTCGGCGCCACTGCGGGGCCCCTGATCTACCGCAAATCCATCCTGCAATCGGTCGGCTTCGACAAGGTGCCGGAAGACCATGCCGGAATCCTCGACCTCTGCCAGAAGCTACACAAGGCCGGCAAGCCGGCCGGCTTCGCGCTCGGCAACGCCAAGGGCGACGGCAACGGCTTCGCCAACTGGGCGCTGTGGTCGCACAACGGATCCCTGCTCGACGAAGAAGGCAACGTCGTCATCAACAGCAAGGAGACCATCGCCGCGCTGAACTGGGTCAAGCAGCTCTATCCGACCTTCATCGCCGGCACGACGTCGTGGAACGACGTCAGCAACAACCGCGCCTACTCCTCGCAGGAGATTTCCCTGACCGCCAACGGCGTCTCGCTGTACTTCTCCCTGAAGAACGATCCGGCGACCAAGGCGATCGCCGACGACAGCGAGCATCAATTGCTGCCGAAGGGCCTGGCCAAGGTCTCGCCGATGGCGGGCCTGACGCTGAACGCGATGGTGTTCAAGCACAGCCAGTATCCGAACGCTGCCAAGGCCTTCCTGCAATACATGCTGGAAAAGGATCAGTACGAGCCGTGGCTCAACGCCAATTCCGGCTACTGGTCGCAGCCGCTGGCCGCCTATGCCGAGGCGGCCGTATGGTCGCAGGATCCCAAGGTGAGGCTGTTCAAGGACACGATGAACAGCACCTATTACGACGGCTACAAAGGCCCGATCTCGACGGCGACGGGTGCCGTCAGCGCCGACTACGTGCTGATTCAGATGTTCTCGTCCGTTGCGACCGGCGCGGCCACGCCGGAGGCCGCGGCCGCGGAAGCCGAGCAGCGCTGCAAGCGCTATTTCCGGCGGCAGGGCCGGTGAGAAGCAAGCACGACGGACGTCATTGTGCCGGGCAATGACAAGCCGTCATTCCGGGACGGTGCGCAAGCACCAGACTTCAGGTGCGCAATTGCGCACCGGGAAATCTCGAGATTCCGGGTTCGATGCTGCGCATCGCCCCGGAATGACCTTGGAGCCCTGAAAAAGACAAAGGTCCGATGTCCGTAACCACTCTTTCAACGCACAGCGTCGTGGCCCGGCAGCCGAACTGGCTGGTCCGCCTGTTCGACTACAAGCCGTTCCTGATCGTGATGTGCCTCGCGCCCGCGATCGGGCTGCTCACGGTGTTCCTGACCTATCCGCTCGGCCTCGGCATCTGGCTCGCCTTCACCGACACCACGATCGGCAGGCGTGGCATCTATGTCGGCCTGGAGAATTTCCAGTATCTGCTGACCGATTCCCTGTGGTGGAACGCAGTGTTCTACAGCGTGGTGTACACGGCCATCGCGACCTTCGGGAAGTTCGCACTCGGCTTCTGGCTCGCGCTGCTGCTCAACAACCATTTTCCGTTCAAGAGCCTCTTGCGTGCGATCATCCTGTTGCCCTGGATCGTGCCGACCGTGCTCTCGGCGCTGGCTTTCTGGTGGATCTACGATCCGCAATTTTCGATCATCTCCTACCTGCTGGTCGACGTGCTGCATTGGCGCGACAGCAATGTCGACTTCCTCGGCTCACCCTGGCCGGCGCGCTTCTCGCTGATCGCCGCCAATATCTGGCGCGGCATTCCCTTCGTCGCGATCTCGCTGCTGGCGGGCCTGCAGACCATCTCGCCCTCGCTCTACGAGGCCGCGATGCTGGACGGCGCCAGCGCCTGGCAGCGCTTCCGCTACATCACCTTCCCGATGATGATGCCGATCCTCGCCATCGTCATGACCTTCTCGATCATCTTCACCTTCACCGACTTCCAGCTCGTCTACGCCATCACCCGTGGCGGTCCCGGCAACTCGACTCATCTGCTGGCAACACTGGCCTTCCAGCGTGGCATTGCCGGCGGCGAGCTCGGCGAAGGTGCAGCGATCGCGGTGTCGATGATCCCGTTCCTGGTGTTCGCGACGCTGTTCTCCTATTTCGGCCTGGCGCGCCGCAAATGGCAGCAGGGAGAGGCCAATGACTGACACTGTCGCGCAACCGACCGTCGCCGACGCGAAGGCGGCACCCGACACCATGGCCTGGGATTCCGGGCTGCGGCGGCTGATGATGATCTATCTGCCGCTCGGCTGCTTCGTGCTCATCCTGCTGTTCCCGTTCTACTGGATGGCGATCACCTCGTTCAAGCCGAACGCGGAGCTGATGAATTACAAGGAGCACAATCCGTTCTGGATCTCGTCGCCGACATTGGCGCACATCAAGCACCTCCTGTTCAACACCGCCTATCCGCACTGGCTGTGGACGACGATGCTGGTGGCGATCGGGTCGACCACGCTGTCGCTGATCGCGAGCACGCTGGCGGCGTACGCGATCGAGCGTCTGCGCTTCCGCGGCAGTCCCTATGTCGGCCTCGGCATCTATCTCGCCTATCTGGTGCCGCCGTCGATCCTGTTCATTCCGCTCGCGACCGTCGTGGTGCAATTCGGCCTGTTCGACTCGCCGCTCGCCCTGATCCTGGTCTATCCGACCTTCCTGGTGCCGTTCTGCACCTGGCTCCTGATCGGCTATTTCAAGTCGATCCCCTACGAGCTCGAGGAATGCGCGCTGGTCGACGGCGCCACCCGGCTGCAGATCCTGCGCCGGATCACGCTGCCACTGGCGGTGCCCGGGCTGATCTCGGCCGGCATCTTCTCCTTCACGCTGTCCTGGAACGAGTTCATCTACGCGCTCGCCTTCATCCAGAGCGGCGCCAACAAGACCGTGCCGGTCGCGATCCTGACCGAGCTCGTCACCGGCGACGTCTACCAATGGGGCGCACTGATGGCGGGCTCGCTGCTCGGCTCGCTGCCGGTCGCGATCTTCTACTCGCTGTTCGTGGACTACTACGTGTCCTCGCTGACCGGCGCGGTGAAGGAGTAGCCGGCGGCTGCGGCGTTTGGCCCGGCTTCACAATACTGCAACATGCGATCCGCATAAGGCGTGCGTCCGCCAACAGGAGACGCACATGCGCGCGACTTTTCTCTCTACCGTCGCAACGATCATTCTCACCGCGAGCACGGCGCTCGCGCAAGGCGAGGGCGAATTCCCGGCCAGGCTCGCCGGCCACGTGGTGATGCCGGCCGAGTCGTTCATCGATGCGCCGGCTGACGCACCCGCCGATCTCAAGACACCGGGCAAATATACCACCGGCAAGCGGATCGACGCGGTTGGCACCGTCATGGGCAAGTCCTATGAGCGACCGACCGGCGTGTCGCTGCCGTTCAAGGGCCAGCCGCTCCAGGGCCATTCCGGCATCAAGACCATGCCCGACGGCAGTTTCTGGGTCGTCACCGACAACGGCATGGGCGCGCGCGCCAACTCGCCGGACTCGATGCTGTACCTCAACCGCTACAAGATGGATTGGGCGAACGGCAAGATCGAGCGGCTGGAGACCATCTTCCTGCACGATCCCGACAGACGCGTGCCGTTCCGCATCGTGCATGAGGACACCCAGAAGCGCTACCTCACCGGCTCCGATTTCGACACCGAAGGTTTCCAGATCATCGGCGACACTTTCTGGATCGGCGACGAGTTCGGCCCCTACGTCCTGAAGGCGGACAAATCAGGAAAAATCCTCGGCGTGTTCGAGACGGTTGCCGACGGCAAGCCGGTGCGCTCGCCGGACAACTGGGCCGTGGCAACGCCCGGCGCACCCGGCGCGACCTACACCAACGTCAATCTCCGCCGCTCCAAGGGCTATGAGGGCTTCGCCGCGTCGAAGGACGGCAAGTTCCTCTACGGCCTGCTCGAAGGACCGCTGTGGGACGCCGAGAAGAAGGACTGGGAGAAGGTCGACGGCAAGGAAGCCTCCCGCATCCTCGAATTCGACGTCGCGGCGGAGAAATTCACCGGCCGCTACTGGCAGTATGTGTTCGAGCAGAACGGCAACGCGATCGGCGACTTCAACATGATCGATCAGGCCTCCGGCCTCATCATCGAGCGCGACAATGGCGAAGGCACCGCCGACAAGGCCTGCCCGCAGGGCACCCGCGGCGAGAACTGCTTCCCTGATCTCGCCAAGTTCAAGCGCATCTACAAGATCGAGCTCTCCGACGCCAATGTCGGCAAGCCCGTGCGCAAGATCGGCTATGTCGACCTGATGAAGATCCGGGATCCCGACAAGAAGGCGAAGAAGCCGCTCAATGACGGCGTCTACACCTTCCCGTTCTTCACCATCGAGAACGTCGATCGCGTCGACGACACCCACATCATCGTCGGCAACGACAACAACCTGCCGTTCTCCTCCAGCCGCGATCCCAACAAGGCCGACGACAACGAGTTCGTGCTGCTCGAGGTCGCGGATTTCCTGAAGGCGAAGTAGCAGCGAAGCTCTCTCGCCACGGTCATCGCCCGGCTCGCCCGGGCGATCCAGTACGCCGCGGCGCCAGCGATTGAATCGTAAGGCCTCGGCGTACTGGATGCCCCGGTCAAGCCGGGGCATGACAGCGGGGCTATCTCACCGTGAACTCCACCGGAATCGTAAAGCTCATCGAGCCGTTCTTGATCTCATCCGGGATCGGCGGGAACGGCGAGGCTTGGCGGACCATCGACATCGCCTGAGCGTCGAAGGCCGCGACGCCCGAGGAGCCGCCGAGGCGGCTGGATGTCACTTGCCCGCTACGGGTAATCGTGAAGCTCAGCCTCGCGATGCCGCGCTGACCACCGCCAGCGGACGGATATTGGTGAAAACGCATCAGATGCGCGCGGACGCGTTGATTGTAGGATGCGATCGTGGAGGCCGTCGCACCCGCACTCACGGCGGATGCCATCGGCGCCTCGCGCTCAGCGCGCGGCGGTGCGGTGGTGCGCGGCGCAGGCGTCGCATCCGACGGCTTCTTTGCATCGGGGCGAACCACCTTGGGCTTCGCCGGCAACGGCTTTTCAACAGGCACAACTTTCGTCGGTTCCGGCTTCGGAGGAACCGGCTCGAGCTTTTGCTCCGGCGGCGCGACCACGTCGGGCTTTTCCTGCGGTGGCGTCGGCGGAATCATCTCCTCGACGGCCTGCTGCTGCATCGGCTCCGGTGGCGAGGCATCCGCCTGCTGCATCAGCGGTCCGGGCGCAATATCGAGCGGCGTCGACTGCGGCGCCGACGTCTCCGGTGTCATGTCGATCAGGATGGCCGGCATGTTGACGCCCTCATCCGGCGCATGCTTCAGCCAGCCCATCGCAAGCACCGCGGCAGAAAGATGCAGCGCCACGATCACCGCCGCAGACGCGCCCCAGCGCGCGGTCTCGCGCTCGCCGAGCGGCTCGTGCAGGGCAAAGGCGTTCGCGGCGGCCATCAACTGCGTCCGTCGAGGCCAACGAGGGCGACCTTGAGATAGCCGGCGTTGCGCAAAGTGTTCATCACCTCCATCAGGTCGCCGTAGCTCACCGCCTTGTCGGCGCGTAAGTAAATGCGCTCGTCCTTGCGCCCATGGGTGGCTGCTGCGAGTGCAGCGGCGAGACCGTCGCGCGCCATCGTGTCCTCGCCGACGGCAACGGTGAGATCCGGCTTCACCGTCACGAAGACCGGCTTGTCGGGCCGCGGCGCCGGTTCGGCCGCCGTCGCCGGCAGATCGACGCCGATGTCGACTGTGGCAAGTGGCGCCGCCACCATGAAGATGATCAGGAGCACCAACATCACATCGATGAACGGCGTGACATTGATCTCGTGGGTGACGTCGAGATCATTGGAGTCGCCGCGCCCGCGCGGCGATCCCGAGTGCGTACCGAGCTTCGCAGCCATGGCCTACTCCGCCGCCCGTGCCAGGCGGAACTCCCTGTGGTCGCGCTGGCGGCTGACCAGCAGCATCAGCTGCGCCGAGGCGTCACCGAGCAGTGCGCGGTAATTGGCAATGCCGCGGACGAGATGATTGTAGATCACGACCGCCGGAATCGCGGCGACGAGGCCGAGCGCGGTGGCAAGCAACGCTTCCGCAATGCCGGGCGCGACCACCGCAAGACTGGTGGTGTGGCTCTCGGAGATGCCGATGAAGGAATTCATGATACCCCAGACGGTGCCGAACAGGCCGACGAAGGGCGCGATGGCGCCGATGGTCGCAAGCACGCCGGTGCCGCGCGCGATCTGCCGGGACACCGCCGCCTCGACCCGCTCCAGCCGCAACGCCACCCGCTCCTGCAGGCCGTCGTCGAGAATGCCGCCGGAGAGCTCGGCCTCCTTGGCGCAGGACTGGATGAGCTGAGCGACCGCGTCGCGCGCGTCGCTGGCCCGTACGGATGCCTCGGCCAGCGTCATGTTGCCCTCGAGCGCGCGCGTCCGCTGCAAGGCGAGCGAGCCCTTGCGGCGCAGCTCGACGGTCTTGGCGAGCCACACCGTCCATGTCACCAGCGAGGCGATGGCGAGCCCGACCATCACCGTCTTCACGATGATATCGGCACTGAGGAACATGCCCCAGGGCGACAGATTGCGTGGCAACAGGGCTTCGTCGATCGCGAAGGCCGGTGTCGGCGCCAAGGCCAGCGCGATTGTTGCGATCACGTGCCGAAGCCTGAAAATGCCGTGCATCCTGATCTCCCGACAGATGGAAGGAAGCTACGCAGCAGGCTGCGCCGCGATACGGTCAGCAAGCTGGCGGAACCGCGCCAGTTGATCCGCCCGCAGCGCCCGGGTCTCGTCGCGACCGACGAAGACCTTGAACATGATGCCACCGTCGGCGTTCACGAATGCGACGAAGGCCGAGATCTTGCCCATGAAGGGCCGCTCGACAAAGGCAACGCCTGCGCAGCGCTCGTGGCGGAGATGGCCATGCAGGCCCTTCGGCTGCATCAGGTTGAAATAGCCGCGGCCGATCTCGCCCGCGGGAATTGGGCCCGTGAACTCGAAGATCGCATCATCCGTGTGCACGATCAGCGTGACCTCGCCCCATTCCGCAATGTCCTGCATGGCGGCGGCGAAATGCTCGCCGCTGCCGATACGCACCATGGACGGCGGCAGCGCCTCGATCACCGCGCGCGGGGTGACCTTGCGCTCGCGCGCAACGTCCTCGATCACCGCGCCGGGATTGTCGGCCATGTATGCCTTGAGATCGGCGAGATCGGTGCTCAGCATGTCGGGCTCCTCTCGTGCGTCATTGACTCAGGCAGCCGCGGCCTTGCGCTCGCTCTGGATCACCTCAAAGCCCTCGAACTTGGGATGGCCGAGATACAGGCTCTCGCCGGTCCTGTTGTCGGCGCGGGCGTGGGCGCGACGGAATTCCTCCGAGCGTGTCCAGGCCTCGAACGCCGCCTTGTCGACCCAGCTGGTGTGCGACGAATAGAGCGTGTGGTCCTCGGCCTCCGGGCCCTTCAACAGATGAAACTCGACGAAGCCCGGCATGCTGCCGAGATAGGATTCGCGGGTCGCCCAGACGGTCTCGAACGCGGTCTCCGCGCCCTTCTTCACCTGAAAACGATTCATAGCGATGAACATGAAAGTCTCTCCTTGCTATCAAGACGAAAACGCGCCGAAGCCGCGCTGGAGCATCAGCGCGGCCCGGCGGAGGCTGTGGTGTTGCGGCGCCGGTCGGCTTACGCACCTCCAAAGTGGATCTTCATGCCGGCCTTGTAGACCCTGCCCGGACCCGGGCTCGACCACAGCACGTCATTCTGCGACGTCCCGTCGGTCGAGCTGCCGGGAACGGCGTAAGGCCGGTAGTACTGGTTCAAGAGATTGTCGATCGAGGCCGAGAACACGATGTCCCTGGTCGCGTTGTAGGTCAGGTAGAGGTTGACCAGCTCGTAACCGGTCGCAGGAAGATAGTTGGCGGGCACATCGTTGTTCGGACCGAACGAGGCCCATTGCGCCGTCAGGATCAGCGTGCGGTCGAGCAAGCGGACACCGCCGGTCGTGACGACCTTGCGCGGGGTGATGGTGGCGAGCCCGATATTGGTGGCGACGTTCTTGCCCTGGATGTAGTGACCGGCGACACCGATGAACCAGCTGCCGGCATCGTACATCGTCTCGGCCTCGAAGCCCTGGATGCGGGCCTGCGCGATGTTCTGGTACTGATAATATTGAGCGAACGTGCCAACGCCCGGGAACGTCACGAAGCCGAACGGAACGAGGTCGATGTAGTCGCTGACGTCATTGCGGAACAAGTTGATCTTGCCGCGGAACGAGTCTGACGCGGTGAAGATGTTGTCGTATTTGAGGTTGAAGCCGACTTCCTTGTTCTTGCCGACCTCGGGACGAAGGTTCGGGTTGGGCAGGAAGCAGAACAGGCCGACGGTGCCGTCTGGACAAGGGAATAAGGCCGGTCCGCCACCGGTCGCATGCGCCCCGGAAATCACGGTCTCGGTGATCGACGGCGCCCGGTAGCCTTCGGCGTAGCTCACATAAGGCTGGAAGCCCGGGACGGGCGTGACGCCGAGAGTGATCTTCGGCGAGAAGCGGTCGCCGCCGGCGCTGGTCCTGCCGGAATCGAGATCGTAGCGATCATAGCGGATCGCACTCACCGCCTCGAACCAGGTGCTGTAGTTCTGCTTCAACTGCACGAAGCCGCCAGACACGGTGCGGATGCCGCTCGGCGTTGTGATGTTGGAGTTTCCGCGGCTGTCGGTCGTGATCACGTCGTCCTGGAAGGCGTCGACGCCCCAGGTGACGGCATTGCGCCAGTCGCCCACGTTGAAGCGCGTGGTGTTGTTGACGTCGATGCCGTAAGTATTGAGGACATAGCCGCGCTTGTCGCCGACGCAGCCCGAAATGTTGTTGCCGAAATTGCCGGCGCCGCAATAGGCCGCGCCCCCGGTCGAGTAGTGATAGGTCTTGGTCTGGTCGTTGTCGACCCGGTTGCCGTAGACCGACATGTGCCAGTCGAACAGATTGTCGCTCGGCAGCGAATAGTTCCAGGTGATGGTGCCGGTGTAGTTCTTCGCATCGGAGGCATAGACCGACGAGCCCTGATAGAGCGCGCGCTGCGCCGCCGTTGCCACCGGGCCGCGGTTGAACTGGCCGATGTCGTATTGGTAGTCCTGGAAGACGGCGCCGAACTTGACCTCGTGACCGAGGGCCGGCCGCACCGTGAGCTTCATCAGCCCGGCCTCGACCTGGTTGCCGGTGTTGCCGATCTCGGTGCCGTTGCCGTCCTTGTAGTTGCCCTGCGTGCGATAAACCGCGCCGCCGAAAATATCGACGTCGGGGGTGGCGCGCACGCCGCCGAACACCGAGCCGAGGCCGCGATTGTTGTTGGAGCCGTAGGAGCCCGAGAGATCGACGCCCCAGCGCTCGCCGGGACGCAGCACGTCGTCGATGTCCTTGGTGCGGAACGAGACCAGGCCACCGATCGCGCCGGAGCCGTAGATGTTGGCGGTCGGTCCGCGCACGACGTCGACGCCGCCGATCAATTCAGGATCGAGGAAGAAGGAGCCGTTGGCGTTGTGGCCGGTGCGCTGATAATTCTGCCGCGCGCCGTCGACGACGACAGCGACACGGCCGAAATCCTGCAAGCCGCGGATGTTGATGACCGTTGCGGGATCGTCACCGCGTTCCTGGAACGACACGCCGGGCACCGCATAGAAAATGCCCGACAGCCGGTTCGGCTGGATGCCCTGGATCTGGTCGAGCGTAATCGAGCTGACAGGCGCGAGCGCGTCGATGGCGCGCTCCTTGGTCTTGGTTGCGGCGACGGTAATGGTGTCGAGCACCTGAACGGGCGCCGTGCCGCCGGCCTGGGCGCGGGCGTTCATGACCTCAGGCGTTGCCTGCTGCGCGACTTGCGCCTTCCCCGGCTTGCGCTTGGCCTGTTTCGGTCGTTCCGAGGACGCGTTTTCAGCCTGCGGCGATGCGGTCTGCGCGAGACTGCCCTCCGTCATCATTGCCGCAATTGAAACCACCGACGCGCCCAAAATCAGGGCGCGCGAATACCTAGCCCCGTCAGCCATATCAGCCCCAGCCTGCACTTTACTTTAGCTTTTTCAGTCTGTTGGCTGGCGTGCGCTCGCAACGCGAGCGACTGGCTGGCTGATTGTCGCAAGAGGCGGGCATGTTCCCCGCTGCAAGAAATGGTTACGTGGCAACACTCTGACGGTCAATGACATCAGGTTGCACTTTATATCGATTGTAAATTGCGACCGTTGGAATGCGCTTCGCGCCGCCTATACAAACAAGCGGTACTCCAGATTTTCGAAAGCGCATCACACTCACAATGTCAGCAACATCAGGAGACAGCAGCGGCAGCGCGGCAGGGCCGGCACAAAGCCCTTCCGCAACAACGCGAACTCTGACCATGCGCGGGACCCGGATCGACAGCCGCGAGCTGTTTGCGGCCGAGCGCGAGATCATCATTGCGCATGGCGAGGACAGCTATCGTCTCCGCTTGACCTCGCAGAACAAGCTGATCCTGACGAAGTGACCTTCAATGACATTTTGCCGCACCCTCGCCAATCTCCTGCTCTCCGGCGGAATCGCGCTCGCGTCTGCCGCGCACGCGGCCGGCATCACCGTCCATGACGCGCGCAATCGCGAAGTCACTGTTGCCGATTTTGCGCGCACGGTCTCGATCGGCGGCGCCATCACCGAGATCCTCTATGCGCTCGGGCTGGAGAGCCGGCTGGTCGGCGTCGACACCACGAGCCTTTATCCGGCGGCGGCGCTGCACGACAAACCCAATGTCGGCTACATGCGCCAGATCTCGGCCGAAGGCGTGCTCGGCCTCAACCCGACGCTGATCCTGGCGATCCAGGGATCTGGCCCGCGCGAGACCATGGACATCCTGGAGACGGCGAAGGTGCCGCTGGTGCTGGTGCCCGAGACCTTCTCCGAGGAAGGCCTGATCGAGAAGATAAAACTGGTCGGCCACGCCATGGGCGTCGATGCGCGCGCCGAATGCCTGAGCGCCGCTGTCGGCGCCGATCTTGCGCAGCTGCGCGCGCTGCGCGCCAAGGTGACGAAGCCGGTGCGTGTGATGTTCGTGATGTCGCTGCAGAACGGGCGCGCGATGGTGGCCGGCCACAAGACCGCGGCCGACGAGATCATCCAGCTCGCGGGCGCGACCAATGCGGTGGGCGATTACGACGGCTACAAGATCATCGGCGACGAGGCGATCGTAGCGGCCAAGCCCGAATTCGTGCTGTCGATCGAGCGCGGCAAGGACTCGCTCCAGGCCGATGCGGTCTATGCACATCCGGGCTTTTCGCTGACGCCGGTTGCGGCCAACAAGAGCTTCATCACCATGGACGGGCTCTATCTGCTCGGCTTCGGGCCGCGCACGGCCGCGGCGGCGCGCGATCTCTCCGTCAAGCTATACCCGGCATTGGCCGACGGCGGCGCATTCACGTCGGCACTGTCGACGACGAATTGCCGGCAATGAGCGTGGCCGTCGAGATCGAAGCACGAAGCCCGCGACGAAGCCCGGGACGGCGGTCGGCATCGTTCGCGATCCCCCTACTGCTCGTGGTGCTATTGATCACCATCATCGTTGCTCTGACGGTCGGCGCGGCCGGCATCCCGCTCTCTCGGCTGCCTGCCGCCCTGGGCCTGGCCGGCGAAATCACGGCCATGACGGTCCGCGACCAGCTCGTGCTGTGGTCGATCCGTATCCCTCGGATCGCGGCGGCCGCGATGGTCGGCGGCCTGCTCGCCGCGGCCGGCGCGATCATGCAGGGGCTGTTTCGCAACCCGCTCGCCGATCCCGCCCTGGTCGGCGTCTCCAGCGGCGGCGCGCTCGCAGCCGCGAGCGCGATCGTCTTCACGGATTCGCGCTTCGGCGAAGCGCTCCGATTCCTCCAGACCGAGCTGTTGCCGCTCGCGGCCTTCGCGGGCTCGCTGGCGACCACAGCAATCCTCTACGGCATCTCCAGCCGCTCGGGGCGGACCTCGATCGCGATCTTCCTGCTCGCGGGCGTTGCCATCACCGCCATCGCCAACGCAGGCATCGGTCTGCTGGTGTTCATCGCCGACGACCGCCAGCTCCGCGACATCACGTTCTGGATGCTCGGCTCGATGAGCGGCGCGACCTGGACCAAGGTCGCCGTGCTCGCGCCGGTCCTCGTCGCGGGACTCGCGTCCTGTGCCTTCATCGCCCGCGGTCTCGATCTGCTGGTGCTCGGCGAGGCCGATGCCTTTCACGGCGGCATCGATGTCGAGCGTCTCAAGCGGATCTCGATCGTCATGGTGTCCGCCATGACCGGTGTCGCGGTGTCGATCAGCGGCGTCATCGGCTTCGTCGGCATCGTGGTGCCGCATCTGCTCCGTCTCGTGATCGGGCCGGCGCATCGCCTGCTGCTGCCGGCCTCGGTGCTGCTCGGCGCGGTCCTCATGGTCGGCGCCGACACGCTGGCGCGGACCATCGTCGCGCCGGCGGAGATGCCGATCGGCATCCTGACGGCCGCCGTCGGCGCGCCTATCTTTCTCTTCATCCTGCTGCGACAGCGCGGGCGCGCCGCGCTATGACCGCGGTGATCGAGGCGCGACGTTTGAGCAAGCGCGTCGGCCGCGCGACGCTGCTCGATGACGTCGGCCTGACGGTTGCGGCCGGCGAGATGGTCGCCATCATCGGCCCGAACGGCGCCGGCAAGTCGACGCTGCTGCGGCTGCTCTCCGGCGATCTTCGCCCGAGCGCAGGCGAGGTGCGGCTGAAGCAGCGCGACATCGGCAGCTTCACGCCGCGCGAGCTCGCCGCACGCCGCGCGATGCTGTCCCAGCACGTCAACGTCACCTTCCCGTTCACGGTCGAGGAGATCGTGCTGATGGGCGCGGGCGAGCGCAGCCTTCGTGATGCCGGTCCGTTCGTCGACGCCGCGCTGGACGAGGTCGGGCTTTCGCAATTCCGCGAGCGGCAATTGCCGACGCTATCAGGCGGCGAGCAGCAGCGCGCCCATTTCGCCCGCGTGCTGGTGCAGCTCGCCTGCGGCGAGGCTGAGCACGGACCCGGGCTCCTGCTGCTGGACGAGCCGACCTCGAGCCTCGATCTGCGTCACCAGATCGACCTCGTCGAAGCGGCGCGCCGCCGCGCGGCTGCCGGCACCGCAGTCATCGCCATTCTGCACGATCTCAATCTCGCGATCCGCTTCGCCAACCGGCTGGTCGTGCTGGCCGGCGGCAGGCTCGCCGCGGACGGCCCGCGCACGAATGTCGTCACGCGCGAGATCATCCGCGACATCTTCGAGATCGACGCGCTCGTGCATCAGGCTGACGGCGTGCCGTATGTGCTGCCGCAGTCGATGCGGGCAATTGAAACCGGAATTTAGCCAATCCTGTTTCTGCAAGGACCGTGCGCTCCCTCCCCCGCTTGCGCAGGGCTATCGCATTTGAGAGCTTTTCCCTGCGGCCATCCTTCGAGACGCCCGCTTTAGGCGGGCTCCTCAGGATGAGGACGGAGTGCGCGGCAGCAGTTTCAACGGGTACTGAGGCCGATTAGCCTCATCCTGAGCCCCCAGCGCCGAAAGCGGGCGCTGCACATGGAACCATGAATCACCTGCCAGACGTCGTCTGACAGGTGGCTCATGGAGAGGAGGCGCGTAAGCGCCGTCTCGAAGGACGAGGCGTGCGCGCGGGCTGCCGCCACGAGTCATATGCGATAGCCCTGCCCGCCTGCGGAGGAGGGTTGGGGAGAGGGTGTCTCCAACACGGGACAATCCCCTAGAGGAGAGAGCCCTCACCCCGGCCCTCTCCCGCAAGCGGGAGAGGGAGCGCCCCTCGTTCGTGGCTGGCAATCTCCCCCGCCGGCACGATCACCATGCTCTTGTCCTTCGGCCAGCGGACGCGCCAGGCGAAGTTGATGTCGCGGGCCTCGCCGGGCTTGGCGTCGAACGACCATTCCAGCACGCCGCGCTTGTCGCGGATGTTGGTTGCGGTCGGCTGCGTGCTCGACGGCAGCATCTCGACGACGATGTCCTCATTCTCGCTGACCGGCAGCTGATCCTCGATCGCGACGCGAATCGGGAAATCATGGCCGTTGCGGATCGTGGTCTTGAACGAACGCTCATCGGTCCTCGACGTCGTGACCAAGAGGCCTGCCGAACCCTCGTTGCGCTTGAGCACCGCGCGCTCGATTCTCACCTTGTCGTCGGCGCCGAAGCCGAGCCGCACGATGTCGTCCTTGGCGGACGCCGTGATCTTGCCGCGGCCGACAAAGGTACCGTCGCGGTAGATCGCGACCTTGCCGGGCAGCAGGGTCGTGTCGTCCGCTTGCTTGAAGCTGGCTTCGAGGAACGCGGTGGGATTCATGACCGGCGCGGCGCGCACCGCGAGATCGGCGGGCACATTCACCGCAGCGATACGCAGGCTCTTGGCGCCCTCGGCAGCGCCGAGGCTGACGCGGCCGGGAATTTTGAAGGTGGCCTGGAAGTCGCCGATCTCGGCGACGGCCTGTTGCTCGTCGGCGCGCTCGCGCGGCTCGGCCGCTTCCGCAACCTTGGGCATCAGCGATTGCGCCTGGCGCGTCATCGGGGCCGGCCGCGCCAGATCCGACACGGTCCCGAGCGCCAGCGGCTTCGGCACTTGCGGATATTGCGCGACCAGCGAGCTCAGCTCCGGGGCACTGCCGCCGCGGCTGATGCGGACGGTGGAGACGCCGAGCGTCACGTTCGACCAGTCCTCGCCGGTCGACTGCGTGACCTCGGCGCGCCGAACGAGCTCGAGCTGCGGCTTGCGATCCTTGGCGCCAGTGTCGAGCCGGGCGTCGTAGAGCGGCACCCAGCGCGCGTTGCGCACGGCATAGGTCACGCGCAGCGTCGCCTTGGTCGCCGCGGCTGAGGCGACGTCGATCCGCACCTCAAGCTTGCTCGGCGGCTTGGCCGAGCGCTCGGCTTCCAATTCCGCGATCTGGCGGTCGATCTCGCGCTGTTTTCGCGCGGCGTCGCGAATTGCGGTGTCAGCGGTCGCGATCTCCTCGGCAACCGCTGCAAAGGCCGCGCGCCATTCGGCAATCGGGCGCGCATCGCCCTTCTCGCCGAGGCCGGCCGGCGACGCCTCAGCAAAGTGCTGTGCAAACTTGCGCCGGGCGTTGGCCGAGTCGACCGCACCCTGCAGATCGGCGCGCTGATCCCTCAGTGCTTCGATGCGCTTGTCCAGCTCGGAGAGGTTTGCGGGCGGTGCCGCCTTCGGCGGCCGCGCATCGATCGTGCCGATGGTGAGCTTGGCGCCCGCCTCGCCTTCAACACGGAGGGAAGACGGATCGAGCGAGAGCGGAAAATCCTTGGCGACCAGCGTCGAGTCACCGGAGGCGAGGTCCAATGAAATGACACGGGTGACGGTGGCACCGTCGGGATAGACGGTGACCGTGTCGATCGTCGACGTGGCATCCACGTTGGCCGCCCATGACGGCGATGCGATGGCCGTGGTCACCAGGACCAGGCCCGTGGTTGCCAAATATCTTGCGGTGATGCGCATCAAGTCCCTCCTGCCGGTATCGCCGCGCCGCCAGCCGGACGCGCGCGATGAAATGCCTCGCCATCGTGGTTGGACGCGGCAGGGAAGGAACTGGTTCGATTGAGGTTTCTGTGCGGCGCCGCCGCGGCGGCACCATGGCCGCGGAACGCTTTGTCGTTCCCGGAAGCCCTTAAAACTGGGTCGGCGAGGCCTGGCCGAAGATACGGCGCAGCAGATCGGTCACGTTGCGGGCGCCGGCCTTCTTCAGGATGCTGGCGCGGTAACCCTCGACCGTCCGCGCGCTCAGATGCATGCGCCGGGCGATCTCCTTGTTGGTGAGGCCGGCGGCGAGATGCTCGAGCACGTCGCCTTCACGCTCGGTCAGGGGCTCGCAACCGGGCAGCCAGCATTGCCGGATCGTGGCGGGCTGGGCGAACTCATCGATGGCGGCATCGATCCGGCCGACGATGTCGTGGGTGCGGAACGGCTTTTCGATGAAGTCGGCCGCGCCGCTCTTGATGGCGTCGACCGCCATGGCAATGCTGCCGTTCGCCGAGGTCACCAGCACCGGCGCCATGCAGTTCTCGCCGCGCAGCCGCTTGAGCACCTCGAGGCCCGAGTGATCGGACGGCAGCTCCAGCAGCACGCAGGCCGGCATCCGCGCCTTTGCTGCGGACACGAGAGACGCACCGTCAGCGAAACAGATCACCTCATAGGCGTTCCGTTGGAGCGCCGCCGAAAGTTGCTCGCGAGAGGCTGCGTCGGTGTCGATGACGAATATCTCACCCTTGGAAAGCATGTTTCCCGGCATGATCCCGATCCAGCAATGTCTTGGTCAAATGGTCCGAGACGGTAGCCGGCTCCATCGCCCTGCCGCGCCGTCGTAAGCACGGCATTCACGCTCGTGCTTCGGTTTCCCCTATGTATGTTCCGTCCGGTTCCTGGGTTTGACTGACCGGGACAGAAATTTTACATTTCGAGACATCTGCAGGGATGGCTGGAACGGTTCGCATGACCGACCTCATTCGCAGCTCAAGCCTGAGTTATTATCCGGACGTCGCCCGGTCAGTCGGGCTCGACCCCAGGCAGATGATGCGCAAGGCAAGGCTGCCGCCAACCTGCCTCGACAAACCCGACACGCCCATTGCCGTCGCCGGCCTGCGCCGTCTGCTCGAATCGTCGGCGGAGGCGTCCGGCACTGAGGATTTCGGCTTGCGCCTCGCCGAGCGCGGCGGCCTGACCAATTTCGGCGCGGTCGGCCTGATCGTGCGCGAGCAAGCGACCGTCGGTGAGGCCATCGATGCGTTCTCGCGCTTCATCCATGTCCATCATGACGGCATGCGGCTGGACGTTGCGCGCGGCAAGCAGACCGTGACCATCACGATGCATCTGCGCGGCCGGCACCCGAGCGCGTCGCGGCAGTCGATCGACATGGCGCTCGGCAGCGTCCACCGCATCATCCAGTCGCTGTTCGGTCACGACTGGCGGCCGCAAGAGGTGCACCTGCATTACCCACCGCCGCACGACCGCAAGCGCCACCGCGAATTCTTCGGCTGCCGCGTGATCTTCAACGCGAAGGATAACGCGATCCTGTTGTCGCTGCACGATATGGAACGTCGGATCCCGAGCGCGCATCCACTGATCGCGAGCTATCTGCGCAAGCGGATCGAGGCGATCGAAACACGGCCCGCCAGCTGGGAGCAGAAGGTCGACGAGGTCGTACGCCTCCTGCTCGCCGGCGGCGACTGCACGGTCGAGCGCGTCGCCGAGCATCTTGCCTGCACCCGCCGGACCATCCACCGCCGCCTCGCTGCATCGGGCACCAGCTTCTCGGCCATCCTCGACGCGCGACGCGCCGATCTCGTGACCCGGCTGATCGAAGATCCCGGCCGGCCGCTGGCCGACATCGCGGTACAGCTTGGCTTCTCCGCGCAGAGCGCCATGGCGCGCTGGTTCCGCGGCCGGTTCGGCTGCACCATCACCGAGTGGCGCAAGGGCGTGCGGCCTCTGACGGCGCCGCCCGCGGCGACTGCCGCTTGAGCTCAGCGCGCCGGAGCGGGCACGCCCATCGTGGCGAGGGCACGCCGCCGGCTGCCGGCGAGCAACGGGCCGAACGCGATGGCAAATCCGAGGAAGGCGACGATCCAGCCGAAGGCGGCGATGTGCAACAACACATCGTTGTGCGCGGGCAGTAGGACGGCAGCGACCCGGGCCAGAGCCGCGATGATGACCGCGGCATAGATTCCCTGGATCGCCGGCGAAGCCGTCAAGGCCTGTCCGGTATGGCCGAGGCTTGCGCGGGTCATCACCGCGAGAGTCATGGTTCCCGCCGCACCCGCCATCCAGGCGTGGATGCCGGCGCTTGGCGGCAGCACGCCGAAGGCGGCCAGAGCGTTCAAAATGAAACCGAACGGCACGAAGACATAACCGACATGCAGGATCAGCAGCAGCCGCTCGCGCGTGGTGCGATCGCCGGCCCAGCGTGCAAGCCGAACCAGATGCAGTATGCCAATCGCCGCCATCACGATGCCGGTGATCATGTTGAGCGGCGCCACGATCCATGAGACGAGCGCGAGCGCGCTGCATCCGATCACCGCGCCGTCGAAGCGTCCGAATGGCACGGGCAGACGGCCGGGATTGAACTTGACCAGCCAGTTGCGGGTGAAGCTCGGAATGATGCGGCCGCCGATCAAGGCGATCAGCAGAATGACCACGCCGATGCCGACGCGGATGCTGACATCGGCCGCGCCCTCGTCATGCGTTTCAACATGGAAGGCGACATTGCCGGCGAGCAGAACGAGCACCAGCCCCACCACGGGCAGATTGCGCCAGTTGCCGCCTGCGATGATCTCGCGCGCCGCGGCAGCGACGACCAATGCCAGGAAGGCGGCATCGACGACCAGCGCAAACGCCCAGCCGATATTGGCCGACATCGTCACCACGACGCGCCCGGCAAGCCAGACCGCCAGCAGCGCTCCCAGCGGCGTGCCCCGGATCGGCAGCCGCCCCGTCCAGTTCGGGATTGCGGTGAACAGGAACCCGGTGATGACAGCCGGCAGAAAGCCATAGAGCATCTCGTGGATGTGCCAGTCGCGGGGTGCGAATGCGGAGCTCACGGACAATTCGCCATAGAACATCGGCAGCCAGGCCAGGATCGACAGGGCCGCCTGGATCGCGGCGAGCAGGAAAAAGGGGCGAAAGCTGTTCGCAAACAGCGGCCAGCCCGCAAAGTTGCGGGATCGGGCGCCAGCCATGGGGTCAACTCCAATGAATTCAGACCGTCATTTGGAAAAATACTGCCACCCGGCCGGCCCGTTTTGCGCTATCGCAAACTACCTGACGATTGCAGGTGCCATCACACTCCCGAGCGTCAAGGAGGCAGAATGGCCAAGGTCGACACATCGCTGGTTGCGCATTTGCCGCTGTTTGCGGGGGTGACACCGGAAGCTCTGGACGAGATCCTGCGTGAGGCCCGCTCGGCGCGCTACCCCAAGAACAGTGCCATCTTCGAGCAGGGGGCGGACGCGCAGTCCTTCTTCCTGCTGCTGCACGGCCATGTCCGCGCGGCCAAGACCACGCCGACCGGCGAGCAGATCGTGGTGCGCTATGTCGCGCCCGGCGAAACATTCGGGCTCGCGATGGCGATCGGAGCCACGCGGTATCCGGCGACGGCGATGGCGGTCGATGACAGCGTCGTGCTGATCTGGCCGACCTCGGCCTGGCCGCGGTTGATCGATCGGTTTCCGGCGCTTGCCGCCAACACGCTCCAGACCGTCGGCACGCGGCTTCAGGAGAGTCACACCCGCATCCTGGAAATGTCGACCCAGCAGGTCGAGCAACGCGTCGCGCACGCGCTGCTGCGCCTCGCCAAGCAATCCGGCAAGAAGCTCGACCACGGCATCGAGATCGATTTCCCGATCAGCCGCCAGGACATCGCGCAGATGACCGGCACCACGCTGCACACGGTCAGCCGCATCCTGAGCGGCTGGGAGAGCCAAGGCCTCGTCGAGAGCGGCCGGCAGCGCATCATCCTGCGCGAGCCGCACAAGATCGTCGTGCTGGCGGAGCGGAGCGCCGACGGCGGCGCGACGTGAGAGCCGCACCAGGATATCTCCGCTCAAGATAGGGGTGAGGGGTGCTTCCGCTTACGGCGAAAGCGCTCCCTCATCCGGGAATTCGCGCGCACCCGCGCAAATTCCAGACCGCGTCACGCCGGCACGCAATCGCTCAGTGCAGCGAGGAATTTCTCGCGATCGATGCCATGCTCGCGGCAGGCGTCATCCACGGTGTGGAAGATCGCGATCGGACAGCCGACACAAGCCATCCTGAAGGCGAGAAACACGCGGATCGTGTGCGGCGCCGTGCGCATGATGTCATCGACCAAATCATCGGATCGGAAGGGCATGGACAACTCCGTTCCGAATTGACGATAGCGGCGCGGGCGGAAGTCTCTTTGTTGAAGCGCAAGCTGCTGCCAGTTCCTCAGCTCGTCATTCCGGGGCGCGCCTCTTGGCGCGAGCCCGGAATGCCGGAGAGAGGGTGGCTCTAAACCGCCCGACTATGCAGCTGCTTGTCCGGATCCAGATGCGCATCGAACGCGGCTGCGACGCTGCGCACCAGAAAGCGCGAGTCCTTGGCGACCGCGAGCCGATCGCCGTCCAACCTCACGACGCCGTCGGAGATCAGCGGCTTCAGACGCGCCGCCGATTTCAACATCGCGCCGGCCTCTGCGCCATGGCGCGCGCAGATGTCGCCGAGATCGGCACTGAACTCGCACATGATGCGTTCGATGATGTCGGCGCGCAGCCGGTCGTCGTCAGTAAGCCCATAGCCCTTCGCGGTGGCGAGGCGGCCGGCGGCGATGCTCTGCGCATAGGCGCCGATCTGCACCTCGTTCTGGACGTAGCCCTGCGGCAGATGTCCGATCGCGCTCGCACCGAAGCCGAGCAGGACTTCACACTTGTCGGTGGTGTAGCCCTGAAAATTGCGCCGCAGCGTTCCCTGCTCGAACGCCACGGCCATGGCATCGTCGGGGCGCGCGAAATGATCGAGCCCGATCTGCACGTAACCTGCCTCCTTCAGGGCATTCGCGATCGCGCAGGCCTGGTCGTGGCGGGCAAGGCCGTCGGGCAGCACGGCCTCGTTGATCATGCGCTGGTGCTTCTTGAAATCAGGCACATGAGCATAGCCGAACACCGAAAAACGATTGGGCGCGAGCGCGAGGCTGCGCCGCACGGTGTCCAGGCACGACGCGACAGTCTGGTGCGGCAACCCGTAGATCAGGTCGAAATTGATGCCCTCGATCCCGGCATGGCGGAGCATGTCGACCACGGAGGCCGTCTGCTCGAAACTCTGCACGCGATTGATTGCCCGCTGCACCACGGGATCGAAGCTCTGCACGCCGAGGCTCGCGCGGTTGACGCCCGAGAGCCGCATGGCCTCGACCATGTCCACGGTCAATGTGCGGGGATCGATCTCGACGGCGATTTCGGCCGAAGGCAGCACGAAGAAGTTCTGGCGCATCGTCGCCATCAGTTCGGCAAAAGCCTCCGGCGCCATGATCGTCGGCGTACCGCCGCCGAAATGGATGTGCTCGACCTTGATGCGGCGGCCGATGGTTTCGGCAGCGAGCGCGATCTCGCTGCGGAGCGTGCGTTGATAACCGGCAATGAGCTCGTCGCGGCGGACGATCTGGGTGTGGCAGCCGCAGTACCAGCACATCTCGCGGCAGAACGGCACGTGCAGATAAAGCGACGCGCTCGCGCCCGGCGGCAGCTCCGCCAGCCACCGGGCATATGTGTCCGGTCCGATCGCGGGCGTAAAGTGCGGTGCGGTCGGATAGCTGGTGTAGCGTGGCAGACGTTCCTCGCCGTAGATCGCCGCAAGATCAGCTCTCATATCTTACCCATTCGTAAATTTCCGCCGCGCGCAGACATCGCGGCAAATCAGGGAATGAGTTCAATTAACCCGGATGCGCGGAAGCGACTTTGCGCTCGCGCAAAGCGCGGCGATCGGTTCCCGACCATGATGAGAATAATTCGCGCGGCCATCCGGAGCGTTTGCCATGAGGCTTCTCGCACTCGAACTCATTCTCTCCCTGCCCGACGTCCGCGGCCACATCCCGCGTTTCGACGACTTCCGGCCGGCCCCGGCCACGCCAGCCGCCGCCGGCGTGGTGCGCGCCCTGGCCGCAGCGATCGCCGTCTTCGTCGTGCTGGCGCTGGCGATCTGGGGAACGGTCTGGCTTGCCGTGCATCTGCTCTAACCTCGATTTCGACAAGGCTTCGATTCGGCGCATAGGTGCCGGGCGAGTAGATCATCCAACTTTGAAGATGCAAACGAGTTGCCGCTGAGCGCCGATACCGTTGCGCTCACGCGCGGCAATCAACGTGATGGCACCCATCCTGCTACGTTGAGGCACCTAAGTACTGTTGCGGAGTTGGAAACGCGGCAAAAGCTTGTCGCAGCGCAAACACGCTTGCCGCGATCGGCGCACACTGCATCCGTCATCAAAACCTTTTCACATGAAGGATGCTTCCGATGTTGACCCGCAGAGCCGCATTGATCAGCGCCGCCGCGACCGCCCTGATGTTGGCGACGCCGGCTTTCGCCGCCAGCGATCTCAAGCTGCCGCGTCAGAAGGTAGAGCTGGTCGCTCCGCCCTTCGTGCATGCGCACGAGCAGGCCACGACGCAGGGCCCCAAGATCATCGAGTTCAAGCTCACGATCGAGGAGAAGAAGGTCGTCATCGACGAGAAGGGCACCACCTTCCAGGCCATGACCTTCAACGGCTCGATGCCGGGCCCGCTCATGGTCGTGCATGAGGGCGACTACGTCGAGACGACGCTGGTCAATCCCGCGACCAACACCATGCCGCACAACATCGACTTCCATTCCGCGACCGGTGCGCTCGGCGGCGGCGCGCTCACTTTGATCAATCCCGGCGAACAGGTCGTGTTGCGCTGGAAGGCGACCAAGACCGGCGTGTTCGTCTATCACTGCGCGCCGGGCGGCCCGATGATCCCCTGGCACGTCGTCTCCGGCATGAACGGCGCCGTGATGGTGCTGCCGCGCGAGGGACTGAACGACGGCAAGGGCCACGCGCTGAAGTACGACAAGGTCTACTATATCGGCGAGCAGGACATGTACGTGCCGCGTGACGAGAAGGGCAATTTCAAGTCCTACGACTCGCCGGGCGAGGCCTTCACCGACACGGAAGAGGTGATGAAGAAGCTGACTCCCACCCATGTCGTGTTCAACGGCAAGGTCGGCGCACTCACCGGCAAGAATGCGCTGACCGCCAATGTCGGCGAGAACGTGCTGATCGTGCACTCCCAGGCCAATCGCGACAGCCGTCCGCATCTGATCGGCGGCCATGGCGACTATGTCTGGGAGACCGGAAAGTTCGGCAATGCACCTGAGGTCGGGCTCGAGACCTGGTTCATCCGCGGCGGTTCGGCGGGAGCTGCGCTGTACAAATTCCAGCAACCCGGCATCTACGCCTATGTCACGCATAATCTGATCGAGGCGGCCGATCTCGGCGCCACCGCGCACTTCAAGGTCGAAGGCAAGTGGAACGACGATCTGATGACCCAGGTGAAGGTGCCTGCAGAAATACCGCCTGCCGGCACCAACTAAACGCGACGAGGGGCCGGTCATCACCGGCCCCTTTTTCTTTCTTCGGGGAATGACCGTGCTGATCGCATTCAAGCTCAAACTGGCACTCGCCTGCGCGGCCGGGCTTGCGGGACCGCTGGCGGTCGCGCCTCTGGTTTCGGAGATGGCGACGCGCCACGCGGGAGGTGAGCCGGCGATGATCGAAGTCGCCGCCGGCAGCTTCTCATATCGTGAAGCCGGCGACTTCACCCGCGGCGGGCGGCAGGCGGAAGCGCCGCTGCGCACCATTCGGATGGACCGGCCGCTGCACATCATGCGAAATCAGGTCGCCTCATCCGATTATCAGGCCTGCGTGCGAGACGGCGCCTGCCGCGCGCTCGATCGCGACGTGGCGATCGCCCCCGATCGCCCCGCAGTGCAGGTGAGCTGGCACGATGCCGAGGCCTATGCAGGCTGGCTGTCGCGCAAGACCGGCCACCATTACCGCCTGCCGAGTGACGAGGAATGGGCCTTCGCCGCCGGCTCCAGATTTAAGGACGATGGTGTCGCGGTCGATGCCAACGATCCTTCGAAGCGCTGGATCAGCCGCTACGAGCGTGAATCCGAACGCGACCTCGCCGACACCACCGCCTATCCGTTCGGCAAGTTCGGCCCGAACGAGCATGGCGTCGAGGATCTCGCCGGCAACGTCTGGGAGTGGACCACGACCTGCTTCGTGCGCTCGCGCGTCGACGACACCGGCAATGTCGGCCGCCCGACCGTGAACTGCGGCGTGCGTGTCGCCGAGGGCGCCCACCGCGCCTATGTCACCGATTTCATCCGCGACGCCCGCGCCGGCGGCTGTGCCCAAGGCGTGCCGCCTGCCAATCTCGGCTTCCGCCTGGTGCGCGAGGAGACGTCCTGGGTGGCGAGCGTATCGGCGCGATGGAGCAAGGCGTGGGCGGCGAGGTCGTAGCCGCCCCACACTCGATGTCATTGCCCGCGAAGGCGGGCGATCCAGTACTCCGGGGCGGCGGTGATCGAATCGAGATGCCGCGGCGTACTGGATGCCCCGCCTAAAGCGGGGCATGACACTGTCGGATGCGGCGACTAGGCGCGCTCAAATCGTGCGCGCGAACATTCGAAAACCGGGCGCGCCGATGATCGCCTCGAAGGCCGGATCACGCTTCTCCTCGGCAAAGACAAACCCGGCCTTGGCGTAGGCGCGCTCGGCCGCATCGTTACCGATCAGGAACGATATCGTCGCCCGCGCAAATCCGGCCGACCGTCCCTTCTCAAGTGCGTGGACAATCAGCGCCTGCACCAGCCCGCGGCCGCGATATGCGGGGTCGGTCGCGACATACTCGATCATCCAGTCGCCCTCGCCGCCCTGAACCCAGCAGGCGCGCGAATAGGCGCCGCGTTGGCGGATGGTGTCCAGCTCCGGCCGAGCGAGCCCGGTCGCAGTGGCGACTTCCTCGATCGCGTGCCAGGCCGCAGGCCCCGTGCCCGCCGCCGGCAAGGCACAGAGCGCCGCCGCCGGCCTGCCATCGACCTCGGCGACCAGGAATTGCGAGACGTGCCACATCGACACGGTGCGGGCGACCGCGATGCGCGCGATGAAATCGCGGCACTGTGCTTCGGGCCAGCCAAGCGCGACGTCGAACCAGCCGCGCGAGCGGTAGCCGCGCTGCGACGACAGGATGGTTTGTACGATGAAACCGGCGTCTTCGGAACGCGCAGACCGTATTGTCATGCGCGCCCCATTGCAAAGCCTCAGGTATTCTTCAGCGCGACGCGGAATTCGGCTTCGGTCTTGGACTTGACCTCGTCGAGCGAGACGCCGTCGGCGAGCTCGATCAGGGCCATGCCGCCGTCGCCGTGCTTGTCGATGGTGAAGACGGCGAGATCGGTGACGACCATGTCGACCACGCGCTCGCCGGTCAGCGGCAGGTTGCACTTCTTCAGCAGCTTCGGGCCGTCCTTGGCCGAATGCTCCATCACCACGACGACGCGCTTGACGCCGGCGACGAGATCCATCGCGCCGCCCATGCCCTTGACCATCTTGCCGGGGATCATCCAGTTGGCGAGATCGCCATTCTGGGCCACCTGCATGGCGCCGAGGATCGAAAGATCCATGTGGCCGCCGCGGATCATGCCGAAGGAATCCGCGCTCGAGAAGTACGAGGTCGAGGGCAGCTCGCTCACGGTCTGCTTGCCGGCGTTGATGAGGTCCGCATCCACCTCGTCTTCATAGGGGAACGGGCCCATGCCGAGCATGCCGTTCTCGCTCTGGAGGCTGACGTCCATGCCATCAGGGATGTAGTTCGAGACCAGCGTCGGGATGCCGATGCCGAGATTGACGTAATAGCCGTCGCGCAATTCCTTCGCGGCGCGCGCGGCCATCTGTTCACGGGTCCAGGCCATCAGATTTCAACTCCAGTGCCGGCCGCCGGCGCCGTCGTCGGACGCGGGCGGGTGTTGCGGAATTCGATGCGCTTCTTGGCCGTGCCGACCTCGACGATGCGCTTCACGAAGATGCCGGGGGTGTGGATGTGGTCGGGATTGAGTTCACCGGCCGGAACCAGATGCTCGACCTCGGCCACCGTGATCTTCGCGGCGGTCGCCATCATCGGGTTAAAATTACGGGCGGTCTTGCGGTAGATGAGGTTGCCGGCGGTGTCGCCCTTCCAGGCATGCACGATGGCGAGGTCGGCGAACAGGCCGCGCTCCATCAGGTACTTCTCGCCGTCGAACTCCTTCACTTCCTTGCCTTCGGCGATCAGCGTGCCGACGCCGGTCTTGGTGTAGAAAGCCGGGATGCCGGCGCCGCCGGCGCGGATGCGCTCGGCCAGCGTGCCCTGCGGGTTGAATTCAAGTTCCAGCTCGCCGGCAAGGAATTGCTGGGCGAACAGCTTGTTCTCGCCGACATAGGACGAGATCATCTTCTTGATCTGGCGGGTTTCGAGAAGGCGGCTGAGGCCGATACCGTCGACGCCGGCATTGTTGGAGACCACCGTCAAGCCCTTGACGCCGGACTCCCGGATCGCGTCCGATAGCTCCTCGGCAATGCCGCAGAGGCCGAAGCCGCCCGACATGATCATCATGTTGTCTTTTAGAATGCCGTCGAGCGCCGACTTGGCGTCGGGATAGACCTTGTTCATGCAAAAAACCTCGACTGAACCTTCGGCTTGCAGGCGTCGCGCCTCATTGGCGGCGATTATTAGGCGAAATCGTCCGAAGCCGTCAATGATACGGGGGTTCTCCGCTCCGCCCCCGGGTGATAGAAGCTGCCCATGCCGTGGGCATAACCGTGCCGCGGCCTTGAAAGCGTCAAGAAAACCCATCAAGTTGCGGGGGTTGGGTGTGGGCGCGCAGGTTTCCCGGCCCGCCCTTCTGGCTCCAACGACCAACCCGATCAGGACATGCCATTGACCATGGCCCAAGGAATGAAGCGCCTCGGGACGCCGATCGCGGCGCTGCTCGGCGTCGCCCTGATCGCCCTGATCGCGACCTCCTGGCTCATCAACCGCGACGCGCTGCGCAAGGCGGTCGAAGCGCAGATCCGCGACGTCACCGGGCTCGAGCTCAACGTCGCGGGCAGCATCGACATCTCGGTGCTGCCGGCGAGCTACATCTCCTTTCACGACGTCGGCCTCAAGGGCGGCGGCACTAGCGCTCCCGCGCTCCAGGTCGACGTGCTCACCGCGAATTTGCGGCTGCTCCCGCTGCTGCTGCAGCGGTTCGAGATCGCCGACCTGATGCTGCTGCGGCCGCGGATCCACGTCAACCTCAAGCCGGACGGCGAGAGCAACTGGACGCCCTTCATCCAGACCATCGCCCGCACCATGAAGCCCGGGGCCGAGAACCAGGTCTCGTTCTCCGAAATCCGGATCCAGGACGGCGTGCTCGATTACGAGGACGCCGCCACGCATGCCACCGAGAAGCTCGAGGACATCGACCTGTCGCTGGCCTGGCCTTCGATCTCGCGCTCCTTTGCTGCGACCGGGCAGTTCGACTGGCGCGGCGAGCGCGTCGACGGCTCGATCAGCTTTTCCGATTTCGTCGCCGCCCTCTCCGGCGACCGGTCCGGCCTGAAGGCGCGAATCGCCAGCGCGCCGCTCAAGCTCGCCTTCGACGGCAGCGTCGCCAATCGCACCAGCCCGATGATGGAAGGCACGCTCACCGTCGACAGCCCGTCCTTGCGCAACGCGCTGCGCTGGACCGGGCAGCCGCAGCCCGGCAGCGGCGGCTTCGGCCGCTTCGCGCTAAAGGCGCGCGCCAACGTCGTCGGCGCCTCGATCGCGCTCACCAATGTCAATGTCGAGCTCGACGGCAATGCCGCCGAGGGTGTCATGACCTACGCCAATAACGGCCGGCAGACGCTGCAGGCGACGCTCGCCGCCGACGCGCTCGACTTCACACCTTATATCTCGACGTTCCGCCTGCTCGCGAGCGGCGCACGCGACTGGAACAGGCAGCTGTTCGATCTCAATGGATTGTCGACCACCGACCTCGACATGCGCCTGTCGGCCGCAAGGCTGACGGTCGGGCCGACGAAGCTCGGCCGCACCGCGATCGGCGCCAATTTGCGCAATGGCACGCTGGCGCTCTCGGTCGGCGAGGCGCAAGTCTATGGCGGGATCGCGAAGGGCTCGTTCGGCATCGCGCGGTCCGACACAGTCGCCGACATCAAGGCGCAATTCCAGTTCACCGACGTCGATCTCCAGGCCTGCGCCACCGAACTGTTCGGTCTCAACAAGCTGTCCGGCCGCGGCAACATCAATGTCTCGCTCCTCGCCTCAGGATCGAGCCCGTTCGGCCTCGTGCAGTCACTCGACGGAAGCGCCACCGTGACCGGGCATGACGGTGCGATCGCGGGCTTCAACGCCGAGCAGCTCTTGAAGCGGCTGGAGCGGCGGCCGTTGTCGGGCGGTGGCAATTTCCGCAACGGCTCGACGCCCTACAACAATCTCACCATCGCCGTGAAATTCTCCGACGGGATCGCCACCGCCGAGGACATCCGCGTCGAAGGGCCGGCGGCGAAGATCACGCTCACCGGCACCGCCTCGGTTCCGACGCGCGAATACGACATGAAGGGCGTGGCGAGCCTCAACAGTGCGTCGGGGTTCGAACTGCCCTTCGTGGTGCAGGGCCCCTGGGACGATCCGCTGATCTTCCCCGATCCGGAAAGCCTGATCCGCCGCTCGCCGGCCTCCGCGCCGCTGCTCGACATGCTGAAGGACCGCAAGGGAGGCGACGCCGTGCGCTCCGCAATCGAGCGCATCACCGGCAGCGGAAAGCGCCCCGCACCGGCGGAATCGCCCACGGCGGAGAACGCGAAGGACAGCGCCAAGTCCAACTAGAGGCGTCAACTTCGCTCTCTCAGAAGTTGGCTGCCTGCGCACGACGGCCCAACTTGCCATACTGACCGATTTCATGCGAATGCGGCGTCACGCGGCCGATTGCGGCGTCGAAATCCAGCTTTTGTCCTCCCGCACCACTGGTGCCGCAGCGATCTTCGGCGCGGCCGCGACCTCGCCCTGACCCAGTTCACGGGCCAACACCTCGCGATCACAGGCGTCCTCCCACAGCGAAATGGTGATGGATGCGACACAGTTGCTGATCATGCTGGTCAGCGCCCGCGCCTCCGACATGAAGCGGTCGATGCCGACAAGCAGCGCCACGCCGGTCACGGGCAGGTCCGGCATGACGGAGAGGGTCGCGACAAGCGCAACGAAGCCGCTGCCGGTAACACCGGCGGCCCCTTTGGACGTCAGCAGCATCAATCCGAGCATCGCCGCAATCTGCCCCCATGACAGGTGAATGTCGCAGGCTTGCGCGATGAAGATGGACGCCAGGGTGAGATAAATGGCGCTGCCATCCAAATTGAAGGAATAGCCCATCGGCAACACGAGCCCCGATACGCCTTTCCGGCATCCGAGCTGCTCCAGCTTGCGCAGCGCGCCAGGCAGCGCCGGCTCCGACGACGACGTGCCGAGCACGATCAGCAATTCTTCCTTGAAGTAGCGGATCGTCTTCCACAGGCTGAAGCCGTTCAGCCGCGCCAGCGTGCCCAGCACGATGACCACGAAGACGGAGCAGGCAAGATAGAACGTCAGGATCAGCAGTCCGAGCGAGCCAATCGAACGGATGCCATAGCGGCCCACCGTGAACGCCATGGCGCCAAAGGCGCCGAGCGGAGCGAGCTTCATGATGAAGCCGAAGGACACGAACAGCACCTCAGAGAACGAGGCGACTGCCTTTGTCACCACGACACCCCCGTCACCGGCGCGGCTCAGCCCAAAGGCGATGAGAATGGAGACCAGCAGGACCGGCAGCACTTCGCCGTCGGCGAACGCTCCAAAGAACGAATGCGGGATGATGTGCAGCATGAAGTCCGCGAAGCCGGATACCCCTGCCTGCTTGGTGAATTTCGCGGCTACCGACGGATCCAGCGTATTGACCGCAACATGCATGCCCGCGCCCGGCTGGATCAGCGACACCGCGATCAGCCCTGCCAGCAAAGCGAGCACGGTCAGCAGGTAGAACAGCGCCATGGACTTCACCAGCGTGCGGCCGACCTCGCGCGAATCGCTGATGCTGTTGATGCCGCTCACGATGGTGCAGAACACGATCGGCGCGATCATCATCTTGACCAGCTTGACGAAGCCGTCGCCAAACGGCTTCAGCGCGGCGCCGAATTCGGGCCAGAAATGGCCGGTGAGGACACCGAGCATGAGGCCGATCAGCACCTGGACATAGAGAATCCGGTAGAACGGCTTTCGCGGCTCACTGCTCGCGGGCCCAGCCTGCGCTCGCATCTGCATTCTCGTTTCTCCCTTGTCTTATTTCTTGAGGTTTAAGAGCAGCCCGGCGTCAGGCCGCCAGGACCGAACAAGGCACGTGCGACCGGCGGGCGAAGACCTGGCCCTCGAAGATTCGCCGGGCTGTCCGCAGCACCCGGGCAACCGGGCCGGGCTCCAGCCTGACCACGAGCTGGCCGGAGGGGTGGGCGAGTGTGATCGGCACCGGCGGCACCAGCGGTCCGACCATCTCTGCGGCGATCGTCCCGGGCGTGACGCACGCCGTCGCGATCGCGACCGCGCCGGTGACCGCCAGCGCGCTATGGCAGTCGTGTGGCATGAAGTACCTGACGTTCAACGTCGCCCCGCACGCGGGCGCAATCAGAACCGGTTTCGGGATCACCATCGTCGCGGGATCTGGAAAGCCCATCCGGCGGCCCGCCTCGATGCGCAGATCTTCGAGACGTGCGCGGAAGCCGCTGTCGGCGAAATCCGACGGAGCCTCACGGCCGCTCCATCCCAGATCCGCCGCGCGGACCAGCATGACCGGCATCGCCGCGTCGAGGCAGGTCACATCGATGCCTTCGATGCGGTCGACGGATCGTCCCGTCGGCAGCAGGCGACCAGTGCGTGCGCCGGCCGCGTTGGGGAACGACAGTTCGATCGGCGCGGCCGTTCCCGGCACACCGTCGATCCGCGTCTCACCATCGTAAGTCACGCGTCCTGCGGGGGTCGGAACGGTCGCGTCAATCAACTTGCCGGTGTTGACATTGTGGATGCGCACATGGGTGCGATCCGCGGCAGCGGCGACCAGGCCGGCTTCAATTGCGAACGGCCCCACGGCCGCCAACATGTTTCCGCAATTCGGCGAGGTATCGACGATCCCTTCACGAACCCGCACCTGGGCAAACAGGTAGTCAACATCGGCACCGGGCACCGTTGCCGGCCCGATGATCGCGACCTTGTTGATGACGGCGTTGCCGCCGCCGATCCCGTCGATTCCAAGGTCGTGTCCCCCTCCCATCACGGACAACAGGAGCGCGTCGCGCAGGTTGGCGTCGGCCGGAAGATCACGGGCCAGGAAAAACGGCCCGCGCGAGGTGCCCCCGCGCATGACCACACAGGGAATGGCAATCTGATCGTTCATGGAGCTGTTCCGTTCGGCGACATCTTCGCGCGAGCCAAAGCATCCTCCGGCAGAACTCTTTTGTGAAATGCAAATATCTGATGTATTATTTCTTTTATCGAAATAATGGAGCCTGCCGTGAACGCAGAACTGCTCGACCTCAAGGCGTTCATCACCGTGGCGGAGACGGGAAGCTTCGTCCGCACCGCCAGGGCGCTGAACCTGTCGCAGCCGGCGCTGAGCCGACGCATTCAGAAACTGGAAGAAGGCCTCGGTGCGCCGTTGCTCGAACGGTCGACGCGCCACGTCAATCTCACCATGACCGGGCGCGACTTCTTGCCGAAGGTGCGCCGCCTCATCGACGAGTTCGAGACCTCGGTGCTCGCCATCCACGATATCGGCGCGCGAAGTTCAGGCCTGGTCTCGGTGGCTGCGGTGCCGACAGCGGTGTTCTATTTCCTGCCGCGTGCGATCGGTCGGTTTGCCGAAGCGTATCCGCGCATTCGCATCCGGATACTCGACATCGGTGCCAACGAGGGATTGGAAGCGGTCGCGCGCGGAGAAGCCGACTTCGGCATCAACTTCATCGGTGCTTCGCATGCGGAAATCGAGTTCGAGAAACTGGTTGAGGACCCTTTCGTCCTGGCCTGCCGTCATGACCATCCGCTGGCATCGCGCAAGCAGGTCAGCTGGTCGGAAATCGTGTCGCACCGGGTCATCACCGTCGGTCGCAACAGCGGCAATCGCGCGCTGATCGACAATGCGCTGGCGCGACACGGCTTGCAGCTGAACTGGTCCTATGAAGTCGCTCACCTTTCCGGCTCGCTTGGCCTGGTCGAAGCCGGCCTCGGCATCGCCGTGCTGCCGAGGCTCGCGACGCCAGCGGCCGGCCATCCGATCATTCACACCATTCGGCTGACCGAGCCGGAAGTCTCGCGGACGATCGGCATCGTGCGCAGGCGCGGGGCGACGCTGTCGCCTCACGCCGGCCAATTTCTCAAGATGCTCCTCGAGGCATGGCGTTCGCCTTCCCCGACGAGCGGACAAGGCAAGCCGCGGCCGCGATCCGCCGAGGCAAGTTCGAATGCCGCGTCCACGGGCCTGAAGCGGAAACGCTGATAGCTCGCCGGCAGAGCGGTGCAAGACCGTCCGCCGTCGCGCCGGAGTTCCTCGACTCGTCCAGCCTAGATTTTCTAGAGACATGTCTTCGGAGACATTTTCGCTCCTGCAGCCGGAGCATCGCGGCGTTGCGAACTCATTGCGTTGCGTTCAGTCCTCATACCGCCTACAACCGCGGGCTTTCGCGGGCGAGCAGGTGTGCGGAGTTGCGCATGGTCCAGGCGAAGCCAGAACGCACAAACCCGAATTGATTGCCGGGAATTGATGCGGTCATTGCATCGATGCGTGTGTTAAGCATCTCCGCTGGCCCGATATCCCGCGACCATGGTCTGACAAGATGGCGCTAGATCGGACTTCCGCCATGGGCTAGTGTTTTATACGACCGGTTAAAAACACCGGCCGTTTGAGGGAGAAAAACGTGAGATCCAAGGTTATTGGCGCAGTATCATTGGCGGTCGCTGCGGTTGGGCTTTTTGCCGCCACTGCACCCGCCTTTGCGCAGCAGAAGACGATCACAGTCTGGTGGGGCAAGGGCTTCTATCGCTCCGAAGACGACGCGCTGATCGAGACGATCAAGAAATTCGAAGCCAAGACCGGCATCAAGGTCGAATTGTCGCAATACGCGATCCAGGACATGATTCCGAAGACGGTCGCCGCGCTCGATGCCGGCACCGTGCCCGATGTGGCCTATTCCGATTCCTATGACGTGCAGGCACAGGGCAAGTGGGCCTATGAGGGCAAGCTCGAAGACCTCACTGATGTGATGGAGCCGATCAAGGGCCGGTTCGTGCAGAACACGCTGGACGCCTCGATCCTCTACAACGACGTCACCAAGAAGAAAGCCTATTACGGCTTTCCGCTGAAGCAGCAGAGCATGCACGTCCAGATCTGGAACGACATGCTGGAGAAAGCCGGCGTCAAGCAGAGCGACATCCCGAACGACTGGACGGGTTATTGGACGTTCTGGTGCGACAAGGTGCAGCCGGCGATCCGCAAGGCCACCGGCCAGCGCATCTACGCCGTCGGCCAGCCGATGGGCGTGGAATCCACCGACGCGTTCCAGTCGTTCTACACCTTCATGGACGCCTACCACGTCAAGCTGGTCGACGACGACGGCAAGCTGCTGGTCGACGATCCCAAGGTCCGCGACGGCCTGATCAAGGCGATGAAGGACTACACCGACACTTATATCAAGGGCTGCACCCCGCCCTCCTCGACGACCTGGAAGGACCCCGACAACAACGTCGCTTTCCACAACAAGACCATCGTGATGACCCACAACTTCACGATCTCGATCGCGGCGAAGTGGTTCGAGGACTCGCAGAACCAGGCCCTGACCCAGGAGCAGCGCGACGCCGGCAAGAAGGCCTACGAGCAGGACATCATCACGGCCTCCTTCCCGAAGGCTCCGGACGGCTCGACCATCCGCTACCGCTCCGACGTCAAGACCGGGCTGATCTTCACCGCGGCCAAGAACAAGGCCGAGGCCAAGCAGTTCATCAGCTTCCTGCTCCAGGAAGAGAACGTCCGTCCCTATATCGAGGGCGCACTCGGCCGCTGGTTCCCGGTGACCAAGGAAAGCCAGGAAAGTCCGTTCTGGCAGGCTGACAAGCACCGCAAGGCGGTCTACACGCAGTTCAAAGGCGGCACCGCGGCGTTCGACTTCACCAAGAACTGGAAGTTCACGATTCTCAACAACGAGAACGTGTGGGCGAAGGCGATGAACCGCGTCGTCAGCGAGAAGGTTCCGGTCGACAAGGCCGTCGACGAACTGATTGCCCGCATCAAGCAGGTCGCGGGTTAGTCATCCGCCCCTCTCCCCGCGTTGCAGGGAGAGGTATAAGAACAACACCGGCCGCGTTTCGCGGCCGGCTTCTCTTTGAAGAGTCCGAAAAGAATGGCGATCACGCTCTCTGGCGATCAGGCAATCCCCGGCCCGCCCTTGTCGTCGCGGCTGACCCCGGCGCAGGTCTGGGGCATCATCCTGCTCGCGCCCTATCTGCTCGTTTTCCTCGCCTTCGTGGTCTATCCCGTCTGCTACGGGCTGTGGCTGGCGCGTGCTCCGGAGAACTATGTCGCGCTGTACAACGACCCGATCTTTGCACGCGCCGCGGTCAACACGCTGATCTTCCTGGTCATCGGCATCAACATCAAGATGCTGATCGCGCTGCTGCTGTCCGGCTTCTTCGCGCAGCAGCGCACCTGGATCAAATGGCTCTCGGTGATCTTCATCCTGCCCTGGGCGGTGCCGTCGATCCCGACCATCCTGTCGGTGCGCTTCATGCTCAATCCCGAGTGGGGCGTCATCAACCACCTCATCTTCTCCTTCACCGGCGATGACGGCCCGAACTGGCTGAACGATCCGACCGTGGCGCTCAGCATGGCGATCGGCGTGCACATCTGGAAGTCGCTGCCGTTCTGGACGCTGATCCTGATCACCGGACGCCTTGCGATCTCGCACGATCTGTTCGAAGCCGCCGAAGTGGACGGCGCGAGCTGGTGGCAGAAATTCCGCTACATCACCTGGCCGTCGATGCAGACGCTCTACGTGACCTGCACGCTGCTCTCGATGATCTGGACGCTGGGCGATTTCAACAGCGTCTACCTGCTCACCGGCGGTGGCCCGGCCGACCTCACGCACGTGCTGTCGACGCTCGGTATCCGCTATTTGCGGCTCGACCAGCTCTCACTGGCAATGGCATCCATCGTCTGCGCGATGCCGTTCGTCCTGCCGCTCGTGTACTTCATGATGAAACGGCTGTCGCGATGAAGCTCCCCGGCGTAAGAGAATTTTCTTGGCGCGAAGTCGCGACTGAAGCGCGGCTGCTGCTGATCGGCATTCCCGTCTTCCTGTGGACGATGATCCCGATCTATCACATGTTCCTGTTCGCGATCTCCCCGAAGGAGGACGCGTTCTCGGGCAAGCTGTGGCCGGATCATCCGACGCTGCATAATTTCGAGATCGTGTTCAAGCAGCAGCACTATTTCCTGCGCGACTTCTACGTCCAGTTCTGGAACTCGACCCTGATCGCGGCGTCCGTCGGCATGCTGACGCTGTTCATCGCCACGGCCGCGGCGTTCTCGATCTCGCGGCTGAAGGTGCCGGGCGGACGCATGGTGCTGAACCTCGCGCTCTTCACCTACTTCATTCCGGCGGCGTTCCTCGCCGTGCCGATGTACCGCACCATGGGCAATTACGGCCTGCTCAACAATCATTGGGCGCTGATCCTGGCCATGGTGACGATCGCGAGCCCCTACGCGATCTGGGTGCTGAAGCAGGCCTCCGACAAGCTGCCGGTGGAGCTGGACGAGGCGGCCGTGATGGACGGCGCCACGACGCTGCAGATCTTCCGCCTGGTCTACCTGCCGCTGATGATGCCCTCGCTGGTCGCGATCGGCACCTATGCGGTGCTGCTGGCCTGGAACGAATATCTTTACGCGTTCCTGCTGCTCTCGAACGACCGCGAGATCACCCTGCCCGTCGCGCTCGGCAACTTCCTCGCCGCCGACGACTCACCGTGGGAGCTGTTGATGACCACCGGCTTCATCTACGCGCTGCCGCCGGCCGCGGTCTACTACGCCTTCCGCCGCTACATGGTGGGCGGGCTCACGGCGGGTGCGGGGAAGTCCTAGAGCATGATGCGATCGGGTACAGTCGATCGGCGCGCGTTCACCTCTCCCCATCGGGGAGAGGTCGATTTGCGTAGCAAATCGGGTGAGGGGCCGCGGCTCCAACGATAGACCGTAACCCCTCACCCGGCGCTACGCGCCGACCTCTCCCAAGGGAGAGGTGATCCTCCCTTGCCGCAACACTCAACCCGATTTCATCAGGCTCTCGGCGACGAGACTTTGGGCGCAACCCTTGTTAGGTCCGGATGTCACTGCTCTTCTTCGTTTGGTAGTACTTCTTCTTCCACGACAGCTCGTAGAAGAGAGTTCCGTGCAATCCGACCATATCCGGTTTCTTTACGCGACGATTCCAAACATTGCGCATCATCGCTCCCAATTCCTCATCCCCCACCCGCGCGATCGCGTCCTCGATGAATTCCACATCTTGACCAGCCTCGGGAAATAGAACGGAGAACTCCTCTTCGGTCACTGAGAATATGTCATAAGAACAATTCATGGCGCCGTCGATCACTTGAATATTTTTCATCGGGCGATCCTCGATTTGTCGTATTGAATGGAATGCACGACTACCGGCTCACAGCGGCGCCGCGCTCTCGCCCTGCGAGCTCGACAGTTTCGAAGCGAGCGAGGCGATGACGATGACCACCGCGATCAGGGCGATCACCAGCGTGCAGATCGCGTTGATCTCGGGCTTCACCCCGAGCCGCACCTCCGAATAGATCCTGATCGGCAGCGTCGCCGCGCCGGGACCGGTGGTGAAGCTCGCGATCACGAGATCGTCCAGCGAGAGCGTGAAGGCCAGCATCCAGCCGGCGACGATGGCGGGCGCGATCAGCGGCAGCGTCACGGATACGAACGCGCGGACCGGGTCGCAGCCGAGGTCCATCGCGGCCTCCTCCAGCGAGCGATCGAGCGAGCCGAGACGGGACTGCACGACCACCGCGACAAAGCACATCGTCAGCGTGGTGTGGGCGATCGTCACGGTCCAGAAGCCGCGCTCGGCGTTCAGCGCCACGAATAGCAAGAGCAGCGACAATCCGGTGATCACCTCCGGCATCACCAGCGGCGCATAGAGCATGCCGGAGAACAGCGTGCGGCCGCGAAAGCGCTCGCCGCGCGACAGTGCGATCGCCGCGAGCGTGCCGAGCAGTGTCGCAATGGTCGCGGAGGAGACCGCAACCCGCAGGCTCATCCACGCCGCCTCTATCATGGCGCGGTCGTTGAAGAATTCGTGATACCAGCGCAACGACCAGCCGCCCCACACCGTCACCAGCCGCGAGGCGTTGAAGGAATAGATCACGAGGATGAGGATCGGCAAATAGAGGAACGCCAACCCCAGCGCGAGCGAGGCGATGTTGAAGCGGGACAGGCGGGGGACCTTGCGCATCGCCCTACCTTCCCTGTTCCAGCTGCCGCTTCTGCAGCCGCTCGTACAACAGCAGCGGCACCAGCAGCACCACCAGCAGCACGATGGCCGCGGCGGAGGCGACCGGCCAGTCCTTGTTGGTGAAGAATTCAAGCCACAGGGTCTGGCCGATCATCAGCGAATTGGAGCCGGCCAGAAGGTCGGGAATCACGAACTCGCCGACGATCGGGATGAAGCATAGCAGCACGCCGGCGCCGACGCCGGGCAGCGACAGCGGGAAGGTGACGAGCCAGAACACCTGCCACGGCGGCGCGCCAAGATCGGAGGCCGCCTCCTCCAGCGCTGGCTCCATCTTGGCGAGCGTGGCGTAGAGCGGCAGGATCATGAACGGCAGATACGAATAGACGATGCCGATATACATCGCGGTGTCGGTGGACAGCCACACCACGGGCTCGCGGACCAGATGCAGCGCCAGCAGGACCTGGTTGAGCAGGCCGTCATGCTGGAGGATGTTGATCCAGGCATAGATGCGGATCAGGAACGAGGTCCAGAACGGCACGATCACCAGCACCATCGCCACCGCCTGCCAGCGCTTCGGCAGCCGCGCCATGCCATAGGCAATGGGATAGCCGATCAGGAGCAGCAGCGCGGTCGCCGTGAGCGCAACAGTAAGGCTGCGCACATAGGCAAAGACATAGATGTCGTCGGAGACAAGCAGCCTGAAATTGTCGATCGAGAGTGCGGCAAGGGCGCCCCTGAGCGCTTCCCATCCCGCCGTCAGGTCGAACACAGGCTCGTAAGGCGGCTGCGCGATCGCGGTCTGCGACAGGCTGATCTTGAGCACGAAGGCGAACGGCACCAGGAAGAACAGCGCCATCCAGACATAGGGTGCGATCGCGGCAAAGCGCGCCGGTCGCGCGAAGATGCGACGGGCGCTCATGATTGCAGCACCACGCAATCGTCGGGCGTGAACCAGGCGACGACGTGCTGGTTCAAGCTGTAGGCGTCGACGTCGATGCGCGCGCTGTTGGCGACGGAAGCCTGCAGCATCCCGCCGGTATCGAGCTTCACCTTGTAGGTGGTGGTGCCGCCGAGATAGCAGATGTCGGCGATGACGCCGTCGAGCCGGTTGATCGCCGTCTCACGACCGGCCTCGCTCACCGGGCCGCGCCGCGAGAGCTTGACCTTCTCGGGGCGGATCGCGACGGCAAATTTTCCCGTGCCAATCGGCTCGCGCGGCTCGGCCACCACCAGCGCACCCGCATCGCGCGTGCCAACGACCAGACGATGACCGTCGCGCAATTTGGACTCGCCGTCGAACAGATTGATGTCGCCGACGAACTCCGCGATCCAGCGCGAGCGCGGCGCCTCGTAGAGCTCGCGTGGGCTCGCGACCTGGGCGAGCTTGCCTGATTTCATCACGCCGATCCGGCCCGCCATCGTCATCGCCTCCTCCTGGTCGTGGGTGACGATGATGAAGGTCATGCCGAGCCGGCGCTGCAGCTCCATCAATTCGCCTTGCGTGCTCTCGCGCAGCTTCTTGTCGAGCGCTGCGAGCGGCTCGTCGAGCAGCAGGAGTTGCGGCCGGCGCGCCAGGGCGCGGGCGAGCGCGACACGCTGGCGCTGGCCGCCGGAGAGCTGGTCGGGCTTGCGCTTCTCCAGCCCCTCGAGTTTCACCAGCGCGACCATTTCCGCAACGCGGGTGGCAGTCTCGGCGCGCGCCATGCCGGCACGCTTCAGGCCGAAGGCGATGTTGTCGCGCACCGACAGATGCGGGAACAGCGCATAGTTCTGGAACATCATGTTGATGGGACGCTCGTGCGGCAGCGCCTGCGCGATGTCCTTGCCGCCGAGCAGGATGCGCCCCTCGTCCGGCGCCTCGAAGCCGGCGAGCATGCGCAGCAGCGTGGTCTTGCCGCAGCCGCTGGGGCCGAGCAGCGCGAAGAACTCGCCGGCCTTGATCTCGAGCGACACGCCGTCGACGGCGCGGAACGTCCCGAACGTCTTGGCGACGCCCTCGATGCGCAGCAGCGGCTGACCCGCCGCCGGACTAGCATCTCCGTCGGCCGCATGAGCCGCGACGTCCGTTCTGGGCAACTCGTCAGTCATGGTCCCTGCCAACCCCGATTCCGCCGCACGCTAGCGGCCGATCGTTCCCAGCTCAACCGGTTCGGGTTCGATCGTTCACACCCGACATGAACGCGGCCAGGGCGTCGCGGTCCGCCGCCGGCATGGTCAGGCCGAGCTTAGAGCGGCGCCATAGGATGTCGTCCGGAAAACGCGCCCATTCATGGCTCATGAGATAGCGCACCTCGGCGCCGGTCAGTTCGGGACCGAAGGCAGGGCCGAGCTCGTCGCGGGCTTTCGCCTCGCCCAGCACCGCCGGCAGCCGCGAGCCATAGGCCGCAACCAGACGCTGGGCTTCCGGCTCCGACAGAAAGCGCCAGCGGTCGCGTGCGATGTCGACCTCGGTGTCGAACTGATCCCAGGCGAAATCGCCACCCGGTAGCGCCGCGCCGGCGGTCCAGGGCGGCGACATCGGGTAGAACGGCGTCAGCTTCGTCACCGCCCGCTCCGCGCGCAGGCGCGAGGTGGTGAGGTCGCCGCCGAACATCGTGAGCAGCGGGGCCTTGCGCCGACGCGCGTGGAACAGAGTCGTGCCGTCACGTCGCCGCGCGGACGCCGGCCTCAAATTGACGCCGGAGACCGTCCGAACCACGTCGGTCGGAACGACGCGCTCGCGGAAATAGCGGCTGGCGGCCTCGCAGAGATAGCTGACGTCGGCGCCCGACATCGCCACGATGGCGGGATCGCCGGTGAAATCATGCGTGACCGTGCCGATCAGCGTGAACTCGCGCTCGAACGGGCTTGCGAAAATCAGTCGGCCATCACTGTTCTGGAAGACGTAGACGTTGTCTGAATCGAACAGCCTGGGCACGATGATCTGGCTCATCTGAGTGGCCACCATCGCCGGCTGCGGCTGCCGCAGCACGGTCTCCGCGACCATCGAGGTCCAGCCACCGGTGGTGTTGGCCAGCGCCCGGGTCGTGATGGAGCGGCGATGGCCGCGATCGACCACGGCGAGCCGCCAGGTATCGGTTCGATCGGCGCGGACGCAGCGCGCCCCAGTCCGGATCGCAGCGCCACGTTCGGCCGCGTCCAGCGCCGTGAGCACGACCAGGCGGGAATCGTCGACGACGCAATCCGAATATTCGAACGCCGTGCCGAATGGGCGCTTCAGCGCGTTGCCGACCGGATGATGGGTGATGTCGAGGGTCGTCGATCCCGGCAACCCGCTCCGGCCGGCGAGGCTGTCATAGAGGAGCAGGCCGGCGCGCAACAGCCACGGTGGACGCTCGTCCGCATGCGCAGGAATCACGAAACGCATCGGCCGGACCAGATGCGGCGCGATCCGGAGCCAGGTTCGGCGCTCGGCCAGAGCCCGGCGGACCCGCCAAAAGCCGCGGCGCTCCAGCACCGAGAGATCGCCGTGGATCAGCCGCGGTGTTGCCGACGATGCCGCGCCGCCGAGATCGCCCTGCTCGAACAGGATGACCCGCAGGCCGCGGCCGGCCGCATCGCGGGCGAGGCTGACGCCGTTCAGGCCGCCGCCGATGATCGCGAGGTCGTAATCCGCCATGAAGCCGTCGAATGGGAGCGAAGCACTCCCATAACTAACCGGTCTTCAGCGCAAGCTCCATGGCTTCGGCGCGGCCGACGAGGCCGGCATATTTCCCGATCGGCAGCGGCTTGCCGAGCAGATAGCCCTGCACGCCGTCGCAGCCCTCCTTGGCGAGGAAGGCGAGCTGGTCCACCGTCTCGACGCCCTCGGCGATGATCGACATTTCGAGGCCGTGGCCGAGATCGATCACGGCGCGCACGATCGCCGCCGATTGCGGGTTGCGGCCGAGATTGATGATGAAGGCGCGGTCGATCTTGATCTTGTCGAACGGGAACGCCTGGAGATAGCTCAGCGAGGAGTAACCGCTGCCGAAATCGTCCATGGAGATGCGCACGCCGAGCGCCTTGAGGCGGCGCAGCAGCGCGAGGCCCCGGTCGAAATCCTCGATCAGGACACCCTCGGTGATCTCGAGTTCGAGACGGCCCGGTGCAAGACCCGTCTCGATCAGGATCGAATGGACGAGGCCAACCACGTCACCGTGCATGAACTGCGCAGGGGACAGGTTGACCGCGACCTGAAGCGGCTTCGGCCAGGACGACGCCTCGCGGCAGGCCTCGCGCAGGATCCACTCGCCCATCTCGACGATGAGGCCGCTCTCCTCGGCGATCGGGATGAATTCGGCCGGCGAGACCTGGCCGCGCACCGGATGCTGCCAGCGCGCCAGCGCCTCGAAGCCGATGATCTCGCTCTCGGCGACGCTGTGGCCCGCGGCCCCCTGCGGCTGGAAAGCGAGCGAGAGCTCGCCGTTCTTGATCGCCATGGAGAGGTCCTGATGCAGCACGCGGCGATCGCGGATCTGCTGGTCCATCTCCGGCTGGTAGAGGCTGATCGTGCCGCGGGACTTCTGCTTGGCGCGGAACAGCGCCGCACCGGCGTTGGCAAGCAGCGAGGCGCCGTCACTGCCATTGTGCGGGAAGATCGCCATTCCGGTGGTGGCGCCGGCGCGGACCGGCCGCCCGTCGATCTGGAATTCCTGCGCGACGGCCTCGCCGAGCTGCTGCGCCAGCGCCAGACCCGATTCCGGCTGCTTGCCGTCGATGATCAGGCCGAACTCGTCGCCGGACAGGCGCGCCACCACGCCGCCGCGCGCCGAGTCCTGGAGCCGCTGGGCCACCTCGATCAGGAGCTTGTCGCCGAGCGCATGGCCGAAGACGTCGTTGACCTCCTTGAGCCCGTCGAGGTCGACGCAGAGGACGGCGAACTCCTCGCCGGTGCCTTCACAGGCCTCGATCATCTGGGTCAGCGCCTGCAGGAAGGCGGCGCGGTTCGGCAGATCGGTGAGACCGTCATGATAGGCCATGTGCGCCATGCGCGACTCAGTCTGCCGGCGGTCGGTGACGTCCTCATGGGTCTTGATCAGATATTGCGGCTCACCGGCATCGCTGAGCACCGTGGCGCGGCGGGTCAGGAACAGCCGCAGGCCGTCCTTGGTGGAGATCGGATGCTCCTCGGTGATCATCCCGCGCTTCTTGATCGCGGCCTCGTCGCGCGCGATGATCAGCTTGGCTTCCTTGGCGTTGAAGATGTCGGACGCCGTCAGACCCGTGGCTTCCTCGCGCCGGCGGTTGAGGATCGTCTCGGCGCTGCGGTTGGCGAGCAGGTAGCGGCCGTCCTTGACCTGCTCGACGATCAGCGCGACCGGGATATTGTCGACCACGAGCTCGAGGAACTTCTTGGTGCTCTCCAGCTCCTGCGACAGGGAGCGGCGGTCGGTGATGTCCTCGAACACCAGCAGCAGGAATCCGGGCCGGTTGCTTTCATTGCGCACCGCGATCCGGATCGAGGCGACCATGCGCCGCTCCCCGCCGCGCTCGACCTCGAATTCGTTGCGGAATTGGCCGTCCGGCGAATTAAGCGCGGCCTGATCGGTTGTCTCGATCGTGGCCGCCGAGACGGGCTCAAACAGCTCTCGTGCATTCTTGCCGACGACGTGGTCCCGCGAGAAGCCCCAGAAGCGCTCATAGGCCGTATTTGCGAAGATATAGCGGCCATCTTCGATGTTCTTGGCGGCGACACAGGCCGGCACGTTGTCCAGCACCGTCTCCAGGAATTGCTTGGTGGAGGCGAGCTGTTGCGACAGCCTGCGCTGCTCGCTGACGTCGAGATGCGTCGCCACCGAGCCGCCGTTCGGCAGCACGAAGAATTTCACCAGGATGGCCCGTCCGTCGGGAAGTTCCGTGATCAGACCATTGGCGCTGGCCGCCTTGTCGTAAAATTCGTCGTCGGAGGCGCCCAGCACTCCGCGCTTGCGTCGCAGCTCGAGGAGGTCGTGGCCGTTCATGCCGGGTCGGACATCCGAGCGCGTCAAACCATAGATTTCGAGGTAGCGGTCGTTGCAGAAGATGACACGGCGCTGTGCATCCGTCATCACCACGCCCTGGTTGAGATTGTTCATCGCGGAGGAGATGAAGGCATTGCGCCGCAACTGCAAACGCCGGGTCTGGCGCAGCGAGGAATGGATCCACAGCGCGATCGCGGCGAGAAACGAGCAGACGACGATGCCGGCGATCAGGACCTCCCAGATCACGTTGGGATCGAGCTTGGCAAGATCCGGAGCGGCGAAGCTGTCGGACAGCGCAAAGGCAGGCGCAGGCGCGACCGCGCCGGCCAGGCACATGACGGCCTGCACAGCAATCGGAAGCGTGCTGCCCACGTGCCAGTTCTTCTCAGCCATCAGCCACCCGCGATTTCAACGTCGGATTGTCTGGCCTCGCCGGTTTGGATCGGGTAAACGCCTGTAGGCACAACAGAATAATGTGACGTGAAATACGGCAATTGCCCTGACATGATAAATGCTTGCTTAACGGAAAATTCCCCTGCCCCGCCGCTCCCGAGCCTGATGCCACCGGCGCTTCCCGCGGACATCCTGCACAACCATGGATAGGGTCGACTGCGTCGTCATCGGAGCCGGCGTGGTCGGTCTCGCGGTGGCCCGAAAGCTCGCGCGGGCCGGGCGTGAGGTGATCGTGCTCGAGGAAGCCGAGGCCATTGGAACCGTCACCTCCTCGCGCAACAGCGAGGTGATCCATGCCGGCATCTACTACCGCGCCGGGAGCTGGATGGCGCGGATGTGCGTTGCCGGCAAGCACGCGCTCTACCGCTACTGCGCCGAGCGCGGCATCCCGCACAGAAATTGCGGCAAGCTGATCGTCGCGACCAGCCCGAAGGAGACCGAGAAGCTGCAATCGATCAAGGCGCATGCCGAAGCCAACGGCGTGCTCGACATGCAGCTGCTCTCGGGCGAGGCCGCGCGCGCGCTGGAGCCGGCGCTCGCCTGCGACGCTGCGCTGCTGTCACCGTCAACCGGCATCATCGACAGCCACGCCTACATGCTATCGTTGCGCGGCGAAGCCGAGGACGCCGGCGCCGCTTTTGCGTTTCACACCCCGCTGATCCGCGCCAAGGCGGCAGCCGGCTTCATCGAGATCGATGCCGGCGGCGAGGCGCCGATGACTCTGCAATGCGACCTTCTCGTCAACGCCGCGGGGCTGTCGGCAACGAATGTGGCGCGCAACATCGACGGCATGCCGCTGGATCGGATTCCGCCGGCCTATCTCGCCAAGGGAAACTACTTCAGCTGCAATGCCAAGGCGCCGTTCTCGCGCCTGATCTATCCGGTGCCTGAACCCGGCGGATTAGGGGTGCACCTGACGCTGGACATGGCAGGGCAGGCGCGCTTCGGGCCTGACGTCGAGTGGATCGAAACGATCAACTACGAGGTTGACCCGTCACGGGCCGAGCGCTTCTACCCGGCGATCCGCAAATACTGGCCGACGCTGCCCGATGGCGCGCTGATGCCGAGCTATTCGGGTATCCGCCCAAAAATCGTGCCGCCGGCTGTGGCCACGCAGGACTTCTTGATGCAAGGCCCGCGCGATCACGGCGTCGCAGGGCTGATCAATCTGTTCGGCATCGAATCGCCGGGATTGACGTCGTCGCTCGCGATCGCCGATCACGTCGCCGAGCTCGCCGACCTCTAGAGAGTTCTCGAGCGGAGTGGATACCGGTTCGCGTCAAGAACAAAAAAACCAGCGCCGCGCAAACATCTTGCGCGGCGTCCACCTTGCAGCAGGGATGGGCACGAATGCTCTCACCCCCGCGCGAAAGGATGTGATCAACTCTACAGTTTTACGGGGTTTACTAGTGGAGCGTGTCGCCTTGCTTCAGACGCTCGATCTGGTCCTTGACCATCAACTTCCGGCGCTTCAACTCAACAATTTGCAGGTCGTCTGTTGAAAGGTGCACGAGAGCTTCGTGCAATTCGTTTTCGAGAAGTTTGTGCTTCCGTTCCAATTCAACGAGATGTGCCTGAATTGTCATTCGAAACCTCCTCGGTAGGGTTGAACCTCAGGATTCGATCCGGACGGCGAAGTCTACATCACCGATTCGTCCTGTCGATGGGTATCCGTCGTCGCAGCGTCATTTTTGAAAGTTCATATGTAAGGAAGCGTGACTAGGGGGAACCACACGGGAAAAATCCATGATATCAATGCGCCTGCGCAACGCCGCAGCTCCACGCAGAAATATGTTGCGGGAGATCGGCGAGCGAGGATCGCAGATCGCTTGCGATCACGCTGCGCAAGGACGATAATTTCCACAGGGCATCCACAGCCCAGATCTTACGCCTATCGGTTTTCGGCCACCGCAGACATGACCAATGAAAATGAGCGTGAGCTCGAAGCCGAGCTCACCCGGTTGCAGCAGGAACACCGAGATCTCGATGCGGCGATCGATGCGTTGCATCAATCGCCCGCCCCCGACCTATTGCGGTTACAGCGCTTGAAGAAGCGCAAGCTGTTGTTGCGGGACCGCATCGCGTTCATCGAAGACCAGATTACCCCCGACATCATCGCCTGACCGTGAGCCGGCGTTCGCCGCGGCTCACCGCATGAATCCGCTTGACTCAAACAGAACAAAAAGGGAACATTCGCGGGCACCCCAACACCTCAGAGAACGCCCAGGCACAAGACACGAGGACAACGCAGATGTCGGCAACCGCCCTTCTCGACAACAGCCACTATGAACAGGCCTGCGATCAGGCGATCGCGATGTGCGACGGCAATCTGCGCAGCACCATCAAGGCGCTGATCATGGCCAACGAATATCTGGAAGCCGAGCTGGCGGAATTGCAGGCGGCGATTTCCGCCGGCTGCATTCCGGAGACCTCGCGCAGCAAAATGCGGAGCAAGAGCAGCGCCGCCTGAGTTCAAAGCGCGATGAGATCGCGCTTTTGTTTTTAAGCATGATCTTGTTGGAAAACCGCTTCACACTTTTCCGGATCATGCTCCATTGGAGCAACGCCATGTCGGATGTGACCTACTACGTTGCAATGCCCTTCTTGATCGATGCCGACGGCTCGCCGGTCGCGGGAACTGCCGAGGAATGCCAGACCTCGGCGGCCGCGTTGCGGCGCGCCGAGATATTGGCGCACGGTACCGGCCACATCGGCGCGATCGCGTTCAGCCGCAGCGGCGATCCCATGACCGGCGAATTCGGCGATGCCAGGCTGCTGCGCAAATTCGGCAACGTGCCGGAAGATCTGGCGACGCTGTAAATTCAGCTGCTGACCAGCCTGATCCGCGGCTCGTGCCGGCGGTGCGCCTTGCGCACGTACATGGCGGCATCGGCCTCCTCCAGGGCGCGGCCTGCGTCGGAGTGGGGACCAAGCAACGCGACGCCGGCAGAGGCGCCCGCGGTCACGTGCTGGCCGCGGAAAGCGAAGGACAATTGGTCGATCGCCTGCTCCAAGGCCGCGGCCTTCGCCTTGGCATCGGTCTCGCTGAGGTTCCAGAGCAGCAGCGCGAACTCGTCCCCCCCGAGCCGGCCGACCACGTCGGAGGCACGGACCTGTCGCGTCAACGTGGCGACAATCGCCTTGAGCACCTCGTCGCCGGCGGCATGGCCGAAGGAATCGTTGATCGGCTTCAGCCGATCGACGTCGAGCACGATCAGCGCCCCGCTGGCGCGGTAGCGCTTCATATAGGCGATGGCGCGCGCGAGCTCGCGCTCGAAGCCGCGCCGGTTGGGAATCTCGAGCAGGAAATCGGTGGCGGCCACAGCTTCCAGTTCCGCGACCCGGCGCTGTGCCTCCTTGAGCTTGGCCCGCAAGCCCCGGATCGTCGCCCTGACGTTGTCCTTGGCTCCATCGTCGCCCGACGCGGCGCGCCGCGGCGGCTTCGCCGGACGCTTGGTCAGCCGTTTGGGGGCGGCATTGGATCGGCCGGTGCTGGTCTTTCGGCCAACCTTGGCCGTGGCAGCGCTAGCCCTTTTTGGTTTCTTCATGGGCATCCTGCTCAATGAAGGCTTGCGGGGATTCACCAAGACAGGATAGTGGATTCCCTTCTCCTTGCCACCGCCTTGCGAGCCGCCGGCCGGAACCGTTAATCTGGCCTATCTTTCTGTTTTTCCGGGCACAATTGACGTCATGACCGCGCCGATCGCCATCATCATGGGAAGCCAGTCGGACTGGGACACGATGCGGCATGCCGCCGACACGCTTGACGCGCTCGGGATTGCCGCCGACAGCCGCGTCGTCTCGGCCCACCGCACTCCCGACCGGCTGTTTGCTTTCGCCAAGGGCGCCAAGGCCGCGGGTTACAAGGTCATCATCGCCGGCGCCGGTGGCGCTGCCCATCTGCCCGGCATGGCGGCGGCGCTGACGGAGCTCCCGGTATTCGGCGTTCCCGTCGAATCCAAGACGCTCAAGGGTATCGATTCGCTCTATTCGATCGTCCAGATGCCCGCGGGTATCCCGGTCGGAACCCTCGCAATCGGCAAGGCCGGCGCGATCAACGCCGCGCTGCTGGCTGCCGCCGTGCTGGCATTGTCCGACCCGGCCCTGTCCGATCGCCTCGCCGCCTGGCGCAAGGCGCAGACCGACGCGGTTGCCGAGCGTCCGGAGGACAAGGCGTGACTGACGCAAAGCAGGTGAAGCTGAAGCCCGGCGACACCATCGGAATCCTCGGCGGCGGGCAATTGGGGCGGATGCTGGCGATGGCCGCGGCGCGGCTCGGCCTGCGCTGCCAGGTGTTCTCGCCCGATCCGGACTCGCCGGCCTTTGACGTCGTGCTCAACGCGACCTGCGCCGAATATGCCGATGTCGAAGCGCTGGAGCTGTTCGCGAGCGACGTCGATGTCATCACCTACGAATTCGAGAACGTGCCGGCGGCGGCCGCGATGGTGCTGGATGCGCGCCGCCCGGTGCTACCCAATCGCAAGATCCTCGAGACCACACAGGACCGGCTCGCCGAGAAGGATTTTGTGACGAAGCTCGGCATCGGCACTGCACCCTATGCTGACGTTACCTCCGTCTCCACGCTGCGCGAGGCGATCCTGAGGATCGGCCTCCCGGCGGTGCTGAAGACCCGCCGCTTCGGTTATGACGGCAAGGGCCAGGCCATCATCCGCGAGGGCGACGACATCGCCAAGGTGTGGACCAGTCTCGCCACCAAATCGGCAATCCTGGAGGCCTTCGTGCCGTTCGAGCGCGAAATCTCGGTGATCGCCGCGCGTTCGGCCGCAGGCGATGTCGAGTGTTTCGACGTGACCGAGAACGAGCACCGCGACCACATCCTGAAAGTGTCGCGTGCGCCCGCGCCGATCCCCGACTCGCTCGCGGACGAGGCGCGCAACGTCGCGAGCAAGATTGCGACTGCGCTCGACTATGTCGGCGTCCTGGCGGTGGAGATGTTCGTGCTTGCCAACGGCACCGGACCGAAGGTGCTGGTCAACGAGATCGCCCCGCGCGTGCATAATTCCGGGCACTGGACGCTGGACGGCGCCTCCGTCTCGCAGTTCGAGCAGCACATCCGCGCCATTGCCGGCTGGCCGCTCGGCAAGCCCGTGCGCCACGGCGAGATCGTCACCATGACCAACCTGATAGGCGACGAGATCAACGACTACGACAAGTGGCTGACCGTTCCGGGCGCGACCGTGCACATCTACGGCAAGGGCGCACCGCGCCCCGGCCGCAAGATGGGCCACGTGACCGAAGTCAGGCCGCCCCGGGACACGTAACGGGATCGCAGCAAAGGCTGCAATCCCGCTTGCAGTTACGCCGTCTTCACGCCCGCGACGACGCCGGTGGGCTCCTCGCTGAGCCAGCGATAGATCACCCCGCCGAGCGCACCGCCGATCAGCGGCGCAACCCAGAACAGCCAAAGCTGCGACAGCGCCCAGCCGCCGACGAACAGCGCGGGGCCGGTGCTGCGCGCCGGGTTCACCGACGTGTTGGTGACGGGAATGCTGACGAGATGGATCATCACCAGCGCGAGCCCGATCGCGAGCGGTGCGAAGCCCGCGGGGGCGCGGCCATGGGTGGCGCCCATGATGATGAACAGGAACATCATGGTCATCACCACCTCGGTGAGGAAGCACACGATCATGCTGTACTGGCCAGGCGAATGCGCGTCATAGCCGTTGGAAGCAAAGCCCTTGCCGACATCGAATCCGGGCGCCCCGCTCGCGATGACATAGAGGATCCACGCCGCAACGATCGCGCCCGCCACCTGGGCGATCACGTAAGGCAGGACCTGGCCCGCCGGAAAACGGCCGCCGGCGGCGAGACCGACCGTGACGGCCGGGTTGAGATGGCAGCCCGAGATGTGGCCGATCGCATAGGCCATGGTGACCACGCTCAGTCCGAAGGCGAGGGAGACGCCGACGAGGCCGATACCGACCTGGGGGAAGCCGGCGGCGATCACTGCGCTTCCGCAACCCGCGAATGTGAGCCAGAAGGTGCCGATGGCTTCGGCAGCGTATTTTTTCATGTCCATTGTGGTCCCTCATTGCAAAGATTCCGGAACAAAGCTCCGGCCGCGGCCTCGTCCCCGGCGTCAAACCGCCCAAATCGCGGCCGCATGGAGGTATTTTCGCCGCATTTAATGGCCGAACTTGGCCCGAAAACACGCTTGGCCGGTGGACATCTCCGGTTTTGTCTGATACATCCGCGCGCTCAAGGTTAAGGGCTTGCGCGTTCTGCCATCCCCTTTGACTTACCAGAATTCAAATCCGATCCACCTGAAGAGGATGCCGCGTGCAGGTTCTCGTTCGCGATAACAATGTCGATCAAGCCCTCAAGGCGCTGAAGAAGAAGATGCAGCGCGAGGGAATTTTCCGCGAGATGAAGCTCCGCGGTCATTACGAGAAGCCCTCCGAGAAGAAGGCCCGCGAAAAGGCCGAAGCCGTGCGCCGCGCGCGCAAGCTGGCCCGCAAGAAGCTGCAGCGCGAAGGCCTGCTGCCGATGAAGCCGAAGCCGGTGTTCGGCGCCGGCCCGGGCGGTGATCGCGGCGCTCGTGGCGGCACCGGTGCAGGCCCGCGCGGCCCGCGCTGATTTGCCGAACCTGTAAGACCTCAGTTTTCGATGACGCGGGCCCTTGGCCCGCGTTATTGTTTGTGAGCGGTGCCTTTCTGGGACGGGCACTACCGATGCGGCACCAGCGCGGGCGACCCGTAGATGGCCTCTCCTTTCCCCGAGCGTGGCTTGCCGCGGCTACGCCAAATCTGGCGGCAGCCGCTCGCGCTGGCCGTGATGGGGATCGCGCTCTGCGGCTGCTCCTTCGATCTCGGATCGCTGCTCCCTGAGAAGGACAAGCCGCCGGAAGCACCCAAGGCGGCCGCGCCCGCCGAGAGCGCGGTGAGCGCCGGCAACGTCACCGAAGCCCAAGCCCACACCGCAAAGGCCCAGTCCCTCGCCAAGTCGGGCGAGACCGCGGCAGCGCTCGACGAGTTCAATCGCGCGGTCGGGCTCGATCCCTACAATGCGCAGGCACTTTATGGCCGCGCCCTGATCTACCAGGGCAAGAACCAGCACGACTTCGCGATCGCCGATTTCAGCGCCGCGAGCGGGCTCAACCCGCAAAAGGCCGAGCCGCTGCTCGGCCGTGCCAACAGCCATCTCGCGCTCGGCAAGGTCAAGGAGGCCGCAGCCGATCTCGATGAAGCCTCCGAAGCCGATCCGCACAATGCCCAGGTCTGGACCACGCGCGGACAGGCCTATGAGCGGCTGGGCGACAGGGCCAAGGCGGCGGCGTCCTACACCAAGGCCGTCGCGCTGCGCCCACGCGATGACGCCGCCCGCAGCGGCCTCGCCCGCGTCGGCGGCTGACGGTTTGGCGCAACGCGGGCGCAGCTTTAGTCGGGGGTGGCGCTCTTCGGCAGAACGGCGTTGAACATCGACTTCATGCCCGACAGCATCTCGTCGGCGACATTGGTCTTCTTCGGCCGCGGCATGGAGGCACCAGCATCGGCACGCAGATCGAGCGGTGGCGCGATGACCGGCACGGGAATGTCCGCCGGCGGCGTCACCCGATTCGGATCCTCGCCGCTGATCGAGGCCGTGTAGGGCGGATTGGAGCCAGCATTGCCATAAGCCTCAGATGAGGGCGTCGATACCGTGATCGGCGGCGGCAGCGGACGGACCGGGGTCGGCTCCACACTCACGACCCGCGGAGCCTCCGGCGTGCGGGCGGCTTCCCGCACCACAGGCTCTGCCGGCCTCTCGGCCGGCTTGGTATCGGACGAGCGAACCTCGGCGGGCCTGGTTTCGGAAGATCTGGCCTCCGCAGCCTTGCCCTCAGGTGACTTGCGCAGACGCTCGATCGCAGCACGCGCGAGATCGTTGGCGTCGGGGGTGGCGGCCGGGGAAGCCGCGGTCGAGGCCGAATTGGCCTCAACCACGGGAGCAGAGGCAGCCGGGGCGGACTTGGCCGCGGCCTTGTCGCGCGCAGAGGGACGGCCGCGCGGGCTGGTTTCAGCGGGAGCCACGTCTGCGGCCTTGGTCTCGGCCGTCGGCTGATGATCGGCAGGCTTCTCGACCGCAGCCTTGTCCGTGACGCTCTTCTCGGAGATCCCCTTGGCCTTGACGCCGGGGGCAGGAAGGTTGGCGGCATCGGTGGGCTTGCCGTCAGTTTGGGCAGGCGCGACCACGGCGGCTGGGGTGTCGGCCGCCGGCTTGGCGTTGATGTAATGATTAACGATGTAGGCCCCGATGATCGTCGCGAGCACCGAGGGGAAAATATCCATCGAGATTTTAGCGAGGTATTTCAGCATTTCTCGGCCACTCCCCGCGCGATCTGATGCGGGAACTTTAGGGCATTGTGAGGGATCAACTGCGACGGATCGATGGCAAACAATAGCGCCAACTTAGGGTTTTAGCTCGATCTCAAGGAACACGATCTCAGTTGAGGTTTCGTTAAGTACGTCATGTTGGACGCCCGCCTTGCGGAAGTAGGATTTTCCGGCCGCGAGCTGCGCCTTGGACCGCTCGCCATTGGGCGCCACGATGGTCATCTCGCCGGCCACGACTGGAACAATCACATAGTCCATCCCGTGGGTGTGATGGCCGGTCGCGCTGCCCGGGGTAAGCCGCCATTCCGTCACCCGGACCTCTTCGTTGTCGACCTGAATCTCGGACTTGGCGGCAAGCATTGGAATTCCCCCTAGGGCACGAAAACCATGAACACGTAGACGGCAAATACCACCATATGGACCAGGCCGAACAGGACATTGGTCCTGCCCGTGCCGAAGGTCAGCATGCTCAGGAAGAAGGTCAGCAGCAAAAGCACGCTGCCCTGGGCGCTGAGGCCGAGCTCGAGTTCCTTGTCGAGCGCGTAGGTGGCGACGCCGACGGCAGGGATCGTGAGACCAATGGTCGCCAGCGAAGAGCCGAGCGCAAGATTGATGCTCTTCTGCAGGTCGTTCCTGCGGGCCGCCGCGATGGCCGCGACGCCCTCGGGCATCAGGATCAGCAGCGCGACCAGAAGGCCGGCGAAGGCCGGCGGCGCACCGATCCTGGCGCCGACGGCATCGACCACCAACGAGAATTTCTTGGCGAGCAGCACGACCGCCAGCAGCGAGACCAGGAGCAGCGCCACGGTGAGTGCGAGCGCCCCCGCCGACAGGTGCACCTCCCCGCCCTCGCCCTCCGCCCATTCATGAACGAAGTAATCCTTGTGCAGGACCGTCTGGGTGTAGAGAAAGACGCCGTACAGCGCGAGCGTGACGACGTCGACGAAGCCGAGCTGAACCGCGGAATAGACCGGGCCCGGTGTGGTGGTGGTGTAGTTCGGCAGGATCAGCGTTATGGTCGCGAGCGCGAACAGCACGCTGAGATAGACGTTGGCGCCGGAGAGCTGAAAACCCTGCTCGCGATAGCGCAGGCCGCCGATGAAGATGCAGAGGCCGACGAGGCCGTTGCAAACGATCATGACCACGGCGAATACGGTGTCGCGGGCCAGTGCCGGGGCAGGCTTGTCGCCCAGCATGATCGTGGTGATCAGCGCCACCTCGATGATGGTCACCGAGAGCGTCAGCACCAGCGTGCCATAGGGTTCGCCGACCCGCTCCGCGATCACTTCGGCATGGTGAACCGCGGCGAACACCGTGCCGAACAGGATAACCAGAAGGACGATGGCGAAGAGGAGCCCGCCAAACGACAGCGTGAACACGTAGCCCGTCGCGCCGACGGCTGCGAACAACAGTACGGCCAGCGCCGGGAAGATCCAGGCAGACCGGGGCATCGGATTATGCGCGCTCATACACCGCTTCCAGTTGCTTGAATGAGCAGTAGCAAATCAGGCGCGAGATTCAATGCCAGTGCAGGATCGGGGCGACCGGCAGGAACGTCAGCAGCAGGAACAGCGGGATCAGCACGGCGCCCGCGCGCAGCAGATAGCCGAAGAAGCTCGGCATCTCGATGCCATTCTCGCTGGCAATGCTGCTCACCATGAAGTTCGGCGCGTTGCCGACATAGGTGAGCGCGCCCATGTAGACCGCCCCCATGGAGATCGAAGCGAGCGTGCCGGAGAGCTCATGCATCAGCACCTGCGGGTCGCCACCGGCGAGCTCGAAGAACAACAGATATGTCGGCGCGTTGTCGAGGAACGCGGACATCAGGCCGGTGAACCAGAAATAGGCGGCCTCGCGCGGTACGCCGTTCGGCTCCGTCACGGCCGACAGCAGCCAGGCGAACGCACCGTGATGGCCGGCATTGAGCATGGCAATGACCGGGATGATGGCGACAAAGATCCCTGCGAACAGTTTGGCGACCTCGCGGATCGGCTCCCAGGTGAAGCCGTTGGCCTGCCTGTGCTCGTCGGGCGTCAGCCACACCGACAGCGCCGCGATGGCCAGCAGAACCAAATTGCGGACGACGTCCTCCAGGTCCAGCTTGGTGCCGAGAATGTCGACCGCGATGCCGGGCTTCCACACCGCCGAGACGAGCAGGCTGGCGACGATGGCCGCGATCAGCACCAGATTGACGAGGCCGCGGATGCGGACCGGCTGCGCGGGGCCGGTGTCATCGGGCGGCGGCTCGCTCTGGAAGCGCCAGACGTCGATTGCGACGAAGATGGCGAGCAGCAGCCCGGCCACGATCACGGTCTGCAACCAGATGGTCCGCGTGGTCCAGAAGAAGTCGACACCGTGCAGGAAGCCGACGAAGAGCGGGGGATCGCCAAGCGGGCTGAGCGCACCACCGACATTGGCCACCAGGATGATGAAGAAGATGACGACGTGGGTGTTGTGGCGCCGCAGCCGGTTGGCGCGGAGCAAGGGGCGGATCAGGATCATCGCGGCACCCGTGGTGCCGACGACGCTCGCCCCGAACGTGCCAAGTGCGAGGATGCCCACATTGGTCGCCGGCGTCGCCTTGATGTCCCCTGTGATGAGGATGCCACCGGCCACGACGTAGAGCGAGAACAGCAGCACGATGAAGCCGAGATATTCGGCGAGCATGGCATGAACGAGCGCCGCCAGCGTCGCCGTGCCGCCGGCGAAGACGACGAGCGAGGCGAGCGCCAGCAGCGACCAGGCAGCAGCGATCTTGCCGTAATGATGGTGCCAGAATTTTGCAAACAGCAGCGGCCCCAGAGCGATCGACAGCAACAAGCCGGCAAAGGGCAGCGCATAGGGCCAGCGCATCGCCGCACCGTCGAGTCCAGTCGCCGCAAGCGCATTCTGCGGCAGAAGCGTCAAGCAGGAGACAGCGAGCGCGGGAACGTAACGTTTAACCAAGCCGTCAGCCGCCAATGAAGCCTCTCGCCGTTTCGATCGCGCCATATTGATCGAGATTGTCGTGTCCGCCGCCCACCATGCGAACGAACCGCTTGGGCTCATGGGCGAGCGCGAACAGACGCTCTCCGAAGATGATCGAAATGGCAAGGTCATTGGTGCCATGCATGACGAGCAGCGGCACCGTGACGCGCGCCATGCGCTGGTCCGAATGGAACGGATCGCGCATCAGAAGGCGGACCGGAACGAACCAGAACGACGAAGCCGCAACGTCGACGGTCGATGTATAGGGCGCCTCCAGGATGAGTTTTCCCACGCGATGTTCCGAGGCGATGGCAACTGCCACGCCCGTCCCCAGCGAGAAGCCCCACGTGACGATTCGTTCCGCTCCATAGCGCGCAGTGGTGAAGGCGTAAGCGGTCGCAGCATCGTACAGCAGTCCCCGTTCGCTCGGCATCCCGCTCGAGCCGGCATAGCCGCGATAGGACAAGGCGACGAGGCCGGTGCCGTCGGCGGTCATCGCCTTGAAACGGCTGACGCGGCCGGCGAGAAAATCGCCATTGCCCGGGAAGTACAGGATCACGGAATGACCGGGCTTCGCCGGCACGTGCCAGACGATGACCTTCTCGCCATCCGACGTGGTCAGGACGTGCTCTTCCGCCTCGGGAAGGCCCGCGGCATCGGGAGCTGTGCGGCCGATGGGCGGGATCGGAAACAGCATCTCGCGCTGGTGGACATACAGCACGACGAGACCGGCGCAATAGACGGTCACTAGCAGGATGGCGGTCCACTTGACGATGGTCATCATTGCCCGGCCCGGTCCTCGGTTGAGCCAGGGCTTGCGACGGCTCCGCAGCAATTTCATGACATCGGGCCGGAGGTTCGGCGGAACGTCGCGGCAGCCGCACGCCGCGTTGTGGGCGGCGTGTCATTTGACGCGCTGCGCGCGCGTGGATTTGGGCGGCGTGGGGTGGGACCGGTGCCATTCCTTGTTGATGGCCACGGTCCCTTCCGCGTTACATTGCCTTGACGATGTTCTCGGTGACCTTCTTGGCGTCGCCGAGCAGCATCATGGTGTTGTCGCGATAGAACAGCGGATTGTCGATGCCGGCATAGCCCGACGCCAGCGAGCGCTTGATGAACATCACCGTGCCGGCCTTCCAGACCTGCAGCACCGGCATACCGTAGATCGGCGAGGACTTGTCCTCTTCGGCCGCCGGGTTGGTGACGTCGTTGGCGCCGATCACGAAGGCAATGTCGGCCTGCGCGAATTCGGAGTTGATGTCCTCGAGCTCGAACACCTCGTCATAGGGCACGTTGGCTTCGGCGAGCAGCACGTTCATGTGGCCGGGCATACGGCCGGCGACCGGGTGAATGGCGTATTTCACCTCGACGCCTTCCTTCTTCAACATGTCGGCCATCTCGCGCAGCGCGTGCTGGGCCTGCGCCACCGCCATGCCGTAGCCGGGCACGATGATGACCTTGGAGGCGTTCTTCATGATGAAGGCCGCATCGTCAGCCGAGCCGAGCTTGGCGGGCTTCTGCTCGCCCGTAGCACCGCCAGCCGCGGCGGTCTCGCCGCCGAAGCCGCCGAGGATGACCGAGATGAAGGACCGGTTCATCGCGTGGCACATGATGTAGGACAGGATCGCGCCCGAGGAGCCGACCAGCGCGCCCGTGATGATCAGCGCGGAATTGCCGAGCGTGAAGCCGATGCCGGCCGCGGCCCAGCCGGAATAGGAGTTCAGCATCGAGATCACGACCGGCATGTCGGCGCCGCCGATCGGGATGATCATGAGCACGCCGAGCGCCAGGGCGAGGATGGTGATCATCCAGAAGTCGAACGCGCCGCCGGTGAGGACGAGACGAACGATGAAGAACACCAGCGCCAAGGCCAGCGCGATGTTGATGATGTGGCGGGCGGGCAGAATGATCGGCGCGCCACTCATGCGCGCGGACAGCTTGAGGAAGGCGATCACCGAGCCGGTGAAGGTCAGCGCGCCGATGGCGACGCCGAGCGACATCTCGATCAGGCTCTGCGGATGGATATTGCCGGGGGTGCCGATGTCGAATGCCTCGGGCGCGTAGAACGCGCCGGCCGCGACCAGCACCGCGGCCATGCCGACCAGCGAGTGGAAGGCGGCGACCAGCTCCGGCATCGAGGTCATCGGCACGCGGCGGGCGATCACTGCGCCGATGCCGCCGCCGATCGCGATGCCGACGATGACGAGCACCCAGGCGAGACCGTCTGCGGGCGGATGGTTGGCAAGCGTCGTGGCGACCGCGATCGCCATGCCGATCATGCCGAACAGATTGCCCTGGCGCGACGATGCCGGGCTCGACAGCCCGCGCAGCGACAGGATGAACAGCACTCCCGCCACGAGATACAGAAATGCAGAGAGGTTGGCGCTCATCTCAGGTCCCCATTGATCCCTTCAGCCCGAGGTGGCCGCTTACTTCGACTTCTTCTTGTACATCGCCAGCATGCGCTGGGTGACAAGGAAGCCGCCAAAAATGTTCACGCAGGCGAAGATCAGCGCGACGAAGCCGAAGGCGCGCGCCCAGCCCGAGCCGCTCGAGACATTCGCGACGCCGCCGGCAAGCAGCGCGCCGACCACGATCACCGAGGAGATCGCGTTGGTGACGCTCATCAGCGGCGTGTGCAGCGCGGGCGTCACCGACCACACCACGAAATAGCCGACGAAGACGGCGAGGACGAAGATCGACAGCCGGAAGATGAAGGGGTCGACGACCTGTGCAGCATGCTCCATGGCGGCTCTCCTTAAGCCTTCGGCTGGAAGTTCGGGTGGATCACCGCGCCGTCTTTCGTGAGCGCGGTGGCCTTGACCAGCTCGTCGTCCCAGTTGACGGCGAGCTTCTTCTCTTTCTTGTCGACCATGGTCTCGATGAAAGAGAACAGATTGCGGGCATAGAGGCTGGAGGCCGAGGCCGCGACGCGGCCGGCGACGTTGGTGTAGCCAACGATCTTGATGCCATCGGCATCGACGACCTCGCCCGGCTTCGCACCCTCGACATTGCCGCCGCGCTCGACGGCGAGATCGACCAGCACCGAGCCGGGCTTCATCGACTTGACCATGTCGGCGCTGACAAGCCTCGGCGCCGGCCGGCCCGGGATCAGCGCGGTGGTGATCACGATGTCCTGCTTCTTGATGTGCTCGGCGGTGAGCGCGGCCTGCTTGGCCTGGTACTCCTTGGACATCTCCTTGGCGTAGCCGCCGGCGGTCTGCGCGTTCTTGAACTCCTCGTCCTCGACGGCGAGGAATTTTGCGCCGAGGGATTCGACCTGCTCCTTGGTGGCGGGCCGCACGTCGGTCGCGGTGACGACAGCGCCGAGACGGCGCGCGGTCGCGATCGCCTGGAGACCGGCAACGCCGACGCCCATCACAAACACCTTCGCCGCAGGCACGGTGCCGGCGGCGGTCATCATCATCGGGAAGGCGCGGCCGAACGCCTCGGCACCCTCGATCACGGCGCGGTAGCCGGCGAGGTTGGCCTGCGAGGACAGCACGTCCATCACCTGCGCGCGGGTGATGCGCGGCATCAGCTCCATCGCGAAGGCGGCAACGCCGGCATCGGCGATCGCCTTCAGCGCGGCCTCGTTGCCATAGGGATCCATGATGGCGATGACCAGCGCGCCGCGCTTGTACTGCGCGAGCTCCGACGCCTCGGGACGTTTCACCTTGATGATGATGTCCGCGTCCTTGAGCGCGTCGGCACTAACGGTGGCGCCAACCGCGGTGAATTCGGAATCCGGCAGGCCCGACTTGATGCCGGCACCCGGCTCGACGGCGATCTCGGCGCCCAACGCCTTGAACTTCTTCACCGTATCGGGCGAAGCAGCGACCCGCGGTTCGAGCGGATCGATTTCCTTGGCAACGGCAATCTTCATGAGGCCTCCGGCGGCGCAGGACAGCGCGCGCGCAAACTAAGCGTTACTCCCGCGGCGTTCGATACCGGTTTTGGCACCGGCTTGGATGCAAATTTTCTGGGCAGCTGCTGCCGCTGGCGTGTGCAGCCGCCGATCGATCAGGTCAGGAAGATCGCCATCAGGATCACGATGAGCGCGACCGAGGCCGTGCCGTACTTCACCAGCTTGATGAAGCCCTCGTAGGTCTGCTCGTGAGCAACGTAGTCGTTGCCGTCGGCGGTGCTGTACGCCACTTCGCTATGGTCAGCCATGGAATGTCCCCAGTCGAAAGTCCAATTCTTGGGCTGGGATACCGCAAAGCTTTGGGCAGGGCAACGGCACCGAGGCGGGGTTTTCCCGCAAATCAGGTCATTTGGAATCCCAATTGTCGCGGATCCAGCGCGTGAGGCTTTCCTCGCTGACTTCGCCAGCGGCAAGGGAAAGGATGATGGCTGCAGCTTCCGCCTCGGGCACAACGAAATCGACACCGTTCACACCGAGAAACGTGTACAGCGCCAGCAGAGACGTGCGCTTATTCCCGTCGACGAACGGATGGTTGCGCGCAATGCCGAAGGCGTAAGCTGCCGCCAATTCGGGGAGATCAGCGTTCTCGTACGACCATTTGTTTCTCGGCCGATCGAGCGCAGAGTCGAGCATGCCCTCGTCCCGAAGGCCGCTTGCACCACCATGGATCGCCAGCTGTTCGTCGTGGATCGCAATGATGATTCGACGCGTCAGCCAGAACGGCTCGCTCATTTGGCAAGCTCGGCGAGGGCGTTGTGATAACGCTTCATGCCTCGCCTCGCGACTTCCATCGCTCTTTCGAAGTCGGGATCATGCGGCGTCAGCAAGACGCCACCGTCCGATTGCCCAACCGGAAACAGCTTGTCGCCCTCTTGGAGATTCAGACGAGCCGCGAGTTCCTTCGGCAGGATCACGCCGATTGAATTACCTATCTTGCGCACCTGAAGCACAGTGGACTCATTCTTCAGGTCCTTGGGGTCCGTGTTTTCGTTCATGGCCGCACCTCGTTATACATTTGTATAACATCACCCGCCCGACCGTTCAACAAATGTTTTACGGAACCTGCTTCCAAAGAAGGCATTTCGCCCTCAGCCCATCGCCTCGAGCTCGTCGATCATCCCGGCGATGACCGAGAGCCCACCGTCCCAAAACTTGGGATCCTTGGCATCTAACCCGAACGGGCGCAGCAGCTCGGAATAATGCTTGGTGCCGCCGGCGGCGAGCATGTCGAGATAGCGCTCGGCAAAGCCTTCGGCCGCGTTCTCGTAGACGGCGTAGAGCGAGTTCACCAGGCAATCGCCGAAGGCGTAGGCGTAGACGTAGAACGGCGAGTGGATGAAGTGCGGGATGTACATCCAGTAGTTCTCGTAGCCCGCCTTGATCTCGATCGCCGGCCCAAGGCTCTCGCCCTGCACCGACAGCCAGATCTCGCCGAGCCGGGTCGCGGTGAGCTCGCCGTTCTTGCGCTCGGTGTGGACCGCGCGCTCGAAGGAATAGAACGCGATCTGCCGCACCACGGTGTTGATCATGTCCTCGACCTTGCCGGCGAGCAGCGCCTGTCGCTGCTTTGCGTTCCTGGTCTGGGCAAGCAGACGCTTGAACGTGAGCATCTCGCCGAACACGCTCGCGGTCTCCGCCAGCGTCAGCGGCGTCGGCGCCATCAGCGCGCCGTTCCTGGCCGCCAGCACCTGATGGACGCCATGGCCAAGCTCATGCGCGAGCGTCATCACGTCGCGCGGCTTGCCCTGGTAGTTCATGAGCACGTAGGGGTGCGCCGATGGCGTGGTCGGATGCGAGAACGCCCCCGGCACCTTGCCCGGCCGCACCGGCGCGTCGATCCAGCGGTCCGTGAAGAAGCGCTCGGCGATATCGGCCATTTTGGGCGAGAAGCCGCGATAGGCCGTCAGCACCATGCCTCGCGCCTCCGGCCAGGCGATGACGTCGGTCGCCGCAAACGGCAGCGGCGCGTTGCGGTCCCAATAGGCCAGCCGCTTCTTGCCGAACCACTTCGCCTTCAGCGCGTAATAGCGATGCGACAGCTTCGGATAAGCCGCGCGGACCGAGGCGACCAGCGCGTCGACCACCTCACGCTCGACGCGGTTGTTCAGATGGCGGGAATCCGCGACGTCCTTGAAACCGCGCCAGCGGTCGGAGATGTCCTTGTCCTTGGCGAGCGTGTTGGTGATCAGCGCAAAGGTGCGCTCATTGGCCTTGAAGGTTTTCGCCAGCGCCTCCGCCGCGCTCTTGCGCTTTGAGCCATCGCGGTCCTGCAGCAGATTGAGCGTCGGCTCGATCGCGAGCTCCTTAGGCCCGACCTTGAAGCGCAGGCCGGAGATGGTCTGGTCGAACAGCCGGTTGAAGGCGGAATAGCCGGTCTGCGCCTTCTCCAGGAAGAGCTGCTCGAGCTTGTCGTCGAGCTGGTAGGGCTTCTCCTTGCGCAGATCCTCGATCCAGGGACGATAGTGCGCGAGCTCGGCGGCCTGCATCGCGCGGGTCAAAATATCGTCATCGATCCGATTAAGCTCGAGCGCGAAGAACAACAGATGCGTGGACGCCGCCGTCAGGCGTTCGGACACGTCGCCGTAAAACTTTGAAATCGCAGGGTCCACGCTGTCGCCGGCATGGACGAGGCCGGCATAGGAGCCGAGACGGCCGGCGAGATCGTCGATCGCCTCATAGCGTCGCACCGCTTCGGCGAGCCACTTTCCGCCATCTTCGTTTGCTGTCCCTGTCGCCAGCTTGCCCTTGTAGTCCGTCTCGAAGGCGACGCAGTCGGCATCCAACTTTTCGAGATCGCGCGCCACTTCCGGCGCGTCGATCCCGGAATAGAGATCGGCCAGGTTCCATTCCGGAAGCTTGCCGGTTTTGCTCGCAGGCTTTGCGGGCGACGGCTTGGAGGGCTTTGCCTTGGCGGTGGATTTCTTGGCGGCGGATGTCTTGGCGGCGGATGTCTTGGCGGCGGATGACTTGGTGGCTGGCTTGCGGAGGGCAGACTTTGTGACAGCGGTCTTGGAGCGCGAATTCATTGTGTGGGAAACCTGTGTTCAACAATCGCGGCGAGGGGCGGGGGCATCAAGGTTTAAGCGTGTGTTAATCGGCTTCGGCCAGAGTGCCCCGATTCGAGACAGATAGTAGTAGCGTGCGGGGAACACCATGGCTGCCAGTATTTTGATCGCCGACGACGACGCCGTTGCCCGCCGGCTGGTCGAGAACATGGTGCAGAAATGCGGCTATGAGACGGTCGTCGTGGACTCCGGCGACGCCGCAATCGCCATCCTCACCGCCCCCGACGCACCGGCCATCGACGCCGTCATCCTCGATCTCGTGATGCCCGGCCTCGACGGCATGGGCGTATTGGCGAAGATCCGCGAAGCGGGCCTGAGCATCCCCGTCATCGTGCAGACCGCCCATGGCGGCATCGACAACGTGATCTCGGCGATGCGCGCGGGCGCGGCCGATTTCGTCGTCAAGCCGGTCGGCGTGGAGCGGCTCCAGGTCTCCTTGCGCAACGCGCTCAACACCTCCGCGCTCAAGGGCGAATTGCAGCGTATCCGTCACAGCCGCGAGGGCCGGCTGACCTTCTCGGACATCATCACGCGCGCTGAAGCCATGACGGGCGTGATGCGAGCCGCACAGAAAGCGGCAAACTCCGCGATCCCCGTGCTGATCGAGGGCGAGTCCGGCGTCGGCAAGGAGATGTTCGCACGCGCCATCCACGGCAGCGGCGAGCGCAAGGCAAAACCGTTCGTCGCGGTCAATTGCGGCGCGATTCCCGACAATCTCGTCGAGTCCATCCTGTTCGGCCACGAGAAGGGCGCCTTCACCGGCGCGACCGAGCGGCACATGGGCAAGTTCGTCGAGGCCCATGGCGGCACGCTGTTTCTGGATGAGGTCAGCGAGCTGCCGCTGACCGCGCAGGTGAAGCTGCTGCGCGCGCTCCAGGAAGGTGCAGTGGAGGCCGTCGGCGGCCGCAAGCCGGTCAAGGTCGACGTCCGCATCATCTCGGCGACCAATCGCAAGCTGCTGGAGCGGGTGAAGCAGGGACATTTCCGGGAAGACCTGTTCTATCGCCTCCACGTGCTGCCGCTGACGATCCCTTCGCTGCGGGCCCGGCGTGAGGATATCCCGCATCTGCTCAGGCATTTCATCGCGCGCTTTGCCGCCGAGGAGAGCCGCCCAATCACCGGCATCAGCGGCGAGGCCGTGGCGCAGCTTGCCCAGCTCGACTGGCCCGGCAACATTCGCCAGCTCGAGAACGCGGTCTACCGCGCGGTGGTGATGAGCGACGGCGACCAGCTCGGACTTGGCGATTTCCCCCTGCTCGTTTCGCAGCCGCATCCCCTCACGGATATTCCGACCGCCCCGCTGATGCTCGAGCCGGCGGCGACGCCTTCTGTGGTATCGGGTAATGAAATACCAATCGCTCCGCTCCCCGCCATGGGAACTCTCGCCATGCTCACCGCGACCGGGGATGTCCGCTCGCTGGAAGACATGGAGAACGAGATCATCCGCTTCGCGATCTCGCACTATCGCGGACAGATGTCCGAAGTGGCGCGCCGCCTCAGAATCGGCCGGTCAACGCTCTACCGCAAACTCGACGAGGCAGGGGTTCCCGGACATGGCGGCAAAAGCGGTGAGGAGACGCACTGAGCCCACTGCGAACGGAGGTTCGCGCGGCGGTGCGGGACGGCCGTAAGCCGTTCGCACGACGACAGAATTCGACTGCAATTTGAACCGTGACCTGGAAGTGACAGACAGAGGGAAAAGCGCGTGGCAGAAGCGCACAATCCGTTGCCAAGAGGCTCCCTTGAAGTCAGTTTGTCGTGAGTTGTCCCGGGTAGCGCTGGCTGCAAAATCGGGGCCTGTATATCGTCTGCGTAGGGAATCGTTGCGTGCAGGCGTGCAACTTTCGAGAGGCCGGCGCGGTTTAGCCGAAACTCACCAATAGGCGATAACGAAGCTGTTCCACGAGGGGACAGCTCACCCGAGGGGTGCGACACAATGCGTGACTGTTTGAACCACCGTGCGGGCTTTGACCGTGTCTTGATGACGGTCGCGGCGACCTTCCTCACGGTGTCGGCCAGCTCGGCCCTGGCGCAGGATCAGGCGCGCAGCAGCGCCGCCGAGCTCGCGATCGAAGCTGCGATCCCGCGCCCCGAGCCGGCAAACGTCCCGCCCCCGACTGCAGCCGACATCAAGCTCGACACCACCGCCACGGTGCAGGATCCCGCCAAGGAGATTGCGCGGGAGTCGATCAAGGCGGACGCCGCGCCGGCGCCGGACAAGGTCGAGACCAAGCCGTCCGACGTCGCCACAACGCCTGCGCCTGAAGCGCCGAAGAGCGAGACGGCCAAATCCGAATCTGCAAAGACCGAGCCTGCCAAGTCCGAGCCTGCCAAGTCCGAGCCTGCCAAGTCCGACACCGCAACCGTCACGCCGGCCGCTCCCGCGGCACCTGCTGCCGCAGCGGCTCCCGCCGCCGAGCCGGTGAAGGCCGCGAGCAACGTGCCCGCCGCCGACCAGCCGGTCGCGGACAAGCTCAAGGACATCATCGGCGCCAAGACCTCGCGCCATTTCGACCGCAAGAACGAGCGCGCGGCGATCGAGAAGTTTTACGGCGCGCGCGATTTCGCGCCGGTCTGGACGCAAGGCGGCAGCCTGACCGCTGCGGCCAAGGGCGTGATCGCGCGGCTGAAGGACGCGGCGTCCGACGGCCTCAATCCCGCCGACTATCCGGTGCCGGACTTCGCCGCCGCCACGACGCCCGATGCGCTGGCGGATGCCGAGCTCAAGCTCACCGCCAGCACGTTCGATTATGCGCGCCATGCTCAGAGCGGCCGCATGCATTGGTCGCAGGTCAGCGGCGACATTCTCTATCCCGAACATCCGGTCGACCCCAACGAGGTGCTCGCCAAGGTCACGACCGCGGCGGACGCCTCCGCGGCGCTCGACAGCTACAACCCGCCGCACAAGCTCTACAAGGAGCTGAAGGCCAAGCTCGCCGAGCTGCGCGGCCAGGGCAATGGCCCGGTGATCGAGATCGCCGACGGCCCGGCGCTGAAATACACCCCGGCCGGCAAGAAGCAGGCTGAGATCGTCGTGGACGATCCGCGCGTGCCGCAGCTTCGCGCCAAGCTCGGCCTCGCCGAGAATCCGAGCGACACCCGCTACGACGCGGCGGTCGCCGACGCCGTGCGCAAATTCCAGAGCGGCGCCGAGATGAAGGCGACCGGCATCCTCGACGACAAGACCGTCAAGGCGCTCAACACCCCCAAGCGCGACAAGCAGATCGACACCGTGCTGGTGAACATGGAGCGCTGGCGCTGGCTGCCGCGCGATCTCGGCGCGCCCGCGCTGGGGGATGCCTATGTCATCCTCAACATTCCCGACTTCACGTTGAAGGTGATGCAGCGCGGCCAACAGGTCTGGACCACTCGCGTCGTGACCGGCAAGCCGGGAACGCATGCGACCCCGCTGCTCAGCGAGACGATGAAGTACATCACGGTCAATCCGACCTGGAACGTGCCGCCGTCGATCGTTTACAACGAATACCTGCCGGCGCTGCAGCAGGACCCGACCGTGCTTCAGCGCATGGGCCTCAAGCTCGAACAGAACCGCGACGGCTCGGTGCACATCTCGCAGCCGCCCGGCGAAGCCAACGCGCTCGGCCGCATCCGCTTCAACTTCCCGAACAAGTTTCTGGTCTATCAGCACGACACGCCGGACAAGCATTTGTTCGCCCGCGACGAGCGCGCCTTCAGCCATGGCTGCATGCGCGTGCAGAATCCGGATCAGTATGCGTCCGTGCTGCTCAACATCACCATGCCGAACGAGAGGTACTCGCCTGAGCGCGTACGCAGCATGTACGGCAAGAGCGAGATCGATCTGAAATTCCCGACCCCGATCCCGGTCAACATCACCTATCAGACCGCGTTCGTGGACGACGCCGGCAAGCTGCAGTTCCGCAAGGACGTCTATGGCCGCGACGCGGTCATGATCAACATCCTGAAGAACAACCGCGGCAAGGACCTCGAGGCTGTCGTCGCCCATTCCCAGCCGAGCTATTCGCGCCCGGCAACGACGCTGCCGTCGGGGGTCGCGGTGGCCAACAATGGCGGGGGCTTCGGCTCGTCTGGGCCAAACTTCTTCGAACGGCTGTTCGGAGCACCGGCCCCGACCCAGCCGCCGGCGCCGGTCGGCCGTCGTCCGCAGCGGGTGTTTACCCGCTGAGGCCGGCTCAGCGCCTGGCTCACTGGAATTCTACAATGAAATCAGCGGCCCTGTCCTCTGGATGGGGCCGCTTAACGTTAACCACGCTCCAACCTGCGCTCGGGCGGCGGGCGTTTTTTTGCCACAGTCAACCGTTTAGGATCGTATTCTGACTTGGTTTGGGGGCGGGAAGGTCAACCTCGAATTAACCTTCTCGCTTTAAGAAAGCGTTCACCCTCTTTCGCGCTGCTAACGGGGTTGGCGGGAGAGTCCATTTGAACGCTCGTCGACTGGGTGGGCTCATACGTGCTGACTGGTCTCGCACGCCAATTTGCTGTGCTGTCGTTGTCCCATGCGGGCGTGAAGGCCGGATCCCGGATCGGCCTCGCTGCTGCATTGCTGCTTGCGGCCGCCGGTTCGGTTCATGACGCGGCCGCGCTGAACGAGACCAAGACGCTCTCGTTCCATCACACCCATTCCGGCGAAGACCTCACCGTCACCTTCAAGCGCGACGGGCGCTACGACGAAGCGGCGCTGAAGCAGCTCAACCACTTCCTGCGCGACTGGCGCACCCAGGACGAGACGGTCATGGACCGTCGCCTCTTCGACATCCTCTGGGAAGTCTATCGCGACGTCGACGGCAAGCAGCCGATCCAGATCATCTCCTCCTATCGCTCCCCCGCCACCAACGCCATGCTCCGCCGCCGCTCCTCCGGTGTGGCGCGCTTCAGCCAGCACATGCTGGGACATGCGATGGACTTCTACATCCCGGGCGTGCCGCTGGAGCAGATCCGTTTCGCCGGCCTGCGCCTGCAGCGCGGCGGCGTCGGCTTCTATCCCACCTCCGGCTCGCCCTTCGTGCACCTCGACACCGGCAGCATCCGGCACTGGCCGCGCATGTCGCATGACCAGCTCGCCCGCGTCTTCCCGGACGGAAAGACGGTGCATCTGCCGACCGATGGCGTGCCGCTGAAAGGCTATGAGCTCGCCAAGGCCGAGATCGAGCGGCGCGGCAGCGGCGACGATGCCGGTAGCAAGCCGAATTTCTTTGCCGCCTTGTTCAAGAGCAAGCCGGCTCCCGCCGCCGCGAACAGCGACGAGGATGACGAGGGCGCGCCCGCAATGGCCGCGAAGCCGGCGGCGCCGCCCGTGGTCGCAGCCGCCGCCAAGCCAGCCGAGCCGGTGCCGACGCCGCGCGCCAAGCCGCAGATCGCCGCAGCCCTCCAGCTCGCCTCGGCCGATGCACAGCTCGTCGCGCCGCCCAAGCCGAAGCACGCGCCCGTGGCTGACAGGCCGGCCACCGGCAAGTCTGTTGACGGAAAGCTGGAGACCCCGGCCGACATCATCAATGCCCGCGGCTTCTGGGATGATGTCCCGGCAGCGCCGCAGCGGGCGACGCCGGCGCAAGCCGCGGCGTTGAAGGCGCGCCAGGCGCCGACCGCCGCCACCGACCCGCAACCAACCGCGAGCGTGTCCAACGCAGCCTTCCAGGCCCTGGCTTACGCGCCGGCCGCCTCTCCGGTCGACCGCGCCAATGTCGTCGCCGCCTCCGCGCCGATTCCGCGCGCCAGCCGCCCCGCCGCTGCGTCCCGCAGCGTGGCTCAGGCGACGGAGATCAACACGGTGGTCGGCAAGAGCATCGACGGCAGGATCGCAACCGCCACCCGCCTCTCCGCGGCCAAGGGCGAGAGCATCTGGCTCAAGATCGTGATGCTGTCGCCGAGCGCCAGCCGCGCGATGTCGGTGACGCTGATGGGCGAGCTCGATACCGCGGCGCTGCGCGGCTATTTCGTCAAGCCGCAGACGGTGATCGCGATGGGCTTCACCGACGATCCGATGCCGGGCCTGTCCTGCGACGGTTTCTCGGGCAGCGCGACCGCGAAGCTCGAGACGACGTCGTTCGTCATGCGCACCGCCGCGCTGCGCTGAGGCGCAGAACAACCTCCACGAAGTCGGTCGAGGTGCCGCCCGTCCTGCGATGATCGCGATCGGTCGCGCTGCGCGCCAGCTCAAGCCGGCAGGCCTGCCCGGAGAAGGCCTGCCTCATAGCGCTGGCGATCGACCTGCCGCTTGTAATGCTGGGTGGCAAGATGATTGGCCACGGAAAATGCCGGCTCACGCTTGAGAACTTCGGCTGCATGCGCGCCAGCAGCCACTGCATTGCCCATCTGCGCGAAGATCCCAGCAAGGAACGCATGATGGGTGTGATCGGGGCGTGAGATCCTCGAGAAGGCTTCGGCGGCTTCGGCGTATTTCTCGGCACAGTAATAGGCGCGCCCGAGATGGCTCCAGAAGCGTTCCGGGTGATACGGGTTGAGCCGCATCGCCTTCTTGATCCAGTCGATGCCCTCCTCCGGCCGCCCCAGCCAGGTCAGCAGTTCGCCCTGCTGCACCACCACGAGGTCATAGTTCGGGTTGAGCGCGAGCGCGCGTTCCTGATGATAGGTGGCCTTGTCATGGTCGTCGCGATTCAGATTGAGTGCCGCGAGGATGCGGTGGACGTCGCTGTCGTTGTCGTCGAGGCCCAGCGCGGTTTCCAGCTCCGCAGCCACCTGCTGGAAGGTGGCGTCGCGATCCGCGCACCAATTATAGACCCAGGTCTGGCCGAGGACGCACGCCTTCCACGCGTGTGCGTGAGCATAATTGCCGTCGAGCTCGAGCGCCCGGTCGAGCAGAAGCTGCGCCCGCGCGTTGTCTTCGCGATTGGAGCGATGGTGCAGGATCTTCGCGGCCAGCACGCATTCATAGGCTGCCATGTTGTCCGTCGGCTTGCGGTTCGCCCGGTCGTGCGTCGCCGCCTCGACACGGCCGGGCAACGTCGCGGCGATCGCGCGGGTCATCTCGTCCTGGATGGCGAAGATGTCCTTGAGCTCGCCGTCGTAACGTTCGGCCCAAATATGGCGGTCGGTCTCCGCATCGATCAGCTGCACGGTGACGCGGACGCGATTCCCGGCCTTTCGCACGCTTCCCTCGATGACGTAGTCGACACCGAACTCGCGGCCGACGTCCTGCACCTTGACCGACTTTCCCTTGTACACGAAGGTCGAGTTGCGCGAGATCACCAGCAGGTCGTGGAAGCGTGAAAGCTCCGTGATGATGTCCTCGGTCAAACCGTCCGCAAAGAACTCCTGTTCCGGATCGCCGCTCATGTTGGCGAAGGGCAACACGGCGATGGATGGCTTCTTCGACTTGCCAGCCGTCTTTGCAGCAACCGTCGTGCTTGCCAGCGCATCCTCCAATCGGATCCGGTAGACGCGGATAGAGCGGGCGATGTTCTTGACGTTCTGCTCGCCGATGTCTTCGAATGCGACGCCATCGAGACGCTGGCCGAGTTGGTCACGCACCGCGCCGGAGATGCAGATGCCTCCAGGCTCGGCCAGTGCCTCCAACCGCGCCGCGACGTTGACGCCGTCGCCGAAAATGTCGTTCTGATCGACGATCACGTCGCCCAGATTGATGCCGATGCGGAATTGTATCCACCGCGGCGGCGGGACATCGGCGTTGCGGCGCCCCATCCGGCTCTGAATTTCAGCAGCACACAACACTGCGTCGACGACGCTATGGAATTCGACGAGCAGGCCATCGCCCGTTGTCTTGATGATGCGGCCGTGGTTTTTGGCAATCGCCGGATCGATGAGCTCGATCCGGTGGGTCTTGAGACGCGCGAGCGTACCACCCTCGTCGACCTCCATGAGACGACTAAAGCCGACCATGTCAGCCGCGAGGACCGCGGCGAGCCTGCGCTCTGGTCCAGGCACATCCATTGCTCGGTCCCTTCACCGAGCATTCTAGCAGACGAGCGGGTTTTGCCCAAGCGCGGGCCCCCGCAAATGGCGGCCCGGCGAGGTACTCTTACGGGTAAGGCGCGGTCCTGCCGCCTTCAGAGCATCCCCAGCGCCTGCATGTAGGTCTCGAGAATGGTCTCGGCCTCGGCACGCTCGTTGGGGTCCTGCTTGCGCAGGCGCACGATGGTGCGCAGCGCCTTGACGTCGTAGCCGTTGCCCTTGCTCTCGGCATAGACGTCGCGGATGTCGTCCGAGATCGCCTTCTTCTCTTCCTCCAGCCGCTCGATGCGCTCGATGATGGATTTGAGCTGGTCCTTGGCAAATTTCGTCGCGGGCTCGTCGTCGCGGACGGCGGCGGAGGTGGCCATCTTGGTACTCCCAATGGAACTGGCAAAACGAGGTGACGCCGGCATCGTCACCGCGCGTGCTGGGTAGACCCTTAGGGTCGGCGCTCCCGGCGTTCAAGCAAGCATCGCGCTCGTCCACAGCGCGCCCACACCTTCCTGCGCCGACGCAAAGAAAGCTGTTGAGTGGTGCGACTCAGGGCACCGCGACGGACCGTTCAGTGCCCGTGAGGATGGACCTTCTTCATCGCCTCGAGCTGCTCGGGCGTGGCCGTGCCCTGGTACTTCGTCTTCCAGGTCTCGTAGGGCATGCCGTAGACGGCCTCCCGGCTCTCGTCCTTGCTCAAGGCGACGCCTTGGGCGTCCGCGGCGTCCTTGAGCCAGTTGGAGAGGCAGTTGCGGCAGAAACCAGCGAGATTCATCAGGTCAATGTTCTGGACATCGGTCCGGCTCCGCAAATGATCGACCAGGCGCCGGAAAGCGGCCGCCTCGAGCTCCGTTCTGGTTTTGTCGTCGATTGCCATGGCTGTCTTCCTTACCCGTCCCGATGGAGGTCACCCTTACGGGATCAGGTGGGCCCTGTCACAGATTTTGCCATATCGCGGCGCAAACGGGCCAAAGCCCGGCCATGGGGCAGCTCCCCCGCCCTACGCCAAATCGTCAATGATCTGGTATAGCTTCCGCGACAATGACGACCGAATCTCCCCGTTCCCCGCTTCGTCTGCTCGCCCGGTTGGTCCCGGTGCTGGCGGTCGCCCTGCTGTGCCTCTGCGCCAGCCCGGCCTCCGCCGATTTCCGCCTCTGCAACAACACATCGAGCCGGGTCGGCATTGCGCTCGGCTACAAGGACGCCGAGGGCTGGACCACCGAGGGCTGGTGGAACATCTCGTCGCGTTCCTGCGAGACGCTGCTGCGGGGCACCCTGGTCGCCCGCTACTACTACATCTACGCCATCGACTATGACCGCGGCGGCGAATGGTCGGGCCAAGCCTTCATGTGCTCGCGCGACAAGGAGTTCACCATCCGCGGTACCGAGGATTGCCTGGCGCGCGGCTATGATCGCACCGGCTATTTCGAGGTCGACACCGGCGAGCAGCGGGCCTGGACGGTGCAGCTGACCGACGCCAACGAACAGCCGGCGCAGCAACGCGTGCCTGGCCTGCCCGGCCCGGTTGGCCCGGGCGGCGTTCCGGGTTTGCCCAATGGTCCGCCCGGTGGTACGCCCCCCGCCGCGCCTGGCCTTCCGCCGGCGCCCTCGCCCCCGTCTGGAAATAAGCCATGAGGCGTCTTCGCCGTATCAAGATTCTCGCGACCCTGGGACCCGCCTCTTCAGACCTCGCGATGATCCGCCGCCTGTTCGAGGCCGGCGCCGACCTGTTCCGCATCAACATGAGCCACACCCCGCATGACAAGATGCGGGAGCTGGTGGCGACGATCCGCAACGTCGAGAGCAGCTATGGCCGGCCGATCGGCATCCTGGTCGACCTTCAGGGTCCGAAGCTGAGACTCGGCTCCTTCGCTGAAGGCGCGGTCCAGCTCCAGAACGGGCAGACCTTCACGCTGGATTCCGACAAGACGCCCGGCGATGCCACGCGCGTCCACCTCCCGCATCCGGAGATCCTGGCCGCGCTCAGGCCCGGCCATGCGCTGCTGCTCGACGACGGCAAGGTGCGGCTGATCGCGGAGGAGACCTCGAAGCAGCATGCCGTGACCCGCGTCGTCGTCGGCGGCAAGATGAGCGACCGCAAGGGCGTCAGCCTGCCCGACACCGACCTGCCGGTCTCGGCGATGACGCCCAAGGACCGCGCCGACCTCGAGGCGGCCCTCGTCACCGGCGTCGACTGGATCGCGCTGTCCTTCGTGCAGCGCGCCGACGACGTGATCGAGGCCAAGAAGATGATCCGCGGCCGCGCCGCGGTGATGGCCAAGATCGAGAAGCCGCAGGCGATCGACCGCCTCGCCGACATCATCGAGGCCTCCGACGCGCTGATGGTGGCGCGCGGCGACCTCGGCGTCGGGCTGCCGCTCGAGCGGGTGCCGAGCCTGCAGAAGCAGATGACGCGGATGGCGCGCCGCGCCGGCAAGCCGGTGGTGATCGCGACCCAGATGCTGGAATCGATGATCCAGTCGCCGGTGCCGACCCGCGCCGAAGTCTCCGACGTCGCCACCGCCGTCTATGAGGGCGCCGACGCCATCATGCTGTCGGCGGAATCGGCGGCCGGCAAATTCCCGGTCGAGGCGGTCTCGACCATGAACCGCATCGGCGAGGAGGTCGAACGCGACCCGACCTACCGCTCGGTGATCATGGCCCAGCGGCCGGATCCCGAATCAACCGTCGGCGATGCCATCGCAGACGCCGCGCGCGTGATGGCGGAAACCCTCGACCTGCCCGCTTTGATCTGCTGGACCAGCTCGGGCTCGACCGCCGTGCGGGTGGCACGCGAGCGGCCGAAGCCGCCGATCGTGGCGATTACGCCGAACATCACGGCGGGTCGCCGCCTCGCGGTGGTCTGGGGCGTGCATTGCGTGGTGGCGGAGGACGCGCGCGACCAGGACGACATGGTCGGCCGCGCCGGCCAGATCGCGTTCCGGGACGGGTTCGTCCGCGCCGGTCAGCGTGTGATCATCGTCGCCGGCGTGCCGCTCGGCATCCCCGGCACCACCAACATGGTGCGCATCGCCTCGGTCGGCCCCGAGGGCGAAGCGAACATGTGATGTCCGGGCCGCTCAAACAAAAAACGCGAAAACAACCCCATGCACAGTAGAAGGCGATGTCGGCGCGGGTGCTGCGGTTTCGCCAAAAGGCCCGCTCAAACAACGGCCTGAGTGCGATCAGGTCTCCACCTCGACCGCGTGCCCGATTGTTACGCCCCAACCAGCGCCTTCGTGGTCGGCAGCAGCGTCTGCTGCACCACGAGGCCACGGGCGCGAGCGTCCATGACGCCGACGGCGCGCAGCGCCAGCAGCGTCACGGTCTGCACCGCGTCGCGCATCTTGACGGGATCATCGAGATTGTCGGGCGCGAGCGGCCCGACCAGCGCCTCATGCAGCGCGCCGAGCAGCGCGGTGGCGGCGAGCGCGGTGTCCTGCGCCGGCAGATGGCCGGCGCGCACCGCAGCGTCGATCCGGGAGGCGATCTCGCCGGCGATGTCGCGTCGGCTGGCAAGCCTGGAGGCGCTGACGTCGACATCGACGGGCTCGGCCAGGATGCCCCAGGCCAGCCTGCGCTGCGACAGCGTATGGACCGCCACGGTGGTCACGGCGGCGGCCAGCGCCGTGGACGGCCCCGGCGCGGCATCGGCCGCCCGGCGGATCGCCGCGAGCTCGTCGCGGGAGACCTCGGCAATGAGCTCGGAGATCAGCTCGGCCTTGGAGGGGAAATAGCGGTAGACGGTGCCGGCTGCGACATTGGCCCGGACCGCGACCGGCGCGATCTGCACCGCCGCCATCCCGCCTTCCGCCGCCGCCTCCCGCGCCGCCGCCAGTATAGCGCTGCGCCGCGCCGCAAGGCGCTTCACCACTTGATGCGTCCGCCGATAAACCATGGCGCGCTTCCTGTCCCACACGCCGGCCGCACGCCCTGCGGTCAAACGCTTCGTCATGTCAAAAGATGCAAATCGCCCCGCAAGGACTGAACAACTATTCAGGATGAATGACAAGATGGGAAATGCGTGAAGCGCCATGTTGAGCGGACGGGGGCGCCAACCCTGCCTGTGAAGGGCCTCGTCCCGGAAACCGCCCAAGCGGAACGAGCGGGAGACGAGATGACTATTGCGCGATGTCCACCTGGAAGGACCGCCGCGCGATCTCGGCACCTTGTCGGCGCAGAACGAAAGTTGCCCGATAGCTGCCGACCGGCCAAGTGGAGCCTGCGCGCTTTCGCCCAGCCGAGATGAAATACTGGGCCTGGTCCCGTGGCAGCTTCGGCGCGCGATACTCCGCAACGACTTGCCCCTCGGGTGACCTCAGCTCAAGCGCTTGCTCGTCGTCTGCCTGAAGTCCGATTGCGCGAACATACGCAACGATGGCGGCCGATTGCGAGCCAGGCAAGGATCGCTTGACCTCACCTGTCTCGATCTCGTCCATGGTCACCGCTCGATCGGCAAAACCGGCATTGATGATCTCGGTGGACGGATAGTTCGAAACGGCGCCTTGCGTCGGCTGCCACAGCGAGCGGCCGGAATTGCATTCGCCCTTCGCGGCGCCCTCGGCGAATGGATCCACAATTTTCCCGTCATGCCTCACGGTGAAATGGAGGTGTGGGAACTCGGTATTTCCGGACAGCCCCACCAGACCAAGCGCCTGCCCGGACCTGACGCTGTCACCGGGTTTCACTCCGAGACTGCCCTTGGCCATGTGGCAGTATTGCGTGCTCCAGCCATCTCCGTGTTCGACGACTGCGCCGTTGCCACATTCCCTGCCGGTGATTGCGGCTTTGCCGACGACCTTGACCGAGACGTCATCCATGCCGTCGCGTACATGAGTAACGCGCCCCGAAGCGGCAGCAACGACTTCGACCCCTTTTCGCTGAACGTCCAGATCGGGGAGCCGGATGTCGGTGCCGTCATGGCCATCATAGGTTCGGTGACCACATCGAAAGTCCAAGGTCTTGTCCGAGGGATCATGGTCGACGTAGTTCTGGATGAAACAGGTCGTTCCCAACTCGCAAGTGACCGGCCAAGCAAATGGTTGCAGCTCGGCGCTGCGAGCCACCGACGCACAAGTGATGACCGCGCAGACCACCGATACAAACACAAACGCTCTCATCGATCTGTCCGTCCTCGAAGGTTGGCTTCGATAAGGTTGTCTTCACCGTAACGCCGCCGGAGCCTTCGAAGGTCACCGAGGCACTTGGAGAATTCCTGGACGGTGCTCTCGATCCTCTCCTGCAGACCGACGCGGGCTCATTGCCGATCAAATTTCTCTACAAGTATTTCGGTCCGGGCAGCACCGCCAATGAAATCAACAAGGTGATCACCAGGGAGGACGGCTTCTTCTATCTGGACGGAGTCAAGATCATCGCGGACACCGGACCCAAAGCTGAAATCGCGGAAGCGTCGGCCAGCTCACGTTCGCGGACGACTTCATCCTGAGTTGACCCGGTCGCATGCTTGATGCGTTCGGAGGCGCTGACGGACACCAGATGCGTCCGCGCGGGTCGGCCGCGCAGACTTCGTTAACGGCCCCCATCGCCCAAAAGAAAAGAGCCCCGCCGAAGACGGGGCTCTCGAAACTGTCAGATCGTCCCGGCCTTACTTGAGGCTCGACGAGATCGAGGTGAACTTGGAGTTCAGCGTGGTGCCGAGGTTGTTGACGACGGTGATGATCGCCAGCGCGATGCCGGCAGCGATCAGGCCGTATTCAATGGCGGTGGCGCCGGATTCATCCTTCACGAAACGCGCAACGAGGTTCTTCATAGAGTGCTCCAAATGAGTACACGAGGCTACAACTGATCTGGTCTTTTCGGCTTCCCAGCGCCGCCCGACCATGGAACCGAACCTAGAGGCAAAGAATTGCGCCGCAGTTAACTCGACTGCGTAAACACTGGGCGGTTTGCGTGTATTGGCCCATGGTAAATCGAATTCCAAAACAATCCGTTAAATTGTCGCGACATGAAGCCGGCCTGGCGCAGCCGGTTTACCCGAAGTTATGACCGCCGTGGTCCAATGCCGCCGGCTCGGGCTGAAGCACGATGAGATGAATCGTTCATCGCGCGTCAGGTTATTGTTTGCGCATGGTCTGCCCGTAATACCGCACCACACTTTGCGCTAACGCGGCGCTCCGGGGCCGGATCGTGCCCGGACCGACAAGAACAACAGGACGACGAGGCGGCATGTCCCTTTCCTTTGCCAACAGCATCGCGGTGCAGAGCCGCGCGCGGGCCCTGGTGCCACTGTGCGTCGGCGCCGGCGCCTATCTGTTCTTCCTTTTTCTCGGCGACACGCTGCTTCACGATTCCGACTCGTTCTGGCAGATCAAGATCGGGCAATGGATCCTCGATCACCGCGCCATGCCCACCATCGACCTCTATTCCTTCACGCGAACCGGCGTGCCGTGGATTTCGACGTCCTGGCTGTCGCAGGTCGCGTTCGCCTTCTCCCATGCGCAATGGGACTGGGCAGGTCCCGTCGTCCTCACCGCGGCCGCCGTCGCGCTTGCGGTCGCAATCTTCGTCTATTTGCTCGACGCGCAGATCGAGGCACCGCGCGCAGTGCTGTTCGCGATGCTGGCGCTGCTGCTGTCGATCCATCACGTGCTGGCGCGCCCGCATGTCCTGGCGCTGCCCGTGATGGTGGCGTGGGTCGGCTTGTTGATGGCGGCTGCCGACCGCAAGAGCGCGCCGTCCTGGACCTGGCTGCCGCTGATGGCGCTCTGGGCGAACCTGCATGGCGGCTTCGTGCTGGGCCTCGCACTGATCGGCCCGATCTCGCTCGACGCGGTCGAGCATGCCGAGAAGGGGCGGCGGCTTTCGCTGTTCATGCGCTGGGTGCTGTTCGGAATCGGGGCGCTGGTCGCGAGCTGCTGCACACCGTACGGATGGCGGACGCTGCAGGGCGCGACCAATATCCTCGGGCTCGGCGAGCTGCTGTCGCTGATCTTCGAATGGATGCCCGCGAACTTCTCCACGTTCACCCCGTTCGAAGGCGCCCTGCTCGGCCTGATCGCATTCGGCTATTATCGCGGCCTGGTGCTGTCGGCGCCCCGGATCTTCTTGATCCTGTTCCTGACCTGGAGCGCGCTGACCCATGTCAGGAGCATCGACGCATTTGCTTTCCTGGTGCCGCTGGTGCTGGCAAAGCCGCTCGGCGAGATGTTCCAGCGCCCGGCGCCTGACGCCGCCGGTGCCGACCGCTGGCCGGCCCGCTATGTCACCGCGCTTGGCGCGCTGATGATCGTGGCGGCAGGCTGGACCTCGACGTCGCTCTACATGGGGCACCACCGCTTCACCTTCACGATGACGCAGACACCGGTTGCGGCGGTCGACCTGCTCGAGCAACGCAAGGTGCAGCGCGTCTTCAACGCGTACCAGTTCGGCGGCTATCTGATCTCGCGCGATATTCCCGTTTTCGTCGACGGCCGCGCCGAGCTCTATGGCGAGAAGTTCGTCATGGACTTCTTCAAGGCGACTGAGGGCAGGAAGCCTGAGCTGCTGCCGCGGCTGCTGGATGAGTACAAGATCGACGCGACGCTATTGGTCGCCGACGCGCCGGGCCCGCAGATCCTCGACCAGCTCAAGGGCTGGAAGCGGATCTATACGGACGACATCGCCGTGGTCCATGTGCGGGACCATGCGGACAGCGCGGCCGCGGCGCCTTCGAAGTGAGGACCTGCTTCAGGGCGCGTCCTCGGAAGCGTAAGACGTCCCTTCAAGGCGACGCGGACGCGACCCGGCACACCGCGCCTGGACCTCAATGACCCCGTGACATGATTCTCTCCAGCAAGCCGACCCTGACAATTCCGGCGCGTCCCGGCTCGGACCGATCCGTCGCGATCATCGTTCTTGCGATGCTGGCGGCCGCCTCGTTTCTTCCGGTGCTGCTGACCCCCATTCCCGCGATGGTCGATTATCCCAATCACCTCGCCCGCATGTACATTCTGAGCCAAAGCAGCACCCCCGATGCCAATCCGCATTACGAGGTGACCTGGGCGTTCTATCCCAACCTCGGAATGGATCTCTTGGTCCCGCAGATGGCGCGGCTGATGAGCGTCGAGAGCGCCACACGGCTGTTTCTGCTGCTGAGCCAATTGCTGATCGTCGCCGGCGCGCTGCTGCTCGAATGGGTCCGGAAGGGACGGGTTGAGCTTGCCGGCTTCGCTGCGCTCGCTTTCCTCTATTGCCTGCCGTTCAGCTGGGGCTTCGTGAATTTCGAGTTCGGGCTTGGGCTCGCGCTCTGGGGCGTCGCCGTTTATCTGATGCTGGCGGAAGGCCCATGGCCGCTGCGTTTCGTCGCCAATTTGATCTTCGTCGCCGCGCTATATGTGGCACATTTCTTTTCGCTCGGCATCTACGGCGCGACGCTTGGCCTTTTCGAGCTGTCGCGCATCCGCCAACGGCAAATAACGTATCCCGCCGCGGCTGCGCGGCTTGGCGCGTTGGCCCTGCCGGCGCTTTTGCTGCTTGGGATCATGCATGTCACGGCGGGCTCGATCGGAAGCGAGGGCACGAGCTGGTTCCTCGGATTCAAGCCGGTATGGCCGCTCCGCATCATGAACGGCTACAATCTGACGACAGCTGCAGCGACCGGGCTGGCGCTGATGATCGCGTTGCTGTTCGCCGCAAGACGCAGCGTTCTCAGGCTCGAGCCGGCCGGGGTCTGGCTCGCGACCGGTTTTGCGCTCCTCTATCTGGTCATTCCCTCGAAGCTGTTCGGGACCTCGTTCGTCGATCTGCGCGTGATTCCCGCTGCGGCTCTGATCCTGCCGGCCTTCTGCTCGCTGTCCTTGCCGAGCCGGGCGTGGAGAATGGCTGCGCTCGCTGCGATCAGCGGCATCATACTGCTCAATCTCGCCGTCGTCCTCGCGGTCTGGCTGCCTTACCGCGCCGACTATGCGGCGATCATCGCCTCGTTCCAGAAGATCGATCGCGGCTCACGCGTTCTCGTCGGCAGCATAGGCGACCATGGAGATCCGCCCTTCGCCGACCTCACCTCGTATCCGATGTATTATGCGCCGACGCTGGCCGTGCACTATGCCAACGCCTTCGTGCCCAACCTGTTCACCGAAGCGGGCAAGCAGCCCGTGCGGCCGCGTGAGGCCGTGCGCAATATTGCCATTCCCTACGGGGGTCCGGTGCCGTCAGGCCTGCTTGCCGCGATCGCGACCGGCCAGCCGCCAGCGGACGCTCCGCCGTTTGTCCGCACCTGGTACCGGGATTTCGACTACCTCTATGTGCTGGGATCGCCGGCCGCAAATCCGCTCCCGGATCTGCTGGAGGTGCTGGAAACCTCGAAGCGATTTGTCCTCTACAGGATTCGCCGCAAGTCCTAGACGGAAGCCGCGGCGGCAAAAGCGTGGTTAACCGGGCTTCATCATTTCGGTCCGCCTCCCATCGCGCCCTCAAGCCATGCTCCGGGCGATAGACCCTTAACGGTTGCCGCAAGGCGACCTTAACCACCGACCAATAGACTTCCGCCCCTGCAACCCAGTCGGAATCCTTCGCATGGCGGCCAATTCCAGATCGATCCGCTACAGCCTCGTCATCCCCGTGTTCAACGAGGAAGCCGTGTTGCCGGTCCTGTTGCGACGGCTCGACCAGGTCATGTCCAAGCTCGACGGGCCGGCAGAAGCGATCTTCGTCGACGACGGCAGCAGCGATTCCAGCTCGATCGTGCTGCGGGCGCTCGCCGCGCGCGACACGCGCTTTCGCTATATCGGCTTGTCGCGAAATTTCGGCCATCAGATCGCCATCACCGCCGGCATGGACGCCGCGCAAGGTGACGCGATCATCGTCATGGATGCCGATTTGCAGGATCCGCCCGAAGTGATCGAGCAATTGATCGCGAAGTGGAAGGAAGGCAACGACATCGTCCACGCCCGCCGCCTGTCGCGCGAAGGCGAAAGCCGTTTCAAGCGTGCGACCGCGCATCTGTTCTACCGGCTTCTTGGCAGGATGTCCTCCGTCGGCATCCCCGCCGATGTCGGCGACTTCCGTCTGATCGATCGCAAGGTGCTGGACGCACTTCGGCAGATGCCGGAGCAGGACCGCTTCGTGCGCGGCATGATCGCCTGGCTCGGTTTCCGGCAGGCCGAGGTCGCCTTCCACCGCCTCGAGCGCGCCGCGGGCGAAACCAAATATCCGCTGTTCAAGATGGTCCGGCTGGCGGTGAACGCCGCGCTCGGCTTTTCCGATCTGCCCTTGCGGCTGGCAATCTGGTGCGGATTGACGGTCTCCGGGTTAGCGCTGCTCTACGGCGGCTGGGTGGTCCTGTTATGGCTCGGCAAGGACAGCCATCTCGTGACCGGCTGGTCCTCGACGATCGTGGTCGTGTCGCTGCTGTGTGGCATCAACATGCTGATGACGGGCATCGTGGGACTCTATGTCGGCCGCATCCATGCCGAGGTGAAACGCCGCCCGCTCTACGTGGTGCAGGCTCGCGTCGGCTTCGATCGCGGCGAGACGGCGGCACCTGCGATCCACGCCGTCAACGAGTGACCCCAGCGCATGGCCGAGCTCTTCGATGGCTATCACGACAACTACCGTGATGTGGTCCAATCCTCGATCGACTTCTCGGGCTTGCCGCATGATTTCTTCATGCGCGCGAAGGCCGATCTGCTGCGCGATCTGATCGCGCAGCGGCTGGACGTTGCGAAGCCTGAGATGCTGGACGTCGGCTGCGGCGTCGGAAGCCTTCATCCGCTGCTGCACGGCATGGTCGGCCGCCTGAGCGGCATCGACGTTTCGTCGGCCAGCCTGGCGCAGGCGCGCGCTCACAACACTGCGGTCGACTACCGCGAGTTCGATGGGCGCACTTTTCCCTTCGCCGACGCCAGCTTCGATCTGGTCACGGCCATCTGCGTGATGCACCATATCGTGCCGGCCGAATGGGCGCAGTTCATCGCCGAGATGCGCCGTGTGACGCGTCCCGGCGGGCTCGTCTGCGTGATCGAGCACAATCCGTACAACCCGCTGACCCGCCTGGCCGTTGCGCGCTGCGAGTTCGACCGGGACGCCGTCCTGCTCGGCGCCGGCACGACCAGGAAGTTGATCGCTGCGGGCGGCCTGCGCGAGATCGGCGCGCGGCATTTCCTGCTGCTCCCATGGGACACCAAGCCGGCGCGGCGCCTCGAACAGGCCCTGAGTGGTGTGTGGCTTGGAGGCCAATACGCCGCCTTCGGGACCGCTTGATCTATCTTTGCGGCATATCCCGCCGCTTGTGCACGACCGCCACATCGTCACTGTAGACGCGCTGCCACTGGGGCAGCCGGTCGAGCAGCGCGACCGCCGGTGTGCGCGGTGCGAGCAGCGTCGCGCCGATGTCGTATTCGTCGAGCAGCTTGAGAAGGTCTTCCAGGTCGATCAGCGCCAGGGCACGATTGTAGCGGTTGATGAACGGTCCCCCGTACAGCTCGCCGCGACCATCGATAAAGGTGGGAATGCCGGCAAAGATCAAATAGCCGCCGAAAGAATAGTCGTTGAGCACGCGGCCCGCTTTGGCGAGGTTGGCTTCGGCGATGGCAGCCTGAGGAGTGATGAACGGAGCCGGCCTGACGTCACGCGCGAAGGCCACCCCGCTCATCGCGATCAACACACCGAGCCCCACCAGATTCAGGCCACGCGGCGAGATAGAAGCGTCGTCCGCGGCCGGTCCGCCGAACCTCCGACCCAGCGGGGCTGCCAGATAGAGCGGCGCCAGCATGGCCAGCAGATCCGCATTGCGTATTTGCGCCAGCGCGAAATGGAGCAAGCCAATCACCACCAAGGCCCGCACGACCGGCAGCGTGACGCCGCGCGCGAGCGCAAAGATTCCGGCCAGCAGCAGCAGCTCGAAGCCGCCCAGGTGACTGAAATCCTGCGGCCGCCATTCCGCGATCCAGGCGAGCGCGGAGCCGAGGCCGAGCGTGGTCAGCGGCATCAGCAGGGGTTCCGGCCCGTGGGGCGTCAGGCAGGACGCCGCCAGGGCAAGTGCCGCGAATGGCAGCCAACGCAGTAGCACGCGCGGCCATTCGCTTCGCTCCTCACGCAGCAGCGCCTCGAGCACCGCCGGGCCGATCAGCCCAAGCGCCAGCACCACGCTGCCGTGCAGATTGGTCCACAGCACCAGCAGCGGCAGGGCCCAATATGGTGGAGGTCCCCCACGGTCCATGCAGCGGACCAGCGCAGCCGCCCAGGTCACCATCAGCGGCAGCACGAAGACATGTGGCCGTGCCAGCATGTGCGGCGCCAGCAAGATGACGGCCGCCATCACCATGAGCAGCGTCAGGGTTGGCGACAGCTCCCGCAGCAGGAAGAACGTGAACAGGCCAAAGGCGAGCGCGATCGCCGCCGCCGCGATGACGACGGCGCCCGGCCAGCCGGACAGCGCGTAGACGGCGGCATAGATGACCTCGGAAAGCCATTCGAAGGTGATCCAGGGCGCGCCGCGCATCGAAAAGGAAAACGGGTCGCTCGTCGGCAGGGTGCCGTGCGCGATGATCCAGCGTCCGACCTCGATGTGAGAATAGCTGTCGGGATCACCGAGCAGCCGCGGTCCGACGATCAGCAGCAGGGCATAGACGCAAAGGCCCACTGCCCAAGGGAGCGCTGCACGTGCCGAAAACGGTTGAACCGCGCTGTGGACGACCTGGTCAGTCATGGCGGGCCAAAGTAGGACGCAAGCGTTAAGTTCTTCTTTAATGTTTCTCGCCGTTGCCCAAGGCGGGTTCAGGAACTCCGCGTCTACCGCTCGCCTCAAGCGTCGCGCGTTTCGCTCGCGCCGGGGCTCCTGAACCGCCAGCCAACAAAAAACGCGGCGTTTCCGCCGCGTTTTTCAATCTCGTCTGCCGCTCGCGATTACGCCTGCGGCTGCGGCTCCAGGCCGGGATCCGCATCGGGCCGCGGGCGCGGCGACTTGCCGGCCGGGGGCACGGCGGAAGCGCGCGGCGTGGTCGGCTCGAGCACGGATTCGCGGTTCGGCTTCTTGCCCTTGAGCAGGTCGACGATCTCGTCGCCGGTCAGCGTCTCGAACTCGAGCAGGCCCTTTGCCAAGGCTTCGAGATCGGCGTGCTTCTCGGTGAGGATGCGGGTCGCTTCCTTGTAGCCCTCCTCGACCAGGCGCTTGATCTCGGAGTCGATCTTCTGGACCGTCGCCTCGGAGGCGTTCTGCGTCCGCGACACCGACATGCCTAGGAACACCTCGTCCTGGTTCTCGCCGTAGGAGACCGTGCCGAGCTCTTCCGAGAGGCCCCAGCGCGTCACCATCATGCGGGCAAGGCGCGTGGCCTGTTCGATGTCGGAAGCGGCGCCCGAGGTCACCTTCTCGCGGCCGAAGATCAGCTCTTCGGCAACGCGGCCGCCCATCATGATGGCGAGGCGCGAGGTCATCTGCTCCAGCGACATCGACAGCTTGTCGCGCTCGGGCAGCTGCATGACCATGCCGAGCGCACGGCCGCGCGGGATGATGGTCGCCTTGTGGATCGGATCGGTTGCGGGCACGTTGAGGCCGACGATGGCGTGGCCGCCCTCGTGATAGGCCGTGAGCAGCTTCTCTTCCTCGGTCATGACGAGCGACTTGCGCTCGGCGCCCATCATCACCTTGTCCTTGGCCTCCTCGAACTCGGCCTGCGTCACCATCCGCTTGTTGCGGCGGGCGGCGGTAAGCGCAGCCTCGTTGACGAGGTTCATCAGGTCGGCGCCGGAGAAGCCCGGAGTGCCGCGCGCGATGGTCTTGAGGTTGATATCCGGAGCCAGCGGCACCTTGCGGACATGGACTTTCAGGATCTGCTCGCGGCCGACGACGTCAGGGTTCGGCACCACGACCTGGCGGTCGAAGCGGCCCGGACGCAGCAGCGCGGGATCGAGCACGTCGGGACGGTTGGTCGCCGCGATCAGGATCACGCCCTCGTTGGCCTCGAAGCCGTCCATCTCGACCAGCAGCTGGTTCAGCGTCTGCTCGCGCTCGTCATTGCCGCCGCCGAGGCCAGCGCCGCGGTGACGACCGACGGCATCGATTTCGTCGATGAAGATGATGCAGGGCGCGTTCTTCTTGGCCTGCTCGAACATGTCGCGGACGCGGCTGGCGCCGACGCCGACGAACATCTCGACGAAGTCCGAACCCGAAATGGTGAAGAACGGCACGTTGGCTTCGCCCGCGACCGCACGCGCGATCAGGGTCTTACCGGTGCCGGGAGGGCCGACCAGCAGCACGCCGCGCGGGATGCGGCCGCCGAGGCGCTGGAATTTGCCGGGGTCGCGGAGGAATTCGACGATCTCCTGCAGGTCCTGCTTGGCTTCGTCGACGCCGGCGACGTCCTCGAAGGTGACGCGGCCATGCGCTTCGGTCAGCATCTTGGCGCGCGACTTGCCGAAGCCCATGGCCTTGCCGGCGCCGCCCTGCATCTGCCGCGACAGGAAGATCCACACGCCGATCAGCGCGATGAACGGCAGCCAGGAGACCAGCAGCGAGACGAACCAGGGCACGTTGTCGCCCGGCGGCTTCGCGGTGATCTGCACCTTGCTGTCATAGAGGCGCTTCACCAGCGTCGGATCGTTCGGCGCGTAAGTCTGGAAGCTGGAGCCGTTGGTGAAGGTGCCGTGGATGTCCGGCCCCTGGATCACGACGTCGCGCACATTGCCGCGGTCAACTTCGCTCAGGAGCTGTGAGAAGGCGATGTCTTGCGAGGAGGCCCGCTGACCCGGATTCTGGAAGAGCGTGAACAACGCCAACAGCAGCAAAACAATGATGACCCAGAGGGCGAAATTGCGCAGATTGGCGTTCATCGATCTTCCTTCGTGGTCGCGCGGATCGCGACCCTGATCCTTGGGCAGTGGATTTGGTCAATGCGAGGAAATCCCAAGGAATCCTCTCGGTTGGACGCATACAATTTAGGTGCCGCCCCGTTCGCTGCCAAGGGAACGAGATGGGACTATTTATCCCATCTTAGAGCGATTCCCGCGGAAATAATGGCGCCCGATCGGGGGTTTTTCCGGCCTGGTTAAGGTGGACTGACGGCGCGGCGGCGAAACGGCCGGTGCCATGATCCGCCCTCATTCGTGCTCATTTCCCGGTGCGCCGCCGGGCCGGCGCCGGCGCGATGTGGATACGCCCGCCGGCAAGGCTGATCAAGGCTCCCGCGAGGGTCTGCTTCAGGACCGGCCGGCCGGTGGCGCGGACGTCGGGACTTGCGGCAATGGCCTGGTCCAATGCAGACAGCAGGGCTTCGACCTTGCCGAGTTCCGCCGGCCCTTCATGTCCGAGCGCGTTGATGGCCCGCAGCAGGAGCCGCAGCCGGACCTCCTCCGGCAGGGCGGCAAAGGCCAAGGCCTCGAAGCTTCGGACGCCCGCCTGTGGCGCATCGCCGCGATCCCGCAAATGGAGGAAGCGCTCGGCGCCGTCGGCCAGCACCTCGACCGCCGCATTGGCCCGCGCCAGCCTTGCCGCGAGCCGCGCCAGATTGCGGGCATCGCCGCCCCCGGCCGCGAGCAGCGGCAGCAGCGCGCGCAGCCGCGGCCGGGTGAGGGCGGTATCCCGGTTGGTGGGGTCCTCGGCAAAGCCGATCCTGGCCCGCCTCAAGGTCGCGATCAGCTGCGATTTCGGGACATCGAGCAGCGGACGCGCCAGCACGATTCCGTCGCGCTCGCTGAGGGAAGCCATGGCCGACAGCCCGGCAAGTCCACTGCCGCGGAACAGGCGCATCAACAGGGTCTCGGCCTGATCGTCGCGGGTGTGGGCGGTCAGCACATGGCTGGCGCCCACGACACGCGCGGCCTCTGCGAGCAGGCGGTAGCGGGCCTCGCGCGCGGCCGCAGGCAGCCCTGTCTTCGGCTTTGCGCCGCGCCAGCGCAGGGTCCGGTGCGGCAATCCGAGCTCGGCGGCGAGCCGCTTGACCTGGCGTGCCTCGCGGGCTGCCTCGGGGCGCAGGCCGTGATTGACGGTGACGACGGTGAGTTGCGGGCCGCGCACAAGACTGCGCTGCCAGCGTGCCGCAAGCCACATCAGCGCGACCGAGTCGGGCCCGCCGGAGACCGCGAGCACCAGCGCCGGCGCGCCCCTGAGGCCGGCGAACAGCCGCCTCGCCTCGCGCGCCGAGATCGGAGAATTGTCGTCGTCTGACATGACGCTGCCCAGCTATCGCCAGACTGTTTAGCGCAGCGCGCTCCGCATTGTCAGCGCCCCGACGCTGCGAGTCGGATGTCTGCCGATGTTCACCTCTCCCGTAGGGAGAGGTCGGATTGCATCGAAAGATGCAATCCGGGTGAGGGGTTACAGTCTCACTGGCCGCCGAGCCCCCTCACCCGGATTGCTGCGCAATCCGACCTCTCCCCGCTGGGGAGAGGTGAACCACGGCCGACCAGTAAGGTCTAACTAGCACTTCACCCGCTTCTGCTCGCGATCGACCGCCACTTTGACGCCGGCGGAGGCGCGCGGATATTTGCGGCCGATCTCGCCGAAGGCGGCGCAGGCGGCCTCCTTCTCCTTCAGCGCGGCGAGCGACTGGCCGAGCCGCAGCAGCGCATCCGGCGCCTTGGCCGATTTTTCGTATTTGGTGGTGACGGCGAGGAAAGCTTCCGCGGAGTCGCGATATTGCTGGCGCTGGAAATAGCTCTCGCCGAGCCAGTATTGGGCGTCGCCGAGCAGCGGGTCGCTCGGATATTTCTGGGCAAAGTTCTTCATGGTCTGCTCGGCCAGCGCATAGTCCTTGCGCTGCATGTAACCGATGCCGAGGTCGAACTCGTCGCGCGGCGTTGCGGAGGGCGGCAGCGTGGTCAGGCCGGTGCCGCCACTCTGGGCCGGATAGCCCTGCTGGGCCGGCGGATGGCCGGGCTGGGCTGCGGGCGGCACGCCTTGCTGGTAGCGCGGGGCGGTGTTGGCAAGATCGAGCGGCTCGCCGGCGTTGCGTCCGCCGGGGGCGCCGGCTCCTGCCGGCATCGGCTGCTGGCCGCCGCCGAGCGCGCGCGGCGCGCCCGGCGCGTTCGGGTTCTGGTTCGGATCGAAGGCATCGCCGCGGCGGCGCGTGCCGGGTGCGCCGGGCGCCGGCTGCTCCTGAACGATCGGCGCGGGAGCGGCGATCTGCGGCTGCTCGTGAGCAGGCTGCACGGCCTGCTGTTGCGGCGGCTGCTGGCGATAGCCGGGCGCGACCTGGCTTGGTGCGACCTGCGCGGGCGGCATCGCCGCGACGTTGGGCGCCTGTCCGGGCGCGCCTTGCGCGCCGCCCTCGAGCGCCCGCAGCCGCTCCTCAAGCTGACGGTTGCGGTATTGCAGCTCCTCGTTCTGGCCGGTGAGCTGGCGCAGCTGGTTCTCCAGCCGCTCGATCCGCATCTCCGGGTCGGCATCATCCGACTGCGCGAACACCGATTGCGCAAGTGCGGGCGAGCACAAAGAGAGCAGCGCGGCGGTCGCCACGGTGCCGGTAAAGACCTTAAATCTGGATGACATCTTGCCCTGACGACAAAAGCGAAATGGCCTGCGACGGAACATTCGACGCGCCACACATTGAAGTGGAGTACGCCAAAAATGTGACTGGTACCAAGGGGTTTCTGTCACAGAATGCTGAAACGAAACCGGCGCCCGAGAGGGCGCCGGCATCATCCAATTCCGAAGCTGAACGGCACCTGACTGAACGTCAGGAGCTCGCGTTCAAGACAGTGACGGCGCGGCGGTTCTGCGACCAGCAGGAGATGTCGTTACAGACGGCCACCGGCCGCTCCTTGCCGTAGGAGATCGTGCGCATGCGGTTCGGATCGATGCCGCGCGAGGCGAGGAACGAGCGCACCGACTGGGCTCTCCGGGCGCCGAGCGCGATGTTGTATTCGCGGGTGCCGCGCTCGTCGGCGTGACCTTCGATGGTGAAGCTGTAGCGCGGATAGGTCTGGAGCCACTGCGCCTGCTTCTCCAGCGTCACGATCGCCTGCGGGGTCAGATCGGTCTGGTCGCTTTCGAAGAACACGCGGTCACCCACGTTGACGACGAAATCCTGCTGGCTGCCGGGCGTCGCCGCATTGGCCATCGCATCCGTCGCGGCATTCTTGTTGGCGCAGGCGCCCATCGACAGCGCGACGGCAAGCACCGCGGCCAGCTTCAATCCCTGGAGGATACGCATAGGATGTTTCATTCCGGAGCCTCCACGCTCACGTTAGTCCACTGCTGTCCGGTCTACAGGGGGTTGGTTAAGCGAACGTTCCGTCAACCTTGACGGAACCTTGCCACAGCCGGTCAAATGCCCCCAACCAGCGAAAAGCAACCGGCATGGTTAATGAGTTGTAAATGTGGCGCCAGGGTGAAGGCAAGCCGCGTCGGTCGGCAAAGGCGCCGGCTTTTGCTGGAAATTTGGGCCGTATCGTAAGTTGGCCGGTCCTAGTAGACGGAACCCAGTGCTGGAGCCGCCGCATCCAGGGTCCGCGGCGTGGTCAGCAGCACGGGGCGCGTGACAGCTTGGCGCGGGGTGCTGCGCTCAAACAGCATGCGCCGCTCAAACGCGCTGGAGCGCATGATCGGAAAGCGTGCCAGAACCTTGTCCCGCTGCCGCCGGACGTCGGTCGCCATCAGGACCGCCTTCTTGGTGGGCCACCCCGGAAACCCCCGCGGCTCCGGTGAAATGGTCTCATGCAGGAAGATGCGGCGGTAAAACGCCTGATGATCAGTCCGGATCATGGCGAGCCCGGTGTCGGCATTGAAATGATCGCACGCGACGAAGGCCAGGCGGACCGTCAGGTAGGGCAGTTCGGGAAAGCGATGGTGCTTGTCGGGATCTGCAACAAGCCGACACGGATCGACAAAGACCTCGCCGCGATCGAGACGGGGATGCAGGATGTCGCCAAACACCTCGGTGGTATAGGACATCCGCCATTCCGACGTCAGAAGATGGATGCGGACGGAGCTGCAAAGCTCTCCATCAACATAGATCCCGAAATTCCAGGTGTTGGGCGTTTCGTCGAAGCGATCGCTGACGCGCAGTGAAGCTGACGGCTCGATCAGACCGGCCTGCAGATAGGCGCGGTAGCGCATCAAATACAGGTTGTCCTTGTCCTCGGGAGTCTCGATGAGCCGATAATCGATGCGGTCAAACAACGCGGCGCCTCGGGGAAGGAGCGCCGGGGTCGGTTCGGCTCCGGACTTCATCTGCTACCTCTAAACTCCAAGCAACTTCCGCGAGTAGTAACAGATTAATGGTTCCTTAACAAAATTGCAAAGCCTTAGAACTGTTAGGGTTAACCTTTGCGGGTCCGCAAAATTACGGAGCAAGCGAGAGCCGATTGTGATGAAGGAGCTGCCAGGAAAGGATCAGGCCGATCGGAATGACACGACGGCGAGCTGGTCGTCAGGCATGCGACGGCCATGCGAGGCGTTGAGCAATTGGCGGATCCGCACCGCCGGAACGGGCCGGCTGAACAGGTAACCCTGGCCTTCGGTCACGGTGCCGTCGGCGCTGATCAGCTCAAGCTGCTCGTTGGTCTCGATACCCTCGACAACGACGGACATGCCGAGGTCGGCGGACAGCCGCGCGACGCCGCGCAGCAGCGTCAACGGCCGGTCGGTATCGATGCCTTCGAGGAAGGAGCGGTCGATCTTCACCTTCTGCATCGGGAAATTGTGCAGGTAGCTGAGGCTGGAATAGCCGGTGCCGAAATCGTCGAGCGAGATGCGCACGCCGAGCGCGTGCAGTTGCGACAGGATGTCGTGGGTGAGCTGGGTGTTGCGCAGCAGCGAGGACTCGGTGATCTCGATCTCGAGGCGATGCGCCGGAAGCCCTGAGACCTCCAGCGCGTAACGGATCTCGCTCAAGACGTCGCGCTGGTGGAATTGCTGCGGCGAGAAGTTGACGGCGACGCTGACACCCTCCGGCCACTTCATGCATTCCATGCAGGCGCGGCGCAGGATCCAGCGGCCGAGATCGACGATCAGGCCCATATCCTCGGCGACCGGGATGATGTCGACCGGCGAAACCGTGCCGCGCACCGGATGATTCCAGCGCAGCAGCGCCTCACAGGTGGTGATCTTGCCGGACTTCAGATTGACCAGCGGTTGGAAGAACAGCTCGAATTCCTCGTTGGCGAGCGCCTTGCGCAGATCGAGCTCGAGGATGCGGCGCGCCTCGACGGTCGCCGCCATCTCGTCGCGGAAGAAACAGAAGGTGCCGCGGCCGTCGGCCTTGGCGCGATACAGCGCCATGTCGGCGTTCTTGAGCAGCGTATCGGCGCTGGTGCCGTCCGGCGAGGTTAGTGCGATGCCGACGCTGGCGCCGATCTCGACCAGGTGATTGTCGATGCGATAACGTTCGCTCAACCGCTCGACGATGCGGCGGGCGAGCGCTGCGGCGTCCTCGGGCGCGCCGATGTTCTGCTGGAACACGACGAACTCGTCGCCGCCGAACCGGGCGACGAAATCCTCGGGGCGCAGCATCTCGCGCAGGCGGTTGGCGACGGCGCACAGGAGCTGGTCGCCGCAGGGATGACCCAGCGTGTCGTTGACCTGCTTGAACTGGTCGAGATCGATGAACAGCAGCGCGGAGAGCTGCTCCGCGTCGTGGGAGACAGCCAGCAGGTGCTCGATCTCGTCGCGGAAATTGACCCTGTTCGGCAGTGCCGTGAGATCGTCGTATCGCGCAAGATGGCTGATCTTGGCTTCGGCGTTGCGCCGCTCCGTAATATCCTCGAGCAGCAGCACTGCTCCTCCGTCCACCATCGGCTGAACGGTCCAGGACAGCGAGCGATTTCGCTCGATGTTCGCATCGGCGGTGATGATCTCCTTCTCCCGCGAACTCTCGATGCCAGCGATGATATGCTCGCCGTTCGCAGCCGAGATGGACCCGGCTTTGACACAGGCCGCGATGATGTCGCGCGCGCTGGCGCCGCTCTGCGGCAGATTGTCGGGCAGGCTCATCATCGCCGCGAAACGGTGATTCATCACCGCAAGCTGCCCATCGAGATGGAACATGCAGAGCCCGTGCGGCATGTTGTTCAGGGCGGTATCGAACTGGCCCGCGAGGGCCGCTTCGCGTTCCCGCGCCACCACCGCTCTGATGAATATCCGGTGCAGGTTGACCGAAAGCTGCATGATCGCCAACAGGAAGGCAGCGCTCACACCCGCCATCGCGATATAGTAGGGCGTGCCGCGCCACGCCAAAGCCAACACCGCCGGCGCGAAAATGAGCACGGCCTGAAGATGGAAGATCGACGGTCGTCCGTACGCCCTTGCCGCCCCCCCTGCGGCAATACCTGTGGTGACCGACAGGGCAATCATGTGCGAGACGGCGTCGTCGGTGGCGAGCAGGGTCGTGCCGCACCAGGTGCCAATCGCAGCGGCCTGAATCATCGCCCCGATCTGATAGCGCGTCTGCCAGCGTTTGGCCGCCTCGGCGGTCACGTTCGACTTACGTGCCTGATAGCGACGTAAGTCGATCGCCCGCACCGCCCCGGCCAAGACGAGAAGCGCCACACACGCCCAAATGAGAGGTTCGCCCGTCTTCAGCGCCGTCAGCGCAGCACCGATCGACACGAAGATGAGACCGGCCAGCAGCGGTCCCGGCGCTTCAAAGAGCGAATCGATCTGCGCCGCCGGGTTGACCGGCGGCGGCTGCCCCTGCTCTCCGCTCTGGCTTGCGAACTGCATTTTGGTTTGTACGCGCGTCCTGTTTGGCGCGTAGTCTTACCCAGCCGAGATGAAGCTTTTCTGAGGGAACATCGTTAAAGTCGGGTTGTTTTTCGGCAATAGCGAAACGATTTCCGCTTATAGATCAAGCAGCTAGGCAAGCCTTGCCGGGCACAAGGTGAAGGAAGTCTTGCCCTCCGCAGCGAACTCGGAAAAAAAGTCGGCGCGCATTTTCGAAAACATCGCGCATCTGAACACGCGATGTTTCAGCTGCAATGTTGTCAGCCCGACGTCGAGGACAGCAGCGGCGACCATGCCGGATCGGAGGCAAAGCCCGGCGTCGGCACCTTCAGCTCGTTGCGGCCGGAGATGTCGACCGAATACAGCGACGGTCCGCCATTGCCGCCGGGATCGCGGAAGAACATCAGCACGCGGCCGTTCGGCGAGAAGGTCGGGCCCTCGTTATGGAAGCCGGAGGTGAGCAGCCGCTCGCCGGAGCCGTCCGGCTTCATGACGCCGATCGCGAACTGCCCGCCGCCTTGTCTGGTGAAGGCGATGTAATCGCCCTTCGGCGACCACACCGGTGTCGAATAGCTGGCGTTGGTGTCGTCCTTGGAGAAGGAGATCCGCTGCGCCTGTCCTCCGCCCGCCGCCATCACGTAGATCTGCGACCTGCCGCCACGATCGGACTCGAAGCAGATACGGGCGCCGTCCGGTGAATAGGATGGAGACGTGTCAATCGCCGGCGTGTCGGTGAGGCGCGTGGTCGAGCGCGAGCGCAGATCCATCACGAACAGGTTGGAATTGCCGCCCTGCTGCAGGCTCATGATGACGCGCTGGCCGTCCGGCGAAAAGCGCGGCGCAAAGGTCATGCCGGGGAAGTTGCCGACGATCTCGCGCTGGCCGGTCTCGATGTTGAACAGATAGACCTTCGGATCGCCCTGGCCGAACTCCATGTAGGTGATCTCTTGGGAGTTCGGCGAGAAGCGCGGCGTCAGCACGAGGTCGGAGCCGCGGGTCAAATAGCGCACATTGGCGCCGTCTTGATCCATCATCGCAAGCCGCTTGACGCGGCGCTCCTTCGGCCCGGTCTCGTCCACGAACACGACGCGGCTGTCGAAATAGCCCTTCTCGCCCGTCATCCGCTCATAGATCTGGTCGGAGATGATGTGGGCGATGCGGCGCCAATATTCCGGCGAGGTGAAATATTGCTGCCCCGTGAGCTGCTGGCCGGAGACCACGTCCCATAGGCGGAATTCGGCCTTGAGGCGGCCGTCCGGCTGCCGCGTCATGCGGCCGGTGACGAGGGCCTGCGCGTTGATGGTCTTCCAGTTCTGGAACTGCGGCGCGACGTCGATATTGCTGATGCGCTCGATGAAGGCGGCCTGATCGATCGGCGCGAACAGCCCCGAGCGCCTGAGATTGTTGGTGATGACCTGCGTGACCCCGTTACCGACGTCGCCGTCGGAGGGCGAGCCCGGCACGAAGCCCGTGATCGCGATCGGGATCGGCTGGAATGCCGTCGGATCGATGCGGAGGCGGGGTTCCTGGCCTTGAGCGAAGGCGCGTCCGCTCCCGAGCACGGCAAGCGTCGATCCAGTCAGCGTCATGAAACGGCGGCGGTTCATCGAGCGAGCGTCATTCATTGCAAAATTCTTTTGTTCGGATGTCACAACATATCTTTCAGGCCGAAAGTCATCGGAATGAGCTTCCAGCTCTCGTACTGCTGTTTCGGCATGAAGGAATAGACCTGGCACTGGACGATGGCGCGCTTGGCGCTCTCGGCAATGGCCTGAGCAATCGAGCGCGACGGTCCTCGCACCGCGACCACAATCGGCTCCGAAGCAAGCGATCCGTCGATCTTCATGGGAATGTCGATGTCGGCCTCGTACTGATCGGCGTCCTGCCCGTTATAGGTCGGCGTGAAGCAGCGCTTGACGGCGCCCTGGAATGCACCACGCCAGGTCGCGACGTTGTTGGCGGCAGTCCCGGTCGCCGCTCCCAGCGAGGCCGATGCATTCAGCGCCGAGCCGGCGAGCTCGTGCCGGGTCGCGGCGCGCTTGTCGAGGTCGCGCTGGATTTGCGCGGGGTCGAAGGTACGCTCCTTCGGCTTGGGCTGCTGCTGCGGCTGCACCGCCGCGACCTTCTGCTCCACGGGCTTGGGCGGCGGCTTCTTGGTGTCCAGCTTCTTCTGCAGCTCGGCGATCGGATCTTCCTTGGCCGGATCAGGCTTCTTTTCCTGCGGCTTCGGCTCCTCCTTCGGCTTGGCCTCGGCAACCGGCTTGGGCGGCTCGGGCTTCTTCTCCACCGGCTTCTCGACCGGTTTCGGCGGCGGCTCTGGCTGCGAATTGGTCTTGATCAGCTCTTTCTTCTCGGTGACCTTGCCGACGGCGTCTTCCTCGGGCTTTGCTTCCGCGATCTTCTCGACCTTGGGCTTCGGCTCTTCCTTCTTGCCGGTCTTTTGCCCGGCCATCATCTTGGCGAGCTGATCGGTGGAGATGATGTCGACCGGAAGCGACTCCTCCGGCGCGATGTAGGCCTTGCTGCTAAAGGTGACGAGCCCCCATCCAAGCACGAAGACATGCAGGGCAATCGACGCAACGAGTGTCTTGTCGACGTTCACCTTCACTGCTTACCCCTGATCCGCTTCCGTGACGAGGGCGAGCTTCTTGAATCCGGCGCCGGACAACAGGCCCATGACCTTGGCCACCGTCCCGTAATCCGCCTTCTTGTCGGCGCGCAGGTAGATGCGTTCCTCGAGCCCGCCACGCGCGTCCGTGATGGCCTTGAGCTTCGGTACCAGTTCGTTCAGCGCGATCTCGGCGTCGTTGATGAACACCTTGCCCTTGATGTCGACCGACATCTGGATCGGCTTCTGGTCGTTGTTTTCGAGGCTCTTGGCTTGGGTCTGGGGCAGGTCAAGCGGCACGCCGACCGTCAACATCGGTGCCGAGACCATGAAGATGATGAGCAGCACCAGCATGACGTCGACCATCGGCGTGACGTTGATCTCGGCCACGACCGGCTTGCGCCGGCCACGGCGCCCGCCGCCGCCGGACGAACTCGCAACGTTCATCGCCATGATCGCGTGCCCAACTTGCCCTTCACACCATGCCGTCCGTCAGCCCCGCTCGTCGATCTGACGGGACAAGATGGCTGAAAATTCATCGGCGAAGCCCTCCAGCCGCTGAGCCTGACGGTTCACCTCGGACGTGAACTTATTATAGAAAATAGTGGCAGGAATGGCGGCGATAAGGCCGACGGCGGTCGCAAACAGCGCCTCCGCGATACCGGGGGCCACCACCGCCAGGGAGGTATTTTTCGAGGCCGCGATCGACTGGAAGCTCGACATGATGCCCCAGACCGTGCCGAACAGGCCGACGAAGGGGCCGGCGGAGCCGACGGTCGCGAGCACCAGGAGCCGGCGTTCCAGCCGTTCCACCTCGCGCGCGATCGAGACGTTCATCACCTTGTCGATCCGCATCTGGAGCCCTGAGACCGAGCGGGCGTGGCTCTCGAACGAACGCTTCCACTCGCGCATCGCCGCCACGAAGCAGGCCGCCATGGAATGCGTCGGCTTGGCCGAGAGCGTGCGATAGAGCTCCTCGATCGACTCGCCGGACCAGAACGCCTGCTCAAACCGGTCCATGGAGCGCCGGGTGCGCGCGTAAAGAAAGATCTTGTCGATGGCGATCGCCCAAACCCAGACCGAGCAGGACAGAAGTCCCAGCATCACCGCTTTCACGATCCAGTGAGCCTGCCAGAACAGCGCAATCAGCGACACGTCGGCGGAGGCAGCAACCGGAAGGGCTGACTGAGCCACGTCGGCCGGATTCATAAGCAGTATCCTCTCAAGGCGATCGTTACCTAATGTCCTTCGGCCAGCAAATCGCTGCCGGTGTTCCCCAACCGCCGCGCGAACCGCGCGGCCGGCAAGCCCGCTCAAAGCCTTGTCTTTCTGGGTGCAGGGCTCGTCCAAAGCCGGCCGCCTGCATTCCCCGCCAAGATGTCAAAACTAAGGGGCCTCGACCCCAGGCCTTGACTTCGGGCTCCGGGCACGCCTGTCCACACTTACCAGAGCCCGCCGATGGTTAATGCGGGGTTACCGGCGGCGAATTTGGCCGCGGGAAGGGTAAGCCGTGCAGGCGGTTGGGGCGGCGGACAGGTGCGGTGCACCGGTCCGAGGGCCCGGGTTCCAAACCATCCATATCCCGGAGGAACCAGCCCTCGCCCCAAAACTTGTCCGGAAAATCACTTTTGGCGAGGCCTTGCCATGACCATCAACCCCAAGACGACCGCCGCGATCGGCGATCACCCGCTCCACCCCATGCTCATCCCGTTCCCCGTCGCGTTCCTGGTCGGCGCGCCCATCGCCGATCTGGCCTTTATCGGAACCGGTGACGCCTTCTGGGCACGCACCGCGATGTGGCTGATCGGCGCCGGCATCGTCATGGCGCTGGTTGCCGCCGCAGCCGGCTTGACGGACTTCCTGAGCGAGCCGCGCATCCGCAGTCTCAATGATGCTTGGTACCACATGGCCGGCAATCTCACGGCGGTCGTGCTGGCGTTGGTCAATTTCTACCTTCGCTACGCACAGGGTGCAGAGGCTGCGATCAAGCCGTGGGGCGTGGCGCTCTCCCTGATCGTGGTCGGCATCCTGCTGTTCACGGGATGGAAGGGCTGGGAGATGGTGTACCGGCACCATGTCGCGGTGCTGGATGCACCGGGCCAGACCAGCTCGGAGCCGGTCACGCCGCACCATGGCGGCGAAAGCCAGCGCCGCGCCGCCTAAGCGAGGGGCGCCTCAAGCCGCGGAGGCCGGTTCGGGGCAGTTGGTCAATCGCACGGGATTGCCGACCGCGGTGCAGCCGGCAGGAATGTCCGACGTCACGACCGTGTCGGCACCGATCTTGGCAAAATCGCCGATGCTGATGTCGCCGAGAATGGTCGCGCCGGAGCCGATGAAGACGCCGCGGCCGATCCTCGGCGAGCGCGCCGGCAGTTCGCTGGTGCGTCCGATGCTGACGTTCTGGAGAATGGTGACCTCGTCGCCGATGACGACGTTGGCGCCGATCACGATGCCCGTGGCGTGATCGAGATAGACCGACGATCCGATGCTGGCCGCCGGATGAATGCTGATCTGCAAAACGTTCGAGGCCTCGTTCTGGAACAGCAGCGCCGTATCGATATGGCCGCGATGCCAGAGCCAATGCGAGACGCGAAAGGCCTGCAGCGCGACGTAGCCCTTGTAATGCAGCAAGGGCGGCAGCAGTTCGGCGATGGCGGGATCGCGAAGCGCGATGGCCTGCAAGTCGCGGCCGGCGGTCTCGATCAGGTCCGGCTGGCTGCGAAAGGCGTCGCGTGCAAAGGACGTGAAGCGCGCGCGCTCAGTCGAGCCACTGCCGAGCCGCTGGCCGATCAGATCGGCCAAGGCCGCGGCGAAATCATCATGGGCGAGAATGGCGCCGGCAACGGCCTTGCCGAACACGGGATCGGCAGCGGCCGCGCACTGCGCCTCGCTGCGAAGCTTCCGCCAGAGGCTGTCGCTCGCCATGATCGCAGCTTCCGCCATTATCGCCTCCGGTCCGCCTGCTTTTGTGACGGCGAATATAGGCGGTCCGGATCAGGGCGCCAGTGATGCCGGGGGGACGTAACGCCGCTCGGGCGCGCGGCCTGACCGCGCCCGCTTGCGCAGGCTGAGCGCATATAGCCAGCCGCCGCCTGCGACGACGGCCGGCAAGACGTAAAGCGCGAAATCGCGGAGCAGGATCATGGGGCGAGGTCCGACTTGGCAAACTCGACCGCACGCTTGAGCGCAAAGGCGGCGAGTTGATAGAGGGCACAACTGAGAAAGCCCTTCCAGGCGCCGCTAACCACCAGCTCCTGATAGGATTTGACCTCCGTCGGCCAGCCGTTGAGGAATGCGATCGCAAGCGGCAGGAAAACTGCGAGCCGGTCGAACAGGTCCGCCGCGCGCGCAAATAGCGCGACGCGTCGTCCGATCTCTTTGTCTTCGGCCTTGGTCATGGTCGCACCGCTCGGCGCGCGACGCGCGCTGTCGGGAATTAGTCGGTGCTCGCGCGGCCTGGGTTCTATAGCCCTTGGCGTCCAGCGTATGGACCACGCCGCAGAATGAGCGAAAAGCCCGCCAAAACCAAACCGCCCGCCTGCGGGTTGCGCAGGCGGGCGGCTCGGGGCCATCAGGACTTTGGGGGCATGCGCCTGAAGGCTTTGAGAGGTGTCAACCCTGCTGCTGGTCGGTCGGCGGCGGCGGGGTCGGACGCGTCTTGTGCTGCGCCATGAACTGGTCGAACTCTTCCTTGTCCTTGGCGTGACGCAGACGGGTCAGGAAATCCTTGAACTCGCGCTGCTCTTCCTCGAGGCGCTGCAGCGTCTCGGCGCGATATTCGTCGAAGGCGCGGTTGCCGGAGGACGGCGGGCCGAAGCCAAAGCCGAAGCCGCGGCGCTCCATGCGGTCACGCATGCGATCCATCTTGTACTGCATCCGCTCCATCTTGTTCTGCCAGCGATCCTGGTGGCTCCAGCACGACATTCTTCTGCTCCCGAGTGTGAAAAAGAGAAGGGCAAGTCCGATCGGCCACCAGATGATGAAGCCGAGAATGGTCACGGCAATCCAGCCGGGATGCCAGGGCGTGTCGAGCATGCGGGGACGCTCGTACTGTTGGTATTGGTCCGAAGGGCCGCGCCATCGATTGACATCAGCGGTGTAGGCCATTTCCCATCTCCATCACGGCACCAGCGCCGTTGTGAATGTAAATAACATTTACATAGCTAGACCATCCCGCGATTTTGTCAAGCCGACCGCCCGACAGGGCGGGCGAATTATTTGCGCAACTTTATTTCGGCTTGCCCCAGGGGCCACCCGGAGGCACGCCCGAACCGGAGGGAGCCTCCGGCGGCACCGGCGGCGGCTCGGCACTCTTGCCGGCCGGACGGCGGTCGATCGGGAAGCCGAGCCCGCGCAGATAGATCAGCACTTCGGCCTCCAACAGCTCGTCCGGCGACATCGGCAGCTTGCGCCGCGCGGCATCGCCACGCGAGAACAGCGAGGCGATGCCGTGCGACATCGACCAGATGTGCAGCGCCATCATCATCGCCGGCGGACGAGGTGTGCCGGGCGGCGTCAGCGCGGCGAGGCGCTCGGCGGCGGCACGGATGATGTTGAAGGCCCGTTCGCTGGCGGCCTGGAGTGCGGGATTGGCATCGACCGGCACGCCCGATTCGAACATCGCGTTGTAGAAGGCGGGCTCCTCGCGGGCGAAGGCGAGATAGGCCTTGCCGACACGTTCGAACGCGGTGACCGTATCGGGCCGCCCGTCGTCCCAAGCCGCGGACAGGCGCGCCTCGAACTGCTCGAATCCGCGCTGGGCGATCGAGGACAACAGCTCGTCGCGGTCGCGGAAATGCCGGTAGGGCGCCGCCGCGCTGACGCCGGCCATGCGCGCGGCATCGGCAAAGGTGAAGCCCGCCGCACCCTTCTCGGCGATGAGGCCGAGAGCGGCCTGCAACAGGGCCTCCTTCAGATTGCCGTGGTGATAGCCGCGCTCGGCGCGGCGCTGCTCCTTGCGCCAGCTCATGTGAACGAGCTTTACATGAGCCGGGCGTGAAGGTCACTAGCGGCGATACGGCGTGATTAACCCCGTACTTTCACGGTGGTGCCGGGCGGATGCGTCGGCATCGCGCCCGGAGGTGACCTCTCCCGGAGCTACAGTTGGGGAATGGCCAGCACGGGCATGACCTCGATCGCCTCGCCCGGGAAGATCGCAAAATGCGGATGGTTCTCGAACAGTTTTGCAGCTTCCTCCTGCGAGGCGGCGCGCACCACCGTGAAGCCGGTCAGCGCGTTGCTGACCTCGGTGATGCCATTCGCGTCGATCCTGCGGGTCTTGCCGAGCGGGCCACCCATCTCGACGATGACGGACTTGTGCTTCTCGACCCAGCCGTGCCAGGCAGCCATGCCCTCCTTCTCCTTCGCCTTCCGTTCGGCCTCGGGCAGCGCGCGCCAGGCCGCCATTTTCGATCCGGTCATGCTGCCGAGATAGACGGCGAGGAATTTGTGTTCAGCGCTCATGGGTTTTCTCCTCTGTTGATCGATAGACGACAGCCGCGATCTCATCGCGGCGGCTGCGGTTACTTCTTCAGTTCGTCGAAACCGGCGGCGGCCTGCTGCACGTCGGGCGGAAAATCGCTCATCTCCTGCACCTGCCGGATCTCGATGATCTCGTTGGGCGAGGCCGGACACTTCTTGGCCCAGGCGATCGCCTCGGCGCGCGAGGCGACCTCGATCATCCAGTAGCCGCCCAGGACCTCCTTGGCTTCAGTGAACGGCCCGTCCGTGACGATGGGCTTGCCGGTGGCGAACGAGACGCGTGCGCCCATCGAGGGCGGGTGCAGGCCGTCGAGCGTGATCAACACGCCGGCATCCTTCAGCGCCTCGTTGTAACGCATCATCGCCGCAACGCGCTCCGGATCGAGCTGCACGTCCGGCGGTGCGCTCTCGTAGCCGAGCGGGATCATCAGCATCATGAATCGCATGGAACTTCCTCGCTGCTCTCAGTCATTCCGATATTTCCAGCGGGCGAAAACAGCTGGCCCGCGTTCCCCTCCAAGACGAACGACCTTCCGCCGGGCCGACAGCGGGGCAGAAATTATTTGGGGGCCGCAGCGCAACCGCGGCTGGCGCCTTCTGGGCCGCATCGGGCCCGATAGGCACGGCTCGAGGCCTTTCTTGGGGGAACGAAAGCGCAGTAAAAGGGGCCGGCGCTCTCGCGCCACCCTCCCGGACACAGGACAGATCAGCCAATGCCGCAAGCCCCGCAAAAAGTCGCCCTCGTCACCGGAGCCGCACGCGGCATCGGGCTTGCGACCGCGAAGAAATTCTTGGCCGAGGGCTGGCGCGTGGCGCTGCTCGACATCGAGGGCGAACTGCTCAGCCGCGCGGTCGCCGAAATCGGCCGAAGCGAAGCGACGCTGGCGCTGACCTGCGACGTTTCGGACGCGGCCGCGGTCAACGCCGCAATGACGACGATCGAGCAGCGGTTCGGCCGCTTGGATGCGCTGGTCAACAACGCCGGCATCGCGGTGTTCGCGCCGCTGATGGAGACGTCAGAGGCTGACTGGCGCCGCGTGCTCGAGGTCAACCTCACCGGACCGTTCCTCTGCACCAAGGCGGCGGTGCCCTTGATGCGCGACGGCAATGGCGGCGCCATCGTCAACATCACTTCGATCTCGGCTGTACGCGCTTCGACGCTGCGCTCGGCCTACGGCACCAGCAAGGCGGGCCTTGCGCACCTCACCAAGCAGCTCGCGGTCGAGCTCGCCTCCCTCAACATCCGCGTCAACGCTGTCGCGCCGGGACCGGTCGACACCGCGATGGCGAAGCAGGTGCACACCAAGGAGATCCGCGCCGACTATCACGACGCCATTCCGCTCAACCGCTACGGCCTGGAAGAGGAGCTCGCGGAAGCGATCTATTTCCTGTGCTCGGGCCGCGCGAGCTACATCACCGGCCAAATTTTGGCCGTGGATGGTGGCTTCGATGCGGCGGGTATCGGCCTGCCGACGCTGCGTGGGCAGAGGCGCAACGGGTAGGGCATGTGGGGTGGGTTAGCACTGCGGGCCGCGCAAAGCGCGGGCCGTTGGGCGTACCCCACCCTACAAAATCGAGTTGGTGGAGATTTCATGCAACGCATCACCTTCCTCAAAGCCTTGATGCTTGCATCCGCGCTGCTCGCCGTCACGCCCGCCGCGGCAGAGATCCGCATCATCCAGTCTCCGGGCGGACAGGTCGGGCCGTTCCTCGATCTGTTCGAGAAAGTGCGCGAGAGCGGCGAGCGCGTGGTGATCGACGGTCCCTGCCTGTCCGCCTGCACGCTGGTGCTGAGCATCGTGCCGGGCGAGCGCATCTGCGTCACCAAGCGCGCCGTGCTCGGCTTCCACGCCGCGCGCTCGGTGGACCGGCGCGGGCGCTTCTATGCCGAGCCGGAGGCATCGGTCGCGGTGCTTGCCGCCTATCCCGGCCCGGTGCGCGACTGGATCAGCCGCCGTGGCGGCTTGAGCTCACGGCTGCTGCTGTTGAAGGGGCGCGATCTCGCCGCGATCTATCCGCGGTGCCGGTGACGAGGCTGGCAGCTGCCACGCGTGTGACGGGAATGAGCTCCGTGAACCGCGTCACATTGAAGGCGATCTGCTTGGCTGGTCCAGGCCATACGCCATGTTCCCTGCGCTCACATGCAGCGTGCGCGCCGGGTGATCTGCGCCATCAGGCGCTGGCTGCCTTCAAAAGAGAGTCTGTATCACCGGTACCAGCTTTGCGCTGGCGCAGATGAGCATTCCCCAAAGAGCAAAGTTGATCTGTAGCGCCGCCGCCATCGGTCGCTCCCCTTGCAAGTGACGTCCATCCCAGTTTGTAACTTTTATGAATCACCAATAACGATTCTGGCGTGCAGATCACAGCCCAATATTGCGCCAATTGTTGTGCGATGCAGTTGGTTTTCACGAAGCGGCCTCACTGCGCCCGCAAAGTGATGCGAAAGCACGACTCATATTCGGCCATGCTGGCAAATTTGTTTTGCCTTGAGTTCCATTGAACCGACATGACGCGCATGTCTCATGCGGATTCTGCGCGTCGCATACGCAGCGAAGGCCCGGCATGATTCGACACGGCTTCATCTTGCTCACTTTTTGCACAGCGCTGATCGGATGCGCAGGCGCTGCAGCGCAGGAAGGTCGCTCCATCGCGTGGGATGGTCTTGGCAAGGATCCGAACCGCCCTCGTGTCGCGAAGCGGCACGTCACGGATCATGCGCCCGCGGCAAGTGATCCCAATCAGGAACGGGAAAGGGTGCTCGGCACTTTGCGCCCATATTCCGAAGCGTGGTGGGCGGTCCATGACGAAATACAGGCGGAGAACGACAGGCAGCTCGGCAGCAGGCTCGTGATCTGCCCTCGCTGCGTGGAATCGTCGCCGCCGCGCGAGGACGTCACCGGATCAATCCGGTGAGGGACAAACGGCCGATCGACGCGTGACGCAACGAGTCCATGCGTGTCCCCTCTCCCGCAGCATTGGAGAGAGGGGATCGCAACTCAGCGGATTGCGCGCGCTCGCGCCCGTCACATGCCTTCCGCTGGGCAGTTCACCATCCAGGGAATGCCGTATTTGTCGACGCACATGCCAAAGCCCTTGGCCCAGAACGTCTTGCTGAAGGGCATGGTGACGCTGCCGCCGTCGGCGAGCGCGTTGAACTTGCGCTCGCCATCCGCGGGGTCCGTGACCGTGAGCGAGATCGAGAAGCCTTGCGGCTTGTGAAAGTGCTCGGCCGGCGCGTCGGAGGCCATCAGCACGCCGCCGTCGGGGAGCGACATCCGCGCATGCATGATCATCCTCTCTCGGCCAGGCGCGGCCGGCACCTCCGGCGGTGCGTCCGAGGACCGCATCATTGCATCGATCTTGCCGCCCAAAACCTTGGCGTAATAGTTGAATGCCGCTTCGCAAGTGTCCTGATAGAACAGATAGGGATTGAGCATCGTTTCTCTCCTCTTCGTTTGCAGTGAGGCTTATGGCTTCTCGGTGAGCTTCTTCAGGCTAGCGAGGCCGGCCTCGAAATCCTTGCCGATCATGCTGTCCATGTTGAGGAACACCTGCATCAATTTGGACAGGAACGGAGCCGGACCCGTACATCGCCCATGTGACCAGTGTGGCATCGCCTTGCGGCACAAAGGTGAACTCGGCGGTGTTGTGACCTTCGAACGGCCGCTCGAAATCGAGCTTGATGCGGAGCTTTGACGGTCCGTTCGCCTCCAGGATCTCCATATGGCCGGCACCGACATTGTTGTTGCCGTCCCAGGCATAGGTCGCACCCTTTCCCGCCGCGGTTCCCCCGAACGTCCGCTTCATGGCGGGATCGCGCCCCTCATAGGGCGACCAGGCGGTCCAGCGATGGAAATCAGCGACCAGCGGATAGATCGCATCGGCCGGCGCCTTCACGGCGAGCGAGCGCTCGACACGGAACGTGTCGGGTTTCGTCAGGGCGAAGACGAGGATGCCCGCAAGTCCGGCCGCGAGGACGATGGCGATGACGGTGACGGCTTTCAGCATGGGCGACTCCCTGGATACGGAACTAAGACGAAGGGGAACGGCGGGAGTCGACAATTCGGAGTGAACTTTTTTGAGCTGCTCGCTCAGCGTCACGGCCGGGGGTTGGTCATCCACGTTCTTTGCCGCCGCTACAAAAACGTGGGTGGCCGGGCCGAGCCCGGGCATGACGATGTGAAGGCACCCTGCCCTATTTCGCCTTCGCGCTTTCCTTTGCCTTCGGCTGGCTGTCGCGGATCAGGCGGTCGAGATGCATGCGGATGTGAGCGGCTTCGGCCGACGTATTGGCGAGCGCGATGGCACGGTCGAAGGCGACGCGGGCTTCGTCGTTGCGGCCGAGCTGCATCAGGAAGGCGCCGCGCACGCCGTAGAAATGAAAGTAGTTGGCGAGCTTCGGCGCCAGCGGCTCGATCAGATCGAGCGCGGCCTGCGGCCCGCGCACCTTGGAGACCGCGACGGCGCGGTTGAGCGTCACCACCGGCGAGGGCTGCACCACTTCGAGCGCGCCGTAGAGCAGGTCGATCTGGGCCCAGTCGGTCTCCTCCGGCGTCGCTGCGCGCGCATGCAGCGCGGCGATCGCGGCCTGGATCTGGTAGGGCCCGCTGCGGCGGTGGCGCATCGCCTTGTCGATCAGCGCGAGGCCTTCGGCGATCATGGTGCCGTTCCACAAGGAACGATCCTGATCGTCCAGCAGGATCAGCGATCCATCCTCGGCAAAGCGCGCGGCGCTGCGCGCGTGTTGTAACAGGATCAGCGCCGTCAGGCCCATGATCTCCGGCTCGCTCGGAAACAGCCGCAGCAGCAACCGCGCCAGCCGGATCGCCTCCTCGCACAGCGGCTTCCTGATTTCGGCGGTGTCGCCGCTTGCCGAATAGCCTTCGTTGAAGATCAGGTAGATCATCGCGGCAACGCCGGCGAGCCGTTCGGAGCGCTCGACCGCGCCGGGCGTCTCGAACGGCGCCCCGGCCTCGGCGACCTTCGCCTTGGCGCGCGTGATGCGCTGCTCCATCGCGGCCTCCGAGACCAGGAAGGCGCGCGCGATCTGCTTCACCGTGAGGCCTGAGACGATGCGCAGCGCCAGCGCGATCTGCTGCGTCGCCGGCAGCCCTGGATGGCAGCAGATGAACATCAGCCGCAAAATGTCGTCGCGATAGTGCGAACCGTCGAGCCGCTCGGCGAGCGCACCTTCGGCGTCATCGAGATCGGAAATCGCCTGGTCGTCCTCGGGCAGCGGCTGCTGCTTGCGGGCGCGCCGCACCTCGTCGATCGCAACGTTGCGGCCGACCATGATCAGCCAGGCTGCGGGATCGCGCGGCGGCCCGTTCTGCGGCCAGGTCTTCAGCGCGCGCAGGCAGGCGTTCTGAAACGCCTCCTCTGCGGTGTCGAGATCGCGGAAATAGCGCAGCAGCGCACCCACCGCCTGGGGTCGCGCCGAGGTCAGCGCAGTCTCGATCCAGGCGGTGTCGGCCTCGCTCACGTCAGGTTTCCTCCGGGCCGGAACACGCCGACGGGACGCACCTCGTAGGCGCCGCCGGGATTGGCGGCGCCCAGCTCGCGTGCGACGTCGAGCGCGTCGTCGAGGTTCTTGCAGTCGACGATGTAGAAGCCGAGCAGCTGCTCCTTGGTCTCGGCATAGGGGCCGTCGAGCACCAGCGGCGGGTCCTCCTTGCGCAGGGTCGCCGCCGCAGTCGTCGGCAACAGCCGCGCCACCGGCCCGAGCCGGCCCTGTTTGGTGAGCTTCTCCTGCACCACGGCAAGCTTCTTCATCACGGCCTCGTCCTGGTCCTTGCTCCAGGAGCCGACGAAGTCCTCATCGTGATAGCAGAGAATGGCGTAAAGCATGGGCGGCACTTTCCTCGTCTGTTCTGAAGACGCGCCAATATGCCCCGCGCCGACAGGGCTGCGGAAAAAATTTGCAGGAAAAATCCAGCAGATCATGCCAAGGAGGGTCCTTCTCAAGCGGAACCGACGAGGCACGAATGACCCTGGGCACACTGGCCGTCCTGATCAACAGCACGCAGCAGAACTGGCTGCCGGAGCGCTGGAAGGCTCGGTTCGATTCGGTCTGCGGCGGCCGCCGCGTAGTACTGCTGCCCGATTCCGGGCTCGATCCGGCCGAGGTGCACTATGCGGCGGTGTGGAAGCCGGTGCCGGGCGATCTCGGCTCGTTTCCCAATCTGCGTGCGATCTTCAATCTCGGCGCCGGCGTCGATGCGCTGATGGCGGACAAGAGCCTGCCCGATGTGCCGCTGGTGCGCGTCGCCGTGCCCGACCTGACCAACCGTATGACCGAATATGTCGTGCTGCACGTGCTGATGCATCACCGCCAGGAGCTGTACTTGCGGGAGTCGCAGCGTGTGAAGCGCTGGGAGCCCAAATATCAGTGGCCCGCGAGCGCGATCACGGTCGGCGTCATGGGGTTGGGCACACTGGGCGCGGATGCCGCAGACGTGCTGCGACGGCTCGGCTTCCGCGTCGCCGGCTGGAGCCGCAGCCCGCGCACGATCGAGGGCGTCGAATGCTTCCATGGCACTGCAGGCATGGACGCGTTCCTGCGCAAGACCGACATTCTGGTGTCACTGTTGCCTCTGACGCCTGACACGCACGGCATCCTCAACCGCGACGTCTTCGCAAAGCTCAACCACAGCAGCCCGCTCGGCGCGCCGGTGCTGATCAATGCCGGCCGCGGCGGCCTGCAGAACGAAGCCGACATTCTCGCCTGCCTCGACGACGGCACGCTGGGCGCCGCCTCGCTCGACGTCTTCGTCCAGGAGCCGCAGCCGGCGGACAGCCGCTTCTGGACCCATCCCAAAGTGGTGCTGACGCCGCACAACGCCGCCGACACCGACGCCGATGCCATCTCGGCCTATGTCGCCGAGCAGATCGCGCGCTTCGAGGCGGGCGGCGCGTTGGGGAACGTGGTGGACCGGGTCAGGGGGTATTGAGGCCGGCTGAGAGGCGCACGACCGCGCCTCATACTCCGCTGTCGTCCCCGCGCACGACCCATACCGCGTGATTTATCGTTGTGGATGGTCGCAGTACTGAACGACCAGTCTTCGCCAAACCACTCCCTGTGGTCATGGGTCCCGGATTGCATGTTGTTGGCGTCTTCCTGATGGAAGATCTGACGCCGGCGGGACCTCGCGGTCCCGGAAGATCTTGACGATCGTGCAGATCTGGAGGCCCGCCGGCGCTTCTGGGTCCGG
>NZ_PGVG01000022.1 GCF_002795245.1 Bradyrhizobium forestalis | reverse complement strand
GGGCGGTACTGCAGCCCGCAGGGGCCGCAGCATGACTGCCATCGACCGCCACCACCGATCGGCCGCGAAAACGGACCTGTCCACTTCGCGCCCGACGCCCGAGGTCGTTCAAAAAAAGCCCGAAATCGAACCTCACTCCCGCACAAGACATTGCGCAAAGCTCTCGCAAGCGGGAGAGGGTCGGGGAGAGGGTGTTTCCGCAATGGGGCACTCCCCAAGAGGACAAAGCCCTCACCCGGCGCTTCGCCATAGCCGAGGCTTTGCCTCGGCGTTTCTTAAGATGACGGCCGCCGGCGGCGGCCTACGCCTCTCCCGCAAGCGGGAGAGGTGAAAGAGCCGCGGCAATCAGTTCAACCTAAAGCTATTCCGCTTAAGCGCGGCCGACGATCATTGCCGCGAGGCGATGATCTCGAGCGCGCGCGCGCCGGGAATCGCTTCGCCGGCGGAGAGCCTCAGGAAATCTCCGGGTTCGCCCGCCAGCGCCTTGTCGAGCAGCGCCGTATAGCGCCGCCGCGAGATCTCGAGCGCGCCGAAGCTCTTCAAATGCTCGGTGACATATTGGGTGTCGAGCAGCTCGAAGCCGCCATGGATGAGCCGCGCGACCAGATGCACCAGCGCGACCTTCGAGGCATCGCGCGCGGTGTGGAACATGCTCTCGCCGAAGAAGGCCCGTCCGAGGCTGACGCCGTAGAGCCCGCCGACGAGGTCGTCACCCTGCCAGGCTTCGACGCTGTGGCAATGGCCGAGCTCGTGCAGGCCGCCATAGAGGTCGCGGATGCGCTTGTTGATCCAGGTGTCCTCGCGCCCGACTTGCGGCGCCGCGCAGCCGGCGATGGTCGCCTTGAACGCGGTGTTGACAGTGACGCGGAACGTGTCCGACCGCACGGTGCGCGCAAGCCGTGAGGCGACGCGGAAGCCGTCGAGCGGGATGACGCCGCGCAACTCCGGCTCGACCCAGAACAGGGTCGGATCGTCGGCGCTTTCCGCCATCGGAAAGATGCCGCAGGCATAAGCGCGCAGCAGCACGGCCGGCGTGATTTCAGATGGGGCGGAGTCGCGCGAAGTCATGGCTTGCCACCATAGCAGGATCGCATTGCGGTTGCGATGGGGGCGCGGCCGGCGCGAGGTCAGCCCGCGGCGGCGGTGCTCGCCTTGCCGACGCTTGCGGGGATGCGGCCGAACTTCAGCACGATCCGGGTTCCGGAATGCGCGGGGTCGCGTTCGACCGTGGCGTCGAGCTTGGAGGCCATGGCCGCGACGATGCGCTGGCCCATGCCGGTGGAGCGCGGATCGGCCTTGGCGTTGTCGCCGACGCCATTGTCGGTGATCGAGAGCTGCAGATCGTCTCCTTGCGAGATCAGCTCGACATGGATCGGGCCGGCGCCGTCGGGATAGGCGTATTTCACCGCGTTCATCACCAGCTCGTTGACGATGATGCCGACGGCGACCGCACGGTCAGGATCGATTTCGATCGGCTCGGCCTTCAGCGTCAGGCGCGACATCCGGTCGCCTTCGGCCGAGCGGCGGAGATCCTCGAGCAGCGAGTCCAGATATTGATTGAGGACCACGCTCTTCAGGTCCTGCGAGGTGTAGAGGCGGCGGTGCACCTGCGCGACCGCGGCGACGCGGCCCATCGCATTGGTCAGCGCCGCCTTGACCTCCTCCTGCGCGGCGGAGCTTGCCTGGAGGTGCAGCAGCGAGGCGATGATCTGGAGCGAGTTGCCGACACGGTGATTGACCTCGCGCAGCAAGAGCTCGCGTTCGGCGGCGAGGGCCGCGTAGCGGTCGCGCGAGGCGTGGACCTCGGCCTCGGCTTCATCGCGTGCCCGCTGCAACTCGGCCTGGCGCAGCGCGCCTTCGGCGGCGACGTGGAGGAGCGGGATGAAGTCGCCCTGGAGGTCCTTCACCAGATAGTCGGCCGCCCCCGCCTTGAGCGCGGTCACCGCGATGCTGGAATCCTGCGAGGCGGTGACGAACACGACCGGCGGCGCATCCGGAATCGCCATGATCTGCTCGAGGGTCTCCAGCCCGTCGAGGCCCGGCATGTACTGATCGAGTGCCACGACATCGATGCCACCTTCGGCGCCGGCGCGGCGGATGCGCTCGAGACCTTCCTCGCCGCTCGCGGCATGGACGACCCTGTAGCCGCGCCGCGTCAGGCCGCGATCGACCAGGCGCGCCAGCGCATCGTCGTCGTCGATGTAGAGCAGTGTCGGCGTGCGCTGGTTCATGTGGCGGCGGGCGGGACCTGGATGACCGAGAAGAACAGGCCGAGCTGCCGGATGGCATTGGCGAAATTCTCGTAGTTGACGGGCTTGGTGATGTAGACGTTGCAGCCGAGCTCGTAGCAGCGCTTGATTTCCTGGGAATCGTCGGTGGTGGTCAGCACCACCACGGGCGAGGCCTTCAGGTACTTGTTTTCCTTGATCTGCTTCAGGATGTCGATCCCGGTCATGTCGGGCAGGTTGAGATCGAGCAGGATCAAGAGCGCGTTGCCCTTCTGCACGAGTCCGCTGCCGTCGGCGCCGAACAGGTGCCGCATGGCGTCGTTGCCGTTGGCGAACGCGACGATCTCGTTGTTGACGCCGGACCTTCGGATGTTGCGCTCGATCAGGCGGGCGTGGCCCTCATCGTCCTCGATCATGATGATGCTGACAGGCTGGGTCATCGATCTCTGTTCCGGTTGCTCACGTTCCAGGCGATCGGCAGCGTGATCGTGAAGGTACTGCCCGCGTTCAGTTCCGATGATACCGACATGGTGCCGCCGAGGCGACGCACAAGTGCACGCACATGCGCAAGACCAATGCCCTGGCCGGGCTTGTCCTGAGTTCCCGCGCGGCGGAACAGGTCGAATATCCGCTGGTGATCCCTAGCGTCGATCCCGCGGCCGTTGTCGCTGATCTCGAAGATAGCGTAGCCGAGCTTGGTCCGCCCGCGAATTCTGATCTCACCGCGCACGCCGGGCTTGAGATATTTGATCGCGTTGTCGATCAGATTGGAGAAGATCTGCTCGAGGGCGAGACGGTCGCTCACGAGGTTCGGCAGCGGCTCGAGGTGGATTTCGGCCCGCGCCGCGGCCGCCTGGTGCGCCAGCGTCGAGACGATGGCCTCGATCAGCTCGCGCGTGTCGATCTTCACCGGCTGGAATTCGCGCCGGCCCTCGCGCGTGAGGTTGAGGATGGCCGAGATCAGCCGGTCCATCTTGGCGATCGACGTCTTGATGAAGCCGAGCGCTTCGGAGAAATCCTCCGAGAGCTGCTTGTCGGCGCCTTCGAGCGCGATCTCGCCGGGAGCGCCGGGCGCCAGCGGCGACCCGTCGGCGGAGACGTTGGTGAGGCCGCCGATCCGGCGGAAGATATCGCCGCCGAGCTCCTCGAGCTCGCTGGTGAAGCCCATGATGTTGACCAGCGGCGAGCGCAGATCGTGGCTGACGATATAGGCAAAGCGCTGGATCTCGTCGTTGGCTTCGCGCAGGTCCGCCGTGCGCTCGTCGACGACGGTTTCCAGGTTGACGTTGGCATCGCGCAGGCGGGCTTCAGCCTCGTCGCGCACGCGCGCCGAGCGCCGCACCAGCCAGATCGAGATCATCGCCAGCACCACCACGAGGCCGGAGCCGATGCCGGTCATCGACGCAGCGAGGGTCTGGCTGCGGTCGGAATTTAGCGTTCGGAGCCGGAACAGACGCTCCTCCTCGCGGATCATGGCGTTGGCCATGTTGCCGATCGTGGTCGTGGTGTTGCCGGCGGCGGCCTCGCGGATCAGCGCCGTGGCCCTGTCGGGCTGGCCCTGCTTCACGAAGGTCATCTCGCGCGAGAACTGGTCGAGCCGGGTTTCGATTGCCGCTCTCAGCTTTTCAATGTTCTCGCGTTGCGCCGGATCGTCGCTGATCTGGCGCGTGAGCTTGTCGAGCGCCGGAACGATCGCAGCGACGGCCTTCTCATGATCCGACAGGAAATCCGGCCCCTGCGTCAGGAGAAAGCCGCGGGCGCTGCTCTCGGCGCGCCGGACTTCGAGCAGCAGGGCGTTGATCTGGTTCTCCACCTCGATGGTGTGAACCACCCATTTGCTGTCTTCCCGGGCCTTGTTGACGAGGTAGACGGAGCCGGCGCTGATTACGGTCAGCACCAAAAGGCCCGCCGAAAGCAGCAGGATCTGCCAAAACGCGCGCCGTCGGTGGGCTTCAGCCCTCACGACGATCTACCTGTCGACGTTCAGTGGAGTTCAAAACGCCCCCTTGGAACTGTCCCCGCGGTCCAGAACGCGATCGGGGCCAAAGGGTTCCAAAAGGCGCAAGATTATCTCGGGCTGGGTTCCGTATTGCCGGCGAGATATTGCTCCAGCCAGTGGATGTGGTAGTCGCCGTTGATGATGTCGTCTTCGCGCACCAGCGCACGGAACAGCGGCAGTGTGGTCTCGATACCTTCGACCACCATCTCATCCAGCGCCCGGCGCAGCCGCATCAGGCATTCGGCGCGGGTCTTGCCGTGCACGATCAGCTTGCCGACGAGCGAATCGTAATAGGGCGGGATCGTGTAGCCCTGGTAGACGGCGGAATCGATCCGGACGCCGAGGCCGCCGGGCGGATGATATTGCAGGATCCGGCCGGGCGAGGGGCGGAAGGTCTGCGGATTCTCCGCGTTGATGCGGCACTCGATGGCATGCCCGATGACCTGGACCTCGTCCTGCTTGGCCGGCAGGTCGCCGCCGGCGGCGATGCGGATCTGCTCCAGCACGAGGTCGATGTCGGTGATGCTCTCGGTGACGGGATGCTCCACCTGGATGCGGGTGTTCATCTCGATGAAGTAGAACTCGCCGTCCTCGTACAGGAACTCGATGGTGCCGACGCCGAGATATTTCATCTCGCGCATCGCTTTGGCGCAGGTCTCACCGATCTTGGCCCGCGCGGCGGCGGCGAGGACGGGCGAGGGGCCTTCTTCCCAGACCTTCTGGTGACGGCGCTGCAGCGAGCAGTCGCGTTCGCCGAGATGGATCGCGCCGCCGCGGCCGTCGCCGAGGATCTGGATCTCGATGTGGCGCGGCTTCTGCAGGTATTTTTCCAGGTAGACCGAGGCATCGCCAAAGGCGGATTTGGCCTCGTTGGCCGCCGTCGACAGCGCCAGCTGGAGGTCTGCCTCGCTGTGCGCGACCTTCATGCCGCGGCCGCCGCCGCCCGCCGCCGCCTTCACCAGCACCGGGAAGCCGATCTTCCTTGCGATCGCCATCGCGTCGTCATCGGGGCCGACCGCACCATCCGACCCGGGCACCACGGGGATGCCGAGGCGCTTGGCGGTCTTCTTGGCCTCGATCTTGTCGCCCATCAGGCGGATGTGCTCGGCCTTGGGACCGATGAAGTGCAGATTGTGCTCGCTAAGGATTTCCGCAAAGCGCGCGTTCTCGGAGAGGAAACCGTAGCCGGGATGCACGGCATCGGCGCCGGTGATCTCGCAGGCCGCGAGCAGCGCGGGCACGTTGAGATAGCTGTCCTTGGACGCCGGCGGCCCGATGCACACGCTCTCGTCCGACAGCCGCACATGCATGGCATCGGCGTCGGCAGTGGAGTGCACGGCGACGGTCGCGATCCCGAGCTCCTTGCAGGCCCTGAGGATGCGAAGGGCGATCTCGCCGCGATTGGCTATGAGGATCTTGTCGAACATGGTGCCCTTGAGGGACTGGCGCGCGAAAGGCGGCGAGGGCGGGCTGGCCGCCCCAACAATTACTCGATGATGACGAGCGGCTCGCCGTACTCGACCGGCTGGCCGTCCTCGACCAGGATCTGCGTCACCGTCCCGGCGCGCGGCGAGGGGATCTGGTTCATCGTCTTCATGGCTTCGATGATCAGCAGCGTCGGGCCGACCGAGACCTTGGTGCCGACGTCGATGAACGGTTTTGCGCCCGGCTCCGGCGCCCAATAGGCGGTGCCGACCATCGGCGAGGTCACGGCGCCGGGATGCTTCGACAGATCGGCCGCGGCAGCCGCGGGAGCGGCGGCGCTTGCTGCCACCGGCAGGGCGGCGGGAGCGGCTGCCATCGGCATCGGCATGGTCGCGGCAACGCTGATGTTGCGGGCGACGCGCAGGCGCAGGCCCGCCCGTTCGATCTCGATCTCGGTGAGGCTGGTCTCATCGAGCAGCAAAGCGAGCTCACGGACGAGCGCGGAATCCTCGCTGGAAAACTTTGCGGCTGCTTTGTCGTCTGGCTGGCGCGCCATGTTGTTTGATCCGAATGTTCTGTTGGAGGGGAGCGTCAGGCTTTGGGCTTGATGGCAAGCTTGGCGGCAAGGCCCTGGATGGCGAGGCGGTAGCCCTCGATGCCGAAACCGCAGAGCGAGGCGAAGGCCGCGCGCGCGGTGTAGGAATGGTGACGAAAACTCTCGCGGGCGTGGATGTTGGTCACATGCACCTCGACCGTCGGAATCTGCACCGCGAGCAGCGCGTCGTGCAGCGCGATGGAGGTGTGGGAGTAGCCGCCGGCATTGATGATGATGCCCTTCATCTTGCGCCGATGCGCCTCGTGGATGAAGTCGATCAGCTCACCTTCGCGGTTGGACTGCCGGCAGTCGGCCTTGAGGCCGAACGTCGCCGCCGTCTCCCGGCACAGCGCCTCGACGTCAGCCAGTGTCGCGTGGCCATACGTTTCGGGCTCGCGCGTCCCCAGCATGTTGAGGTTCGGCCCGTTCAGGACGAGAATCGTGTCGGTTGCAGGTTCAGCCATTCCAATCCCGGAAGAGGTGCTTCGGCGTGGCGGGGGTTATAGGTAACAAAGCGTCCTAGGGGAAGCCTTGAAGGACCTCCCAGAACCCTTCAGGCACCTCATCCAGGGTGCAAAAACCTGTGCGGAAACTACGGAAATTGCTTGTTAACCAGTCCAAAGCATGGCTGCCGGCCGAATGCAAAGGGGCGGGCATTGCTGCCCGCCACTGAGGTTGCCGTTAACCGGCCTTAGACGTTCAGGACCGCCACGATTTCGTAGGTATCCGGATCGATGATCACGATCTCCTCGCGGACTAGGATGTACTTGTAGGTCCGCCACTCCGGATAGATCGTCACGACCCGGGACGGCAGGGCGTGAAGCGTGATGCCCTCGCGCGGAACGCGGGTGCCGACCGAGATGCTGAAGTTCACATTGGTCACGGGCGCGACCTTCTCCTCGCGGATCACTGAGGTGATCTGCGTGCGCTGCTCGGTCGAGAGCTTGGCGGCCGCGCCAGCCTGGCCGGTCGTCGTCTGCGACCGCTCGGTCCCGGTCTGGGTCTGCGTTTGCGACTGCGAACCCTGGTGGCCCGGCGCGTTCATGCCGCTGCGGTCTTGCTGACCTTGGGCCTTCATGTCCTTTGTGCCCTTGGTCTCGGTTTCCTTGCTCATGCTCTTGGACTTCTCGTCACTCCGCGGGCTCTGGCCGACCGTTGACGACTTCTCCGACTGCGTCGACTTCTCACGCGTCGCACCCGGCTGGTCCTTGTTCATCTTGTCGGATTGAGTCGACTTGTCATGAGCGCTCGGCTGATCCTTCATGCCGCCGGTCTGACCGACCGTTCCCTTGTCTTGCTTGTCCATGGACTCTTGCTTGCCCATGGAGCCGCCGCGCTCGCCAGAAGGCTGCGTACTGTGCTGGGTCTGCTGGCCACTCCCGTAGTCCTTGGTTCCGGTTCCTTGCGCGTTGGCGAAACCAGTGCCGGCGATCAGCGCCAAGGCTGCAACCGAGACCAAAAAGCGATTAGTCATTTGAACCTCTCCTCACGTGATTTCTTTGCGTCATTGCCCGCGCCGACAACGAAAGGAGAGCGCCGTCGTTCCGAATTCCAGGAGGTTCCGACGAGTTTGTTTGTTGAACGCCGGATGAACGGTCCCGCCCGGACCGCGACAAACTGCGACGGGCCGAACCGCGCAAAAAAAGAAGCCGGCTGAGAGCCGGCCTCTTTCAACGCAATGTCGTGTCGCTCAGCAGGTCGCTTTGCCGCAGCGGGCAATGCCGATCTTTTCCCTGAGGCTTTCGACGCCGACGGCGCCGATCACGATCTGCTTGCCGATCACGTAGCTCGGCGTGCCGTTCATGCCCATCGCTTCGGCAAGCTTGAAGTTCTCCTCGATGGTGGCGCGCACTTCGGGGCTGGCGATGTCCTTCTCGATTCTCGCGGTGTCGAGGCCGGCTTCCTTCGCCGCTTGAATCGCGCGCGCCTTGTCGGCGGCGCCGCGGCCGCCGAGCAGTCTCTGGTGGAAGTCGAGATATTTCTTGCCGGAGGGGTCCTGCATGCGCACGGCGACCGCGACCTGGGCCGCTTCGACCGAACCCTGGCTCAACACCGGAAACTCCTTCAGCACGACCTTCAGCTTCGGATCGCTCTTCATGAGGTCGAGCATGTCGCCCATGGCGCGTTTGCAGTAGCCGCAATTGTAGTCGAAGAACTCGACGAAGGTGACATCGCCGTCCTTGTTGCCGAGCACGACCTGGCGCGGCGAGTTGAAGATCGCCTCGGCATTCTGCGCGATGCTGGCTTCGTGCTTCTGCGTTTCGGCCGCGGCCTGGCGCTTGCTGAGCTCGGCCATGGCCTCCTCGAGCACCTCGGGATGGCTGACGAGATAGTTCTTGATGATCGCCTCGATGTCGGTGCGCTGGCTATCGGAGAAACCGTCGGCCGAGGCGGGCACGGCCACGCCGAGCATGGCGAGCGCAAACAATGCGGGAGCAAGCAGGCGCAGCGAAGGCATAGGCAAATCCTCTTATTCAAAGCAGGTTTCGAGAAACGTCCCGGTGGACTTGAGCTCGGTGTCGTGACGTCGTGGTATCGGGCGTCGTTCGAGTTTTTCGCTAAAGTGCGATGAGATTCGATTGAATCTTCATCGCACTTGAGGTCTTCGTTTGAGCATGATCTTTTCGGAAAACCGCTTCGCACTTTTCCGGATCATGCTCTAGTTGCGCGGCGGCTTCGCCGCCACGATGTCGTCGGCCTTGACCCATCCGGGCGTGCCGACGGCGAAACGGGTTTTCGCGCGCGTAGCGAGCTCGCGGGCGGTCTTGTTGTCGCCGCGCAAGTAAGCGGCCTGGGCCGAGGCGAGATCTGCCTCGGCATAGTCTCCCTTCCGGCCGTAGGCCATCGCGAGCTGGGTATAGCCGAGCGCCGCCTCGGGCTCTCGCGCCACCGCAGCGCGGAGAATCCGAACAGCTTCGTCGGTGTAGGCTTTATTATCGGTTCCAACCAGAGCCTGCCCAAGTAACATCTCGATGAGGGGCGCGTTGTTCGAGAGTGCGGCAGCCTTGCGCAGGGGAGCGATCGCTTCGGCCGGCTTGCCGCTTTCCAAGAGCGCCTGGCCGCGCACCTCGTGGAAGTACGGGTTGTTCGGCTGAACCTGGATCAGCGCGTCGATCTGGGAGAGCGCGCTGCGCAAATCGCCATGCAGATAGGTGCTGATGGCGCGGGCATAGCGCGCCGGCAGGCTGTCGTTGGTCTGGGGATAGCGCCGGTACACCGTCTCCGGCCGCTCCATGAAGGCGGAGATCTTGGCGCGGACCATGTCGTGCCGGAGCTGAAGCGCAGGATCGTCCTTCTTGTTCCAATATGGGCTGGAGCCGGCGAATTCCTGGAGCGCGGCGACGCGCTCGGCCGGCATCGGATGCGACTGGAGATAGGGATCGGCGCCGCGCGAAGCGAACAGGCTCTCGCTGGTGAAGCGCTTGAAGGTCTCGTACATGCCCTTCGGCGATTGCTGGGTCGCAGTCAGGAATTTCACGCCGGCGCGGTCGGCGTTCTCCTCCTGCTGGCGCTGGTAGGACAACAGCGTACGGCGGATCATCTCCTGCGGAGCGGCGATCGCGGCCGCGCCGGCATTGGCCAGCCCATTGTTGCCGGCGCTCGAGCTGCGGGTGCTGCCGGCTGCGATCGCGCCGGCGCCGAGCAGCATCGCGATGATCATCTGAGTCTGGGCCGTGGCGAGCTGCTCGCGCAGCTTGGACAGATGGCCGCCCGCCAGATGCCCGGTCTCGTGCGCGAGCACGCCGATGATCTGGTTCGGCGTTTCCGACTGGAGGATCGCGCCCCAATTGACGAAGATGCGGCGGCCGTCCGCGACGAACGCGTTGAACGAACCGTCGTTGATGATCACCATCTGGATGTTCTGCTTCTCCAGACCCGCGACGCGGAGGATCGGGCGCGTGTATTCGCGCAGCAGCTGCTCGGTCTCGGTGTCGCGCAGGACCGGCGGCCCCTTGGCCTGCGCCCGCGCGGCCGAGAACGGCGTCAGCGCGATCGCCGTGGCCGTGACGAGGGCGGTGAGGGCGGAGGCCTTCCGGCGCAATGCGATCTGGAGCAACATCGAGCGGTCTGGGTCAAACGGTCTTGGTCAAGCAGTTTCGTGATTGGTTTTGGCGATTGGCGGCGGACCGGATACGCGATATGCCCTTGTGAGCCGTGCCCTTTATGAGCCGTACAATGCGGCCAGTCTGGGGCGCAAGCCGTTGTTAAGGACCGGACGGATCGGTCCGCCAGCGAATAGCAGAAATCGATGCACGATGCGACATTGAGGAACCGGTTGGGGCAGTGGCTCGAGCCCTCCCGCCGCAGCGATGTTCCCCCGTTCATGGTGATGGACGTCATGGCCGCGGCGGCCCGAATCGAGGCCGCCGGTGGCCATGTCATCCACATGGAGGTCGGCCAGCCCGCGGCCGGCGCGCCCAAGACCGCGATCGCGGCCGCCCATGCCGCGCTCGAGGCCGGGAGGATCGATTATACCTCCGCGCTCGGCATCCCCAGTCTGCGCGCGCGCATCGCGCGCCATTATCGCGACACCTATGGCTGTGACGTCAGCCCCGAGCGGATCGTGGTGACCACAGGCTCCTCCGGCGGCTTCATTTTGGCTTTCCTGTCGATGTTCGAGCCCGGCGATCGCGTCGCCGTCACCGTGCCGGGCTATCCACCATACCGTCATGTCCTCACCGCGCTCGGCTGCGAGCCGGTGCTGATCGAGACCACCAATGACACGCGTCACGCGCTCACCGGCGAGGCGCTGCTCGCCGCCCATCGCAAGGCGCCGCTGAAGGGCGTGCTGGTCGGCAGCCCCGCCAATCCGACGGGCACGATGATGTCCCGCGAAGCGCTCGCCGGCCTCATTGCGGCCGCGGAGGACGCAGGCATCCGCTTCATCTCCGACGAGATCTATCACGGGCTCGATTACGCGTTTCCCGCCGTGACGGCGGCGGCGCTGTCCGAGCACGCACTCGTGATCAACTCGTTCTCGAAGTATTTTTGCATGACGGGCTGGCGCGTCGGCTGGATGGTGGTGCCCGAGATCCTGGTGCGGCCGATCGAGCGGCTGCAGCAGAACCTCTCGATCTCGGTGCCGTCGCTGTCGCAGATCGCGGCAGAGGCAGCCTTCGACGGCGCGGCCGAGATGGAGGAGATCAAGCACGGCTATCAGGAAAACCGGCGCATCTTGATCGAGGGATTGCCGAAAGCTGGCCTCGCCAAGTTTCTGCCGGCCGATGGTGCATTTTATCTCTATGCCGACGTCTCGGACTTTACCTCCGACAGTTTCGAGTTCGCCAAGCAGTTGCTGGAGCAGGCGCATGTTGCGGCGACGCCGGGCCTCGATTTCGATCCCATCCATGGCCGTTCATTCATACGGTTTTCCTATGCCCGCTCGCCCGATGAGATGCGGGAGGCAGTTGACCGGATCGCTCACTGGCTTAAATAGCCGCCAGTTTTCGACAGCCTTCCGGAGTTCAACTTGTCAGACCGTTCCGTCCCGTCCGCCACTGCACCACATTCTTCTCTCGCCGCATTGATGTGGCCGACCCGGCCGGGCGAAGCCGTCGGGAGCTTGCGCGGCTTCGTGCTGATTGCGCTCGGCACGGCGCTGATGGCGCTGTCGGCCAAGGTGAACTTGCCGCTGCCCTATGTGCCGATGACGCTGCAGACGCTGGTGGTGCTGATGATCGGCGCGGCCTATGGTTGGCGCCTTGGCAGCGCAACCATGATTGCCTATCTCGCCGAGGGCGCGATGGGGCTGCCGGTGTTCGCCGGCCCAGTGGGTGGGATTGCTCCGCTGGTCGGCCCGACCGCGGGCTACCTGTTCGGTTTCGTACTAGCTGCGTTCGTCACCGGCTGGCTCGCCGAGCGCGGCTGGGATCGCAGCGTCGTGCTGCTGTTTGCGGCAATGGCTGTTGGCCACATCGTCATTCTGGCAGCCGGGTTCGGCTGGCTGGCGTTCGGGCTTGGCCTCGGCGCCGCGAAGGCCTGGCAGGTCGGCATCGTTCCGTTCATCGCGGCCTCACTGGTCAAGAATGCGCTCGGCGCGACCCTGATGCCGGCGGCACGCCGGATTGTCGAGCGTCGCGGGTAAAGCGCGCCATCACGCGCGGTTCCAATTGACAGGGCCGGCCAAGTTGATCTTGGCTGGCCCAGTGTTTTGAGGGGGAGTGAAACGATGACGACGACAACGATAGCGGGGGCGCCGGTCGCGCCGCCCGCCGCCAAGCCGTGGTACAAGGTCCTCTACGTCCAGGTGCTGATTGCCATCGTGCTCGGTGCCATCGTCGGCTGGCTGTGGCCATCGCTTGCCACCAACGAATGGATCAAGGCGCTCGGCGACGGCTTCATCAAGCTGATCAAGATGGTGATCGCCCCGATCATCTTCTGCACCGTCGTCTCGGGCATCGCTCATATCCAGGACGCCAAGAAGGTCGGACGCATCGGCGTCAAGGCGCTGGTCTATTTCGAGGTCGTCTCGACCTTCGCGCTGGTGATCGGGCTCGTCATCGGCAATCTCGTGAAGCCTGGCGCAGGCTTCGGCAGTGGCGCGGCCAGCGAGGCGGCCGTTGCCAATTACGCCAAACAGGCCGCCGGTCAGAAGTCGGTCGACTTCGTCCTGCACATCATTCCGGACACGGTGGTCGGCGCCTTCGCGCAGGGCGAAATTCTGCAGGTGCTGCTGTTCGCGGTGCTGTTCGGCTTTGCTTTGATGAGCCTCGGCGAGCGCGGCCACACCATCCGCAGCTTCATCGACGATGCCGCGCATGCCGTGTTCGGCGTCATCTCCATCGTGATGCGCGCGGCACCGATCGGTGCGTTCGGCGCGATGGCTTATACGATCGGCAAGTTCGGCACCGGCGCCATTCTCAACCTGGTCGGGCTGATCGCCACGTTCTACGTCACCGCGGCGCTGTTCGTGTTCGTCGTGCTCGGCATCATCGCGCGCGTGGCGGGGTTCTCGATCTTCAAGTTCCTGGCCTACATCAAGGACGAGCTGCTGATCGTGCTCGGCACCTCGTCGTCGGAAAGCGCGCTGCCGTCCCTGATGGAGAAGCTGGAGCGGCTCGGCTGCTCCAAGTCGGTGGTCGGCCTCGTCGTGCCCACGGGTTACTCGTTCAACCTCGACGGCACCAACATCTACATGACGCTGGCGACGCTCTTCATCGCGCAGGCGCTCGGCTACGATCTCTCCTTCAGCCAGCAGCTCACGATCCTGGTCGTGGCGATGCTGACCTCGAAGGGCGCCTCCGGCATCACCGGCGCCGGCTTCATCACGCTGGCGGCAACGCTCGCCGTGGTCGATCCGCGCCTCGTGCCGGGCATGGCGATCGTGCTCGGCATCGACAAGTTCATGAGCGAGTGCCGCGCGCTGACCAATCTGTGCGGCAACGGCGTCGCCTGCGTGATCGTCGCCTGGTGGGAAGGCGAGCTCGACCGCACCAAGCTCAACGCCAACCTCTCCAAGCAGATCGATCCGACCGACATGGAGACCGCGATCACCACGGACTGATCCGGATCTGACAGCGCGAGCCGCGCTGTCAGGCCTTGAAGCAATAGGGCTGGTCGAGCCGCTCGATCAGCCCTTTTTCTTTGAGGCTAGAACCGCTCGGGCCGATACGGCGCGGGATCAACCGCCGGCGTTTCGCCGCTCATGATCTCCGCGAGCAGGCGTCCGGTCGCGGGCCCGAGCGTGAAGCCCTGGTGGCCGTGGCCGAAATTCATCCAGAGGCCGGGGTGGCGCGGGGCGCGGCCGAGCACCGGGAGCATGTCGGGCGTGCAGGGCCTCGTGCCGAACCACGGATCCGGCTCGACCCGCTTGCCGAGGTCGATCAGCTCGCGTGCCGAGGCTTCGGCGCTGGCGAGCTGCACCGGCGTTGCGAGAGCGTCCGCGCCAGTCAATTCCGCGCCGGTGGTGATGCGGATTCCCTTGGCCATCGGGCCCATGGCATAGCCACGGGCCTTGTCGACCAGCGGCAGGTCGAGCGAAGCGCCGCCGCCGTAATGCATGTGATAGCCGCGCTTGCGCACCAGCGGGATGCGATAGCCGAACTTGTACAACAGATCGGGCGACCACGGCCCGAGCGTCACGACGGCGTGGGGCGCATCGAGGCGCCCGTTGTCGGTGTCGACCGACCAGCCGGTCGCGGTCTGTTGCAGGCTCTGGGCATCGCCGAGCACGATCGTGCCGCCGAGGCGTTCGAACAACTCGGCATAGGCTGTGACCAGCGCGCCGGGATCGGACACGGTCCAGGTGTCGAGCCAATGGATCGCTCCAGGGAGATCGTCGCGCAGGATCGGCTCGGCCTTGGCTAGCTCAGTGCCCGACAGCACGCGAAAGTTCACGCCGAATTCGCGCTGATCTTCCTCCGCAGCCTTGATCGAGAGATCCAATGAAGCTGGGTCGCGAAATAACGCGCGGTAGCCGGCGCGGCGGATGAGATTGTCGGCATGTGCCTCGCGGATCAGGATGTCGTGCTCGCCCGTTGCGTAGGCGATCAGCCGTGCCCACGCCTCGATCGCCTCGCGATGCCGCTTCGGCGCCGAATGCCACCAGTAGCGGAGCAGGGGCTCGATGTGCAGATGGAGGGAGGAGAGGCTGTAGCGCACGTCGTTGGTACGGCCGGTCGCGATCTTCACGAGCGAAGCGAGGTCGCGCGGCATGGGATAGGGGCGTACCGCTTCCGCCTGGATCATCCCGGCATTGCCGTAGCTGGTCTCGCGGCCTGGCTCCCTGCGATCGACCAGCGTGACCGACCAGCCGCGTTGTTGCAGATGCAGCGCAGCACCCACGCCCACCATGCCGCCGCCGAGAATGATCGCGCTTTGCATCGAAGCTGCCTCACCAAATCAAAACCGCCCGGTTTGGCCGGGCGGTTTCAACTCCATTGTTCCGTCTACTCGCCGCCGCCGAAACGGCGTGACCACCAGCCGGCACGCCGCGGAGCGGCCGGGGTCTCGCTTGCGGCCTCCGGCGCGGGCTCAGGTGCCGGCGCGGGCGCAGCAACCGGTTCGGTCGCCTGCGCCACCGGCGTTGCGGGCTCGGGCTGGCTCTTCAGCAGGAAGCTCACCTTTTCCCGGACGGTGGAGCGGCGCCGCGCGGCCTTGTCGCCGGCGGACTCTTCTTCTGGCGTCGGGGTCGTCGTGACAGGAGCCGGCTCCGGCTGGGCCGGCGCCTCGGTCTGCACGTCGGCGCGCGGCTCGGGCTGCGCGACTTGCGGCTCGGGGGGGTGCTCTGTCTGCGCGATCGAGGGCGCAGCCTCGCCGCCGAAGCCATCGAAATCGGCAACCGCATCGGCAGATTCCGACGGCGGATTGCCGCCGAGCTCGTCGTTGATGGAACCGGCGAGACCTTCCTCGCCGCCACCGCGACGGCGGCGTCCGCCGCGGCGACCCCGCCGGCGCCGGCGCTCGCCGCCGCCCTGCTGCTCGCCACGGGCTGCTTGTTCCTCGCCTTCCTCGCCGTCCTGCTCGGACTCGGTCTCGTCTTCACCTTCACCGGCCGCCACGGCCGCTTCGGGCAGCGTGGGGGCGGTATCCTCGCGCAATTCACCCTCGCGCGGGCCGCCGCGACCACGCCGACGGCGACGGCGCTTGCGGCGCTGGCCGTCCTGCTCGGAGGCTGCCTCGCCGGCAGCCTGCTCTTCGGCAAGACCTTCGGTCTCGTCGGGTTCGATCTCGGATTCAGTCTCCAGGTCGAAGCCGTCTTCGTCGTCGTAGGCTTCCTCGGCCAGTGGCGGCGGGCTTGCCGCGGCTTGCGCAGCGAGCAGCGCCTTGGCGGCTTCGAGCGTATGCACCTGCTCGCCGCGGTCGATCACATAAGCCTGCGGACCGCTGACACTGGGATCGGCGATCACCGACAGCGTGACCTTGAAGCCGTTCTCGAGGTCGCGCAGATGGCCGCGCTTGTGGTTCAGCACATAGAGCGCGACGTCGGTGCGGGTGCGGACCACGAGATTGTGGGTCGCGCCCTTCATCAGGATCTCTTCGAGGCCGCGCAGCAGCTGGAGCGCCACCGAGGAGACCGAGCGGACGTGGCCGGTGCCGCCGCAATGCGGGCACGGATCGGTCGAAGACTCCAGCACGCTGGCGCGGATGCGCTGGCGCGACATCTCGAGCAGGCCGAAATGCGAGATGCGGCCGACCTGGATGCGCGCGCGATCCTGCCTGAGGCAATCGGACAGCTTGCGCTCGACCGCGCGGTTGTTGCGCTTCTCGTCCATGTCGATGAAGTCGATGACGATCAGGCCGGCAAGATCGCGCAGCCGGAGCTGGCGGGCGACCTCTTCGGCCGCTTCCAGATTGGTCTTGAGCGCGGTGTCCTCGATATGGTGCTCGCGCGTCGATCGCCCGGAGTTGACGTCGATCGAAACCAGCGCTTCGGTCTGGTTGATCACGATGTAGCCGCCGGAGCGCAGCTGCACGGTCGGCGAGAACATCGCATCGAGCTGGCTCTCGACGCCCATGCGCGAGAACAGCGGCTGGCCGTCGCGATACTGCTTCACCGCGCTGACATTGGCGGGCATCAGCATCTTCATGAAGTCGCGCGCTTCGCGGTAGCCGGATTCACCGGCCACCTGGATCTCGTCGATCTCCTTGTTGTAGAGGTCGCGCAGCGAGCGCTTGATCAGCGAGCCTTCCTCATAGACGAGGGTCGGGGCCTGCGACTTCAGCGTCAGGTCGCGCACCGTCTCCCACATCCGGATCAAATATTCGAAGTCGCGCTTGATCTCGGGTTTGGTGCGGGCGGCGCCGGCGGTGCGCAGGATGATGCCCATGCCCTCGGGCACGTCGAGATCCTGCACCACTTCCTTCAAACGGGAGCGGTCCTGCGCACTGGTGATCTTGCGGCTGATGCCGCCGCCCCGCGCGGTGTTCGGCATCAGGACGGCGTAGCGGCCGGCGAGCGAGAGGTAGGTCGTCAGCGCCGCGCCCTTGTTGCCGCGCTCTTCCTTAACAACCTGCACCAGCATCACCTGGCGGCGCTTGATGACTTCCTGGATCTTGTACTGGCGACGTGGGCGGAAGGTGCGCTCCGGCACTTCCTCCAGCACGTCGTCGCCGCCGACGGATTCAACGACTTCCTCTTCGGCGTCCTCGCCGTCCTCGTCATCGTCGTCTTCTTCACCCGCCTGGGCGCCCTCGGCATGCGGTGCCTCGACGTTCTCGCCGGCGGCGTAGACGGCATCGGCCGGCTCCGCGGCCGCCGTCACGGCTTCGGCGAGAGCCTCGGCGTGCGCCTCGAATGCGTGAGCTTCGACGGTTTGAGCTTCGACGGTTTGAGCTTCCTGCGGCTCGGCAACGGGCTCGCTCGCCACGACAGGTTCGGCGCCAACCGCGGCGACGGGCGCGGGCGCCTCATCGGCATGACCATGGTCGTCAAGATCGTGAGGGCGATCATCGTCATGGGCGTGATGATGATCGTCATGATCATGTTCGCCATGATCGTGATCGTGGCCCTCGTGCTCGCCGTGATGCTCCGCGTCGGCGTGCAGCTGCTCGCCCTCGGGCAGGGCGCCCTCGGCATGCTCCGGCAGCGCCGCGCCCTCGATCGGCTGGGCGACGGGATCGGCGCCGGCGTCGAGGCCTTCGACGATGTCGCTGCGCACGCGTTCGCCATGACCGCGGCGGCGGGCGTTGCGGTGGCGCGAACGGCGGCGGCCGTGCGAGCGATTCTCGCTCTCTTCCTCGGCCTCGCGATGGGCCTGCTCCTCGGCCTCGATCAGCGCCTGCCGATCGGCGACCGGGATCTGGTAATAGTCGGGATGGATTTCGCTGAAGGCAAGAAAGCCGTGGCGGTTGCCGCCATATTCGACGAAAGCGGCCTGGAGCGAGGGTTCGACCCTTGTGACCTTGGCGAGGTAGATGTTCCCGCGCAGTTGCTTGCGTTGCGCTGTCTCGAAATCAAACTCTTCGACGCGATTGCCGCGGACCACGACGACCCGGGTCTCTTCCGGGTGGGTGGCATCGATCAACATCTTGTTGGGCATGTCTTAACTCTTGGCGGCGGCGGGCGCGATAAACCGTGGGCGCGTATCGCGCCGCCGGGTGACGCGACGGTCCACCTGATTCGGGGGTGAGGGGAAGGCCGAAACGCCGCCTCTCGCGCCTTGCCGAACCGGAAGCTTCAGGACCATTGCGACGCGCGGGATTGTCACTCCGCAGCGTCGCGAATGGTCCTTCAGATTTCGTCGGCACAGTCTGGCGCATCAAGCGTCGGCCCGTATGAAGCATTGGGCGGCGGGGCCGCCCTTCAATCAGTTGCTGCTGGCCAGGCACGGCGCGAGCGCGCTCGCCTTGGGGATCACGAACCGCTCCCTTGGGATCAAGGGACCGGGTAATGGGTTACGTCGCTGTCAGAACCGTCCCGGAAACATGAGTGGTAACCCGAGACCGTCCGCCGCCGGGGCTTGACCCGCTCCACCTCGCTGCCGCGCACCGCGCTGGTCGTAGAGGGAAGCGGAAAACGCTGGAATTCCCAAACCTTGGGAGCTCCGGCGCTGCACCGGAAGGCTGAATGCGACACAACCGGAAATATCGGCCGTCAGCATTCCGTACATACGAGGAATGAGCCATCCGTGCAAGGGAGCGTCGCACGGCGGTCACAGTCGGCGAGTTTCGCACTTCCGTCATTAAGGAGCGATTAACCCTGTGGTTCTATTGCGATAAGAGGGCTGCTCGGAGGCACGAAATCGGTGGCGAGCCGCACAAATCGACGGGTTTTGCTGGGAGGCGTGTTGCTGTGCATCGCGGCATTGCCGTGTGCTGATTCCTCGCGCCTCATTGCTGCGGAAAGCCAGCTGCAACCCGCTGTCGCGGCAGCGAGTTTTCCAGTCGCCTCGGCCGCCCGACTGGCCGGCGATGGCAAGCAGACCCGCTTCATCCTCGATCTCGACCGGACCGTCACCTTCCGCGCCGTCACGCTGGCCGACCCCTACCGCGTGGTGGTGGACGTGCCGCAGGTCAATTTTCAGCTGCCCGCCGGTACCGGGAGCGGGGGGCGGGGGCTGGTCAAGGCCTTCCGCTACGGGCTCGTCATGCCGGGCGGCTCCCGAATCGTGTTCGACCTGACCGGACCGGCGAAGATTGCCAAGTCCTACGTGGTCGAGTCCGCCAACGACCAGCCGGCCCGGCTTGTGCTTGAACTGGAGGAGGTCGATCGCACCGCCTTCGTGTCATCGCTTGCCCCCGAAAACCGACCCCAGCTGCGACCCGCGATCGCGGAGTCGCCGCCTGCCACGGTTCCCGCCGCGGCGGCTCCGGAAGCCGCGCAGCAGAAGGCCGACGGCCGTCCGGTGGTCGTGATCGATCCCGGCCATGGCGGCATCGACAACGGGACGCAGTCGGGCGGCGAGAGCGAGAAGAACCTGGTGCTGGCTTTTGGTCTGGCGCTACGCGACAAGCTGGAGAAGGCCGGCAAATACCGCGTGGTCATGACGCGGGACGACGACACCTTCATTCCCCTCAATGACCGGACCAAAATCGCCCGCAATCTCAAGGCGGCTTTGTTCGTCTCGATTCATGCCGATGCGCTGCCGCGGGCCGAGGGCGATGCGCAAGGCGCGACCATCTATACGCTCTCCGACAAGGCGTCCGACGCCGAGGCCCAGAGGCTGGCGGATGCGGAGAACCGCGCCGATGCGATCGCCGGCTTCAACCTCGCGGAGGAGCCGACCGACGTCGCCGACATCCTGATCGACCTCACGCAACGGGAAACCCGCACGTTTTCAAACCGTTTCGCCCGCCTCTTGATGGGTGAAATGAAGCAGACGGTGCGGATGCACAAGCATCCCCTGAAGTCAGCCGGCTTCCGGGTCCTGAAGGCGCCGGATGTGCCCTCGGTGCTGGTCGAGATCGGCTATGTCTCCAACAAGGGCGACCTCGAGCACCTGATCTCCGAGGGGTGGCGGTCCAAGGCCGTCGGCTCGATGGCGCAGGCGATCGACGGATTTTTGACCAAGCGGATGGCCACAGCCGGGACTTCGAACTGAAACGGTTTGTCCCTCCCGACCCGAAGGCCCTAGTTTGGCCACAGCGGACGCTTTATAAAAACCCCGCACAGGGTTCCGGAATCGGCGAGAATCCTGTTCGGCAAGCGTCTTAGGTCCGGCATTGATGTGATTGCGTAAGCCGGTGAATTCGCGACGTGAGGTTGGCGCCTGATTGGGGCGCCAAGGGGCTGATACTGGGCTGATCCAGAGTTTGAACGGATAAACAGATAATGCGCTTGCTGGTGCGGTTCATGGGCTTCCTGTTCGCCGCGGGAACAGTGCTGTTCCTTGTCGGTGTCGGGGCCGTGGCAGGCCTGATCTGGCATTTCTCCAAGGACTTGCCGGATTACTCCCAGCTTCAGGATTACGAGCCGCCGGTGATGACCCGCGTGCACGCGGTCGACGGTTCGCTGCTCGGCGAATACGCCAAGGAGCGGCGGCTGTATCTGCCGATCCAGGCGGTGCCCAAGCTCGTGATCAACGCGTTCCTCGCGGCTGAGGACAAGAACTTTTACGAGCATGGCGGCATCGACTACACCGGCATGGCGCGCGCCGGATTGCTTTACCTGCAGAACTACGGCTCCAACCGTCGTCCGCAGGGTGCGTCCACGATCACCCAGCAGGTCGCCAAGAACTTCCTGCTCACCAACGAGGTCTCCTTCGCCCGCAAGATCAAGGAAGCCTTGCTGGCGATGCGGATCGAGAAGACCTATTCGAAGGACAAGATCCTCGAACTGTACCTGAACGAGATCTATCTCGGCCTCGGTGCCTACGGTATTGCAGCCGCCTCGCTCGTCTATTTCGACAAGTCGGTGAACGAGCTGACGGTGGCGGAAGCGTCCTATCTGGCGGCGCTGCCGAAGATGCCGGCGACGTTGCATCCGGTTCGTAACCGCGATCGCGCCATCGAGCGCCGCAACTACGTGATCGACCGTCTCTTGGAGAACGGCTGGATCAAGCAGGCCGACGCCGACAAGGCGCGCAAGGAGCCGCTGGCCGTCACCAGCCGTTCCAACGGCGCCCACACCTTCGCCGGCGAATATTTCGCCGAGGAAGTCCGCCGCGACATCTTCGAGCGCTACGGCGAGAAGAAGCTCTACGAGGGCGGCTTGTCGGTTCGCACCACGCTCGATCCGAAGATCCAGGTCATGGCGCGCAAGGCCATGGTCGCCGGCCTCGTGAACTATGACGAGCAGCAGGGTTATCGCGGCGCCATGAGCAAGCTCGATATTTCGGGCGATTGGGGCGTGAAGCTCGCCGAGATCAAATCGCTCTCCGACATCTCGCCGTGGCGCATGGCGGTCGTGCTGGAGACCAGCGATCAGTCGGCGCGCATCGGCTTCCAGCCGAGCCGCGAGCTTGGCGGGGCCGTCAGCAAGCAGCGCGAGACCGGCATCGTCACGGTCGACGGCGTGCGCTGGGCGCGGGCCGCGCAGGGCGGCACGAAGGGCAAGACGCCGACGGCGGTGTCGCAGGTGCTTCAGCCCGGCGACGTGATCTATGCCGATCCGCTCTACAAGGACGGCCAGCCCGTCGAGGGCCAGTACCGGCTTCGCCAGATTCCGGAAGTCTCCGGCGCCATGGTGGTGATGGATCCCTGGACCGGGCGCGTGCTCGCGATGGTCGGCGGCTTCTCGTTCGACCAGAGCCAGTTCAACCGCGCCACCCAGGCCTATCGGCAGCCGGGTTCGTCGTTCAAGCCGATCGTCTATTCGGCCGCGCTCGACAACGGCTATACGCCCTCGACCGTCGTGCTCGACGCGCCCATCGAAATCGATCAGGGCCAGGGCGCCGGCGTGTGGCGGCCGGAAAACTTCTCTTCGGGCAAATTCCAGGGACCGGTGACACTGCGCAACGCGTTGAGGCAGTCGCTCAACACCGTGACTGTGCGGCTCGCGCAGGACATCGGCATGCCCCTGATCGGCGAATATGCCCGCCGCTTCGGCGTCTATGACGAGCTGCCGAACTATCTCTCCTACGCGCTCGGCGCCGGTGAGACCACGGCGATGCGCATGGTCACGGCCTACTCGATGCTCGCCAATGGCGGCCGCCGCGTGAAGCCGACGCTGATCGACCGCATCCAGGACCGCTACGGCCACACCATCTTCAAGCACGACCAGCGCGAATGCCGCGGCTGCGATGCGCCCGGCGGCTGGAAGAACCAGGCCGAGCCGCAGCTGATCGACCGCCGCGAGCAGGTGCTGGATTCCATGACGGCCTACCAGATCACCGAGCTGATGGAAGGCGTGGTCCAGGCCGGTACCGCGACCGTGGTCAAGGAGGTCGGCAAGCCGATCGCCGGCAAGACCGGCACCACCAACGAGGCCAAGGACGCCTGGTTCGTCGGCTTCTCGCCCGACGTCGCCGTCGCCATCTACATGGGCTACGACAAGCCGCGCGCGCTCGGTAAGGGCAACGCCGCGACCGGCGGCCATCTGGCAGCTCCGATCGCGCGCGATTTCCTCAAGCTCGCGCTCGCTGACAAGCCCGCCGTTCCGTTCAAGGTCCCGGCCGGCATCAAGCTGGTCCGCGTCGTCTCCAAGACCGGCATGCGCGCCGGCCCCGGCGAGACCGGCGGAACCATTTTGGAGGCCTTCAAGCCGGGCACGGCGCCGCCGGATAATTACTCGGTCATCGGCGTTGCCGACGCCGACGGGCGCGGCGGCGGCATGCCGGCCTCGCAGCAGCAGCAGCCGGATTCCGGCTTCTTCATGCGGCCGGGCACCGGTGGGCTGTACTGAGGCTCAGAACAATAGGGACGTTATTCGCGTCAGCGGTTGCGCTTTGCAGCCGCCGCCGCTACATCCCCACTTCAATTGCACGCGGGATTCCGCGACACCAGAGAACGACATGCGCGCCGAAATCGAACGGTTGGTAGAAGAGATCAAGCAGTCAGTCGGGCTGCTGAGGAGGCATCTTTGACGTCGAGAAATCGACGGCGCGCCTCGCTGAGCTGAACAAGCTCGCAGAAGATCCCAATCTCTGGAACGATCCCCAGAAAGCCCAGAAGCTGATGCAGGAGCGCACCTCGCTTGAGGATTCGCTCTCGGGCATCGGCAAGGTCGAGCAGGAGCTCGAAGACGATATCGGCATGATCGAGCTCGGCGAGGCCGAGGGCGATGACGGCGTCGTTGCCGAAGCCGAAGCTGCGCTGAAGAACCTCAAGAAGGAAGTCGCGCGGCGCGAGCTCGAGGCGCTGCTGTCGGGCGAGGCCGACCGCTTCGATTCCTATCTCGAAGTCCATGCCGGCGCCGGCGGCACCGAGAGCCAGGACTGGGCGCAGATGCTCTTGCGCATGTACACGCGCTGGGCCGAAACCCACGGCTTCAAGGTCGAATACCTCGAAGAGTCCGAGGGCGAAGAGGCCGGCATCAAGTCGGCGACGATCCAGGTTTCCGGGCACAACGCCTATGGCTGGCTGAAGACGGAAGCGGGCGTGCATCGCCTCGTGCGCATCTCGCCGTTCGATTCCAACGCGCGGCGGCATACCTCGTTCTCGAGCGTGCAGGTGTTCCCCGTCATTGACGACAGCATCAAGATCGACATCAAGGAATCCGACGTCCGCACCGACACCATGCGCTCGGGCGGCGCCGGCGGCCAGCACGTCAACAAGACCGAATCCGCGGTGCGCCTCACACACATTCCGACCGGCGTCGCCGTGGTCTGCCAGGCCGGCCGCTCCCAGCACAAGAACCGGGCGCAGGCCTGGGACATGCTGCGCGCGCGGCTTTACGAGATCGAGCTGAAGAAGCGTGAGGAGAAGGCCGCCGCCGACCAGGCCGCCAAGACCGATATCGGCTGGGGGCACCAGATCCGCTCCTACGTGCTGCAGCCCTACCAGATGGTGAAGGATCTGCGCACGGGCGTGCAGACCTCCGACACCTCGGGCGTGCTTGGCGGCGATCTCGACGAGTTCATGGCCGCGACGCTGGCGCAGCGCGCCTTCGGCACCACCGCCGGCGATGTCGAGGACGTGGACTAGCCATGCCCCGCGTCGCCTTCATCGGGCTTGGACGGATGGGCCATGGCATGGCCGGCCGCTATCTCGATGCCGGCTTCACGGTGACGCTGTGGAATCGCAGCAAGGCCAAGGCGGAAGACCTGATCGCGCGCAGCGCGCATTGGGCGACCTCGCCCGAGGATGCCGCGATCGATGCCGATGCGGTGGTGACCATGGTGGCCGACGATGAGGCCTCGCGCGCGGTCTGGCTCGGGCCGAAGGGCGCCGCCAAGACGGCGAAGGCCGGCACCATCGCTATCGAATGCTCCACCGTCTCCTATGACCACGCCCGCGAGATGGGCCGCGAGCTGAACGCGCGCGGGCTGATCTACATCGATTGCCCCGTGACGGGATTGCCGGACGCGGCCGCGGCCGGGAAACTGACGCTGCTGGTCGGCGCAGATAGCGCCGATCTCGAGCGCGCACGGCCCTATCTCGAACCGATCGGCTCGACCATCCGTCATTTCGGCGCGGTCGGCTCCGGCACTGTCTACAAGCTCATCAATAATCTAATGGGTGCGATCCAGATCGCCGGCCTTGCCGAGGGTCTCGCCATCGCCGAGCAGGCCGGGCTCGACATGAACCTCGTGCTGGACTCGATCCAGGCGGGCGTGGCCGCAAGCCCGCAGGTGCAGCGGCATTCGAAGCGCATGGTTGCCCGCGATTTTTCCGGCGCGACCTTCACGGCAGCGCTCCGGCACAAGGATGCCGCCTACGCCGTGAAGCTCGCCGAGAGCCTCCTGGCCGGCAAGCCGCTGGTCGCACGTGCTGCCGTCGAGGCCTACGCGCAGGCGAAAGCCGCGATGCCGGACGACGATGAAGGCAAGATGATCGAGCTGGTGTCGCGGCCGAAGAAGCCGTCCTAGCCGGTACATCCACATGGGGCGGCCACGTTCGGCCTAGCTCTTCCGCACACGGAAATTCCACACTTCATCGGAAATCGGGTGGCTCTGCCTGCCGCGCCGTACTAGGCGGCAGGCTCGGCCGCCGAGATGAGACACATGCCCCCGAACGACAACCGGATCGACGCGCGAGACTGGTCGCTGCTCGCGGTGCTCTCGGTGCTGTGGGGCGGCTCGTTCTTCTTCAACGGCGCTGCCTTGCGGGAATTGCCGCCGCTGACGCTGGTGTTTTTGCGTGTCGCGCTTGGCGCGGCCATTCTCGCGCCGTTGCTCCACATGCATGGGATCGGCCTTCCCAAGAGCCGGGCGGGCTGGACGCCGTTCGTCGTGATCGGGCTGCTCAACAACGTCATCCCGTTCTCGCTCATCGTGATCGGCCAGACCTTCATTCCGAGCGGGCTGGCGTCGATCCTGAACGCGACCACGCCAATGTTCGCGGTGGTGGTGATGGTTGCAGCCGGCGAGGAGGCTTTGCAGGTGCGCCGCCTGGCTGGGGTGGCATTGGGCCTTGCGGGCGTGATCCTTCTGCGCGGGTGGGGCTTCGAGACAAGGACGGGGCAGGGGGTCGGCATCCTGCTCTGCCTTGGCAGCGCACTGAGCTATGGCTTTGCGGCGCTGGCGGCGCGGCGATTGCTGAAGGACGCAGCGCCGCTCGGGACAGCCACGTTTCAACTGATGGCATCCACCGTGATGATGGCGGCCGTCGCCGGCGTGGTGGAGCAGCCATGGCAGCTACCGCTACCGCGCCTCACGACCTGGCTCGCCGTGCTTGGCCTCGCCGCGCTCTCGACCGCGCTGGCCTACATCGTCTTCTTTCAGATCGTGCGGCGCTCGGGCGCGAGCAATGTCATGCTGGTGACGCTGCTCATTCCCGTCACCGCCATCCTGCTGGGGTGGCTGGTGCTGGGTGAGCCGATCTCCAGCCGCGAGATCGCGGGCGCAATCGTCATCGGCAGCGCGCTGCTGGTGATTGACGGGCGTGCAGTCGGCTTGCTGCGTAAGCTCCCGGCCGCCAGTCGCTTCTCTGGCTCTCGGGAAGGCCTGCGCTTGGGAAGTGAGAAGCGCGAGGCTAGCCCGCGCTGAGACGCACGCCGGCGCGCAAGAACTTCTGCGGATCCACCGCCTCGCCCTCAATGCGGGTCTCATAGTGCAAGTGCGGACCGGTGGAACGGCCGGTCGAGCCGACGAGCCCGACGACCTGGCCGATCTTCACGACCTCGCCGACCCTGACATTGATCTCGGAGAGATGGCCGTAGCGGGTCGAAAGCCCGTTGCCATGGTCGACCTCGACCATGCGGCCATAGCCGCCGGACCAGCCGGCAGAGACCACCTTGCCGTTGGCGGTGACGCGAACGGGATCGCCGCTCGCGGCACGAAAGTCGAGCCCGGTATGCATCGCCGGCCGTCCGAGGAAAGGATCGCTACGCACGCCGAAGCCGGAGGTGAACTCGACCTCGCCGATGACGGGCTTGCGGTAGGGCACCAGCGCCAGCGTGCGGTTGAGACGGTCCATCTCGGCGCGCGTGGTGTTGATGCGATAGAGCTGCTTCTCGAACGGGCCGGCATTGGCCGTCAATTTGACGGGTACGAACGGTCCGCCCATCGCGGTGCGCGGCACGGCGGCTTCGAGATGAGCAAGGTTCAAGCCGAGATCGCTGACCACGCCGCGCATCCGGCGCATGCGTGAATCCATGCCTTCCTCGACGGCGTTGAGCGTCGCCATCTGGCGCCGCTCGACCTGATCAAGCGAAGTCGTGAGCCGGACAAGGACGTTGTCGAAGCCCTGGTTCTTGGCGAATTGGCTGGTCGGCGGCGCCGCGACGGTCGGTGCGCGCGATTCGAGGCGCGCTTCGCGATCCGGCGGCGCCACGAAGATGACGGTGTCGCTGATCGGCGACGGCTTTGGCGTGGTCTGTCTCGAATCGCCGCGCTGCGGGGCGGCGCGGGGAATCGAGCCGGTCACGTCGGGCATGGCCCCGAGCGCCGTGGCCCGGGACTCCAGCGCCGTCTGGCGCTTCATGATCTGGTCGAGCTTCTGGTCGAACTGTTCCTGGTCGAGCAACTGCCGGCTGGTGGTGCGGTCGACCTTGGCGCGCAGCTCGGCGATGCGGTCCTCATAAGCGTATTGCATCTCGGCCTGGCGGGCGATCAGCCGGGTCAGGACGTCATCACGGAACGCAAAATAGGTGGCCGTCGCTGCCGACCACAGACCGAGCAGCACCACGGTGCCGACCACGATCCAGAACACCACGGGTCCGAAGCGGACCTGCTTGCCGGCATGGACGATGGTGTAGGCGTCGTCGGTGGCGGGCAGGGGAAGCGCGGTTGCCGTCGCCGCGGCGGCCGGACGGCGCAGGAAGGCCCGTCCGTGGTCGTGTGGATGATGCTGGGGGTACTGCGAGTATTGGGCAGAACTTTTCGACATCGGCACTCCCGCGCCGGTCGGATGGGTTCCTTGCGGCCTAATTGCCGCAGCAATCTGGGCTGGTCATGGTTAATTTTCCGGAAACGGGAACACGCGAATTTAACGGACTGGTTAAAGGCTTCTTGCCGCCTCCAGCACCTCGTCGGCATGGCCGTCGACCCGGACATTGCGCCAGACCCGGGCCACCTTACCGTCGGCCCCGACCAGTATCGTGGTGCGAAGAATCCCCAGGAAGCTCTTGCCATACATGGATTTTTGGCCCCAAGCGCCATAGGCTTCCAGCATCTCATGCCTCTCGTCCGAGATGAGGGGAACGCCGAGCTTGTGCTTGTCGCGAAACTTCTCCTGGGCCTTTAACGGATCGGCGGAGATGCCGAGCACGGCAGTGCCGGCGGCAGCAAAGGCGTCGGCCAGGCGGGTGAAGTCGATCGCCTCCCTGGTGCAGCCGGGCGTGTCGGCCCGGGGGTAGAAGAACAGGACGAGCTTTCGGCCGGCATAGTCCGCCAATGTGACCACGTCGCCGCCGTCGCGAGGCAGGCGGAAAGCGGGAGCCTTTTGGCCCTCGGCCAAGCCGGGCTTCGCCGCAGCGGGCGGGGAGGCCGATTTGGATGACTTTAACTGTTTCGATGCGGCCTTATGTGATCCTGCTTTTGCTATGGTCCCGGTTGATTTGCTTGCCGGTGTCCGCTGTGTTTTCGCGGACCTTGCTTGAGTCGATGCCCGCGTTTTTGCGGTCTTCGTTTTGGCGGTCGGGCTGCCGGAGGACGTTTTGGACGATTTCTTTCGGGATTTCTTGGACATACGCCTTCCTTTCGACGCTTTCGGCGGGTCAACCGAAGCGGTATTGCAGCTCTCGTCCGGCGTGCCGGAATCGCGCCCTCGGCTGGGCAAGTCTGACGACGCCGGAGTATGGTTACAAGGAATTCCACGCACCACCCCACTGCTCGTTGAACGCGCTCCCGGGGCGAAATGACGAACAGCAGGAATATTCGAGGTATGGCGGCAGTGCCGGCGCAGGGAGCTTCACCTCCCGCGAACGGCTGCGGTCCCGGCGGCGCTCAATCCTATGACGGGCGCCTGTATCGAGAGGCAATGGCAAGGAATACGTCGCCCCAGGACTACAACCGGGATTTCGATCGGCGCGGCGGCCAATATGAGCCGCAGGAATGGGACGACGCCGACTGGGATCCGGATCAGGAAGCGGCGGCGGGCTATCGCGCACGCCGGTTGCTGGCGCGTTCCGGTTCGGGCTTCCATCGCTTCGGTGACGGATTCGGCGCGTTGCGCCGCCGGGTGGGGGGCGGTCGCTGGCTGAAGCGCATGGCCGTGGTCGTCGGTACCCTGCTCGTCATTTTCGTCGGCTGTTTCGGTGCGCTGTGGTGGCGGCTCGGCGCCGGTCCGATCAATCTGGACATCGCAACGCCATGGCTGGCCGCCGCGATCGAGGACAATATCGGCCACGGCAACACGGTTGAGATCGGCGGCACCCAGATCGAGCGCGCCGGGCGGGTCCGCATCGCCGTCCGCATCCGAGACATCATCGTTCGCGATCGCGATCACGCCATCGTCGCCAGCGCGCCGAAGGCCGAGGTGAAGCTGTCGGGTGCGGCCCTCCTGATGGGGCACCTGCGTGCCGAGAGCCTCAATCTCGTCGATGCCGAGCTCGCAATCCGAATTGCGCCTGACGGCACCGTCACCGTGTCCGCCGGCGACACCGCAAAGCCGCTGGCGACCGGCGTCGCGTCCAAGAAGGACGCGGGCCTGCCGCCGACGTTCCCGCGCACCGGTGTCCCACCGCCGCCATTCGCGACCGTGCCTGCGAGCCCGGAGGTATCGCAGGCCGCACCGCAGGCGACCGCGCAGAGCGGCATCCTTCAGGGCCTCGACTGGCTCGACAGTCTGAGCATGACCGGCCTCGACGGCCAGAACCTCAACGAGATCGGCCTGAAGAACGGCAATCTGATCGTCGACGATCAGCAGCGCGGCAGCAAATGGTCGTTTGAGAACATCACGCTCAGCCTGCGCCGGCCGAGCCGCGGCGGCGTCGCGCTCAGCCTCGGCGAGGAGGGCGCGCACCCATGGATGCTGCGCGCCACGATTGGCCCGGCCGAGAACGGCGTGCGCTCGGTCGACATCAAGGCCGACAAAGTCTCGACCTCCAACATCCTGTTGGCGCTGCGGGTGAAGGACCTCACCTACACCGCCGACCTGCCGCTGACGGGCGAGCTCAAGGGCGAGCTCGGCCGCGACGGCGTGCCGACCTTCTTCCGCGGCAAGATCACGGTCGGCGCCGGCAACATCATCGACACCGACACGCCCGACTATCCCATGGCAATCGACTCGGCCGAGATCAATGTCGAGTGGGACGCCAACCGGCGCGTGCTGGTCGCACCGTTCAAGATTCTCTCCGGTGCGAACCGCCTGACGCTGCTGGGCCATCTGGAGCCGCCCAACGGCACCACCAATGATTGGCAGCTCGGCTTCAGCGGCGGTTCGATCCTGCTCGGCGGCATCGACAACGAGCCGCCGCTCGTCTTCAACCGCATTGCGATCGGCTTCCGCTTCGACACCGACCACAAGCGAATCTTGCTGACACAGGCCGATGTCTCCAACGGCGAGATCGGCGTTGCCGGCACCGGTGCCATCGACTATTCCGGCGAGCCGCGGCTGACTCTCGGCTTTGCGGGAACGCCGATGTCGGCCTCCGCCTTGAAGCGGATGTGGCCGACGCTGATCGTCCCCGAATTGCGTGAATGGGTGATTGAACGGATCGAGCGCGGAACGCTCCAGCGCATCGAGATCGGCGTCAACTCGCCGACGAAGAACCTGCCGCGCAAGGGCCCGCCCATTCCGGACGACGGCCTGTCGGTGAACATCGTAGCGAGCGGCGTCGCGGTCCGCCCCGTGGATGGCATGCCGGTGGTGCGCGATGCCGATTTGAAGGCGCGCGTGACCGGGCGTACCGCGACCGTGAACATCGGGCAGGGCGTTGCGGATACGCCCGCGGGCCGCAAGGTCACGATCTCCGACTTCGTGTTCGAGGTGCCCGACATGGCGCCCAAGCCGTCGCCATCGCGGAGCAGGTTCCGTGTCGAGGGCCCGGTGCCTGCAGCCGCCGAAATGCTCGCCAATGACCGGCTGAGCGATCTGTCGGCAACAGTCGTCGACCCCAACACCAGCAAGGGAACGTTCTCCGCGAACATCCAGCTCGGCATGCCGGTCAAGGGCGAGCTGACCAAGGCTGACACCACTTATGCCGTCACCGCCGAGCTCAACGGCTTTGCCGCCGACAAGCTGGTGATGAACCAGAAGCTGGAGGCCAACAACCTCAAGATCGTCGCCAACAATCAGGGCTATCAGGTCAAGGGCGACGTCAAGATCAACGGCCAGGCGGCCGCGCTCGACTATCGCAAGCCGGCGGAGGGCGATGCGGATGTCAGATTGCAGGCGACGCTGGACGATGCCAGCCGCGCACGTCTCGGCTTCGATCTCAGCCCCGCCGTCAGCGGATCATTGCCGATCAAATTGTCGGGCAAGATCGCGAGCGGCGCGGATCAGACGACGAAGCTCGGCGTCGAGGCCGACCTGACCTCGGTCAGGCTCGACAACATCCTTCCCGGGTGGGTCAAGCTGCCGGGCAAGTCCGGCAAGGCCACATTCAAGGTCGTTCCGACGGCGCAATCGACTCGTTTCGAGGACATCGTCATCGAGGGCGGCGGCGCCTCGATCAAGGGCTCGCTCGAGGTCGACGCGAACGGCGATCTCATGAACGCGAACTTCCCGACCTACGCGCCGTCCGACGGCGACAAGGCGTCGTTGAAGGTGGACCGTAGCCAGGACGGAGTGGTACGCGGCACCATGCGTGGCGACGTATTCGACGGCCGCGGTTTCCTGAAATCGGCGATCTCGGGCAATTCCAAGGACGACAAGAACAAGCTGAAGAACGTCGATTTCGATATCGACGTGAAGCTCGGTGCGGTCGCCGGCTTCAACGGCGAGGCCATGCGCAGCGTCGATGCCAAGATGTCGAAACGCAACGGGGCCATCAAGGCCTTCACGCTCAGCGGCAAGATCGGCCGCGACACGCCGGTGGCAGCCGATCTGCGCGGCGGCCGCGCGCAGGGCAACCGTGAGGTGATCTACCTCCAGACCAACGATGCCGGCGCGCTGCTGCGCTTCACCGACACCTACACCAAGGCGGTCGGCGGCCAGATGGTGGTGGCAATGGAGCCGCCGACCTCCGAGCCGAACACGGCGCGCGAGGGTCTCATCAACGTGCGCGACTTCACGGTGAAGGGTGAGGCACAGCTGGAGCGCGTGGCCGCCGGCGCGCCGAACGGGACCGGAAACGGCGTCTCCTTCAGCGCGCTGCGCGCCGAGTTCACCCGGCAGAACGGCGCGCTCACGATCCGCGACGGCGTGGTCAAGGGGCCGATGATCGGTGCCACCATCGAGGGCTCGATCGACTATCCCGGCAACCAAGTGTGCATGAGCGGCACCTTCGTGCCGATGTATGGCGTGAACAACATCTTCGGCCAGATCCCGCTGTTCGGCATCTTCCTCGGCGGCGGCAACAATGAGGGGCTGATCGGCGTGACCTACGAGGTCGTCGGCACGCCGGCCGCGCCCGTGATGCGCGTCAACCCGATCTCGGCGATGGCACCGGGCCTGTTCCGCAAGATCTTCGAATTCAACACCGGCAAGCAGAACTCGCCGTTCGATGAATTCCCCTCGCAGTCGAACGACGGCTCGACCGGATCGACGCGCCAGCTGTCGAGCGGTTGCAGCCTCGCGCGGCGATAGCTTCGAAGCACGTTGTAGTTCGTAGCCGATCAGATTCGATTGCAGCCACGAAGTGAGGTGCTGCTCCCTCTCCTGCAAGCGGGAGAGGTGAACGAACCGCCTACGCCGCGCGCACGCCCTTCAGGAACGTGCCGACCTCGCCGGAGAGCTGTTCGGCCTGCTTGGAGAGGTTGCTGGCTGCTGCGAGCACCATGCCGGCGGCGTTGCCGGTCTCGTTCGCGGCGGTCGAGACGCCGCCGATATTGGTGGTGACCTCCTTCGTCGCCTCCGCCGTTTGCGAGACGCTGCGGGCGATCTCGGCAGTGGCGGCGCCTTGCTCCTCGATGGCCGCGCCGATCGAGGTGGCGATGCGGCTGACCTCCTCGATGGTGGCGGTGATGCCACCGATCGCATCGACGGCCTCCTTGGTCGCACCCTGGATCTGGGCGATCTTGTCGCCGATCTCGCGGGTGGCTTCCGCGGTCTGGCTCGCCAGCGACTTCACCTCGGAGGCGACGACGGCAAAGCCGCGGCCGGCTTCGCCGGCGCGTGCGGCCTCGATGGTGGCGTTGAGGGCGAGCAGGTTGGTCTGTGCCGCGATGCTGGAGATCAGCTCGGCGACGTGCTCGATCTGCTGGGCGCCATCCGAGAGCGCTCGCACGATGGTGTCGGTGCGGCGGGCGCTGTCCACCGCGCGTCCCGTGACCTCGGCGGACTGCGCGACCTGGCGGCTGATCTCGGTGATGGAGGAGGAGAGCTCCTCGGCGGCAGCGGCGACGGTCTGGACGCGCTGGCTGGCTTCGGTGGCGGCGGGGCCGACCACGGCGGCGCGGCGGTTGGTGCCCTCGGCGGTGGACGACATCGACTTGGCGGTGGTCTCGAGCTCGCCGGAGCCGGAGGCCATCAGGCCGACGAGCTGGCCGACGGAGGCATCGAAGCGGTCGGCGAGCGCGATCAGGGCCTCGCGCTTCTCCTGCTCGCTGCGCGACTTGGCGGCGACCTGCTCGGCCTCCAGGTTGCGGGCCGTCAGCGCGGTCTGGCGCAGGATTTCGAGGGTCTCGGCCATGCGGCCGATCTCGTCGCCGCGGTCGGTCTCCTCGACCGGCTTGTCGATGGCGCCTTCGGAAATCTCCTGCATGCGGGTCTTCTGGCGATCGAGCGCACTGAGCACGTCGCGGGCGATCAGCCAGGACAGCGCCGCCATCAACAGCATCAGGCCGATGCCGATCGCGCCAAGCTCCAGCGTCAGCGCGCGCACGTCGGCGTCGATGTCGTCGACATAGAGGCCGTAGCTGATGGTCACGTTCCAGGGTGCGAATTTACGCGCGTACATGGTCTTGCGGACCGGCTCGGTCTGACCGGGACGGGGATAGAGATAGGAGGCCACGCCGCCCTGCGCGGTCTCGCCGCCGGCCTTGATGATGGCGTCGGCGATCAGGACGCCGTTGGAATCCTTGGCGCCGGTGATCTTGCCCTCGAGTTGTTGATTGGCGCCGTTAACGAGGAGAGACGTGTCTGCGTTGTACACGACCGGATAACCCTGGCCGCCATTGAAGCTCATGCGGCGGCCACGCTGGTTGAACAGGGCCTTGGCCTCGGCCGGCGTCAGCTTGCCGGCGGTCACTTCGTCCTGAAGCGATTGGGCGTAGTTGTAGAGGAGCTCCACCGCGGTCCGCATCTGCTGGACGCGGTCCTCCATCATGCGGCTCTTGCTGAGCACGGCCGATACACCGATGATGGCCGTGACTGTGAGAGCCGCGAGACAGACCATGCTAGCAAGCTTGGTGCGGATCTTCAGATGGCTCAGCAGTTTCATCACAGCCCCTACGGAATGGTTGTTATTGCTCGCATCGGTAGCATGAAGTTCTTACCAAACGTGAACATAGGGGCGCTGAAGCGCGCCGCGCGAAAGCCGCGCTGCAGCCTTATGCGCAAGCTTGCAACCAAACCGACAGACGTCGGTGCAGGCCAGTGCGGAAGCCGGAGAGGATTGATCTTTCGCTTTGGTGGTCAGCCAGCCTGGCAGGAGCGCTAATGAACCGATTCGTTCACCGCATCATCATGTCCGTGCTGCTCGTGGCGGCCCTCGTTCTCATCTGGAACGTGCTGGGGGCGCGCTGACACGGCACCGGCAGATCCGCCGGTGCCGTGTTACTTTCAGGTTAACCGGCGAAGCGCGTCAGCGCCGCGCATAGGCGCCGCCGCCCGCGTCGCTCTCCTTGCCCATCGCGGCATCGACGCTCACCGAGCCGCCGCCGGCCGCCGAGAGATAAAGGCAGGCGAAGCAGAACAGGATCGCGGCGGTGCCGCCGTTGAGCAGCGGCAGGAACACCGGGGTTTCGCCCTTCAACATGTGGCCCATGAAATAGGCGAAGGCCATTTCACCCGAGAGGATGAAAGCGCTGAGCCGGGTGAACAGGCCAAGCATCAGCAGCGCGCCAAGTATGAGCTCGAGCGTGCCGGCCGCGTAGATCAGCGGCGGGATGTTCGCGAAGTAGGGGAGCACCGGGAACTTGAACAGCTTGGCGACGCCATACTGGAACAGCAAGAGGCCGGTGATGAAGCGAAACAGGCTCAGGAGAACCGGTTGAAAGCGAGTGAGATAGGGAAAGTTCATTGGTTTGCCCTCCATCCAATGCTGCGACTTGGACCGTATTCGGTTCTGCCTCGCAAGACACCCCGGATCAATTCCGCGCTGACATTTTCGTCATGTCCACAAAACACCGCAGGGCCGGCTTTCAGCCTCGCGCGCCGAGCATTTTTTGCACGCGTTCATGCCGTCTTCATCCGTAGTTCCCCGGTGACGCGAATGCGCTCAGGTTACCTCTGAGAGACCTATCGGCGCAAAGCGGGCACGATCAGGAACGGGATCATCCCGAGCACCACGCTCGCAAGCGCGAAGGCGAGCAGCGCGTTGTAGCCGTGCGTCGCGTCATGGATCAGGCCGCCGCTCCAGGAGCCAAACGCCGAGCCGAGGCCACTGCCGATCGAGATCGTGCCGTAAATGGTGCCTACGCGCTTGCCCTGGAAGATCCGCATCGCGGTCGCACTGATCAGCGGGCCGCGCGAGCCCATCATGCTGCCGAAGCAGACGACGAAGCCGGTGAGCAGGAGGATGTTCGGCGAATACTGCAGCAACCAGAGCAGGACGATGCCGAGGATCGAGATCGCGTAGCTCAGCAGCACGGACGGCCGGCGTCCGATCAACCCGTCAAGCGCGGAGACGCCTAACATCCCGAACACGAGCACAACGCCGGAGAAGCCCCAGGCGGTCGCGGCCTGAAGCGGCGGAAAGCCGGCATCGATCAGATAGGCCACGATCTGGGCGGCGATCGCATACATACCGACGGCGGTGAAGAAGAAGGTCGAGAACAGCGCCCAGAAGGCGTGGTGGCGCATCGCGCCGAGGAGCGTCCAGCCGTTGTCGACGAAGTCGGGATCGGTCTTCTTCACGACATGCGGCGAGCCCGCGGCAAACAGCCGCCACGGAAGCAGCAGGAGCGGCACCAGCAGGCCCAATGCAGCGAAGCCGAACAGCTGGTAGGTATCACGCCAGCCGAGATGGTCGATCAGCAATTGCGAGGCCGGCAGCAGTGCCAGCACGCCGCCGCCCATCGCCGAATACACCACCGACATCGCGGTCGGCAGGCGCGGCCCGAACCAGCGGCCGAGCAGGATCGAGTTCGGCACGATGCCGATGAAGGCGATGCCGATGCCGACGCAAAGGCCGATCGAGAGCTGGAACTGCCACAGATGCTGGGCGTGCGCCGCGATCAGAAAGGCCGCGCCGAGCAGCAGCAGGCCGAGCGCATAGACGATGCGCGGTCCGGAATGATCGAACAGGCGTCCGACGAAGGGGGCGGTGAGGCCGCTCGCGAGCCAAGTGAGCGAATAGACCGAGACGATCTGGGCGCGATCCCAGCCAAAGCTTTCCGAGATCGGCTTCAGGAACACCGTAAAGCTGTCGCCGAGCCCGCGGCCGAGCACGGCCAGCGTGAAGCAGAGTGCGAGCACGGTGAGCGCGAGGCGTACGGCGCCTCGCGGTGTCGCCGCGACGCCAACCTGGTGCGTATCCTTGCTCGCTTCCGCTGTCGTTTCCTTGGGCGTGTTCTGGTCCATTGCCGTCAGGGAGCGCGCATCCGTGCGCCCTGACAAGCAGTGAAAAGCTCATACGCCTATGCAGGCTTGATGAGCACGTGCTTCTTCTTGCCGAAGGACAGCTTGATCACGCCTTCCGGCGTCAGATTGCCCGCCGATAGGGCCATCTTCTCGTCGGTGACGGGCGCGTCGTTGACGCGCAGGCCGCCACCTTTGATCTGGCGCCTCGCTTCGCCGTTGGAGGCAACCAAGCCTGCCTTGACGAACGCGTTGAGCACGCCGAGGCCGGTGTCGAGCTCGCCGCGCGGAATTTCCACCGTCGGCAGGCTTTCGGCGAGCGCACCTTCCTCGAAGGTGCGGCGCGCGGTTTCCGCGGCTTCGTTCGCCGCATCCCGGCCATGCAGCAGCGCGGTTGCCTCGGTCGCGAGCACCTTCTTGGCCTCGTTGATCTCCGAGCCGCCGAGCGCTTCGAGCTTCTTGATCTCGGCGATCGGCAGCGTCGTGAACAGTTTCAGGAATTTGCCGACGTCGGCGTCCTCGGTGTTGCGCCAGTACTGCCAGAAATCGTACGGGCTGAACTGGTCGGCGTTGAGCCAGACCGCGCCTTGCGCGGTCTTGCCCATCTTGGCGCCCGAGGCGGTCGTCAGCAGCGGCGTCGTCAGCGCGAACAGCTGGTGCGTGCCCATGCGGCGGCCGAGATCGACGCCCATGATGATGTTGCCCCACTGATCCGAGCCGCCCATCTGCAGGCGGCAGCCGGTGCGCTTGGCGAGCTCGACGAAGTCGTAGGCCTGGCAGACCATGTAGTTGAACTCGATGAAGCTCATCTCCTGCTCGCGCTCGAGACGCAGGCGCACGGAGTCCATGGTCAGCATGCGGTTGACCGAGAAGTGCCGGCCGACGTCGCGCAGCATCTCGATCCAGTTCAGCTTGGTCAGCCATTCCGCATTGTCGAGCATGACGGCGTCGCTCTTGCCCTCGCCATAGCGCAGCACTTTTGCGAACACGCCGCGGATCGATTCCTTGTTGGCCTCGATCTCGGCAATGGTGCGCATCGCGCGCGTCTCGTCCTTGCCGGAGGGATCGCCCACCATGGTGGTGCCGCCGCCCATCAGCGTGATCGGCTTGTTGCCGGACTGCTGCAGCCAGTGCAGCATCATCATGGTCAGGTAATTGCCGATGTGCAGCGAACGGGCGGTGCAATCGTAGCCGACATAGGTCGTCGCTTCGCCCTTGGCGGCGAGCGCGTCCAGCCCCTCGAAATCGGAGCACTGGTGGATGAATCCACGTTCCTGCAGGATATTGAGGAAATCCGATTTAAATGCAGTCATCTGTCGGCGTGCCTGACAATTCTTGGTTTACTGTTTTGGGAGCAATTTAAGGGTCTTCCGCGGGAACCCGATGGCCGCCCGCCACTTGGCGCGTTGGCATTATAAGATGTGTCCCTCTGGCACAAGATCGGCATGCCAGGCCGGGTCTCTTGAGGACGCTGATCCATGATGTTGACGGCACTCGGTTTGATGAGCGGCACCTCGCTGGACGGGGTGGATGTCGCGCTGATCGAAACCGATGGAAAGCAGGTGAAGGCATTCGGGCCGTCCGGTTACCGGCCGTACAGCCCGGCCGAGCGCAATCTGCTGCGCCAGGCGCTGAGCGAGGCCGTGCATCTGCAGCAACGCGACGCCCGCCCAGGCATTCTGGCCGAGGCCGAGCGTGCGGTGACGCGGGCCCATGCCGAGGCGGTCGCTGCCTTCCTCGCCCAGAACCGGATGAGGGCGGAGGACATCGACATTGTCGGCTTCCACGGCCAGACCGTGCTGCACCGGCCTGAAAAACGGCTGACGGTGCAGATTGGTGACGCGCCGGCGCTGGTCAGGGCGATCCATATCCCCGTGATGCATGATTTCCGCGCCGCCGACGTCGAGGCCGGCGGGCAGGGCGCGCCGTTCGTGCCGGTCTATCATCGGGCACTGGCCCATTCGCTCCAGCGCGAGGGGCCGATCGTCGTGGTCAATATCGGCGGCGTCTCCAACATCACCTATATCGACGGCAACGACACGCTGATCGCCTGCGACACCGGCCCCGGCAACGCGCTGCTGGACGATTTCATGTACCGCGCCATGAATCAGGCGTTCGATGCCGAAGGCAAATTCGCAGCGCTCGGCAAGGTGGATGAGGCCTGGATCGCGCGGGCGCTGGACTTGCCGTTCTTCGCAAGCCCGCCGCCGAAATCGCTCGACCGCAACGATTTTGCCGCCCTGAAGCTCGGCGACGTGCCGCCGGCCGACGGCGCGGCGACGCTGACCGCCTTCACTGCCGCCGCGATCGCGCGCGTCATTCCGCTCTTGCCGCGCCGGCCGCGCAGTTGGATCGTCTGCGGTGGCGGCGCCCGCAACCTCACCATGCTGCGGATGCTGCGGGAGCGGGTGGGCTCGGCCACCGTCGAGGCCGCCGAGACGCTCGGCTGGGCTTCCGACGCCATCGAGGCGCAGGCCTTCGGCTTCCTCGCCGCGCGCGGCCTGAAGGGCCTGCCGCTGTCCTATCCGGCTACCACGGGCGTGCCGATGCCGATGACCGGCGGGGTGATTGCGCGGCCGTGAGGTCACAGGCTGTTGATGCAGTTGCATCTATCTTGACGAGTGAATGCAAGTGCATTTATATTGAATGCAGTTGCATCTAACCGTCGGAATTCCTCGCCATGACCGCGTCACTGAAACTGATCAGCCACAAGCTTTGCCCCTACGTGCAGCGTGCCGTGATCGCGCTGAAGGAGAAGGGGGTGCCGTTCGAGCGGATCGACATCGATCTCGCCAACAAGCCGGACTGGTTTCTCAAGCTCTCGCCGCTCGGCAAGGTGCCGGTGCTGGTGGTGACGACGGACAAGGGCGAGGTCGCGCTGTTCGAGAGCAACGTGATCTGCGAGTACATCGAGGAGACGCAAGGCGGCGCCAAGCTGCATCCGGCGGATGCATTGAAGCGTGCCGAGCACCGCGCGTGGATGGAGTTCGGCTCGGCGATCCTCGGCGATCTCTGGGGACTGGAGACCACGACCGATCCGGCGACGTTCGAAAGCAAGCGCCAGGCGCTCGTTGCGAAATTTGCGCGCGTCGAAGCCGCGCTCGGCGCAGGCCCGTTCTTCGCCGGCGATGCGTTCAGCCTGGTCGACGCCGTGTTCGCGCCGATCTTCCGCTATTTCGACCTGTTCGACGAGCTGACCGAGCACGGCATCTTCAACGATGTGCCGAAGGTTCGCGCCTGGCGCGCCGAGCTTGCGAAACGTCCGAGCGTGCGCACCGCGGTCGGCGCCGACTATCCGCAATTGCTGCGCGCCTTCCTCGTTCGCCACGATGCGCATCTGCTCAAGCTGGCGGCCTGAGCATATGCCGATGTCGCAATCCTTGGCCTGGCTGATGCTGGTGATCGCAGGCGCGCTCGATGTCGGCTGGGCGATCGCAATGAAATATGCGGAAGGCTACACGCGTGCAGGCTGGAGCATCGCATCACTCGTGCTGCTCGCCGCCTTCGTCTTCCTGCTCGGGCGCGCCTTGAAGGTGCTCGAGGTCGGCGTTGCCTATTCGGTGTGGACCGGCATCGGCGCGGCCGGCACCTTCGCCATGGGCGTCGTGCTGTTCGGCGAGACCTTGAGCGCGATGAAGCTTGCGGGCATCGCGCTCGTCTTGATGGGGATCGTCGCGCTGAAGCTGGCTTAGAGCATGATCCGGAAAAGTGTGAAGTGGTTTTCCGATAAGATCATGCTCAAAACATAACGCTCAGCGGACGTTGGCGAGGCGCATGTCGAGATAGGCCGTGATGGTCTCCATCAGCGGCTCGAGCTTGGAATCGAAGAAGTGATTGGCGCCGGGGATGATCTGCTGGTCGATCACGATGCCCTTCTGCGTCTTCAGCTTCTCGACCAGGGTGTTGACGTCCTTCGGCGGCACCACCGCGTCCTTCTCGCCATGCACGATCAGGCCCGACGAGGGGCAGGGCGCGAGGAACGAGAAGTCGTAGAGGTTGGCCGGCGGCGCGATCGAGATGAAGCCCTCGACCTCGGGGCGGCGCATCAAAAGCTGCATGCCGATCCAGGCGCCGAAGGAGAAGCCGGCAACCCAGCAGGCGCGCGCTTCGGGATTGATGGTCTGCGCCCAGTCGAGCGCGGCCGCCGCGTCTGACAATTCGCCGGTGCCGTGGTCGAACGAGCCCTGGCTGCGGCCGACGCCGCGGAAATTGAAGCGCAGCACCGAGAAGCCGCGATGCGCGAAGGCATAGTAGCACTGGTACACGATCTGATGGTTCATCGTGCCGTGGAACTGCGGATGCGGATGCAGAATCATCGCGATCGGCGCGTTCTTCTGCTTGGCCGGGTGATAGCGGCCTTCGAGACGGCCGGCTGGGCCGGTGAAAATGACTTCGGGCATCGGTGAATCTCTTGATTGATTTCCTTGAGAGACGATCTCGGCAATCAACCGATTGTGGCTTCATCGGCAGGTGCCGACGGAAGCGCGAATGACGGGTGAGAAGGCGCGCCTTGCGGTGATGCGCTGAAAGCGCGCGGTGACGGTGCGCGTTCTAACATAGGCTGAGGGTCAAAAAGCAAGCATCTTGAACATCACCCAACGGGTTCAAGGCGTTAGCGCGTCATGAGCGCGTCACGACGGCCGCTCATTCGGAATCGGGTTGCCAATTGCGTGGCCGCGGCCCATCTCGGGACGGCGCGAAAGTGCTCTGTGATGTGAGGTAATATTCTACTCAATGCGAACCCGGGTCTATCTCGATTGGAACGCGACCACGCCGCTCCGCCCGGAAGCGCGGGCTGCGATCCTGGCTGCATATGACCTGATCGGCAATCCGTCCTCGGTCCATGCCGAGGGACGCGAGGCGCGACGGCTGGTCGAGGAGGCGCGTACCGTGCTGGCGGCGGCGGTCGGTGCGCAGCCGCGCAACGTCGTCTTCACCTCCGCTGGAACTGAGGCCAATGCGCTGGCGCTCTCGCCGGGTTTGCGGGGGCCGTCTGGCGGTCCTGCCGAGCGGCTGCTGGTCTCGGCGGTCGAGCACGCTTCGGTGCTCGCTGGCGGCCGGTTCCCGGCCGACAAGATCGGCCTGATCCGGGTCGCGAGCTCCGGCGTGGTCGACCTCGATCATTTGAAGATGCAACTCAAGGACGGCCCGCCAGCCCTGGTCTCGGTCATGGCCGCCAACAACGAGACGGGCGCGCTGCAGCCCATCACTGAGGCCGCAAGCGTGGTCCACGAGGCCGGCGGCCTCCTGCACGTCGATGCGATCCAGGCACTGGGCAAAATCCCGTTCGATATCAATTCGATAGGCGCCGACCTTGCCACCTTTTCTGCACACAAGATCGGCGGCCCCAAGGGGGTCGGCGCATTGGTGATGACCGAAGGGATAGGCGGCCTGGAGCCGGCGCTGCGGGGCGGCGGGCAGGAGCTCAACCGTCGCGCAGGAACCGAGAACGTTGCGGGGATCGCCGGCTTCGGCGCGGCGGTGAAGGCCGCGCTTCAGGCTTTGCCGGAGGATGCGAAGCGAATGGCAAGCCTCAGAGATCGTTTGGAAAATGGTCTTCGCGGCATTGCCGGGGCGACGATCTTTGCAGGGGACGTCGCGCGGTTGCCAAATACCGTGCTTTTCACCGCGCCAGGCCTGAAGGCCGAAACTGCCGTGATTGGATTCGACCTGGAGGGCATCGCGGTCTCCTCCGGCTCTGCCTGCTCTTCGGGCAAAGTCCAGCCGTCCCACGTGCTTTCTGCCATGGGCTGTGATTCCGCGGTGGCCCAGGGAGCGGTGCGTCTCAGTCTGGGCTGGTCCACGAAACCTGAGGACATCAATAGGGCGTTAGAGGCTTGGCGAAAGCTTGGTAATACCCTACTTAAGGGCTAAGCGACGAAACACGGCTTGAACGGTTCTAAGCCCGTGCTTTCCTCGGAGAAATATCGTAATACTCGTCCGAGTTTGATCCACCGCGGTCCTTGAAACCGCGAGCGGAGGATGGAATGCCAGCCGTACAAGAGACGGTCGAGCGCGTGAAGCGCATCGACGTCGACCAGTATCGTTATGGGTTTGAGACCCTGATCGACTCCGAGAAGGCCCCCAAGGGGCTGTCGGAAGAGATCGTAAAGTTCATCTCGCAGAAAAAGAATGACCCCGCCTGGATGCTCCAGTGGCGGCTGGAGGCCTATCGGCGCTGGCTGACCATGACCGAGCCGACCTGGGCGCGCGTCGAGTATCCCAAGATCGACTTCCAGGACATTTATTACTACGCGGCGCCGAAGCCGAAGAAGGCGGTCTCTTCGCTCGACGAGATCGATCCGGAGATCCTGAAGACCTACGAGAAGCTCGGCATCCCCTTGCGGGAAGTCGCCATGCTCGAAGGCATCGAGCCGAAGGTGGGCGAAGAGGATCCGGCGCGCCGCAAGATCGCGGTCGATGCGGTGTTCGATTCGGTTTCGGTGGCGACCACGTTCAAGGCGGAGCTGAAGAAGGCCGGCGTGATCTTCATGCCGATCTCCGAGGCGATCCGCGAGCACCCTGAGCTCGTGCAGAAATATCTCGGCTCGGTGGTTCCGACCTCGGACAATTTCTACGCGACGCTGAACTCGGCGGTGTTCTCCGACGGCTCGTTCGTCTACGTGCCGCCGGGCGTGCGCTGCCCGATGGAGCTGTCGACCTATTTCCGCATCAACGAGCGCAACACCGGCCAGTTCGAGCGCACGCTGATCATCGCCGACAAGGGCTCCTACGTCTCCTATCTCGAAGGCTGCACCGCGCCGCAGCGCGACGAGAACCAGCTGCACGCCGCCGTGGTCGAGCTCGTCGCGCTCGATGACGCCGAGATCAAATATTCGACGGTGCAGAACTGGTATCCCGGCAATTCGGAAGGCAAGGGCGGCATCTACAATTTCGTCACCAAGCGTGGTGACTGCCGCGGCGCCCACTCCAAGATTTCCTGGACCCAGGTCGAGACCGGATCTGCGATCACCTGGAAATATCCGAGCTGCATCCTGCGCGGCGACAACTCCCGCGGCGAATTCTACTCGATCGCGATCTCGAACGGCTTCCAGCAGGTCGATTCGGGCACCAAGATGATCCATCTCGGCAAGAACACGTCGAGCCGCATCATCTCGAAGGGCATCGCCGCCGGCAAGTCGCAGAACACCTATCGCGGCCTCGTCACCGCGCACCGCAAGGCGACTGGCGCGCGCAACTTCACCGCCTGCGACTCGCTGCTGATCGGCGACAAATGTGGCGCGCACACCGTGCCGTACATCGAGGCCAAGAACTCCTCGGCGACGTTCGAGCACGAGGCGACGACCTCAAAAATCTCCGAGGACGTGCTGTTCTACTGCATCCAGCGCGGGCTCAGCCAGGAAGAGGCCGTCGGCCTCGTCGTCAACGGCTTCGTCAAGGACGTGCTGCAGCAGCTGCCGATGGAATTCGCGGTGGAAGCGCAGAAGCTGATCTCGATCTCGCTTGAAGGGTCGGTCGGTTAACACCGGCCCTCGCGGTGCGCTTCGGCGCTCCAACATCAATTGAATAGACTGGGTACCAAGATGGCTTTGCTTGAAGTGAAAGACCTCAAGGTTCGTGTCGAGGAGCGTGAGATCCTCCACGGGCTGTCGCTGACCGTGAACGAGGGCGAGGTGCACGCCATCATGGGGCCGAACGGCTCCGGCAAGTCGACGCTCTCGCACGTCATCGCCGGCAAGCCCGGCTATGAGGTCACCGACGGTCAGATCCTGTTCAAGGGCGAGGACCTGCTGGAGATGGACCCCGAGGAGCGCGCCGCCAAGGGCGTATTCCTGGCGTTCCAGTATCCGGTCGAGATCCCCGGCGTTGCCACCATGACCTTCCTGCGCACTGCGCTGAATGCGCAGCGCAAGGCCCGCGGCGAGAGCGAATATTCGACCCCGGACTTCCTGAAGAAGGTCCGCGAGGTCTCGAAGTCGCTGAACATCCCGCAGGACATGCTCAAGCGCGGCGTCAATGTCGGCTTCTCCGGCGGCGAGAAGAAGCGCAACGAGGTGCTGCAGATGGCGCTGTTCGAGCCTGCCCTGTGCATCCTCGATGAGATGGACTCGGGGCTCGACATCGACGCACTGCGCATTGCCGCCGATGGCGTCAACGCGCTGCGCACGCCAAAGCGCGCGATGGTGGTGATCACCCACTATCAGCGTCTGCTGAACTACATCATACCCGACTTCGTGCACGTGATGTCGCGTGGCCGCGTCGTGAAGAGCGGCGACAAGCAACTGGCGCTGGAGCTGGAGGAGTCCGGCTACGCCCAGTTCGAGGAAGCGGCGTAAAGGATTTCAGGATGAACGTTGCTGTGGCAAAGACCGGAAGCGGCCGCGCGGTGAGCGACCTCTTCGCCAGCGCCGAAGGCCGGCTGCCGGGTTCACCGGCAGTCGTAGCGGTGCGCCGCCAGGCGTTCGACACCTATGAGCGTCTCGGCCTGCCGCACCGCCGGATCGAAGAGTGGAAATATACCGATCTGCGCGCGCTGGTCGGCGAGGTGCTGCCGCTCGCGGGCAGTCCCGATACGGCCGCACTGTCGCGTGCGATGGAGGCCGTGAAGGCGCACGCGTTTGCAGGTGCCTGCAAACTGGTGCTGGTCGACGGCGTGTTCGCAGCCGATCTGTCCGATGCGAAGGCGCTCCCTTCTGGCGTGAGTGTGACGACATTGCGCGAGGTGCTGGAAAAGAGCGCCGATCTCCTGACGACCGCATCCACCGATGCCGTGATCTCGCTGAACGCGGCGATGGCAACCGACGGCGTCGTGCTGTCGATCTCCGATGGTGCCCAGCCGTCCGCACCGGTCCAGATCATTCACGTTGCGACCGCGCCCTCCGCATCGGCCTTCACCCGTTCGCAGGTGCGGATCGGGAAGGGCGCGCGCGCGACCATCATCGAGAGCTTTGTCGCTGCCGGCGCCGGCGCCTATCAGGTCAGCGACGCCGTGCTCCTCTCGATCGGCGATGACGCCGATGTCGCTTACATCCGCCTGATGGACGATGCGCCTGACGCGGTGAACATCACCTCGCAGTTCGTCACCGTCGGCGCCAACGTAAAGCTCAACTACTTCAACATGACCAGCGGTGGCGCCGTCAGCCGCCTGCAGGGCTTCATTACGTTCACAGGCGAGGGCAGCGAGCTCTCGCTCAACGGGGTGAACCTGTTGAAGAAGACCGAGCATGGCGATTTGACGCTGCTGGTCGACCATGCCGTGCCGAACTGCATGAGCCGCGAGACCTTCCGCGCCGTGATCGACGACCGCGGCCATTCGGTGTTCCAGGGCCGCATCATCGTCCGTCCCGACGCGCAGAAGACCGACGGCAAGATGATGACCCGCGCGCTGCTGCTCTCGGACGAGGCGGAAGCCGACAACAAGCCCGAGCTCGAGATTTTTGCCGACGACGTCTCCTGTGGCCATGGTGCCACCGCCGGCGCGCTCGACGACAACCTGCTGTTCTATCTGAAAGCGCGCGGGTTGCCGGAGAAGCAAGCCCAGGCGCTGTTGATCCAGGCCTTCGTCGGCGAGGCGATCGAGCAGATCGCCGACGACGACTTGCGCGAGCACGTGATCGGCATCGCCGAGCGCTGGCTGGAGCGACGGTCATGAGCACGCATCCGGCGGTCAAGAACGGTGCCTACGACGTCGCGCGCGTGCGCCAGGATTTCCCGGCGCTCGCCATGCAGGTCTACGGCAAGAAGCTGGTCTATCTCGACAACGCCGCCTCGGCGCAGAAGCCGAGCGCCGTGCTCGACCGCATGACGCAGGCCTATACGTCCGAATACGCCAACGTGCATCGCGGCCTGCATTACCTCGCCAATGCGGCGACGGAGGCCTACGAGGGCGCGCGGGCAAAGGTCGCGCAGTTCGTCAATGCCCGACGGACCGAGGAAATCATCTTCACCCGCAACGTCACCGAGGCGATCAACCTGGTGGCGTCGTCCTGGGGCGAGCCGAACATCAAGCAGGGCGACGAGATCGTCCTCTCGATCATGGAGCACCATTCCAACATCGTGCCATGGCATTTCCTCAGGGAACGCCATGGCGCGGTGATCAAATGGGCGCCGGTCGACGACGAAGGCAACTTCCTGATCGACGAGTTCGAGAAGCTGCTGACGCCGAAGACCAAGCTTGTCGCCATCACCCAGATGTCGAACGCGCTCGGGACGTTCGTTCCGATCAAGGAGGTGGTGCGGCTGGCCCATGATCGCGGCATCCCGGTGCTGGTCGACGGTGCGCAGGGCGCGGTGCATCTGCCCATCGACGTGCAGGATCTCGACTGCGATTTCTACGCGTTCACCGGCCACAAGATTTACGGTCCGACCGGCATCGGCGCGCTCTATGCCAAGCATGAGCACCTTGTCGCGATGCGGCCCTTCAACGGCGGCGGCGAGATGATCCGCGAGGTCGCGAAGGACTGGGTCACCTATGGCGATCCGCCGCACAAGTTCGAGGCCGGCACACCGCCCATCGTCGAAGCGATCGGCCTCGGTGCCGCCATCGACTACGTGAATTCGATCGGCAAGGAGCGCATCGCTGCGCACGAGCACGATCTCACCACCTATGCCCAGGAGCGCTTGCGCGAGATCAACTCGCTGCGGCTGATCGGCACGGCCCGGGGCAAGGGCCCGGTGATCTCCTTCGAGCTCAAGGGCGCCCACGCCCATGACGTCGCCACCGTGATCGACCGCCAGGGCATCGCGGTGCGCGCCGGCACGCATTGCGTGATGCCGCTTTTAGAGCGGTTCAACGTCACGGCCACCTGCCGGGCCTCGTTCGGCATGTATAATACGCGGGAAGAAGTCGATCATCTGGCACAGGCGCTGCTGAAGGCGCGGGATTTGTTCGCATGAGTGACACGGCCGAAATCAAAGCCAATCCGATGGAGACTCATTCGGCGCTGCCGCCGGAGGAGACCGAGCGGCTGACCACCGAGATCATCGCCGGGCTCAAGACCGTGTTCGACCCGGAGATCCCCGCCGACATCTACGAGCTCGGCCTGATCTACAAGGTCGAGATCAAGGACGATCGTTCGGTCGACGTGCTGATGACGCTGACGACGCCGAACTGCCCGGCCGCCGGCGAGCTGCCGACCATGGTCGAAAACGCGGTCGCCAGCGTCCCCGGCGTCGGCGTGGTCGACGTCAAGGTGGTCTGGGAACCACCGTGGTCGCCGGAACGCATGAGCGACGAGGCGCGCCTCGTGCTCAACATGTGGTGACGGTCTCAGCCCGCATTGAATTCGCTCCGCAACGGACCACATAAATAACATGACCCAGGCGACACCAGCATCCTCCACTCCGAAGCCGCGGCGGCCGCGCCCGCAGGTGATGCGGCTGACGGACGCTGCTGCCAAGCGCATCACCGAGCTGACCCAGCGTGCAGATTCGGAGATCGTGGGCCTGCGCGTCGGGGTGAAGAACGGCGGCTGCGCCGGCCAGTCCTACACGGTCGAATATGCCCACGAGATCCGCCCGACCGACGAGGTCGTCGAGGACAAGGGCGTCAAGATCCTGGTCGATCCCAAGGCCGTGCTGTTCCTGCTCGGCACCGAGATGGACTACAAGGCCGACAAGATGCAGGCCCAGTTCGTCTTCAACAATCCCAACCAGGTCTCCGCCTGCGGCTGCGGCGAATCGGTCGAGCTGCGGCCGGCCAAGATCGACGGGTAGTATCTCTCCAAGCACCGCTCTCGTGTCCCGGACGCGCTGCAGCGCATTTGCGCTGCTGCGCCGAGCCGGGACCCACGCTACAATCGGTGCAAGATGGGTTGGCCCCGGCTCTGTAGCGCACCGCACCGGACGATGCTTGGCATCGCCGGGGACGCTGCGCTGCGTCCGGGGCACGAGAGAGCGTGCGCATGGACCGCGAATTCCTGATCGACCTGTTCGCCGATTTCGGCCCGGTCACCATCCGCAAGATGTTCTCCGGCTACGGCATCTCCGCCGACGGCGTCAATTTCGCGCTGTCGCTCCGTGCCGGCCTGTTCTTCCGCGCCGACGAGACGACCATCCCGGACTTCGAGGCCGAAGGCTCCAAGCCGTTCCAGTACGCGACCCGCGCCAAGACCGTGGTGGTCAACTCCTACTGGGAGCTGCCCGCGCGCCTGTTCGATGATTCCGCAGAGCTTGCCCAATGGGCGAGGGCGGCACTCGCCGCGGCGCAGCGCGCCAAGGTGAAGAAGCGGCCGAAAGCGAAGAAGGCCGCGCCGAAGAAGCACGCTGCCAAGAAGCGTCCGGCCAAGAAAGCAGCCAAGAAGGCGGTGCGGTAGCAAAGCGGAGCGTGCCCACCACTCAGGATATCGGTGTTGGAGAGATGGTGGGCACGGCGCTGCGCGCCTTTGCCCACCCGGGGCCTGAGGATCAATCCACGGCCTTGGTCAGGCCGACCCTCATGTCCTTGGCTGTGAAGACGCAGGCGCCGTCGGCGAGCACGCGGCCGTCGGCAATCCCGAGCACCAGCTTGCCGCGGCGGACCATGCGCATGGCGACCTCGTAGCGCACGCGTCTTGTTTCGGGGGTAATGGTGCCCGTGCACTCCACTTCGCCGACGCCGATGGCGCGGCCCTTGCCTGGAGAGCCGGACCAGCCGAGCCAGTAGCCGATCATCTGCCACATCGCATCGAGGCCGAGGCTTCCCGGCATCATCGCGTCGCCGCGGTAGTGGCAATCGAAGAACCAGTGGCCTGGCACAATGTCGAGTTCGCCGACGACATGGCCCTTGCCAAACTCGCCGCCGTCGAGGCTGATCTCCGTGATGCGGTCCATCATCAGCATCGGCGGTGCCGGCAATTGCGCATTGCCCGGGCCGAAATAGCCGCCTTCGCTCGATCTCAGCAGCTCGTCCCTGGTGTAGGACGGCTGCGGCGTATGGAAATCATGAGGATTGGGCAAGGTGATAAGTCCTCGATGCTCGCGGTCAGGAGCCGCGGCGGCGAGGAAGATGTCGGTCGGCAAGTTGGAATGTCAAGCGCGGCGGCGGCCGTCTCACGCTACCCGGCTGTGCGTCTCGACCGCGTATTCCGGATCGGCTTCGCAGATCACGCGGTTGCGGCCGTTGCGCTTGGCGGCGTAGAGGCAGGCATCCGCGCGCTCGATCAGCGCGTCGGTGTCGTCGCCCTCCTTGAGCATGGAGACGCCGACGGAGATGGTGACGCGGCCGAGGATCTCGCCGGTCGATTTTTTCTTCAATTCCTTCGCCATCACGGCGCGGCGGATGTGATCGGCCACCGTGAGCGCCTGGCGCAGCGCGGTGTTGGGCAGCACGACCGCGAATTCCTCGCCGCCATAGCGTGCGGTGATGTCCTGGCCTTTGATGGTCTGCTTCAGCGAAAGCCCGACGAGCCGCAGCACCTGGTCGCCGGTGAGATGGCCGTAGGAATCGTTGAATGACTTGAAGTGATCGATGTCGAACAGCAGCAGCGACAGCGGCTCGCCGGAGGCGAGCGCGGTCTGCACGGCCATGCCGATCATGCGGTCGAAATATTTGCGGTTGCCGAGGCCGGTGAGCGGATCGGTCAGGCTTTCGGCGCGGATCGCTTCCAGGCTCTGCTGGAGATTGCTGATCTCGTTCTTCGACAGCGTCAGCCGGTCTTCCAGCGCCTTGTTGGTCTCGCGCATCTCGCTGGTCGAGCGCAGCAGCGCCTCGACGACAGCCTTGATCTGGTCGCGGCTCTTTGCCGACGACAGCTTCTCGGTCGCGCCCGACAGGCTGGCATCGTAGGCGCCGGTCATGCCGAGCGCCTCGCCCAAGACCTTCATCACGTCGTCGATCTCACCGATGACGCGCGCGCCGACCTTGTCGATGCGGTCGGTGGTCTTGATGTGGGAGAGATAGGTCTCGTAGATCTGCTCGAGATCGGCTTCGGTCAGCTTGCCGCTGCGCGCCAGCGTCTCGTTGATGATCTTGTTGAGCGGCGCATTGTAGCCGGTGGCGTAGACGTACCAGATCTCGTAGTTGCGGGGAATTGCCGTCTGTCGAAGCGATCGGATCTGACCGAGCGCCACCTCGGCGAACGCCATCGTGCGTTCGTGTTCGTCGAGCACTTTGATCACGGAACATACCCCACAGCGGTCGGCGCGCCATCGACCGCAGCAATGCTTAAATTATGTTCGTAGGCTAACGGACGATCGTGAACGCCCCGTAAATATACGTTCACGAATGCATCGAAAAAATTGTGCGGCGGGTTTGCTCAACCGAAACCTGGAGCGCGCGTCGCGCTTCAGGCGCCCGCGGGGGAGCGAACCGGCCGCAGCAGAAACGCCGGCAGATGCGAGTGATCGCCCGGCTCGGTGTCGATCTCGCGCTGGCGGCGCGGCTCGGGGCGGCCGATCGAGGGCACATGCGGAGTGTTGGCTTGCTGGCGCGCATCGTGCCGCGGCTCCGCACGACGCTTGTCGTCGGACCGATGCCTGGCCTCGGCGGGCTGCTTTGCCTCGCGCGGCTCGTGGCTGCGCTCACGGTCGCGGCTGCGCTGCGGCTTGCCGCGTCCGCCGCGCGAACGTTCACGACCGCGCTGCTCGCGCGGACGCTCGCCCGCATCGGAAGGCTCGGCCGGGACATCGTAATCGCCTTCGGCGCGCGGAATGCTCTGGCCGATCAGCTTTTCGATCGCCGCCATCGACTTCTGGTCGAGTGGTGTCACGATCGAGATCGCGGTGCCGGTTCGCCCGGCGCGGCCGGTGCGGCCGATGCGGTGGACGTAGTCGTCGGCGTGATGGGGAACGTCGAAATTGAAGACGTGGCTGACCTCGGGAATGTCGAGGCCGCGGGCGGCGACGTCGGAGGCGACGAGCAGCGGCAGCTCACCCTTGCGGAACTGGTCGAGCGCGGCCATGCGGGCCGGCTGGTCCATGTCGCCATGCAGCGCGCCGACGCTGAAGCCGTGCTTCTGAAGCGATTTGTGAACGATCGCGACCTCGCGCTTGCGATTGCAGAAGATGATCGCGTTCTTGAGGTCCTTGGCCTCGCGCAGCAGGCGGCGAAGCAGCTCGCGCTTCTCGTGCGCCTCGCGTCCGGCGGGCACCTGGGCTTGCGTGACGGTGACGGCGGTGGTGGCGGGCCTGGAGACCTCGACCTTCTGCGGATTGTGCAGGAAGGCTTCGGTGATGCGCCGGATTTCCGGCGGCATGGTCGCGGTGAAGAACAGGGTCTGCCGCGTGAACGGGACGAGCTTGCAGATGCGCTCGATGTCGGGAATGAAGCCCATGTCCAGCATGCGGTCGGCTTCGTCGATGACGAGCAGCTCGACGCCGGTGAGCAGGAGGCCGCCGCGCTCGGTATGGTCGAGCAGGCGGCCGGGGGTGGCGATCAGCACGTCGACGCCGCGCATCAGCTTGGCATCCTGGTCGCCGAAGGAGACGCCGCCAATCAGGAGGGCGACGTTGAGCTTCTGGCCGGCGCCGTAGCGGTCGAAGTTTTCCTTCACCTGGGCCGCGAGCTCGCGGGTCGGCTCGAGGATCAGCGTGCGCGGCATGCGCGCCCGGGCTCTGCCCTTTTCGAGGATGGTGAGCATCGGCAGCACGAAGGCCGCGGTCTTGCCGGTGCCGGTCTGGGCGATGCCGAGAACGTCCTTGCGTGCGAGGACGTGGGGGATCGCTTGTTCCTGAATGGGGGTGGGGTTGGTGTAACCGGTGGCCGCCACTGCGGCGAGGACTTTTTCGGACAGTCCGAGATGAGAAAAGGACATTGAGCCTCTGGTCGAAACCGCCGTTCGGAATCGAGGGTAATAAGGCTGTCGCGCTCTACCCCGAAACGGCGCGCTCTCAAGGAAGCTGGGGGTGCTGACTCACGCGGACAAAGCGCAAGGCCCAGGAATCGCTCTTCGACCTGAGCCGCGTCGCCCCGGAACATAGGGGGGAATTGGCCAAAGTCAATGGAGCGGGCGCGGGAAGGCCCTAAAAAACCTGAGGTTTTTGCTCAAATTACGGGCGCGGCTTGAGTTTTCCGCTCCTCCGGCGCTCCGGCCGTAGCCGTCCGGTTGGCGGCTAATGCTCCTCCGAAGCCTTTGCCCGGAAGTCGCCGGGAGCCATGCCATAGGCGGCGTTGAAGACCCGGTAATAAGTCGCCAGGCTCTCGAAGCCGCAGGCGGCCGCGATGTCGGCGATCAGCCGTTCCGGCGCCTCGCGCATCAGGCGGCGGCTCTGTTTCAGGCGCTCGTCCGTCACGGTCTGCGAGAAGCTCTTCTCGGCCGTCTCGAACAGCATGTGCAGGTGACGCACGGAGACGCCGAGCAGGTCGGCCACCGTAGCAGGCGCGAGATTGGGGTCCTGAAGGTGGCGTGCGATCAGGCGCCGGGCCTGTGAGAGGCGGGCGGTCCGCAGCGCGGCCTGTCCGCGCCGGCTGCCGGGCCGCACGATGCCGCGCTCGATCAGCGCCAGATGGGCCAAAGCTTGCACCAAGGAGGTCTGGGCCACAGAGGCCGCATCGACGTCGGCATCATCCGCGGCGGCCTCGCCGAGATCAGCAAAGCAGGCAGCGAGCAGCGGCGCCAAGGCCGGATCGTTGAAGGTCCGGGGCGACAGCTCGCGCATGCGCTTGTCCTGCGCCGGGATGCTGCTCATCGGGATCTTCAGGATCCGCAGGTGGAAGCCCCCGGCGCCCAGCGGCGCGGTGCGGTAGGGCAGGTCGGTATGGCTGGTGGCGAAGCTGCCGCTCGCGATCGAAAAGTCGCTTATGCGCATGCCGCCGAACCAGCCGCCGCTGCCGAGCTGCTGGTAGACGCAGATCGCGTCACCCGGGGCGTTGGCGATGTCCGACGTGCTGCGCTCGACCGCGTAGGGCGAAGCCTTCAGCTCGACGAGGCCGGCGCCGCCAAGCTGACGCAGCGAGAATTCGCCGAAGAAGTCCGCGCGCCGCTCGCGCTCGAGCTCGGCGGTGACGCCGAACAACCCCTTGGCACGCACCTCGCGCCAATAGTCGAAGCGATCGTTCGGCTCGACCTCGTCGGTACACCAGCGATACACGGCAGCCCCCGCTTGCAGCGCAATTGCCCTAGAAAGAGCAGATTCCGCGGGAATCTGCCATAGCCAGATCATGGAACCGGAGCCCAGGTCCTTGAACCGGCGTTGCGTCTCGGCCGACTATCACACAGCGGCAGGGGTCTAATGAACTGCCGTTCGAAGGAAGCGGCTGGCGCCGTTCGGCAACGGGAAATATCGCGATGACGCGTCGGCTTTTCGGAATTCTGGCGGCCCTTGGCCTCGCTGCGAGCCTGAGCGGCTTCGCAGCTCCCGCCTACGCCGAAAAGCGCGTTGCGCTCGTCGTCGGCAACAATGACTACAGGAACGTGCCGAAGCTGCTCAAGGCGGTCAACGACGCCCGCACCATGGGTGACACGCTGAAGCAGCTCGGCTTTTCGGTGATGGTCGCCGAGAACCAGAACCGGCAGCAATTCTCCGAGACGCTGCTTGCGTTCGACAAGGCGATCGAGCCGGGCGACACCGCGTTCTTCTTCTACGCCGGCCACGGCTTCGAGATCGCCGGCCAGAACTATCTGCTGCCGACCGACGTGCCGGCGGCAACGGAAGGACAGGAAGAGCTGGTGCGCGACGCCTCGATCCTGGCCGACCGCATCGTCGAGCGCCTGCAGAACAAGAAGGCGCGCACCTCGATCCTGGTGTTCGACGCCTGCCGCAACAACCCGTTCGAGCGCAAGGGGACCCGCGCGGTCGCCGGCGGTGGCGGGCTCGCCCCGATGACGCAACTGCCCGAAGGCGTGTTCTCGGTGTTCTCGGCAGGACCTCGCCAGACCGCGCTCGATCGTCTGTCCAACGACGACACCAATCCCAATTCGGTGTTCACGCGCACTTTCGCCAAGGAGCTGCTGCAGCCCGGCGAGAACCTCGTGCAGGTGGCGCAGCGCACCCGCCGTCTGGTCAGCGAGATGGCCGACACCGTCAAGCACAGGCAGGTGCCGGTTTATTTCGACCAGATGGTCGACGACGTCTTCCTCAGCGGCATGACGAAGGATGCCGCCGCGCGGCCGGCCGAGCCGCCGCAGAAGCTTGCGGCGCTGCCGCCGGTGTCGGTGCCACAGATGCCGAAGGAGGAGACGATCAACGCCCCGATCGCGAGCTTCTCGCGGCACAATGGCGGCTGGAGCGTTACGTTCTCCTTCGCCGACCCGACGCTCGGCATTTCCTGGCGCATGGCCGGCAAGGGTGATTTCCGAGAAACCGGCTTCATCGACACGCTCGATCCGCGCACCCGCAAGCGGATGCCGAACCCGTCGATCGAGCTGCCGCCGGATGCGCAGGCCGGCACCATCGAGGTCCGCTATGTCGATCAGTCCGGCGAGATGCAGGGACCGTTCCCGATCAGGTTCGATCCCGAGGCCGCGCTGATCCGCGACCAGCGCAAGATCCTCGACATGACGTCGACGAGCTGGCTGTCGTTCCGCGAGTTCAACGGCCTATTGGTCTACTACACGCACCTCGTATCCTACCGCTGCGCCATCCGCGAGGTGCGGATCGGCATCGACACGGCCGTGCCCAACCAGGTGCTGAAGATGCCGCCTTGCGACATGCGCGACCCCAGCGCGATCACCGCCGGCATGCCGCTCTACATGAAGCTCGCACCGAGCACGCAGTCCGTCTCGGTGGAGCTGACCTATCGCGACGGCAGCGTCTCGGAGATCAAGAGCTTTCGCAGCGCGAACCGCAGCAATAATTGATGTGGTCCGTCATCGGGACACGACCAGCAGGAATGCTGCCTTGTTGAGAGATCGACCGCAGCGTCCGGTGAGGTCCCGAGAATTTGGCTTATTGACACGCTACAACAACCTGAGGGAGCATCTGGCGTTTCATTCATGCTTTTGGAGAATGCCAATATGACTTCCATCCACATGGACTCGTCCGTTAGTCAAACCATCACCCGGGCCGTCATGAACGGCGGGGTTCTGAGCTGCGCCAAGACCAGCGACAAGGACGTCTACTCTCATTCAATCTGGGCGACCGAGAGCAACATTCGGCAGTTCACGATGCATGAGGGCGACAGTATCGTGATTCCGCCTGGCTCTACCCTCACAATCTGGATATTCCGAAAACAGGCCGGCAACTCGACATGGACGATGGATTTCGAGCTCAAGGAAAAAGCCGCCTGAGCTGCAAGGCGGGTCATTGCCTGCTCTCAGTCGACTGAGAGCAGGCACCGGGAGGATTCATTGAGACGGCGTGCGATGCGCGCCTAGCGAGAGGCGCCGGATCGATCTTTGAGCGAAGCGTTGCGGAGACCAGATCTCTATTCGCCGGAGACGGAACAACTCCTCAGTTTACGGGATTGTCTGCCAAACCAGGGAGACGCTCCATGATCCGTAAATCCATGCTCGTGACTGCTGCGTGCGTTGCGCTTTCGACGGCCGCCTTTGCTCAAGCTGGTGGTGGAGCTGGTGCCGGCGGTGGAGCAGGCGCAGGGGCCGCGGCAGGTACGGGTACCGGCGGCGCCAGCGCCGGATCTGCGGCCTCATCGGGTGCCGGAATGGGCACGTCATCCAGCAGCGCCAACTCCGGGCCGTCGGCTCCCTCGGGGATGGGGACGCATGGCGCCACCACGGGCGCCAACGTCAACACCAATATTGGCCAAACCAATCCGAACGTGCAGGCCCCGACCGCGAACGCCAAGACGCCGGCAGCAGCGCAAGCCGAGCGCAACATGGGCGTCGGTCACGCACCCAACGGGTTGCCGATCGGCAGCCCCGGTACCGGGACCAGCAATGAGGACCAGAAATAGTCTGGTCCCGCTTCAGGCAGGGCCCGCGTTCTGCGGGCCTTTTTGGCGGGCGCGCTCTTGGCTGCAAATTGAGACTGCCTTCGGCCTGAATCGCGCTAGTATCGTCCGGCATAGCTTGATCGATACTCACAGCGCGGATCGCGGCGGCAATGACCTCCGACCAACAACCGAGCCGGATCATGAAAGTCCGCTGCTGCGTCGTCGGCGGCGGCCCGGCGGGCATGATGCTCGGCTATCTCCTGGGACGGGCCGGCATCGATGTCGTGGTGCTGGAGAAGCACGCGGATTTCTTCCGCGACTTCCGCGGCGATACCGTGCATCCCTCGACGCTTCAGGTGATGGACGAGCTCGGCCTGATCGCCGGCTTCCTGAAGCTGCCGCATCAGCGCTTGCAGAAGATGGACGGCCTGTTCGGCGGCACGCCGGTGCGCATTGCCGATCTCAGCCGGCTCCATACGAAATACCCCTTCATCGCCTTCATGCCGCAATGGGATTTCCTGAATTTCCTGCGTGAGGCCGGCCGGCGCTTTGCCCAGCTCGAGGTGATGATGAGCACGGAGGCGGTGGATCTGATCCGCCGCGGCGAGACGGTCGCCGGCGTGCGGGCGAAGACGCCTGACGGCTTCATCGACATCGAGGCTGATCTCACCATTGCCTGCGACGGCCGCCATTCGACGGTGCGCGAGCGCGCCGGCCTTGCCGTCGAGGAGATCGGCGCGCCGATGGACGTGCTCTGGTTCCGCGCCGGCCGCAAGGCGGACGAGACCGAGAGCGTGTTCGCGCGGGTCGAGCCCGGCAAGATGATGATCACCTTCGACCGTGGCGATTATTGGCAATGCGCCTATGTCATCGCCAAGGGACAGCACGAGGCGGTGAAGGCGAGGGGACTATCGGCGCTGCTCGACGACGTCGTGCGCATGGCGCCGATCCTTCGATCCGGCATCACTGATGTGAAGAGCTTCGACGATATCAAGCTGCTCACCGTCGCGATCAACCGCCTGACGCGCTGGACGCAGCCGGGCCTGCTGTGCATCGGCGACGCCGCGCATGCGATGTCGCCGGTCGGCGGCGTCGGTGTCAATCTCGCCGTGCAGGATGCGGTCGCGACCGCCAATCTGCTGGCGGATAAGCTGCAAGCTGGCTGCCCGTCCGAAGATGAGCTCGATGCCATCAGGCGTCGGCGCGAGTTTCCGGTGAAGATGACGCAACGCATGCAGGTGGTCGTGCAGAACAACATCATCAGCGGCGCCTTGCAGTCGGGCGATCGACCGCTGAAGGTGCCGCTGATCGTGCGTCTCATCACCGCGCTGCCGTGGCTGCAGGGCATTCCGGCGCGCCTGATTGCGCTCGGCGTGCGGCCCGAGCACGTGCATTCGCGGGCCGCACCGGGATCGTAGCGTAGGACTTCGGTAGGGATAACGCCGCGTGAAATCGCGCGCGATGCGTTGCGCGCCGGCAACAGCGCCAACGGATTCACGGCGCAGTGCGTGCCCAACCGCCACGTTAACCGTGTTGATTTCAATTTTAGTAAGAGCCGTCTGTGACCGTGTGCCCATCAAAGGACACGGGGTATGCCATGCGTAATAAATTGATTGCCGCCTTCGCCTGCACGACGGCTCTGGTCTCGACCGGCGCTGCTTCCGCCGCCGATCTCGGTGCGCGCTACACGAAGGCACCTGCCTATGTCGAGCCGCTGTTCAACTGGACCGGCTTCTATGTCGGCGGCCACATCGGCGGCGCATGGACCAACGAGCAGTTCATCAACAACGGCAACAGCGGCGGCTTCGGCGATCTCTCTCCGGGAGAAGGTTTCCGTCAGCGCAATTCGGGCGTCATGGGCGGCGCGCAGATCGGCTACAACTGGCAGGCCAACAATTACGTGTTCGGCGTGGAAGGCACGATCTCCGGCCTTGATAACAAGGGCACGGTCGTCAACACCGTGTTTGGCGCCGGTGACGACGTGTTCTCTTGGCGTGCCAACGTTCTGGCAACGGTCGTCGGCCGCGCCGGCTTCGCCGTGCAGAACAATCTCTTCTACATCAAGGGCGGTTATGCCGGCGTGAACAACCGCCTCTCGGTCAGCGACACCGTCGGTGTGTCGGGCTCGGGCGAACAGACCCACTGGGCCAACGGCTGGACCGTCGGCGCCGGCTGGGAATACGGCGTCACCCGCAACTGGATCGTCGGCCTCGAGTACAACTATGCGGCCTTCGGCAGCCAGACCTATCAGCTCGGCGGCACCACGACCAACTACACCTTCGACGCCAAGCCGCGCGACATCCAGTGGGCTGTGGTGCGCGCGAGCTACAAGTTCGACGCCCCGACCATCGCCCGTTACTGAGCACGTCGACGCAACGCGACCAACGATCAAAAAAAGCACTGCCAAATTCAAAAGCCCCGGCTTGGTCCGGGGCTTCTTTTTTGGCATCGCTGGATTTGCGGGGCAACTCCCGGCCTCAGGCCATCACCGAGAATCCGCCATCGACGGGAATCGCGGTGCCCGTGACGAAGTTCGACGCGGGCGATGCCAGGAACACGGCGATGCCGGCAAAGTCATCGATGTCACCCCAACGCCCCGCAGGGGTGCGCGCCAGCACCCGCTCGTGCAATCCCGACACCTGCTGCCGCGCGCCGCGGGTGAGATCGGTGTCGATCCAGCCCGGCAGGATGGCGTTGACCTGGATGTTGTCGGGCGCCCAGGCATTGGCGCAGGCGCGGGTGTACTGCACGATGCCGCCCTTGCTCGCCGCATAGGCGGTCGCGAAGCTCGCGCCGAAGATCGACATCATCGAGCCGATATTGATCACCTTGCCGTTGCCGGATGACTTCAGCGCCGGATAGGCCAGCTTCGAGCACACGAAGGCGCTGGTGAGGTTGGTGTCGATCACCTTGTTCCACTCGTCGAGCTCGAGCTCGTGCGGCGGCTTGCGGATGCTCATGCCGGCATTGTTGATGAGAATGTCGATGCGGCCGAGCTCCTTGACGACGCGGTCGATCATGGCGGCGACTGCCGACTTGTCGGTTACGTCGGTGGTGACAGCAATCGCCTTCACCCCGCGCGGCCTGAGGTCAGCCACGGCGGCGGCGGATTTGGTCTCGTTGCGTCCGACCACGGCGATGTCTGCGCCGGCATCGGCAAGGCCGCGCGCCATGCCGAGCCCGATGCCGCCATTGCCTCCCGTGACGATGGCGACCTTGCCGCGGAGATCGAACCGACTGGATGTCATGCTTGTATTCCCTGGTTTCTTCTATTGGTTGCTCTGCCAGATCAGCACCAGCCCGAAGCCGGCCATGGCTGCGCCATAGCCGGCCCATTGCAGCTGGTTGACCATGAAGCTCGATCGCGGCCACGGCACGGTGCCGGTGCCCTGTCCGATCCAGAGCAGCCCAAGGGCAGTCGCAAACAGGCCTGCCACAAGCAGAAATCTGCGCATGCATCCCTCCCATCGGTCCGCTTCTGTCGCGACTCGCGGCATGAACGATTGCTGCGGCCACGAAAGCTTGGGGCGCACAGTAACCGTAGCTTCGCTTCGGATACAATGGCGGCACTGGTGCACGCTGCCGGCGGGGAGGGAGCGTGTGCGGGAAAAAGCAACTCGCGGCTGCGGCGATGAGCGGTGCTTCGGCGAGTACTCACCGACGCGTGCAAGTCATTGGCGGTCAGCGTGAGCGCCCACCCTCAAAGCGAAAAAGCCCCGGCGATGCCGGGGCTTTGACGTTTGAACTTGCGTTCAGATCAGTACTTCGCGACGACCGGACCGGTCCAGTTGAAGCGGTAGACCAGCGAGGTCGAGATCGTCTGGTTCCAGCTGTTGGCGCGGATGCTGTTGCCGACCGGAAGGTTGCTGCCGTCGAGCAGTTCGTCCTGAGTCTTGGCATTGTAGAAGGCCGAACGATACTCGGTCTTCATGAACCAGCCGGGCGACGTGATGCCGAAGATGTTCAGGCTGTTCTCGACGCCGCCACCCACGAACCAGCCATGCCGATCGTAGCTGCTGAGATGGGCGCCCACGGGAGTGCCGCCCAGCGTCGTGAAGTTGGTCTGGCCGAAGTGAGCGCCGGAGTAACCGCCGTTGACGTAGGAGAGAACGTTCGGAGCAACCAGCCAGCCGAGGCGCACGCCCGCGGCCCAGGATGTTTCCAGCTTCTGGTTGCCGGTGATGCCGAGGGTCGGATCCTGGATGGTGGCGCGGATGCTGCCGAACTGACCGTCGGCGAACACACCGGCGACCCAGGTGCCGCTGAACTGCCAGTCGTAACCGGCGCCGACCGTGCCAAACCAGCCCGAGCCGCCCTGGCGCTGGGTGATGGTCAGTGGGGTGCCGCTGAGGGTGTCGACAACGCTCTGGTCAGCATTCGAGAGGCCGCCGCCGCCGCCGCCGAAGACGTAGAAGCCGGTCCAGTTGGCAACGGGCGCCGCCACCGGAGCCTTCACATAGGGGCGAGCCGCGAGGTCGGCTGCCGAGGCCGAACCGGTCATCGCCGCGACCGCGGTCAGAGCGAGCAAAATCTTCTTCATGTTAAAATCCCCAACCTTGGTCTGTAGGCGCGAGCGCACTGAAGTCCGTGTCATCTGATGCCCGAACTATAGACGGTTCTCGCCGAAATGCTGTTGCCGGGCAGGCACAGTCGCCGGAAAACGCCGGTGCGGGGGTATTTGCGGGGCGGTCGCGGTGATCGAAAATAATCCATATATTTCAATTAGTTAAGAGAATTTCGGAGTTTTAATTTCGGGTAACGACTCGTTAGCAAATTCGGCTTTGTCCGAAATGGAGGCAATCCTGCCTCGGGCTTGGCGCCTGTGAGTCGATGGCCGAGTCGCCAAGCGGCGATTGCGGGAAGATGCGCGCGTCCCCTCAAACGAGACAGCCCCGGCCTTAGGCCGGGGCTGTCTCGCGATTGGCCTGGTTGCGGCCTCAGACGTCCAGCAGCTCCTCGCTGGCAAACTCGGCCTTGTCCGAGATGAAGGCGAAGCGCGCTTCGGCCTTGGTGCCCATCAGACGCTCCACCGAATCCGCCGTGGTGTCGCGGTCGTCGGGCAGCAGGACCACCTTGAGCAGCGTCCGCTTGCGCGGATCCATGGTGGTTTCCTTGAGCTGCGCCGGCATCATCTCGCCGAGGCCTTTGAAGCGGTTCACCTCGACCTTGGCATTGGCGTTGAACTCGCTTTTGAGCAGCGCGTCCTTGTGCGCGTCGTCGCGGGCGTAGACCGACTTCGAGCCGTGCGTCAGCTTGTAGAGCGGCGGCACGGCGAGGAAGAGATGGCCCTCGTCGATCAACTGCCGCATCTGCCGGTAGAAGAAGGTGATCAGCAGCGACGCAATGTGGGCGCCGTCGACGTCGGCGTCGGTCATGATGATGATGCGCTGATAGCGCAGATCCTCTTCGCGATACTGCAAGAGCTGCCCGCAGCCGATCGCCTGCACGAGGTCGGAGAGCTGCGCGTTCGCCGTCAGCTTGTCCTTGCCGGCTGAGGCGACGTTGAGGATCTTGCCGCGCAACGGCAGCACCGCTTGCGTCTTGCGGTCGCGCGCCTGCTTGGCGCTGCCGCCTGCCGAGTCACCCTCGACGATGAACAGCTCGGATCCTTCGGTGCCGGCGTCGGTGCAGTCGGCGAGCTTGCCGGGCAGGCGTAGCTTCTTGCCGGCGGTTTTCCGCGCGGTCTCTTTTTCCTGCCGCCGCCGCAGCCGCTCCTCGGCGCGGTCGATGACGAAGTCGAGCAGCCGGTTGGCCATGTTCGGATTGCCCGACAGCCAATGGTCGAACGGATCCTTCATCGCCTGCTCGACGATGCGCTGCGCTTCGGCGGTGGCGAGGCGATCCTTGGTCTGGCCCTGGAATTCCGGCTCGCGCACGAACACCGACAGCATCACGGCGGCGCCCACCATCACGTCTTCCGAGGTGACGGAGGCCGCGCGCTTGCCCTGGCCGACGCGCTCGGCGTGATCCTTCAGGCCGCGCAACAGCGCGCTGCGCAGGCCGGATTCGTGCGTGCCGCCATCGGGCGTCGGCACCGTGTTGGTGTAGGAGGAGAGGAAGCCGTCGGCATCCGCGGTCCAGGCCACCGCCCATTCGCAGGCGCCATGCGCGCCGTTGCGCCCCGACTTGCCGGAAAAGATGTCCGGATGCACCAGCGTGTCGGCATGGATTGCGGCGGCGAGATAGTCCTTGAGGCCGCCGGGGAAGTGGAACGTCGCCTCGGAGGGCACGTCCTCGATGCCCTTGAGCAGCTCGGGCGCGCAGTTCCAGCGGATCTCGACGCCGCCGAACAGATACGCTTTCGAGCGCGTCATCTTGAACAGGCGCTGCGGCTTGAACGCGGCCTTGGCCCCGAAGATGTCGGTGTCGGGCTTGAAGCGCACGCGCGTGCCGCGGCGGTTGTTGACCTTGCCGAGGTCCTCGAGCTTGCCCTTCGGGTGACCGCGCTCGAACGTCATGCGGTACAGCTTCTGGCTGCGCGCGACCTCGACCTCGAGACGCGAGGAGAGGGCGTTCACCACGGAGATGCCGACGCCGTGCAGGCCGCCCGAGGTCTCGTAGACCTTGCTGTCGAACTTGCCGCCCGAATGGAGCGTGCACATGATGACTTCCAGCGCCGACTTCTTCGGGAATTTCGGGTGCGGATCGATCGGGATGCCGCGACCGTTGTCGGTCACCGTCAGGAACCCATCCGCGCTGAGGTCCACCTCGATGAAGGTCGCGTGTCCGGCCAGCGCCTCGTCCATCGAGTTGTCGATGACTTCGGCGAACAGGTGATGCAGCGCCTTCTCGTCGGTGCCGCCGATATACATGCCCGGCCGGCGCCGCACCGGTTCCAGGCCTTCGAGCACCTCGATGTCGGCCGCCGTGTAATCGGCTTCCCCGCCGCTTCCGCGCGGCGCCGCCTTGGCGGCGCGGGGCTTCGGCTCGTCGCCGCCGAAAAAGTCGTCTTTCGCTTTGGGTTTCAACTGCTTGGACATATATCTTGATGCGTTTTGAGGGCCGCGGAAGCGGCGAATCGGTTAGGCCGACTATGCCACTTCTGACTTGGAAAGGTTACCTTAGGGCGGGCCGGGCGATGTGGGTTGGGAGCCAATCCCGGCGATTTTACGCCGCAGGCCCGTTAGTTCCCGCCAATTTGACGTCCCGACCTTAGCCATGTCGGGTTTTGTGACTTGATGTCACACAAGTCCTTGGCTTACCAGTCCTTTTCATCGAGCAGCACCTTGAGACGGGGCGAGAAGGCTATTTTGGATGGAGCAATTTGCGCACGCCCTGGCTGATTTCGTGCGCGTTCACCAGGCTTGGGCGGCGCCAATCGTGTTCCTGCTCGCGTTCGGGGAGTCGCTTGCGTTCATCTCGCTCTTGATCCCGGCCTGGGGCGCGCTGGTGGCCATTGGCGCGCTGATTGGCGTGAGCGGCATTAGCTTCGTTCCGGTCTGGATCGCCGGCGGCCTCGGCGCGGCGCTGGGCGACTGGGTCTCCTACTGGTTCGGTTATCGCTACAAGGAACACGTTGCCCAGATGTGGCCGCTCTCGCGCTATCCGGAGCTGCTGCCCAGGGGCGAGGCCTTCGTGCGCAGCTGGGGCATACCCAGCATCTTCATCGGCCGCTTCTTCGGCCCCTTGCGCGCCTCCGTGCCGCTCGCGGCCGGCATCTTTGAGATGCCCTACTGGAGCTTCCAGGCCGCCAATTTCGTCTCGGCCCTGATCTGGTCGGCCGTGCTCCTGCTGTTCGGCGACGTGCTCGCGAAGATCATGGAATGGATCTGGCGGTTGATCTGAGTCCGGTCACCTTGACGGGAACCGGATCTGGCCTTATAGCCGCGCGCCATGATCAACGCCGCGACCATTCTGTTCGCCCGTCGCCGCCGCCGCATTTTAGCGGTTTGGGCGGTCGATCGCGTTTGAGATCATCGTCTTTGCCGCTGGACCCGATCCGCGGCATCTTCTCTCCTGTCAGCGCGATCTGATCCGGCGGCTCCCACAAGGAGGCCCAGCAGGAGACCACGATGTACACGCCACCCTTTTTCAAGCAGGACCGCGCCGCGAGCCTGAAATTCGCCGAACAGCGCGGCTTCGGGACCATGTGCGCCTTTGACGGCCAAAAGCCCATTGCTTCGCCATTGCCGTTCTATTTGACCTATGCGGCGGACGGCACGCCGCAGGCCGCCTTTCATGTCGCCCGTCACAATCCGCTGCTAAAGCTTGCGGGCGGCGATGCGTCCTGGCTGCTCGCGGTCAACGGCCCCGATGCCTATGTATCGCCGGACTGGTACGTCTCGCCGGACCAGGTGCCGACCTGGCTCTACCAGTCGGTGCATCTGAGCGGGCCGGTACGGCCATTGTCGGACGAGGAGCTCTCGGTGCAGGTCGACACGCTCAGCGACAAGTTCGAGAGCAGGCTATTGCCGAAAAAACCCTGGACCTCGGGCAAGATGACGGCGGGCCGGCTCGAGACGATGAAGAAGGCGATCGTGGGGCTGGTCATGACGGTTGAGGAGGTCGAAGGCAGCTTCAAGCTGAACCAGCACAAATCCGACGCCGATTTCGCAGCGATCGCCAACGCGCTGAGCGACGGCGATGCCGACGCGAAGCAGATTTCCCAACTGATGCGGCAGACCCGGCCGCAACTCTTTGCAAACGATACGAACAAGCTCGAAAGGACCGCGCCATGAGCCTCGCTGAGACGACGAAAACCCCGACCACCGGCGCGGCCAAGAAGCCCGCCACCGTCTTCGTCGATGGCGGCTCCGGCACCACCGGGCTCGGCATCAATGAGCGGCTGAAGCTCCAGGGCGACGTCGCGGTGAAGACCATTGCCGACGACAAGCGCAAGGATCCCGCGGCAAAGAAGGCGCTGATGGAGGAGGTGGATCTCGTCATCCTCTGCCTGCCGGACGATGCCGCCAAGGAAACGGTCGCTCTTGTCGACAGCATGGGGGCTCAAGCGCCGAAAGTGCTGGACGCCTCGACCGCCTACCGGGTTGCGCCGGACTGGGCCTACGGCTTTCCCGAGCTGACGCCCGACCAGGCCGGCAAGATCAAGGCCGCGAAAAAGGTCTCCAATCCCGGCTGCTATCCGACCGGCGCGATCGCGCTGCTGCGGCCGATCGTCGATGCCGGTCTGTTGCCGCCTGACTATCCCGTCACCGTCAACGCGGTGAGCGGCTATTCCGGCGGCGGCAAGTCGATGATCGCGAGCTTCGAGGATGGCAGCGCGCCGTCCTTCGAGCTCTATGGCCTCGGCTTCGAGCACAAGCATCTGCCGGAGATGCAGCTCTATTCCAATTTAACGCGGCGGCCGATCTTCATTCCATCGGTCGGCAACTACCGGCAGGGCATGCTGGTCTCGGTGCCGCTCCAGCTCGACACGCTGCCGGGCAAGCCTGGCGGCGCCGACCTGCAAGCGGCGATGGCAAAGCGTTACGCCGGCTCGAAATACGTCAAGGTGATGCCGCTGCAGAACGAGGCGACCAAGGGCGGCCGGCTCGAGCCGGAGGCGCTCAACGAGACCAACATGCTCGAGCTCTACGTCTTCGCCAGCGACAAGTATCACCAGGCGTTGCTGGTCGCCCGGCTCGACAATCTCGGCAAGGGAGCATCCGGCGCAGCCGTGCAGAACATGCGCCTGATGCTGGGCCTGCCGGAGGAGGAGTAGGGCAGGCCCGTGCGCCGGACGCAGCGCAGCGCCTCTTGGCGGTGCGCTGCAGACCGGGGCCCATTCTAGCTTTGCTTGTGGCGTTCTGGGTCCCGGCTCTGCGGCGCATCACTGTCGTGCTGCGCCTTGGCCGGGACACGGGACGTCGACTTGCGCGAAGTCCTCAGTACTTCGCGATGACCGGGCCGCCGAACCGGTAGTTGATGCGGGCGGTGATCAGATCGACGTCCTGCTTGATGCGGTCGGTGCGCGAGAACGTGCCGACAGGCGCCAGCGCGCCGTTGGACGTCAGCGTGACGTCGTGCCGGCCCATGAACAGATGGTCGTATTCGAGGCCGACCGACCAGTTCGGGGCAAAACCGTACTCGAAGCCGACGCCGACCGCAGCGCCCCAGCGGGTCTCGTCGGCACGATCGAACTCCGCCCCGGCCAGACCGCCGGTGCCGGCGCCCCGGTAGCGATCGCTGGTGACGGCGGCGCCGCCCTTCACATAGAGCAGTGCGTTGTTCCAGGCGTAGCCGACCTGGCCGGTGAACAGGCCGAAGGCATCGATGCGGGTGCGGTTCTCGACGCCGAGAATGGCGCTGGCATTCCTGCCATGGAGGTCGGCCCAATCGCCTTGCGCTTCGAGACCAAACACGAAGGCGCTGCTCTGCCAGCGATAGCCGACCTGGCCGCCGGCCACGGCGCCCGTCGCATCATGGCATCCTTCGGCAACGCCGGCGCCGAAGCCGGCGATCTGGTCCCAGCACTTGCGCGATGAACCGTAGCCGCCGTTGGCGCCGATGTAGAAGCCGCTCCAGTCATAGATCGCCGCGATCATCGGCGGCGCCTTGGTGTAGGGACGGGCGGCGAGATCGGCGGCACTGGCCGATGTCGTGACTGCTGCGAGCGAGAGCGCGCCGAGCGCGGATGCAATCTTCCAATTCATGTCGGCCCCGAATCAATCAATTGCGATGGGCAAATATAGCTGTGGATCGACGAGCCAGCGTGCTGGCAGAGCGGGGCGTTGCCGATTCTTCCGAACTGTCATCCTTCGGCAACAGTTCATGTCTGACCCAACCTTTGGTTGCAGTCCGGGAACGTGTTTTAGCGCGGCACCACCACCCCGCGCCCGGAATGCGTGCTCAAGCGCCCCTGACAATTGCCAGCTATGCGGCGACCCATTCCAGCAGCGCGTTTTGCGCGTGGAGCAGGAAAGCCTTCGCGGCCGTGCTCTGACATGCAGGATGGGTCATCGCGGTGGCGCTAACCTCCTTGCCTCTGGTCACGGGCGGGCAGGGCAGGAAAATGACGTCGCGACGGCACCTGTCGAGAAGGGGCGCCGATATCTGGTATTGAAGGAGTTGATCGGCCCGTCCGCCATCATCGACGATGACGGCCACGCGTTTGCCGGCGAGGCTCTGCGGCATGGCGCGGTCGGTCCATGCGGTCGCGAGCACCTGTGCGCGCGCAACAATAGACAGGATCGTGTCCGCATCGAGATCCTGAAACCGGAGGAAGTCCCGGCTGGATTCGCTAGGCATGAACCCGCATCCGGGCGCGTTCAAACCAGCCCGAAGATCGCCAGCGCCAGCACGGCCTGGGCGAGGAAGCCGACGGTGAAGGCCAGCGTGCGGAACACCGGGATTCCTATCGCATAAACGATGATATGTGCGACGCGCGACCAGAAATAAACGGCGCAGGCGAGCACGGTCCATTTCGTGGAATAGTCGATCGCGTTCAGGATCAGCACCAGCGGCGCGAAGATCACGAGGTTCTCGACCGCGTTGTCATGCGCGAACATCAGCCGGTTCGCCCACTCCGCCTGCGGCTTGTCGCCCCGCGAGGGGTTGGCCATGGCACCGCTCAACCCGCGAACCTGGCATCGGTTGATGATGTAGGGAATCCAGAGAACCCCCGTCAGGATCACCGTCAGTGTCAGCCAGAACAATTCGCGTGTCATAGTGGCGGTCCCCTGAGTCGTCGCTGGATTGAGGCGAGTCTATACGAAGCGCGGGACATTCCGCTATGCGCGAACTCTGACATAGCTGCCGGGCGCGTCCTCGATCGGTGGAAATGCTTCGCTGCCGACCGCGCGCGCCGGGACTTCCTCGGGATCGAGCCCGCCCAGCCACTCCCGCCAGTCCGGCCACCACGAGCCCTTGTGCTCCATGGCGCCCCTCATCCACTGCGCGATGTTGGCGTCCTTGATGTTGTCGTTGGTCCAGTACTGGTACTTGTTCGAGGCGGGCGGATTGACCACGCCCGCGATGTGGCCCGAGCCCGACAGCACGTATTTCACCGGACCGCCGAAGAACTGCGAGCCGTACAGCACCGAGTCCGCGGGCGCGATGTGGTCTTCGCGGGTGGCGAGATTGTAGACGGGGACCTTGACCTTGGAGAGATCGAGCAGGGTGTTGTCGAGCACCATCGTGCCGGTGGAGAGCCGGTTCTCAAGATAGCAATTGCGCAAGTAGTAGGAATGGTTGGCTTGGGTCATGCGCGTGGCGTCGGAGTTCCAGTGCAGCAGGTCGAACGCGCTCGGCTGCTGGCCCTTCAGATAGTTGCTGACGACATAGGACCAGATCAGGTCGTTGGAGCGCAGCATGTTGAAGGCCATCGCCATCTTCGAGCCCTCGAGCACGCCGGCCGTCTTCATATCCAGCTCGAGGGCTGCGATCTGCTCCTCGTCGACGAAGACGAGGAGATCGCCGGCATGGGTGAAGTCGACCTGGGCGGCGAAGAACGTCGCGGACGACACGCGCTGACGGCGCTTCTCGGCGAGCCAGGCCAGCGTGGTCGCGAGCATGGTGCCGCCGACGCAATAGCCGGCGGTGTGCACCTTCATCTCGCCGGTGACCTTCTCGATCACGTCCATCGCCGTGAGCGGGCCTTCCTTCATGTAGTCTTCCCAGCTCTTGTTGCCGAGCCGCTTGTCGGGATTGACCCATGAGATCACGAACACGGTGATGCCCTGGTCGACGCACCACTTGATGTAGGATTTCTCCGGCTTGAGATCGAGGATGTAGAACTTGTTGATCCAGGGCGGCACGATCAGGAGCGGGGTGCGCAGCACCTTCTCCGTGGTCGGCGAATACTGGATCAGTTGCATCATCTCGTTCTGGTAGATCACTTTGCCCGGCGTCGTCGCCATGTTGACGCCGACGACGAGATTGTCCGGATTGGACTGGCGGATCTTCAGCATGCCTTTGCCGGCCGCGATGTCCTCGGCCAGCATCGTCAGTCCGCGCGCAAGGTTCTCGCCGCTGGATGCGACGGTCTCGCGCAGCACCTCGGGATTCGTCAGCACGAAGTTCGATGGCGAGAGCGCGTTGGTGACCTGCTGGACGTAGAACTCGGCCTTGCGGCGCGTGTGCGGATCGAGCCCTTCTGCATCGCGCACCAGCTCCTGCGCCCATTTGGTCGTGAGCAGATAGAGCTGCATGACGAAATCGAAGAACTGGTTCGACTTCCATTCCGGATCGGCAAAGCGCTTGTCGCGCGGCGAGGGCGCGATTGCGGGCTGGGCCTCCTGGCCGGCCATGCGGCGCGCCGCCGAGCCCCAGAGGTCGAGATAGTCCTTGGCGAGCTTGGCCTGGAGATCGGAGGAGCGGGACGTATCCGACAGCCAATATTCGGCGACCGACGTGAAGGTCTTGACGACCTCGGCGAGCTCGGCCGGTGGACGATCCTGTACCTCGCCGCTCTCGCGCGGCTTAAGGTAAGCGGCAAGTGCCTTGCCGCCGCTCTCCATCGCCCGCGCGACATTCATCGCGAAGGCTTCCGCATCGAACTTCGTCTCGGGTTTCGGCGTGTCGGTCGTGGCCATACTCATGAGCAGAACAGTAACGATTCATTCCGTATTCGTCACCGCGAAGCTCGCATGTTTGACGTTAAACACTCTCGAAGATGTGTTGCACTGCGACAAATCTTCTTGGTTCCGTCACAATCGGGCCGCACCGCTCGGCTTGTTGGGCATTGGCTGTTTTCTCGCTCACGCCATCTGGGCAGCAATGGTTTGAGCTTGGGCGCGGTCTTGGGTAAGGTTGCCTGGGGCCGTGCTTTGGGACGAGTAGGGGATTTCCCAAGTGTTGGCGTTATGGGACCTGCAAAGGACGCTGCCGATCTGCGGCGCGCTGTTGATTGCGGCACTCGCCCTGGGCGGGTGTTCGAGCCAGCTCGCGGATCTGGCGCCAGCGGATGCGCAGCCGCATGTGAGGGAGCCCGGCACCTATCTGCCGGTGCACGATCTGCCGCCGGATCGCGATCAGGCAACCATTCCGCCGGAGCAGCGCGCCAAGATCGAGGCCGAACTCGCCGCTGCGCGCGATCGCCAGGCTGTGGCCGCCAAGGACGCCAAATAGGCCCGTGACATGAGACGGGCAACGTAATCGCTGGCGCCTCCGCTTTGCCGTGCTAAAAGACCTCGGTTCAGCCACGAGTCAGGGCGAACGACTTCAGTCTTCGTCGTCGACGATTGCTCTAAGTATTTGATTTTGAGTAATTTTCGCGACGATTCTGAACGCCTTCTAGAATGGCCCTCGTGGCCTGTCGATTCTGTCCTGACCGGTTGCCCGGAGCCCAGAGAGCCATGGAAGAATTTTACCGCATTCGCCGCCTTCCGCCTTACGTGTTCGAGCAGGTCAACCGGGCCAAGGCGGCTGCGCGGAATGCCGGCGCCGACATCATCGACCTCGGCATGGGCAATCCGGACCTGCCGGCACCGCCGCATGTGCTGGAGAAGCTGAAAGAGACGCTCGGCAAGCCGCGTACCGACCGCTACTCGGCCTCGCGCGGCATCCCCGGGCTGCGCCGGGCCCAGGCCGCCTACTATGCCCGTCGCTTCGGTGTGAAGCTGAACCCCGACACCCAGGTGGTGGCGACGCTGGGTTCGAAGGAAGGTTTTGCCAACGTGGCGCAGGCGATCACCGCGCCCGGCGACGTCATCCTCTGTCCGAACCCGAGCTACCCGATTCACGCCTTCGGCTTTTTGATGGCGGGCGGCGTGATCCGCTCGGTGCCATCGGAGCCGACGCCGCAGTTCTTCGAGGCGGCCGAGCGGGCGATCATCCACTCGATCCCGAAGCCGCTCGCGCTCGTCGTCTGCTATCCCTCGAACCCCACCGCCTATGTCGCGAGCCTCGATTTCTACAAGGACCTCGTCGCCTTCGCGAAGAAGCACGAGATCCTGATCCTGTCCGATCTCGCTTATGCCGAAGTCTATTTCGACGAGAACAACCCGCCGCCCTCGGTGCTGCAGGTGCCGGGCGCGATGGACGTCACGGTCGAGTTCACCTCGATGTCGAAGACCTATTCGATGGCCGGCTGGCGCATGGGCTTTGCGGTCGGCAATGAGCGCGTGATCGCAGCGCTCGCCCGCGTCAAATCCTACCTCGACTACGGCGCCTTCACGCCGGTGCAGGTCGCCGCGACCGCGGCGCTGAACGGCCCGGACGATTGCATCAAGGAGATGCGCGACACCTACCGCAAGCGCCGCGACGCGCTGGTGGAATCGTTCGGCCGTGCCGGCTGGGAGATCCCGCCGCCGGAGGCCTCGATGTTCGCCTGGGTGCCGCTGCCGGAAGCTTTCCGCAGCGTCGGCAGCATGCAGTTCGCAACCCTGATGGTGGAGAAATCCGGCGTCGCGGTCTCGCCCGGCGTCGGCTTCGGCGAGCATGGTGAAGGATATGTCCGCATCGCCATGGTGGAAAACGAGCAACGGATCAGGCAGGCCGCGCGCGGCGTGCGCCGCTTCCTTGAAAGCGGCATCGAAACGTTGCACAACGTCGTTCCGCTCGCCAATCGGCGTTGAGTTCTCTTCGGCAGGTTTTCTAAGGCATCATGGTTGCACCCCTGAAAGTGGGCATAGCGGGGCTCGGCACCGTGGGCGCCGAAGTTGTCCGTTTGATTGAAACGCAGGCGCGCGTGCTCGCGGGCCGCAGCGGTCGCGGCATCCGTGTCGTCGCCGTCACCGCGCGCTCGAAGGCGAAGAAGCGCGGCATCGACCTGCGCGGCGTCGAATGGGCAAAAGATCCGATGGCGCTCGCCACCCATCCGGAGGTCGATTGCTTCGTCGAGCTGATGGGCGGCGCCGGCGATCCCGCGCTGTCGGCGGTGGACGCCGCGCTGGGCGCCGGCAAGTCGGTCGTCACCGCCAACAAGGCGCTGCTGGCCAAGCACGGCCTCAAGCTCGCCAAGGCGGCTGAAAAGCACGGCGGCGCGCTGAATTTCGAGGCAGCCGTCGGCGCCGCGATCCCCGTCATCAAGACGTTACGCGAAGGTCTTGCCGGAACCGGCATCAACCGCGTCTACGGCATCCTCAACGGCACCTGCAATTACATCCTGACCCGGATGGAGCAGGAGGGCCTGTCCTTCGCCGAATGCCTCAAGGACGCGCAGCGGCTCGGCTATGCCGAGGCGAATCCGTCATTCGACGTCGACGGTCACGACACCGCGCAAAAACTTGCCATTCTCGCCAGCCTCGCTTTCGGCACGAAAGTTGCTCAAAGCGCGGTGTATGTCGAAGGCATCTCATCCATCGCGCCGGAAGATCTTCGCGCCGCCGCCGATCTCGGCTACCGCGTCAAGCTGCTCGGCGTTGCGGTTCGCACCGCCAAGGGCATCGAGCAGCGCGTGCATCCGACCATGGTTCCCAAATCCTCCTCGATCGCGCAGGTGATGGGTGTCACCAATGCGGTCACGATCGATGGCGAGGGCATTCCGCCGATCACGCTGGTCGGCCCCGGCGCCGGGGGCGCAGCGACCGCATCCGCGGTGGTCGCCGATATCGCCGATGTCGCGCGCGGCATCCGCGCCAATCCGTTCGGCCGGCCGATCTCGCAGCTGCGCGACACCAAGAAGGCGCCGATGGAACGGCACGAGGGCGGTTACTACATCCGCTTGCTCGCGCGCGATTTTCCCGGCACTGCGGCGGCGATCGCGACCCGGCTTGCGGAGCAGAAGATTTCGATCGAGTCGATCGTGCAGCGTCATCCCAATGGCGGCGCTGCGCCGGCCGACGGCAAGGTGGTCCCCGTGCCCGTCATTCTGATAACCTATGCCACGCATGAGGACGCCGTGCGCCGCGCACTCGCCGCCGTGCAGCACGACAAGGTCATCAGCGGACGGCCGCAGGTGATCCGGATCGAGAAGAACTAGAGCATGACCCGGACCCGGACCCGGAGCGCCGCGCTAGCGCAAAGTGCGAAGCGGTTTTCCGGAAAGTGCATGCTCAAACTAAAAGGCGGTCGTTGGTTCGAACGAACACCGGGCGTTGAGAGTTGATGCGGGCAGAGATCTCTGTCCCAAACCGTTTCGAAGGAGTAAGCCGATGTCGTCCCATATTTCAGTCCCGCCGCACGCATTGCTCGAGCGCATCCTCACGCTGGAGATTGTGCGGGTGACGGAGCGGGCGGCGGTGTCGTCGGCGCGACTGCGCGGGCACGGCAACGAGAAGCAGGCTGACCAGGCCGCCGTCGACGCCATGCGCCGCGAGCTCAACAAGCTGCCGATCGAAGGCACTATCGTGATCGGCGAAGGCGAGCGCGACGAGGCGCCGATGCTCTTCATCGGCGAGAAGGTCGGCATGAATGCCGGTCCCCAGGTCGATATCGCCGTCGATCCGCTCGAGGGCACCACGCTGTGCGCCAAGAACATGCCTGGCGCCATCGCGACCATGGCGATGGCCGATGGCGGCACGCTGCTGCATGCCCCCGACGTCTACATGCAGAAGCTCGCGATCGGGCCAGGCTACGACAAGGGCATCGTCGATCTCGACGCTTCGCCGGCCGACAACGTCCGCCGCCTCGCCAAGGCCAAGGGCGTCAAGCCGGAAGGCATCACCGTTCTGGTGCTCGATCGTCCGCGTCATGCGGACATCATCGCCAGCGTGCGCTCGACCGGCGCCGCCGTGCGCCTCATCACCGACGGCGACGTCGCCGGCGTGATCCACTGCGCCGATCCCGACAACACCGGCGTCGACATGTATCTCGGCACCGGCGGTGCGCCGGAAGGCGTGCTCGCGGCCGTGGCGCTGCGCTGCATCGGCGGCCAGATGCAGTGCCGCCTCATCCTCGATTCCGACGAGAAGCGCGAGCGCGCCGCCAAGATGGGCGTCAACGATCCCAAGATGATCTACGGCATCGAGGACATGGCGCGCGGCGACTGCCTGTTCGCCGCCACCGGCGTCACCACGGGCTCGCTGCTCTCGGGCGTCAAATTCCGCAAGGATGGCGTGATCGAGACCGAGACGGTGGTGATGCGCTCCGTCACCGGCACCGTGCGCTACATCAAGGCCGAGCACCGCGAGCTCGCGAAGTTCCATTTGGATTGAGAAGTCATTCCGGGGCGACGGGACCGCGCAAAGCGCGCGGCCCGGAGAACCCGGAATCCATCGGGCGGCAGTGTCCGGTGCGAAATGGATTCCGGGTTCGATGCTGCGCATCGCCCCGGAATGACAACGATAAAAACAAAAGGAAGCGCACATGTCCGATCTCTCCGCCGTCAAAGCCCTCGTCTTCGACGTGTTCGGCACCGTCGTGGACTGGCGCACCAGTTTGGTCACCGATTTCATGTGGTGGGGCAAGCAACGCGGCATCGCCGCTGATTGGACCGCCTTGGTCGACGGCTGGCGCGGCATGTACATGGCCTCGATGGACGACGTGCGCAAACATCCCGAGCGCGGCTACGTCATGCTCGATGATCTGCACCGCCGCTCGCTGGAAAAGCTGGTCGATCAATTCTCGATCAAAGGCCTCACCGAGGCCGATCTCGATTACCTCACCAAGGGCTGGCATCGCCTCAATCCCTGGCCCGACAGCGTCGCCGGCCTGAGGCGGCTCAAGACCAAATTCGTGATCGCGCCGCTCTCGAACGGCAACGTCGCGCTGCTCACCAACATGGCGAAGTTCGCGGGTCTCCCATGGGACCTCATCATGTCGGCCGAGCTGTTCGAGCACTACAAGCCCGATCCCGAGACCTATCTCGGCGCCGCGCGCCTGCTCTGCCTCAAGCCGGAACAGGTGATGATGGTCGCCGCCCACAACGGCGATCTCGCGGCCGCGCAGAAGAACGGATTGAGGACCGCGTTCGTGGCGCGGCCGACCGAATACGGTCCGCTTCAGAAGGTCGATTTCGAGGCCACCGGCAATTGGGACATCGTGGCGAAGGATTTTGGCGGCATCGCCGACAAATTGGGCTGTTAGGCCGCGCCTTGATGAGGCGCTTGGCCCGGTTGCTTCCAGGGCCGCCCTGGCGCAGGTAACGTGACATGCGAGAGAGCATGGGTAGGCGGGTCCCCGAGCGCTATCAACATCTCCGAACTTTCGCGTTCGGCGACAGCCCTGCGCTGGCGGATGAACTGGTCGAGCTCGTCGTCAAGGGCATCAAGACCGCGACGTGCAGCACCGAAGACGAGCCGAACACCTCCACGCCCGGTGAGCGCTGGGTCGTGCTCGACGGGCGAGGTGAGCCGCGTTGCGTCATTGAATCCATCGACGTGACGTATCGCCGCTTCAACGAGGTCGACGCAGCCTTTGCGCATGAGGAGGGAGAAGGCGACCGGAGCCTGGCCTATTGGCGCCGTGCCCATCAGTCCTATTTCGGCAGGCTTGGGCGGTATAGCGATGACATGATGCTGATGTGCGAGCGTTTTCGCCTGGTCGAGGTGTTCGGCGACATGCCGGGCGAGGGCTCATAGCTTCAGCACCGCGACGCCGTTGTGCGCTTGCGCATGCGGTTCACGGGCCTAATCGCCGGGCGCGCAGAACGTCGCAATCGCAAGGTCGATTCGCCGGTCCAGCACGCGGCGATTGAGCTTAAATCCGGTGTCGGTCAGCAGCTTGAAATGATCATGGCCGAACACCATGCCGAACAGCATCTCGGCGATCAGGTGCAGCGGCACGCCGTCGAAGCGAGGCTCCAGGCGAATCGTCCTGAGCAGGTCGACGATATGTTCGGTGCCGCTTTCCATAATGACCTCGGCGAACATGCGCCCCAGCTCCGGCGAGGCCTGACGTTCACCGATGATCAGACGCTGCAGGGCGATCTCGCCCGGCGATAGCGCCACGTCCGCCGCCTCCCGGAGCATGTTTCGAAGCCGGGTCACCGGCGATCCTTCCGAAGGCGCGTCTGCGTAATCGGCTTCGGGCAGGCTGCGCAGCAGCATGGCGCGAAACAGCTCGGTCTTGCTCTCGAACAATTTGTAGAGCGTCTTCTTCGACATTCCGGCGGCGCCCGCGATGTCGTCCATCGTCGTCGCGGCAAAGCCCTTGCTGGTGAAGGTGTCCTTCGCCGCCGTCAGCAACTGCATCATGCGTGCGTCCGGGGCGGCGCGGTCAACGCTCCGTTCCGCAGTGGGATTGCGGTCGACGCGCCTGCGATTCTCCGAGGTCTTCGCCATGTCAAACCTGCCGCCGGATCCGGGCTTCTTCACGACTGCTTGAGCCCGGTCATGGAGACAGCCTAGCACTTGACTTCAAGGATGGAAACTACCAAGTTTCCAAATGGAAACTGAATAGTTTCCATTTGTTTCCGTGCGCGGTCTTCATGGGGAGCGCGCAATCACCCATGGATCGTCATCATGCGTCCCTCGATCGTCCTCGCCGTTCCGCTCATTGCTCTGCTGCTCGCTGCTTGCGGGGAGCAGGGCCAGCAAGCGGAATTCCCGCAGATGGTGCCGGAAGTCGGCGTCCTGACCTTGAAGGCGCAGCAGGCGAAGATTTCGACGGTCCTGCCGGGCCGCGTCGTGGCCTACCAGGTCTCCGAGGTGCGGCCGCAGGTCACCGGCATCCTGCTCAAGCGCGACTTCGTGGAAGGAGCCGAGGTCAAGGAGGGCGACCTGCTCTATGAGATCGACCCCGTGCAGTACAAGGCTGGCCTCGCCAGCGCAGAGGCCGCGGTGCAGCGAGCCGAGGCAACGCTGGTCAGCGTTAAGCTGAAGGCCGCGCGCAAGACCCAGCTGCTCCAGACCAACGCGGCAAGCCAGCAGGACGTCGACGACGCAGTCGCCGCCTACAAGCAGGGCGAGGCGGATCTGAAGGCGGCCGAGGCCAACCGCGACACCGCCGCAATTTCGCTCGACCGTACCAAGGTCACCGCGTCGATTTCGGGCCGGATCGGCAAGTCATCGATCACGCCCGGTGCGCTGGTCACCGCCAGCCAGGCAACCGCGATGACGACGATCCAGCAGCTCGATCCCGTCTATGTCGATCTCGACCAGTCGACCTCCGAGATGGAGCGCCTGCGCAGCCAGATCGCGAGCGGGAAGCTCAAGCGTCCGGCCGAGGGCGTGCAGGTCGAACTCTTGATGGAGAGTGGCAAGGCCTACGGCCACAAGGGCAAGTACGGCTTCACCGATGCTAGCGTCAACGAGAGCACCGGCTCGGTCTCCTCGCGTGCGATCTTCGCCAATCCCGAGCGGGCGCTGCTGCCGGGCATGTATGTGCGCGCCCGCGTCGTCGCCGGCGTCGATCCGAGCGCGATCCTGGTGCCGCAGCGGGCGGTGTCGCGCAATCCGCTGGGGAAGGCCGTCGCGATGTTCGTCGACAAGGACGGCAAGGTCGAGCAGCGCACGCTGGATCTCGGCGAGGACGTCGACGGCAACTGGTTGGTGCGGTCGGGCGCCAAGCCGGGCGATCGCCTCGTCGTCGACGGAACGCAGAAGGCCCGTCCCGGTGCTCCCGTGAAGACCGTCGAGGTCGCGGTCGATCCGGCAACCGGCCTCACGGTGAATTCGACGCGGCAGGCCGACGCGCGGCCGGCGGCCGCAACAACCGAGCAGTAATCGTCATGTCGCATTTCTTCATCAAGCGGCCGATCTTCGCCTGGGTCATCGCCATCCTGATCATGCTGGGCGGCGTGCTCGCGATCATGCGGCTGCCGATCGCGCAATATCCGCAGATCGCGCCGACCGTCGTCACGATCACCGCGACCTATCCCGGCGCCAACGCCCAGACCGCCGAGAACTCGGTGACCAAGGTCATCGAGCAGAATATGACGGGCCTTGACTATCTCCAATACATGTCCTCGTCGAGCACCTCGACCGGCGTCGTGCAGATCTCGCTGACCTTCACCAACGAGGCCGATGCCGACATCGCCCAGGTCCAGGTGCAGAACAAGCTCCAGCTCGCCACCCCGCTGCTGCCGCAGGTCGTGCAGCAGCAGGGCATCAAGGTGGTGAAATCGTCGGCGAGCTTCCTGATGGTGCTCGGCTTCGTGTCCGAGGACGGCAGGCTGGCCGCCAGCGACATCGCCGACTACGTGGCGTCCTCGGTCAACGATCCCATCAGCCGCGTCGCCGGCGTCGGCCAGGTGACGTTGTTTGGCGCCGAATACGCCATGCGCATCTGGCTCGATCCCGACAAGCTGGCCAAATACAATCTGATGCCGGGCGACGTCACTGCGGCGATCCAGACCCAGAACACGCAGGTCACCGCCGGCCAGCTCGGCGGCCTGCCGGCCGTCGGCGGCCAGCAGCTCAATGCCACCATCACCTCGCAGAGTCGCTTGCAGACGGTCGAGCAGTTCAAGGACATCATCCTTCGTACCGCGTCGTCGGGCCAGGTGGTGCGCATCGGCGACGTCGCGCGTGTCGAGCTCGGCTCGAAGTCCTATGATTCAGCGGCGCGCTACAACGGCAAGCCCGCCGCCGGCATGGGCATCAGCCTTGCGACCGGCGCCAATGCGGTTGCGACCTCGGAGGCGGTGAAGGCGCGCATTGCCCAGCTCAGTGCCACCATGCCGGAGGGGCTTCGCGTCATCTACCCCTACGACACCACGCCCTTCGTCAAGCTGTCGATCGAGAAGGTGGTGCACACGCTGTTCGAGGCTATCGTCCTCGTCTTCGTCGTCATGTTCGTGTTCCTGCAGAGCTGGCGCGCCACCATCATTCCGACCATCGCGGTGCCGGTGGTGCTGCTCGGGACCTTCGGCGTGCTCTCGCTTGCTGGCTATTCCATCAACACGCTGACGATGTTCGCGATGGTGCTGGCGATCGGCCTCCTGGTCGACGACGCCATCGTCGTGGTCGAGAACGTCGAGCGCGTGATGGCCGAGGAGCAGCTCGGCCCGCGCGAGGCGACCGAAAAGTCCATGCGCGAGATCACCGGCGCGCTGGTCGGCATCGGCGTGGTGCTCTCGGCCGTGTTCATCCCCATGGCGTTCTTCAACGGCTCGGTCGGCATCATCTACCGGCAGTTTGCGCTGACCATCGTCACGGCGATGCTGCTCTCGGTGCTGGTGGCGCTGGTGCTGACACCGGCGCTGTGCGCCACCATCCTGAAGCCGGCGAAACATCATGGCACCCGGCGCGGATTCTTCGGGCTGTTCAACCGTGGCTTCGACCGCATGGCCGACGGCTATCAGCGCGCCGCGGGCGGCGCGATCAGGCGCGTCGCCGGCGTCCTGATCGCCTTCGTGGCGGTCGTCGCCGGCATGGTCGTCCTGTTCCAGCGGCTGCCGAGCTCGTTCCTGCCCGAGGAAGATCAGGGATCGATCATGACCCTGATTCAGCTTCCGGTCGGCGCCACCGCGACGCGCACGCTCGATGTCATCAAGCAGATCGAGCATCAATATCTCGATAACGAGAAGGACACCGTGGCGGGCGTATTCGCGGTCAGTGGTTTCAGCTTTGCGGGGCAGGGGCAAAATGTGGGCCTGGCCTTCGTCAGCCTGAAGCCGTTCGACGAGCGCAAGAGTCCTGCGAGCTCGGCGCAGGCCGTGGTCGGCCGCGCCATGGGGGCGTTCGCAAAGATCCGCGACGCCATGGTATTTGCGGTGCTGCCGCCCCCGATTCCGGGCTTCGGCAATGCCGGCGGTTTCGACGTCTACCTGCAGGACACCGGCGGCAACGGTCACGAAGCGCTGATCCAGGCGCGCAACCAGCTGCTGGGCCAGCTGGCGACGGATCCGCGCGTCGCGCAGGCGCGGCCGAACGGGCAGGACGATACGCCGCAGTTCAACCTCGACGTCGATCAGGCCAAGGCCACGGCTCTCGGCGTCAACCTCAGCGATCTCAACACCACGCTCTCGGCGGCCTGGGGCGGCGCCTATGTCAACGACTTCATCGACCGCGGCCGCGTCAAGCAAGTCTATGTGCAAAGCGACGCGCCGTTCCGCATGGACACCAGCGACATCGGCCGCTGGTACGTCCGCAATGCCGCGGGCTCGATGGTGCCGTTCTCGGCGCTGGCCACCGATCGCTGGAGCTTCGGCTCGCCGCGCCTGGAGCGCTACAACGGCGTTGCCGCCGTCGAGCTCCAGGGCCAGGCGGGGCCGGGCATCAGCTCGGGCCTCGCCATGCAGGCGGTGGAGGAGCAGATGGCCAAGCTGCCCAAGGGCTACGGCCACGAATGGACTGGATTGTCGTTCCAGGAGCGGCTCACCGGCAGTCAGACTCTGTACCTCTATTCGATCTCGCTCCTGATCGTGTTCCTCAGCCTTGCTGCGCTCTATGAGAGCTGGTCGGTTCCGTTCGCGGTCATGCTGACGGTACCGATCGGCGTGCTCGGCGCGCTGCTCGCCGCGACGCTGTTCGGTCAGGCTAACGACGTGTATTTTCAGGTCGGCCTGCTCACCACGATCGGTCTTGCGGCGAAGAACGCGATCCTCATCGTCGAATTCGCCCTGGAGCAAATTGCCGCCGGCCGCAGCCTTGTGGACGCTACGCTGTACGCAGCGCGTCAGCGTCTGCGCCCGATCCTGATGACGTCGCTCGCCTTTATCCTCGGCGTGCTGCCGCTGGCAGTGGCGACTGGCGCGGGCTCCGCCAGCCAGAACGCGGTCGGCATCGGCGTTGCCGGCGGCATGATCGCGGCAACCGTCCTCGGCATCTTCTTCGTTCCGGCGCTGTTCGTTCTGGTCCGGCGGATATTTCCGGGCGCGCGAACGGACGCTGTCGCCTCGGAGTCACGTGCCCTCACACAGCCCGCGGAATGAGGCGAGCCCGCGGAATGAGGTGCATCGCAGCTCCGGGCAGCGCGTGTGCCCGGAGCTGATCTGCCGACCTACAACGTCATCTTCATCGGCTCCGGATAGTAGTGGAAGCCGTCGCCTGCCTTGGCGACGTGGCCATAGCCCGGCCAGGCGAAGTGATAGGACATCACCGGGGTCTTGTTCGCCGCCAGCATCGTCAGCAGTTTGACGCGCGATTCAGCCGCCTGCTTGGGATCCGTGTCATAGGAGAACTCCATTCGCGGCCGCTCCAGCAGCAGCACCGAATGGTGCGAGAGGTCGCCGAGGAACGCGAACGATTTCCCCGCCGACGAGACCATGAAGATGGTGTGGCCGACGGTATGGCCGGGCGCCGCGATCGCCTGCACGCCGGGCAGGAATTCCTGGCCGTCCTTGAAGAACACGATGCGGTCGCGGACCGGCAACAGATTCTTGCGGGCGTGAACGACGAAGTCCTTGGCCGGGCTGCCCAGCTTGCCCTCGTCGGTCCAGAAATCGAAATCGGTCTGGGAGATGTAGACTTGCGCATTCGGAAACAGCGGCTTGCCGCCCTCGTCGACGATGCCCCCGATGTGGTCGATATGGGCATGCGAGCAAACCACGGCGTCGATGTCCTCCGGCTTGATGCCGGCCTCGGTCATGCTCTTCTGCTGCCGGCCGGTGCTGGCGCCGAACATCTTTGAGCTGCCCATGCCGGTATCGAACAGGATGAGCTTGTCGCCGGTGTTCACGATCGGCGAATTCTGTTCGAGCACGACATTGTCCGGCGACAGGAAATTGTCGGCGAGCATCTTCTTGACCTCTTCCTTGGGAACGCCAAGGAATGTCCCGGAGGGGTCGCCGAGCGGCAGCGGCCCGTCGGAGACGACGGTCACTTCCGCATCGCCGAGGATGAAGCGGTGCCAATAGGGCGTCTGGGTGCCGAGCTTGGGAGCCCGCGCCATCGCATTGCTGCCGAGTATTGCGCTGGCGCCGAGACCGGCGCCGAGTGCGAGTAGGGACCGACGTGAGACATCGAGTGTCATGCGTTTCCTCCGCCTTTGTCTTTTGTTTTGCGCAAGTTGTTCGCGCGTTGCGACCGCCTGATCGGCCCCGTGGCCAGCGACGGTGCAAGGCATGCTGCGCCGGTTGCGACAAGCTAGCAAGTGGAATTACTTGGCACTACACGCTGAACGAGAACGATGGTCGAAGCGCGAAGGCGACGTGCAAAGGCAGGATGCGCCCGAGCACGGAATTGCGCGTTACGCAATTCTCAAAGTGACGTCGTTGCCCTCTGTCTCGGCAAAACCCGCCTGCAGGACCTCTTCGCGCTTGTGACGGAGATGCGCACGCAGGATATGGGCGAGGCCGACGCCGTCGCGGCGCTGAAGCGCGTTGAGGATCGCCTCGTGCTCCTTCACGGCGAGCGCCCAGCGCTGCGGCGTCATCGGCGTGACGTAGCGCGCGCGCCGGATGCGCGCGGTCACCGAGGCGTAGAGCGACGTCAGCGCGGGATTTCCGGCTGCGGTGACGATGGCTTCGTGAATGGCGCGATTGCCGCGATAGTACTGGATCAGGTCGCCCTCGGAATAATGCCGCACCATGTCCGCATGCGCAGCGGCGATCTCATCGATCTCTGCGTCCGTGATGCGCTCGCAGGCGAGCTCGCCGGCGAGGGCCTCGAGGCCCTGGCAGACCTCGAACAGGTCGCGCATGTCCTTGTCGGTCAGTTTTGCCGCGCGCGAGCCGCGGTGCGGCAGCAGCTGCACGAGGCCCTCGGCGGCCAGCACCTTGAGCGCCTCGCGCAGCGGCGTGCGCGAGATCTCGAGCCGCTCGCACAGCTCACGCTCGGGAATCCGCGCGCCCGGCGGGATTTCACCGTCGAGCAGGATGGCGCGGATGCGGCCGACGACCTCCTCGTGAAGCATGGAAGCGCTCCATTTTGAATGCAAAAGCGAGATTATCTGGCGATAGTTGGAAGTTCCAGCTTGCTAATCGCAGATTTTGCATTCAAAAATGCAAAAAACAAGAAGGACATGAGGAAATGGACCTGGCTGCGGAGGCGGACGACCTCGTTTTTGAATGCAACGATGGCATCGGGCGGATCACCTTCAACCGCCCGCAGGCCCGCAATGCCTTTACCTTCGCGATGTACGAGCGGCTTGCCGCGATCTGTGAGGGGGCGAACCGCGACCATGCGATCAAGGTGCTGGTGCTGCGCGGGGCCGGCGACAAGGCCTTCGCCTCCGGCACCGACATCAACCAGTTCCGCGAGTTCAAGACACCGCAGGACGCCATCGACTACGAGAACCGCATCGATCGCGTGCTGACCACGCTGGAGCAGTGCAGGGTACCGACGATCGCGGCGATCAACGGGTTCTGCACCGGAGGCGGGGCGGGCATTGCTGCGGCCTGCGACCTCCGCATCGGCACGCGAAGCGCGAAAATCGGATTCCCCATCGCCCGGACGCTCGGCAATTGCCTGTCGATGTCCAATGTCAGCCGTCTCACCGCACTGATCGGCGCCGCTCGGGTCAAGGATCTCATCTTCACCGCGCGCCTTGTCGATGCCGCGGAGGCCGCAAGCGTCGGGCTGCTCGGCGAGGTCGTCGACGACCTTGCCGCCCTCGAGCGGCGCACCGAGGAGATGGCCCGGCTCGTCGCGAGCCATGCGCCGCTGACGCTGAATGCGACCAAGCAGGCTGTCAGCCGCCTGCAACGGCGGCTGACGCGGGACGAGGGCGAAGACCTCATCCTGATGTGCTACACGAGCCAGGACTTTCGCGAAGGGCTCGATGCTTTCCTCAACAAGCGCGCGCCGCAATGGCGCGGCCAATAGGACGAGCCGATGCAAAGCAATCGATCGCAATCCACGTCTCGCCGTTCGGGACCGCTGGCCGGCCTCAAGGTCATCGACCTCACCCACGTCATGGCGGGACCGACCTGCACCTTGATGCTCGCCGACATGGGCGCCGACGTCATCAAGATCGAGAAATGGCCGAACGGCGACGATACCCGTCACTCCGTGCCGCCGAAGATCGGCGACGAGGCGGCATCCTTCCTGATGATGAATCGCAACAAGCGCGGCATCGTGCTGGATCTGAAGACCGACGGCGGCAAGCAGGTGCTGCGGCGGCTGATCGCGGATGCCGACGTGCTGGTCGAGAACTTTGCGCCCGGCGCGATGGAGCGCCTTGGCTTCGGCTACGAGGCGCTGCACGCCGAATTCCCGGCGCTGATCTACTGCTCGCTGTCGGGCTTCGGCCGCACCGGTCCCTACAAGCACCGCAGGGGATTTGACCTTGTCGCACAAGCGATGAGCGGCATCATGAGCTTTACCGGCGAACGCCCCGACGGCCCGCCCGTCAAATGCGGTCCGCCGCTGTCCGACATCACCGCCGGCCTGCTCGCGAGCATGGGCATCCTTGCGGCCTACACGCATCGTCTCAAGACCGGCGAAGGGCAGTGGGTCGAGACCTCGCTTTATGAAGCTGCGCTGGTGCAGACCTATTGGCAGTCGACCATCGCGCTCGCGGCGGGCACTGCGCCGCGCGCGATGGGCTCGGCCCATCCGCTCAATGCGCCGTATCAAGCCTTTGAAGCCTCTGACGGCTGGCTCGTGGTCGGCGGCGCCAACAAGAAGCATTGGCTGTTGATGCTGGAAGCACTCGGCGCGAGCGAGCTCGCCGCCGATCCGCGCTTCGTCACCGGCGCCGATCGCATGGCGAACCTGAAGGAGCTCGAGGCCGTCCTGAGCGAGCGCTTCCGCACCAGGTCGCGGGCGCATTGGCTCGCGGCGCTGGACGAGAAGGGCGTGCCGTGCGGCCCCGTGCACGACATGCTGGAGGCCCTCAGCGATCCGCAGACGCTGGCGCGCGAGATGGTCATCGAGGTCGAGCACTCCAAGCTCGGCCCCGTCAAGACGATCGGGCTTCCCATCAAGTTTTCGGAGACCCCGGGCAAAGTGCTGTCAGGTGCGCCGGTCTATGGTGAGCACACGAGCGAGGTGCTGGCCGAGCACGGGTTCGACCAGTCACGAATCGAAGCGCTCGAAAAAGAAGGCGCGATCGTGCTGGCATCAGGACGACGCGAGGAACGCGTCGCCTGAGCTGGTATCGATACGACAAGAAAAAAGACAAAATCAGCTGGAGGAAATCATGGGTCGGACGTCAACATTTCTGCTCTCCGCAGCCGTAACCGTGCTCGCCGGCACGATGCCGGCACTCGCCGCCTGGCAACCGCAAAAGCCGATCGAGTTCGTCGCCACCGCCGGCCCCGGCGGCGGCACCGACAACCTCGCCCGCGCGGTGCAGAACATCATCACCAAGCACAAGCTGACGGAGCAGCCGATCGTCGTCGTCAACAAGGGCGGCGGCAGCGGCGCCGAAGGCTACGTCTACGGCAAGGCCTCCGCGGGCGATCCCTACAAGGTGATCTTCGGCACCTCGAACGCCTGGCAGCAACCGCTCGTCTCCAAGGTCGCGTTCAACTACACCGATCTCACCCCCATTGCGGCGATGGCGCAGGACGAGTTCCTGCTCTGGGTCAAGCAGGACACGCCCTACAAGACGGCGGGCGATTATCTGAAGGCGGCCGCATCGGGCGAATTCAAGATGGGCGGCGCGCAGTCCAAGGACACCGACGAGGTGTTGACGCGCATGATCGAGAAGGCCGGCAAGGTCAAGCTGACCTACATTCCCTTCAAGAGCGGCGCCGAGACCGCCGTGCAGCTCGCCGGCGGACATCTCGATTCCCACGTCAACAATCCCAGCGAAAGCCTCGGGCAATGGCGCGGCGGCACGCAGCGACCGCTGTGCGTTTTCAGCCCGAAGCGGCTGCCGCAGGGGCCGAAGGTCACTGCAACCGAAGGCTGGAGCGACGTTCCGACCTGCGTCGAGCAGGGCCTCGACATCAAGCAATATGAGCAGCCGCGCACCGTGTGGCTGCCCGGCAAGGTCACGCCGGATCAGGCGGCGTTCTATGTCGACCTCATGAAGAAGGTGCAGGCGACGCCGGAGTGGAAGGACTACATCGAGAAGACCTCCCAGGTCGACACGTTCCTGACCGGTGCCGCGTTCGACAAATTCATCAAGGAGGACCTCGAACACGTCAAGCAGGTCGCGGGCGAGCAGGGCTGGCTCGTCAAGTGAGGCGGGGCAGGCAGGTCGCCTGCGGCCATCCTTCGAGACGCCCGCCTGAGGCGGGCCCTCAGGATGAGGTCGCAAGTTGCGGCGAGATGTCAGACCCTCATGGTGAGGAGCCCGCCAAAGCGGGCGTCTCGAACCATGCAGGCCGAACTCGTTCGGCAGGCCCCCCAGTCACATGGATAGCTCCGCCTTCATAGGTACCACGCCATGATCTCCCGCCGCGCGCTTGAGCTTGCGACCGCCATCCTCACCGGCAGCTTCGGTGTGGCCGTAATCGCCTCCAGCCTCGACAACGGCATCGGCTGGTCGAGCGCAGGCGTGGACGCCGGCACGTTTCCGTTCCTGACCGGAATCATCGTCGTGCTCGGGAGCCTGTACAATCTGGTGAGGGGCGCGTTGCCGGCTGCGACGCTCGCAAGCGTTCCCATCGCGATCACGCCGCTCGAGCTGCGCCGGCTCGCCGGCCTGTTCGTGCCGGCTGCGATCTTCGTCGCTGCGATTCCGCTCGCCGGGATGTACGTCGCCTCGGCGCTGTATGTCTTCGCAGTGCTGGCGATCCCCCGGCACCAATCCGTGCCGCGCGCGCTCGCCATGGCGGCGGCCACGGCGCTCGCGCTCTACGTCGTGTTCGAGCGCATGTTCCAGGTCAGCCTGCCGCACGGTGCGCTCGCCGCCGCCTTCGGGTTCTGACGGAGACACCGATGGATAATCTCGCAGAGCTCCTGCACGGCTTCACCATCGCGGTCACGGTGCCGCATCTGGCCCTGATGGCGGTCGGCGTGCTGCTCGGCATTCTCGTCGGCGTGCTGCCGGGGCTGGGCGCCCCGAACGGCGTATCGCTGCTGTTGCCGCTGACCTTCGGCATGCAGCCGGTGTCGGCGATCATCCTGCTCTCCAGCATGTATTGGGGCGCGCTGTTCGGCGGCTCGGTGACCTCAATCCTGTTCAACATTCCGGGCGAGCCGTCGTCGGTCGCGACCACCTTCGACGGCTATCCCATGGCGCGCGACGGCCGGCCGACCACGGCGCTCGCGACCGCCTTCGGCTCGGCGGCGTTCGGCGCGCTGATCGGCGTCATCCTGATCACCTTCCTCGCATCCTGGGTGGCGCAGGTTGCGCTCGCGTTCGGGCCGGCCGAGTATTTTGCAGTCTATTTCCTGGCCTTTGCCAGCTTCGTCGGCATGGGCGGTGCGGCGCCGATCAAGACCGTCGTGGCGCTGGCGATCGGCTTTGCGATCGCCGCCATCGGCATCGACACGGTGTCCGGCAGCGTGCGCCTCACCATGGGCGTGGATGAGCTGGTCAAAGGCGTGAGCTTCGTCGTCGCGGTGATGGGCCTGTTCGGCATTGGCGAGCTCTTGGTCGCCGTCGAGGAGGAGTTTCACGCCCGCGCCGTCTCCTCGAAGATCGATTGGCGCGAGGTGTTTCGCGCCGTCGGGCGGCTGCGGCGGCACGGCGTGGCCCTGCTGCGCAGCGCCGCGATCGGTTGCTGGATGGGTATCACGCCGGGTGGCCCGACCGCGGCTTCTTTCATGAGCTACGGCATCGCCCGCCGCTTCTCCCGCCGCGGCCGGCATTTCGGCACCGGGGAGGTCGAAGGCATCATCTCGCCGGAGACGGCCGATCATGCCGCCGGGACCAGCGCGCTGCTGCCGATGCTCTCGCTCGGCATTCCCGGCTCGGCGACCGCGGCCGTGATGATGGGCGGACTGATGATCTGGGGCCTCAATCCCGGGCCCATGCTGTTCGTCGACAGCAAGGACTTCGTCTGGGGTCTGATCGCCTCGATGTATGTCGGCAACATCGTCGCTGTCGCGCTGGTGCTGCTGACCGTTCCGGTCTTCGCCGCCCTGATGCGGATTCCCTTCGTGGTGATCGCGCCGCTGATCGTGATCATCTGCGTCGTCGGCGCCTATTCGGTGTCGAACTCCTATCTCGACGTCGTCATGATGCTCGGGTTCGGGATCGTCGGCTATCTCTTCAAGAAGCTGTTCTATCCGCTGGCGCCGCTCGTGCTCGCGATCGTGATCGGCGACAAGGCCGAGGACGCGTTCCGGCAGTCGATGCTGATCTCCAAGGGATCGCTGGGCATCTTCTTCGCGAACAAGCTGGTGACGTGCCTGATCGTGGGCGGCATCGCGCTGCTGCTGCTTCCGCTTGTGCTGCAGCTGGCGCGGCTCTGGCGCAAACCCGCATCGCCCGCGATCGACACGCCGGCCCAGGAAAAGGTGATCATATGACCGCAAAGCCGCTCATTGCATTGGCAATGGGAGATCCCGCCGGCATCAGCCCGGAGCTGACGGCCAAGCTCGTGGCGCAGGACGACATCCGCGCCCGCTGCCGGCTCGTCGTCATCGGCGACCGCCGCATCTTCGACGAAGGCGCACGCATTGCCGGCGTCGAGCCGGAGCTGAAGATGGTGGAGCAGGGCGCCGACCTTCGCGCGGCGCGAGAAGATGCACTGTTCGTCGATCTCCGCCACCTCGATCCCAGGGAGGTCGAGCCGAAGACCGCGACGCTCGCCGGCGGAAAATTCGCGCTGGCCAATTACAGGCGCGCGCTCGAATTCGGCCGCGACGGTCATGTCGACGCGGTCTGTTTCACCCCCTTCAACAAGCAGGCGATGCGCCTTGCCCGTGCCGAGTACGACGACGAGATCGCGTTCTCGGCCGAGGTCGTCGGCCTTAAGACGCCGGCAAGCGAATTCAACGTGCTGGACCGGCTCTGGAACGCACGGGTCACCTCCCACATCCCGCTCAAGGACGTCGCTGCCAAGCTGTCGCGCGAACGTATCCATCGCGCGCTCAGGCTGACCGATTCCTGCATGCGCAATGCCGGTTTTGCGCGGCCGCGCATCGCGGTGGCAGGTCTCAATCCCCATGCCGGCGACGGTGGCAATTTCGGCCGCGAGGAGATCGACGTGATCGCGCCGGTCGTCGCGGACGGTCAGCGCGAGGGCATTGCCGCGGAGGGGCCGTTCCCGGCCGACACCGTGTTCCTGCGCGCCAAGGCCGGCGCCTTCGATGCCGTGCTGACGATGTATCACGACCAGGGCCAGATCGCGATGAAGCTGATGGGCTTCGACCGCGGCGTCACCTTGCTCGGCGGCTTCCCTTTCCCGATCTGCACGCCCGCGCACGGCACCGCCTACGACATCGCAGGGCAAGGCATCGCGTCGATCGGCGCCGGCCGCGCCGCGTTGCTGCTCGCCGCGGAGATGGCGATGCGCCGCGCCGCCTGATTTGCACGCGCTGCGGCTCGTCTCGCGCGTCCGTTTGTCCTTTTCGGGAAAAACTGGAAACTTCCGCCGTCGCGACGAGTTGGCGTCCCATGAACGACTCCACAACGGAGCTGAAACATGGTCGACGACGGCCCGCTACGAAATGCGGCGGCTACGGTCTGATGTGCGAAAGGGGGCAGATATTCATCTTTCTTGTCTTCGCCCTGGCGGGAGTACCTGCGCTTGCTGCCGAAATGACCGCGGACGCTGTCAATTCGGCCCAGCCATCGACGAAGACTCTCTCGAACGAGAAGCCGACCTCGGCGGGGGGGCGGCTGCAGGTCCTCCTGGACAGGGCGCACTTCTCGCCCGGCGAGATCGACGGCAAGTTCGGAGAGAACGCCAGGAAGGCGCTGCGTGCCTATGCGGAGGCGCAGCAATTGCCGGGTTCGGACGCCTTGACGGCGGAGGTCTGGAAGGCGCTGCTGGCCGACGACCGGCCGGCGACGGCGACCTACACCATCGCCGAGCAGGACGTGGCGGGCCCGTTCCTGCGTAAGCTGCCATCCAAGCTGGAGGAGATGAAGGACATTCCGAAGCTCGGCTTCACCAGTCCGCGCGAGGCATTGGCCGAGAAATTTCACATGAGCGAGCAGCTCTTGGCGACGCTCAACCCTGGGCGCCATTTCGATCGCGCCGGCGACATCATCGTCGTCGTAGACACTTCCGGCGGAGCAGGTGGCGCGCCCGTCCAGGCAGGCAGGGTCGAGATCGACAAGAGCCGGCAGACGGTGAGGCTGTTCGATAAGTCGAATGCGCTGATCGGATTTTATCCGGCAACCGTTGGAAGCGAAGAGAAGCCGTCGCCCTCTGGCAGGCTGAAGGTCACGGAGGTGAGCCGAAATCCGACCTACCGCTACAATCCCGATTATCACTTCAAGGACGTCCGTTCCCGCAAGCCGTTCACCATCAAGCCCGGTCCGAACAATCCTGTCGGAACGGTCTGGATCAACCTGTCCGCCGAGGGCTATGGCATTCATGGGACGCCATCGCCGGGAAAGATCTCCAAGGCGCAGTCGCACGGCTGCGTGCGCCTCACCAACTGGGATGCCGAACGCGTCGCAGCCAGCGTCTCGAAAGGTACGCAGGTCGCGTTCGTGGATGGTTCGGGCTGACGCGTGACGTTGCGATAGCCACAGTCGACTGCTTGTCAGCCGCAACCCGGGCACCCTCAGGGCTATCGCATATGAACCATTTGACTCGTTGCGGCGGATTGTGCGCACGCCTCGTCCTTCGAGACGGCGCTTACGCGCCTGCTCAGGATGAGGCTAATCGGCGTCAGCGCCCGTTGAAACTGCTCCCGCACACTCCGTCCTCATCCTGAGGAGCCCGCGCAAAGCGGGCGTCTCGAAGGATGGCCGTAGGGAGAAGCTCGCAAATGCGATAGCCCTGCGGGCACCCTGAAACACGTGATCATCCGTAGTGAAGTGAACGCGCCTCTACCGTTCCAGAGCGAGCCGCGAACCGCCGATACGGCGATATTCTGCAAGAAAATGCTCGTTCGGCAGACTGCCGTCCGCGTTGCGGGAATATTCCCTCTTCAAGCCATTGAGAAAGAACATCTCGTGTGTGCGCGCGTGCTTGGCTTCGATGGGGCCGCGCGAGCGCAGCTCGAACAGCCCGTGGACGTGTCCGGCCACGGTCTCCGAGACGTTGATGTGTCCGGCAACCCCGAAGGCTTCCATGAACCACGCGGTGTTGACGGCATCGCCCCAGATGTCGAAGGTCATTCTACGGTTACCGACGACACCGGAAATGACCGGTCCGGTATGGATTCCGATGCGCAATTGCAGGGCGCGTTCGCCGATTGCTTCGCACTGCGCCCTCAGGTGATCAAGCCGCGCCCGCATCTCCAGCGCCGCGAGGCAGACATCGATCGAGTGCCGCCGGTCGGGCGAAATGACGCCCGCAACGGCCATATAGGCGTCGCCCATGGTCTTGACTTTCTCCAGGCCATAGCGTGCGCCGATTTCGTCCAGGGCCGAGAAATATTCGTCGAGGAGATGGATGAGGCTGGCCGGCTCGGTCCGTTCGGCCAGTTGCGTAAATCCCTGAATATCCGCAAATAGAATGGTGGCAGACCGGGTGTATTTCGGCTGAACTCTGCCGCGTTGCGTCAGCTCGTCGGCGATCGGCGCCGGTAAGACGTTGCGCAGCAGTTCCTCGGCACGCGCTCGTTCGGCGGCGGTCTCGAGGCGAGCCTGTTCCAACTGCCTGATCGTCTGGTGATATTCGATCAGCTTCCGGCGCAGTTCCAGTTGGGCGAGCACCTGGTGCGACAACATTCGCAGCGCCTCTGTCTGCTCGAAGGAAAGCTGCCTGGGCTCGAAGTCCATCACGCAAAGCGTTCCGAGTGCATAACCCTCGTCGGTAATGAGCGGCATGCCGCAATAGAACCGACAGGGCGGTGTCAGCGAAACCATCGGGCTGTTTTCAAAGCGCGGATCTCGCTTCAGGTCGGGAATGACGAGCAGTTCGGTGCCGCAAATCGTCGTTGTGCAGACGGCAGTCTCGCGCGGAGCATCGGTGACTTCGGCCGGCAGGCCATATCGTGCCTTGAGCCAGCGCCGGTCGTCGTCGATAAAGCTGATATGCGAGACCGGGCAGCCGCAAATTTGCGCCGCGAGCTCTGTGATTTCGTCGTAAGCGGCTTCCGGCGCGCTATCTACGATGCCGAGCGCGTGCAGAGCGGCCAACCTCTCACTTTCATTTGTGGGTGCCAATAACGGCATGTCGGCCTCCGCGACGGAGAACCTCGGATGGGTCCCGCCCAACGGAAATCGAGCGGTCGCCCACTCCGTTCATTTGGGGCGTGCTGGCCGCGCGACAAGTGGCGTTTCAGCGGGGCCTGAGCCGGTTCCACCAGCGATCGACTTATGGGTTCACATGCTTGTGCACGGAACTCCGCGGAGGGGAGCATCCCGCTGGACGACGACGCATCGATAGCGTGACGATTGTCGGTCTCCGCTGGCAGGTCTGACACTACTTCGCGAGAGGCGTCGTCAACTCCTTGTCGTTCGTGTCGACCACGAACACGGCAAGCAGCTTCGCAGGCTCGGTGTCGCTGGCGTTGGCGCTGACGGCATGGCGATCGCCTGGCTTTTCAAAGAAGTTCTCTCCCCTGTGAAAGACCTTTGCGGGGCCGTCATTGAGCTGGCTGCGGATCGCGCCTTCCAGGACCGTGGCATAGATGAAGGCCGAGGGCGCGTGGATGTGGGCCGGCGAGGAGCCTCCGGGACCGTACTCGACCAGAACGCCCTTCATGCTCTTGCCCGGGACGTTCGGCAGCGCCTGGTCGAACACGATCGACACTTTCGCCGATGGGGCCGCCGGCTCGGCTGCATGGGCCGTCAGGACGGATGCGGCATAAACCGCCGTTGCGATCAATAGTCTGCGCATGGGATTTCCTTCATTGCCGGAGCTGGAGTGATGGCAGGACCGCCTGAGCCTCAGAGGCTCGCGAGCCATGTTGCGAGCGGCGTCGTTCCGAGCCGCGCCTCGCCGAGCGGGTTCAGCGATGTGTCGTCGATGGGGGCGCCGTAATACAGCGCCTTCGGATCTCCGATCACGGGACGTGTGTCGCCGGACGCCTTCAGGCGGCGCGCGATGAATTCATTGAAGGGGGCCTTCTCAGGTCCCGCGATATCGATCGTGCCGTTGAGCGGCCGGCCGGTTGTGACCTCCGCGAGGCGATCGACGACGTCGTCGGCCGCTATCGGCTGAAACTGAGCCGTGGGAACGACGATCTTTCCGTCGATCACGCCGGTGTCGGCGATGGCCCCGAGGAATTCGAAGAACTGGGTGGCGCGCACGATCGAGTAGGGGACCGAGGCGGACTTGATGATGGTTTCCTGCGCCAGCTTGGCACGGAAATAGGCGTTGTCGGGTGAGCGGTCGGTGCCGACGATCGAGAGCGCCACGTGATGTTTCACGCTCGCTGCGGCCTCGGCCGCGACGAGATTCTTGCTCGAACGCTGGAAGAAATCGAGCACGGCAGCCGGCTCCCAGGACGGCGCGTTGGCGACGTCGACGACGACGTCAGCACCGGCCAGCGCCGCGGCAAGGCCTTCCCCGGTCACGGCGTTCACGCCGGATTTCGGCGAGGCTGCCACCGCCTCGTGGCCCTGCCGTTTGAGCTTCGCCACGAGCCTGGATCCGATCAATCCCGTTCCGCCGATGACGACGATCTTCATGGCATGTCTCCTCGTTATTTCGGAGCGCGAGATGACGACGGCCAATCGGGAACTCGCGCTTCTCACGTCGATCAACGTGATGCGAAGCGACTCTATCCGACCCGAGGCGCTGGCTCTTGCCCGTAACGGACGTGTCTTGCCGGAAAATGCTTTAGAAGCTGGGCTGTGATGTCACAAGATCGGACCGCAAGGGGATCATTCCCTCGGGCCGTGAACGCAACCTGCAATGGTCGTAGATTGCCAGTGTTTTGCCCGACGTGTCAAAGCGTTTTGACGGCGGCAAGACGGCAACGAAGCCTTTAGAAAACGCCAATGAAAACAACCCTCAAGCTACTGTGCATGGGGTTGTTTTCGCGAGTTTGGATCGGGGCGAGATGACGGCCGCTTCTCGCCTCACGCCGCGCAGACGATCACGCCGTACCAGCCGAGCCCGCGATAGGTCTCGTAGCCCGGCGTGGCATGGAACGCGACCAGCGTCCCGGTGCGTTCGTGATAGAAGCCGGAGCGCTGGCCGTTCAGCGAGATCGAGATGCGCTCGCTGAGGATGCCCTGGCCGTCGGAGGCCGCGATCACGCGAAAATTCGAATCGACCAGCAGCACGCGCGCCTTGTCGCTGTCGCCGACGCGCACGCCCTGGACGATGGCGCGGGCCTGCGGCTCCCAGTCGAAATGGATGGCGAGGACGCCGATCGGCGCACCATTGGCCTGGCCGCCGGCACGGACGCTGGCGCAATAGGTCGCGACCTGCGCATTGCCGAGCAGCGGCTGGTTCTCGACGTCGCCGGCGACATAGTCGTCGCCGGAGCGCAAGGATCGCGCCTCGCGAAACCATTTGGTGTGGGCGACGTTCTGGCCGACGACGCGGAAGCGGTCGGCGCGACCGTTGGCGATGACGTTGCCGTCGAGGTCGCAGAGCCACAGATCGAGATAGACGGTGTAGGCCCCGAGGATCACGCCGAGGCGCTGCGAGGCATGGGAGACGACCGCAGCGCCAGGTGAGGCCGCGCAATCGACCACGGCGGAGTCGGTCGCCCACCAGCGCACGTCGCAGGTGCGTTCATAGAGATTGCGGTCGATCAGCTCGATCGCGTTGAGCGACAGGTCGACCATCCGCTCGCCGCGGGAGCGCTGGCTCATGCGCTCGATCGAGGCGACGAGATCGCCCGTGCGTTTCGTCAATTGGGTCTCGAGCTCGCGGGCGATGGTCTCGACCTGCTGGCCGACGCCGCGCACCTCCTGCGCCACTACCGCAAAGCCCGCGCCTTGCGAGCCGGCGCGCGAGCTCTCGATCAGCGCGTTCAGCGCCAGCATCTTCATCTGGTTGGTGATCTGCTGGATCGACTTGGTCTTGTCGACCGCGATCTGGTTGACCTCCGCAGTCAGGCGGTTGATCAGCGCGGAGATGTCGGAATCATCGTCAGTAGGTTCGGTGGCAATCGGCTTGGCTTTCAGACCCAGCGCAGCAGACATCGGGACTTCCCTTGGCAATGAGGTCTGATCTGCAATGAACTGGGAACAACAACTTACAGATCGAATACGATTCTTTTTCGAGGATTCCGCCTAACGCCTGCTTAATTTGCTGTTCGGCGGAATGCCTAAATGGTAGTCACTCCGGCCTGCCGGGCGGCCATCCACCGCTTTGTGTGGCCGGGCCGTTGCAAATCCGGGCCGATTGCCGGCCAATCCCTTGAAGCCAGTGACCGTGCGTCCCGCGTGATCGCCTGGACCTTCGAGTTCCCAACAACCTGCCTTCCCCGTCATGACGCCACCCGCCACCGCCTTGCCCATCGAAGCGCCCCAGGCTTTCCTGGGCGTGGCGCGTTCGCTCACCGACAAGCTCTGGCGCGACCGTCTGGACGGGCGCGGGGCGGCCCAGGCGCTCGCCATCGTGCAGCGGCACCAGCTGCCGGAGCTGCTGGCGCGGGTGCTGGCCGGCCGCGGTATCGATATCGACGCGGTGCCTGACTTTCTCGATCCGACCATTCGAAAGCTGCTGCCGGATCCGTTCACGGTGACGGAGATGGAGGCCGCCGCCAAGCGGATCGCCGATGCGGCGGCGAAAGGCGAGAAGGTCGCGATCTTCGGCGACTACGACGTCGACGGCGCGACCTCGGCGGCGCTGCTGGCCTGGCACCTGCGCCATTGCGGGCTCGATCCGCTGATCCACATTCCCGACCGGATTTTTGAGGGCTACGGCCCGAACGTCGAAGCCGTGCGCGGGTTGGCGGCAAAGGGCGCGACGCTGCTCGTCACCGTCGATTGCGGCACCACCAGCATCGAGCCGCTCGCCGAGGCGAAGCGCCTCGGCATGTCCGTGGTGGTGATCGACCACCACCAATGCGGTCTGGATCTCCCCGAGGTCGATGCTCTGGTGAACCCGAACCGCCCCGACGATCTTTCGGGCCTTGGCCACCTCGCCGCCGTCGGGCTCGTGCTGGTGACGCTGGTCGCGGTCAATCGCGAGCTGCGCCAGAGCGGTTTCTGGACGAGCGAGATGCCCGAGCCCGACCTGCTCGGCATGCTGCATCACGTCGCGCTCGGCACGGTCGCCGACGTGGCCCCGCTGATCGGCCTCAACCGCGCCGTCGTCGCCAAGGGTCTGATTGCGATGCGGCGGCGCGACCATGTCGGCCATACCGCGCTGATGGATGTCGCACGGCTCAATGGCCCGCCGGAAGCCTGGCATCTCGGCTTCATGCTGGGGCCGCGCGTCAATGCCGGGGGCCGCATCGGCCGCGCCGATCTCGGCGTGCGGCTGCTGCTCGAAGGTGACAGCGTCGAGGCAGCACGGATCGCGGCCGAGCTCGACCGGCTCAACAATGAGCGCCGCGTCATCGAGCAGGCGGCCGAAGCGCAGGCCGAAGCCGAGGCTCTGGCTTCGATCGGTTTCGAGGACAAGCTCGGCGTCATCGTCACGGCCTCCGAAGGCTGGCATCCCGGTGTGGTCGGCCTCGTCGCCTCGCGGCTGAAGGAGAAGTTTTCGCGGCCTGCCTTTGCCATCGCGCTCGAGCCCGGCGGCATCGGCACCGGCTCGGGCCGCTCGATCGCCGGCGTCGATCTCGGCAAGGCGGTGCGGCAGGCGGTCGCCGACGGTATTCTGCTCAAGGGCGGCGGGCATGCGATGGCCGCGGGCGTGACGCTGCGGAAGGAGAAGCTCGCCGAATTCCGCGCCTATCTCGAACAGGCGCTGGCACGCGACGTCGCCGAGGCGCGCCACGTCAACGAGCTCTATATCGATGGTGCGGTCTCGGCGCGTGCGGTGACGCCGGAGCTTGCGACCACGCTCAACCGCGCCGGTCCCTTCGGCAGCGGCAATCCGGAGCCGGTGCTGGCGCTGCCGGCACATCAACTCGTGTTCGCTGACGAGGTCGGGCAGGCGCATCTGCGCCTGCGCTTCAAGGCGGGTGACGGCGCCATCGTCAACGGCATCGCATTCCGTTCGGTCGGCCAGAAGCTCGGCAATGCGCTGCTCGCCAATCGCGGCCAGCAGATGCATGTCGCGGGCTCGCTCTCGGTCGATCGCTACCAGGGCGCCGAGCGTGTGCAATTCCGCGTCGTCGACGTCGCGCTACCGGATCAGGGGCCATCCGTGATTAGATAATTACGGCCTCGAACAACAAAAAAGAAAGGGAGTGAACATGGCAGGGCAGGTTGAGGGCAAGGTCGCACTGGTGACGGGCGGCGCCTCGGGCATCGGTGAAGCTATCGTCGAGCTGTTCGCGCGCGAGGGCGCGACCGTTGTCATCACTGACATCGACGAGCTGCGCGGCCCTGAACTCGCCAAGCGCGTCACAAGCGCCGGCGGCAAGGCGATCTTCCTGGAGCAGGATGTCACCAGCGAGGAGCGCTGGATCGAGATCGTCGCAGAGATCGGCAAGCGCTACGGCCGGCTCGACGTGCTCGTCTCCAATGCCGGCATCGGCATCTCCGTGCCATCGATCGTCGACATGACGCTCGGTGACTGGCGCAAGCAGAATGCGATCAATCTCGACGGCGTGTTTCTTTCGGTCAAGCATTGCCTGCCGTTGATGCGCAAAACCGGCGGCGGCTCGATCATCATGATGTCCTCGCTGGCGGGCCTGCGCGGTGCGCCCGGCCTGTCGGCCTATTCCGCCACCAAGGGCGGCGTGCGGCTGTTTGCGAAGTCGATCGCGATGGAGTGCGCCGCGGCCGGCGACGGCATCCGCGTCAACTCGGTTCATCCCGGCATCATCGATACCCCGATCTGGGGCAAGATCCCGACAGGCGCGACCGGCGCCGGCCAGAACGCGCCGATCGATCCCGAGGAGCGCGCTCGTGTCGTCACGCCACTTGCCCGTGCCGGCCAGGCGGCGGAGATCGCGTCCGGCGTGCTGTATCTGGGCTCCGATGCTTCGCGCTACGTCACCGGCAGCGAGCTCGTCATCGACGGCGGCATGAACGCGGGCGGCGTGCCGCGGCGGGCCTGAGCCGCGCAGGGCAGGGTGGCGGTCGCAGGGGCTGACGTGCAGGCGCAGTCCCTGTACAACGCGTAGGCAGCTCCCGACCGACAGAGGTGTCCTTGCCATGGCGCACAGCCTTCACGCTTCCTCACCCGCGCCAGCGCCATTCCGCTCCAACCGGCCGGACCTCGCCACCGATGCGATCCGCACCGCGCGCGAGGATTTGGCCGCCTGCTTCCGCATGGCCGCGCGCAACGGTTTTGAGGAGGGCATCTGCAATCACTTCTCGGCCGTGGTGCCGGGGCATGACGATCTCTTCCTGGTCAACCCCTACGGCTACGCCTTCCGCGAGCTGACCGCGTCAAAGCTCTTGATCTGCGACTTCCACGGCAACGTGCTCGACGGCGAGGGCGTGCCCGAAGCGACCGCCTTCTACATCCATGCCGAGATGCACAAGCGCCTGCCACGCGCCAAGGTCGCCTTCCACACGCACATGCCCTACGCCACGGCGCTGTCGATGACCGAGGGCGAGCCCCTGATCTGGGCCGGCCAGACCGCGCTGAAATTCTACGGCCGCACCGCGGTCGATCGCGATTACAACGGCCTCGCGCTCGACAACCGCGAAGGTGCGCGTATCGCGTCCGCTGTCGGCGATGCCGACATCGTCTTCATGAAGCATCACGGCGTGATGGTGCTGGCCCCGACCATCGCCGAAGCCTGGGACGATCTCTATTACCTCGAGCGCGCCGCCGAGGTTCAGGTGCTGGCGATGTCGACAGGACGGAAAGTGCTGCCAGTGGATCCCGCTGTTGCGGCCGAGACCTACAGGCAGATGCGTGAGGGCGACTCCGAATCCGCGCGGCTGCACCTCGCCGCGATCCGCCGTCAGCTCGATGCGGAGGAGCCGCAGTATCGGCACTGAAGCCGCAAATGTCATTCCGGGGCGCGCGAAGCGCGAGCCCGGAATCCATCGCGCAGCAGGCGAGGTGGGGAAATGGATTCCGGGCTCGCGCCAAGTGGCGCGCCCCGGAATGACAGCTACGACCCCTGCCGCAGCTTCGCCAGCACCTTCAGCCCGCCATAGCCATCGGCCGGCGTGATCCCGGCGCGCTGCTGAAAATCCTTGACCGCCTTCATCGTGTCGTTGCCGACGCGCCCGTCGGTGCCGCCGGTATCGAAGCCGGCCTTGGTCAGGCGCGTCTGCATCTCCTGCACCTCGGCGAGCGTCAGCGCGCGCTCGGAGCCGGGGAAGGGTTGGATGAAGGATGGGGCTCCCAGGCAGCGATCGCCGAGATGGCAGATCGCCAGCGCATAGTTCATGGAAGGGTTGTAGCTCTTCACCGAATAGAAATTCGGTCCGAGCAGGAAGGTTGGCCCGCCCGCAACGGGCGTCCACATCTGCGCGGATGCGTTCGGCTGAGGAAACGCCTGGCCGTCCGCGCGGGTGACGCCAGCGGCAGCCCAAGCTGCATAGGTCCGGCTGCCGCTCATCTCGCCGGGCGCACGCACTTCGTAGCCCCAGTGCTCGCCCCGGTGCCACTTGCCGCGATTGACGAGATATTTCGCGGTCGAGCCCAGCGCGTCGTCGGGCCTGCCGAACGGCGAGACCTTGCCGTCGCCGTCATAGTCGATGCCGACATTGAGCCAGACCTCCGGCATCCATTGCGAATGCCCCATCGCACCGGCCCAGGATCCCCGCATCTCCTCCGGCGTGCTCCAGCCCTTGTCGACGATGCGCAGCGCGTTGATCAGCTCGGTCTCCCAATAGGCCTTGCGGCGCGGCTCATCCCAGGCGAGCGCGGCGAGCGACGGAAACACCGGCCTCATGTGGTTCTGCTGCACCAGGGGATCGCCATAAGCGGACTCGACGCCCCACAGCGCCAGCAGCGTGCCGCGCTCGACGCCGAAATCGCGCTCGATGCGGGCGAGCAGAGCCTCGTTGCTCTTCAGCGCGATCTTGCCGTTGATGATGCGCCAGTCCGAGACTCGGCGGTTGATGTATTGCCAGACCTGCTCGTGAAATTCGGGCTGATTGCGCATCTGCTTGAACACGCTCATGTCCGGCTCGACCCGTCCCATCGCGCGCTGCCATGTCGCGGTGGAAATACCTTTTGCCATCGCGCGTGCGCGAAAGCTCTCGCGCCATTCGTCGAAGCCCGGAGGCGCGGCGAGAGCGTGGGGCGGGAGTGCAAGCAAAGCGGCTGCACCGAGCGTTGACTGGAGCAGGGCCCGGCGCGTGCAGCGGAGCGAGGAATCAGCGTGCTTCATGGGCACATTCTAGCCGGAAACATGGCCCGTGTGAGTCGGTTCCTGGAACAGCAAGGACGTGTCAATTCTGCCGGATTGCGCCGGCCGTTCCCATCGGAACAAGTGTCGCATCTCCCGCATTCAACGACTGACGGAGCTGGGCCTTGGCGATATGCCGCGGCCCCGCCTCCGTATGCCGTCCGTTCATTGAAACTTCGGGGTGGAATGAAGATACGCAAGCATGCGGAAAGCCATGTCGTCGAACTCGACGACGGATCGCAATGGAAGATCTTTCCCGGCGACCTCGCGACCACGCTGAGCTGGAAGCCCGAAACCGATCTGCGTATCGAGCAGTGCGGTGAGCGGATGAGTTCGCACGTGCTGGTGAATACCGGCGACCAAAGCCGCGTGCGGGTGATCCCGGCCGACGAGACCTGGCCGGATGGCGAGGTCAAGGATGCGTTGAAGGGCGGGTAGCATCCTTATGAGCGCGAAGACCGCCTAGCCCTCCTGCAACTCGGCCGCGATGCCGGCGAGCCAGCGGCGGATCGCAGTTTCCGCCTTGATATCCAAGCCCCGAGCGAGGCGCTTCTCCAATTCGAGCACACGCTGCCGGCACGCTTTCAAAAGAGCCGCCCCGCGCGGTGTCAGCGTCCACTGCTGGATGCGGCCGTGGACCGGATGGGGCGTCATCGCGATCGCGCCGTCGCGTTCGAGATTGCGGATGATGACGCCGACGGTCTGGGGCGTCAGGAAGGTGAGGCGGGCGACGTCGGCCCCCGAGAGGCCCGGATAGGCGTTCAGCATGGTCAGCACCGCGAATTGCGGTGAGGTCACGCCGAGATCGGCGAGAGTGCGTTCCATCGTCAGGCGAACCGCGGCGTGGGCCTGGCGCAGAAGATAGCCCAGATAGCCTTGCTCACCACGTTTGCCTTCGCCGGGCGCGGGAATATGCACGACGCCGCCGTCGGCAGGTGCGGGCGTCTTGCGGGCGGTTTTCGATCTTGCGGCGGCCGCGGCCTTGCGTGACATATCAGAACTCTTATAAGATGTAAGCACACTTATAATAAGACGAGGTGAGCGGCAATGTCACACGCCCGCAGCGAATATGAAGATTTCAAGCGGATCGCGCCCGATGCGTACGATCTGGTGCTGGCGCTGGGCCAGCTCGCGGCCAAGGCCGGCCTCGACAAGCAGCTGCTCGAGCTGGTCAAGCTGCGCGCCTCGCAGATCAACGGCTGCGCCTTTTGCGTGCAGCATCACGTCCTGTTGTCGGAACGGATCGGGGTTCCCGTCGACAAGCTCCATCTGGTCGCGGTCTGGCGCGAGGCGCCGATCTTTTCGCCGCGCGAGCGTGCTGCGCTGGCCTGGGCCGAGGCGCTGACCTGCCTGCCCGACGGCGTCAGCGAGGAGGTCTACGCGGAAGCGTCTGGCGAATTCTCCGAGACTGAGCTGACGTACCTGACGTCAGCGGTTGCCTCGATCAACGTCTGGAACCGCTTTGGCGCGGCGTTTCGCTGGACGCCTGCAAAGCGGCCGGTCGCAGCGGCCGCCGCTGCATCCTGATGGAGACAAGGGGAGATCACGATGACAGCCATGAGCTTTGCTGCCGTGCAGTGTCCGGCGCCGTCGCGTTCGACGACGCTCGCCGTCGTCGCAGGGCTCGCCTGCGCGCTTGCGATCGGCAAGGCGCTGCCGGTGACGATGGACACCGTCTCAGGCGTGCTGGCCCCGCTTTGCGCCACCGCGGCGGAGAGTTCGCCGCTCGACAAGGTCGAGCCGATCGGCTCCTACGCGCTGCCGAACGTCCCGGGCAAGCGCGTCACCATCGTGCGCGTGTCCTATGGTCCGGGCGGGTTTTCGCGGCCGCATCGTCACGCGGGCTCGGTGACGGCCTACATCACCAAGGGCGAGATCCGCTCGCAGCTCGGCGGTGGCCCGGTCGAGACGTTCGGCGTCGGCCAGTCCTTCTTCGAACCGCCCGGCTCGACGCATCTCGTCTCGGCAAATGCCAGCGCGACCGAGCCTGCGGAGTTGATCGCAGTGTTCGTGGCTGATGAGGGCGCCCAGCTCACGACGTTCTTGGAGTAGCTGGCACTCGTAATCCGCAACCGCCGTGTTCCGGTCGACCTCGATCGTCTCAACCGTTTCCATGCCGGCGCGAGACCGTATTCGACTGCCGGAATTGCAAGTGCGCCGACAAGCAGTCCAAGTGCGCCTGAGATGGCTGCCTCGACCGACCATTCGATGATGCCGGCAACCGATGGAAGGACATGCGCGGCAGCCTCGGTCGCGGCATGCGCCGCGCGGCCGATCGCGGGCGGGCCGTATTTTTCAATGCCGTGCAGGATGATGCCGCCGCCGACCCAGATCATGGCGGCGGTGCCAATCGTGCTCAGCACCGCCAGGAAGGAGGGCATGCCGCGGACGAGCGCGCGTCCGAGCAGGCGGATCGCGCCGCCAATGACAGAGGCGCCGTCGTAGCGCGCAAGGGCCACGCCGACATCGTCCGCCTTCACGATCAGCGCGACCACGCCATAGACCCCAACGGTGATGAAGAGGCCGACCAGCGCCAACACCAGCGCCTGCGTCCAGATGCTGCCCGCCGGGAGGGCCGCCAGCGTGATCGCCATGATTTCCGCCGACAGGATGAAATCGGTCTTGATGGCACTCGCGACCTTCTCGTCCTCGACGGATCGGGCATTCAACGCGATCGGCTGGAGCTGAGACTCGTGGTGGTGCGCGTGATGCGGCAGCATGGCCTCAAGCACCTTCTCGGCGCCCTCGTAGCAGAGAAAGGCTCCGCCTAGCATGAGCAATGGCGTGACCGCGGCGGGAAGGAAATAACCAAGCAGCAGGGCAATGGGCAGCAGGATCAGCAATTTATTGCGCAGCGATCCGACCGCGATCTTACCGACGATCGGCAGTTCGCGTTTCGAAGCGAAGCCGATGACGTAGTTCGGCGTGACGGCCGTGTCATCGATGACCACGCCAGCCGCCTTCGTGCCCGCCTTGGCCGCCTGGCTCGCCACATCGTCGAGCGAGGCCGCTGCCACCTTTGCAATCGCCGCGATATCATCGAGAAGACCAATCAGTCCGACACTCATCAACCCTGTCCCTTCTTCGTTCGGGCCGGTGGTGTGCGCGACAACACACTCTTGCACCGCCCGGGGCATCGGAACGAGCAAGCCGTCAATTGTCCTCGCCGCTCGATCCCTCGCGCAGGTCCGGCTTGAGCACGTCCTCGGGCAGCGCATGCGCCACAGGCTGTGGGGCCCCCGCAATGTCGGGCCCGACCTCGCGGCCGCGGGCGCGGATCAGGCGTTCATAGGCAGAGACCAGCGTGACGTAAGGGCTGACCCAGATCCAGCCGTCGCGGGTGAACACCTGGACGTCGAAATGCAGGTGCATCGACGTGCCGGCGGGGTGGTCGAGATAGTTCGAGATCACACCGATCTTCTCGCCTTCGGTGACGATGCGGCCATTGAGCACGCCATCGGCGTTCATCACCTGCGGATTCATGTGCATGTAGCGGAAACGGATGTGCTCGGTGCGGCTGTTGACTTGAAGCGTCGCGGCCTGGTCCTTGGCTCCGCGGATGACGATCGCATCGCGTACCGCGACGACGCCGCGCTGCTTGGGATCGCAGGGCTCGCGGCCTTCACCGGGCGGCGGGCAGTCGGCGGCGCGGATATCCTCGCCCTGGTGGCCGTAGCCTCCACCACATTGCCACACCTCGAAACTGCGCGACTCGCAGAAATTGTCGCGCCAGGGATAGGCGGTCAGACCTTCGCTCTTGTCGCGCTTGCCATAGGATTGCGAACGCACGAAGGCGGGCGCCTTCTCCAGCGGAAAGCGGATCTGGGCATAGGCGATCGTGTCGGGATGGCCGCCCTGCTTGCGGTAGCCGGTGTTCGGGATGATGTCACCGCTCGGCCGGTAGCTGAAATCCGGTGAACGCGCCGCGGGGCGATCGATGACATTGGAGGCAATGTCCGTCAGCGGCCGCATGCGCTGGCCGCCTGCGACGCGCAGCGCCTTCAGGAAGCGCTCGGCAACCGGATAGGCCTCCTTGCAGGCGAGTCGCCGCGGTCTGGCGACGCTGTCGAGGCACTGGATCGACACCACATAGGCGACGCCGAAACGGGTGAAGGCGTAGCGAACATAGCCTTCCCGGATGAACTTGCGCAGATCCGGGTAGGTTGCCGCGAGCGGCTTGACTGGCTCGCCTTTGCCGCCGGCGGGATCGGCGATGTCGTAGACGAGCGCTGAGCCCGTGATTTGCACTTCGACGGGCCTTGCGAACACTCGGCTCGGCATGCCGTCGCCGGCGCCAGGCTCGAACGAGAAGGTCGCGCTGTAGCCGGCAGGACCGGCATCGAACATCTCGACGGGATTGAAGTCAGCCTGGTAGCGCGACAGCGCGAGCGTCACCGGCACGCCGCTGCGCTGCGCCTCGAGGTACGCGGCGGCGTCAAACGGCAGCAGCACCGGCACGGGACTTCGGGTAATGCCGGTGAAGAAGTGCGAGGAGATCGCGTTGAGCTGCACCAGCGCGGGCATCGCGCGCGGATCGTAGCGCGGCACCGAACGGCGCGGTGCGAAGATGAAGTCGCCCGCAATCTGGGGGTGGCCATTGATCTCGATACGGAGCTGATCGAGCGCCGCGCGCCAGTCGACGCGCAGGGCCGTGAGCGAGGAGCTGCGGAATTCATCCGCAGCGAGCGGTCCGGCAATAAGGAGGGACAGCAGCGCCAGGAGAGGCGAGACGAAGCGGAAACTCTCCCTGCCCACTGTCTCGCCCCCGGCGGTACCTGTTCCGATCCTCGATTGCTCGCTTAGTCCTTGGCGCGCTCGGCGTAGGAGCCGTCTTCGGTCATCACCACCACGCGGGTGCCGACCGTGATGTGCGGCGGCACGGTGGTGCGCACGCCGTTGGAAAGCACCGCGGGCTTGTAGGAGGATGAGGCGGTCTGGCCCTTGGTCACGGGCTCGGTGTCCACCACTTCCAGCGTCACGCGCTGCGGCAGGGCGATCGACACCGGGTTGGTGTCGTGCATGGACAGCTTGACCGTCATGCTCTCCTGAAGATAGGCGGCGGCGTCGCCGACCACGTCCTTGGAAACCTGGACCTGGTCGTAGGTCTCCGGGTTCATGAAGTGGTAGCCGTCGCCATCCTCATAGAGATAGGTGTAGTTGCGCTCTTCGATCGTGGCCTTTTCGACCTGGTCGGTGGTCTTGTAGCGTTCGGAGATCTTTACCCCGTCCGAGATTCGGCGCATTTCGATCTGGCTGACCGGGGTGCCCTTGCCGGGATGGATGTTCTCGGCGCTCACGACGACATAAAGCTTGCCGTCTTGCTCGATGACGTTGCCCTTGCGAATAGAACTGGCGATGACTCTCAAAGCTGTATTTCCTGCTTGCTTGGCCCGGCTGCGGCCAGGACGTGGTCAAATTGATGGGGGACTTGGGGCCTCAAATCGGACCTCGGCGCCCGTTTCGGGCCGCAACATACTGATTTTGCCGTTGGATGCCAGCACTTTGCTGCAGGTTGGGGCAGTCGGTTAATGGCTGGGGACAAGCCAATCTCGCCGTTCTGGTCGCCCTCGCGGCACCTCGACCGCCGGCCGTTCCTCCAGGCCAGGAGCGCCGTCACCGGAGCTTTGCGGGGCTTTTTCGCCGAACAGGGCTTCGTTGAGGTCGAAACCTCGGTCCTGCAGGTCTCCCCGGGCAATGAGACCCATCTGCATGCCCCCCGGACCGAAATCATGCGGCCCGACGGCAGCCGGACCAACCGATACCTGCGGACCTCGCCGGAATTTGCCTGCAAGAAGCTGCTGGCGGCAGGCGAGATGCGGATTTTCGAGTTCGCCCGGGTGTTCCGCGACCGCGAGCGCGGGGACCTGCATCTGCCCGAATTCACCATGCTGGAATGGTACCGGGCAGGCGCCCCCTATGACGCCATCATCGCCGATTGCGTCGTCGTGATCGCCCGTGCGGCGCAGGTGACCGGGATCGGGACCTTCTCCTTCCGCGGCCGGACCGCCGATCCCTTCGCCGAGCCGGAACTCCTGACGGTGGCGGGCGCCTTCGAGCGCTTCGCCGACATCGACCTGCTGTCGACAATTTCGGGCGGCGAGGGTAACCGTGCCGCGCTCGCCGCGGCCGCCCGCGGCAAGGTCCGTGTGGCCGAGGACGACACCTGGTCGGATATCTTCAGCAAGGTCCTGGTCGAGCATGTCGAGCCGCGTCTGGGGCAGGGGCGTTTGACGATCCTGTTTGAATACCCATCTCCAGAGGCGGCGCTGGCGCGGGTGAAAGCGGACGATCCGAGGGTCGCCGAGCGTTTCGAGGTCTATGCGTGCGGCGTCGAGCTCGCCAATGGCTTTGGAGAGCTGACCGATGCCGAGGAGCAGCGAAAACGCTTCACGGAATCGATGACGGAGAAGCAGCGCCGCTACGGCGAAGCCTATCCGCTCGACGAGGACTTTCTGGCCGCGGTTGCCGCAATGCCGGAGGCGAGTGGCGTCGCACTCGGCTTCGACCGGCTGGTCATGCTGGCGAGCGGTGCAACACGAATTGATCAGGTGGTCTGGACACCGCCTGCGGATGAGAGATGACGAAGACGAATCTTGCACGCACCCTGCGCGAGCCTGCCGAGCTGGTGGCCGAGGGCCTGGCTCCCGCATCGGCGCTGCCGGCGCTCGAACGCGTTGCCGCGCGCTATGCCGTGGCGATCACGCCTGATCTGGTCGAGCTGATTGAGACGACCGATCCCGACGATCCCATCGCGCGGCAGTTCGTTCCGACCGCGGCCGAGCTCGACGTGCAGCCGGGCGAGAGCGCCGATCCGATCGGCGACCATCCGCATTCGCCGGTTTCCGGGATCGTGCACCGCTATCCCGACCGCGTGCTGTTCAAGCTCGTTCACGTCTGCGCGGTCTATTGCCGGTTCTGCTTCCGCCGCGAGATGGTGGGGCCCGGCAAGGAGAATGCGCTCTCGGACGGCGCCTATCGCGCGGCGATCGACTACATCCGCGAGCATGGCGAGATCTGGGAGGTGATCCTGACCGGCGGCGACCCCCTGATGTTGTCGCCGCGGCGGATAAGCGAGATCATGGCCGACCTCGCGGCAATCGATCACGTCAAGATCATCCGTCTCCACACCCGCGTGCCCGTGGCCGAACCCGCGCGCGTCAGCGTGGAGATGGTTGCGGCACTGAAGGTCGAGGGAGCCACCACCTGGGTTGCGCTGCATGCCAACCATGCGCGGGAGCTGACCGGAACGGCGCGCGCCGCCTGCGCGCGTCTCGTCGACGCCGGTATTCCCATGGTGAGCCAGTCCGTGCTCTTGCGCGGCGTCAATGACAATATCGCCGCTCTGTCGGATTTGATGCGAGCTTTCGTCGAATGCCGGATCAAGCCCTATTACCTGCATCACGGTGATCTCGCGCCGGGCACCGTGCATTTGCGAACGACGCTGGCCGAGGGACAGGATTTGATGCGGCAGTTGCGCGGGCGAGTGTCGGGGCTGTGTCAGCCTGACTACGTCATCGATATTCCCGGCGGCGCCGGCAAATCACCGGTCGGTCCGAATTATGTGTCGGTGGCACAAAATATCGCAGACGATGCGCGTGAAGCGGGAGCCGAAACGCGCTATCGTATCGTGGATTATTGCGGCGATGTTCATCTCTATCCCCCCGAAAAATGAGCGGGGCTGAAATGCGAGCCGGTTTGAGAATGGAGAAGCGGACATGAAAAAGATCATGCTGGCAGCATCGCTCGTGGTCTTGCTCGGCGGCGCTGCGGTTGCACAGACCGGCGGTTCCAAGGGATCATCGACATCCGGCGGCGCGATCCCGGGAACGGTGTTGCCGGCGCCCGTCGGCCACCGCCAGCCGCGCGCGGCCGATGTGCCGAGCGAGAAGAACCTGAGCAACCCGAATACACCCGCGAACAAGGAAGACGCGGAGCTCGATCGCAAGATCAAGAGCATCTGCCGCGGCTGCTGAGGCTTTCACCTCTCCCGCAAGGGGAGAGGTGAGGAGCGGAGCAAGCGACTGACACTTCGCCTCGTCATGCCTTACGCCGACCGCTCGTGCAGCCCTGCGCGCCGGGTGTTGCGGCGGATCTCGACCGCGTCGGCGAGCTGCTCGAGCACGGTTGCCGTGGCCGGCCAGTCGATGCAGCCGTCGGTGATGCTTTGGCCGTAAGTGAGCGGCTTGCCCGGCACAACATCCTGTCGACCGGCAACGAGGTTGCTCTCGATCATCACGCCCATGATGCGGCTCTCGCCGCCCGAGATCTGACCTGCGATATCGGTCATCACCAGCGGCTGGTTCTCCGGCTTCTTGCTTGAATTGGCATGGCTCGCATCGACCATCACGAGCGGCGCGACGCCGGATCTGGTCAATTCATTGCAGGCGGCCGCAACGCTCGCCGCATCGTAGTTCGGCTTGCTGCCGCCGCGCAGGATGATGTGGCAATCCTCGTTGCCGGCGGTCGAGGCGATCGCCGAACGGCCGAGCTTCGTCACCGCCATGAAGTGATGCGGATGCGAGGCCGACTTCACCGCGTCCGCCGCGATCCGCACATTGCCGTCGGTGCCGTTCTTGAAGCCGACCGGGCAGGACAGCCCGGAGGCCAGCTCGCGATGGATCTGGCTCTCGGTCGTGCGGGCGCCGATCGCGGCCCAGGACACGAGGTCCGCGATGTATTGCGGCGTCGTCATATCAAGGAATTCGGTGCCCGCGGGCAGGCCGAGATTGTTCACCGCCGACAGCACGTTGCGGGCGAGCCGCAGGCCCTTGTTGATGTCGAAGCTGCCGTCGAGATCGGGGTCGTTGATCAGGCCCTTCCAGCCGATGGTGGTGCGCGGCTTCTCGAAATAGACCCGCATCACGATCTCGAGCTGGTCGGCAAGGTCTTCGCGCAGATGTGCGAGGCGCTCGGCGTAGTCGAGCGCGGCCTTGGGATCGTGCACCGAGCAGGGGCCGACCACGACCAGCAGACGGTCGTCCTGGCCGCTCAGGATGGCGTGGATGGCGTTGCGGGCGGCCATCACCACGCGTGTTGCGGTGAGCGTACGCGGGACCTCCCGCATGACCTCTTCCGGCGTGCTCAGTTCTTTCAGTTCACGGATGCGAAGATCGTCGGTCGTGCTCAGCACGGCTGGCTCCTGTCTGTGTTGGAAACCTGCCGGCCAATAAAAAAGCCGCCAGGTCTGGCGGCTTGTTCGGACGTTTGCTGCAATGTGTCAGATTGAGCGCGATCCTCCCGCCGCCAGCGAGCTGTCGTAGCTAAAATACCAAAAATAGCTGGTGGCGACGGTGATCATGGCAGGCCATATAGCGTGCCGCTGCCGGGTTGTCACCCCCAAAACGGCGCAGGGCGCGATGAGGCGTCTCAGGTGTTGCTCTTGCGCGCCGCCAGCGCCATGCCGATCAGGGTGGCGCCGCCGAACAGCAGGTTGATACCGACGAGGATGCCGATCGCCCATTCCGCCGAGCTCGGCAGTCCCGTGATCACCATGAACGAGATCGCGATGTCGACGAGGCCCGAGATCAGGAGCCACGACCAGCGGCTGCTCAACTCGCGGCGGTGCTCCAGTGCGTACATGATGGTGGCGACGCCCTCGGCGAGGAAATAGGCGCCGAGCACGATGGTCAGCGTCAGCACGGCCTGCATCGGCCGGGCCAGCAGCAGCATACCGGCGAGTACGGCCAGCGCGGCCGAGATCAGCGACCACCAGAAGCCTGGCGTGCTGCGCGCCCAATAGGTCGCGATCAGTCCGCCGATACCGCTGATCAAAAACATCCAGCCGAGGAAGATCGCGGTGGCAAGGCTCGCGAGCGGCGGGAGGATCAATGCGGCAACGCCGAGAACCACGAGCAGGATGCCTTCGAACAAGAAGGCCTTCCAATGCGCCTTGACCGCCTGGCTCATCGCGGATTGCAGCCGTGAAAATTCCTCAGGCGATGTCATGATGGCCTCGATCCCGTAAGCCGCCCATGCGACTCAATCTAATAGCTGCGCACCGTGCTTGCCATCCCCGCGCCTCAGCCACCGCCGGGCGCCGAGGAAAAACCCTCCGCGCTGGTGCGGATGCGGTTGCGGCCGAGAATGTAGATCGCCGTTGTGACAATCAGAAGCGCGAGGCCGAGCAGGATCGAGACGAAACCAATCGGGATCAGGGCCAGCGTCAGGTTGCGCTCGGGATTGATCAGCCAGTGATGGATCGAGGTCAGCACGAAGGCGAGCCCGAGAAAGCCGATGCCGCCGCCGGCCAGCAGCAACGCCCACATCCGCCGCAACTGGCTGAGGCGCTCGCGTGCCACATCGGTCCGCGGCGCATGGTGGCGCGCGACGCGCCGGACCAGGCGGATGGCGAAGGCTATCGAGCTGAAGCCGATCAGGAGGCTCGCGGCACCCAGCCACATCCGCAGCGTTGGATCGAGATCGGGCATGCGCTGAAGCGTCAGCAGCGGGAAGTCGAAGGCCGAATGCAGGGCGAGCGGGCCGACGAAGATCAATAGCCGGCTGGAGAGACGGGCCCAATCGCGATGGTGGCGGTTCGCGCCCAGTGCCGTGCCGGCGCGCGCGATCGTCAGGTAAGCGCCGGCAATGATGCCGAGCGCGCCGTGGAATGGCACGGTCAGCACGCTGCGCAGGGCGGCCAGCGAGCGCCACATCTCGGCGTGCTGGACCAGATAGGCGAGGTTCTCGTAGGCGGCGAAGCCGAGGCCGACCGCGGCGCCATAAACCACGGTGTCCATCGGATTGGCAAAGGTCCGCCGCTTGGTCGAGGAGACCAGCACGATGGCGATCACCTTGACGGCCTCCTCAGGCAGCGCGACGCCGAAGATCGAATGCATGGCCAGCGCCGCCCAGGGGTCGTCGGGGGCGGCGACCATCTTGGCGAAGGGGGCGCGGGCGAGGCCCAGCAGCGAAATGCTGGCCGCACCTAACAGGAAGGCAGTCCAGACCTGGGCCGGCGGGCCGGGGCGCTCTTCGGCGGCAATGACAAGCCACAGCATGAGTAGCGCCGGGGCGATCGCGGCAGTTCCAATGACGGTGGGTAGCGCTTCGATCAGGTACATTGCGCCGAAAATAGGTTCCCTTGATCCGCATATCTACGCTCACCGATGCGACCATGTGTCATGCGCCAGCTGTCGGCTCGCTTAACGCGCGCGACAGCTTCCGTTCATCGGCGCCGCGGACCAACAAGAAGTAGAATACAAGCGCGATCAATTGCATGACAAGGAATGCTCGTCATCCATGGCAACAACCGCGCGCCAGATAAGGGATCGAGATTGGCGAGCCAGATCAAGGAAATACGCAGGTTTCTTCGATTCATGGCGCACGCGGTCCGGCGGCGGCCCCGCGCTTCTCCGGCTCAGTGCGTGGTGATCGGAGTCGGTGCGTCGGGGGCGACGTCGAAGGCGCCGAGATGGAATTCCTCGCCGACGGACTCGTGTGACTCGGAATGCTGCACCAGCAGCGTGAACGCGGCCTGTGGGTATCGCTTCCAGATCTCGAGATCGCCGGCGGTGATGGTGAGCCAGCCGAACGTGTACATGTAGCGTCCGGGCTCGGTGACCCGGCCGACCCTGTCCCAGGTGATCTTACCGACTTTGATTTTATCAGCCGTGATCTTGTCGACTGCCATTCGGTCCCCCGATCGCAAGTCTGCAAAATGACGTCCTGCACCAGGCACAGACCTGCAAAAGCTGATCCGGCATTGGGGCCGCTATAGGGCAGCGAGGCCGAGGGTCAGGCCGACTTCAGCAAGGGCGTGCGGACGATCAGGCGGTCGAGGTCGTCCCGGTTCTGCTTTTCGGCGAATTTGACCGCAAAGCCGTGGTCGAACTTGCGGATCACCCGCCCGACGCAGGCGCCGACCGCAAGCGGGGTTCCGACCGTCGGATCGTATTCGGAGGACACCGCGACGCCGGCCGTCGAGACGTCGATGATGAAGCACGGGTGACTGCTGCCGTCCGCGAGGGTCAGGACGGTGTGCGAGACCTGCGGAACGAAACGCGCGTCACGCCGCAGCTCGCGAACGCTGGCATCCTTCTGCTTCTTCTCGAGCCAGGTCAGCTTTTCCGACATCCAGGCGCGCCGCGCCCGCGTCATCTCGAGCTCCATCAGGAAGCCCGCCTTCAGTGTCGCGCTGATGGTGCACTGGAACTCGCCGAAATCCTGGAAGTAGGAGGTCACGCGCTCGCCGACCTTGCCGACGACAGGCACGTCCACGATCATCCGGAACGGCGAGACACGCTTGGTTCGGCAGGCGAAGCTGCGGAGCTTGCCCTCGCAATCGTACCAGCGGGGCAGCGAGTAGCTGCCGCTCACCGCAAGGTCAACTGCTCGCTGCCTGAGGAACTCTGCGACGGACATGTGCGCCAATCTGTTTTTGGATCATTCCCGTAGTTCCACGGTAGCGGCGAAACTCTAAGCAATTGATACCGGCGCACATGAGCAGGGGTAAATTTCCGGTAAATGCACGGGGCCCGGCGACGCGCGATAACGCGCGGCGGATAGTCACAACGTCGTCATCGGGTAATCCGGGCGGTGGCGTTCAGACCGCCCCGAGCAGCACCAGCAGCGCCAGCGCACCGACGAGAATGACGAGCTTGATCCCTGTCCAGATCAGGCCGTCTGGCCTGATCGCCAGGCCGAACCACGGAACTGTGCGCCGGATAGTCAATGTCGTGAGCGCATCGACCATGGCGAGCTCAAGAGCGATGCCAGCGATCGCGGACCATGACTGGGCTGGTGGCATCCACGCCGCGAGCCAGGCCGGGACGGAGCCTCTGATGGACACGAGCAGCGCGATCCAGGCGAACCAGAACACGGAGCCCTTAACGATATCGGGCCCGATCGTATCGGGCTCGAGCCTGATACCGATCGCTGCGAGCGCGCTTTCGATGCGCGTGCCGTCGGTCAGGAAAAGAAACGCGCCGAGGTAGAGAGGAACGCGGGACTGGAAGAGCAGCGCAATGATGCCGAACAGGACTGCGTAGCCGTAGGCATCACCGAGAATGGTCATGCCGGCCGCGAGCGGCGACTGCGCAGCCGGGGCTTGGCGCTGCGGAAGCGATCTGGCGCGCGCCATATGCTCCAGCATCTTGGCACGCCGGTCCGGCGCATAGGGGGCCGTACGATGCATCCAGGACGGCGGCTCCGAGGCAGCGCCGGACTGGCCTTTCGGGATGGTCTCGCGCTGCTCCATGGGCCTACCGGTTCCGATCGGACGTTGGTCGAAGGTTGGAGGCGGGGAGGTTCATGTCGCGGCGGCAGATTTGTCGCCCCTGGCGAGCCCTCGCAGCTGGCGCTTCCTAGCGAAGGGCGATGTGCGAACGAACTCAACTGGTTTGCCACTTTTCTAAAAGGCAAAGCCTGCAGCAAATGGGCAGGACCGCTCACTCAGTTGCGGAGAGCTATCAACTCAACGCTGGAACCTATCGCAACACCAGAGAGTTCTTGCCGTGAATGAGCAGCGCCGTCGCCCCGGCGCAGCAAGCGCCGAGGCCGAGGCGCAAGCCTGCGTGGGGAGGAACGGTTATGAGACTCACTCTTTCGGTCATCAAGGCGGACGTTGGCTCTGTTGGAGGGCATACGAAACCGTCTTCACACATGATGGCGGCTGTCGATGTCGAAGTCGGGAAGGCGATTGCTACTGGTCTTTTGATCGACGGCTTCGTCTGCCACACCGGCGACGACATCGCGATCATCATGACGCACACGCGGGGCGAAGGCAGCTCCGAGGTCCATCAATTCGCCTGGAAGACGTTTCTCGCGGCGACTTCGGTTGCGAAGACTTCCGGTCTCTACGGCGCCGGTCAGGATCTTCTCGCAGACGCGCCTTCCGGAAATATTCGCGGTGCCGGCCCGGGCGTCGCCGAACTCAGCTTCGAGCACTTATCGGGCCGGAGGCCCGCGGAGTCGTTCATGGTGTTCGCCGCCGACAAATGCGGCCCCGGCGCCTACAACCTGCCGCTCTACCTCGCCTTCGCTGATCCCATGTATTGCGCGGGGCTCATGCTGCCCCCGATGATCAAGGGATTCCGTTTCCATGTCATCGACATGGATTGCACGGCGGGCGACAGCGTGATCGAACTCGACGCGCCTGCTGACAATTACCACATTGCCGCGTTGCTCCGAGACAACGAGCGTTTTGGCATCGACCGCATCGTTTCTCAAACATATGGCGAGGTTGCCGCCGCGGTGTCGGCGCAACGTCTTCACGCAATCGCAGGCAAGTATACCGGCAAGGATGATCCGGTCGCGATCATCAGGAACCAGGGAATTTTCCCGGCTCCCGAGGAGATCGTCTCGCCCTTCGCCAAGGCACATTTCGTGGGTGGGGATGCACGCGGCTCGCACGTGATGCCGCTGATGCCGGTGCCGCTTAATACGCCGGTGACTGGCATGTACTGCCTGCCGATCGTTTCCTGCGCTGGCTTCTCGATCGACAAGGAAGGCCGCTTTTCCGAGTCCTATACCGATTTCTTCGACAATCCGGCCTGGGACGAGGTGCGCCGGCGTGCGCAAAGCAAGGCAATCGAGATGCGCAGCCAAGGCTGGTCCGGCGCTGCGATGCTGCCCTATTCCGAATTGGAGTATGGCGGCTTCCGCGACACCGTATCCGCACTCCTGAAGCGTTTTCGGCTGCGCGAGGAGCGCAAGCCGGAAGCGGCCGAGTAGAGAACGTGTGACGCGGGCGCTATTGCGACATGCTAATGCTGGGAGGTGGGCGTGGCGAGAAAACGTATCGGCATTCTCACCGGCGGCGGCGACGTCCCCGGCCTCAACGCAATCATCAAGACCGTGACCTATCGCGGCAGCGAGGACGGCATCGAGGTCGTCGGTCTCCGGCGCGGTTGGGAGGCCCTCACGCACCTGAACTTGGACGACCCCGCCAGCAAATCCCACTACCTGATCCCGCTCAATCGGGAAAATACGCGCGTCATCGACCGACGCGGCGGCACCGTGCTGCACTCGAGCCGCACCAATCCCTCCAAAATGAAAAAGCTGCCCGATCATCTGGCCGGCCGAGGCCTTCCAATTTCGGAGAGTACCAAGGCCGGCGTCACAACCAAGACCTGGGACGTCACCGGCCAGGTACTGGCGAACTTATCGGGGCTTGGCATCGAGCACCTCATCGCAATCGGCGGCGACGACACACTTAGTTATGCGGACAAGCTCAACGGACTCGGCGTCAAGATCATCGCCATCCCGAAGACGATGGACAACGACGTCCGCAACACCGAGTATTGCATCGGTTTCTCGACCGCGATCACCCGCGCCAGCGATGCCATCCAGCGGCAGCGCACCACTATCGGCTCACACGAGCGGATTGGCATTTTCCGCATCTTTGGCCGCGATGCCGGATTTACGGCACTCTATACCGCGTACGCGACCTCGATCCGATGCGTGGTACCGGAGTACAAGGTCAATCTTGGCAAGCTGATTGAGTTGCTGCGCGAGGAGAAACGCGCCAACCCAAGCAACTATGCGCTGATCGTGCTCAGCGAGGGAGCGGAGTGGGATGGCTACAAGGTGCAGGAATACGGCGAGCCTGACGCTTACGGTCACCGCAAGAGGGCGAGCGTCGCCGAAGCGCTTGCTGACGAGATCAAGCGGCGCGCCGGCGAGGAGACCATCGTCTCTGATCTCACCTACGATCTGCGATCGGGCGATCCTGATTTCATCGACAAGCTGGTCGCCCTGACTTTTGGCAACATGGCCTACGATGCCATCCTGGAAGGTAAGACAGGCCTCATGTCGGCGCTGGTCGAGGGCCGCTACGACCTTGTACCCATCCCTGACGCCAGGCTCGGACCGCGCGTGTTGGACGTCGCCAGCACGTACAACACAGAGCGCTATCGTCCTCTCTATTCCAACAAGCGCGGGCTGCCGATCTTCCTCAACCGTGCGTCCTGAGCAGGGATATTGGTTTGCGAGTCGCGCAAAAATCGAAACGAAATCAAAGATGTCTTGGAAATCAAAGATGTCTTGGAAATTTGGCGCTCCCTAGCGGAATCGAACCGCTCTCTCCACCGTGAAAGGGTGGCGTCCTGACCGATAGACGAAGGGAGCAAACGCAGGGCCCCGCCGCTTTCCGCAGCACGGCCGCTGGCCGGCCGAACAGTGCCCGGCGGCTTGCAGCGGGCGAACGTATAGTGGCCTTTGCGCTCCCGGGCAAGCCGTTCGGGAACGGACTTTTGGCTCCGGTGGACAGCGCCGGCCCCGGGATCATCCGGAGGCGATTTCAACGGATTCTTAGGGTTCCCTGCGTAGCGCTGGACGGGGAGATTTTCGCCAATGCCACCGCCGAAAAAGCGCGCAGAGCGCAAGCTGCTGTCCCGGCACGCCTGGATCACGCTCGACGGCGGCTTCGCCGCGCGGCACTGCCTGGTCCAGGACATCTCGGACACGGGCGCGAAGATCACGATGGACGAGGACGCGAGCCAGCTTCCGGGCGTGATCCGGATGGCCTTCGCACGCGACGCGCGCACCGGGCGGAGCTGCCAGGTGGTCTGGCGCCGCGGCAAGTCGGCCGGCGTCAAGTTCATCTGACCACGGGACCCGGACGGCCCCGATGGCGCGCGGCACCGGTCCGGGCTACAAGGCGGCGATGCGCACGCCGCTCCTCATCCTGATCTCGTTGCTGGCTACGTCCGCGACCGCGGCGGAGAGCCTGCGCCTGCCGCCTGCCGAGCGGCCGCAGGCGGGCAGGGAGACCGGCAGGACGCTGCCGCTGAACGGCGCGGCCGGGAAGGTCAGGGCGGGCTCGTGCGCCTCCTACGGCCCGCGCTTCGTCATGGTCGAGGGCACCGGGACCTGCGTGAAGGTCGGCGGCTCGATCAGCGTCGACACCTCCATCCGGCGCTGATGGCCCATGGCGCCGGATCTGGTGCGGCTCGATATCCTCGTCCCCGTGCTGATGTATTGCGCGCTCTTGTGGTGGGTCGGCCGCGGCCTCGGCTGGATCGCGCGCCTCGCCACCGCCGTGGTGACGCTGCTGCTGATCATCTGCGTGCTGCTGGTCGAGCGCGGCTGGCCGCTAGGGGCCTAAAACAAAAACTGCGAAAACAACCCCATGCACAGTAGCCAAGCCACGGCAAAAGCTTAGGTTTTTCGTAATTTGGATTTTGCGAAATTAATCTCGATGCGTCGGGCAAAACAGGGGTATGATGCCATCGTCGAAAGATGCGGCCGATTGGTCGCGCGGCTTGCTCCGACGCCGATTCCCCGCGCGATCGTCGCAGCTTACGCCGCGCCAGCATTCACGACATCGGCGGTGCGACGAATTGCGCAAATCCGGGCCGCTTGCCGAGCTCGGCGAGCCAGCGGGTGAGGTGCGGCTGCGCCGGCCGGCTGATGCCTTCGACGCCGAGCCAGCGCCGCGCATAGGAGCCGATCGCGATGTCGGCCAGCGTGAACTGTTCGCCCTCGATGAAGCGGCGCGAGGAGAGCAGGCGGTCGGCGATGGCCCAGACCTCGGCGGCGGCATCGGCATCGCGCTGCACCTGGATCATGTCGCGCTCGGCGGGCGCCGTGCGCACGATGCCCCAGAACACGGGGCGGTCGACCGGCTGCACCGTCGACAGCGTCCAGTCGAGCCAGCGGTCGACCGAGGCGCGCTGCTTCGGCGCATCAGGGTAGATCGGCGTGCCGCGGCCGTGCGCGAGGCAGAGATAGCGCATGATCGAATTGGACTCCCACAGCACGAAGTCGTCCTCGACCAGCGTCGGGATCCGCGCATTGGGATTCATCGCCAGATACTCGGCCTCGCGGGTCTTGCCATACTGCATGCCGGCATCGATGCGCTCGTAGGAGAGGCCAAGCTCGGTGAGGCACCACAGCACCTTCTGCACGTTGACCGAATTGGCGCGGCCCCAGATCGTCAGCTTGGTGTCAGGCATCAAAGCATCCCCCGCATTGTCGCATGCTGCGGGTGATAGCGGAATTCGGCACGCCGAGCGATGCGCGATTGCATCGTGCCCCTCATGCAAAAAGCTCCGCACGCGGCGGAGCTTCCATTGCAAAGTTCAACGTGACGGTCAGCGGCCGAAGAACAGCCACAACAGAATGATCACCGGGATCGGCACGCCAAGCATCCACAGCAACAGCCCTCTCGCCATCGCATCCTCCTCCAATCGGCTTCGTTGAAGAGAGAACGTGGGGCCAGCGGCGTTGTTCCTGACAGGCGCCTTACCAATGGCCGATGTTGGGCATCGATGCCCACGGCTCCTGCGGCGGCTTCGGCTCGCCCTTCTGCAACAGCTCGATCGAGTGCAGGTCCGGCGAACGGACGAAGGCCATGTTGCCGTCGCGCGGGGGACGGTTGATGGTGACGCCGGCCTTCATCAGCTTCTCGCAGGTGGCGTAGATATCGTCGACCTCATAGGCGAGATGGCCGAAGAAGCGATCCTCGCCGTACTTCTCCTCGTCCCAATTGTAGGTGAGCTCCACCAGCGGCGCGCCGCGCGTCTGCGGCTGCTTCTTCAGGGCCTCGAGATCGTCCGCCGAGCACAGGAACACCAGCGTGAAGCGTCCCTTGTCGTTCTCGATCCGCCGCACCTCCTTCAAGCCCAGCGCATCCTGGTAAAACTTCAGCGCGACATCGAGATTGCGCACGCGCAGCATGGTGTGGAGGTATCGCATGGTTGTTGCTCCCTGGAACGGACGGAGGGTTTTGCTTTGGGCCGGGACGGCGGGCGAGAGATAGCAGGAAAATGTAGTGAAGGGCACTCACATACGCAGGGTATGTGCGGGTTCTGACCCACCTTGTTTTGGCGGGTTAGTGCAGAATTCTGGCTCGGTAGTCAGCATCGGCCATGTCTCTGTCCGCAGCCATCTTAACGCCCCTCGGTGTGAGAGAGGATAACGCCGAAGACGGGTATTCGATAAAGGCAAGCCCTCCGGTCTGTGGATTAGTTGGATAAGTGGGACATCCCTTTAGCTGTGAATAGGTCGAATAGCCCGGATAAACCCGACATATATCTGACCATTCAAGAACAGCTCGGTATCCATGGCCATGGTCAGCGTCATGGAGATTCGCATGAAGGATTACGTAAGACGGTGGTGGCAGCGCTGGTGGAACGGGGAATACGTACCGCCGAAGAATGTCCCGGGAATCCCGGTCATCTTTATCCAAGGTCGCTCCGAGCGCCACTGGACGTCCAAGCTCTTGCACACCGTGGTCGAGTTCTATCTAGAACACTGGCAATGGTGTTTTACGACGGCATTTACGGTTACTGGCTTAGTCATCGCGGCATGGAAGCTGCCCTGATCTGCGGCCAGTCGGGATCCTCCCCGACAAACCGTCAGCAGTGCTTTCGTGAACTGAAGCTACACGTCTCGCGGCGAGGCTTTGATTATCTCGATTGCGTCACCGCTCAACCTCTCGAGGTCGGGGCGGCATTCTGGAATCTTCAGAACTACGTTGACTGTGCACTCGATTGCCGCTGCCCGCCGAGCACGCTCGCAGCCGCAAGTTAGCGAACTGGCAATAGCGAATAAATTTGGTGCTCGGTCTCCGGAATCCCGGTATTTCCTCAACAAATCAGGTTCAATTAGTGGTAGCAGGAAAGGAGAGATACCGTAGAAGAGACAATGACTAGCAGTCGTTTAACAAAGCGTGCGCGCAGGCGGCGGCGTGCCAAGGTTCGCGCACAGCGAAGCGTTGACCAGCTCAATAGAGCTCTCGGCGAATTTCTGACGGAGATGGGCCGCGTTGAATTTACGATGCTGCTGTACGTCGATGTTATCAACGAGGCACCGATCGAGCGCCTATTCGACGAATATTCCCAGAAGACGTTCGGACCGAAAGTCGGTTGGTTCAAGGAATGGGTCGAGTTCGCCGGCGTTCCGTCGGAGAAGCGAGCGATAGTCGATCGGGTCTATCGAAACCTGAAAGAGATACATTCCAAGCGGAATTTCTTGGTCCACGGCGAAACCTGGCAGGGCGCGTTTTATGGTCAGCACAGACAGGCCTACCGGGTTGGCGTCGTTAAACAGAACTTGGAATACATCGACGAGTTTGATCGCGGTGAGCACGGTGAAAACGTCTTCAGCTTGTCAGAAGTCAAAGCTCTTACAAAGCTTTGTGGCGACACCGTAACCGATTTGAATTTCCTGCGAGGTCAAAGTCTGCCGGATTAGACGAAATTTGCGGTGACCGTGCTGGACTGCCCCCCTTAAGTGAGACACGATAATTCCTGTGACAGGCATTTTGAGGATGACCTGTGGCAGTACGAGCAAAGAACCGTCAGTTTCCGACGGCCTACAAATTGAAGGCGATCAGGCGGGT
>NZ_PGVG01000021.1 GCF_002795245.1 Bradyrhizobium forestalis | reverse complement strand
CACCCAGCCCGCACCCGCCACCTCCACCGACCCCGAAACCCTCGGCTGGATGCGCGGCTTCCCTCCGTCCCCCGACCGCCTCATCACCTTCCAGGACGGCTCGTTCCGCAGCTTTCCCGAACTCCGCTGGGCCTGGAGCAACATCCGCCAACTGGTGCCGACGGTGAACGTCTGGCGCGGGGCGGGGCCGGCGTCTCCGCTGCGGCGCGAAGATCACGACATCGGAACAGTCGCCTCGACCACGATGGACGGCCGTCCCATGACATTCGCAAAGATGCTGGAGGAGACCTACACCGACGGCATCGCGGTGCTGCATCGGGGCAGGCTGATCTATGAGCGCTATTTCGGCGCGCTGAAGCCGCACAAGCCGCATATTGGAATGTCCGTGACGAAGTCGTTCACCGGCGTGCTCGCGGGCATGCTGGTCAGCGAACGCAAGATCGATCCGCAGGCGCTAGTTCCGGACTATGTGCCGGAGCTGAAGGCGAGCGCGTTCGGGGACGCGCACGTGCACGAGGTCATGGATATGACCACGGGGCTTCTCTACACCGAGGTCTATACCGACAAGAACTCGGACGTGTGGGGCCTCAGGCGCGCCAACGGCATGGCGCCGATCCCGGCAGGTTATGAAGGCGCGACCACCATCTTCGATTTCCTCATCGCGCAGAAGAAGCAAGGCGAGCACGGCAAGGCCTTTGCCTACAAGACCGTCAACACCGACGTGCTCGCGTGGATCTGCCGGCGCGCCAGTGGCATGACGCTGTCCGATCTGCTCTCAGAGCGCATCTGGCAGCCGATGGGCGCGGAGGAGGACGCGCATTATCACGTCGACCGCATCGGCACCGAAAGCGGCGGCGGTGGTCTCTCGACCACCTTGCGCGATCTCGCCCGCTTCGGCGAGACCATGCGTAATCACGGCCGCTTCAACGGCCGCCAGATCGTGCCTTCGTCCGTCGTCGAGGACATCGCACGCGGCGGCGACCCCGAAAAGTTCAAGCCGGCTGGCTACACCACGCTGCCCGGCGCGTCCTATCGCAATCAATGGTGGGTCACTCACAACGCCCACGGCGCCTACATGGCGCGCGGCGTCTACGGGCAGGGCATCTACGTCGATCCCAAAGCCGAGATGGTGATCGCGCGCTACGCCTCGCATCCCATGGCCGGCAACGCCGCCAACGACCCCGTCACGCTGCCGGCGTACATGGCGCTCGCCAAGGCGCTGATGGCGGGCGGGTAAGCGATCGGCGGTCTGTACAACGACGGGTTGATTGATATTCTATCTCGAAGGGACGGCTTGGCCCCTCGGGAGGAGGATTGCGTAACGATGCCGCGCAAGATCAAGATCTTCCTGTCCTCCCCGTCGGACGTCTCGACCGAACAGCAGATGGTTGTGGCCCTGGCCAAGGAGATCAATGACGTGATCGCCTTCCTGGCGCCGCAACTCGACGTTCGGCTCGTGGTGCTGCGTTATCAGGACGACGTCTTCCCCGATGCAGGAGAGCCCCAGGAGGTCGTCGACCGGCAGATGCCGCAGGATTACGACATCCATTTGGGCATCATGTGGATGCGGTGCGGGACCAAGACGGCGAGCGCTCCGAGCGGAACAATTCACGAATTTCGGCAGGCTATGAAGCGGCGGGAGGCCACCGGCCGCCCGATCATCATGTTCTATTTCTCTGACGAGAGGCCGGCGGCATTGGCTCGCACGCACGAGGAGCTCGATCAAATGGGAGCGGTGATCGATTTTCGGGAAGAGCTGGCGCAGATCGGCCTGACGATGGTGTATCCCGATCGCGCGAGCTTCAGGGAGCGCGTGAGAGGCGGGCTGCTGCGCGCCGTGTCCGATCTGCTGAATCGCGCGCCCCAGGTCCAAACGGCGACGCTGAGCAAGGAAGCTCCTGTCACGGAAGTGCCTGCAGCAATTGCCAACCTGGCGCGAGAGTATGATGAGGTTCGTGCCACCATGGACAGCGGCGGAGCGCGAACCCAGCGTATGACCGACATCGCGGGACGAATGGTGGCCGAGGCGCCGGCCGCGATCAGGGTGCTCGATCTGCTCAAGGCAAGTGGCTCGGCCGGCGGGCGTCTGGCGGCAATTGCGGCACTCCGGGCGTTTCCGCAAGAGGACCAGCTCGATTGGCTAGCCGACCGGCTGCATCCCCAGCGCGAAAAGCCATTCATCGGTTATCAGGCGGCGATCTCGCTCGCGCAGGCCGTTCGTAGTCTTCCCAAGAGCGCCGACGGCAAGCTCAAAACCGCGATCACAGATGCAACGAAATTCGCAAAGCTCAATCCCAGCGATGCGCCGCGTATCCGGGTGCTGGAGCAAGCGCAACGCGAGCTGCAGATGCGGCAGAAGTCGTAGCCGCCGTCCGGGCGTTCCTCGCCTGCCAAAACCGCAAGATCGGTCGAGCACTGCACGGCCATCAGCCGCTAACTGAAACCCGCCACGGAGGAGGGACGATGAAGGCGGCGCTGCAAAACTATCAGGACCGGATGCGGCGGGTGCTGGACCATATCGACCGGCATCTCGACGATGATCTGGATCTCGACACGTTGAGCGCTGTTGCGGCCTTCTCGAAATTCCATTTCCACCGGCAGTTTTCGGCGACCTTCGGGTTGTCCGTGCATCGCTATGTCCAGCTGGCCCGCCTGAAGCGCGCTTCGCACCAGCTCGCCTACACGGACGCGCAAAGCGTCACGGATATCGCGATGGATGCCGGTTACGACGCACCGGACGCCTTTGCCCGTGCCTTTCGGCAACGGTTCGGGCAATCGCCGTCGTCGTTCCGGAATTCTCCCGACTGGGAGCCGTGGCTTGCGGCCTTCGGGCCTCTCGATATTGCGAGGAGCAAGCTCATGCAGAGAACTTTCACTACCGACGACGTGACGATCCGCGACGTGCCCACCACAAAGGTGGCCATCATGGAGCATCGGGGCGACCCGGCGACGCTGCCCGCCACCATCCAGCGCTTCATCGCCTGGCGCAAGGCGGCCGGCCTGCATCCCAGCACAAGCCCGACCTTCAATGTCTGGCGTTCCGAGCGGCGTCCTGCGCGCCCTGCCGACTACAGCGTGGACCTCTTCGTCGGCACCGATCAGCCGATCGAGGCGAATGGCGAGGAGATCAAAGCCGGCGAGATCCCCGGCGGACGCTGCGCCGTGCTGCGCGTCGTCGGCTACACCGACAATCTGGAGCCTGCCGCGCTCTACCTCTATCGCGACTGGCTTCCGGCCAGCGGCGAGGAGGCGCGCGATTTCCCGATCTATTGCCAGCGGCTCAGCTTCTTCCCGGAGGTGCCGGAGCACGAGACCGTCGCGGACCTGTTTCTGCCGCTGAAATAGCGTCTTTTGGCGGCGGCCTGTCCCTTCGGGTCGATGAAGAAGGGCAGGCCGCTGTCTAAGACCCTCGCGACAATATAAGTATTGACTTATATTAGTGATGATCGATATTCACCCCCGCGCAAACGGTCAGGAGGAACGCAATGCAGATCGATGTCGCCAGGGTCCTGGGGCTTGTGACGCGCTCGGTGAGGAGCTTCGAGAAAGACGGAAAGCCGGCGAGTGCGGTGACGCTGACGCGGCTCTACGACACCAGCGTCGACGATCTCTGGGACGCCGTGACCAGCAGGGAGCGTATCCCGCGCTGGTTTCTTCCGGTCGAGGGAGACCTCGAGCTCGGCGGAAGGTATCAGCTCAAAGGCAATGCCGGCGGCACCATCACGGCGTGTACGCCGCCGACCCATTTCGGCGCGACCTGGGAATTTGGCGGCGCGACGAGCTGGATCGATGTCAGGCTGACAGCCGAGCGAAGCCAGGCGCGCTTGACGCTCGAGCACACCGCGATCATCGAGGACCATTGGAATCAGTTCGGCCCGGGTGCGGTGGGTATCGGCTGGGACCTCGCGCTTGCGGGACTTGAGCGCTATCTTGCGACCGGCGCATCGGTCGACCACGAGACGGCCGAGGCCTGGATGGGCTCGCCCGAGGGCAAGGAATTCATGACGACAAGCGGCGAGTATTGGCGCGCGGCGCATGTCGCGAGTGGGGTCGATCCGGCTTCGGCCAAGGAGCGCTCGGACCGCACCATCGCATTCTATCGCGGCGAGATGCCGCCCGACATCGCACATCCCGGCACCGGCAGCTGATGCACGCCTTCGAAGTCCTCGCCGATCCCGTGCGCCGTCGCATCCTCGAGCTGCTCGGCCGGAACGAAATGGCGTCCGGCGAGGTCGTCGAAGTCATCGGGGGCGAGTTCGGAATCACCCAGGCGGCCGTCTCGCAGCACCTCAAGGTGCTGCGAGAGAGCGGCTTTGCAAGCGTTCGGGCCGAGGCGCAGAGGCGACTCTATTCGGTCGACGTCGCCGGGCTGCGCGCGGTCGATGCGTGGATCGGCCAGTTCAGGAATTTCTGGGAGCCGAAGCTGGACGCGCTGGCGACCGAGATCGCGCGCGGCAAGCGGGAACGTCGTAACGCGCCGATCACCAAGCGGAGCGGGAAGAGGGCTTGATGAAAACGCGCCAAGCGCCATCCGACGGCGTGCAGCCATTGCTCTACATGGCTTGATCGTGTCGCCAGCGTGAACCAACACGCCCACTCCGTGCCATCACCATCGCGGCGAGCATCCAGAAGGCGACGGACAACACGATATGATAGGCGAGGCGCTCCCCCTCGCTCACGGGCGGAGCGAACACGAAGGTCGTCGCAGCCGTCAGCGAGCCGTGCATGAGCATCGCCAGGGGCAGGCTCCCGGTGCGGTCATGGACCCACAGCATCAGCAGCCGATAGGGCGGCAGCACGCCGGCATAGAACGCAATCTGCGACAGCAACATCACGGGCGCGAGCTGGCCGGACGGCGTTCCGCTGCCCCACAGCGCCACGACGAGGTGCCACAATCCCCAGAGGCCACCAACGACGAGGCCAGTTGCGACGAATCCGAGCTGCGATCGCAAGCGAGGTACGGCGAAGCCGGTCCAGCCGATCTCCTCGAACAGCCCGGCGATCAGCCCTGCTGCAAGGCCCGGAAGAAGGATCGCCGCCTTGTCCTCGGCGCCAAAGATCGCCGGCAGAAAGTGAGGCGAGACCAACGTCAAGGCGAGCAGAACCGCGAGAACCGTCAGCGGCGCGATAAACAGTGCGGCGGCATACCAGACGGCACCCACGCGCCATGCCAGCAAGCGCGAAAGCAGCGCGCGCAAGCCTGCTGCGCCTGAGATTTGGATCGTCATGACGATGGCCGCGAGCGATGGGCCAGCGACCATCGTCAGCACGACAGCGGGCAGCAACCGTTGCATCTGCCCGGCGTCCGCCGGGAATCCCTGAGGACCGCCCGCGATCAAGGCGACGCCGCCCCAGGACACAGCGAAAGCCAGTACGTAGAATGAAAGTACGCCGTTCGTTCTGATGAGATCCCGCATTGTCTGCCCGCCGGCGTCTCAGCTGCGCGACAGCTTCTCGAACTTCTTCACCAGCCGCTCCCGCTTCAGCCGCGACAGCCGTTGGATCCAGAATATCCCGTCAAGCTGATCGATCTCGTGCTGATGGCAGACGGCGCGTAGGGCCTCCGATTCCTCGCTTTGCACATTGCCCTCGACGTCCTGGTAGCTGATCCGCACCCGCGCATGGCGCTGCACCTCGTCGTTGACCCCGGGCATCGAGACGCTGCCCTCGCGGTGCATGATCATCTCGGGCGAGGCCCATGTGATCTCTGGATTGACGTAAGTCCGCGCGCCGTCTTTGGCATCGAGCTCCAGCACCACGACGCGCAAGGGCACGCCGATATGCGGCGCGGTGATGCCGATGCCGGGCGCGGCGCGCATGGTCTCGAGCAGGTCGTTTGCGAGGTCACGCAAGGAAGCGTCGAATGCGGTGACGGGGCGGGCCGGCAGCGTGAGCCGGCGGTCGGGATAGCGCACGATCGGGCGAATGGTCATGCAGGCTCGTACCACTCACTCACGGATCATTGAAGCATTCTCGCTTGACAGCCTACCTACTGGAAGGTAGTTAGTTGGTCATGAGCACCGTTTCCTCGACCGCCGACGACATTCTTGCCTGCGCCCGCACGCTGATCATCGCCGGCGGCTACAACGGCTTCAGTTACGCCGACATCGCCGATGTCGTCGGCATCCGCAAGCCGAGCATCCACCACCATTTCGCCAGCAAGGTCGACCTGGTTCGCACCCTCGTGGCGCGCTATCGCGAGGAGGCCCAGGCCGGCCTCTCGGCGCTCGAACGCAATGTCGCTGACCCCGCCGAGCAGCTCAAAAGCTACGTTGCGTATTGGGAGGCGTGCATCAAGGACGCGACGGCTCCCTTCTGCGTCTGTGCGCTCCTTGCCAGCGAGCTTCCCATCCTGCCTGAGGAGGTGGCGCTCGAGGTCCGCGCGCACTTCCGCTCCCTGGCGTCTTGGCTGACATCGGTGATGGAGCGCGGCAAGCGGCAAGGCCGGCTCCACCTCTCCAGCACGGCACGGGTCGAGGCGGAGGGATTCATGGCGACCGTCCACGGTGCGATGCTGTCGGCGCGCGCTTATGGCGATCCAAAGATGTTCGGGACCATCACGCGGCCGCTGCTGGAGCGGCTTTCCACCAGGCACTAACGGGCGAGATCGATACAGGCTGCAGCCGTCAGGGCCGCGCGGCGCTTCCGCTTCGCACGTAAAACGACCAACTAGTAGGTAAGGAGAGAGGCAATGCAATCTCATGAAGTCGCTGCGGATACGGCCGACCAAGCGCAATGGCTCAAGCAGTACTACTTCCTGCGTGCCGCGTTCTCCGTCGCCTGGGTCATCGCGGCCTTCGCGATCGCGCCGTCGTCGGCGGTGATCGCAGCGACGTTGCTCGTCGCCTATCCGGCCTGGGACGCCGCTGCCAATTGTCTCGACGCGCTCTGCAGCGGCGGCTTGAACCAGAACCGCACGCAGGGGCTGAACGTGCTGGTCAGCTTGGCGACCACCATCGCGGTCGTCCTGGCGTTGCAGGTGAGCATGAACTGGGTGCTCGGAATCTTCGGGGCCTGGGCGATCCTGTCTGGATTGCTCCAGCTCGGCACGGCCGTGCGGCGCTGGAAGCGTGTCGGCGCGCAGTGGGCCATGGCACTCAGCGGCGGCCAATCGGCCTTGGCGGGCGGCTTTTTCATGTTTCAGGCCACGATGCCTGCGGTGCCGTCGATTGCGAATGTCGCGGGCTATGCTGCGGTCGGCGCGCTCTACTTCCTGGTCTCGGCGGTGTGGCTCACGGTCGGCACCTGGCGCCGCAGCGCGGCCCTGTGAGCCGCTCTGTCACTCCGGATAAGGCGTGCCGTCCCTGTGCAGGAAGCGGCCGTCGGATGCCGGGCTCATCATGTCGATGTCGGAGCAGGTGATGAGGTCGGCTTGCGAGCGCGAGCCGACCTCGAGATAAACCGCCGCCACGCTCGACCTGTTGATCATGTGATGACCGTTGCCGCTTGCCTTGGGGAAGGCTGCGCAATCGCCGGCGCGCAGCACGGTTTCGCCGCCATCCTCGATCAGCGTCACCTCGCCTTCGAGGATGTAGACGAACTCGTCCTCGTGCGAATGCCAGTGCCGCTGGCTCGACCACCCGCCCGGCGGCAGGCGCATCAGGTTGACCCCGAAATCCGACAGACCTCCGGCATCGCCGAGCCGCTTGCGAATGCGCTCGGCGCAAGGCGCGTTGAAGGGCGCCGGATAGCCTGAGCCCTTGCGGGCCGGGACGGCAGCGATGTCGATCTTTGGCATGCGGAGATTCCGATCGTTGGTAGCTGTGGTGGGCGCGTTCGGCGAAGCATCTTGCCGTTCATGCCGGATCTTGGCGAGATCTGAGCATCGGACCGCGCAGGATGCGTGGCGCAGCGAAGGGGGAGGACGTTCGATCGTGGTAAGATCGAGTTCGGCGTGGTGATGGCATGGACGGTGTTTTCGACTTTCTTCCATGCGAGCAAGAGGAAACCGCCGTCGAACAGCACCTCAGTCGAGCTTGCGCCGCCTGAAACAGGGCTGTTCGCAAGCCGTAGGGGTGGCTACAACGACCCTGGCCGAGCGGCTATGCTGAAAGCTGAAAACCGGATCCTGGAATTGTTGCAAGTGCTCTCGGACGTTCTCAAGCGCAAGTCGATCTACAGTTACTTCAGCCGGTCGGCGATGGAAAAGGCGGTCGCCTATCAGGCGCAGGGTCGCGTCTCGAACCTGAAGGTCAGCGACGACCTGAAACACGTCACGGCGGAGGTGCGCGGGAGCGGGTCCAACCGATATCACGTGGATATCGCATTGCAGTTCAGCGGTGACGAACTCACCGACCTCGATGGCGATTGCAGTTGTCCGATGGACTACAATTGCAAGCATGTCGCCGCAACCCTGCTGGAGGCCCTGAGCGGGAAGGAGGCCTCGGCGCCGCGCCCCCAAGCTGCCCGCAACGTACCCACGGCGCCTCCGATGCTCTCTTCCGAACTCACCAGCTGGATCGACGGCGTCGGCCGGGCGGCCCGGGGCGGCGCCGGTGGGGATGAGAGCCAGTGCTTGCTGTACTGCCTGGAGCCATCCGATCATGCGATGCCGAGGCTGGAACTGTCCTTGCGGTCCGTCCGCGTGCTCAAGGGCGGTGGTTTCGCTGACAACTTCACCAGTCCCATTCTCGCCGAGTTCAAGGTTGAACGGGCGCCGAAATACTTCCGTGACGTCGACATCGAGATCGTCAAGCAAGCGGCCGCCGGCGTCCGCAACTATTTCGAACAGGGACCCTATCCGGAGGACCTGCTGAAGCGGATGGTTGCAACGGGCCGGGCGTTTTGGCTGGATCACAAGCGCAAGCCGTTGACGTGGGGGGATGCACGCGAGGGCCGGATCGAGTGGCAGCAGGCGGGCAAGCGCGATGTCGTCCCTCATCTCGTCGTGGCCGGCGCGCTCGCACTCAATGCCGAGCCGCCGGTCTATGTCGATGAGGGCGCGGGAGTGATCGGCCCGGTGCAACTCGACCTGCCGCCGCGGTTGGCCTTCCAGCTCCTGTCGGCTCCGGCGATTCCACGCGCGCAGGTGGAGGAGGTTTCGCGCCGCCTCGGTCAAAAGCTGCCGCAGCTCCATCACGGCCTCTTGCCGGCGCCGCCGACCGTTGCGGTGACCATTGAAGAGGACCCCCGTCCGATTCTGCGGCTGCGGCGCGGTCAGGTCTCGAGCTATTATTATTACAGCGGCCGCAACGAAGTGCGCGGCCCGGTGGCCGTCGCCAGTCTCGGATTTCGCTACGGCGGGTTCGATATCGATCCGGCCCAAAGGGGGGCCCTGGTGGAGTTGTTTCAGGCGGGGCAGTTGTTCGCGATCAGGCGGCGCCAGAGCAAGGAACGGCAGGCCCGCAAGCGGCTGACCGATATCGGTCTCGTTGCTGCGAGGACGGCCCTGCCGGCCCTCGATTTCCGTCATGCGCCGGATTTCACGCTCAGCGACCAGAGCGGCTGGTTCGACTTTCTGGCGCAGCACGCCGAGCAGTTGCGGGCAGATGGCTTCGATATTCTGATCGACGACGATTTTCCGTACCGGCTTGCGGACTCCTCGGGCGACTTCGATGCCGCGCTGGAATCGAGTGGCATCGACTGGTTCGAGCTGGAACTCGGCATCGACATCGACGGTGAGCGCCGAGACCTCGCCCCGCTCGTTGCCGCGCTGGTCTCGGCGCCCGGCTTCACGCCGGACCGGTTGAAGCAACTCGCCGATAAGGGCGAGCGGTTCTATCTGCCGCTGACCGACGGCCGCCAGCTGGCTCTGGCCGCCGATCGCTTCCTTCCGTTGGTGCTGGCGTTGCACAGCCTGCACCTGAGCGGCACTCTCGCCGACGGCTCGAAGAAGATCAGGCTGTCGCAAGCGGAGGTCATTCCGCTGCTGGGAGTGGAGAACGAGAGCTTTGTCTTTCGCGGGGCTGACAATCTCCGTCGTCTCGCCAACCTGCTTCAGGTTCGGGGATTGGCCGCGCCGGACCTTCCGCCGACGTTCCGTGCGACGCTTCGGCCCTATCAAGCCCAGGGCGTCGCCTGGCTCGATCTGCTCCGCGAGAGCGGATTGGGCGGCGTCCTGGCCGATGACATGGGGCTCGGCAAGACAATTCAGATCCTGGCGTTGATCGAGCTGGAGAAGCAGCGCGGGCGGCTCACGAGGCCTGTGCTGGTCGTCGCGCCGACGAGCCTGATGACCAACTGGTCGGCCGAAGCCCAGAAATGCGCGCCGGATTTGAAGGTGCTCGTCCTCCAGGGGCCCGACCGCAAGGAGCGGTTCGCGGCCATTGCCGAGCATGATCTCGTGCTGACGACATATCCTTTGATCGCGCGGGATCGGGAGGTGCTTCTGACGCGGGAATGGCACATCGCCGTGCTGGACGAAGCGCAGACCGTCAAGAATCCCGATGCCGCCACCACTCGCTGGTTGCGCGACGTCAAGGCGGCACACCGCTTCTGCCTCACGGGCACGCCGATGGAAAATCATCTCGGCGAGCTGTGGTCGATCATGAGCTTCGCAAATCCGGGTTATCTTGCGGACAAGGCGGCGTTCGCGCGCCAATGGCGCACGCCGATCGAGAAGCGCGGTGACAAGGTTCGTGCCGCGGCGCTGGCGCAGCGCGTCAAGCCCTTCCTGCTGCGTCGGACCAAGGCTGAAGTGGCGACGGAACTGCCGCCCAAGAGCGAGATATTGGAGACGATCGTGCTCGAAGGGCCGCAGCGCGATCTCTATGATTCGGTACGGCTGTCGATGTCGCGCAAGGTTCGCCAGGCCATCACAGAGCGTGGCCTGGCCAAGAGCCACATCGTGGTGCTGGAGGCCCTGCTGCGCATGCGGCAGGCCTGTTGCGACCCCGCGCTCTTGAAGTTGCGGGACGGCGTCGAGCGGCCGTCGGCCAAGCTCGAGCGCCTGATCGAGATGGTCTCGGAGCTGCTGAGCGAGGGCCGGAAGATCATTGTCTTCTCCCAGTTCACCTCCATGCTGGATCTGATTAGGAAGCGTTTCGAAGACGACGGCATGCGTTACAGCCTTCTCACCGGCGACACCAAGGACCGCAAGACCGCGATCGAAGCCTTTCAGAACGGCGCGGCCGAGGTGTTCCTGGTCAGTCTGAAGGCGGGTGGCGTGGGCCTCAATCTCACCGCTGCCGACACCGTGATCATCTTCGATCCCTGGTGGAATCCCGCCGTCGAGGAACAGGCCATCGATCGTGCCTACCGGATCGGGCAAGACAAGGCGGTGTTCGTTTACAGACTTGTCGCCGCCGGCACGATCGAGGAGAAGATGGACGAGCTCAAGGACCGAAAGCGGGCCCTGGCCGACAGCCTGTTCGAACGCGAGGGACAGATATCTTCGGCGCTCACCGAGGACGACGTCAAGGCCTTGTTCGAGGCTTGAGCGAGCGCGGCGCTGCGGTGAGCGCGGCCGGCCTTGGCCTCTGGGCCTGATGCTCTCGAATGGAGGATGTTGCCATTATGCCGGTGTTTTGCCCGACAGGTCAAATCGCGCCCTGACATCGCAAATGACTGTCCTCGTAAGTCATTGATCCCGCTGGTGCCGGCTACTGTGCATGGGGTTGTTTTTTCACTTTTTGCTTCAGGTCACAAAAGCGTGCGGCAAAAATGACGTCACTCTTGTCGGCCGGCGCCGTTCCCATTCGTCTTCCATGTGAGACAGACCTGACGGGAGACCGAAATGACTTCTTCCAACTATCGCTGGGTGATCGTCGCCGCCGGCGGCGTGCTTGGCTGCGTCGCGATCGGCGGCATGTTCTCGCTGCCGGTGTTCCTGCAGCCGATCGCAAAGGACACCGGCTGGTCGGTGACCGGCATCTCCAGCGCGATGACGATCGGCTTTCTGGCGATGGCCTTCACCAGCATGGCCTGGGGCACGGCGACGGACAGGTTCGGGCCGCTGCCGGTGGTGCTGACGGGATCGATCGTGCTGGCGCTCAGCCTGTTCGTGGCGAGCCACGCGACCTCGCTTGTGCTGTTCCAGGTCGTGTTCGGCCTCTTGGTCGGGGCGGCCTGTGCGGCGATCTTCGCGCCGATGATGGCGACCGTCACCGGCTGGTTCGACACAAATCGCAGCCTCGCCGTGTCGCTGGTCTCGGCCGGCATGGGCATGGCGCCGATGACGATGGCGCCGTTCGCGGCTTGGCTCGTCTCCAGCCACGACTGGCGCACCTCGATGCAGATCGTCGCGCTCGTGGTCGGCGCCATCATGATCCCGGTCTCATTCCTGGTGCGGCGTCCCCCGGCACTCGTGCAGGCCGCGGCCGCGCCGGCGGGCGAGGGCGCCGGACAAAACGAGTTGTCGATGGGTGAGGCGCTGCGCTCGCCGCAATTCCTCATTTTGCTTGCCACCAACTTCTTCTGCTGCGCGACCCATTCCGGCCCGATCATCCATACCGTCAGCTATGCCGTGAGCTGCGGCATCCCGCTGGTCGCGGCGGTGACGATCTACAGCATCGAGGGATTTGCCGGCCTCGGCGGGCGCATCGCCTTCGGCCTGATGGGCGACCGCTTCGGCGCCAAGCGCGTGCTGGTGTCGGGCCTCCTGCTGCAGGCGTTCGGTGCGCTCGCCTATGTCTTCGCGCATCAGCTCACGACGTTCTACGCAGTCGGCGCGATCTTCGGCTTCATCTATGCCGGCACCATGCCGCTCTACGCCGTTCTCATCCGCGAGAACTTTCCGCTCAAGATGATGGGCACGGTGATCGGCGGCACGGCGATGGCCGGCAGCCTCGGCATGGCGACCGGCCCGCTCGCCGGCGGCCTGATCTACGACGCCTTCTCGAGCTATGCCTGGCTCTACATCGCCTCCTGGGCGATGGGCTTGGGTGCCTTCCTGATGGCGATGACGTTCCGTCCCTTCGCAAAGCCACAAGGCGAGGTGGCGCCAGTGGCGGCGTGAGCCAGAGATCGAGGCGCGGCGTTAGAGCTGTGCCTCGATCGTCGCCTTGTCGATCACCGACCAGACCTGACGGATTTTGTCGTCACCAAATTCGTAGAACACATTCTCGCAGAAGGACACACGCCTTCCATTGACGGGAAGTCCCAAGAACGTCCCGACCGGCGTGCAATCGAACTTCAACCGCGCCGCGATGCGGGGAGGATCGGAGATCAGCATCTCGATGTTGAATTGCAGATCCGGAATCTCGCGAAAGTCCTGCTCCAGCATCGCGCGATAGCCGGACAGGCCGAGCGGCCGGCCGTTGTGGACGACATCGTCATGCACGAACCGGCTGAGGGCCGGCCAGTACTGCCGGTTCAGGCAGGCGATGTAGTTGCGATAAAGGTCGGCGAGATCGGCGCTGTTCATCGTGAGGCTCCCATGCTGCAAGCACAACGCAGCAGGAAGCGAATTCGCCTCACGGCGTCACAGCTGCTTTTCGAAGAACAGGTCCGGGTAGGGATCGTCGTTGAAGCGCGGGATCTCGCGCCAGCCCGTGCTGCGATAGAGCTGACCGGCTTCGGGCAGCGCACTGTTGGTGTCGAGCCGCAGCAGCGTGATGCCGAGCCCGCGCGCGGCAGCCTCGGCCGCATCCATCAGCCGCCGGCCGAGCCGCAACCCGCGCGCGGCGGGCGCCACCCACAGCCGCTTGATTTCGGCGTAGCCGTGATCGGTTCCTTTCAACCCGACGCAGCCGATCGGCAGCGTGTCCGACATCGCGACGATGAAGGTACCGCGCGGGCGGCGCATGTCCTTGGCATCGGGGTCGCGCGACAGCGAGACGTCGAAGCCCTGCTTGAAGCGGCGGCCGAGCTCGGCATAGTACTCGCCGAGGCAATAGCGGGCCTCCTCGCTTTGCGGATCCACCTCATCCAGCGAGATGCGCTCGCGCGTCAGTGCGGAGGCGATCAGGTCCATCGCCGCCAGTAGCGCCTCGGCTTGCGAATGTTGCGCCAGGATGCCGTCGGCCTGCGCGTTCGACAGCGCCTCATAGGCGGCGAATTCGCGCCGGCCCGCGCGCGTGAGCTTTGCCATGCGCCGGCGCGCATCGTCCTCACGCGCGGCGGTCTCGATCAGCCCTTCGTCCTCGAGGCTGCGGAGCAGCCGGCTCATCAGCCCGGAATCGAGACCGAGATAGTCGCGGATCTCCGCCACGTCCGAGCGCCCGTGCCCGATCGCATTGAGCACGCGCGCCGCGCCGAGCGGCCGGCCGCGCCCGAGAAACGAGCTGTCGAGCGCACCGACGGCGGAGGTGACGGCGCGGTTGAAGCGGCGGACGCGGGCGACGGGGTCGAGCATGATATCTGACTTTAGTCAGATGAAGTTCGCTGTCAATCGCGTCGGCTCTATGAACCGGGCTGTGGAGCCACCTTGGCAGCGATGGTACATGGATGTCCGCGCGACTCCAGCATTCGCCGCCGGGCCTCAGCCCTCTCAAGCCGACAGTGGATTTCGATCCGAAGCCGGTTATGTCGCGTTTGCACCGGCGCTACAATCCCACTCAATCATTCATGAGAACGGAAGCCGGAAATGACATCTTCGACAGGACGCAGCGCTGCCCGCAAGCCGGTCAAGCTGTCGCGCACGTCGCCGCCGACGGATTTGTCGCTGATCGAGTGGCAACGTGGCTTGCGCCGCCAGTTCGGCCGTGAGCAATCCTTCCTCCTGGAGAATCTCGGCGCCGACCCGTTCTTCTCGGAGTTCAAGGTCACCAACCCGGCTACGAAATCGAGCTATCGGGTGGCGGTACGCGGCCTTGGGCCCGGTGGCAATTTCTGCTCATGTCCGGACTATGCGACCAACGAGCTCGGGACCTGCAAGCACCTCGAGTTCACGCTTGCTCAGCTGGAAAGGAAGCGCGGCGCCAAGGCGGCGTTCGCGCGAGGCTACCAGCCGCCGTTTTCCGAGCTCTATCTGCGAAATCAGGGGCGGCGCAGCGTACATTTCCGCGCCGGAACCGATTGTCCGGCGAACGTGAGGAAGGCTGCCGCCCAGTTGTTCGATCTGGAGCGCGACGGCCTCATGGCGGAGGAGGGTCTGGAGCAGCTCGATGCTTTCATCGCTCTGGTGTCGAAGAGCGGGCACGAACTGCGCGCGTACGACGACGCGCTCGATTTCGTGGCGGGACGGCGGGACGCCGAGCGCCGCGCCTCGAAGCTCGCGCGGTTGTTTCCGCGCGGCGCGGCGGATCCCAAGCTGCATCGGCTGCTGAAGACCGCACTCTATCCCTATCAGGCCGAAGGGGCGCTGTTTGCGGTTCGCGCAGGCCGGGCGCTGATCGGCGACGACATGGGGCTCGGCAAGACGATCCAGGCCATCGCCGCAACGGAGATTCTGGCCCGTCATTTCGGCGTATCGCGAGTCCTGGTGATCTGTCCGACCTCGCTCAAATACCAATGGCAGAGCGAGATGGAACGGTTCTCCGGCCGGAAGGGCAATCGCGGCGCGCGCGTCATCAGTGGGGGGCGCAGCCAGCGGCAAAAGGATTATCTGGAGGACGATTTCTGCAAGATCACGAACTACGAGAAGCTGCAGCCCGATCTCGACCTGATCGGCGCCTGGTCGCCCGAACTGGTCATCGTCGATGAGGCTCAGCGCGTCAAGAACTGGAATACGATTGCCGCGCGGGCGCTGAAGCGCATCGACAGCCCTTATGCGATCGTGCTCACGGGAACGCCCCTGGAGAACAAGCTCGAAGAACTGGTCTCCATCGTCCAGTTCGTCGATCAGCATCGTCTGGGTCCGACCTGGAAGCTCCTGAACGAACATCAGGTCAAGGATGAGACCGGTCGCGTCACCGGCTATCGTGATCTTGGCAGGATCGGCGAGACTCTCGCTCCCATCATGATCCGTCGGCGCAAATCGGAGGTATTGCGGCAACTGCCCGATCGCACCGATCAGAATGTGCTGATTCCGATGACAGGCCCGCAGATGGATCTGCACCGGGAGAATGCCGACGCGGTGGCCAAGATCGTGCAGCGCTGGCGCAAGACCAAATTTCTATCAGACAAGGACCAGCGCCGGCTGGCCTGCGCGCTACAGAACATGCGGATGTCGTGCAACAGCACCTATCTCTTGGATCAGGAGAGCGATCACGGCCTCAAGTCGGACGAACTCGCCGCGCTGCTCGATCAGCTCCTCGCCGCGCCGGATGCCAAGGCGGTGATATTCTCGCAGTGGACGCGGACCCATGACATCGTGATCCGCCGCCTCGAGGCGCGCGGGATCGGGTATGTCAGTTTCCACGGCGGCATATCGTCCGAGAAGCGGCCGGAGCTGGTCCAGCGCTTCCGGGACGACCCGACCTGTCGCGTGTTCCTGTCCACGGACGCAGGCAGCACGGGTCTCAATCTCCAGCATGCCTCGACGCTGGTGAATATGGACCTGCCGTGGAATCCCGCCGTTCTCGAGCAGCGCATTGCACGGGTCCATCGGCTCGGCCAGGCCCGGCCGGTGCAGATCGTCAATTTCGTCGCGAAGGGGACGATCGAGGAGGGCATGCTGTCGGTGCTGGCTTTCAAGCGCTCTCTGGCGGAAGGCATTCTCGACGGCGGCAGCAACGAGGTCTCGCTGGGCGGATCGCGGCTGACGCGCTTCATGAAGGACGTCGAGAGCGTCACCGGAAGCATGGGCAGCGGCGAGGTGGTCACGGCGGCAGAGGAGGCTGGACAGGTCGACGGCGCCGGGGACGCCGGACCCGCGAAGGACGGCGCCGCGGCAGCGTCGGCCGCGCAAGCCGGCGAACGCACCAGCGCAGCTCAGGACGTTGGGGCAACCGATCCCTGGCAAGCGCTGGTTCAGATGGGTGCCCAGCTCGTCGGCTCAATCGTTGCGGCAAATGGCGACGGCGCGACTGGACATCCATGGATCGAGCGCGACCCGACGACGGGCGGGCACAATCTCAAGATTCCGCTTCCGCCTCCGGAGACTGCAAGGCGACTGGCCGACATGCTCGGCGCGCTGGCCGCGACCTTGCGTGGTGGAACGGCTTGACGAAGCACTTGCCCCAAGTTCCGTCGTTGCGCTGCTTCGCTGCGGTCGCGGTGACGGTATTGATTCAACTGCGCCTTTCTTTGTGAGTTGTGCTTGCGCCGCGGACCGTTACCATTCGGCCGCGGGCGTGGAACACGGGAGCCAGCAGCAGCGGAGGCGACATGAGTAGGCAGGAACGCAAAGTCAAGGGATCGGACCTGTTTGTCGCGGCACTGGAGAACGAGGGCGTCGACAAGATCTTCGGCATTCCCGGCGAAGAGAATCTCGATCTGGTGGAATCGCTGCGCGCCTCCAAGATCGAGCTGGTCCTGACCCGGCACGAGCAGGCCGCCGCCTTCATGGCGGCAACCCACGGGCGGCTGACCGGTAAGCCCGGCGTTTGTCTCTCGACGCTCGGCCCCGGTGCTCTTAACCTGTCTACCGGCGCGGCCTACGCGCATCTCGGTGCGATGCCGATGATCCTGATCACCGGCCAGAAGCCGATCATGAGCAGCCGGCAGGCCCGCTTTCAGATCGTGGACGTGGTCGCAACCATGAAGCCGCTGACGAAGCTGTCGCGGCAGATCGTCAGCGCCTCCAGCATCCCGACCGTGGTGCGCGATGCGTTTCGCGCCGCGATGGAGGAGCGTCCCGGGCCGGTGCATGTCGAACTGCCCGAGGACATCGCGGGTGACGAGGTGCCTGATGTCCCGGTGATCCCCGTCCATCCGATCGAGATCCCGGTCGCCCATCGCGCCGCGCTCGACCGCGCTGCCGAGATGATCATGGCCGCAAGGCGCCCGCTGGTGATGATGGGGGCGGCGACCAGCCGGCCGCGGTCGACGCATGGCATCGCGAGCTTCGTGCGGCGGACCGGCATTCCATTCTTTACGACCCAGATGGGCAAGGGCACCGTGCCCGGCGGCACCAATCTCTACATGGGCACCGCCGCGCTGTCGGAGCGCGATTACGTCCACGACGCGATCGATGCCGCCGACCTGATCGTCGCCATCGGCCACGATCCCGTCGAGAAGCCGCCTTTCATCATGGGCCCCTCGGGCCCGAAGGTCATTCATGTCAGCTACACGCCGGCGAGCGTCGAGCAGGTCTATTTCCCCGATGCCGAGGTCGTCGGCGACGTCGGCCCGAGCCTCGAGCTGCTGGCAGACCAGCTCGAAGGCAAGCTGCCGCAGGCCGCGGCGCTGCTCCCGCTCCGCGAAGAAATTCTCAACCACATCGCCGATCGTGCCACCGAGGCGCGCTGGCCACCGACGCCGCAGCGCATCGTGCACGACATCCGCCAGGTGATCCCCGAGAACGGCATCGTCGCGCTCGACAACGGCATGTACAAGATCTGGTTCGCGCGCAACTACCGTACTCGCGTCGCCAACACGCTTCTTCTCGACAATGCGCTGGCGACCATGGGCGCCGGCCTGCCGTCGGCGATGATGGCGGCCATGCTCTATCCCGACCGCCGCGTGCTCGCGGTTGCCGGCGACGGCGGCTTCATGATGAACAGCCAGGAGATGGAGACGGCGGTCCGCCTCAAGCTCAATCTGGTCGTTCTGGTGCTGGAGGACAACGCCTACGGCATGATCCGCTGGAAGCAGGCCGTTGATCACTTTGCCGATTACGGCATGACCTTCGGCAATCCCGACTTCGTCGTCTACGCGAAGGCTTACGGGGCGAAAGGGCATCGGATCGAGAGCATCGACCGCTTTGGCCCGACTCTGGAGGCGGCCTTCAAGGAAGGCGGCGTGCATCTGGTCTCGATCCCGATCGACTATTCGGAGAATGTGCGGGTGCTGGTCGACGAGCTGCGTGCGCACGAGAAGGCTAAGCCGTGAGAACGACGGTCTCGTGCCCCGGACGCGGCGCAGCGCCTCTTCGGCGGTGCGCTGCAGAGCCGGGGCCCATGCATCGGCTAACGCCGTGGCTTCCTGGGTCCCGGCTCTGCGCAGCAACGCCACAAGCGCGTTTACGCGCGTCTTCGACGCACTATGGAGCGTTGCAGCGCGTCCGGGACACGAGCACAACGACGTGTGTCGCACTCTCCGATCATCGACACTCTCAATCACCCAACCAACCACAGGAATAAAATATGGCTCGCGTTCGTTGTGTCACCGAGATGGGCATGGGCGTCGACGTTCACGGCAGGGACGCCACCAAGGCGGCGAAGCGGGCGGTGTCGGATGCGATCAGGCATTCGAGCCTCGGCTTCTTCCGGATGATCGGCAAGACCGCCAACGACATGTTCGTCGATGTCACGATCGGAGTGCCCAACCCCGAGGCGGTGGACAAGGAAGCTGTTGCGAAGGAGTTGCCTTACGGCACCGTGACCGTGACTGCGGTCAAGGGCGGGTTGGAGATCCCCTCGGCCACGGAAGTGGCCAACGACCCCATCCTCATCGCCAATGCCGCCGTCATCGTCAGCTTCGACAAGGACTAGGCCGGTGTCCGACAGCGATGAGGCGCTGCTGGATCGCCCGATCTGGAGCGCGTTGACGACGAGCCAGAAGCACCTGGCCGAGGGCGGCCCGCAAGTGCTGCGCTATCCCACGGATATGACGCCCTTTGCCGACATGGTCGACATGTCCGCGGCGAGCTTTGCCGCGCTCGGCGATCTGCTGTCCGGCACTCAGGTCGCTGCGCTGTTCACGCCCGAGCCGGTCGAAGTTCCCGCCGGCTTCAAGGTGGTGCTCGCCGAGACGGGTGAGCAGATGATCGGCTCGCCGGCAGACAGTTCGCTGCGTGATGCCGAGATCGTCCCATTGGGTGCTGCCGACGTGCCCGCCATGATGGCGCTGACGGACCTGACCAAGCCCGGTCCGTTCGCGCTGCGTACCCATGAGCTCGGCACTTTCCTCGGCATCCGCGTCCGCGGCGAATTGGTCGCGATGACGGGAGAGCGGATGAAGCCGGGAAAGTTCGTCGAGATGACGGCCGTCTGCGTGCATCCGGACTATCGTGGCCGCGGCTATGCACAGGCGCTGCTCGCGGCGGTCGCGCGCCGGATCGAAGCGCGCGGCGAGATTCCGTTCCTGCACGTGTTTTCGAACAATACGTCCGCGATCGCGCTGTACCAGCGGCAGGGAATGAGAATCCGTCGCCGCGTGTACGTCACCGCGCTCATGAAGCAGGGATGAGCTGCGCGGCAGGCTTCCTATCCCAGGAAATCGCGCTATATCGATCCCAATCAGAATTGGGGGAAACACATGGACGCCAGAACGACAGATTTTTCCGCCGTGCGGACGGCGATGCAGCGTTACGTCGATCAGGAGATCATTCCCGGTGCGTCCTGGGCGGTGCTGCGTGGACGCGAGGTGGTCGACCAGCAATGCGTCGGCTTTGCCGACCGCGAGGCGAAAACGACGCTTCAGCCCGACCACATCTTCCGTGCGTTTTCCAACACCAAGATCTTCGTGACTTGCGCGATCATGCTGCTGGTCGAGGAAGGCTGGATCGGGCTCGATGATACGATCGAGAAGTTCCTGCCACAGTTCGGCAATCGCAAGGTGCTGAAGCAGGGGGCGACGAGCTTGGCGGATGTCGAGCCCGCAAGAGGCCAGATCACGATCCGGCAGCTTCTGACCCACACATCCGGTCTCAGCTACGGCATCTTCGATCCCGGCACGGTGTTGTTCAAAGGGTACAACGAGGCACGTATCCTCAATCCGCTGACGCCGCTCACTGATCTGATCGACAGGCTGGCTGATCTGCCGCTGTCCTATCACCCTGGTGCGGCCTGGGAATATTCGGTGGCGACCGACGTGCTCGGCCGGATCGTCGAGGTTGTCTCCGGCCAGCGGCTCGATGGCTTCCTCAAGGCGCGCATCTTCGATCCGCTCGAAATGACCGATACCGGCTTCTCCGTACCGGAAGCAGAGCAGGGCAGGCTGGTCGCGCTCTACAACGGCGCGGATGTGCTCGACCCGATGAAGCCGGGTCTCACGCGTGCCGACCACCTGCCTTATCCGCAGGCCTATCGGCGGCCGCTGCCGCGGCTCTCGGGCGGCGGCGGGCTGGTCTCGACCCTGCCGGACATGCTCGCGCTGGTGCGCGCCCTGCTGCCCGGTTCTGATGCGCTGCTGAAGCCGGAGACGCTGCGGCAGATGATGACGAACCAGCTGCCTGCGGGCCAGACCATCCGCTTTGCCAATCTCGGCCCGATCCCCGGCAAGGGCTTTGGCCTCGGCGGTGCCATCACCTTCGCCCCGACGCCCTTCGATCCCCCGAATTCGACCGGCGAATTCCAGTGGGGCGGCCTTGCCGGCACCCATTGGTGGATCTGCCCCGAGGCCAATACCGCCGGCGTGCTGATGACCCAGCGTTACATGGGCTTCTGGAATCCGTTTTTCTTCGAGTTCAAGCGCCTGGCCTATCAGGCGGTCGGGGGCTGACCGGCAAAAATTGCACGCGCCCGCGAATCCTTTTCGGCCAGCGCGTCCTCTTGATGGTCGAGGCATTCAGCCTCGGCTCATCTCGGAGGATGCGATGGCATTTTACAGGAAGAATATCGGCGGCCTGCACCAGGCGATGCGGATCGCCTTGGGCGCGGCGGTGGCGGGCGCGGCCCTTATCTATCTCGCTGGTACTGTGGCGTGGCTGGTCGCACTCGGCGGTGCCGGCTTCGCGCTGACGGGCCTTGTGGGCTATTGTCCGATGTGCGCAATGGCAGGGATCGGGCGAGGGGACATGTCGTGAGCGCAGCTGCGATCTCGCCGAACCTGTTCGAGGCCGCGCGGCTCGGCGATCCCCAGGCGATCGCGCGGCTGCTCGAGACAGCGCAGCCGGATATCCGTCGTTACGCGCGTGCGACCTGCCGCAGCTCGGCGGATGCCGAGGATGCAACGCAGGAGGCGTTGTGGATCCTGTTCCGCCATGTCGGCACGATCCGTTCGCTGCTGGCATTTTCGGCATGGCTGTTCAGCGTGGTCCGCCGCGAGTGCCTGCGGCTTGCGCGCCGGGCCGGCCTTGTGGCGGCTGTCGATGCGAGTGAGGCGGAAGCCGCACTGCTGTTGCGTCCTGAGGCAGATTTGCGGCTCGATGTGGCGGCGGCCTTCGAGGCGCTGCCGCCGCACTACCGCGATGTCGCGCTGATGCGCGACGTCAAGGAGATGACGATCGATGAGATTGCTGCCGCACTCGGCGCGACCAGGCAGACCGTGAAGGCGCGGCTGCATCGCGCCCGCGCATTGATGCGGGAATATCTGACGAGATGAGGGACGCATAGAAGATGCAGGCGAGAGGCTTGGCCTCCCGCCTGCAATTCGGGTCAGTCCTTCCACGGATCGAACTCACCTTCGCCGGCCATGGCGACGGCGAACGGCCGCAGCGTGCGCAGCACCCGCACGGTGCCGGCGTGCTGCGCCAGCACGTCGGGCAGTCGGCGATAGGCCATCGGGCTTTCGTCGAGGTCGGCACCGATCAAGGTGACGCCGCGCTCGCTCAGCCAGCGGTCCATCTCGTCGCGCGAGAAACGCCGCTTCGCTTCCCTTCGTCCGAACAGGCGGCCGGCGCCGTGCACGGTCGAGTAGAGCGAAGCCTTGGCCTCCGGACTGTCGACGCCCTCGAGAATGACGGCGTCGTCGCCCATGGAGCCGCCGACGAATCCCTTCTGGCCGGGAAACGCCGGTGTCGCGCCCTTGCGCACCACCCACAAATCCTTGCCGTCGTGGGTCTCACGCCAGGCATAGTTGTGGTGGTTGTGCACCGTCTCGGTCACGCTGCCGCCGATGATCCGGCGGACGCGTTCCACGACCCACTCGCGGCCCGCATAGGCGTAACGCCCGGCGAGCTGCATCGCCGCGATGTAGCGGCGGCCGAGCTCGGAATCCTCGTCGACCACGGCGGGCGGGACGTTCATGCCGTCCTTGCCGCCGGCAGCCTTGAGGTAGCGCGTCGCAGAGGTGTGCCCGAGACCCCGGCTTCCGAAATGGACGCCGATCCAGACGAAGCCTTCCTCGTCGCGCATGAGGTCGACATAGTGGTTGCCCGATCCGACCGTGCCGAGCTGGCTCATCGCCTTCCGACGGTAGTCCTCCATGTCGCTTTCGCGCCAGGCGTCGCCGTCGTCGAACAGTTCGTGTTCGGCCCGTTCCGCGTTGGCACGGCCGACGCCGAACGAGATCACCTTGGCGACGTCGCGGATGATCGTCGGAGCGATCTCCGCAATGTCGTCGAAGCGGGTGTCGAGCTTTGCCGCCATGTTGCCGCAGCCGATGTCGAAGCCGACGCCGGAGATGCTGATCTGCTTCTCATAGGCGATGACCCCGCCGACCGGCTGGGCGTAACCGAGATGACCGTCGGCGCAGATCACGCCTGATACGACGTTGCCGACCGCCATGCAGTTGCGCATCTGCGCGATCGTCGCCTCCTCGTGCGGACCGAAGACCTTCAGCGGTGCATTCTGGAAGCGGGCGTCCTGCGGTCGCAGGTTCGCGATCTCGCCCGCCGCCGTATTGGCCTCGCGGGCGAGATGCTCCTTGCGCGCGGCGTCCTTGTACAGGCACCAGGCCGGCTGACCGCGTCCTTCGCCGACGCGCGAGTCGGGATCGACGCCGGCGGCGAGGCAGAGCTCGCGGGCGCGTTCCATGTAGGGATCGGGTCGTCGCATGGTCTTGATTCCTGCTTCACATCCCGCGCGCATCATAGAAGGTGCGCGTGCCGCGGGTAACAAAAAACCCTCCGGAGCGGCAGGCTCGGGAGGGTCCGTGAGAAGCGGACTGTCGATCTTGCGGTCAGGCAAGATTGCTCCCATGAGCCGGGCATGCGCCATCGACTGGCCGAAGGCCATTCGACAGATGCGCAGATCTTTCGTAGCGGTGCTTCATCACTGGGTTCACGGTTTTCGCGGACGGAAGTGCTCGCGAGGGCGCGGGACATGCGCCCGCAACTTGCGGGTGCCAAGCGAGGCGCGTGTGAAAATCGCAAGGGGACAGGCGAACGACGTGCCAAACTATCTCGGCCTCGACGGATTTCGCTTCGGCTGGGTCGCAGCCTGGATCAATGATCGCGGCGATCACGGCTTCGACTATTCACCGGGCTTGATGCGCCTGCTCGCGATGCCGCATGCGCGTGCGATGATCGACATGCCGATCGGATTGAAGGCGAGCGGCTATCGCACTTGCGATCTGCGGGCGCGTGAACTGATCGGGCCTGCCGTGTTTCTCGGCGCGCGCCGCGACCTCTGGGCGTTCCCGGACATGGCTGCGGCGAATCGCCATTACTGGGAGCACGAGGGCAAGGGCAGGGGAGTGTCGGCGCAGCTCTGGAACATCAGGGGCAAGATGAGAGAGGTCGACGACGTCATGACGCCAATGCGGCAGGCGGTGATCGGCGAAGCACATCCGGAGTTGATCTTCTGGAATCTCGCAGGGCGAGTCCGTCTCGCAAAGAAGACGTCGGCGCACGGTCTCCAGCAGCGCATTGCGCTGCTGGAGCAGGGCGGTTTCACGCGTCTGCCGAAATGGCTGACGCAGCGTCACGGCACAGGCATCGGCCGCGACGATCTCATCGATGCCTGCGCCTGCGCGATTGCGGCACGCGACAGCACGCAGCGTGTCGGCGGGGAGGAGATCGACCCGCGCGGATTGCGGATGGAGATCAATTTTTGAGGCCGATCAGCCCTCCCGATCGCCTGTGCCTTCGAGTTGGCAGCGACTAATGCGACCCGGGGTCGAGGAGACGCCGTCGTCCTCCAGCCTTGTTGCTCTCGCTTCATACTCGTCGGCCATCGCTCGCAACCGCTGCGCGGCTTCGCCATGATCGAGATCGTTCGCGACGCGGCGACAGCGTTCAGCGTGATCGAGCAGGGCACGCTTCTCGATGTTCATGCCGCGACAACGCGCAGCACGGCCAATGGTCCCTGTGAAGTAGGTGTAGGCCTCGTCCGGAGCGGCGGGAAAAATCGGCAATATTTCACGCAAACTCGGAACACGGTGCCGGAGCCGACGTTTAGACCGGAGGGTGCTGTGGGACGAAATGTCATGTATGATGTTCGCCAATGGGCGACTGCGATGCTTGCGATTTTCTTTACGGTCACGCTGCTGATCGAAGGTCGATGGTTCATCGCCTATCGTCTGCAACATGAGATCAGGACTCCGATCGCGGCCGCGACGTTGCCGCCATAGCCAGCCGTTTTGCGCGACATTCCGGGCTGAGTGTTGACCTTGCGCCGTGCGCCGGTTCGCCTAGATTGGGCGGCATCCTCGCGAATGCAGCCGGAGTGCCGATGCCCGATCTGTCCGCCTTTCCCATCACCAAGCGTTGGCCGGCAAAACATCCCGAACTGATTCAGCTTTATTCCTTGCCCACGCCAAACGGCGTCAAGGTCTCGATCATGCTGGAGGAGATTGGATTGCCCTACGAAGTGCACCTGGTGGACTTCGGAAAGGACGATCAGAAGGCACCGGAATTCCTCTCGCTCAATCCGAATGGCAAGATCCCAGCGATCCTCGATCCCAACGGTCCCGGCGGCAGGCCGCTGCCGCTGTTCGAGTCCGGGGCGATCCTGCAGTACCTCGCGGAGAAGACCGGCAAGCTGCTGCCGCAGGATGCCGCGCGGCGCTACCAGGCCATCCAGTGGCTGCATTTCCAGATGGGCGGCATCGGGCCGATGTTCGGCCAGGTCGGCTTCTTCCACAAGTTCGCCGGCAAGGATTTCGAGGACAAGCGGCCGCTGGAGCGCTACGTGGGCGAGTCAAAGCGATTGCTCGGCGTGATGGAGACGCATCTGGCCACCCGGCAATGGTTCATGGATGACGACTACACCATCGCCGACATCTCGATGCTGGGCTGGGTGCGCAATCTCATCGGCTTCTACGGCGCGGGCGATCTTGTGGAGTTCGGCCGGTTCAAGGCGGTCGGCGGCTGGCTTGAACGCGGGCTGGCGCGTCCGGCGGTGCAGCGCGGGCTGAACATTCCGAAGCGGCCGTAATCCTAGAACAGCCGTCCGCCGTTCGGCACGGGCCTGCTCGGCTGCACCAGCACGACCTTGCCGTTCGCATCCGGGAAGCCGAGCGTCAGCACCTCGGAGACGACTGGGCCGATCTGGCGCGGCGGAAAATTGACGACGGCCGCGACCTGTTGCCCCACGAGGGCATCGAGTGGGTGGTTTTCAGTGATCTGCGCCGAGCTCCTGCGCACGCCGATCGCGGGGCCGAAATCGATCCACAGCCGAAAGGCCGGCTTGCGCGCCTCCGGGAACGGTTTTGCATCGACGATGGTGCCGACACGGATATCGACCGCGAGGAAGCTGTCGAAGTCGATGGTCGGTGAGGCGGCCGCTGCGGGATCGTGGGTGACGTGCATGGGATGTCCGTTCGGAGGGGTGGCGTCGTCCGCAATATTGTCGCGCGAACCGGAGTTTCGTACAACGCCACGCACATCACGATACGCCATGCGCGAGGAACGCCTTGCCCACCATCATCTACGGCATCAAGAACTGCGACACCATGAAGAAGGCCCGCGCCTGGCTCGATGCCCATGGCGTGGCTTACGAGTTTCACGACTACAAGGCGGCGGGCGTGGAGAAGGACCGGCTCCAGAAGTGGAGCGACAAGGTCGGCTGGGAGACGCTGCTCAATCGCGCCGGCACGACCTTCAAGAAGCTGCCCGACTCCGACAAAGAGGGCCTCAGCGAGAAGAAGGCGTTGGCATTGATGCTAGCGCAACCATCGATGATCAAGCGGCCGGTGCTGGAAATCGGCAACAAGCTGCTGGTCGGCTTCAAGCCGGATATCTATGCCAAGGAGGTCGGTGGCAAAGCGCGCTGACTGCCAAAGCATGATCCGGAAAAGTGCGAAGCGGTTTTCCGGAAAGATCATGCGTAAACAACAATCTAAAGCGCGATGATGATTCCTCCAAATCTCATCGCGCTTTAGTTCAGCTCGATGATCTCGGTGGCGATGCCGGGACCAGGCTGGTCGGAGAACTCGACCACCTCGGCGGCCGCGATGCGGCCGGGGGCGCGATGAAACAGCTCGCGATCGATCACAGCGCGCATCTTTGGACGCGGCAGCGCGTCATTTCCGCGCATCAGATTCTTGATCTCGAAGCCGCCGTCCTCGCAGAACGTCTTGACCGAGGCGATGACGTGACAGACCTTGCCGTCGGTCTGGAACGGCAGCAGCAGCCGTTCATAGGCGACGATGCGTCCGTAGATGTCCTCGACGTCGGCCACGCTGTAGACGGGCAGCCCGCGCGCCACGCATTCATGATAGATCGGTATCACGAATGGAGCGAGCCGCGGTCCGACATAGTCATCGAGCGGAGCGCCCTTGCCGGTATGTCCATAGGCACGCGAGATTCGCGTGCCTTCGCTCTGGATGATGAGGCGCGGCGTCGGCGTCGAAAACTCCACCGTATAATAGATGAGATCCGACAGCTCCTCCTCGAGTCGCGCTGGCTGATACTCCCAGATCGCCGGCGCGATCTGCCGGCGCGCAAAAAGTCGCAGCCACGTGTTCAGGAGATCGCGTTGCCGGATCGACTTGACGACGGAGGGAGCGGCGCTTGCAAAATCCAAAGCAATATTCTCCGCACGTGAAGACGCGCGCATGATCCCGCTTGCGGGAAAATTTTTGATGAAGGCTGGCGCGCGGGACGAAAGACCGTTAACGACGACTTGATGACCGGTGCTTTTGCGAACCGGGAGGCCGGGCAGGCACGACATCAAAACGCCTCCGACTAAGGGAGCATTCGTATCCCAGCCGGAGGCCTGATCTGCTCAGCTTTCCGCCTTGCCTAACCCCCGTCACCTCCGGCATATTCCGCGCCCGGAGGCGGCGTTCCGGATGGGCTCCAAGGATAGGCTCCAAGACCTCCGGAATGCCGAAGCAACAAGGACAGCCACGCGCGTGGCGCGGGCAGGGGGAAATCTGTTTGGCCGATGAGTTCATTCTCGAAACGGAAGGCTTGACCAAGGAGTTCGCGGGCTTCTTCGCGGTCCGCGACGTTGCGCTCAAGGTTCGCCGTGGGAGCATTCACGCGTTGATCGGCCCGAACGGGGCCGGCAAGACGACCTGCTTCAATCTTTTGACCAAGTTCCTCAAACCGTCTGCCGGAAAGATCCTGTACAAGGGGCAGGACATCACGGCGATGGCGCCGGCGGATGTGGCCCGCATGGGTCTTGTGCGTTCGTTCCAGATCTCGGCGGTGTTTCCGCATCTCACCGCGCTGGAGAACGTCCGCGTCGCGCTTCAGCGCCAGCACGGCTCTTCGTTCGATTTCTGGCGCTCCAAATCCGTGCTGAACCGCTTCAACGATCGTGCGCGGGAGCTGCTCAACGATGTCGGCCTCAGCGAGTTTGCCAACACGCCTGCGGTCGAGATGCCCTACGGGCGCAAGCGTGCACTCGAGATCGCAACCACGCTCGCGCTCGACCCAGAGATGATGCTGCTCGACGAGCCGATGGCCGGCATGGGCCACGAGGACATCGACAAGATCGCGGCGCTGATCAAGCGCATCTCCGCGAAATATACCATCCTGATGGTCGAGCATAATTTGAGCGTCGTGGCCAACCTCTCCGACATCATCACCGTGCTGACGCGCGGGCAGGTGCTCGCGCAGGGCCATTACTCCGAGCTCACCAAGGACGAGCGCGTCAAGGAAGCCTATCTGGGAGCCGGTCATGCCTGACACTGCGATTGCCGAGGCTCCGGCCAGGGCTGCGACCGGCGGCAACATCCTTCAAGTCCGCAACTTAGAGGCCTGGTACGGCGAGTCTCACATCCTGCACGGGATCAACTTCGACGTGAATGCGGGCGAGGTCGTCACCCTGCTCGGGCGCAACGGCGCCGGCAAGACCACCACGCTGAAGTCGATCATGGGCATCATCGGCAAGCGCTCGGGCTCGGTGAAGTTCAACGACCAGGAGATCATCCGCGCCACCTCCGACAAGATCGCGCGCATGGGTATTGCGTTCTGCCCGGAGGAGCGGGGGATATTCTCCAGCCTGGACGTGCGGGAGAATTTGATGCTGCCGCCGGTGGTCCGCGAGGGCGGGCTGCCGCTCGATCAGATCTTCGATCTGTTTCCGAACCTGAAGGAGCGGCTGAACAGCCAGGGCACGAAGCTGTCGGGCGGCGAGCAGCAGATGCTCGCGATCGCGCGTATCCTGCGCACCGGCGCGAGCTTCCTGATGCTGGACGAGCCGACCGAGGGCCTTGCGCCCGTCATCATCCAGCAGATCGGCCATACCATTGCGCGGCTCAAGAAGGAGGGATTTACGATCCTCCTGGTCGAGCAGAACTTCCGCTTCGCATCCACCGTCGCCGACCGCTATTACGTGGTCGAGCACGGCAAGATCATTGACGGGTTTTCCAACGCCGAGCTTGCCGCCAACATGGACAAGCTTCACACCTATCTCGGTGTGTAGCCGTGCAGGCCGGACAATCAAGAGCAACTATCAAAGGAATATTGGGAGGCGGATCATGAAGCACAGCATTTCGGCAATGTTGCTCGGCACGGCCCTGGCGCTCGGCGCGGCAGGCGGCGCGGTCGCGCAGGATAAGAACATCAAGATCGGCGTATTGACCGACAATTCGGGACTCTATGCCGACCTCGGTGGCCCTGGTTCGACCGTCGCCGCACAGATGGCGATCGAGGATTCCGGGCTCGCGGCCAAGGGCTGGAAGCTCGACCTGATCTCCGCCGACCATCAGAACAAGCCCGACATTGGCTCCACGATTGCTCGTCAGTGGATCGACGTCGAGAAGGTCGACATCTTCATGGATGTCCTGAACTCCGGCGTTGCGCTGGCGGTGAACAATATCGTCAAGGAGAAGAATTCCATCCTGATCGATACCGGTGCGGCGACGTCGGATCTCACCAACGCGCAATGCTCGCCGAACACGATCCACTGGGTCTATGATACCTACATGCTGGCCAACAGCACCGGGCAGGCGCTGGTGAAGGCGGGCGGCGACACCTGGTATTTCCTGACCGCGGACTACGCCTTTGGCCACGCCCTCGAGCGCGACACGGCCGCGGTCGTGGTGAAGTCGGGCGGCAAGGTGATCGGCAATGTCAGGCATCCCTTGAATACCGCCGACTTCTCGTCGTTCCTGCTTCAGGCGCAGGCCTCCAAGGCCAAGATCATCGGCATGGCAAATGCCGGCGGCGACACCACCAACACGATCAAGCAGGCGGCGGAGTTCGGCATCGTCTCGGGTGGCCAGAAGCTCGCGGGGCTCCTGCTGTTCATCACCGACGTTCATGCGCTCGGATTGAAGGTGGCCCAGGGACTGAACTTCACCGAGACCTTCTACTGGGACCTGAATGACGGCACGCGCGCGTTCTCAAAGCGCTTCTCCGAGCGCATGAAGAACAAGGCGATGCCTTCGATGGTGCAGGCCGGCGTCTATTCGGGCCTGCTGCACTATTTCAAGGCGCTGGAGGCGATGGGCGGCAACCCGCATGACGGCGCCAAGGTCGTTGCCAAGATGAAGGAGATGCCGACAGACGACGCGCTGTTCGGCAAGGGCACGATCCGCGCGGACGGCCGCAAGCTTCATCCCGCCTATCTCTTCGAGGTAAAGAAGCCCGAGGAATCCAAGGGGCCCTGGGACTATTACAAGCTGGTCGGCACGACTCCTGGTGAGCAGGCCTTCCGGCCGTTGTCGGAAAGCGCCTGTCCTCTGGTGAAGAAGTAAGACAATCAGCCCGCAGGCCATCGCGCCTGCGGGCGACTTTCAGGGAACGCCGAAGGGACCGGGTGCGGGATCGATGCAGGCTCTTTACGCTCAGCTACTGGTGGGACTGATCAACGGCTCGTTCTACGCGCTGCTCAGTCTCGGGCTTGCCGTGATCTTCGGCATGCTCAACATCATCAATTTCGCCCATGGCGCGCTCTACATGATGGGCGCCTTCGTCGCCTATTTCCTGCTGAACCTCGGCGGCATCAACTACTGGTGGGCGCTGCTGCTCGCGCCGATCATCGTCGGCATCTTCGGCATGATCCTGGAACGGACCATGCTGCAATGGCTGACCGGGCTCGATCATCTCTACGGCCTGCTGCTGACCTTCGGCATCGCGCTGATCGTGCAGGGTGTGTTCCAGAACTACTTCGGCTCCTCGGGCCTGCCTTACGCCATTCCGGATCAGCTCAGGGGCGGCATGAATCTCGGCTTCATGTTCCTGCCCGTCTATCGCGGCTGGGTCGTCGTGTTCTCGCTGGTGGTGTGTCTTGCCACCTGGTTCCTGATCGAGAAGACGCAGCTCGGCGCTTACCTGCGCGCGGCCACTGAAAACCCGACGCTGGTCCGTGCCTTCGGCATCAACGTGCCGCGCATGATCACGCTGACCTACGGCCTGGGCGTCGGCCTTGCGGCGCTCGCCGGCGTGCTCTCGGCGCCGATCAACCAGGTGCGGCCGCTGATGGGTGCCGACCTCATCATCGTCGTGTTCGCCGTGGTGGTGATCGGCGGCATGGGATCGATCATGGGCTCCATCATCACGGGCTTCGCGCTCGGCGTGATCGAGGGCCTGACCAAGTATTTCTACCCCGAGGCCTCCAACACCGTCGTGTTCGTGCTGATGGTGCTGGTGCTGCTGGTGAAGCCAACGGGATTGACGGGAAGGGCGGCCTGATATGACAACCCTGACGGACGACACGCTGCCGGTAACCCCGCGCGCGATGCGCGACGAGATGATCGTATTCGCAGTGATGGCGCTGCTCTTGGCGTCGGTGCCATTCACGGGCGTCTATCCGTTCTTCGTGATGCAGGCGCTGTGCTTCGCGCTGCTCGCCTGCGCCTTTAATCTCTTGATCGGCTATGGCGGCCTCTTGTCGTTCGGCCACGCGATGTTCTTGGGGACAGCCGGCTATTGCAGCGCGCATGCGCTGAAGGTCTGGGCGTTGCCGCCGGAGCTCGGCATCCTCGTCGGCATCGCCGCGGCTTTCGCGCTCTCGATCGTCACCGGCTACATCTCGATCCGCCGCCAGGGCATCTATTTCTCGATGATCACCCTGGCGCTCTCGCAGCTCTTGTACTTCATCTACCTCCAGGCGCCGTTCACCCACGGTGAGGACGGCATCCAGGGCATTCCGCAAGGCCACATGTTCGGCGTCCTCGATCTCTCCAAGCCGACGGTGCTTTACTATGTCGTGCTGGTCGGCTTCCTCGCCGGCTTCCTCTTGATCTTCCGCATCATCAACTCGCCGTTCGGCGAAGTCCTGAAGTCGATCCGCGAGAACGAGCAGCGCGCGATCTCGCTCGGCTACCGCACCGACCAGTACAAGTTCCTGGCGTTCATCCTGTCGGGCACGCTGGCCGGCTTTGCCGGTGCGCTGAAAGTGTTCGTGGCGCAGAACGCCTCGCTCACCGACGTGCACTGGACGATGTCGGGCGAAGTCGTGCTGATGACGCTGGTCGGCGGCCTCGGCACCATCTTCGGCCCCGTGGTCGGCGCCTTCGCGATCATCGCCATGCAGCAATACCTGGCGAGCTTCGGCCAGTGGGTGACGGTGATCCAGGGCTCGATCTTCGTGATCTGCGTGCTCACCTTCCGCCGTGGCGTCATCGGCGAAATCGCGCATTACTTCCGGCGGTCGCTCTAAGTAATTGATTCCAAGTCAATTTACTTGCTGCGTGAAAGCGGTGGATGATCCGGTTCCGCGGGCGTGAGATGACACGCGCGCGGATCGAAAATGGTCTATGACAGTTTTATGACGGCCCTTCGGGCCTGGCCATTTCAACCGGTAGCCTATCCCCATGATGCGATGGTTTCGTGCGTTCCTGCCCAAGGAAGAACGGTTCTTCGACCTGTTCGACCGCCATGCCCAGACCGTGATCCAGGGGGCGATCGCGCTCCAGGGCATGCTCAATGGGGGCGAGGAGACGCCGGTCTATTGCCAGCGCGTCAACCAGTTCGAGAACGACGCCGACAACATCACCCGCGAGGTGCTGACGGCGGTGCGCCGCACCTTCATCACCCCGTTCGACCGCGGCGACATCAAGAACCTGATCACGTCGATGGACGATGCCATCGATCAGATGCAGCAGACGGCCAAGGCGGTCATGCTGTTCGAGGTTCGCGCCTTCGAGCCTCCGATGCGCGAGATCGGTGGGCTCCTGATCGAATGCGCCAATCTGGTCGGGCGTGCGCTGCCGCTGATGCAATCGATCGGCCCGAACGTCGCCATGCTGTCCGCCATCACCGAAGAGCTCGGTAAGCTGGAGGGCCGGGTCGACGATCTCCACGACATCGGCCTGAAGGAGCTGTTCCTCAAGCATCGCGAAGGCAATGCGATGGACTTCATCGTCGGCGTCGAGATCTACGACCATCTGGAGAAGGTGGCTGATCGCTTCGACGACGTCGCGAACGAGATCAACAGCATCGTCATCGAGCAAGTGTAGGGCAGGGCCGCCGTGGATGCCGCGTTGGGTCTTCCCGTCCTGGTCGGCTTGATCGCCGTCGCGCTGCTGTTCGACTTCCTGAACGGCCTGCACGACGCCGCCAACTCGATCGCGACCATCGTCTCGACCCGCGTGCTGCGGCCGCAATTCGCGGTGTTCTGGGCCGCGTTCTTCAATTTCATCGCCTTCCTGGTGTTCGGGCTGCATGTCGCCCAGACCATCGGCACCGGCATCATCGATCCCGCGGTCGTCGACGCCCAGGTGATCTTCGCGGCGCTCGTCGGCGCCATTGTCTGGAATCTCGTGACCTGGGCGCTCGGCATCCCATCCTCGTCGTCGCATGCGCTGATCGGCGGTCTGGTCGGCGGCGGCATGGCCAAGGCGGGAATCTCGGCCGCGGTGTGGAGCGGGTTGTCCAAGACGGTGCTGGCGATCGTGCTGTCGCCCCTGGTCGGCTTCCTGCTCGCAATGATGCTGGTGGCGATCGTGTCCTGGGCCTCGGTGCGCTCGACGCCATTCGCGGTCGATCGCGCCTTCCGCATCCTGCAATTCGCCTCCGCCTCGCTCTATTCGCTCGGCCATGGCGGCAACGACGCGCAAAAGACCATGGGCATCATCGCGGTGCTGCTCTACTCGCAAGGCCATCTCGGCAGCGACTTCTCGGTGCCGTTCTGGGTCGTGCTGTCCTGCCAGGCGGCGATGGCTCTGGGCACGCTGATGGGCGGCTGGCGCATCGTCCGCACCATGGGCCTGCGCATCACGAAATTGACGCCGATGCAGGGTTTTTGCGCCGAGACCGGGGGCGCCGCGACCCTGTTCATGGCGACCTATCTCGGGGTTCCCGTCTCGACCACCCACACCATCACCGGTGCCATCGTCGGCGTCGGCGCCGCCCGCCGCGTCTCGGCGGTGCGCTGGAACGTCGCCAGCTCGATCGTCTATGCCTGGGTGATCACGATCCCGGCTGCGGCGATCGTCGCAGCGCTGACCTGGTGGGCGGTCCAGATCGTCAGGTAACGAGCTTCAGCCCGATAATGCCGGCGATGATCAGGCTGATGCTGGCAAGGCGGAACGCGGTGGCCGGCTCGCCGAACAGGTAGATGCCCAGTGTCGCGGTGCCGACCGCGCCGATGCCGGTCCAGACCGCATAGGCGGTTCCGACCGGCAGTGATTTGAGCGCGAGTCCGAGCAGGATGACGCTGCCGGCCATGGCCGCAAGCGTGATGACGGACGGAACAAGCCTGGTAAAACCCTCGGTGTATTTCAGGCCGATCGCCCAGGTGATCTCGAGAAGGCCGGCGACGAAGAGGATGCTCCAGGCCATGACGACCCTCCATTCAAGGCAGGGTCGTCCCCGCGGCCGATGTGCTGATGGGCAGGGGAGGTCGTCCTCCCAAGCGCCGATATGGGGCTGGCCGAAGGGCTCCGCAATCACCAAATCAGGCTTGATCCAGCCCGTTTTCCCTGCCACACGCTCCCGCCATGTCCGACATCGCCACCACCGCAGCCGAATCGCCGGCCCGTTCCCCGCTTGCCGCTGAAGTGGCGCGGCGGCGGACCTTTGCGATCATCTCCCACCCTGACGCCGGCAAGACCACGCTGACCGAAAAGCTGCTGCTGTTCGGCGGCGCCATCAATCTCGCCGGCCAGGTCAAGGCCAAGGGCGAGCGGCGCAACACCCGCTCGGACTGGATGAAGATCGAGCGTGAGCGCGGCATCTCGGTCGTGACCTCGGTGATGACCTTCGAGTTCGAGGGCCTCGTCTTCAACCTCCTGGACACGCCGGGCCACGAGGACTTTTCGGAAGACACCTATCGCACGCTGACGGCGGTCGATTCCGCCGTCATGGTGATCGACGCCGCCAAGGGCATCGAGGCGCGCACCCGAAAACTGTTCGAGGTCTGCCGCCTGCGCGACATCCCGATCATCACCTTCATCAACAAGATGGACCGCGACAGCCGCGACGTGTTCGAGCTGCTCGACGAGATCGAGAAGACGCTGGCGCTCGACACCACGCCGATGACCTGGCCGGTCGGCCGCGGCCGCGACTTCCTCGGCACCTACGACGTCGTCAATGGCGGCGTGCGCCTGCTCGAAGGCGGCGGCGCCAAGACCGGCGCGGCGCTTGAGATCGAGATCGAAGAGCTCGCCAAGCTCAACGCCAATCTCGACGTCTCTGCCGTGAAGGACGAGCTCGAGCTCGTCACCGAGGCGTCAAAGCCGTTCGAGCTGGAAGCGTTCCGCGAAGGCCATCTGACGCCGGTCTATTTCGGCAGCGCGCTGCGCAATTTCGGCGTCGGCGACCTCCTGGAGGGGCTCGGCAAGTTCGCGCCCGAGCCGCGCGCGCAGGACAGCGACCAGCGCAAGGTCGAGGCCACCGATCCGCGCATGAGCGCCTTCGTGTTCAAGATCCAGGCCAACATGGATCCGAACCACCGCGACCGCATCGCCTTCGCGCGGCTGTGCTCCGGCAAGCTCAGCCGCGGCATGAAGGCGAAGCTGGTGCGCACCGGCAAGAGCATGCCGCTGTCGAGCCCGCAATTCTTCTTCGCGCAGGACCGGTCGGTGGCGGACGAGGCCTTCGCCGGCGACGTCGTCGGCATTCCCAATCACGGCACCCTGCGCATCGGCGATACGTTGACGGAAGGTGAGGATTTCAACTTCGTCGGCGTGCCGAGCTTTGCGCCGGAAATCGTCCGTCGCGTCCGTCTCACCGACGCGATGAAGGCGAAGAAGCTGAAGGAAGCACTTCAGCAGATGTCGGAGGAGGGCGTGGTGCAGGTATTCCGCCCGCGCGATGGTGCGCCGGCGCTGGTCGGTGTGGTCGGCGCGCTCCAGCTCGACGTGCTCAAGGCGCGGCTGGAGGCGGAATATTCGCTCCCGGTCGAGTTCGAGGTCAGCGAATTCCAGCTGGCGCGCTGGGTCTCCTCGGAGGACCGCAAGAAGCTCGACACCTTCATCGCCGCCAATACCTCCAGCATCGCGGACGACGTGGACGGCGATCCCGTGTATCTCGCCAGGAACGAGTTCTACCTCGGCTACACCAGGGAGCGCGCCGAGGGCATCGAGTTCACCAACGTCAAGGACGTCAAGAAGAAGGGGTAGGGACGGCTCGCTGGTAGCCATGCGCTCGGCTTTGCAGCCACACCCACCGCTGTCATTCCCCGCGAAGGCGGGGAATCCAGTACACCGCAGCCCCTCGATTTAATCATAACCGTCACGGCGTACTGGGTCGCCCGGTCAAGCCGGGCGACGACAGCATGCCTGAACGCGGGCATGTGAACGCGCACGGACTTGACGCGCGCATTCACAATGCCACCTATCTCCACATAGCATCGCGAGCTCGCATCATGTGGCGCGGCATTCCCATTCTTATACTGCTGGCGCTACCAACCGTTGCCGCCGCCGACGCGCGGCCCCGGCAGATCAATCCGATCCCGTTCTCGCACGAGCCGTGCAGCGTGCTCGACGGCCGGCCCTGCACGCCGTCTTATTGCAGCCCGCTCGAGCCCGGCCCCTGTATTCCCGAGATCGACTACCCTTACGGCCAGAACCTCCAGCTCACGATCGAAAGCGTGCCGTCCGACGCCGACCGCGCCAAATACCGCAAGCCAGATCACGATCTCGACACGATCGGCGATCTCTTTGCCGAGCTGCGCAGCTGCTGGTCGCCGCCGTCGAATAATGCGCGTGAGGGCATGCAGATGTCGGTGCGGTTCAGCCTCAACCGATCGGGTGGCCTGATTGGCCCACCGCGCATGACATTTGCGACCGCGGGCGTTCCCGCCGACACCCGCTCGACCTATCTCAATGCGATCAATTCATCGCTGAAGGCTTGCTTGCCGCTGAGATTGACCGACGGCTTTGCCGGCGCGCTGGCCGGCCGGCCGATCGCGATCCGTTATGTCGACAATCGGCAAGTCCCAAATTGACCCGCTATCGCGTTTAGCCCCAGCGGCACGGCCGCGGTGAGAGGGTCTCGTCAGCTCAACAATTTCCAGTTGTCCAGCTTGCGGACGATGGTGGCTTCGATGTCCTCGATCCTTTCGAATTCCTCATAGGTGACTCCGTTGAGATCGGATGGCAGTCTCAGCGGTTTCTTCAGCAGGATGGCGACCCGGTCGAACGCGCGGAATTTGGCAAAGAGCATCCCCATCTCGAAGATGACATTCTCGCGCGCTCGCGCCGCGAGTTGCTCATTGGGTTTTCCCAAGCGTCCTTCGTCGTCGGGCGTGGCAAGGATGAAGCCTGCCTTGCACGTCCGGATCAGCTCTTCCAGGGCTGACAGGATCGTCGTTGCATTCTTGTCTTCCCGCATCAGCACCTTCGGATTGACCTTGTTCTGCCGCAAGATCGATTCCAGTGATATCCGGCTCCTTTCGTCCCTTCCATGTACGATGAAGACGTTGCGGTCGAGCTGAAGCTCCGGATGCGGCGTATGCAACGCAAGTGCCAGAATATCGGTGTAGGCCTCCAGAACGCGCTGGTCCTCGGGGGAGAACGCCTTCTCCGGGATGTTGTTATGGAAGCAAGCGACCCCAAACGGACTCCGGCCGGGTCCCAGTTTGATCGGGAAGCAGACCATATTCTGGATGGGGCTGTCGCCGTAGAATTCATCGCCTTTCGCACGTGAAAAGACCGTGGGCGTGCCCGTGCGGAAGCAGTTGCCGGCGACGGTTCCGAAGTAGCCCAGCGTGGTGGGAAACCTGGCCCGCGCGTTAGAATCCAGCAATTCCTCGCGAAACAGGAAGTCGCCCTCATTGAAGAGCACCAGCCTCTTCATTTTGGGATGGTCGATCAGGACCGATCCCGCATCGGCCGCCGAGCTGATCGCGATTGCCGTCTGCAGGAATTCCACGATGATGGCTTCCTGCGAACGGCCGTGGGAGGCACGAAGAAAATCCAGTATTCTGGCATCGAAACTGATTTTGCCGGTCATAATGAACCGTCCGGTCGATCTGCAATGTTCGGATCATATTCCGCCGGACGCCGAATTCAACAACAAGTTGTCTTTCGAGGTTTTGGCTCGTAGCCTTGACCTATCAACGCCAGATTGCCCCGGGGCCGTGAGCCGATGGACGCCAGGATCAGCTATTTCCTATTTCTGCTCACGCTCCATTCCTCGCTGCTGATCACCAGCACGATCGCGGGCTCAAAGCTGTTCGCGCTGCCTTTCGGCCTGGACGCCAGCGCGACCGTCTTCAGCTATCTCTTGACATTCATCATTCTCGACACGATCGCGGAATTGTTCGGCAGGGAGTATTCCAGGCGGGTGATCAATCTCGGCCTGCTCAGCATGGCCTTGTCCGCCGCCTATTTCGAGTTTGCCGCCTATCTCCCGGCAGCTTCAGGCTGGCACCACCAGCAGGATTTCGAAACGGTCGTCAGCTCTTCGGTTCGAATCTGGATCGGAGGCTGGATCGCCTACATGGTCAGTCAGCACTTCGACCTGTCGTTCTTCCTTCTGCTGCGCGGGACGGCATTCGGCAGGAGGTCCGTGGTGCTGTCGGCCTGGCTCAGCCTGATGCTGGCCCAGCTGCTGGACACCGCGATATTCGTGTCGATCGCGTTCTACGGGACCGGCGTCGTCCTGCCGACGATCATTGGTCAGTACCTGATCAAGCTGCTCTTCTCCACGGTTGCCGCGCCGCTGGTGAAGCTCAGCATCTCGATGGGGCGAGACTGGATCGAAGCCCGAAGCGGAAAGCTGGCTGAGAAGGACTGACGCATTGCGCTTCGCGGGGTGAAGATGATACCTGAGGGAGCACGGGTCTTACGCAAGGGGATGTCGTGGGTCTGGTGGTCATGATGCTGGGGCTGGCGCTGTTTTTCGCGGCCCATATGTTCACGACGCAGCGCGATGCGCGCGCGCAGGCGATCGCGAAGCTGGGCGAGGGGACCTACAAGATCCTCTATTCGCTGGTCTCGCTGGCGGGGCTCGCGCTGATCATCTGGGGCTTTGCCCACTACCGCAGCTCCGGCTGGATCGACGTCTGGTCTCCGCCGAAGGCGATGAAGCACATCACGCTCGCGCTGATGCTGCCGGCGGTCGTCCTTGTGGTGGCGTCATATTTGCGCGGCCGCATCTATGCGACGCTGAAGCATCCGATGCTGGCCGGCATCAAGCTGTGGGCGGCGGCGCATCTGCTCGCCAACGGCGATCTCGGCTCCATCATCCTGTTCGGCTCGTTCCTCGCCTGGGCGGTGTATGACCGCATCACGCTCAAGCACCGCACCGACGCCGGCGGCCCGCCGATTCCGGTCGGCGGCGTCACCAACGATCTGATCGCGGTCGGGGTCGGGGTCGTTGCTTACCTGGCGCTGGCTTTTGCGTTCCATCCCGTCGTGATCGGTGTTCCCGTCGTCGGCGTCTAGCCGATCAGCACAAGACAGGAACTGCTCGCCCGTGCGCGGAAGATAACAACAGCAACAAAGCCGAGGCACGCCGATGGACTGGTCGCAATCTCAGATTCCGCCGATGCGGCTCGAGGCGCGCTTTGGCGATCGGGTGGTGCCGGCGTTCTGCGACCGGCCGACGAGTCTGTGGGTGATGATCGCCGATGCCTGCGCCCGCAATCCCGACGGTGAAGCGCTGATCGCAGGCGATATCCGCCTGAGCTGGCGGCAGGCCGTGGAGCAGGCCGCACGGATTGCAGCGGGATTTCGCAAGCTCGGTTTGCAGCGCGGCGACCGCGTCGCCATCCTGCTCGGCAACCGTATCGAATTTCCGCTGCTGCTGCTTGCCGCCGCACATGAGGGGTTGGTCACCGTGCTGCTCAGCACGCGCCAGCAGAAGCCGGAAATCGCTTATGTGCTGACCGATTGCGGCGCAAGGATACTGATCCACGAGGCCGCGCTCGCCGAGCGGCTGCCCGATGCGCGGGATGTGCCCGATGTGATCCACCATATTGCCATCGACGATGATCGGGCTCTGTCGCGTTTCGCGGTGCTCGCCGACAACGCGCCGGCGCCTGCGCCGGTCGAGGTGGGCGAGGAGGACACCGCGATGATCCTCTACACCTCGGGGACGACAGGCAAGCCGAAGGGCGCGATGCTGGCTCATTGCAACATCGTGCATTCCTCGATGGTGTTCGTGTCCTGCCTGCAATTGACGGAAACCGACCGCTCGATCGCGGCGGTGCCGCTCGGCCACGTCACCGGCGTCGTCGCCAACATCACGACGATGATCCGCTGCGGCGGCGCGCTGATCATCATGCCGGAGTTCCGGGCGGCCGACTATCTCAAGCTCGCCGCGCGCGAGCGCGTCACCTACACCGTGATGGTGCCGGCGATGTACAATCTCTGCCTGCTCCAGCCGGATTTCGACAACTATGATCTGTCGAGCTGGCGCATCGGCGGCTTTGGCGGCGCGCCGATGCCGGTCGCGACCATCGAGAAGCTCAAGGCGACGATTCCTGGCCTGAAGCTGATGAACTGCTACGGCGCGACCGAGACGACGTCGCCCTCGACCATCATGCCGGGCGAGCTGACGGCGAGCCACATCGACAGCGTCGGCCTGCCGTGCCCCGGCGCGCGCATCATGGCGATGGGGACGGACGGGCGCGAGCAGCCTCCTGGCGAGATCGGCGAGCTCTGGATCCAGAGTGCCTCGGTCATCAAGGGCTATTGGAATAACCTCCAAGCCACGGCCGAAAGCTTCACCGGTGGGTTCTGGCACTCCGGTGACCTCGGCTCGGTCGACGCGGAAGGGTTTGTCCGCGTGTTCGACCGGCAAAAGGACATGATCAATCGCGGCGGCCTGAAGATCTATTCGGCCGAGGTCGAATCCGTGCTGGCCGGCCACCCCGCCGTGGTCGAGAGCGCGATCATCGCCAAGGCCTGCCCGGTGCTGGGCGAGCGCGTCCACGCCGTGGTGGTGACGCGCGCACCCGTTGCCGACGCCGATTTGCGCGCCTGGTGCGCCGAGCGGCTGTCCGACTACAAGGTCCCCGAGACCATGGCGGTCACATCAGAGCCGTTGCCGCGCAATGCCAACGGCAAGGTGCTGAAGCGGCAGCTGCGGGAGCGCCTTGGAACCTGAGCCGGGCGGCCGCTCCGGGCTTCTGCTGGGTGGTTAACGCCTTGATCGGGCTTGCTTTGCCTTGCCACCGCCATATCGTTAGGGTACCCCGCCGCCACGCGGGGACGGGATTCCTGACGCGAACGCTTTGGCGCGCGCACCCGGACGGGCATGGGATTAGCATAAGTGTCTGAATTATTTGACGAAGTCGACGAGGAAGTACGTCGCGAGCAGTTCAAGAAGCTGTGGGACAAGTATTCGATCTACTTCGTCGCCCTGATGGTGCTGGTCGTGGCGGCGGCTGCCGGCTGGCAGGGTTATAAGTACCTGGAGGCCAAGAAGGCCGCCGAGGCCGGTGCCGCCTTCGAGAAGGCCGTCGAGCTGTCCGAGCAGGGCAAGCACGCGGACGCCGAGAAGGCCTTCACCGAGCTCGCCGCCAAGGCTCCGTCCGGTTATCGCACCCTGGCGCGGCTGCGCGCTGCGGCCGAAGCCGCGAGCGGCGATCCCAAGGCCGCCGCGAAGATGTATGACGACATTGCCGCCGATCGCAGTGTTGGTGGCGAGTGGCAGGATCTGGCGAAGATCCGTGCTGCCGGCCTGCTGCTCGACAGCGCCAGCTATGCCGACATGCAGCAGCGGCTGGAGGCCTCCGCCGCGCCGAAATCGAAATCGACCTTCCGGCACAGCGCTCGCGAGATGCTGGCGCTGTCGGCCTGGCGCAACAACGACATGACTGCAGCCCGCAAATGGCTCGACGCGATTGACGGAGACGGCGAAACGCCGCCCGGCCTGCGCTCGCGCGCCGAGGCGCTCGCCGCCCTGCTGCCGCCCGTCGCCAAGAGCTGACGACGGCCCTCTGACTTGAGACGAGACACAAGATGCGCCGCACGCCACGCTTGATCGCAGCCGCCGTCCTGATCGCCTTCACCGGCGTCCTGGGCGGCTGCTCCAGCTTCGATCCAAGCGACATGCTCGACTTCCTCGACACCAAGAAGAAGCTGCCGGGCGACCGCAAGCCGGTGTTTCCGGAGGGCGTGCCGGGCCTCGAGCAGGGCGTGCCGAAGGAGATGTACAAGGGCGCGCAGCAGCAGCCCGATCCGGGCGCCCCTGCGGTCGCGGCCCTGCCCGCCGAGCCCCCGCCGGAACCGGCCAGGCCGGCGAAGGGGGCCAAGGCGAAGCACACCAAGCAGCCGGCCGCAGCAGCAGTCGCGCCGGCTGAAGCGCCCGCCGGCGAGATCGACGGCGAGGCCCAGCCGGAGGCCGCGCCGCCCACCGCCGCCCCGCCGCCCAAGCACAAGATCGTCCGCAAGCGCACCACCGCGCCGCCGCCTGATCAGCCCGTCCAGCAGGCGCAACCAACCCAGGCCCCGCAGCAGCAATCGCAGAGCGCCTTCCCGGCGCCGCTGCCGAGCGGCAGCTTCTCGCGCTAATTTTTCCTCGCATTGACAGGCGCAGCCCCGGCAGCGCACGAATGACCGATGTCCTTCACGATCGCCATCATCGGCCGGCCCAATGTCGGCAAGTCGACGCTGTTCAACCGCCTGGTTGGACAGAAGCTCGCGCTCGTCGATGACCTGCCGGGTGTCCCCCGCGACCGCCGCGAAGGCGAGGCCAGGCTCGGCGACCTCCAGTTCATCATCATCGACACCGCCGGCCTCGACGAGGGCGCCAGGGGCTCGCTGACGGCGCGCATGCAGGAGCAGACCGAGACCGCGATCGCGCAGGCCGACGCGCTGTTCTTCGTCATCGACGCCCGCATCGGTCTCACGCCCACCGATCGCGCCTTCGCCGACTTCGCCCGCAAGGCCAACAAGCCGGTGCTGCTCATCGCCAACAAGAGCGAAGGCAAGCACGGCGATGCCGGCGCGATGGAAGCCTTCGCGCTCGGCCTCGGCGATCCCATCCAGGTCTCGGCCGAGCATGGCGAGGGTATGGGCGAGCTTTACGACGCGCTCGCCAAGCTGATGCCGGAGCCCGTCGACGAAGACGCGGTCGAGGACGACGAGCCGCTCTCCGAGGAGGAGGCCGCGACGCGTCCGATCCGGGTCGCCATCGTCGGCCGGCCCAACGCCGGCAAGTCGACGCTGATCAATCATCTGCTCGGCGAGGAGCGCCTGCTGACCAGCCCGGAGGCCGGCACCACGCGCGATTCCATCGCGGTGGAGATCAACTGGAAGGGCCGCGATTTCCGCGTGTTCGACACCGCCGGCCTGCGGCGGCGCTCGCGCATCGAGGAGAAGCTGGAGAAGCTCTCAGTCGCGGATGCGCTGCGCGCGGTGCGCTTTGCCGAAGTGGTCGTGCTGATGATGGATTCGCAGAATCGCTTCGAGGAGCAGGATCTGCGCATCGCCGATCTGATCGAGCGCGAGGGAAGGGCGGTCGTGCTCGCCGTCAACAAATGGGACCTGATGGAGACCAAGGGCGGCGGCGCGATCTCGGGCCTGCGCCGCGATTCCGACCATTGGCTGCCGCAGCTCAAGGGCGTGCCCATCGTCGCCGTCTCGGGCCTGATGGGTGAGGGCATCGACCGCCTGATGCAGGCGATCCAGGACGCCTATGCGGTCTGGAACAGGCGCGTGCCGACGGCCGCGCTCAATCGCTGGTTCGAGCAGGCGATCCAGGCCAACCCGCCGCCGGCGGTGTCCGGCCGCAGGCTGAAGCTGAACTATATCACGCAGAACAAGGCGCGCCCGCCGAGCTTCGTGCTGTTCTGCTCGCGCGCGGACGCGGTGCCGCAGTCTTACTTGCGCTACCTCACCAATTCCATGCGCGAGACCTTCGATCTGCCGGGCACGCCGGTGCGCATCACCTTGCGCGAGAAGGCCAATCCTTTCGCGCACAAGCGCAAGCGGCCGTCGTGAGCGACGGTGCCGGCGAGGCGCTGGCGGCAAGTGCTGCGCCGGCCCGGCGCGGCGCGGTCGCTTTCATCTTCGTCACCATCCTGCTCGACATGTTGGCACTCGGCGTGATCATGCCGATTCTGCCCAAGCTGATCGAAAGTTTCGTCGATAACGACACCGCGCATGCGGCGCGCATCTTCGGCCTGTTCGGCACCGCCTGGGCCTTGATGCAGTTCGTGTTCTCGCCCGTCCTCGGCGCGCTGTCCGACCGCTTCGGACGGCGCCCGGTGGTGCTGCTGTCGAATTTCGGGCTCGCGGCCGACTACGTGCTGATGGCGCTGGCGCCGTCGCTGGTCTGGCTATTCATCGGCCGCGTGATCTCCGGCATCACCTCGGCCAGCATCTCGACCGCGTTCGCCTATATCTCGGATATCACGCCGCCGGAGCGGCGCGCGGCGATCTTCGGCAGGATTGGTGCGGCCTTCGGCGCCGGCTTCATCTTGGGCCCGGCGCTCGGCGGCCTGCTCGGTGATATCGATCCGCGCCTGCCGTTCTGGGCCTCGGCAGCCCTGAGCTTCGCCAATGCGCTCTATGGGCTCTTCGTGCTGCCGGAATCGCTTGCGCCCGACAAGCGCGCGCCGTTCCGCTGGCGGAGTGCCAATCCGATCGGGGCGCTGCACCTGTTGCGATCCAACGCGGTGCTCGCCGCGTTGTCGGTCGTCAATTTCATCGCGCAGGTCGCGCATGTCGTGCTGCCCTCGACCTTCGTGCTCTATGCGACCTATCGCTATGGCTGGGATTCCAAGACCGTGGGATTGACGCTGGCGATGGTCGGCATCTGCGCCATGGTGGTGCAGGGGCTCGCGATCGGGCCGATCGTGCGCGCGCTCGGCGAGCGAAATGCATTGTTGCTCGGCCTCTGCTGTGGTGCGATCGGCTTCGTGGTCCTGGGCGCTGCGCCGACCGGACCGCTATCCTGGCTCGGCATTCCCATCTTGGCGCTGTGGGGCATCTCGGGGGCCGCCTCGCAATCGCTGATGACGCGGCTGGTCGCGGCCGATCAGCAGGGCCAGTTGCAGGGCGCGACCGCGAGCGTGCAGAGCGTGTCGCAGCTCGTCGGCCCGTTCCTGTTCACGCTGACATTTTCCTATTTCATCGGCGCCAGCGCGCCGCTGCATCTGCCCGGCGCGCCGTTCCTGCTCGCAGCGGTGCTGATGGTGGTATGCGCAGTGATCGCGGTGCGGACGCTGGGGGCGACGAAGACGGTTTCGTAGGGTGGGTTAGCCTCGCGGATTGCGCGAAGCGCAACCCGCGAGGCGTAACCCACCACTTTGGTTTCAGCGGAGATAGAAGCGGTGGGTTACGCCAGCGGACCGCGCTTCGCGCAGCCGCCGGCTAACCCACCCTGTACTTCCTATTTCTTCACCAGCGGGCAGTCGCTGTCCTTGAGCGGCTTGGCCGCATCCTCCGGATCGATGGTGGCGACCAGCTTGTAATAGTCCCACGGTCCCTTCGACTCCTCGGGCTTCTTCACCTCGAACAGATAGGCCGGGATGAGGCGGCGTCCGTCCTGGCGCAGCGGGCCCTTGCCGAACAACGGATCGTCGGTCGGCAGCTCCTTCATCTTGGCGACGACCTTGGCGCCGTCATGCGGATTGCTGCCGAGCGCGTCCATCGCCTTCAGGTAATGCAGGATCTCGGCATAGAGGCCCGCAACCGTCATCGAGGGCATCGAGCCCTTGGGCGAGACCTTCTGGAAGCGCTTCGACCATTCGCGGGTCTTGTCGTTGAGGTCCCAATAGAAGGACTCGGTGAAGGTCAGGCCCTGCGCGGTCTTCAAGCCGAGCGAATGCACGTCGTTGATGAACAGCAGCAGCGCCGCGAGCTTCTGCCCGCCGGAGACGATGCCGAACTCGGCGGCCTGCTTGATCGCATTGGTGGTGTCGCCGCCCGCATTTGCAAGGCCGATGATCTTGGACTTGGAGGACTGCGCCTGGAGCAGGAACGAGGAGAAGTCCGCCGTGTTCAGCGGGTGCTTGACGCCGCCGAGCACCTTGCCGCCGGTGGCCGTGACGACGGCGCTGGTGTCACGCTCCAGCGCATGGCCGAATGCGTAATCCGCGGTGAGGAAGAACCAGCTATCGCCGCCCGCCTTGGTCAGCGCCTTGCCGGTGCCGTTGGCGAGCATGTAGGTGTCGTAGGTGAAGGAGACGGTATTGGGCGTGCAGGCCTTGCCGGTCAGGTCGGCGGTGGCCGCACCCGAATTGAGCAGCACCGAATTCTTTTCCTTGACGAGGTTGCTCACCGCGAGCGCAACGCCGGAGCTCGGCGTGTCGGCGATGGCGTCGACCTTGTCGGCATCGATCCATTGCCGGGCGATGTTGACGCCGATGTCGGGCTTGTTCTGGTGATCGCCGGAGAGGACCTCGATGGTCCAGCCCTTGGCCTTCAGGCCGGAATCCTCGACCGCCATTTTCACCGCCGCGACCGAGTTCGGGCCGCCGATGTCGGCATAGAGACTCGACATGTCGTTGAGCACGCCGATCTTGACGGTCTTGTCCTGCGCGTAGGCGGATGTTGCAAAACCGAAGGCGGCGCAGGCCAGAAGGGCCGCGGAGCGGCGTGCGAACGTCGTCGTCATGAAAGTTTCCTCCATTGTCAAATATGCGGACGGCCCTCTTGCGGAGTCTTGGTCCGGTTGATGGCTCTAGCCTGTCCCACGGCCGGCGGCAATGCACCTAAAGCCGGATGACGCCTTCGTCGTAGCGTCATCCATCGGTTAACTTTTGGGCAAGATGCGTTGAGACGCTATTTGAGCGCGTCCGATGTCAGCGTGAACTTCTGGATGCGCTTTCCGGTATCGACCTCGGCGGTATAGACATTACCCTTGGCATCGATCGCCATGGCGTGCACCCAGTGGAATTGCCCGGCATTGCGGCCGCTGTGCCCGAAGCTGCCGACCACGCTGCCGTCGTCGCGCTTGATGACTCGGATCTCATTATTCTCGCCGTCGGCGCTGAGCAAATAAGTCTGCTTCGGGTCGGGCCAGATCGCGATGTCCCACACCGCGCCGTTGCCGAGCGTGTTCTTCTCGAAGAAGAACTCCTTCACGAAGCTCCCGTCTTTCCTGAACACCTGGACGCGGTTGTTGATGCGGTCGCAGACGTAGACCAGCCCGTCATTGGCGAGCTTGACGCAATGGACGGGGTTGCCGAACTGCTGGGCGACCGGGGCCTTGGGATCGTAGGGCGCCTGCTTGGCGTCATCAGGCTTGTTGCCGTAGGCGCCCCAATGCCGCTTGTAGGCGAGCGTCGTCGCGTCGAACACGATGACGCGGCGGTTGCCGTAGCCGTCGGCGACGTAGATCTCGTTCGCCTCCTTGTCGATCGCGGTCTCGGCGGGCTTGCCGAGCTGCGTCGTGTCGTTGCTGCCGAGGCTCGGCGCGAACTTGCCGATCTGGGCGACGAACTTGCCGTCGAGCGTGAACTTCAGGATCGCATTGTCGTTGTCGGCATTGCCGCCGACCCAGACGAAGCCGCGCTCGTCGACCTCGATGCCGTGCTCGCGGCCGACCCATTCATAGCCTTGGCCGGGACCGCCCCAGGACCGCAGCAGATTGCCGTCGCTGTCGAACTCGAGCACCGGCGGCGCCGACACGCAGCACTTGGAGCGCGGCGGGTTGAGGCTCGCGCCCTTCTCGTCGTCGGTGAGCGAGCGTGGACGATGGATCACCCAGATGTGGCCCTGCCAGTCGACGGTGATGCCGCCGACCTGGCCGAGGATCCAGTTGTTCGGCAGCTGCTTCGGCCAGGAGGGATCGACCGCAAAAGTTGGGATGTCGCCGGCGGTTGCCGTGCCCGGAAGCGCAAATGCGATGGCCGCAATCAGGAGAGAGAAAGCGTGAGCGACATTTGCGAGCGCACGGCGAAGCGCTGCGCGATCATGCCATGGTGCCATGGCCACCTCCCTTTTTTGGCTCTGCGGCTTGCTGCCGCTTAAGCGCGCGCAGTCAATCGCGGGGAGGTCATGGAGTCAATCAGGCCGGCGCGCGGAAGCTCATCAAGGTGCGGGTCTTGTAGTCGTAGAACTTGCCGGTCTCGGTCCATGCGGGCGCGCAGAGCGGCACGATGAATTCGGCGACCTGCTCGGGCGTGTCGAGCGTTGCAGGATCCTCGCCCGGCATCAGCGTGGCGCGCATGCGGGTGCGGACCGGGCCGGGATTGAACAGGTTGACGCGCAGCGGCGTGTTCGCGGTCTCCTGCGCCCAGGCGCGCGCCAGCGTTTCCAGCGCAGCCTTGGAGGCGGCGTAGGGGCTGACATAGGCGGTCGCCTTGGTGGCGGCGCCCGAGGTGATGAACACCGCGCGCCCGGCGTCGGACTGCTTCAGCAGCGGCTCCATGCAGCGGATCAGCTGGAAGTTCGCGGAGACATTCACCGCCATCACGTCGTTGAAGGTCTTCAGCTCGATATGGCCGATCGGCGAGGAGGGGCCGAGCACGCCGGCATTGCCGACGAGGATGTCGAGCTTGCCGTAGCGCTCATGCAGGCCGGCGCCGAGCCGCGCGATGCCGTCGGAATCGGTGAGGTTGAGCGGCACCAGGGTGGCGCTGCCGCCGTGCTTGCGGATCTCGTCGTCGAGCTCCTCCAGCCCGCCTTGCGTGCGCGCCACTGCAACGATGTGCGCGCCGGCTTTGGCCAGCGCGCGTGCCGTGGCGAATCCGATGCCGCGCGAGGCGCCGGTGACGAGAGCGATGCGGTTGGCGAGGGGTTTTGTCATGGCGGGGTTTTACAGGCGTGGATGGCCGGGACAAGCCCCTCACGACCGTCATTCCGGGATGGTGCGAAGCACCAGACCACAAGTGCGCAATTGCGCACCGGGGAATCCCGAGATCCCGGGTTCGGTCCTGCGGACCGCCCCGGGATGACGCCTTCCGCGTCAGCTCGCCTCCGCCAGCAGCGACAACTGCCGCGGCTGCTGTTCGGTCTGGGTCTGGTCGGTGAGGTGGGTCGGATAGGCCCCGGTGAAGCAGTGGTCCGAGAACTTCGGATTGGCGGGGTCGCGGCCGGGCTCGCCCATGGCGCGGTACATGCCGTCGATCGAGAGGAAGGCGAGCGAGTCGGCGCCGATGATCTCGCGCATCTCCTCTAGCGAATGCGTCGCTGCGAGCAGGCCGCCGCGGTCGGGCAGGTCGATGCCGTAATAATCGGGATAGAGGATCGGCGGCGAGGCCAGGCGGAAATGCACTTCCTTGGCGCCGGCATCGCGCATCATGCGCACGATCTTCTTCGAGGTGGTGCCGCGCACCAGCGAGTCGTCGATCAGGATGATGCGCTTGCCTTCGATCGCGGCACGGTTGGCCGAGTGCTTCATGCGCACGCCGGATTCGCGGATCGCCTGCGTCGGCTGGATGAAGGTGCGGCCGACATAATGGTTGCGGATGATGCCGAGCTCGAACGGCACGCCGGAATGCTGGCTGTAGCCGACCGCGGCCGGCACGCCGGAATCCGGCACCGGCACGACGACGTCGATCGGCACGTGGCTCTCGCGCGCGAGCTGGGCACCGAAGGCCTTGCGCACCTCGTAGACCGAGCGGCCGTGGACGATGGAATCCGGCCGGGAGAAGTAGATGTATTCGAAGATGCAGGGGCGCGGCGCCATCGGCGGGAACGGCTTGTGAATGTCCTGGCCGTTCTCGTCGAACACGATGACTTCGCCGGGCTCGATGTCGCGCACGAAGCGCGCGCCGATGATGTCGAGCGCGCAGGTCTCCGAGGTCAGGATCGGACAGCCGTCGAGCTCGCCGAGCACCAGCGGGCGGATGCCGCGCGGATCGCGCGCGCCGACCAGTTTCTTGTTGGTGAGCGAGACCAGCGCATAGGCGCCCTCGATCTCGCGCAGCGCGTCGATATAGCGCTCGATGAAGCGGGCGCGCTTGGAGCGGGCGACCAGGTGCAGGATCACCTCGGTGTCGGTGGTCGACTGCATCATCGCACCGTGCCGCACGAGCTCGCGGCGCAGCGTCAGGCCGTTGGTGAGGTTGCCGTTATGCGCGACCGCGAGGCCGCCGGCATTGAGCTCGGCGAACAGCGGCTGCACGTTGCGCAGGATGGTGGCGCCGGTGGTGGAATAGCGGACATGGCCGACCGCCACGCTGCCGGGCAGGCGGTCGATCACCTCGCGGCGGGAGAAGGTGTCGCCGACGAGGCCGAGGCGGCGTTCCGAGTGAAAGCGGCTGCCGTCGTAGGAGACGATGCCGGCGGCCTCCTGGCCGCGGTGCTGGAGGGCGTGAAGGCCGAGCGCAGTGATGGCGGCCGCATCAGGGTGACCGTAGATGCCGAAGACGCCGCATTCCTCGCGCAGCGTATCGCCTTCCAGATCGTCCTGAAGCTCCAGCGCGGCCGGCCCCTTGCCGGCGTTTGGATCGAGATCAAGTTGGGCGTCCTGGTCAGGGTGTCGCATCTCGTCCGCGCCTCTCTTTAGGGCTCTATCAACGCGCCGCAGGTTTCTCGATCAGCTTCTTCATGCCGTCACGAGCCGATTTACTGTATCCGTCGCCGCTGCCCGAAGGCTGCTGCTCGGATTCAGCTTGATCATCATCTGGTTTGTTTTTCTTGAATCTCTTCAAGATGGTGTTCTCGGGGTCGTCGGGCAAGAGGGCCATCAGCCAATCGCCGGTTCCCTGGAGCACGACGCGGGACTTGGCCCCCGTGACCCAGTCCGGGCGCTGCTTGTCCGGCACCAGCCAGGTGAAGAAGAGGAAGGCGACCACGACGATCAAAAGCCCGCGAGCCAGCCCAAACAGGAAGCCGAGGGTACGATCCAGCGCGCCGATTCGCGAATCCAGGATCATGTCGGAGATCCGGACCGTGATGACGGAGACCACGACCAGGGTGCCCACGAACACGCCGGCGACCACGACCACGCTCGCGACGGTGTCGTTGTTGAAATAGGTCTTGGCGGTCGGCAGCAGCTTCGAGAACGAGTACAGCGTCACGATTGCCGCCGCGCCCCAGGCCGCGATCGACAGGATTTCGCGCATGAAGCCGCGGACCATGGCGAGCAGGCCCGAGATCAGCATCACACCGAGCAGGATCAGGTCGAGGATGGTTACTGGCATCGGCTGGTCTGGTCCGCTCGTACTCTCAAAGGCGCTCTAGCCGAATCGGTGTTTGGCCGCTGCCCTAAAAGAAGGGCAGACGGCGTTCCCGGCAAGGCCGCAACCTCGCAATCCCATGCTGCTTTTGTGACGGCTGTATAGCGGCGAGGGCCTCCGGCGTCACCTCCGCCTAGCCATCTCCACGGCGGAATCTTGCCGGTGTGGCATTTTTCTCTGCCGGCGGGTTCGATTCGCCCCGGCGGGAGCCGCGGGCGGCGATCTCGGCCACCAAGGTCGTCAGGCTGTTCACCGCGTTGAGCGACAATCCGGCATCGCCGCCGGGCTCGCCCCGTGCCGATTCGGGCAGCACGGCACGCTGAAAGCCCAGTTTGGCCGCTTCCTTCAGCCGGGCCGGGGTCTGCGCCACCGGGCGCACCACGCCTGAGAGCGAGATCTCGCCGAAATAGACGGCATCGGTCGGTAACTGCGCATTAACCAGCGAGGACACCAGCGCCGCGGCGGCGGCGAGATCAGCCGCGGGCTCGTTGATGCGCAGGCCGCCGGCGACGTTCAGGTAGACGTCGTGGCCGGACAGCTTGACCCCGCAATGGGCCTCCAGCACCGCCAGCACCATCGAGAGCCGGCTCGGATCCCAGCCGACCACGGCCCGGCGCGGGGTGCCGAGCGAGGTGGGGGCCACCAGCGCCTGCAATTCGACCAGAACGGGCCTTGTGCCTTCGATGCCCGCAAAGACTGCGGTGCCCGGCGTGCCGAGATCGCGCTCGGACAGGAACAATTCGGAGGGGTTGGTGACCTCGCGCAGGCCGAGGCCCGTCATCTCGAACACGCCGATCTCGTCGGTCGGGCCGAAGCGGTTCTTGACGGCGCGCAGGATGCGGAATTGTTGCGAGCCTTCGCCCTCGAACGACATCACCGCGTCGACCATGTGCTCGACCACGCGGGGGCCGGCGATCTGGCCGTCCTTGGTGACGTGGCCGACCAGGATGATGGCGGCGCCCGTCTTCTTGGCAAAGCGGATCAGCGCCTGGGCCGAGGCCCGAACCTGCGTCACCGTGCCCGGTGCGGACTCCACCGTATCGGTCCACATGGTCTGGATCGAGTCGATCACGATCAGCCGTGGCACCGCGCCCTCCGACAGCGTCGAGACGATGTCCTCGACCGAGGTCTCGGCGGCGAGCTGGACCGGTGCGTCCGACAGGCCGAGCCGCTCGGCGCGCAGCCGCACCTGGGCGACCGCCTCTTCGCCGGAGATGTAGACGACGCGGTGGCCGGTGCGCGCCAGCAGGCTGGTCGCCTGCGTCAGCAGCGTCGACTTGCCGATGCCGGGATCGCCGCCGACCAGCAGCACCGAGCCGCGGACGAAGCCGCCGCCGGTGACGCGGTCGAGCTCGGTCATCCCGGAGGATAGGCGCGGCGCGTCCGGGCTCTTGCCGGCGAGGCTCTCCAGCGCAAACGTCCGTCCCTTGCGCTTGGAGCGGATCGACACCGGCACGCTCCCGCTGGTGTCTTCTTCCGCGAGCGTATTCCACTCGCCGCAGGATTCGCACTTGCCCTGCCAGCGGTTATAGGCGGCGCCGCAGTTCTGGCAGACGAAGGAAAGGGTGGATTTGGCCATGAGGACAGCGAGTCGCGGGTTTCAGATCTGCTGATAGCACGGAATGGCGGACCGATCGCCGCGCTTCGATGATCTCAATTCGGCACGGGAGATATACCTTTCATTAGCTCTGCGCTGCGGTGCCTGCTCGGATTTTGCCAAATGTTAGCGGACGCAGGTCCAACGTCGGAACCATTGGGGGGCGGCGGAGAGAAATGACGAGATTCCTGCGAGTACTGCTCGCTGCGGGCATGGCCTGCGGCGTTTTCGCGTCCGCCGACCGTAGCCTTGCCAAGCCCCTCGACATCGTCTTCGTCAATCCCGGCAAGACCGGCGAGGTTTATTGGGACATGGTCGCGCAGACCATGCAGGCCGCCGGGCGCAAGCTCGACGCGCATGTCGAGGTGCTGACCAGCGAGCGGAATTACCGCACCATGCAGGAGCTCGGCTTCCGCGTGTTGGCACGTCCTGACAAGCCCGATTTCCTCATCCTGTCGAACGAGGAGTCCGCCGCCGTCCCGATCCTGGAGGCGGCCGAGGCTGCGGGCGTCAAGACGCTGCTGCTCTCGAACACGCTGATCGGCGAGGATGCGGCGCGTCTTGGACCGCCGCGTCAAAAGCTCAAGACATGGCTCGGCGACATCACGACCGATCTTCAGACCGCGGGCGCACGGATGGCCAATGCGCTGATCGGGTTAGCGCGTGCCGAAAAATGGCAGAGTCCCGACGGCAAGATCCACATTCTCGGCATCGGCGGCGACGAGATCACGCCCGCCTCGATTGCCCGCAACGCCGGTCTCAAGCTGGCCGTGGATGCCGCGCCTGACGTCGTGGTGGACCGGTTGCTGTTCGCCAATTGGACGCAGTCGGAGGCCGAGCGGGTCACGGCGAACTACCTGGGCTGGGCTTCTCGCAAGGGGATCCGGCCTGCCGGCATCTGGGCCGGAAACGATCCGATGGCGCTCGGCGCGCTGCGCGCGGTGATCGCTGTCGGCCTCGTGCCCGGTCGGAACATCCAGGTGGTGGGTCTCAACTGGTCCGAGGACGCGCTGCGCGAGATCAAGGCGGGTCGTCTGCTCCTGACCGACGGCGGGCATTTCCTGCTCGGCGGCTGGTCGATTGTGCTCCTGCGCGACTATGCCGATGGCTGCGATTTCGCAGCCGTTTCGCCCCGCGTCGAGGTCAAGACGTCGGCGATCACGCGCGACAATCTCGCTTCGGTTGGCGACCTCATCAAGGCGCGGGCGTTCGACCGGATCGACTTTGCGCGGTTCCGGGCGAAGGCCGGCCGCTGCGGTCAATATGACTTCTCCCTCGATGGGCTCATCTCGTCGCTGCCGCTTCCCGAAGGCGTCGCGGACTGATGCGCAAGGATGAGGCGATGACCGATCCGGATCGCGACCAGCAGGCAGCGCCACCGCGCTTGCGCTCGGTCGTCCACGCGATGATCTGGGCCACCGTGCCCGTTCTGCTCTTGGTGCAGCTGCTCGCTTCCGCCGGCGTCGAGGCATCGAGCTTCTGGTCGCAGCTCAGGCAGCTCGACGCCCGCATGGCCCGCGTCGCCGAGAGCCGGGCCGAGCTGATCGCCGAGCCGCTCTGGAAGATGCGCTATGACCAGGTCACGGGCGTGCTCAACGAGATCATGCACGATGAGACCATCGCGGCGGCGGCCGTCTATGACGATACCGGCGCCGCGATCGCCCGCGTGGTCGCGCGCCCCGAAGGCCAGCCGGTGGCGGAGATCTCGCGCCCGATCCACTACAGCAACGGCAACATGGCCGTTCAGGCCGGCCGCATCGCCATCGCCTATTCCCGCACGACGCTGTACGCGGATGCGGGCAGCCGCCTGGTGTTGCTGCTGGTCGTCGGCCTGCTCGCAACGTTTGCGACCCTGATCGCCATGCGGATCTCCGCCAACGTCTTCATCGGCAGGCCGCTGGCGGCCATGATGTCGGCGATCCAGCGCAGCAAGCAGGACGGCCGCGCCTATCCGGCGGACGTCACATCCTCGAACGAATTCGGTCAGCTCGCGCGCGCCTTCAACGCCATGCAGCACACGACGTCGGGCGCGCTGGACCGGCTCGGGCACATGGCGACGCACGATCCGCTCACCGGGCTGCCGAACCGGCGCGCACTGACCGAGCGCCTGGCCGTGGCAAGCCGGGACGGGGGCTCGCCGGATACGCTGGTCGCGTTCTGCTTCATCGACCTCGACGACTTCAAGGGCATCAACGACACTTTCGGTCATGAGGCCGGCGACGCGTTCCTGGTCCAGATTTCGCAGCGTCTTCGTCGCGCGGTCGAAGCGGAGGACTGGGTTGCCCGGCTCGGCGGCGACGAGTTCGTCGTCATTCGTCCCGAGGTGAGCGACGAACAGGCCGCGCACGCATTCGCACAGCAGGTGCTCGACGCCATTTCCGAACCGATCCGGCTTCACGACAAGCAGGTGGTGCCGCGCGCCAGCATCGGTCTTGCCGTGCGCCGCGCCGACGATCCGGAGCTGTCGCATTTGCCGACGCTCGCCGACATCGCGCTCTATCATGCCAAGAGCAAGGCGCCCGGCACGGTCGCCGTGCTGGACGAAGCGCTGCAGCGCGACTACCGCCGCCGCAGGGATCTCGAGCTCGCCATTCCCGCCGGCTTCGCCGAGAGGCAGTTCGAGGTCTGGTACCAGAGCCAGGTCGACCTCGAAAGCCACGAGGTCGTCGGCCTGGAAGCGCTGATCCGCTGGCGCCATCCCGACCATGGCGTGATCGGTCCCGGCGAATTCCTGCCGCTGATCGAGCGCAGCGGCAACAATGCGCGGCTGACCCGCTACGTGCTGACCGATGCCTGCTGGGCCTTGCAGCGGTTGGCCGCCGCTGGCAGGCCGCGGATCCGGATCGCGATCAATCTGCCGCCGTCCGAGCTTGCCGACCATTCGCTCGCCGCCGAGCTGCACGCGACCTGCGCGCGCTTCGGCGTCGCGGCATCGATGCTCGAGCTCGAGATCACCGAGGGATCGCTGATCAACAACATCGCCAGCGCCTCAGAAACGCTGCATCGCCTGCGGCGGCTGGGGGCCACGATCGCACTCGACGATTTCGGCACCGGCTACTCTTCGCTCGCGCATCTCAGGCGCTTCCCGCTCGACAAGGTCAAGATCGACAAGGCGTTCATCAGCGAGATTCCCGATAGCGCGGAAGACAAGGCGATCGTCGGCGTCATCGCATCGCTCGCCGGCACGCTGGGACTGACCCTGATTGCCGAAGGCATCGAGCGGGCCGAGCAGGCCGAGGCCATGCGTGAAATGGGCGTAAGGTTCGGGCAGGGGTTCCTCTATCAGCGGCCGCAGCCGCTCGAGGCCGTGCTGCAATGGCTCGACGGGCAGCCGGCGGCGGCGAGCCGCGTCATCACTGACAGCCCATCGATCACCCCGGAATTCGCCGCCTGAGCCGCAGCCGCGTCACGGCTGAGCCGCGTTCCAAAGCATCGAGAGCCCGGCGGCGATCATGATCGCGTCCATGACCAGGCGGAACACGTCCGGCTCCAGGTGCAGCACGAAGCGCTTTGCGATGAAGGCGCCTGACATCAGCGAGGAGCCTGCGATCACGCCCTTGATGAAGACGTCGCCCGTCAGCGCCCCGAAACGCTCGAAGGTCACTGATTTCGCGAAATAGAGACCGAGCGAGGAGGCAGCTTCAGTGGCGAGGAAGGCGCCCTTGGACAGGCCATAGAACAGGAACAGCGGCACGCTGAGCGGGCCGGTCGAGACCACGATGCCGGTGAGATAGCCGATGACGGCGCCGCCGATGGCGAGGTGCCAGAGATTGGCCTTGAGGTCATGCCGCGCCAGCCAGTGCCGCACCGGCACCATCGCAATCAGGAAGATTCCGATGGTGAGATCGACGGCATGCGAGGGCAGCGCCAGCAACGTCCGCGCGCCGAGCGCGGCCGCCGGAATGCCCGTCACCGAATAGGCCGCGCAGGCCCGCCAATCGACCTCGCGCCACCACGCGAGGATGCGTGAAAAATTCGCCATCACGGAGGCGACCGCCATGATCGGCACGGCCTCCTTCGGCCCATAGGCATAGACCAGCACCGGCATCAGCATGATCGACGAGCCGGTGCCGACGATGCCCGAAATGGTGCCGGCGATGAGGCCGACGCTGAGCACGAAGAGGAAGGCCAAGGCGGTCTCCACGAATCGAGAGAGTTTAGCCGCGGGCCGCGACGCGAGCGATGCGTTCTACGCGAGGGAACCCTCCAAGATTTCACTGCCGCTGTTTGCGACACGATGCAGAGATCAAGAAGGGCTTCCCTCAAGAGTTCTCACTGCCGGCGGCGCGATGGAATTCTTCGATGGTGACATCCTGCCAGTGTTTTGCCCGGCGAGTCAAACGTCATTTCGGAATATGCGTAACCCATTGATCCGACACTGGTCGGCTACTGTGCATGGGGTTGTTTTTCATGTTTTTGTTTGGACTGTCCGGAAAGCCGGTGCCTGCGGAAACATTGGGGAGCATTCGGTTGCGCACTGCTGACAGCATGTTGGCAGCAGGGGCCGGCTACGACCATCTCCTGACAAAACGGAGAGTGGGTCATGCCGATCGAGGCGAGCTGTCATTGCGGTGAGACGGTGTTCGAGGTGACGCAGGCGCCGTCGAGCGTGACGCGCTGCACCTGCACGCTGTGCGCCAAGCGCGGCGCGCTGTGGGCCTATTACACGCCGGCGCAGTTTCGATTGCTGTCGCCGGCGGAGAACGTCGCGACCTATCTCTGGGGCAGCCGCACCGTCAAACACCATTTTTGCGCAAGCTGCGGCTGCGGCACCTATTCGGAGTCGCCGGATTGGTCGACCGGCAAGCCCGACTTCGACAATCCCAAGGTCGCCGTCAATGCGCGCCTGTTCGACGATTTCGATCTGGATGCCGTGCCGGTGAACGTGATCGATGGCAGGAATCTTTGGTGAGGGTCACCGCAACACCACCCACGCCGGCGCGTGATCGCTCGCGCCGTCCTCGCCGCGGATCGTCTTGTCGACGCCGGCTCTTGCCAGACGCGAGGCGAGGGCGGGGCTGAGCAGGAGATGATCGAGCCGCAGGCCCGCATCGCGCGGCCAGCGGTTTCGCTTGTAGTCCCAGAAGGTGTAGATGCGCTGGCTCGGGTGCAGCTCGCGCACCGCGTCGCACCAGCCTTGTTCGACCAGCGCGGCGAAGGCCGCGCGGCTCTTCGGCTGGATCAGCGCATCCTTGTCCCACGAGCGCGTCGGGTAGATGTCGATCTCGGTTGGCGCGACGTTGTAGTCGCCGGCGAGCACCACGGGCAGGTCCTGCTTGATGAAGGCTTTCGCGCGGCGCCTCAACCGCGCGAACCAGTCGAGCTTGTAGTCGAATTTCGGCCCCGGCTGCGGATTGCCGTTCGGCAGATAGATGCTGGTGACGATGATGCCGCGCACGGCGGCCTCGATGTAGCGGGCTTCGAGATCGCCAGGCTTTCCCGGCAAGCGGTCGCGGGTGAGAATGGGCGCGGCGTTGCGGGCGAGAATGGCGACGCCGTTCCAGGTCTTTTGTCCACACCACACTGCGCCGTAGCCGGCTTTTTCGATTGCCGCCGCCGGAAATTCGCCATCACTTGCCTTCAACTCTTGAAGCGCGACGACATCGGGCTTCGCGACGCGCATCCATGCCAACAGATTGGGCAGGCGGCGGTTGATGTTGTTGATGTTGAATGTCGCGATCTTCATGTAGAGCTAGCGGCTCCTGCCTTCCGTCACCGGAGATACAATGTCCAAGTTGAGCTTTGTTGCCATCGCACTCGTCGTCGCGTTCTCCGGAGGCGTATCGGCACAATCGTCCGATCCGCGCGGCGCGTGCAAGGCGGACTATGACAAATTCTGCGCCGGCATCGCGCCGGGCGGCGGCAAGATCATCGCCTGCCTGAATGACAAGCGCGATCAGCTTAGCGCCACCTGCAAATCAGCGCTGGACAACAGGAAAAAGAAATAGGCCTCGTGTCCCGGACAAGCCGTAGCGCGCAAGCGCTGCGGCGCAGAGCCGGGACCCAGCAGACGACACGGCACAATCTTGAAATTGGGCCCCGGCTCTGCAGCGCATCGCTGAACTGGACGATGCTTTGCATCGCCAGGGGAGCGCTGCGCTGCGTCCGGGGCACGCGCGTGTCGCTCAGCTCGGCTGCGGCGAGGGCTGCGCGGCAACAGGCTTGACCAGCGGCTCCTCCACATTGCCGCCCTTGTAGACGCGGGCATAACGGTGGCCGAGGCTGGTCAGCACTTCATATCCGATCGTGCCGAAATGGTGCGCCAGCTCGTCGACGGTGATGCCCTCGCCGAGCAGCGTCACCATGTGGCCGCGCCGCGCCGCATTCGGCGGCAGATCGGTGATGTCGATGGCGATCAGGTCCATCGAGATGCGGCCCGCGACGGGGCAGCGCTTGCCGGCCACGATGACCTCGGCGCCGCGGGTGCCGTCATTTGAGCTCGCGGCGCGGAAATAGCCGTCGGCATATCCGACCGCGATGATCGCAAGCTTGGTCGGCCGCCGCGCGGTCCAGGTGCCGCCATAGCCGACGGTCTCGCCGCGCTCGACGGTGCGGATCTGCACGATGCGCGCCTTGAGGTCGACCACCTGCTGCATGGGATTGTCGGCCTCCGGCGTCGGGTTGACGCCGTAGAGCGCAGCTCCTGGTCGCACGAGGTCGAACTGGAAGGGCGCGCCGAGGAAGATCCCTGAGGAATTTGCGAGCGCCGCCGGCACGCCTGAGAACTCACTGGCAATGCTGCGGAAGGCCGCGAGCTGTCTTGCATTGACCGGGCTGTTGAGCTGCTCGGCCGCGACCAGATGGCTCATCACCAGCGTGACGCCGTGATCGCCGGCATTGATGCGGGGGATGATGGCCTGCGCATCCGATAACGTCAGGCCGAGCCGGTTCATGCCGGTGTCGATGTGAACAGCGGCGCCTCCGTTCCAGCCGCTGCGGCGGCAGAACACGTCCCATTCGGCGAGCTCGTTGAGATCGCCGATCACGGGCCGGCAGTTGATCTTGGCGTAATGCTCGCCGGTGTTCTGGAAATAGCCGCCGAGCACGTAGATCGTGGGCTCCGGAACGGCTGCGCGCACCTTGCGCGCTTCCTCGATGGTGGCGACGAAGAAGGTCTTGCAGCCGGCCTTGCTCAGCGCGCGCGAGACCTCGGCGGCGCCGCAGCCATAGGCGTCGGCCTTGATCACCGCCGAGCATTCGGCCGGCACCGCCGTCTTCTCGAGCTTGCGCCAATTGGCGATGATCGCGTCGAGATCGACGGTCAGCACGCCGCCATAGGCCGCGAGCGCGGCAGCCTGGTTGGCCTCCGCGGAGAGAAGGCCGGATTGCGGGTTCATTTTCGGGTCGGACGCCATTGTCATGGCGCCGTTTTACGCAAGAGGTAGATACTGTTCAAGGAACTCAGTAGTCGCTGTCGCTGCGAGCCGGCAGCTGGCTATCAGGCGCGAGGTCGCCGAACCGCGTGACCGAGGCTTCGAACGCCAAATCGACGGTGCCGGTCGGGCCGTGGCGCTGCTTGCCGATGATGACCTCGGCTTTTCCGTGCGCTAGACTCATGTCAAGCTGCCACTTCTCGTGTTCAGGCGTGCCTGGGCGAGGCTCCTTCATCGCGAGGTAATATTCCTCGCGGTAAACGAACAGCACGACGTCGGCGTCCTGCTCGATCGAACCGGACTCACGCAAGTCCGAGAGCTGCGGGCGCTTGTCGTCGCGCGATTCCACCTGACGCGAGAGCTGCGACAGCGCGATGACGGGGACGTTGAGCTCCTTGGCCAGCGCCTTCAGGCTGGTCGTGATCTCCGTGATTTCCTGCACGCGATTATCGCTCCGCTTGCCCGAGCCCGACAGCAGCTGGATGTAGTCGATCACGAGCAGATCGAGGCCCTTCTGGCGCTTGAGGCGACGCGCGCGCGCCATCAGCTGCGCGATCGACAGGCCGCCGGTGGCATCGACATAGAACGGCAGTGACTGCAGCTCGATCGAGACCTCCCGGATCTTCTCAAAATCGGCTTCCGAGATGCCGCCGCGGCGGATGTGGGAGGAGGGAACGCCGGTGCGCTCGGCCACGATACGGGTGGCGAGCTGGTCGGCCGACATTTCGCAGGAGAAGAAGCCGATCACGCCGCCATTGGCGGCTTTCGTGGTCCCGTCGGCCTGGAGTTCCGGAACGTAGGCTCGTGCGACATTGTAGGCGATGTTGGTCGCAAGCGAGGTCTTGCCCATGCCGGGACGCCCCGCGACGATGATGAGGTCGGAGTGTTGCAGGCCACCCATCTTGGTGTCGAGGTCGCGCATACCCGTCGAGATGCCGGACAGCTTGCCGTCGCGCTGGAACGCTTTTGCGGCGAGATCGACCGCGACCGCAAGAGCCTGCGAGAATTTCTGAAAGCCGCCGTCATAGCGGCCGGACTCGGCGAGCTCGTAGAGGCGGCGTTCGGCGTCCTCGATCTGCGCCCGCGGCTGGAAGTCGACCGGCGCGTCATAGGCGACGTTGACCATGTCCTCGCCGATGCCGATCAGGTCGCGCCTGAGCGACAGGTCGTAGATGGTGCGACCGTAGTCCTGGGCGTTGATGATGGTGGTGGCTTCGGCGGCGAGCCGCGCCAGATATTGCCCGATCGTCATGCCGCCGACATCGGTATCGGCGGGCAGGAAGGTCTTCAGCGTGACGGGCGTCGCGATCTTGCCCATCCGGATCAGGCTGCCGGCGGTCTCGAAGATGGTCTGGTGCAGCGGCTCGAAGAAATGCTTCGCCTCCAGGAAGTCGGAGACGCGGTAGAAGGCATCGTTGTTGACCAGGATCGCACCCAGAAGGCTCTGCTCCGCCTCGATATTATGTGGCGCGCTCCGATAGGTCGGAGTTCCGGCATCGGGCGCGAGTTTGAGAACGTTCGAATCAGTCAGGGCCATGGTCGGACGTGCTTAGCAATTTTCTTGGGCGGATGCGGGGCCGGGATAAAGCGCCGCCTCAAGCCAAAGCGGAAGCGAAAGCTGGCCGCTATCAACCGCTCAGTTAAAATGGTGGATGATTGGCAGTCGCGCCGCGCGCCGCGCTTGACGGATTTTCGCGGAACCAGTGCGCCTGGAAGCGGCCGCTGCACGGAAGAATCCGGAAACCCATGAACCTCCTCGACTGGTGCGCAGACCTATCGAGAAGCGCGCGCAATTGACGCACGCTGGCCGGCTTCGGCTCGGGTTCAGACCAGCAGGAGGTAGACCAACGCAACCAGGGCCGCCCCGACGCCGGTGGCGATCAGGGCGTAATCGGTGCGGAGGTCGTCCTGCACGTCGAATGAGGTTCGGGTCTCTTTGCTCATGGCGACGGTCTAAGCCAGGCCCGACCGGACTTATGTGAAGCAGATCACATCTCCCCGGATTCTTTCGGGGGTAAGCCGGAACAGCCAGGCGGGCGGGAGATTGTCCCATTTCCCGCCAACAGGGACACGAGGCGCGCGATGCGGCCAGAACGGCAGCACCAGAACTGGCGAAGCGAGGCGGGCAGCCGGCTGTGGCTGTCCGGATTGATCGCGGCCATGAAGCACGCTGAGCGGCCCGACGTGCGCCGCCAGCCGGTCGCACCCGAGATCCTGCTGGAATTGCGGGCGCAACTGGCGTTAACGGCCTCTTTCCGGACTTCCGGGGTTTCGACCCTGCGTCACTAAGATCTGGACCTATTCACCAGCCAGCTTGAGCCTGGGCTTGGTCGCCCCTTCGCGAGCCCGCAGCCGGGCTTCCTCCCGCGGGATGTAGTCGCGGATCATGGGCACCACGCCCTGGCGATGAGTGAGCTGGACCTGGAAGTTCATCATGGCCTGCTTGCGGAACGTCATCTCGCAGGCCGCCAGATAGAATTCCCACATCAGGGCGAAGCGTTCGTCGTAGAGCTGCACGGCCTCCTCGCGCCGCGCCATGAAGCGTTCCCGCCAGGCCTTCAGCGTCTCGGCGTAGTGCAGGCGCAAGATCTCGATGTCGCAGACCAAGAGGCCGGCGCGCTCGATCGCCGGCAGCACCTCCGAGAGGGCGGGGATGTAGCCGCCGGGGAAGATGTATTTGGCGATCCAGGGATTGGTCGAATCCGGGCCCTGCGAACGGCCGATCGAATGCAGCAGCATGACGCCGTCCTCGCTCAGCAGTTCGGCGCAGCGCTGGAAATAGGCGTCGTAGAACCTTGCCCCGACATGCTCGAACATGCCGACCGAGACGATGCGGTCGAACTTACCGTCAATGTCGCGGTAGTCCTGGAGCAGGAATCTGGCCGACGCCGTCAGGCCCTTTTCGGCCGCGCGCGCATTGGCGACCTGCAACTGCTCGGTCGACAGCGTGACGCCGGTGACATCGGCGCCCGCGACCTCGGCGAGATAGAGCCCGAGGCCGCCCCAGCCGGAGCCGATGTCGAGCACCCGCTGGCCGTCCTTGATGAGAAGCTTCGCCGCAATGTGCCGTTTCTTGGCGAGCTGAGCGTCGTCCAGCGGCATCTCGGGCGTTTCGAAATAGGCGCAGCTATATTGCTTGTCGGCATCGAGAAAGAGCGAATAGAGCCGGCCGTCGAGATCGTAGTGATGAGCGACGTTGTGGCGGGAGCGGGTGCGGGGATTGAACTGCTTCAGATGCCGCGTCAGGTAGCGCAGGTGCCACCACGGCTTTGCCCACTGCGGCAATAGGTCGGGTTGATCGAGCAGGATCGCGAGGGCATCAGCTATGGTGCCGCGCTCGACCAGGAACTCGGCGTCCATATAGGCCTCGCCAAGCCCCAGCTCGGGATTGATGAGGATCTTCCGCTCTGCCTCCGCGGTGACGAAGCGCACCGCGACCGGCTCGCCGGAGCCGTCGCCGACGGTGAACTTCGATCCGCTCGCGCTGGTCACCGTCATCGACCCGCGGCGGATGAATTGAGACAGGAATCTACGCAACAAACGGTCCATCGGCATTTCCTCTCGAGCGAACCCGAAAGATGCGACTAACCTGGCCTTCATATCTGACGCCCAGGCGCCGCAGCGGTTCCTATGCGTTTGCATCCAAATCTAGCGGGCCGGTTCCGGCTGCGCTATTGCACTGTATTCAAAGCCGATATTCGAAAACCGCTTAATCACATCCTTGCGCATGGAGCCTGCTTCCATTCGCGGCCCAATCGGTTAAAAGGTGACCGCCGCCGCGCCGGATGCCGGCGGCATTCGCGTAAATTCAACGGAGATAATGGGAATGTCGAGCCGAGCGCTCAGCCTCGCGACGGTATTGCTTCTGATCGGCTTCGGTGCGGCCGATTCCGTTCTGGCGCAGGCGACGAACCTCGAGGCCGGCAAGACCCCGTCCCAGCTCTTCGCGCAGACCTGCAATGCCTGTCACAAGAGCCCGCGCGGGCTGCTGAAGTCCGTGGCGCCGGGCTCGCTGCCGGGCTTCCTGCGCCAGCACTACACCACGAGCTCGGACATGGCGGGCATCCTCGCCTCCTACCTGGTCTCGAATGGTGCCACCGACACCCGCTATCAGGCCAAGGACGGCAAGAAGGACGGCGCCAAGGAGAAGGAAGCGAGCACCGCTCCGGGTCAGTCGCCTGAGCATCAGGGCCGCCGCCAGCGCTCGCAAGAGGCCGCCAAGCCGGAGGGCGAGGGCGCCGCTCCGGCCGCTGACGGCGCGCGCCAGAAGCGTGCTGCGCGGCCCGCCGAGGACGGCGCGAAGCCGGAGGGACAGGCCGCGCCCGAGGCACGCAAAGGCAAGCGGCGCGCCAGACCCGGGGCTGAGGAAGCCCCGAAGGTCGATGCCGCCGCCCCGGCTACCGAGGACAAGAAGACCGAGCCGAGGCCTGAGACGGTCAAGCCTGACAGCGCCAAGGCCGAGCCCGATAGCGGCAAGGCATCCGAGAAGCCCGTCGAGACCAAGCCTGATAGTGCGAAGGTCGAGCCGCGCGGCGGCGAGACCCCGGCATTGCGACCCGACCCCGTCCCGCAGGTGACGCCGCCTGCACCTACCGCCGCGAAGCCCGCCGAGCCGGCGGCGCCCAAGCCGGCGGAAGAGGCCGCTTCCAGGCCGGCCGCATCTGCGGCCAGGTCCGAACCGGCGGCCAAGCCGCAGCAGGAGCCGGCACCTCCCGCGTCCGCGGCCGCAGCCCCGCCCGCGGCACCAGCCGAGTCATCCGGTCCGCCGGCACCGCCGATCTCGCGCTAAGCCCCCCACATTCTTTAGACCGACATGCGGAGGCTGCCTTCATCGCGGCCTTCGCATCGTATTGACCAACATTAGAGTAGCACTCTAGAGTAGTGATCTAGGAGGCGTCGATGGCGACGAGCGTGCGAGACGATCTGCTGGCAGCCGGGCTGATGGTGTTCGACCGCGTCGGCTTCGAAGCCGCGACGGTCGCCGCGATCCGCACCCGGGCGCGCGCCTCCAATGGCAGCTTCTTTCACGTCTTCGGCTCGAAGAAGGAGCTTGCCGGAGCGCTGTTTCTGGAGGTCTTGCGACACTATCACGCCGCGGTGCTGGCCGCGCTCGATCCCGTCCCCGACGCGGAGCAGGGCATCGATCGCCTGATCCGGGCGCATCTCGACTGGGTCGTCACCCGCCGGCGTGAGGCGCGCTACCTCTTCGAGATCTCGCGCAGCGAATGGGGCGAGGATGTGCGCGATGCCCAGCGCGCACAGAATGCGCGGCTCGCCGAAGGCATCGAGCGCTGGCGCGCGCCGCTGGTTGCAAGCGGCGAACTTCTGCCGATGACGCCGGCGATGTTCGTCAGCCAGCTGATCGGTCCGGCGCAAATCTTCTGTCGCGCCTTCCTGTCGGGGCGCGATCGCACCGATCCGCGAATTGAGGCCGACACGCTGATCGCCTGCGCCAATCGTGCGCTAAGGCCATGCGACCGCATCAACAAGCAATAAGGAGAGGACTGCATGCGAGCCGAAGCTGATCCGGAATTCGCGCCAATTGCCGAGCGCATCCACACCAATGTCGGCCGGCAGGGTTTTATGAACCTGGTCGGCGCCGAGCTGTCCGAATTGTCGCGCGGCACCTGCACGATCGCCGTGGAGCGCCGGCCGGAGCTCTTACAGCAGCATGGCTTCTTTCATGGCGGCGTGACCGCCTTCCTGGTCGACAATGCCACGACGATCGCAGCCGCCACCTCGCGCGGCCAGTCGGCGCTGACGGCGGAATACAAGCTCAATCTGTTGTCGCCCGCGGTCGGCGAGAAGCTGATCTGCCGTGCCAGGGTGATCAAGCCGGGCCGTCAGGTCTCCGTGGTCGCGGCCGACGTGTTCTGCGTCAACGACGGTGTCGAGAAGCATACGGCCACCGCGCTCGCCTCGATCGCGATGCTGAGCGAGGACGTTGCCGCCATAATGAAAGGCCCGGCCGCCTGAGGCGACCGGGCCTTCGCTTCGCGTATGAATGCGAGGCTTACTTCTCTTCCGCAGCCGGGGCCGGCTCGACCTCCTCGTGCTCGGCTTCCGGATCGAAGAACTCGCCGGCGGCGGCGATCGCTTCGGCGGCCGCATCGCGATCCTCGTTGCGGGTCGAGATGTCCTCGCCGCGGTTGATGCGCTCGGCCTCGTCCTGGCTGCGGGCAACCGTGACGGTGATCTCGACCTCGACCTCGGGATGAACGGCAACGGTGATCGAGTGCTTGCCGATGGTCTTGATCGGCGCGTCGAGCTGGATCTGCGGACGGGCGAGCGAAACGCCGTCGGCTTCGAACGCGATCACGATGTCACGCACGTTGACCGAGCCGAACAGCTGGCCGGCTTCCGACGCCTGACGGATCACGATGATGTTCTTGCCTTCGATCTTCTCGGCGACCTTGGACGCCTCGGCCTTCGAGGCGAGGTTGCGCGCCTCGAGCTCGGCCTTCATGCCGTCGTACTTGGCCCGGTTGTCGGCGGTGGCGCGCAGCGCCTTGCCGCGCTTGAGCAGGAAATTGCGCGCGTAGCCGTCGCGAACCTTCACGACTTCGCCCATCTGGCCGAGCTTGTTGACGCGTTCCAGCAAAATGACTTCCATATTCGTTCTCCTTTTGAAGTGCTCTGTAGGTTTCAGTTTCGGGTGACTTAAGGGGTTGGCAGCGGTGGCGGCTGCCGGCTGCGCAGGAAGCGCTCGCGGAAGCCGAACACGGCATCCGCAAGGCCGAGGATCACCATCGCGATCACGGGCCATCCGAACACGACGACGACGGCGTAGGTCGAGCCGAGCCAGAACGTGCGGCTCTTCAGCGCGAGCGTGAGCGTATGCAGCACGGCGAAACCGGTCAGCGCATAGCCCATCATCAGCGCGGCCGTGGCGATCTGCGCGACGATGGCGAGCAGCCCGCCGGTGAAGCAGAAGGCGAGGGCGATGCAGAGCGCCACCAGCGTCATCGGCGGCAGCTCGGCTGTCTTCATGTCCGGCCAGGGACGCCGCAGCCGGCCCGACGTCGCCGTCACCTTGGCGCTGAGCCAGAGGTTGAGCGTCAGCGTCATCATCGCGATGATGGTTGCGGCGGCTGGCGCGATGCGCACCAGCGCGTCGACGAACTGAGTGGCTTCGCCCGAGGTTTGCGGGTCGGTGGCGCGGAGGAGGCGCATCAGGCCGCGCCGCAGCGTGCCGGTGATGGTTTCGGCGTCGGTGCCGAGCGTGAGCAGAGCGGCGATCGTGGTCAGCATGGCAAAGCCTGCGATCCAGAGCAGGATGCGGCCAACCGGGTACCACTCGAACGCGGGCTCGGCCGCCGGTTCGGCGGCGGTGGCGTCCGCTGCGACACCTCCGACCTGCCGGCCGAGCAGGACGAGATGGCCGAGCCACCAGGCCGGCAACGCGACGGTGACGGCGAAGGCGATGCAGTAGGGCAGGCCGAACAGGGCGCCGAGGCCGATCGCGGCGGCAATGCCGCCGAGGCTTGCGCAAAGCGGTCCCCAGCCGATTGCGGCGACCATCAACGGCAGCGGTGCGAGGTAGAACAGGACGAGCGAGATCAGCGCGCCCGAGATGATCGAGGCGAACATCAGGGCCGACGCGGCGCCGGCGATCAGGGCTATCAGTCCAAAGGCCATCATCAGCTGTCCCGCTCCCTTCGAGCGGTTAGAGGCGTCGTTTGCCCCAACCATCGGCGACCGGACGACCCGGAAGCCTTATGAGTTCGAAACGTTAAGACCGGCGGCTCAGCGGCCGCCGGTCGAGTTGGTCGTATCAGCGAATGACGTAGGGCAAGAGACCCAGGAAGCGCGCGCGCTTGATGGCGCGGGCGAGCTCACGCTGCTTCTTCGCGGACACCGCGGTGATGCGGCTCGGCACGATCTTGCCGCGCTCGGAGACGTAACGCATCAGGAGCTTGGAGTCCTTGTAGTCGATCTTCGGAGCATTGGCGCCCGTGAACGGGCAGCTCTTGCGACGACGGAAAAACGGGCGACGTGCACCAGCTTCAGCCATTGGTCTTACTCCCCATCCGTGGTTTCAGCTTCATCGCGCGGACGGCGCGGACCGCGATCACCGCGGAAACCGCCCTCGCGGTCGCCACGGAAGCCGCCTTCACGCTCGCCGCGGAAGCCACCGCCGCGGTCGTCACGCTCGCGATCACGGTCGGCCTTGCGCATCATCGCGGACGGGCCTTCCTCGAGCTCCTCGACGCGGACGCTGAGATAGCGGATCACGTCCTCGCTGATGCGCTCCTGGCGCTCGATCTCGGCGATCGCCGCGGACGGCGCGTCGATGTTGAGCAGCACGAAATGCGCCTTGCGGTTCTTGTTCATGCGGTAGGTGAGGGAGCGCACGCCCCAATTCTCGGTCTTGGTGATCTTGCCGCCGAGACCTTCGACGATACCGGTCATCTGCGCAGTCAGCTCTTCGACCTGCTGCGGGCTCGCGTCCTGACGCGCGAGAAAAACATGCTCGTAAAGAGGCATGGACGTCCTTTCCTCATGTTGGCGCATCGCCCGGCGTCAAACCCTTAAGAGACCTTCGGAAAGGACTCTGGGATCAAGCTCAGAAGGCGGAAACACGGGACGACGGGCCGACTGGCCCTGCCACACCAAAATCACGAAGGATTTGCTGAGACCGTCCGTTCAGCTCCCGGCCGGGGTCTGCGGATGCGCGCCTTATACGGATTTTGTCCGGCTTTGCAAGGTTGGAAGGGCTTTTTTGAGCCGGGTCCTCCCGTCGCGGGGCGGCCCGAACGCGCTCGCCACACACTCGGTGTCATCGCCCGGCTTGACCGGGCGATCCAGTACTCCGAGGCAGTTGTTGTTGAACCGATGGGCCGCGGCGTACTGGATACCCCGCCTTCGCGGGGCATGACAGTGGTGGGGATTGCTAGACCGGCGTCATGGGCGACGCCTGGCGCCACCGAGCCCGACGTTCCCCCGCCGAGTTTAGTCCTCCCATGCCATATCCTGCCTTGATTTATTTGTTTGTATAGCATACAAAGAATTTAGCGGGAGGAGCCAATGGCAGACAAATCTGTCCATGCGCCGCTCGAGGCGGTAGGCGACCCCAAGCACGCCGCGCGTGCGACGCGCTCGGCCGGCCGCAAGATGCGGTCGCTGCTTCTTGATGCCGCGAGCCCGCTGTTCCGGGAGCGGGGGCTGTCTGGCACGGCGATCACCGACATCGCGGCCGCCGCGGACGCATTCCCGAGCCAGATCACCTATTACTTCCGCACCAAGGAGGCGCTGTTCGTCGAATGCGCCTGCCGCGATCTCCTGTACCTCGCGCGCACCACCGAGCAGGCGGCGCTGAAGGCGCGCACGCCCCGGGAGTACACCCATGCCCTGGCCGAGACGGTGACGGCGAGCGATTCGGTTGCCTTCTTCGCCGAAGCGCTGACGCTGACGCGGCGCCGCCAGGATCTCGCGCCATTGGTCGAGCGCACCATCGAGCGCCTGCACAGCGAGGGTGCGCGCGCCTATGCGGGCCAGGTCGAGCGGCACGGCTGGCGCTCGTTGCGCGCGCCCGACGAAAGCTCGCGGCGCTTCTGGGCCGTCGCCATCGGCGTCATCCTCGAAGGCTACGCCATGGGGCGTTCGCCCGAGGAGCTCTGTGCCGAGATGCTGCGCGTGCTGGGCGAGCAGGCGAAATCCACGGGCGACACCGGGCGCCTGCGTCTCGTCGAGGAGCGCGACGCATCAAGCAATTCGAATGGAGAGGGGTAGGCCATGACCGCGCTTCGCATGCGTGCCCGCGATTTCCTGACCGATGATCAATTGGCCGACGTGCGCCAGCGCGTGACGTGGAAAGGCGCTGCGCTGATCGCGCACGCCTGGGCGCTGATCATTGCAGCGATCGCCTTGGTCGCGTGGTGGCCCAATCCGATCACCTATATCTTCGCCGTCGCCGTCATCGGCTCGCGCCAGCTCGGCCTTGCGATCCTGATGCACGACGGTGCACATGGCTGCCTGTCCGCCGACGAGAAAACCAATCTGGCGCTGAGCCAGTGGTTCTGCGCCTATCCGCTGTTTGCGGAGACGCGCAGCTACCGGCGTTACCACCTCCAGCATCATGCGCGCACCCAGCAGGAGGACGATCCGGATCTCGTGCTGTCGGCGCCGTTTCCGATCACCAAGCTGAGCTATCGCCGCAAGTTCATTCGCGACATCACCGGGCAGACCGGCTACCAGCAGCGCAAGGCGCAGTTGCTCAACGCGCTCGGGCCAAAGGACTGGTCATGGCGGCAGCGTGCGGCGCATTTCTGGGAGAAGCTTGGCCCGCAATGTGTGGTCAATGCGATCATGTTTGCGGCGCTCGCGGCTGCTGGTGTGTGGTGGGCCTATCCGCTGCTGTGGCTGGTGCCGCTGCTGACCTGGATGATGGTCATCACCCGCATCCGCAACATCGCCGAGCACGCCGTCGTTCCTGATAGCAAAGACCCCTTGCGCAACACCCGCACCACGCATGCCAGTTTTCTCGAGCGCCTGTTCATCGCGCCGTACTACGTGAACTATCACCTTGAGCATCATCTCTTGTTCTACGTGCCTTGCTACAATTTGCCGAAGGTGCATCGCCTGCTGAGCGCGAGCCGGTACGCCGGCCGCATGGAAGTGCAGCCGAATTACGCGGCGGTGCTGCGGCTGGCGACGGCAAAGCCGAACCGCGAGGATCGGCCGGGGCAACTGGTCAACAGTGCGCGCCGTGCGCGGGCCGGGGCGGAGGTCGATGCCAACCAGACTGCCGGCGGGTTCTAACGGGCGCATTCCCCGTTGAATGCTGGTCCAAGTTCCCGTCTCGGCTTGACAGTGCGGCCCCGGACGGTGTCTACGGCCCCCTTTGGAGCATGATCCGGAGCCATGGCCCAAGGCCGTGCGTAATCGGCTGCCGGTTCTCGAGAGGGATCATGCCTGACAAGCAGGGAGCGCCGATGACGGCTGCATTCACATTTCCCGGGCAGGGTTCCCAGGCGGTCGGCATGGGCAAGGCCTTGGCTGATGCCTTTCCGGTGGCGCGCGCCGTGTTCGACGAGGTCGATGCCGCGCTTTCCGAGAAGCTGACGGCCACCATCTGGGAAGGTCCAGCCGAAACCCTCCAGCTCACCGAGAACGCCCAGCCGGCGCTGATGGCGGTGTCGATCGCCACCCTGCGCGTGCTCGAGGCCGAGGCTGGTTTTTCCGTGGGGCGAGACGCTGCCTTCGTTGCCGGCCACTCGCTTGGTGAATATTCGGCGCTGGCCGCGGCCGGCAGCCTGACGGTTTCGGATACCGCCCGCCTGCTTCGCACGCGCGGTCTCGCAATGCAAAAGGCCGTCCCGGTCGGTGCCGGCGCGATGGCTGCGCTGCTCGGTCTCGACTACGAGGCCGCCATGGAGGTCGCGGGCGAGGCGGCGCAGGGGCAGGTCTGCCAGGCCGCCAACGACAATGGCGGCGGGCAGGTGGTGGTTTCAGGCGACAAGGCCGCGGTCGATCGCGCCGTCGAGATTGCCAAGGCCAAGGGCGCCAAGCGCGCCATGCTGCTGCCGGTATCCGCGCCGTTCCATTGCAAGCTGATGCAGCCGGCTGCGGATGCCATGGCGGAGGCGCTCTCGAAGGTCACGATCAAGGCGCCGGCGGCGCCGCTGGTGTCGAACGTGCTGGCAAGCGCCATCACCGATCCCGACGAGATCCGCCGCCGCCTGGTCGAGCAGGTCACCGGCACGGTGCGCTGGCGCGAGTCGGTCGCTTATATGGCCGGGCAGGGCGTCACCCGCTTCTTCGAGATCGGCGCCGGCAAGGTGCTGACGGGGCTTGTCAAGCGTATTGCGGACGGTGCCGTCGGCATTGCGGTCGGCGGTCCGAACGATATTGCCGCCGCCAAGGAAGCATTGGCCGCTGCGAAGCAGGCCTAAAGGAGTCATCAATGTTCGATCTGACTGGCCGAAAGGCGCTCGTCACCGGCGCGACCGGAGGCATCGGCGGCGCGATCGCGCAGGCGCTGCACGCCCAGGGCGCCACCGTCGCCATATCAGGGACGCGCAAGGAGGTGCTGGACGAGCTTGCCGGCAAGCTCGGCGAGCGCGCTCACGTGCTGCCCTGCAATCTTTCCAAGGTCGATGAGGTCGAGGCGCTGGTGCCGGCTGCGGAAGCGGCGATGGGCCAGGTCGACATTCTCATCGCCAATGCCGGCATCACGCGCGACAATCTCTTCGTGCAACTCCGTGACGAGGACTGGGACGAGGTCATCAACGTCAATCTGACCGCGACCTTTCGCCTCGCACGCGCCGCGACCAAGCTGATGATGCGCAAGCGCTTCGGCCGCATCATTGCCATCACCTCCGTGGTCGGTGTCACCGGCAATCCGGGGCAGGGCAATTATACTGCGTCGAAGGCAGGCCTGATCGGCATGATCAAGACGCTCGGCGCCGAATACGCCAAGCGTGGCGTCACCGCGAACTGCATCGCGCCCGGCTTCATCAAGACCCCGATGACCGATGCGCTCAACGACAAGCAGCGCGAAACGATTCTGACCAAGGTTCCGGCCGCCCGCCTGGGGACGCCCGAGGACATTGCAGCGGCCGCCGTCTACCTGAGCTCGAACGAAGCATCCTATGTCACCGGGCAAACCATCCACGTCAACGGCGGCATGGCTATGATCTGACGTCGCATGCCGCGCCGCCCGTCAGGGCGGTGCGGCATGCGGCAAACGGCCGTTTCCGGAGCAAAATGAGGCTTGTAGTCAAGGCAATTGAAGTATGATAACCGGACCTTCAACGGATGGGCAAAGAACGCCATTGCAGGTTTTTGAAACCCTGTATATTGGCGATGCAGAGCCTTTGGCCGTCGTTCGCCGGGCCTGCATCGGTTAGGATGGGCCAAATCAAAGTTCGTAAGCGAAGGCAGTCAAACGACCACGACGGCTCGTATCGTCCCGGGGGGTCGGGTCTACAGGGAACAACACGAGGTTAAGCAATGAGTGACATTGGCGAGCGGGTTAAGAAGATCGTGGTCGAACACCTTGGTGTTGAACCCGAGAAGGTTGTCGACAACGCGAGCTTCATCGACGACCTCGGCGCCGACAGTCTGGACACCGTCGAGCTGGTGATGGCGTTCGAAGAGGAATTCGGTTGCGAGATTCCGGACGACGCTGCGGAGACGATTCTCACCGTCGGCGATGCCACGAAGTTTCTCGAGAAGAACGCGAAGAGCTAAGGCTCTTCATTTTCGCGGGGACAACATTGAAACCGGACGGGCCGCTTCGCAGCGGTCAGCCGGTTTCTTGTTATTGGCCGTGAATCTTTCGATGCGGAGTTTTCGGATATGAGGCGGGTTGTCGTCACGGGTCTCGGCATGGTCTCGCCACTCGGCTGTGGCGTCGAGCCGACCTGGAAGCGCATCCTCAACGGCGAAAGCGGTGCGCGCAGGATCGAGAGCTTCGATGTCTCCGATCTGCAGACCAAGATCGCCTGCACGGTCGTGCGCGGCGACGGGTCGAACGACAGCTTCAATCCCGACAAGTGGATGGAGCCGAAGGACCAGCGCAAGGTCGACGACTTCATCATCTTCGGCATGGCCGCGGCCGGCCAGGCGCTCGACGATGCCAACTGGCATCCCGAGACTGAAGAGGACAAGTGCGCGACCGGCACCATGATCGGGTCCGGTATCGGCGGCCTCAACGGCATCGCCGATACCGCGATCCTGTTGAAGGAGCGTGGGCCGCGCCGGGTGTCGCCGTTCTTCATTCCGGGCCGCCTGATCAATCTCGCCTCCGGCTACGTCTCGATCGCGCACGGGCTGAAGGGGCCGAACCATGCGGTGGTCACGGCCTGCTCGACCGGCGCGCACGCGGTCGGCGATGCCGCCCGCCTGATCGCGCTCGGCGATGCCGACGTGATGGTCGCAGGCGGCGCCGAGTCGCCGATCAGCCGTATCGGCATTGCCGGCTTCAACGCCGCGCGTGCGCTTTCGACCGGTTTCAACGAGACGCCCGAGAAGGCCTCGCGTCCCTATGACAAGGACCGCGACGGCTTCGTCATGGGCGAGGGCGCCGGCGTCCTCGTGCTGGAGGAGCTCGAGCACGCCAGGCGTCGCGGCGCCAGGATCTATGCCGAGGTGATCGGCTACGGCCTCTCCGGCGATGCCTACCACATCACATCGCCGTCGCCCGACGGCAATGGCGGTTTCCGCAGCATGTCGGCGGCGCTGAAGCGCGCCGGCCTTACGCCGTCCGATCTCGACTACATCAACGCGCACGGCACCTCGACGCCGCTCGGCGACGAGATCGAGCTCGGTGCGGTCGAGCGCCTGCTCGGCAATGCCGCCTCCAAGGTTGCGATGTCCTCGACCAAATCGTCGACCGGCCATCTCCTCGGCGCGGCCGGTGCGATCGAAGCGATCTTCGCCATTCTCGCGATTCGCGATAATGCCGTGCCGCCGACGATCAATCTCGACAATCCGTCGGTCGCGACTGCGATCGATCTCGTGCCGCACAAGGCGAAACAGCGTGAGGTCAACGTCGCATTGTCGAACTCTTTCGGTTTTGGCGGTACCAATGCGTCGGTGATCGTCCGGCGTTTGGCCAGTTAGTTTGCGTTTGAGACGAATCCACCGTTTTGCCGTATTCGGCGATAGTCATGGACGTGGGCGCGTGCATTTTGGCAGGGCAAGCGATTGTCAGGCCGCGATTGAACCGGCAGGATTCAGGTTGTTTCGATGAGTGAAAGGCCGCCCATTTCACCCCGGAGTCCGCGGGCCGCGCTCGAGCCCGAGCAGCTCCCGCCGCCGCCCAAGCGATCGGACCGCGCGCGCAATCCGATCGTGATCGTCGGCAACGCCATCATCACCCTTCTGCTGATCACCATGCTCGGCGCCGGCGGCGTGTATTACTACGGCCGGCAGGTGTTGGAAGCACCCGGGCCGCTCAGGGAAGACAAGATCGTCAACATCCCGCAGCGTGCGGGCAAGCGCGACATCGCCGAGACGCTGAACCGGGAAGGCGTGACCGACGTCAATCCCTGGGTGTTCATCGCCAGCGTCGCCGCGTTGAAGGCGAGCTCGGACCTCAAGCCGGGTGAGTATGCCTTCCAGAAGAGCGCCTCGCTGCGCGACGTCATCGCCACCATCGTCGAGGGCAAGGTGGTGCAGCATGCCGTCACGATTCCGGAAGGCCTGACCTCCGAGCAGATCGTGGCGCGGCTGTCCGACAACGACATCTTCACCGGCAGCGTGCGCGAGCTGCCGCGCGAGGGCACGCTGTTGCCGGAGACCTACAAATTCCCGCGCGGCACCACGCGCGAGCAGGTGATCCAGCGCATGCAGCAGGCGCACAAGCGCGTGCTCGCCGAGATCTGGGAACGCCGCAGCCAGGACATTCCGGTCAAGACGCCGGAGCAATTGGTGACACTGGCCTCAATCGTCGAGAAGGAGACGGGTAAGCCGGACGAGCGCAGCCGCGTCGCCGCGGTGTTCGTCAACCGCCTGAAGCAGCGGATCAAGCTGCAGTCCGATCCGACCATCATCTACGGCCTCGTCGGCGGCAAGGGCACGCTGGGCCGGCCGATCAAGCGCAGCGAGATCACGCAGCCCTCGCCCTACAACACCTATGTGATCGAGGGCCTGCCGCCGGGTCCGATCTCCAATCCGGGCCGCGCCTCGCTCGAGGCCGCCGCCAACCCGGCCCGCACCCGCGACCTCTATTTCGTCGCGGACGGCACCGGCGGGCACGCCTTCACCGAGACCTACGACGCGCACCAGAAGAACGTCGCGAAACTGCGCGCGATGGAGAAGCAGATCCAGAACGACACGGTCGAGCCGGCCGAGGACGCGCAGCCGCCGGCCGCCGCCGCGCCGGGACCTGCCGACACACCGACTGCGACCACGCCGGCGCGGCCCAATCAGCAGAAGAAGCCGCCGGCGGCGCGCCCGGCTGGTCCAGCCAATCCCGCGCCGGCCCGGCAGGGCGCGGTGCAGTCGTCGCCGCCGGTGGTCCCGCGCTAGGCTCGCGGACCTTGCCTGCGGACATTGCGGATTCCACTTTCCGGCAAAATAGTCTTAAGATTCGCGTGGCTTGATGGCCTCGCGAATCCCGTGTTCCTGGAGAATCTGAACTGATGGCGCTGTCGTCCATGACCGGCTTTGCCCGAAGCCACGGCGCGAGCGGGCCGTATACGTTCGAATGGGAATTGAAGTCGGTCAACGCCAAGGGCTTTGACCTCAGGGTGCGGCTGCCGCAGGGGTTTGACGAGCTCGAGGCCCATGCCAAGAAGCGCGCCGGCGAGCTGCTCGCGCGCGGCACCGTCTACGCCAATCTCAACGTCAAGCGGACCAACGCCGCCGCCACGGTGCGCGTCAATGAGGACGTGCTCAACGCGGTCTTGAAGGCCGCCGCGCTGATTTCCGGTAAGGTCGACGCGGTGGCGCCGAGCATCGACGGCCTGCTCGCCATCAAGGGCGTCGTCGAGATCGCCGAGCCCGAGGGCGACGAGGAGGAGGACAAGGCCGCGCGGGCCGCTGCAGCCGAGGCCTTCGACAAGGCGCTCGCCGACCTCGTCGAGATGCGCAAGCGCGAGGGCACCTCGCTCGGGCAGATCCTGACCCAGCGCGTCGACGAGATCGAGCAGCTGGCGAGAAGGGCCGAAGCCGCCCCCGGCCGCAAGCCGGAGGCGATCAAGGCCAGGCTCACTGAGCAGATCGCGACGCTGCTCGACACCTCCGATCGTTTCGATTCCGACCGCCTGATGCAGGAGGCGATCCTGATCGCGACCAAGGCCGACATCCGCGAGGAGCTCGACCGCATCGCCTCGCATATCGCGCAGGCGCGCGAGCTGATCGGCAAGGGCGGCCCGATCGGGCGCAAGCTCGACTTCCTGGCGCAGGAGTTTCACCGCGAGGTCAACACCTGCTGCTCGAAGTCGAACGACATCGAGCTGACCAACACGGGGCTGGCCATGAAGAACGTGGTCGAGCAATTCCGCGAGCAGGTCCAGAATCTGGAGTGATCGATGACGACGGGCGGTCACGGAGCTGACGGTGTCGAGCGGCGCGGATTGATGTTCGTGCTGTCCTCGCCCTCGGGTGCGGGCAAGACGACGTTGTCGCGGATGTTGCTCGAGCGGGAGCCTGGCCTGAAGATGTCAGTGTCGGCGACCACGCGTGCGATGCGGCCGGGAGAGGTCGAGGGGCGCGACTATTTCTTCGTGAGCAAAGGCAGATTCGAGACCATGGTGGAGCAGGGCGAGCTGCTCGAATGGGCCACCGTGTTTGACAATCTCTACGGGACGCCGCGTGCTCCGGTGGAGGCGGCACTGTCGGCCGGGCAGGATGTGCTGTTCGACATCGACTGGCAGGGCACACAGCAACTGCACCAGAAGGCGAGCGTCGACGTGGTTCGCGTCTTCATCCTGCCGCCTTCGGCGGCCGATCTCGAGAAGCGCCTGCACTCGCGCGCGCAGGATTCCGACGAGGTGATCCGCAAGCGGATGAGCCGCGCCAGCCACGAGATGAGCCACTGGGCCGAGTACGACTACATCGTGATCAACCACGATGTAGGCCAGGCCTTCGCCGAGGTGCAGTCGATCCTGAAGGCCGAACGCCTCAAGCGCGAGCGGCGGATCGGCCTCGTAGGCTTCGTGCGAAGTTTGCAAGGTCAGCTTCAAGGTTAGGTCGCGACAGGCGCGGCCCTTCCTTCGCCAGCTGCTCCAGCATCGTCGTGATGACGTCGACGTCGACGGCATCGGCGTCACGGCCTGCCGGCGCGTCATCGCGATCCGCGCCGATCTCGCTGGCGGCGAGCTGTGGCGCCGCGGCGAGGGTCCCGAATTTCTTCTCGACCATCTTGATCTCGACCTTGTCGCTTCTGGTCTCGACAGGTTCTGCGGCCGGAGCGGAGGCACGTTGCCTGCGCGCTTCGATCCGTTCGATCTCGCGGCCGATCGCGGCAAGTTTCGTCACGTGTCTTGTCGGTTGCGGACGTGCCGCATCGAAGTCGACGGGGCGCGGCGGCCGGACGTCGGCCGGCTTCGAAGCGAGCCAGGGCGCACGGCTTCCGTCCTGGTTCTGCGCCTCCCAATCGCCCCAATGTCCGTGACGGTCGGCGGACTGGAGGCGGACGCGCGCGCCGGCGAAACGATAGATGAGGCTGGCGAGGATTCCGGCGAGCGCCAGCGCGCCGCCGATCACGAGCATCAGCGTCTGGAGCGAGCCGGTCGGCTTGTCAGTCGTGCTGTTGTCTGCGGTAGCGAGCGCCACGGGCGACGGGGATTTTGACGGCTTTGTGCTCGGCTGCGCGGCCGCCGCGACAGCGGTCGGTGCCGGCGGCGGCGCGGGTGGAGCGGAAGCTGTGGAGACATCGGGCCAAGGCGCGGCGGCAGCGGGTTGCTGCGCGTTGCCGTCAGCGGCCTGGTCCGCGGCTTGTTGTACCGGTGTCGCGGCGGCGGCTTGCGCAGGAGCGTTCGGCGTATTGGGGGCGGCTCCGCTCCGCGGTGTCAGATATTCGGCGCGCGCGTCCTGCACCGGGTGCTGCTGCGGCGCCGGTACATCTGCGGTCGGTGTATCGCTCGTGGCCTGCGCGGTCTTCGCACTATCCTTGTCGCCGGCGGCGCGCAGATACCAGCATTTCCGCTTGGTCGTGCGATCGAGGCGATAGTACCAGTGCTGGCCCTGCGGCGCGGCATCCTTCGGCGCTGCAAGGCAGTCGGGGGCCGCGTTGGCCGTGCTCGATGCGGTTGGCGCGTTCTGCGACACCGCGGCCAATGGCGCGCCCGCAATGATGCTGGCGACGAGGGTCGAAATGAACTTTGCGGCGCGGTTGCCCATCCTGGTCTCCCGGTTACGCATGACGCAACTCTTAACCACCCCTTTGTCATCAAAGACTTGGGTGGCAATGAGCCGCAAATCCGGAGAGGATGTGGCTTGAATCGGGCCTGCGGCGCGTTCGTTCCGCCGCGATGTCAGGCTTTTTCCGCCTTACTGCTTGGCTGAGGTCCAGGTTCCGCCGCAGCCGTCGGAGCGACGCCACGTCCCGGACCCGCTGCGGGCGGCGAGACGGCCGGAGCCCGTGAAGGTCACGCCCTCGCCTTGACCGACCGTTCTGACGGCGCCGCTCGGGCTGACGGTACCGCTGACGCCCTGGCCGATGACCTTGCCCGAGGAGACGACGACCGCACCGGACGTGGTGCCGCCGCAGCCGACGCTGGTCACCATCCAGGCGCCGTCAAAGCCGCCGCCGCCGCTGCGCCGCGACGCCGAGCGCGATTCATCGGCCGGCTTGCTCCGGCGCGCGGACGGAGCCGGTTCGGCCGAACGGTCCGAACGCGAGCCCGACAGCGACTTCTCGTCATTGCCGATCGAGCCGCCGGCGCTGCCGGATTGCGCGAAGGGTTGTCGAGCGGCGTGATGTTCTTGTAGGCGGAGTTGCCGACGACGAGCGCGATGCGCTTCTCGGCCGAGGCTGGTTGCGCGGCGGCGAGCGTGGCGGCGACCAGTGCTGCCAGCCTCACGACGCGATTGAAAATTCTCGCGCGCATCGAAATTCCTCAAAGCAATGGCGCCAGTCTAACAGTCCGGTGTCCGGGCGAAAAGCGGTGTGACAGAAGGTGGCGGCGTAACTCACGCTCGCGTCCCGGACGCGCTGCAGCGTTCTTACGCTGCTGCGCTGAGCCGGGACCCAGCGCCGCCCCGCGCCCCGCGGCCGAGTGGGCCCCGGCTCTGCAGCGCATCGCTAAGGGGGCGCTGCGCTGCGTCCGGGCACGAGAGGGGCTGAGGTGCTATCTCGCAATGACGAGGCGGAAGCTGCTGTATCGCTCTTCCAACTGCCTCTCCAAATTGCAGGCACGCCTTCGCGGTCTCGCGGCGCGTTTCGCCCGAGGCTTGCGATCTGGTTGGCGCTCCTTGGATGCCAAAGGGCGCAGGGAAGGCTGGGCGCCACGAGCCTCAAACGCCTATAGCGCGATGCTCAGTCCATTTGCGCCAATGGGTCGGCTGAATATCGATGAGCTTTCTGTTTGAGGCATCAACCAAATCGGCTCCGCTTCTGCGGCATGGGTACGATAGCGGAATAACGATTTCATCGTAGTCAATTACACAGACCTCGAGGTCTTGTCCGTCAGGTGGCGGCATTGAGATAGGTAACCATTCTGCAGACTGTAAAGGAATATGGGTCATGATTGGCACTCCCATACAAGCGACATGAGAACCCATGACAAGAGCGATTGGGCTGTCGATCTCGCAAGCTCAGGGCTTCGCGGTGGAATCGACCGACGCGCTCGAAGTCATTCCGGTTGTTGCAGGCGACGAAAACATCATTTCTAGGCTTGTCTTCGCGAGGTTCGTCCTCATCACTGCCCATGCTAGGAAGATCGACGCGAACAGGCATAAGATGGCGAGCAAACCCGTATAGCCTGGATTTTTGCGATTTTTGCGGCGGCGTCCGGTTGTCGTTTCATACATGTGCATGATCCGACCCTCACTCCCTAAAGAGTTTCCAGCCTCACTTGACGGCCTTTGATGCGCGCCGTCATCCACGTCAATCAGGTCGGTGATTGCCGCTGATATAGTGCGCCAACTGCTCGATCATGAATTCCCGGTCGCTGATGATGCTCTTGACCAGATCACCAATCGAAACAATGCCGACCAGCGCGCCATTTTCGGTCACCGGCAGATGGCGCAGGCGCTTCGCGGTCATGAGCGCCATGCATTCCTCGATCGATCGGTCTGGCCCAACGCATACGACGTTGCGCTCCATGATATCGTCGACTCGCGTCTGCGGCGACGCGCGTCCCTTCAAGAACACGTTGCGGGCGTAGTGGCGTTCCGTGACAATGCCGACTATTTTGCTGCCGTCCAGCACGACCAGCGCGCCAACGTCCTTGTCGGCCATCAACTTAATTGCGTCGTAGACTTTGTCGTCGCGACGGACAGACCATACTTGTCGGCCTTTATCTTCCAGGATATGACGAACAATCGTCATGGCGGCACCAAAAATGAAAACATGGCATAAAAATCCGCTTGCAGTTTTGACAGAGATCAAGACGAGCTCTCGTCGGCCGCCGCTCGGAAGTCAATCCTGCCTCTGTCGCCGACGAGCGGGGTGTTGTGCACCGCAGTGATTTTGGAAACCCGGCTTCCGCAAGGGGGCATTCGCGTCGATTTGGCCGCATCTCGCACCCGGGACAAGGGTGTGAATCCCCATCACCCCACGAGCCGGAAGGCCTACCAGCGGTAACGCAGCGTGCCGGTGCCCGTGTAGGTCTGCATGCGATCGGCGAATGCGCCGTCGAATTTGGCCGACAGGGTGATGCCGCGGGCGAAGTGCAGATCGGCGCCGGTGGAGACGAGCGCGGTGTCTTTCGCGGGCGCCGCGCCGTTGACGACGAAGCTCGCCGCCGGCAGCGTCTGGAACACCGCTGACAGCGCGGGATCGCTGACCCAGTCATGCGCGAAGGCGAGGCGGCCGCGCAGCGTCAACGCGGTGCCGGGTGCAACCAGCATGGCGCGGTCGAAGCGGGCGCCGACTTCGCCGCGCGTGTCGGTCGCGCTGCGCGCGTTGTAGGCGAGACCAAAGCCGCCGCCGGTGAGATCGGTCTCGCTATAGGCCGGTGTGCGGAAGCTTTGCGCCTGCAGCGCCGCGTAAGGCGTGATTGCGACGAGCGGCGTCACGACGCGATAGCCGCCTTCGATGCGCCCGCCATAGCTCTGCGCATTGAAGCTGGCGGTGAGATGGTCGCCGAAGGCGGCGAAGCGGTCGGTCGACATCCAGTGGTTGGCGGCCGCCAGTGAGGCCGCGACATAGGCCGGCCCGGAGCGCACCGCCGCATAGACGCCGCCCTGGAAGGCATCGCTCTTGCCGCCGCCGAGGCCTTGCGCGAGATCCCACCGGGTGCCGCCTCCGGCGAGCGCAAAGCCGACGGTTGCGTCGCGGGTCAGGTGATAGTCGAGCCCCGCAGCGCCGCCCGCGGTTCGCGCGGTGAGATCGTTGCTGCCGACAGCTGCATCGCCACCGGTCTTGCTGGTGCCGCCGAAGCCGCTGGCCCACACGTTCCAGCGCGGCTCGAAGGCCAACGGAGCCTTGTCGAGCGGCGTCTTCGTCGCCATGGCATAGGCGAGGGCGATGTCGTCCGGCAGGGCTGGGCGCTCCCGTGCGAAGCCGAGCGCCGAACCTCCGGCACCACCTGCGCCGTCGCGCCCGCCCGTGGACGGGTCGAGCATCAGGCCCAGGAACTGGCCCATGAACTGGAATGCGCCCTGCTGCGCGCCGGTCGCGGGTTCACCGGAGAGTTGCGACAGCGCGGTGCCGAGATTGCCTCCGGTGAGGCCGAAGATGCCTGCGAAGTTCGCCGGCAGCCCGCCGCCGTTGTTGAAGGCGTTGTTGAGCGCATTGGCGACGTTCTGCTGGTTCACGTTCAGCCCGGTGCCGGCGCCGAGCGCGGCCGAGAGGTCGAGCAGCACGTCGGTCGGCGTGTAGCTGAGGCTGGCGACGAAGTTCGTCGCGCTGACGCCGCTGAAAGTGGTGCCGCCGCGACCGCCCGCCGCGTGCAGGATCGTGGACTGCTTTGCGAGGGAATTGCCGGGTGCGACCCTCACCTGCACGCTGGCGCCGGTGAGCGTCGCCGTGCCGGAGACGTCGGCGCGCGAAGCCGTAGCGGATCCGACCTGCACGAGGTAGAGCGCGCCGGACTGCATCGCGAGGCTGCCGGAAATGGTCAGCACCGAGCCGGGCGCGCCGGAGCCGGGGGCGAGCCTGCCGCCGCTGTTCACGGTCACCGATCCGACCGTGCCAATGCCGGACAGCGTGCCGCCGCTGTTCACGGTCGTGCTCGACACGATCGAGCCGTCGACCGCAAGCGTGCCGCCGTTGACGGTGGTTGCGCCGGTGTAGTTGCTGGCGGCGGTGAAAATGGTGGTGCCGGCCTCGACAGTCACCGTGCCGGAGCTGCCGGTGATGACAGGCGCGAAGATATAGTTCGACGCCGTGTGATTGAACACAATGCTGCCGATGCCGGACCGGAACCTGACCAACGCCGTGTTCAGCGTGCCGGGCGCAACGGCGGTCTGGCCGGACGCGGCCCCGATATTCAGCGTTCCTGAGGATAGGGGCCAATAGCCGACCGTCACGGAAGAAGCCGAGACAGTGGCGCCATTGGCGATTGTGAGCACACCGCTGCCGTCTTGGCCGACATCGAGACTGGAGGAGTTGGTCCAGGACGATCCGGCGCCGGTGACCGTCACTGTGCCGGTTGTGAAGAAATCGGCGCCGATAAGTCCGATCACGCTGCTCACCGTAGCGCCGCCCGAGATCGTCAGCGTGCCGGTGCCGGACTGACCGACATAGAGGATGGTGGAATTGGTCCAGGACGAACCGGCGCCGCTGACCGTCACGGTGCCGGCCGAACCGGCATTGGCGCCGATCGCGCCGACCGCGTTGCTCACCACGGCGCCGCCCGCGATCGCCAGCGTGCCGCTCCCGTCCTGGCCGACAGTGAGGTTGCCAGCATTGGTCCAGGACGAGCCGGTGCCGGTGACGGTCACGGTGCCGGTCGCGCCGGAGCTGGCGCCGATGACTGCGGTCGTGTTGCTCACCGTGCCGCCGCTGGCGATGGTCAGCGTGCCGGTGCCGGCCTCGCCGACCGAGAGAGTGCCGGCATTGGTCCAGGACGAGCCGGCGCCGGCGACGGTCACGGTGCCGGTCGCGCCGGCATTGGCGCCGATATGCCCGTCCGCACCGTTGCTCACGGCGCCGCCATTGCTGATCGTCAGCGTGCCGGTGCCGGATTGGCCGACAAAGAGATTGGCGCCATCGGTCCAGGACGAGCCCGCGCCGTCAACCGTCACCGTGCCGATTGCGCCGGAATTCATGCCGATATACGCATCGGCACCATTGCTCACGATACCGCCGTTCTGGATCGCCAGCGTGCCCGTGCCGGAATTGCCGACATAGAGCGCGATGTGATTGGTCCAGGACGAGCCCGCGCCATCGACCGTCACGGTGCCGGTCGCGCCGGCGCCGCGGCCGACATGCCCGGACTGGTTGCTCACCGCGCCGCCGTTCCGGATCGTCAGAGTGCCGGCGCCGGAATAGCCGACGGAGAGATCGGCGGAGTTGCTCCAGGACGAGCCTGCGCCATCAACCGTAGCCGTACCGGTCGCGCCGAGAAAGCGGCCGAGGGCCCCGACCGAATCAGACAGCGTCGCCCCGTTCTGGATGGTCAGGCCTCCGGTCGCGGAGAAGCCGATGGTGACGGTCTGCGCCTGGGCGTTGCCGGACGAGATGATGGCGGCATTGGGCGAGGTGGTGTCGATGAACGCGTTGGTGGCGTTGGTCGGGACGCCGCTGGGTGTCCAGTTGCCGGCGGTGAACCAGTCCGATGTCGCGCCGTTCCAGCTCTGCGCCTGCACGTGTGTCGTTGTCGTCCACGTCAATGTCGCGAGGGACAGCGCCAGCGCGGCCAATGACGGGATGCAGATTCGACTGCGTTTCGCGCTCCAGCTCAGAACCCCCGCTCCCTGCGACATTCCCAGTGCCCCTCTTGGCCGGACACCGAGCGTCGCAAACGACATCTCAAACCAGCCTTCCACCGACGCGAGCAATGCGGGCGGCTAGTCAGCCCGGTTGCGTCCCCTCTCAGCAATGGAACCACCATCACTGCGGGCTGGAACTTGTCAATGATTCCCGCTGGTAGCCGCCGGGAAATTTGGCTGACCAGGTCATGGAGACGTGGCGCGATCTTGCCGTATCGCCTGGCGCGAGACGCTTGCGCGATGTCGCGACCTTTCGCGAGGCCATCACCAACGACAGCGCCCGGCATCGACGCCATCACCCGAAGCGGGCTTCGCAGTCGTGCGCGGACGGGTTGTTCGCCGCGCGCGCGCGCCAGGCATCGATCGCCCTGTTGGCGAGCATCAGCTGCCGGCGTTCGCCGGTTCGAATCTGGGCTTCGATGGCGTCGAGCAGGAAATTCGCGCTCTCGTCAGGCTGGCCGAGCTCGCCGCTCTTCTCCAGGCAGCCCCATGCGATAAAGAATGCGCTTTCAACGGTGCAACGGATCGACATGCGCTGCCAACGCGGCGCGGCCGTAGGCGTTCCGTGCGGCGGGCGAGACTTGCGTCGGGCCCGCCGCGCTTCGATCAGTTCTTCAGCACGATACGGCCGACGACCTTGCCGGCGCGAAGCTCGTCGATCCATTTTTGCACGTCGCCCATCGGCTCCTCGCGCATTGGCGTCGGCTTGATCTTGCCGGCGCGTGCCAGCGCCATCAGCTCGTGGGCCTCGCTGAGCGTGCCGACCATGAAGCCCTCGATGGTCATGCGCTTGTAGACCCATTGCACCATCGGTAGCGTGAACTGGCCGCCCATCAGGCCGGAGACCACGATCTTGCCGCCGCGCGCGGCGACCGCGACCGCGAACGCCATCGACTTCTCGTTGCCGGCGAAATCGACGATCTCGTCGAAGCCGCCTTCGGTCTCCTTGAGGATACGCTTGATGACATCAGGCTCGGCCGGATCGTAGGCGACGGCAGCGCCGTTCTTGAGAGCGGTCTCGCGCGCGACCGGTGAGAGGTCCGCAACCGTGATCGGCTGCTTGAACATCGCCTGCGCGAACGACAGGCCCATCATGCCGACGCCGCCGAGGCCGATCAGCAAGAGGTTGCGCTGGCGTGGACGGTCGACCAGGCGCTTGAGCGCGCCATAGGCGGTGACGCCGGAGCACATCAAGGTCGCGGCCTGGTTGACGGGAAGGGGATCGTAGTCGAGCAGATATTTCGCGTCGGGCACCAGCACGTGGGTGGCGAAGCCGCCGTCGATGGAGACGCCGAGGAAGCGCTGCTTGACGCAGAGGTTCTCGTCGCCATTGGCGCAGTCGCGGCACTGGCCGCAACCGATCCACGGAAACACGGCCTTCTTGGCGCCGACGAGGCTGGCTTCTACATCGGGGCCGACTTCGTCGACGACGCCCGCGATCTCGTGGCCGAGCGTGAAGGGCAGCGTCATGCCGCGCGTGGTGTCGAGCTTCTTGCCGCCGCCGAGATCGGCATAGCCGTCCTGGATGTGCAGGTCGGAATGGCAGAGGCCGCAGCGCTCGATGCGCACCAGCACCTCGCGGCCTTGCGGCTTCGGCGTGTCGACGATGGTCTCGCACAAGGGGGCGTCGAACTTGACCAGGGACTGCCTGCGCATCAAGGCCATATTCCTTCCTCCGAAATTCCGATTATTCAGCTTCCCTGCGTATATCCGCCAATTCACGCGCCATGGCAACAAAGCCGGAAATGGCAATGGTCTCCGCGCGCCGCGTCGCATCGACACCGGCGGCCGCGGCAAGTCGCGCGGGATCGACGCCCAGTGACTTCAGGCTCTGCCGCAGCATCTTGCGGCGCTGGCCGAAGGCGGCGGCCGCGACCTGCTCGAGCAGCTTGCGATCGCAAGGCAGCGGCTCCGCGCGCGGCTTGAGGCGCACGACGGAGGAGGTGACCTTCGGCGGCGGCACGAAGGCGGACGGCGCAATGTCGAACAGGATCTTGGTCTCGCAGCGCCAGTTGGCGAGCACGCCGAGCCGGCCATAGGCCTCCTCGTCCTCGCGCGCGACGATGCGCTCGCCGACCTCGCGCTGGAACATCAGGACCATCATGTCGTACCAGGGCGGCCAGGGCTCGATCGTGAGCCAGTTGATCAGAAGCTGGGTCGCGATGTTGTAGGGCAGGTTGGCGACGATCCTTGCGCGTTCGCCCGAGAGCAGCGGGCGCGGATCGAAGGTCATGGCATCGCCATGCACGATCTCGAGCCTGTCAGGATAGCGCGCCGAAATATCCTGCAAGGCGGGGATTGCGCGCTCGTCATGCTCGATGGCGATGACGCGGCGGGCGCCGAGCGCGAGCAGCGCCCGCGTCAGCCCGCCCGGGCCGGGGCCGATCTCGACGATGGTGGAGTCCTCGAGCGGCGCGGCCGCGCGCGCGATGCGCGCGGTGAGATTGAGATCGAGCAGGAAATTCTGGCCGAGCGATTTCCTGGCCGACAGCGCGTGCTGGCGAATGACCTCGCGCAGCGGCGGGAGGTCGTCGATCGCGCTCATCAGCTTTGCAACGCGGCCATGCGGCCCGCAAGCTCGAGCGCCGCGATCAGGCTCGCCGGATTGGCCTTACCCGTCCCGGCGATGTCGAAGGCGGTGCCGTGATCGGGCGAGGTGCGGATGAAGGGCAGGCCGAGCGTGACGTTGACGGCATCATCGAAGGCGACCGTCTTGATCGGGATCAGCGCCTGGTCGTGATACATGCAGACCGCGCAGTCATAGGTCTGTCGCGCGGCCCCGTGGAACATGGTGTCGGCGGGCAGCGGGCCCCTGGCCTCGATGCCGTCATTGCGCAGCACTTTCAGCGCCGGGGCGATGACGGTCTGCTCCTCGTGGCCGAGCGATCCGTCCTCGCCGGCGTGCGGATTGAGTCCGGAGATCGCGATGCGCGGCTTTGCGATGCCGAAGCGGGACTTCAGCTCGGTGGCGACGATGCGAACGGTCGAGACGATCAGCTCGCTGGTGAGCTGCGTCAGCGCATCGCGCATCGAGACGTGGATGGTCACGGGCACAACGGCGAGCTGTGGCGACCACAGCATCATCACCGGCTGCGGCACGCGGCCGTTCTCTGCGGCAAGCTCGGCGAGGAATTCGGTGTGGCCGGGATGGCGGAAGCCGGCGCGGTAGAGCACGCTCTTGGCGATCGGATTGGTGACGACGGCGCCGGCGCGGCCTGCGCGCACGTCGATGACCGCCTGACGGATCGAGGCGAGCGCGGCCGGCGCACTGGATGCGTCGGGCTTGCCGGGCTCGGCGCTCGCGCGCTCGCCGGTCGCGACCACGGGCAGGGCATCAGTGAAGGCGGAAGCGGCCTCACTGGGGCTCACCGCGGCGATCCTGATGTCGGCGCCGAGCGCCTGGGCGCGGCGCGCGATCAGCGCCTCGTCGCCGAGCAGATAGAAGGCGGGCAGGTTCAGCTCGCGGCGCCTGAGCCAGGCTGCGATGGTGATGTCGGGGCCGATGCCAGCAGGCTCTCCCAGGGTCAGGGCGAGGGGTTTTGCCGGGCGCGCTGCGGAAGGCTCTGAGAGGGGCTTGGCCATCAGCGGTTGCGATATTCGATCATCGCCGCCTTGCGGAGCTCGTCGAGATAGGCCTTCTGGGTCTTCTCGTACTTCTCCTGATACATCTTCTCGCGGACCTCGCGCTTCTTCGGCGTGTCGATCATGGTCGGCTTGCGCGAGCACAGCACCACCATCTCGATGCCCGCCTTGGTCACCTCGGGCGCCGTCAGGTGGCCGATCGGCGTGTCGTCGAGCACCTTGCGCAGCGGCTCGGGCAGTTCCGCGGTGGTCTTGGTGACGCTGTCGCGGATGGTGGCGTTCGGCGTCGAGCGGAACAGCGAGTTGGCTTCCTCGCAGCTTCCGACGCGGGCGCGATAGGTCTCGGCTTCCTTCTTTCGTGTCTCCAGGAACGCCGCCGACGAGCCGCGCGGCACGATCAGCACGATCGGCTGCATCTTGTATTCGGTGCCCTCGATCTGGAGCTTGTCGCCGGTCTGGGCCTGCACGGCCTGCGCGACGTCGCGCTCGCCGACCAGCAGCTTCTCCTTGAAGCGGCCGCGCACGAGGCTGGTCCAGACCATCTCGGCCTTCATGCGGCCCTTCAGCGTCTCCGGGCGGACGCCCTTGGATTCGAGCGACTTGGTGAGCTGATCCGGCGTGATGCGCATGCGCTGCGCCATGCCTTCGTAGGACTGGTTGACGTCGGAGATGCCGGGATCGACGCCGTACTTCTTGCCTTCCTTGAGCTTCACCTTGTCGTCGATCAGCTCGTTGATGACCTCCTGCCGGCTCGGGGTCTTCTGCGTCGTCAGCTGGTCGAGCTTGGAGCGCTGCTCGATGTCGAAATCGGTGATCGGATCGCCATTGACCATGACGGCGATGTTCTGCGCGCGCGACGGCGAGGGCAGGGCAGTCAGCATCAGCCCGGCACCGATGGCGAGAAGGAGACGGAAGACAGGCAATGGGGTCGTCATGATGTCGCTCGCATGTCAGCCGCGTCGTGATGGGGCAAGCGCGGCCGGCACTTCAATCCCGTTCACTGGAGGCCGGCGGAACTGCTGGTCGTCGACGAGGTCGCCAGCGTGCGTAGGCCGATTTGGAACATGAACGCGTGGCTCAACGTGGGCGGTGCGGTGCCCGCGGAATAGCTATACGAAGTTACGTAGTTCGCCGCCAGCACGAAGCAATCGTCGACATAGCCGGCACCGAGCACATACTGGTTGATCTTGTTGGCCTCGAGATCCCAGCGCGCCGAGCCCGACACCACCCAGTTGGTCGCGATCTTGATCGAGCCCGAGGTCAGAATACCCTCGCGGCGCGTCAGATAGCCGAGCTCCGGCTGGGCTGCGTAATTGCCGTATAGCACGGCGACCGACCAGCGATTGAAGTTGGCGCGGCCCTCGGCCTCGAAACGCTGCACGTTCCAGGTCTGCTCGTCCATGCGGGAGCGGACGCTGAACGTGTAGGTGCTGTTGGGCGAGTAGCTGGCGCTCGCGACGTAATCGGAGCGCGGCTTGTCCAGACCGGAATCCAGTCCGGTATTGATGGTGTCCTGGACCGCGAAGGAGTTCAGGCCGAACAGGTGGTAGGACTGGCCGAACAGCACCTTGACCGCGCCGCCGCCCTTGTCGAACTGCGTGGTGGACTGCACGCCGACATTGGCGCGGCCGCCGCCCTCGACGCGGTCGTAGCCGGAGAACTTGTCGACGCTGAACAGGTTCGAGGCGTCGAACACCATGCTCTGGGCGTCCTCGTTCGGCAGCTTGCCGGCATAGGTCTCGTTCGGCCGGATGATGATCTGCGCGATCGGCTCGACGGTGGTCGAGCCCCAGGGCTGAATGTTGATGAAGGGATAGCGGTACTCCAAGCCCACGGTCGGCATCAGGCGGAACGCCTGGGTGTCGCCGACGGGCAGGTAGTTCGACACGCCGGGCTGGTTGGAGACCGAGGAGTTGATCGCGTCGGCGCGCAGGCTCGCGAACGGCGTCCAGATCTGGCCGAACGGATCGGTGAAGGATTTGCGCCACTGCGCTTCCGCCGTGAGGCGCGTGTAGGTGCCCGGGAAGCCGCGCAGCAGGCACTGCGACGGCATACGCGCCAGCGGATCGGCCGACGCCGTGGTGCACAGGCCGTTGGTGTTGGCGACCGTCGTGATCGGATCGAACACCGCCTCGTCACGCGACAGGTTCACGAAGTTGGTCTTGTAGCTGAACTCGCCGCCGAACACGGGATAGTTGAGCACGTTGGAGTAGTCGATCACCGGATAGACGATCGGCACCTGGCTCTGGTTGCCCGAATAGCTCAGCCAGTACATCGTGCGCGCATCGAAGAAGCTGCGGTTGCCGACACCGGTCAGATAGAGCTGCGACAGCGCTTCCGTCGGCAGCAGCAGGAACGAGCCGAGCGGATCACGGTACTGATAGAGCCGGTAGTCCGAGAAGAAATAGTAGTCGGACATCAGGACGCCGTCCCAGCCCCAGACCCATTTGTCGTTCAACGCGAACTGACCCTTGGTGTCGACGGCGCCGCGGAACTGGCGGTCGCCGGGCTGTCCGGCAAATGCTCCGGGATCGAGCTGGTCGATGCCATAAGCCCGGATCTGGTAGGCGCCGTCGATCAGGCGCTGGCGGAATTCGCCCTGCAGCATGACGCCTTGCCGCGTCATGAAGCGGGGGGTGATGGTTGCGTCCATGTCGGGCGCGATCGCCCAATAATAGGGAACCTCGACGCCGAAGCCGGTGTTCGTCGTGCCCGGGAAGTAGCCGGGCATCAGGAAGCCGGACTTGCGCTTCACGGTCGGGTCGGGCGTCGAGAAATAGGGCATGTAGGCGAGCGGCACGCCGAAGAATTCGAGCTGTGCCGTCTCGAAATACAGCATCTTCTCCTGCTGGTCGTGGATGATGCGCGCACCCTTGACCTGCCACAGCGGCGGCTTCTTCGGATCGTCCTTACACGGCGCGCAGGCGGTGTAGACGCCGTTCTCGAACACCGTGTAGTTGCCGCTGGAGCGGTCGGCGCGGCTCGCGGCCATGCGGGTCTGGTCGGCCGTGTCCACGCGCAGCGAATCGACGAAACCGTCGCGGTAATCGTCGGAGAGATCCATGATCTCGGCATAGGTGATCTTGCCGTCGGCATCCGTCATGCGGATGTTGCCTTCGGCATGCAGCCGCTTGGTCTTCTGGTCGTAGATGACCCGGTCGGCCTCGACGCTGGTGCCGTTGTAGAACAGCTGGACGTTACCGACCGCGGAGACGCGCGAATTGTTGTAGTCGTAGTCGACCTCGGTCGCCTGAACCAGCATCTGGTTGTCGTTGGCGGCCTTCGGCGGCTTCGGACGCGGCGGCAGCGGATTGTAGGTGAAGCTCTGGGCCTGGGCCGGCGCCACGGCGGCAGCGTCGATCAACCCGCCGAGCGCGGCAGCCGCGACGACAGCAATCAGGAGCCTGCGGACGGACAAGCCGCACCCGTTCGCGCGCACCAACATGCGCCGCGTCAAACGAGACACGAGCCCTCGGTGGACGGCAGTCACTATCCGTCCTCCTGATAGAGCAAGGCCAAAAAGCCGGTGAGGCCGCCCACCACAACGGGCAACCACGCCGCAGCGATCGGATGCATCAACTCAGCCTTGCTCAAATCCTCAGTTACTTTCGACAGCACGTAGAGCAGAAAGCCTGCGCCCACGCCACTCAAAACCATCTTCTGCACGCCGCCCATCCGGAAGAAGCGCAACGACACGGAGGCCGCGAGCATCACCATGGCTGCGAGCAAAAACGGCTGTGCCAGAAGCTTCTGATACTGGAGTCGGTATCCGGCTGTCGCGAAGCCCGAGCTTTCCGACGAGCGGATGTAGCTCGGTAGTTGCCAAAAGGACACAGTCTCGGGGGTGGAAAAGCTGTTGCGGACCTGCGCTTCGGTCAGCGTGGTCGGAATCTCCAGGCTGGCCTGGTCGATCGGCGGTGCGTCCAGCGAGAAGCGGCGGACGCCCTTGAACAGCCAGCGGCCGGCCTCGAGCGTCGCCTCGCGCGCCTCGACCCGCTCCTTGAAGTGCTGGTCCGCGTCGAACCGGAACAGCGTGAGTCCGGTGAGCCGGATGCCCTGCTGCTCGCTTCGCGCCGCATTGATGATGGTCTGGCCGTCGCTGGTCACCTGATTGAGCCAGAAGCCGGAGGCGTCCTGGATGCCGCCGCCGGGCGCCGAGCCGAACAGCTCGGCTTCCATGCGCTTGGACAACTCGCGCAAATTGGCCGACATCGGATTGTAGGCGATGGTGGCGATCACCCCGATCAAGAGGGCGCTGCCGAGCGCCGGCGAGATGAATTGCCAGGCGGAGATGCCGGCAGCGCGCGCCACCACGAGCTCGAGCCGGCGGGAGAGGGCGAGATAGCAGGTCATGGCGCCGATCAGCATGCAGAACGGCGTCAGCTTCTCCAAAAGCTGCGGCACCCGAAACAGCGAGGTCTCGGCCACCATGATCGCGGAGGCGGACGCGAGCCCCGAGGTCTTGCGCACCATCTCGATGTAGTCGACCAGCACCAGCAGCAGGAAAATGCCGCCGAAGACGCCGAGCGCCGCGACCACGAAGCGGCCGGCGAAATAGCGCCCGAGCGTATTGGTGAGCATGCTCATGCGGTGGCCGGACGTCCGAACAGCCGCGCGATCCGCGCGTTCGACCTGTTGATGGCCTCCATCAGGCCGGGCGGCGGCTCGACCACGACGCCGCCGATGATCATGGCGAGCCCGATGCCGATCGCGCCGACGACCATCGCGTATTGGACCAGCACCGCGCCCGGCGATTTCACCGCCATCACCGAACAGGCGAAGCCGGCCATGCGCAGGCCGAACACCGCGACGATCGAGGAGGCGATCGAGAAATTGCGGCTCTGACGCGTGGTGCGCGGCGCCCCGAGGAACGCGAAGGTCAGCACGGCAAAGGCGAACGGATAGATCGGCGCCAGGATGCCGTCGTGCAGGGCCGAGCGGAACTGGCCGGGAATCTGCTTGTAGACGGGGTCGTTCTCGGACGGCGAGAACAGCTCCCAGAGATAGCGCTCGCGGATGCCGAGGGTGACGTCGCGGCCCTGGTTGGAGAACTTCGACATGTCGAAGCCGTAGCGGCCGAACGCCACCAGCGCCGGATCGCGCTTGCCCGCCTCGAAGCGCTGGAGATTGCCGGTCTCCAGCACCAGGAACGAGCCGGTCTCGTTCTTCACGACCTCGCCGTGCTCGGCGACGATCGAGACGCGCTCGTTCGGATCGCGGCGGTCGTCGATGAAGATGCCGGCGAGGATGCCGCCGGGCAGGCGCTCGCGGATCCGGATCGTCAGATTCCTGTCGAGCTGGGCGAAGCGGCCGGGCTGCAGGATGTTGGTGAGCACGTCGGCGGTGATCTCGGCGTCCCACTGCTTGATTCGCCGCATGCCGTCAGGGGCGAGATAGGCCGCGATGAAGGCGACCAGCAGCGCCACCACGCAGGTGGCGTAGAAGAACGGATAGAACAGCCGGAACGGCGAGAAGCCGGCGGCATTCATCACGATGATCTCGGAATCGGTCGCGAGCTTGTTCAGCGTGTGCGAGATCGCGATCATCAGCGCGATCGGCGAGATGATCAGGACCAGGGCCGGGATCACGAGGCTGGTGATGCCGAGGAAGGTGAGGATGGTCTGACCCTGGCTCGTCATCAGGTCGATGCCGCGCAACGCCTGCGTAATCCAGATCACGCCGGTGAGGCTGACCAGGACCAGCGCAAACGACGCCAGCGTCGTGCGGAAGATATACCTATCGATCGACCCCATGCGCTACCGCACGAATTCCCACCATGTCCCCAATGTCGACCAGAATTCCGGCGGTCCAACCAATCCCCATGAGGGGATCCCCAAGGTCGGCCAACAGCTCTTCCGGTGGTTCATTCTCTCACTACCATCCCTTTGATCCGTCAACAAAATGGCTGCCCCATGGCACCCTCATTATATGGTTAATATTTCGGTCGTTGTGGCCTCGCGGCCACGGCGGCGCTTGGCATCGGGCGGGCCGCTGGCCCATAGTGGGGGAAGCCTCAGTGAATCGTCGTTCAGCTCCGGTTAGTGGCCGGAACTCCCGAACGACGAAAAGCCCCATGTTTTGGAGGAGTTATCCATGTCCGATGCCATCAAGGTCGGCTTTGTCCAATTGTCTGCCGCCCCCCGTGGCATCCTGGTCGTGTTCTGCGACGACGGCCTGAAGCTCGGCCCGGCGACGGCCAAGGCGCTGGGCGGCGCTGTCGACATCGTGAAGCGCGCGGCGGCCGCGGCCGCCTTCAAGGGTAAAAGCGGTGCCGCGCTGGACATTCTGGCGCCGGAGGGCGTGAAGGCGACCCGGCTGATCGTGATCGGCGCCGGCAAGGCGACCGGCCTCAAGGCGAACGATTTCCTCAAATTCGGCGGGGTGGCCGCCAGCAAGCTGCCCGCTGGCACCAGCGCCATGACCATCATGGCGGAGCTGCCCGGTGGCGCCATGACGAGCGAGCAGGCGGTTGCGATCGCCTCGGGCCTGCGGCTGCGCGCTTACAAGTTCGATCGCTACAAGACCAAGAAGAAGGACGGCGAGGAGGTCGGCGCGCGTGCCGACGTCTCGCTCGCGGTCGGCGATGCCGGTGCTGCGAAGAAGGCGTTCGCTTCGGCCGGCCACGTCATCGACGGCGTGGTCATTGCGCGCGACCTCGTCAACGAGCCGCCGAACGTGCTTTTCCCCGAGGAATTCGCGCGCCGTGCAGGCCAGCTCCGCAAGCTCGGCGTCAAGGTCGAGGTGCTCGACGTCAAGGCGATGCAGAAGCTCGGCATGGGCGCGCTGCTCGGCGTCGGCCAGGGCTCGGTGCGGCCGAGCCGCACCGTGATCATGCGCTGGGACGGCGGCAAGAAGGGCGAGGCCCCGGTCGGCTTCATCGGCAAGGGCGTCTGCTTCGACACCGGCGGCATCTCGATCAAGCCAGCCGGCAGCATGGAGGACATGAAGGGCGACATGGGCGGCGCGGCCTGCGTCGTCGGCCTGATGCATGCGCTCGCCGCGCGCAAAGCCAGGGTCAACGTGGTCGGCGCCATCGGCCTCGTCGAGAACATGCCCGACGGCAACGCGCAGCGGCCGGGCGACATCGTCACCTCGATGTCCGGTCAGACCATCGAGATCGTCAATACCGACGCGGAGGGCCGCCTCGTGCTGGCCGACGTGCTCTGGTACGTCGCCAAGAAGGTGAAGCCGAAATTCATGGTGGATCTGGCGACGCTGACCGGCGCGATCATGGTGGCGCTCGGCACCGAGCATGCCGGCATGTTCTCCAACAACGACGAGCTTGCCGACCGGCTGCTCACGGCCGGCGTCGAGAGCGGGGAGAAGGTCTGGCGGATGCCGCTTGGCCCCGAATACGACAAGTTGATCGATTCCCAGTTTGCCGACATGAAGAACACCGGCGGCCGCCATGGCGGCTCGATCACGGCCGCGCAATTCCTGCAGCGCTTCGTCGACGGCACGCCCTGGGCGCATCTCGACATCGCCGGCACCGCGATGGGCGCGCCGAAGACCGACATCAACCAGAGCTGGGGAAGCGGCTATGGCGTCCGCCTGCTCGATCGCCTGGTCTCCGACCACTACGAGCGCTAATGACCTGACATGACGGAAGTGCTGTTCTACCATCTGCAAAACATGACGGTGGAGAATGTGTTGCCATCGCTGCTCGAGAAATCGCTCGAGCGCGGCTGGCGCGTCGTGGTGCAGTCGACCTCGGAGGAACGCGCCGATGCGCTCGACGCGCACTTGTGGACCTATCGCGACGATTCCTTCCTGCCGCACGCGACATGGCGCGTGAACGATGCCGCCGATCAGCCGATCGTGCTGGCGATCGAGGCGGGCAATCTCAACGGGGCCAATGTCCGCTTCCTGATCGACAGTGCCGCGCTGCCGGAGGACGCACCGGGCTACGAGCGCATGGTGCTGCTGTTCAACGGCGATGATCCGGACGCGCTTGCGCTCGCCCGCACGGCCTGGACGGATTGCAAGGCGAAGGGATTTGATGTCACCTATTGGCAGGCCGACGAGCGTGGCCGGTGGCAGAAGCGCAATTAGCCGCAATTAATGATAATTTGCACTTTTCGGGCGATGCTGGCTTCGGCCACCTTCGTGCCGCAAAGGGATGTTGGGACAATCGCTTAGGGCTGGTCCTTCACGCGGGGAATTAGTTTATCGTGCGACATCAAAAGCTTCCCGGCTCGCTCATAGTTGCGTTGGCTGCCGTAGCACCGCTGGTTGCGGGCTGCTCGGGCGGGACTGATCTGCTGGCGTCTGCTAAAGACGCCGAATGGTTCCAGCGGCCCGGCCGCCTCTTCATCAAGAACATCTCGATCGAATCGCCGCCGCTGACCCCGGACAAGCCGGTGGGCGCCGAGGATCTCGTCAGCGCCGATGGCGCCTGTCCGGGCATGACGCCGCCGCCCGGGCCGGCCGACGCCAATGCATCGACGACGGCGCCCGCGCCGACGGGCGGCACGGTCGCGCTCGGCCACACCGAATGCGATGTGGTGCGCGGCATCGGCGCGCCCTCGAACGTCAATCTCTCCAATGATGCCGCCGGCCGCCGCGTCGCAGTCGTCACCTGGACCACCGGCCCGCGTGCCGGCATCTACACCTTCACGTCCGGCCGACTGTCTTCGATCGAAGGCAATCCCGAGCCGCAGGTGATGCCGAAGGCGACCAAGCCGAAGGCGAAGAAGAAGCAGGCGTAGGCGGGACGCCGGCCATGGCATGTCCATGGTGGTCGGCGGCCATCTCTCATCTGCCGAACCACATGCGCCGTAGAAGATGGTCGCGGCGCACGAATTGATGGTAGAGCGCGGCCCCGACATGAAGCGCGACCAGGACGAGCAGAAGCCGCGCTCCGAGGCCGTGCGGCACGCGGGGCGGATACTTCCAGAAGTCGGGCAGGGAGGCGCTGTTTCCGCCAAAGATCATTGGCGCGGCGCCGCTGAGCGCCATCATCCCTATGCCGCTGGCGATCAATCCGATGATGAGCAGGTAGAAGAGGAGGTGCACGGCGCGCGCTGTGCGCTCCTGCCAATACGATGACTCCGCAATCGGATCGGGCCTGCGGTCAACGCTCCACCACCAGCCGATGCGAAGAACCGTCAATGCGAGCACTGCGATGGCGATCGGGATGTGAATCCGCAGTATCGCAGCCTTTGCCGCCGGATCGACGGTGTTACCGGCGCGAAAACCTGTCGCGATGAGAGCGACCATCAATAGAGCGGTCAGCCAATGCATCGCCACGATCATGGCCCCATAGCGCTTGGGGGTGCTCTTCAGTCTCATCGCCGTTGCCTCCTGCAAATGCTGGCGAGCTAGGCGACGCAGATGCCTGGTACCGCGACCTTCTGGAACAGGTGCGGAGAAGCGACGGCGGACGAGGGATAGGCTGAGATCTTCGATCTGAACTCAGGATGCGTGAACGCAGCCCGGAAGTGGGCGGTCGATTCCCAGACGGCGCAGTTCAGATAAGTCGCACTTTCGCCGAGCGCGCGGTGAAGCTGAGTCGAGATGAAGCCGGGCTGGCGCTTCATGAAAGCCGCATCGTTCTGCCAGACCTGCAGAAAGCTTTGCTCGTCGGACTTATCGAGGGTGAAGACATTCACCAGGACGACGGGGCCAGCATCGATGCCGAGCTGACGTTCGATTGGAAAGTTAGGGTCCAGTGGGCGCAGGTGAGACATGAATGCCTCCGTCTAGTTGGTTACATGATGTCAATGTGGTACGATGTCTAGACTGCCAATTTGACATTATCATGTCAATAACGTTCTATGGTGACGTATGCTGAAATCCCCGCGAACGCCGGCCGGCGAGGCCTTGACCAAGCTCGTGCTTGACCTGTTCCGGCTGAACAGCCTGCTCCTGACCACGGGCGATCGCCTGGTCGGCCGGCTCGGGCTCACCAGCGCCCGCTGGCAGATTCTCGGTGCCATCGTGAACGCGGAGCGACCCCAGCCTGTGGCCTGGCTCGCCCGCGACCTCGGCGCCAACCGCCAAAACGTGCAGCGGATCGTCAACGACCTTCACGCCGAGGGCCTCGTTGCGTTCGAGGCCAACCCGCATCACCGCCGGGCGCAGCTCGTGGTGCAGACCGACAAGGGCCGGCGCGCCTTCGATGCCGCCATGGCCTTGCAGGCACCGTGGGTCAACAGCCTTTCGGAAGGGCTTGCGGTCAAGGACCTGCAAACCGTTCACCGCATCGTCGCGGCCCTACGCAAGAAGCTGGAGAGCGAAGCTGAGGAAGCATAGGGCGTAAGCGGGACGACGCAAGCTGCGGGCGGCGCGCCAGCATTTGCACCTTCATGACCAGCCGTGTGTCCTCGGTCGAAGGCAATCCCGAGCCGCAGCCGGTGCCGAGGGCGACCAAGCCGAAGGCGAAGAAGGCGGCGTAAGGCGGACTTGAGAGACGGCTACGGCCGCCCCTTCATTGCATCCTCGAATGACAGGATCTGACCACTCGGTCCCCGGAACGTCGTCTTCTCGGGCCAGACCGTCTCGATCTCACTGAGGAAACGACGGGCGAGCGGTTTCCAGTCCGCGTCTGGCTTTAGCGAATAGATGCTGAGGGTCATGCCCTCATTCGCACGAGGTAAATGTGTGCGAGCTAGCCATGGCTCGTCGCCCACGCTTACGTTGACTCCGGCCTCGTTGCACAGGTCCACGCTGCGCCACATGATGCGTCCATCCCGGGTCTGTTCGTCGCGCCGGATCGACAGTGCTTGCGCTTGGCCAAAGTCAACGAATGTTTGCTCGAGTTTCTTCCAGTCTTCGGGCGGCACCTTCAAGTTTGCGTAAACTTGTGGTCCGACGGACGTGCGCCCATCTCTAAAGAGGTTGTGGCAGGTCCTGTCCCTTACGGCGACGGGCAGGATGAAAACTCCGCACGATAGAAGGGCGGCGGCAGAAACGACAGTCCACGATTGCCGGCTGGATCCGAAAAACCGCATAGCGACCCAAAAGACGAGGCCGCCAACAAGGCCCAACAAGCCTGCCAAGCCCGTGGTTCGGACATATTCAATCCAGCCAAACGGGGGTGGTGCGTCATTGATCAAGGTCGGATTGCCGCCACCGATCATGGACAGGAATGCCAGGACGCCGAACGGCATTGTTCCGACGACGAAGCCTCCGAGAGCGCAAGCTGCAATTCCGACATGCGATCGCCTGCGGCGGACGAAAAGAAAGAGTGGAAGACCGAGCGGCACGGCATGCGCCGCTGCGACAGTATACGTGAACATCGTCAAGTTCAGGGCTTGCGTGACGACGGAGATGTTGATCGGCTCTTCGATCTGCACGCCCAATGGGATGACGAACGCTGCGGTCGCGCCAAACGCTGCAATCAAGGCTGCTGCCAGCAGGTGAAGATGGCACTGAAGTCGCATGTCCAGCCGTCGTCCAGGGGTCGTCGTGGCGATCCCACAACTGACCAACCTAAAGCATGTTGCGGAAAAGTGCGAAGCAGTTTCCGGAGGTCATGCGCCATCAACAGCCCGAAGCGTGATGACGATACAATATCTCGCCATCGTCAGCCCGGACGGCCGCTTCTCTCGATGTGCTGCCAAAACGCTTCGGCGGCCTTCGCCAGGCGAAGCTTCGGCCGGAACACGTGGATCTCGATCGGCACGTACCATTCTGGCCCTCCTGCTGCGACGATCTCGCCGGAGGCGAGCTGATCGCGGATCAAGCTCTCCGGCAGCCACGCCATGCCGCGGCCGTCCTGCACCATCGTCACCAGCAGCTTCGCGAGGTGAGAGGTGAAGGTCGGGCGCAGATGGACGTCGAGCGGCGATGTCGCACGCACGGCTTCGAGGATTCGTCCCATGCCGGATTCAGGACGGAAGCTCAGGAACGGGACTGGCGCGGCTTGCGTGCCGGGCAGCTTGAAACGCGGCTTGCGGCTCCGATTTGACGTCGGCACCGATGCCGGAATCAGCCTGTCATCGCCGACATGCAGCGAGCGGAAATGCGACGGCGCCAGCGCCGTGGCCGCCGCCGGGTGGTAATGGCAGAGCAGGAAATGCGCATCGCCGGCCAGCAATATCCGTTCACAGGCCTCCATGTGATTGGCGACGAGCTGCACGTTCGGAACGAACGATAGCTTGGTCTCGATGCCGCGCAGCCAATCGGGGAAGAAGGTCAGCGACAGCGCGTTGGTCGAGGCGAATTTCAGCACGTCGGACGCGCCGCGGGCCCGCTCCTGAGCGTCGAGCCGGCCGGCGGAGAGCCGGCGCAGGACGTCCTCGGCAGTCTCGCGAAACCCTTCGCCGGCCGGTGTGAGATTGACGCTGTGGGTCGTGCGATCCAGCAGCGGCGCGCCGGTCCAAACCTCGAGCGCCTTGATTCTGCGGCTCAGCGCCGGCTGCGAGCAGTTCCGCTGCTCGGCCGCCCGCGAGAAGCTCCGTGTGGTCGCCACCGCGATGAAATCGTGCAGCCAGTTGATCTCCATCACGCGGCCTCCTGATGTTCCAAACATTGCTTATGCATGGTTTGCATAACGATATCAGAACACGACATTGGATTTCCAGTGTCGCGGCCGGCACGGTGCAGCAAGTCTTCTCTGGGAGGAAAGCGCGATGGCCGCGCGCACGCTGTACGACAAGCTGGTCGATGCCCATGTCGTCCGCAATCTCGATGATAGCGGTCTCGTGCTGCTCTATGTCGACCGCACCGTGCTCAATGAATACACCAGCCCGCAAGCCTTCGCCGGCTTGCGCGCGGCCGGGCGCAAGGTCTGGAATCCGAAGGCCGCGCTGATGGTCGTCGACCACGTCAACCCGACCGCGGCTCAGCGCACCCGCGCGATGCCGGACCGAAGCGCGGCGCGGCAGGTCGACTATTTCGCGGACAATGCCAGGGATTTCGGCATCGAATATTTCGACATCCTCGATCCGCGGCAGGGCATCGAGCATGTCGTCGCACCCGAGCAGGGGCTGGTCATGCCGGGCATGGTGATCGCCGCCGGCGACAGCCACAGCACCGCCTATGGCGCGTTCGGTGCCCTCGGCTACGGCATCGGAACCTCCGACATCGAGCACTATCTCGCGACCTCGACGGTACGCTATCGCCGCCTCAAGACGATGCGCATCCACCTGACGGGGGCGGCGCCGCTCGGCGTGACGCCCAAGGACATCGTGATGGAGGTGATCCGGCGGATCGGTGCCGACGGTGCAACCGGATATGCCGTGGAGTTCAGCGGGCCCGTCGTCTCCGACATGAGCGTCGAGGGCCGGATCGTGATGTCGATCATGATCGTCGAGGCCGGCGCGCGCGGCGTCGTGATGGCGCCGGATCAGAAGGTGCTGGATTATCTCAAGGGCCGCCCTCGCGCGCCAAAGGGGGAGATGTGGGAGCGCGCCGCCACGAGCTGGCTTGCGCTGTCCTCCGATCCCGATGCCAGGTTCGACCGGGAGGTGATGCTCGACGTCTCCGAGGTCGCGCCGCTGGTGACCTGGGGCACCAGTCCCGATCAGGCGATCGCGGTGACGGACATCGTGCCCGATCTGGTGCAACAGGATGGGCACGACCGCAGGACCGCAGCTATGCGCGCCCTGAGCTATATGGGCCTGACGCCTGGCACGCCGATCCAATCCGTTCCGATCGACTTCGCCTTCATCGGCTCCTGCACCAATTCGCGCATCGAGGATCTGCGCGATGCGGCTGCGATCTTCCGGGGGCGCCGGGTTGCCGAGGGCGTGCGGGCGATCGTGGTGCCGGGCTCGACCCAGGTCAGGGCGCAGGCCGAGGCGGAAGGTCTCGCCAAGGTGTTCACCGACGCCGGCGTGGAATGGCGGCAGTCCGGCTGCTCGATGTGCCTTGCGATGAATGACGACGTGCTCAGGCCGGGAGAGCGTTGCGCGTCCTCCACCAACCGCAATTTCGAAGGCCGCCAGGGCCCTGGCGCGCGCACGCATCTGATGAGTCCGGCCATGGTGGCCGCCGCAGCCGTCACCGGACACATCACGGATGTGCGTTCTCTCTTGAGAGGAGCACGCCAATGATTCCGTTTGGTCAGGTCACGGGTGTGGCCGCGCCGATGCTGGCGCCGAACATCGACACCGATGTGATCATGCCGAAAATGTTCCTCAAGGGCGTGGACCGCAGCGGGCTGGGCGAGGGCGCCTTCAACCTGCTGCGCTTCAGCGGCGGCAAGCCCAATCCGGACTTCGTCCTGAATCGGGAAGGCTATCGCAACGCCTGCTTTCTCGTGGTCGGCCCCAACTTCGGCTGCGGGTCGAGCCGTGAGCACGCGGTCTGGGGGCTTCAGCAGTTCGGCATTCGCGCGCTGATCGGCACCAGCTTCGCCGGCATCTTCAACGACAATTGCGCCAACAACGGTCTGCTCACGATTTCGCTCGATCCCGGCGTGGTGGCGGAGCTCGGCGAGATCGTGACCGACAGCTCGCGCAATGACGTCGCGATCGACCTTGCCGCGCAGACGATCCGGTTCGATTGCGGTCGCCGCGCGATCGGATTCGATATCGAGACGGACAGGAAGGAGGCCTTCCTGACGGGCCGCGATTTCATCGCCTCCACGCTCGTCTTTGCCGACGACATACGCGCCTTCGAGGCGCGGCATCGGGCGGAGAACCCCTGGATCGTCTGAACTGCATGAACCTGGCGCGGCTCGAATCCGCTCGCCACGAGAAACCATAACAGCGGAGGGACCCTTGGTGGACACGACATATCGCGCGGCTGAGGCGCCGCAGACTGCGGTTGCGACGAATCTCGCCCGTCTCAAGATTGGCCCGTTGCCGATCGGCATCTATGGCGCGGCGGCGCTCGTCTGCGCTGCTGCCGTCTATTCCGGCAAGCTGCCGAACGACGTGATCGGTGGCCTATCGGTCCTGATGCTGCTCGGCTTCCTGCTGGGCAAGCTCGGCCAAACCATTCCGGTGCTGAACCGGATCGGCGGCACGGCGATCCTCTGCCTGTTCGTGCCGTCGGCCCTGGTGAGCTATGGCCTGGTGCCGGATGCGGCCTTGAAGGCGATCACGACCACGTTCCGCACCGCCAACTTTCAGTATTTCTTCATCGCCTGCCTCGTCGCGGGCTCGATCCTCGGCATGCCCTACCGGGTCCTGGTTCAGGGCTTCATTCGCATGTTCGTTCCGCTCCTGATCGGCACGATCGCGGCCGTCATGGCAGGCATCGCCGTCGGGCTTCTGTTCGGCCACAGCCCGAAGGACACGTTCTTCTTCGTCATCATTCCGATCGTCGGCGGCGGCCTTGCGGAAGGCGTGCTGCCGCTCTCCATCGCCTATTCCGAGATGTTGCATCGGTCGCAAGCCGAGCTTGTGGCGCAGATGGTGCCGGCGGCGCTGCTCGGCAACGTCGTCGCGATCGTCAGCGCAGGCCTGCTGGCCCGCCTTGGCGAGAAGCGGGCCCACCTCAATGGCAGAGGGATGCTGGTCAAGACCGGAGACGACGACATTCTCGGCGAAGCGCGGCCGGACCAGCCGATCGATCTCGGACTGCTCGGCGCCGGCATGGTGCTGTCGTGCGGCTTGTTCGTGCTCGGCATGATCCTGGCGCCGCTCACCGGCATCCCCGGACCGATCATGATGATCATCGCCGCGGTGGCATTGAAGCTGACCAGGTTGCTACCGGCCGAGATGGAGCTCGGCGCTTATCAGATCAACAAGTTCATGTCGACCAACCTGACTTTCGCGATCCTGGTGGCGATGGGGACATTGCTGGTCTCGTGGCAGCAGCTCGTGGCCTCCTTCAATCCAGGCTACATCATGATCTGCACCACCACGGTGCTGGCGATGATCGTGTCGGGATTCTTCGTCGGCAAGTGGCTGAACATGTATCCGGTCGAGGCGGCGATCGTGACCGCCTGCCACTCGGGCCTCGGCGGCACCGGCGACGTCGCCATTCTCGGCGCCGCGGATCGCATGGGCCTGATGGCGTTCGCCCAGATCGCCACCCGCGTCGGCGGCGCGATCATGATCGTGATCGCGACACTCTTGATGAAGTCGCTGTCCTGATACGGGCCGCGGCCTTTCGCGCAGGACCAATGTTCCAGAGGAGATTTGCAATGCTCGAATTCGAACAGGTTGAATCGTGCTCCGATCGATCAGAGACCGGGTTGACGCGCCGCCATCTGATGTCGATCGCGTTGACAACAGGTGCCCTCGGTTCGGCCATATTGGCACCGGGTGCTTTCGCTCAGGAGAATAATGCCGTGACGACCAACGCGCTGCAAAAGTTGCTGCCAGGGTTTCAACAGAAGCGCCTCAAGACCAGCGGCGCCGAGATCAACGCGCTCGTGAAGGGCGAGGGGCCGCCGCTGCTGTTGCTGCACGGACACCCGCAGACATTGGCGTGCTGGCACAGGGTCGCCCCCAAGCTCGCAGAGCGTTTCACCGTGGTGCTGACCGATCTGCGCGGCTACGGCGACTCGAGCAAGCCCGACGGCGGCACCGACCATATCGCATATTCCAAGCGGGAAATGGCGCGGGATCAGGTCGAAGTGATGCGCGCGCTCGGCTTTGACCGCTTCCAGGCCGTCGGCCATGATCGCGGCGGGCGGGTTCTGCATCGTCTGTTGCTGGATCATCCGGACGCCGTCTCCAGGGCGGTCCTGCTCGACATCGCGCCGACCGCGACGATGTACGCCAAGGCGAACAAGGAGTTCGCCACGCGCTACATGTGGTGGTTCTTTCTCATCCAGCCGGCGCCGCTTCCGGAAACCTTGATCGGCAACAATCTGGAATTCTATCTTCAGACCCATATCAACAAGCAGAACAAGACGCCGGGCGCCATCGATCCGGTTGCACTCGAAGAGTACCGCCGGTGCTACACCCGCGAGACGCTGCACGCCGTCTGCGAGGATTATCGCGCTGCCGCCGGGATCGACCTGATCCACGATGAGGCGGATTCCGACAAGAGAATCGGATGCCCGTTGCTCGTGCTGTGGGGCGGAAAGGGCGTCGTGGGGTCGAGTTACGACGTGCTTGACACATGGCGCGCCAAGGCGAAGGACGTCCGAGGCGGAAGCCTGCCTTGCGGCCATTATCTGCCGGAAGAGGCACCGGAGCTGCTCCTCGAGCAGCTCAACGCCTTCCTCGCGTAGTTAGGCGGCGCGCGTCGGCGGTGCGGTCACGATCGCGATCGCAACGCGCTCGTCGAATCCTGCTTTCCCGATGGTCTTGCGGCCAGGAATAGGCTCATATGGAGCCATAAGAACTTGGAGGAAAGTATGCGGTTCATTGCTCTCGTATCGGCGCTGCTTCTGCCGCTCAGTGCGGCCGTCGCCCAGGACTATCCGACCAGGCCTATCACCATGCTGGTGCCGTTCGCCGCCGGCGGACCGACCGACACCATCGCGCGCCTGACGGCGGCCGGCATGGCGAAATCCCTGGGACAGCAGGTCATCGTCGAGAACGCGACCGGCGCCGGCGGCACCATCGGCACGACCCGCGCCGCGCGCGCCCAGCCGGACGGCTACACGCTGCTGATCCATCATGTCGGCATCTCGACCGCCGCGACGCTGTACCGCAATTTGAGCTATGACACGAAGACGGCCTTTGCGCCGATCGGGCTTGTGACCAACGCGCCGATGACCATCATCGCGCGTCCGGATTTCCCGGCCGGCACGCTCAAGGAGCTGGTCGCTTACGCCCAGCAGCAGGGTGACAAGCTGACTTACGCCAATGCCGGGTTAGGTGCGGCATCGCATCTCTGCGGCATGTTGTTCATGACGGCGATCCAGAAGCAGCTCACCACGGTGCCCTACAAGGGCAATGGTCCGATCATGAACGATCTGCTTGGCAAGCAGATCGATCTCACCTGCGACCAGGCGACGAACACCACCGGGCCGATCACGGCCAAGCAGGTCAAGGCCTATGCGATCACCACCAAGGAGCGGCTGAAGAGCCTGCCCGATCTGCCGACCGCCGACGAGGCCGGCCTCAAGGGGTTCGAGCTCGGCGTCTGGCACGGCATCTATGCGCCCAAGGGCACGCCGCCGGCGATCGTGCAGAAGCTGACGGCAGCGCTCCAGGCGGCGCTCAAGGATCCCGCATTGATCGCACGCTTCAACGACATCAACACCGAGCCGGTCCCGCAGGACAAGGCGACGCCTGAGGCGCTGGGCGCGATGCTGACGAGTGAAATCGACCGCTGGGCTCCGATCATCAAGGCTGCCGGGCAATACGCGGACTGAGCGATTCCGGCGCGCCATCGCCCTGCTGGAGCAGGCCCACTGAGCGGGTAAAGCGCAGCTCGCTCAATGGCTAGTGTATCGGTATTATAGTGCCGGTACTGTGCATGGGGTTGTTTTGCAGGTTTTGATTGGGCGGCCTTGGGGCGCGGAGACGCTACCCCGCCGCCTCGTCAAACTGCGTGCTCGCTTCGAGCCATTGCTCCTCGGCGCGCGCCAGCGCATCGGCCGCATTGGCGCGCGCCTTCGACAGTTGCGCGGCCTGCTTGGGATCGCGCGTAAAGATGTCGGGCAGGGCGAGCGCCGTATCGATCTTGGTGATGATCTCGCTGACGCGGGCGATCTCGCTTTCGGCTTCGGCGATGCGCTTCTTCAGCGAGCCGCGATTGTCCGACCTCTGGCGCTGCGGCTTTTCGCTTGCGCCGTTGCGCTCGCGCTCAGTGCTTTCCGCGTTGCGCGCGGACAGCACCAGGCGGCGGTACTCGTCGAGATCGCCGTCGTAATTGGTCACGGTGCGGTCTGCGACGATCCAGAGCCGCTCGGCGCAGGCCTCGATCAGGTAGCGGTCGTGCGAGACCATGATCACCGCGCCGGGAAACTCGTTGATCGCTTCCGCAAGCGCGGCGCGGCTGTCGATGTCGAGATGGTTGGTCGGCTCGTCCAGGATGATCATGTTGGGGCCGAAGAAGGTCGCAAGGCCCAGGAGGAGCCGCGCCTTCTCGCCGCCCGACAATTTGCCGGCCTTGGTGTCGGCGGCCTTGCCGGAGAAGCCGATCGCGCCGGCGCGAGCGCGCACTTTCGCCTCCGGCGCATCGCCCATCAGCTTGCGGACGTGGTCGTAGGCGGAGGCGTCCTCGTTGAGCTCGTCGAGCTGGTGCTGCGCGAAATAGGCGATCGACAGCTTGTCGGCGCGCGTCACCTTGCCCGAGAACGGCGCAAGACGCCCGGCGAGCAGTTTGACCAACGTCGACTTGCCGTTGCCGTTGGCGCCCAGCAGCGCGATGCGATCGTCGTTGTCGATGCGCAGGGTGACGCGGCTCAGCACGGGCGTTGCCGGATCGTAGCCGACCGAGGCGTTGTCGACGGCGATGATCGGCGGCGACAGGATCTTTTCCGGCGCCGGAAAGCTGATCTCGCGCACATCCTCGGTGACCAGCGCCGTGATCGGCTTCAGCCGCTCCAGCATCTTCACGCGAGACTGCGCCTGGCGCGCTTTGGAGGCCTTGGCCTTGAAGCGATCGACGAAGGACTGCAGGCGGGCGCGCTCGGCCTCTTGTCGCTTGACCGCCTTGGCATCCAGCAGCTCGCGCGCGGCACGCTGCTCCTCGAACGAGGAATAGGTGCCCTTGTAGAGCGTGAGCTTGCCGCGCTCCAGATGCAGGATCTGGTCGACCGAGCTTTCCAGGAGGTCGCGGTCGTGGCTGATCACGATCACCGTGCGCGGATAATGCGCGAGGTGATCCTCCAGCCACAGCGTGCCTTCGAGGTCGAGATAGTTGGTGGGCTCGTCGAGCAGCAGAAGGTCGGGGGCCGCGAACAGCGTCGCGGCGAGCGCGACGCGCATGCGCCAGCCGCCGGAGAACTCGGCGCAGGGGCGGAGCTGATCGGCGGCGGAAAAGCCGAGGCCCGAGAGGATCGCGGCGGCACGGCTCGGCGCCGAATGTGCGTCGATGTCGACGAGCCGGGGCTGGATCTCGGCGATCCGGTGCGGATCGGTCGCGTGCTCGGCCTCAGCGAGCAGCGCGTCGCGTTCGAGGTCGGCCTTGAGCACGACCGAGATCAGGCTTTCGGGGCCGTTCGGCGCTTCCTGAGCCAGGCTGCCGATGCGCCAGCGCGGCGGCAGGGTCGCCGAACCGTGCTCGGCCGCGAGCTCGCCGCGGATCACCTTGAACAGCGTCGACTTGCCGGTGCCGTTGCGCCCGACCAGGCCGACGCGCGATCCCGGCGTGATCTGCACGGAACTCTGGTCAATAAGAAGGCGTCCGGCCAGGCGGATGGAGAGGTCGGTGATAGCAAGCATGCGGCCTTGTCACCGCAAGGCGCCTCGAACGCAACCCGTTTTTCCGTAAGGTCATTGTTTGAGCATGATCTTTCCGAAAAACCGCTTCACACGTTTCCGGATCATGCTCAGTGCGGCTCGCGCTCGCGCCGCCTCAATTCGTTGAGGAGCTGCTCGAGATTTTCCGGGAGGCGCGGTTCGGGCCGGAGGCTCTGCTGGAGCCGCTCGCCCACGGCATCGCAAATCGAGCGGCTGGTGCGCCGGTCAATCTGTTCGCTGTCATTGGCAAAGGGCCCAGCCATCGCAAGGTTCCGTGCTTTCAAAGTAAGGACACGGTACCAAGTCATTGCCGGCCAAATGGTTTCGCCGACCGTGGGGAATGCGGGTCATTCTCGTAAAAATTGTATGAACGGCGCCTTTTCTACTCAAGGCAAAGCCCCGGCGAGGGGAGCGCCGGGGCTTCTCTTGGAAGGTACCTTGGGGGGCGTAGGTACCTTTATGAAGGTGCTGACGGGTTCAGTAGCAGCGGTTGACCAGCCGCCAGCGGGGTCCCCAGGGGGTCGGGACCAGCCGGCGCACATAGCAGCCGCCATAACCGTAGGAGACGGGGGCTCCGGCATAGAAGCGCGGGCCACCCCAGCCGTGGCCGTGGTGCCAGCCGCCGCCGTGCCAGCCCCAGCCGCCGCCATGCCAATGGGCGGATGCAGAGGTCGGCGCCAGCGCGGCACCCAGCGCGACCGCGGCGACAGCGGCAAGCGAAAGTTTCCTCAACATGGTGATCTCCTCAAGTCTGCCGGCGCGGGGGGATCCGCGTCGATGGAAAGGCCGCCGAAACGGTCCGCCTGATGATCAGGCTTCGGTTTCGATGGACCCGACCTTACGCCGGCGAAGCTGAACCGAACCCTGACGGCGGTTTCAGATTGGGTTCATCTGGGTGAAATTGTTGTCATCCGGCTGAAACCGGCAGCCCGCCCCTGCGGCGAAGCGCCCGTGAGGCCGTTTCGGCGGTCGCTTGCCGTCCGGCAAAGGCGCCGATATAAGCCCCGCAACTCCGAACCACCGCTTTCTTCCCAAGGACAAGATAATGGCCATCGAACGCACTTTCTCGATCATCAAGCCCGACGCGACCGAGCGTAACCTGACCGGCGCGGTCAATGCCGTGATCGAGAAAGCGGGCCTGCGCATCGTCGCGCAGAAGCGCATCCGCATGACCAAGGAGCAGGCCGAGACCTTCTACGCCGTCCACAAGGCGCGCCCGTTCTTCGGCGAGCTCGTGGAGTTCATGACCTCCGGTCCGGTCGTGGTTCAGGTTCTGGAAGGCGAGGGCGCGATCGCCAAGTACCGCGAGGTGATGGGCGCGACCGATCCGGCCAAGGCGGCCGAAGGCACCGTGCGCAAGCTCTACGCCAAGTCGATCGGCGAGAACTCGGTGCACGGTTCGGATGCGCCGGAGACCGCCGCGGTCGAGATCGCGCAGTTCTTCTCGGGCAACGAGATCGTCGGCTGATCCATCAGCCGACAGGTTAGAGGCGACGGGCGAAAGGACTGATTGTGGACTGGCTCTGGCAGATCTTCGATCCCGCTACGATCGGGGCGTTCTTCACCCAGTTTCGCAACGAGATGGCTGCACCGACGTTCTGGCTAGCGGTCGGCAAGATCATCTGGATCAACATCCTGCTCTCCGGCGACAATGCGCTGGTGATCGCACTCGCCTGCCGCGGTCTCTCGCCGCGGCACCGGCTCTGGGGCATGATCTTCGGTGCCGGCGCAGCGGTGATGCTGCGCATCATCTTCACCGGCATCGTCGCGAGCCTGATGGAGCTGCCGTACCTCAAGCTGGTCGGCGGTCTCGCGCTGATCGTGATCGCGGCCAAGCTCCTGGTGCCGGAGAACGAGGACGAGGACGACGTCGAGTCCGCCTCGCATCTGTGGCAGGCCGTGCAGATCGTCGTGGTCGCCGACATCGTCATGAGTCTCGACAACGTCATTGCGGTCGCGGCTGCAGCCAATGGCAGCGTGCCGCTCTTGATCCTCGGCCTTGCCATCAGCGTGCCGCTGATCGTCGCCGGTGCGGCCCTGATCATGGCGCTGCTCGCAAAGCTGCCGGTGCTGGTCTGGGCTGGTGCTGCGCTGCTCGGCTGGATCGCGGGCGAGGTGATCGCGACCGACCCCGGCGTCGCGCCGAGGCTGCACACGCTGTTCGACGGCCCACTCGGGACCTCGCTGGACAGCATGCTCGGCGCGCTACGCATCGCGCCGCAGTTCGGCCATGGCGGCGGAGGCGGCGAATATCTCTGCGCCGCGCTCGGCGTCGTGGTCGTGCTGGTGGTCGGCTCCATCTGGCGCCGACGCAGCCTGATCCAGGCAGCGCTGGAATCCTCTGAGAACCACGCCAAGGCGTCGGTGGAGTGACTGACTGCAGCCGGTGCCTCGCTGAGCCGGCTGCGATCTATGGTTGGAGCGCGGCAGCTGGTCAGCGGCCCGGTGTGCCGCTTCTCCCCATATTTAGATCTTGTCTCATTCTAAACTACTGAAAATAAAGGCGCTTTCATTGACTCGGTGACTGTTCGCGCGGCACGTCGCTCCCGGTATTCATCTTATCAAACCGGAAGCTGCTGCGAGATGCCGTCGAGAGTCATTTGCCGTCCCATTGCTATCCTGGCGTCCACCGTCAAAGCGCTTCCGCGGTTCTCCAGCCCGACGGCATTCGCGGCCTCCGTGGTCTCCATCGCCTTGTGCAGCGACGGCCTCCTGCACGGAGCCAACGCGCAAAGCGCCGGGACGACGACGGAGCAGGGGGCTACGTTGCCGGCGGTGACCGTCACCGCAGATGCGCCAAAGCCGCGCGCACGTCCACGATCCAATCCCGGCCGAAGGGCGGGTCGTCAAACTGCGCCCGCGAATGAGCGGGCCAAGATGCAGGCGGAAGCGGTCCCCAATGCTGCGAGGCCGGGGGTTCTCCCGCCGTCCTATGCAGGCGGGCAGGTGGCCCGCGGCGGCCAGGTCGGCCTGCTCGGCAACAAGGATTTCATGGATACGCCGTTCAACATCACGAGCTACACGGCGAAGAAGATCGAAGATCAACAGGCCGTCACGGTCGCCGACGTCGTCAGCAATGATCCCTCGGTCCGTTTCACCGGCCAGACCGGCGGCATCCTCGACTCCTTCTTCATCCGCGGCTTTCCGATCGGCGAGGGCAATGCCGGAGAAATTGCCTTCAACGGTGTCTATGGCGTTGCACCGAACTATCGTGTGTTCACCGATTACGTCGAGCGCATCGAGATCATCAAGGGCCCGACTGCGCTGCTTTACGGCATGGCGCCAAACAGCAGCGTCGGCGGCACCATCAACATCGTGTCGAAGCGTGCAGGGGATGTCGATCTCACGCGAGTCACGACCGATTACGCGACGAACACCCAGCTCGGCACCCATGTCGACGTGAGCCGACGGTTCGGCGAGAACCGCGAATTCGGCATTCGCGTCAATGGCAGCTATCACAATGGCGATACGCCGCTGGACAACCAGACCCGGGAGGCGCATGTCGGCTCCGCGGCGTTCGACTATCGCGGTGAGAAATTCAGAGCTTCGCTCGACTTCATCGATCAGGAAGAGAAGTTCGACGCGCCGACGAGGCCGTTCCTGGTCGCAACGGGCGTAGCCGTCCCGACCGCGCCGGTCGGGCGGCGCAACGTCACGCAGGCCTGGGAATGGGCCAAGGTTCACGACAACTCGCTGCTGGCGCGCGCCGAATACGATGTGACGGAGTCCGTGACGGTGTTCGCCGACGCCGGCGGCGGCAGGACCCAGGTCGATCGTCTCTTCGGGACGCCGACGATCCAGAACGCCGCCGGCAATACCACATCGATACCAGGGCGCTTCAAGTTCGACATCGACAGGAACGTGGCCGACGCCGGCGTGCGGGCCCGGATGGAGACCGGCGCCATCAGTCATGCCGTGAGCTTCCAGGGCAGCTACTACATGGACGAGGTTTCGCGCGGCTCGGTGAACGGTACGGCGGTGTCGTCCAACATCTATGCGCCGATCGCCCGTCCCCAGCAACTCGTTCCGGCTCCCGCGACCGTGCCGAGGCTGTCGGACACCGAGCTGACCGGCATTGCGCTGGCCGACACCCTGTCGGTTCTCCAGGAGCGGCTTCAGCTGACGGTCGGCGTCAGGCAGCAGGGCGTCAGGTCGAACAACTACAACACCACCACGGGAGCCGTGACCTCGGCGTACGACCAGACGGCGTTCACACCGTTGGTCGGCGTGGTGGTCAAGCCCTGGAGTAACGTTTCGCTTTACGCGAACTACATCGAAGGGCTCAGCAAAGGCGAGACCGCACCGACCGGGGCGTTCAATCAAGGCGAGGTCCTTGCGCCGTATTTCAGCAAGCAGAAGGAAGCAGGCGTCAAGGTCGATTTCGGCGCCCTCGCAACCACGGTCAGCCTGTTCGAGATCACCAAGCCGTCGGGACAGCTGGGTGCCGGCAACGTCTTCCGGGCTGATCAGGAGCAGCGCAATCGCGGCGTGGAATTCACCGTGTTCGGAGAAGTGCAGCCCGGCATTCGCGTTCTTGGCGGCGTGACGTTGATCGACGCGGAGCTGACGAAGACGAGCACGCTGGCCAATCTCGGCAAGACGCCGATCGGAGTGCCCGAGGTGCAGGCCAATCTGTCCGCCGAATGGGATACTCCGTTCGCCCCGGGACTGACATTGGTCGCCAACACCATCTATACCGGGCACCAATATCTGAATGGGGCAAATACGCAGGTTGTCCCGGCCTGGACGAGGCTCGACCTGGGTGCGCGCTACAACACGCGCATCAATAACCGGCCCGTGACGGTTCGCGCTCTGGTCCAGAACGTGTTCGACACCAATTACTGGGCTGGCGTCGCAAGCTTCTCCGCACTGGCGCAAGGCGCGCCGCGAACCCTGCTCTTGTCGATGTCGACGGATTTTTGAGGTGGGTTCAATCGATCGTGCCGAATTCCGTCACGGGCATCGTCCAATAGACGAGTTTGGTTCCGGCAAATGAAACCCGCAGCCGGTCGAGCAAGCCATTGGCGTCACTCTCCGCCAGGATCATCTGCACGGCGGTCTGATCGGCGTGCCCCTTCACGCGTTCGGCGGCCGTCTGCAATCGAACGTCTGCGCCGTGACCGGCTCCGTGCGATGCCGTGAAGCCCGAAACGAGGTCGCTCTGTTCGGTGAGATAGTCGAGTACCTCGTCGCGGAGCTGACGCGGCACAATCAGCGTGAGACAGACCGGCTGATCGGTCATTTCGCCACCTTCGACGTTCCGCCATAGCGGCGATACAGGATCGGCAGGAGAATCAGAGTGAGCAGGGTGGAGGACAACAGCCCTCCGATCACGACGATCGCGAGCGGTCGCTGCACTTCGGACCCTGGCCCGGATGCGAACAGCAGCGGGATCAAGCCAAGCGCCGTGATGCTCGCGGTCATCAGCACCGGTCGAAGCCTGCGCATGGCACCCTCGACGACGATACGATCCTCGCTCAGGCCATGAGCGCGGAGTTGATTGAAGTAGGACACCAGAACGACACCATTGAGCACGGCGATGCCGAGCAGCGCGATGAATCCGACCGAGGCCGGCACCGACAGGTACTCACCGGTCAGGACCAGGGCGAAGACGCCCCCGATCAGGGCGAAGGGAATGTTGACCAGCACCAGCAGGGCCTGCCGGATGGCGCCGAATGTGGTGAAGAGCAGCAGGAAGATGAGACCGATCGCGACCGGAACCACGATGGACAGGCGTGCGGCGGCGCGTTGCTGGTTCTCGAACTGCCCGCCCCACGTCAGCCGGTAGCCGTTCGGGAGCGGAAGTTCGCTCGCAACCTTCTGGCGGGCCGCTTCGACGAAGCCGACCATGTCGCGGCCCCGGATGTTGGCGCGAACGACGCTCATGCGCGCGCCATCTTCGCGGTCGATCTTCACCGGCCCGTCCACGCGCTGAATTCGTGCGACCTGCGACAGCGCGACATGCTGCCCGGAAGCGAGTGTCAGCGGCAGGCTTGCCAGCAGCGTCGGCGCCTCCCGGGTCGTCTCGCTGCCGCGGACGAGAATCGGTGTGCGGCGTCCTTCCTCGAGCGCGGTCCCGATCGTTCGGCCCTCGATCTGGGTACGGAGCGAGTTTACGATGGAATCCACGGTCAGGCCGAGGCGGCCGGCCTCCATGCGATTGACCGCAACCGTATAATATTGAGCGCCTTCGTTCAGCGTGGTGTAGACGTCCTCGGCCCCGTCGATGCTGGACAGGATGGCCGACAGCTTGGCCGCGGTTTCGTTCAGCCTGGCGATGTCCGGACCGAAGATCTTGACCGCGACGTCGCCCCGCACGCCGCTGATCATCTCCTGCACGCGCATGTCGATGGGTTGGGTGAAGCTGAGCGAGATGCCGGGAAAGCCGGTCAGAACCTCGCGGAGCTTCTGCAGCAGAGCCTCGCGAGTGTCGGTCTGCCGCTCGGCGGCCGGCTTGAGCACAAGGAACGTGTCGGTCTGGTTGGGTCCCATGGGATCGAGGCCAAGCTCGTCCGACCCTGTCCGCGCGACGATGCCGGCAATATCAGGCACGGCCAGAAGTGCTTTCTGGAGCCTCGCATTCATCGCAAGCGACTCGTCGAGGTTGACGGAAGGCAACGTCTCCACGCTGACGATGACGTCGCCTTCGTCCATCGTCGGCATGAAGGTCTTGCCGAGCTTGGTATAGGCGAATCCCGCAGCGAGCAGGCCGATCAGCGCCGCAGCCATCACCTTGCGCTCGTTCTTCAGGGCCCAGTCCAATGCAGGCGCGTAGACCCGTTGCGCCGCACGGACCAGAATGGGATCGCGATGTGAGGCGGACTTCAGCACATGGGAGGTCATGACCGGGACCACGGTGAGCGCCAGCAGCAGTGAACCGGCGAGCGCGAAGATGATGGCCAGCGCGACAGGGATGAATAGCTTCCCCTCCAATCCCTGCAGGGTCAGCAGGGGTATGAACACGATGATGATGATGAGCACGCCCGAGGCGACCGGTTCCAGGACTTCGCAAACCGAACGGTACACCAGGTGGATCAGTGGAGCAGCTTTGCTCGGTTCGTGCTTGCCGAGGTTGCCGACGATGTTCTCGACCACGACGACCAGCGCGTCGATCAACATGCCGATCGCGATCGCAAGTCCGCCGAGGCTCATCAGGTTGGCCGACATCCCCGCCACGCGCATGACGATCAAGGCGATGACGATGGCCAGCGGCAGGGTGAGAGCGATCACCAGCGAGGCCCGCCAGTTGCCGAGGAAGAGCAGCAGGAGAACGATGACGAGGGCGGTGGCCTCGCCGAGCGCTCGCACCACGGTACCGACGGCGCGGTTGACCAGGCGGCTGCGGTCGTAAAACACGTTGATGGAGACGCTTTTCGGCAGCGAGGGTTGCAGCTCGGCGAGCCGGGCGCGCACGTCGCGGACGAGCTGACCCGCGTTGGCGCCGCGCAAGCCGAGGACGAGCCCCTCGACGGTCTCACCGCTGCCGTCCGACGTGACCGCGCCAGAGCGGGTCAGCGTCCCGACTTTGACGCTCGCCACGTCGTTGACCAGGATCGGCACGCCCTCGCGGGTGTCGACGACGATGGCCTTGATGTCTTCGACCGATCGGATGCTGCCCTCGATCCGGACCAAGGCGCTGTCCTCGCCCTGGTTCACCCGTCCGGCGCCGTCATTGCGGCTGTTGGCTTCGATGGCGCGGCGAAACAGGTCGTAGGAAATGCCGCGCGCGGCAAGCGCATCGTTACGCGGCACGATCTCGAAGGCGCGGACGTAACCGCCGAGCGCATTGACGTCCGCAACGCCGGCGACGGTCCGCAGCGCGGGACGGATCACCCAATCAAGCAAGGTCCGGCGCTCGGCGAGCGAGAGCTCGGGACTGTCGATCGTGAACATGAACATCTCGCCGAGGGGGCTCGTGATCGGCGCAAGACCTCCGCTGACCCCGTCGGGGAAATCACGCGCGATATTCGATAGCCGCTCCGATACCTGATTGCGCGCCCAGTAGATGTCGGTGCCGTCCTCGAAATCGACGGTGATGTCGGCCAGTGCATATTTCGTGGTCGAACGAAGCACCTTCTTGTTCGGCAATCCAAGCAGTTCGAACTCGACGGGGACCGTGATGCGCTGCTCGACCTCTTCGGGCGTCAGGCCCGGCGCCTTCATGATGATCTTGACCTGAACCGGTGAGACGTCGGGAAACGCGTCGATCGGCAGGCCGGGCAGGAGAACGGCGCCGGCACCTACCAGCAGCAACACACCCAGCAGGACGAACAGTCGTTGCGAAAGTGCGAACGCGACCAGGCGCCGGAGCATCTATTGCCCCAATCCCGAGAGAATGCCGCGAAGCGCCGAGATACCGCCGATCGCGATCTGGTCCTGGTCCGTGATGGGACCGGACACCACGACATGGTCTTGATCTTCCGCAACGAGCTTGACCGGGACCAGCCGGAAGCCGCCGGCTACGGCGGCGAACACTGAGGTCTGTTCGCCCCGCCGCACCAGCCCGGAGTAGGGAATCTCCCACGCGCTTTCTCCGGCGGAGAGAAAGCCGATGCGGGCAGCGGCGGTCTGACCGGGATGCAGCTCTCCGTCATTAGGGATCTCCGCGCGAACCAAAATGGTCTGAGTGGCAGGGTCGATGGTCTCGGAGACCAGCACGACCTTGCCGGAGGTGGGATAGCCCTCGATCTCGACTTTCGCGCCGGTGCGAATTGTTCGAATATTGGCGGCGGGAACCGCGATCTCGGCCCATAGCGGTGAGAGACGCGCCAGCTTGACGAGCGGCGCGGATTGTTCGAGCCGCTGCCCCGGCGATACCGTGACCTCGACCACGGACGCGGTTTGCGGTGCGTTGACTGTAAGCGTCGCGCTGATCGCCGCTTCCTGGGCCAGCCGGGCAATGGCCTCGTCGGACATCCCGCTCAGATGCAGCATCTGACGCCGCTCGGCGACCACGAGAGCGGCCTGGCGCGCTTCGGCCTGGCTGGCCTCCAGCACGCGCTGCGGCACGGCCTTGCCCTCGAATAGATCGATGTTCCGCTTGAGCTGCTGGCTGGCGAGAAGCTCCTGTGCGATCGCGTGCAAATAGTCGCGTTGCTGAGAGACGAAACTTGGACTCTCCAGGGTGACCAGCGGCTGGCCGGCCGAGGCGCGGTCACCGCGCCCGACGAGGAGATTGGCGACCATGCCGGCCACAGGCGCGCTGACGACCCACAATTGCTGCGTGGGGATCACGATCTGGACGGGGTAGGGCAGCGTCAGATCGGTCCGGATCGCGACCGGATGGGTCACGCGCACGCCGAGATTCCGCGCCTGCGCATCGCTCAGCTTCAGTTCATCCTGTGCGTTCGACGCCGAAGGCCACAAGCCCAGTGCAAGCGCAAGCAGAGCGCGGGCACCCGCGTTCCGAGCAAGGCTCGGAAGGAATATCCAAGGGTGGAATTGCATGATGGATATGGCCCGACACACCGCGTCTTGCGGCTCACTTACGCCAGCGCGCGCCCGGTGAGTTGATGTGCATCAAGCGCGGCTCGACCTCGGAGCATATTTTGAAGAGCCGAAATCGATCGCAGCTGCTGATCGGGTCTACAGGAGCAAAGTCGTGAACTTGAGCAAACATACCTGCACGCTGCTAAGCGCTGTGATTGCCTCGCTCGCTCTTGCGCAGCCAGCGCTTTCCCATAGCGGGATGGCGCAAGATCCCTGGAGCCCCGCGCACCTCGACATGCTCCCGGCCGAAATCCGCGCAGACGTGCGGAAATGGGACGCTGCCTGCGGGGGCTCAATCGCCGCCGCTCAACATTTTGCGCTCTATCTGACCGTGCCAGGCGCCGAGTTCGTGGCTCTGCATTTCGACGATTTTCGCTGCCGTAACAGGGCGGTTCATTGCGGGTCTGCAGGGTGTCTGCACCAGGTGTATGTCTCGAACGGCGGACGTTACAGGCGCGTGCTTGCGGTACATGCTTACGACGTTCGGCTATCTTCTTCTCACGATCAGGCGGTCCTCGAAGTTCTGGACGGGAGTGGGAAGAGCCGAACATTGCGGTGGAACGGAAGTCGTTTCGTCGGAAGATAAGCTTTTGCATTATGAGGACCTTTCGTATCGGGGCATCGCTCACGATGGACGCTTCCGACCGGTGATCATCGCTTTCACCAGGCTTTCGCGGTGCTCGAAGCTCGCCACGAGGACGCCAAGCACATGGACGACGACGAGGCCGATCGTGAGATTGGCGAACGCCTCATGCACCTCCTCCACCCATTTTGCGCCCCAGAAGGTGCCGGTCGTCATCATGTAACCGGTGGTGCAGGTGCCGATCAGTGTGACGATCAGCACCACGACCATGGCGCCGCCGGCTGGATTGTGGCCGAGATAGCGTGGCGCCCTGAGCAGCGCCATGTCGCGCATGTAGGCGAGCACTGCGCGCGGGGAACGAACGAAGTCGCTGAAGCGCGCATGGCGCGGCCCAACGAAGCCCCACGCGATCCGTAGCGCAAGCAACCCGGCAATCGTGTAGCCGGCAGCGATATGGACATTTTCTATCTCGTCACCCGTCGCATAAGCGAGCAGAAGCAGCCCGGCCAGCCACCAATGGAACACGCGGATGAAAGGGTCCCAGACCTTGACCGCGGCCGGCGACTTCTCGCCGCCGGCTACCATCGTGTCGTGAATGGCGCTCATGGCGCAGCCCCTTACAGCTGACCGACGATCTGGCCGCTGGTCGGGTCGACGAACAATTCGATCCGGCTGCCAGACTTGTCGATGGTGTAGAGTTCGCCACAGGCATTCTTGAGCTTGGCCTTCTGAACCTTGTAGCCTTGGGCTTCGATCCTGGCCTGCAATTGTTCGAGCGGTAGCCAACTGGTCTGTGGCGCTGCAGTGCAAGGGCGGCCGAGGCTGCCGGCATGAGCGGTCGCGGCGGCTGCGAGCAAAGCGGCGGTAGCGGTGAAGATGGTGATCGTGCGCATGGTTGTCTCCGGCTTGTGGCGCCCGGTCGCGTCATGCGGCGGGGCGATGTGCGGACATTGGCAGAAGAGCCCTGACCGCCGCCTGTTGATCCACGTCAGCGATCTGTCAGGTCGAACAGCGCATACTTTACCGATGCAGCCCCCTCGCTTCCTGGAGTTCGTCGCGGTGCCATTGCTGGCGGGAGTCCTACTCGCGTCGGTGCCTGCGGCAGCAAGCGACCACGATAGAGGTGCACCCGACGCGGTTCGCCGCGCAGTCGAGGCGGGCGAGATCAGGTCACTCGCCGACATTCTCGCGTCACTTCGTGGCAAGCTGCCGGGCGAGGTTGCCGGGGTCGAGATAGAGCGCGAGCGCGGCCGCTGGATTTACGAGTTTCGCCTCGTCGACGACAAGGGCCGCCTCTACGAAGCGTACGTGGATGCGCGCAGCGGCGAGATTGAACGCATCAAGGAGAAGTGATGCGCCTGCTGCTTGTGGAGGACGACCGACGGATCGCGGCCGATGTGGAGAGGGCGCTGCGTGCGGCCGGCTATGTGGTCGAGACCGTCCGCAACGGCGAGGAAGCCTGGTTCCGCGGTGACACCGAGGATTACGGTGCCGTCGTCCTCGATCTCGGCTTGCCCGGCATGGACGGTCTGGCAGTACTCAAGCGCTGGCGCGCGAACAGTCGTTCCATGCCGGTGCTGATCCTGACGGCGCGCGGCAGCTGGGCCGAGCGCGTCGATGGCATCGACGCGGGCGCCGACGACTACCTGCCCAAGCCGTTCCGCATGGAGGAATTGCTGGCGCGGCTGCGCTCGATCGTGCGCCGCTCGGCGGGGCATGCCTCCCCACGGATTGTCGCCGGCGATGTCGAACTCGACGAGCGTCAGATGAAGGTGACGTTGCGCGGCGTACCCGTCGCGTTGTCGCCATTGGAATACCGCCTGATCGCCTTTCTCTTGCACCACCGCGGCCGTGTGGTGTCGCAGCAAGAGCTCGACGAGAACGTCTATGGCCACGGCGAGGACCACGAATCGAACGCGCTCGAAGTGCTGGTCGGTCGAGTGCGCAAGAAGCTCGGTGCCGATCTGATCGAGACCAGGCGCGGCTTTGGCTATCTGGTACCGGAGACCACGCCATGAGTTGGGGCTCGCTGCGGCTCCGACTGGTCGCCGGCGGACTCGTAGCTATCCTGATCGCGCTGACGATTGCCGGCGCCGGGCTGACGTTGCTGTTCGAACGCCACGTCACGCGCACCATCGGCGACGACCTCGACGTCTATCTGAAGCAACTCGTCGCGGGGATCGACGCCGATGCGCAGGGCAAGCTGGTGGTGGGCCGGCCGCCGACCGATCCTCGTTTTGCCGACCCCCTTTCGGGTTTGTACTGGCAGGTATCGGACGACGGCGGTCAGGTGCTGCGTTCACGTTCGCTGTGGGACACGGCGTTGGACCTGCCGCAGGATGAGCCGTCGCCTCGCGAATTGCACCATCACATCATCCTAGGACCCGCGAACGCACGGCTCCTGGTCAGCGAACGCCGCGTGCTGCTCACCGTGGGCGACCGCCGCGCGCCGGTGCGCGTCGCTGTGGCGGCCGATCTCGCCCGCGTGTCGGCCGCCGCCTCGCAATTCGCCCGGGATCTGGCGCTGGCGCTCGGCGTGCTGGGGCTGGTGCTGGCGGCGGCCACCTCGATCCAGGTCGGACTGGGCTTGCGTCCGCTCGACGCACTTCGCCGCGGCGTCGCGGACGTCCGCTCCGGGCAACGCAAGCATCTCCCCGTCGATGTCCCTGCCGAGGTCAAGCCTCTGGTGGAAGAGGTGAACAGCCTGATCGACGCCCAAGAACGCGAGATCGAGCGTTCGCGCAGCCGCGCCGCTGATCTGGCGCATGGCCTGAAGACCCCGCTCGCCGCACTCTCCGCCGATGTCGCGCTTTTGCGTCAGCGAGGCGAGCAGGACGTCGCCCGGGCAATCGAAGCCGCCGGCGATACGATGAGCCGTCACGTCGACCGCGAGCTCGCGCGCGCCCGGGCGTGGGGGACGGCTCGACAGCGCGGCGGTATTTCCACGCCCCTCAGGCCGCTTGTCCAGTCCCTGATGCTTACGCTGGCGCGCACGCCCACTGCGCAGCGGCTGGAATTCAAGACTTGCATAACGGGCGAACCGAGCGTGCCGCTCGATCGCACCGATCTGGCCGAAGTGCTGGGCAATCTCCTGGAAAATGCCGCCCGTCACGCCAAGAGCCAGGTGCGCATCGCCGCCGATGCCACCGCGAATGCGGCGATCTCTGTCGAGGATGACGGCCCGGGGATCGCGTCCGCAGAACGCGCCCGTGTGCTCGAACGCGGCGTAAGGCTGGATGAGCGCGGCGAAGGTGCCGGCCTCGGCCTCGCGATCGTTCAGGACGTGCTCAGTGCCTATGGGTGGCAGCTTGTTCTCACCGGCTCCGAACTCGGCGGACTGAAAGCCATCGTCGCGCCAAGGGACGGCCGCGATCGAATGACTGCTCCAGACCCAAACCGCCCGCGCGGCAGGGACGCTGCGGCGGGCGAAACGAACGCGTCGATATGATGTTCCGTCCCGTTGCCTCGTCCCGACGGCCCAGGCGCCGTTTCTGTTTGTCAGCGCCTCACGATCGAGCCGGCGCGGCCGATCAGGCGGGCGAGTTGACGGAAGCGGCTGCCGACGCGGTCGGCGACGAGGTCGCCGAGGCGGTGCTCGAACACCAGCATCAATTTGCGGCCCTGGGTGCGGAAATGCGTGGCGGGCAAGACGCCCGGACGCGCCGCCGAGATCAGATGCGCGACGCGGAACGCAGCGCCCAAGAGGCGCGCGCGTTCGAGCTGCGCCGGCGTCAGTAAGTCCTGCATGGTGGCCGGCGGCTGGTTCTCCTCGCTGAGGCCGGCGTAGCGATAAAACACGGACAGGCCGACGAAGGCGCGTTCGGTGTGGGTAATCGCGCCGAAATTGCCGTTGACGACGAGGCTCAGCGTCTGCTCACCGCGGTGGTCGGGATGCACGCGCCAGCCGATGTCGGAGAGCAGGCACGCGGTGTGACGCAGGCGCCGGTCCTCTTCGGTCTCGCGCAGCTTCACGACGCGGACCAGGCGGTCGGTCCAGGCGATCAGCTCGCGGGCGTGTTTCGCCGAGCGTGACAGCAACTGGTTCAGCTCCTCGGCCGCGCAGATCAGCCCGTCCTTGTTGCGCTCGGTCTCCGGCAACTTCTCGTGCAGCAGGCCCTCGCGCACGCCGAAGGTCGAGAACACGATCGTCTTGGGTTTTGCGACGCGGATGATGTGCTCGAGCACCAGCGCCGCATAGGTGAGGAGCGGTCGACGCGCGTCGGCGACGATCTCGATGTCGGCGAGCATGTCGGCGGCAGCGAGGCGCCGGAGACGGCGCGAGAAGTCGAGCGCTTCAGCCGCCGAAATCGAATAGCCATGCATCACCTGGAGCGGATAGCCGCTCTGGATGATGTGGATGCGCGCGAGCGCGCGCCAGGTGCCGCCGACGGCATAAAAGGTGCGGCCGCGACCGGTGGTGAGCTGCGGTACCTCGTCGAGCTCCTCGCGCACGATGCGATCGGCGCGCTTGAGCGATTTGTGCGCGAGGTCCTGGAGCGCGGGCCCGCCGAGCGGCAGCGTCACGCCGCTACGTACGGCGTTCTTGCGCACGTCGATCAATTCGAGCGAGCCGCCGCCGAGGTCGCCGACGATGCCGTCGGGAAAGTGGATGCCGGAGATCACACCGAGTGCCGACAGCCGCGCCTCGCGCGGGCCCGACAGGATCTCGATCTTGACCGCGCAGATCCGCTCGGCCTTGGCGATGAAGTCGGGGCCGTTGGAGGCATCGCGGCAGGCCGCGGTCGCAATCGCGAACACGCGCCCGACCTGCATCACACGGCACAATGCGCGGAAGCGCTTGAGCGAAGTCAGCGCCTTGTCGACGGCGTCGGGCGCGAGCAGGCCCGTGCTCTGCACCTCGCGCCCGAGGCCGCACAGCGTCTTCTCGTTGAAGATCGGGATGAGGCTCCGCGACAGTCCCTCGTAGACGACGAGACGAACCGAGTTGGAGCCGATGTCGATAACCGCGACGCTCGAGCCGCGCTTGCGCGGCCGCTTCACGTCGCAAATCCCCGATCAGGATTGATGGCGTTCGTTCCGGCGCGTGAGACGACGCGGCGAGGATTCCTTGAGCGACTTTCCACGGCCAGACAGACTCGGATTTGTCATGAAGTAGTTGTGGACGTTGAAAGGCTCCTCGCCCTTCGCGGTCTTCATACGCGTTGAAGACCCATCCGGCAACAACTGCCAGCTCTGCTCATTGTCCTTCAGGTTCGCGACCATGATCTGTTCGAGAACCTGCTGATGCACCGTGGGATTTTGCAGCGGACACAGCACCTCGACGCGGCGGTCGAGGTTGCGCGGCATCATGTCGGCGGAGGAGATATACACAGCCGCTTTCGCGCCCGGCAGGCCCTGGCCCATGCCGAAGCAGTAGATTCGGCCGTGTTCCAGGAAGCGCCCGATGATCGACTTGACCCTGATATTCTCCGACAGGCCGGGGATGCCGGGCCTGAGGCAACAGATGCCGCGTACCACGAGCTCGACCTGGACGCCGGCCTGGGAGGCCTCGTAGAGCGCGTCGATGATGTCGGGGTCGACCAGCGCATTCATCTTCATCCAGACCGCGCCGGGCCGGCCGTGCCGCGCATGCGCGGTTTCGCCTTGAATGTGCTCGATGATGCGCTTGCGCAAGGTCAGCGGCGACACCGCCATCTTTTCCAGATCGCTCGGCGCGGCATAGCCGGTGATGAAATTGAACACGCGCGCGGCATCGCGGCCGATGGTCGGGTCGGAGGTGAAGTAGGAGAGGTCGGTGTAGATGCGCGCGGTGACCGGGTGATAGTTGCCGGTGCCGGTATGGACGTAGGTCGTGAGGCTGCCGCCCTCGCGGCGCACCACCATCGAGAGTTTGGCGTGCGTCTTCAATTCGAGGAAGCCGTAGACGACCTGCACGCCGGCGCGTTCGAGATCGCGCGCCCAGCGGATGTTTGCTTCTTCGTCGAACCGCGCCTTCAGCTCGATCAACGCTGTCACGGATTTGCCGGCTTCGGCCGCCTCCGCGAGCGCGCGCACGATCGGCGAGTTGTTGGAGGTGCGGTAGAGCGTCTGCTTGATCGCGACGACGTCAGGGTCGCGCGCGGCCTGCTGAAGGAACTGCACCACGACGTCGAAGGATTCGTAGGGATGATGGACCACGAGATCCTTTTGCCGGATCGCGGCGAAGATGTCGCCGCCATGCTCGCGCACGCGTTCGGGATGGCGTGGTACGTAAGGGGTGAATTCGAGGTCGGGCCGGTCGAGGCGGGTGAGCTGCGAGAGCTCGTTCATCGCCTGCACGCCGTCGACCAGGAAGACCTCGTCGTCGGCGGCCGACAGCGCATGCTGCACGAAGCTGCGCAGCTCTTCCGGCATCTTGGCGTCGATCTCGAGCCGGATCACCGATCCGCGGCGGCGGCGCTTCAGCGCGGTCTCGAACAGGCGGACGAGGTCTTCGGCCTCTTCCTCGATTTCGAGCTCGGAGTCGCGGATGATGCGGAAGGCGCCCTGGCCGTGCAGATTGTAGCCGGGGAACAGGCGGTTGATGAACAGGGCGGTGGCCTGTTCCAGCGAGATCAGCCGGACGGCCTTGCCGTCGGCCGGCAGGCGGATGAAGCGGTCGATCTTGCCTGGCATGCGGATCAGCGCGTTCATCTGCTTGCCGTCGGCAGCGCGCGTGAGCTGCAGCGCGATCGTGAAGCCGAGGCTGGGGATGAACGGGAAGGGGTGGGCG
>NZ_PGVG01000020.1 GCF_002795245.1 Bradyrhizobium forestalis | reverse complement strand
GGGCGGTACTGCAGCCCGTAGGGGCCGCAGCATGACTGCCATCGACCGCCACCACCGATCGGCCGCGAAAACGGACCTGTCCACTTCGCGCCCGACGCCCGAGGTCGTTCAAAAAAAGCCCGAAATCAAACCTCACTCCCGCACAAGACATTGCGCAAAGCTCTCGCTTGCGGGAGAGGTCGGCGCGTAGCGCCGGGTGAGGGTTCTCTCCTCACGGGGGTCATCGCCCGCGGAAGCACCCCCACCCCAACCCTCCCCCGCAAGCGGGAGAGGGAGCGCACTGCCTCCGACGCGCGCTACAGCGTCTTCAGATACTCGATCAGATCGTAGCGCTCTTGCTCCTTGAGCACGCGGCCGATGGTGCCGTCCTTGCCGGGGCCCGGCGTGCCATCGAACGAGTGGCCGGCATTGCTGTTGCCGAACAGTTCGGTGCCGTCAGACGCCCGCGTCGAGAAGCGCGACTGCCCGGTCTTGCAGCTCTCGCCGTCGGCGACCGCGAAGCCGACCTGCTTCGGATCGTAGTCGCGGCCGCCACCCATGCAGAACGATTTGGGGCGTTCGGCCGCGGGGCTCAGCATCCAGTAGAGCGAGGGCACCGATCCGTTATGCAGGTAAGGCGCGGTGGCCCAGACGCCATTGAGCGGGCGCGCGCGATACCAGGGCCCCGGCTCGTTCTTGTCGGGCGGCTGCGGACCGGGATTGGGGCAGTTCTTGCGCTTGCCCCACCAGGCCTGCTGAACCTTCGGGTCGATCTTGGCATCGTCCATCGCCTTGCGGGCGACGATGTCGACGAGCACCATCAAGCCAAGCGAATATGGCATGTCGGTCGAAGAAACATCCGGCAGATTGCAGTTCCACCAGGCATTGAGGTTCTGCGTGGGATCGAGCTTGAGAAAGCCCGGCACCTGAACCGTCCGCGTCGCCAGCACGCTGGCCTGAGCGGGGTCGGTGCCCATGCCTTTGGCGCTCTTCTGGACCTCGTTCAGGAATTTGTCGTCGCCGATGGTCTCCCACCGTTGCGAGGACCAGATGCTCTGCTGTGGAAATTCGGTGTCGAACACGGGATCATTGACCGGCCCGAGGTGGCATTCGACGCAGATCTCCGAGTAGAGCTTGCGGCCACGTTTGACGCGCTCACCGTCGATCTTCCAGGCATCGTCGCCGACGATGTCCGACGGCCATTTCGGCGATGTCAGTCCGGAGAGCTGCTTTTTCGGATAGGGCGCCGACCCCTTCAGCAGATCCTCGATCCAGTTCAGATTCTTGATGTCCATCGACGATCGGAACAGCCTGTCCTTGGGTGTATTGTCGGACAGGTTGAGCAGCGCGGTCACGCCCAGCGCTTCGCCGGCGTTGCGGATCAGCGGCTGTTCGATCGAAGCGTCATATTGCGCGTATTTGAGCCAGGGCACGGTCCAGATCGGCGGGAAGCTGACCGGCGCGTCCTTGGCATGCAGATTCTTCTCGAAGCCGCTGAGGCCGCTGAGCGTCATGTCCTGGGAGAAGACCTGGTTGCCGATGCGGTTGAGCGCATCGAGGCGGCCATAACCTTCCTCGGTGTCCTGCTGCGGCTCTTCCCGCTTCGTCTTCTCGTTGAACCTCGTCTTGCCGCCGATGGTCTTCGCGTAGGTCTTCTCCCAGTCGACCAGGAACGTGCCGATCGCACTCAGCTTCTGCTTCAGCGCGTCGCGGTCCGCATCGCTGGCGGAAGGGCCGAGCACGCGGTCGGCGAAGCGCGTGAAGCGACCCGGCACGTAGAGCGTATAGGCGATCGACAGGCCGGTGGTGACCTCGAGCTTCCTCAGGTCGGTCATCGCCGGGCCGCCGTCGAAGCGGATGTCGATGCCCTTGTAGTGGATCTGGCCGGTGTGGCAGGCGGCGCAGGTCAGGCCGATCCGGTCCTCGCCGACCTGGCCGGTCGCGGGATCGGGTACGCCGGTCATGCGTGCGAAGCCGACGGGCAGGCCGTCGACGTTTTCGGCCTGGGGGCCCCAGTTGACCGGCGGATTCCAGAGCCGCGCCGGCACCGGCTTGGTCTTGTCGTAGACGTTGGCATAGCCGAACCGGCGCAGCGTGGCGTCGTCGGTGTTGATCGTCTGCGGGCTCGGGATGAAGCCGAAGCGCTGCAGATGATCGCTGTCATGCAGCATCCCGGGCTTTGCGAAGGAATGAAGCCGCGGCTGCTCGAGCGCCATGAACCAGCGATAGGGCACCGGGAAAGTCGCGGTGCCCTGGCTGGCGTGATGAAACCAGTGCCGGTCCTCCAGCGCCCAGTTCTGCTCGAGCCAATACGCGGCCCGGGGTTCGACCTGCGCGGGCAATGGCGGGGCCACGAGGTCCCCGAGGATGCCGGGCAGCATCGGCTGGAATTGATCCGGAAAGCGCAGCGCCACGATGCCGAATATGAGGAGCGCGGCGACCAGTCCGCCGGCAGCGCGCAAGATCAGCGAGGGCGGGGTGACCGGCTGGCTGACGACCCGCTGGGTGATCCTGTCAGGGAATTTGCGCTCGTTGAACAATGTCCTCACCTCGGCCACGCTGAGATAGCGGTCGTCACCCTGGCCCTTGCCCATGATCTTGAGCAGGACCGGCCATTCGAACTTCATCAGGATCGGGTAGTACCAGCGCGCTTGCTTGCCGGCGCGCTTGAGGTTGTCCTTCATGAAGGTCTGGATTTGCGAGGCGTTGAGCCCGGTCTCGGTGCCGCCGCCATCGGGATCGGCATAGGTGCCGCCGAAACTGGCAAGCCGCGCAATCTCGTCCTCGTCGACGCGACCGTCGACGCCGAGGATGCGCGAGCCGGCACCGAGCTTGTCGAGCGGGCCGCCGCGCAGCGTGTTGAGCTGCGCGCCCCAGAAGATGCTTTGCAGGATGTGACAGGCGCCGTTGGCGATCAGTGCGACGCCGCGGACCTGGATCCGGGCCGAGGTCTTCTTCAGCCCTGTCTCGCCACTTGCATTTGCGATGGTCTGCGACAGCGTCCGGAGTGGAACGGTGCCGCCATCGACAAAACCTTCGCCGACGAGGCCGCGCAGGAAGGGGCAGGGATTGTTCGGCGAGACCTGGATCGAGGGGTCGAAGGGCGGCTTCGAAGCGCGGTCATGCATGGCCCAAATCCTGAAAACGGCGAATCGAAAGAAAGACGCGCCGATCAAGCGCGGAAATTCCTAACAAACCGACAGCAGATATACTACTTCAGCGTGTGATGAAGTGTGGCTGATTTCACTGTCCTGTCAACAACAGCGGGCGCGAGCAGCTTGCCGCGAAGGGACCGCGGCCTGCCGTTCAGGACTCGGCGGCCCGTTTGACGTCGCTTTGAACCAGCGTCAGCTTGCCAAGCGGCACGCCGGCCTTCAGCAGCCCCTCGCGATAATGGGCGATGTCCTCGGGCCGCTTCCAGTGGAAATTGCGCAGGTGACGATCGACATTCAGGGTAGGGTAGTTGCCCATGAGCACGGAGGTGGCCTCGGCGGACTCGCCGCTCCGTCCCAGTTGCGCCAGCGCTGCGGCGCGGATCGCCAGCGCCTGCATGTGATTCGGGTTGATGTAGAGCTGCTCGCGGGCCCATGACAGCGTCGCGTCATATTGGCGCAGAAGATAATGACTGAAGGCGTTCAGCGCCGCCCATTGGTAGCGCGGGTCGCTGTTGTCGCGTTGCGCGGCCATCGAGAACAGCTCGATCGCCTCGCGGTGCTCGCCGATGACGAAATGGCAGATGCCGAGCACGCCGCGTGCGCCATTGTCGTAGGGATTGAGCGCGACCGCACGCTTGGCGGCGTCCATCGCGGCCTCGTAGTGTCCCTCCATCGCATGAGCCCAGGACAGGATCGAGAATGCAAAGGAGGAGCGTGGGTCGAGCCGGACGCTGGTTTCGGCGAGGTTCATCGCCTCGGCCCACATCTCGCGCGTGCCCTTGACCCAGCCGAACTGAATACTCTGGATCTGAATCGTGGCGAGATAGGCGTGCGCGATCGACAGCTTGGGATCGAGCCCGATGGCCTCACGGAACAGGTCGACGGCGGCGGCCAGATCCTCCTTGGTCTGCCGGTAGTAGTGTGACAGTCCCTTGAGAAAACGGTCCCAGGCGGAGACGTCGGTCGAGAGCCGCGCCGGCGCCGAGGCCTCGGCACGGACGATCTCGGTGGCGATGGCGGCGGACAGGTTGGTCGTGATCTCGTCCTGCATCGCGAACAAATCGCCGATGTCGCGGTCGTAGCGGCCGGTCCAGAGCTGCTCGCCGGTCTCCGGCGCGATCAGCTCGGCGGTCACGCGGATCTTGGCGCCGGCGCGCCGCACCGAGCCCTGGATCAGATAGGTGGCGTCGATCTCGCGCGCGATCAGCCGCGTGCTCGTGTTCTTACCCTTGAAGGCGAAGGTCGAGTTGCGGCTCAGCACCCGATAGAAGGATTGCAGCGACAGCGCGTGGATCAGGTCCTCGGTGAGGCCATCGGAAAAATATTCATCCTGGGCGTCGCTGAGATTGGCAAAGGGCAGCACGCCGACGATCGCGGTGCGGTACTGCTGCGACAGAGCCGAGGCCTCCCGGAGCTCGGGGGCAAGCGCCGGCGCGCCCTCGGGCGTCCAGGTCCAGACCCCGATCGCATCCTTGATGTTCTTGAAGCGATGGTTGCCGGCATCGGTCAGAGGCACCGTGAGATGCTTGCTCGCCTCCCGGTAGGCCTTGGCCGAGATCGCGAACCCGCCGGGGCTCGCCACCGATTCCAGGCGGACGGCGATGTTGACGTCGTCACCGAAAACCTCGTCCTCGTCGGCGATGACGTCGCCCATGTGGATGCCGAGCCGGAACTGCATGGCGCGGTCGGCCGGCAGATGGTGGTTGCGTTCGGCCATCAGCGTCTGCATCGCGATCGAAGCCTCGGTGGCGCCGACGATCGAGGGGAACTCGAGCAGGAAGCCATCGCCGGTGTTTTTCACGACGCGGCCGCCGTGATTGAGGATGATGGGATGGATCGCGCTGCGATGGGCCTTGAAGGCGGCATGGGTGCCGGCCTCGTCGCTGCCCATCATGCGCGAATAGCCGGCGACATCGGCGCAGACGATGGCGGCCAGACGTCTTTCCATATCCGCGAAGCTCCAAGGGATAGGGGACCGGCCACGGCGTGGCAGTCGCCTCGAATCCCGCATTTCAAGAACCCTGCCTTTATAAAGCAGATGAGGCCAAGCGGAAGCATGATCCGCATTGCAAATTCGAGGTAAATCCTAAGCAATCCCGGCGGTGGACGGGGACGGGCGGACCGACTAAGCGGAACCGGGACCGCCCGCGACGGGGCGGCGGGAGGCAGCTTGCATGCTGGGCATTCACGAGATCGGACTTTTCATCCTGTCGGGCGTGCTGCTCAACATCACGCCGGGGCCGGATTCGGTCTATGTGATCGGCCGCAGCATGCAGATGGGCTGGCGGGGCGGCGCCGCTGCCGCCTTGGGCATCAGTTGCGGCTGTTTTGTCCATGTCGCGGGCGCGGCGATCGGTCTTTCGGCCCTGCTGATGGCCTCGTCCACCGCCTTCTCGATCCTGAAGCTGGTCGGGGCGGCCTATCTGGTCGTGACCGGACTTCAGATGCTGTGGTCGCGCCCGGTGCTGGCCTCAAGCGTCGACGCGCCGGTGCGGAGCTCATTGCGGCGGGTCTTCCTCCAGGGCGTCTTCACCAACGCGCTCAATCCCAAGGTCGCGCTGTTCTTCCTGGCGTTTCTGCCGCAATTCGTCGCAGCCGATGCGCCGCACAAGCCGCTCGCCTTCCTGACGCTCGGCCTGATCTTCATCTTTACGGGGACGCTGTGGTGCCTGGTGCTCGCCGCATTCGCCGCCAAGGCCGCGCACCGGCTGCGTCGGTCCGAGGGAGCGATCGCCTGGGTCAATCGCGCGCTTGGCGGCCTCTTCATCTATCTCGGTATCCGCGTCGCCATGCTGGAGACGCGGTAGCTTCCCTCAGGCGAATTCCTTCACCAGCGCACTGCCGGCGAGATAGAGGCCGAGCAAGATCATCGCGATCAGGAACCAGCGGCGAAACGCTTCGGCCGGCATCCGTGCGCGCAATGACTGGCCGATGAACATGCCGGCAAAGGCCATGGCGAGGCCGATGGCGCCCGGCACGGCATTGGCCGGCGTCAGCAATCCGACGGCGCTCAGGTTGAAGGCGAGCGCCAACGTTGCGGTGGTGAAGAACACGCCGAGCGCCTGCACCAGTTCGTCCTTCTCCATGCCGATCGCCTGCATGAACGGCATCGAGGGGATCACCTGCACGCCGGTCGAGGCCGAGATCACGCCGGTGACGACGCCGACCACGCCGCCGACCCATTTCTCGTTTCCGGGCGCGACGCGGAAGTGGAATTTGTTCAGGCCGATCACGGCGTAGACGACGAGCAGGGCGCCGAGCACGATCGTGCCGTAGCGCGCATGGGGCCCGGTCAGCGCGCCGGCATTGAGCCAGCAGCCGATCACGGTGCCGATCATCAGCGGCCACAGCCGCCGCAGGATGTCGCGCAAGTGAGGGCCGACGAAGGTCTGCCAGATGTTGGTGATGATGGCCGGCACGATGACGATGGCGATGGCGCGGCTCGGGGCCATGCTCACGGCGAGCAGGCCCATGGACACCGTCGGCAGGCCGAGTCCGACCACGCCCTTGACGAATCCGGCAAGCAGGAACACGGCGGCGATGAGGATGAGCATCGGGTCGATCATATCTGCACATTGACCGATACCGCGATCAGGCACAATCTGGAGGTTACGGAGAGAGCCTTCGCTGCAAACGAAGGCTGAGGAGACACGCCATGCGCTTCGATCTCGTCGACCTCCAGCTCTTCATCGCGGTTGCCGACCAGCGCAGCATCACCCGCGGTGCGGAGCGCTCGCATCTCGCTCTGGCCTCGGCCAGCGCGCGCATCAAGGGGCTCGAGGATGCGCTCGGCGTCGCGCTGCTCAAGCGCGGGCGCCGCGGCGTCGAGTTGCCCGCGGCCGGCGAGAGCCTGCTCGATCATGCGCGGCTAGTCATCCACCAGATCGACGCCATGCGCGGCGATCTCGCCGGCTTTGCCAGCGGCGTGCGCGCCAGCGTGCATTTCCTCGCCAATACGTCAGGCCTGTCGGAGCACCTGCCGAAGGCGCTCGCCGGTTTCCTGCGCGAGCATCGCGACGTCGCCGTCGACATCGAGGAGCGCGAGAGCACCGATATCGCAGCGGCGATCACCGCCGGTGCGGCCGATCTCGGCTTCGCCGCCGAGCACGCGCTGCCGGACCATATCGAACGCTTCCCCTTCAGCGAGGATCGCCTGACGCTGGTGACCTCGCGCCGCGGCCCGTTCGCCGGCCGCCGCCAGATCGATTTCCAGGAGGCGGGCTCCTGCGAGTTCGTCGGGCTCACCAGCGCCACTGCGCTGCAGATGCACATCTCCAAGCACGCCGCGCGGCTCGGCATGCGCCCGCATTTCCGCGCCCGGCTGCGCGATTTCGACGCGATCTGCCAGATGGTCGCCGCCGATGTCGGCGTCGCCCTCGTGCCCGAAGCCGCCGCACGCCGCTGCGCCAAGACCATGCCGCTCGCCATGGTCCGCCTGCGCGACAATTGGGCCAACCGCCGCCTCGTGATCTGCGCGCGAAGCTTCAAGACGCTGCCGCGGCCGGCGAAGATGCTAGTGGAGCATTTGAGGGCAGAGGCGGTGTGAGGCGAGACTTAACTCGCGCCGCATCGGCGGTGCGCTCCCTCTCTCGCTTGCTTGCGGGAGAGGGCTGGGGAGAGGGTGTCTCCGCAATGGGACAATCCCCCAGAGGACAGAACCCTCACCCGGCGCTTCGCGCCGACCTCTCCCGCAAGCGGGAGAGGTGTCGAACCAGCTACTTCCCCGTCTCCACCCCGGCGTCCTTGATCACCTTCGCCCACTTCTTGGTCTCGTCCGCGATGAAGCTGCGGAAATGCTCCGGCTCGTCGCCGATCAGCGTCGCGCCCTGCGCGGCGAGCTTCTCCTTCACCGCGGGATCCGCCATGGCCTTGGTCGCGAGGCCATGCAGCGCCGCGACGATCTCCTTCGGCGTGCCCTTGGGCGCCACCATGCCGTACTAGTTCTCGATGCGGAGATCAGGAAAGCCCGCTTCCGCGGTGGTCGGCACGTCAGGCGCGGTCGGGGCGCGCGCGGCCGAGCCCATCGCAATGGGGCGCAAGGCGCCGGCTTTGACCTGCGGCAGCAGCACGGGGAGATCGAGGAAGGTCATCTGCACCTGCTGGCCGAGCAGATCGTTCACCGCGGGCGCGGCGCCACGATAGGGCACGTGCACGATGTCGATCTTCGCCGTCAGCTTGAACAATTCACCGGCCAGATGCGGCAGGCTGCCGGGGCCGGAAGAGGCGAAGTTGAGCTTGCCCGGCTGCGCCTTGGCCAGCGCGATCAATCCGCCAATGTCCTTTGCGGGCACATTGGTGGCGACGACGAGCATTTCCGGCACGGTCGCAACCAGCGTCACCGGGGCGAGATCGGCCTGCGTGTCATAGGCGACCTTCTCCATGCTCGGGCTGATCGCGAGCGCGCCGGCTGAGGAGATCGCGATGGTGTAGCCGTCAGGCGGGGCCTTCGAAACCGCGTCGGTGCCGAGCACGCCGCCCTGGCCGCCGCGATTGTCGATCACAACCGGCTGCCCTGACAGTTCCGACATGCGCTGGCCGATTACCCGCGCGATGATGTCGTTGGGCCCGCCGGCCGGGAAGGGCACGATCAGCTTGATCGGCTTGGCCGGAAAGTTCTGCGCGGATGCCAATAAGGGCAGCAGCAGAAGTAATCCAAGGAGCAGCCTGCGTGAGACGGTCATGCAAGCCCTCCGCTCGCTTGTTATTGGTTCAAAAGCCTCAACGCTTCCTCGTGAACCCTGGCGTCGCCGGCCGCGATGATGCGGCCGCCGCCCTGGGCCGGCTTGCCTTCCCAGGTGGTGACGACGCCGCCGGCGCCGGTCACGATCGGGATCAGCGCTGCGATGTCGTAGGATTTCAGCTCGGTCTCGACCACGAGGTCGACGTGGCCGGCCGCCAGCATGCAATAGGAGTAGCAGTCGCCGCCATAGCGCGACAGCCGCGCGCCCCGCTCGATGCGGCCGAAGATGGCGCGGTCGCTCTCGTTCATCAGCAGCGGGCTGGTGGTGTAGGTCGTGGCTTCCGACAGCGAAGCGCAGCGGCGGACCTGGAGCCGACGCTCGCCGGAGGGCCCTTTATAGTTGGCCGAGCCGTTGTCGCCGGAAAAGCGCTCGCCGATGAAGGGCTGGTGCATCATGCCGAACACCGGCGTGCCCTTGTGCAAGAGCGCGATCAGCGTGCCCCAGATCGGAAAGCCGCCGATGAAGGATTTGGTGCCGTCGATGGGGTCGAGCACCCAGACGTAGTCGGCGTCCTCGCGCTCGTTGCCGAATTCCTCGCCGACGATGCCGTGCTGGGGGAAGTTGGCCTTGATCAGCCGCCGCATCACCGCCTCCGCGGCGCGGTCGGCCTCCGTCACGGGGTCGAAATCCTTGGTCTTGCTCTTGTCGTCGATCGACAGCGAGGTGCGGAAGAACGGCAGGATGGTTTCGCCGGAGGCGGTGGCGAGCCGTCCGATGAAGGCGGAGAAGTCGATCACCGTCACAGGCCGAATCCTCGAAGCGAAGGTTGGATGAAGCTCTCTCCTGCCTAGCCCAATTCGCCTGCCGCGTGCAGCGCTGTCTTGGTTTTGCTCCCTGGTATTTTGGATGCCGAGGCATGCTGCCTCATCTCAGTCATCTGCTGGCCAAATATCGATCACAGAGTTGAAAACTTAGTTCCGAAGTTGCCTTGTTCGTATGCAAATGACTATCAACCCATTGAATTTCCTTATCAAAGGAACTGAATCTGGGTTTCCATGGAAGCAACTGAGCCATGTGCGAATTGCATGGGAAACGGCTCAAAAGCCCTTGCACTTTGTGCGGCGCGGTCGCATATTGTTGCGGTGCGGTAGCGCTTGGCGTTACCGCTGCCCTCCTTGGGCGTTTCCTCCCTAGACTTGGGCCGCTTCTTCATCAGAAGCGGCCCTTTTTTCTTGGGGCCGCCGTTTTCACTTCAAGGCGCGCAAGCTTGCGAAGCGAAGACGCCTTCGCGCCAATCGAAGACAACATGATCGGAAGAAAAGCCGGGCCTATTCCGCCGCGGCCTGGAACGGGCCGAGATCGGCGAATGGAATCGTGGTTGCCAGCACGTCGGCGAGAATGCCGAAGTCGGAGGCCACTTGCGCAAAGCGGGCACTCCGCTCGCGCCGCCGCTCGTCCATGTAGATCGCGCGATTGAGCTCGAGCTGCACCGTGTGCAGGCCGCTTGCGGGATTGCCGTAATGTTCGGTGATGAAGCCGCCGGCATAGGGTTTGTTACGGCCAATCGAATAGCCGAGGCCCGACAAGGTCTCCTCGACACGATCGGGAAGCAGCGGCGTGCAGCTCGTTCCGTAGCGGTCGCCGATCACGACGTCGGGCCGGCGCGGCTCGTCTCTGCTGACGCCGACCGAGGGCATCGAGTGGCAGTCGACCAGCACCACGGTGCCGAACATCTGATGCACCTTGTTGATCAGCCGGCGCAGCGCGCGATGATAAGGCTTGTAGAGCGTCTCGATCCGCCCCAGCGCATCGTCGACCAGGATGCGCTCGCGATAGATCTCCTGGCCGTCGCCGACCACGCGCGGAATGGTGCCGAGGCCGCCGGCGACCCGCATCGAGCGGGTGTTGGCAAAGCTCGGCAGGCGGCCGGCGAACATGCGGGGATCGAGCTCATAGGGCTCGCGGTTGACGTCGACATAGGAGCGCGGAAAGTTGACCCGCACGGTCGGAAAGCCGCGCGCGCTCAAATGGCCGATCAGCTCGTCCATGAAGGAGTCCTCCGAGCGCCGCAGCGTCGGCAGGTCGATCCGCGACGCCGCCAGGAATTCGTCCGGATAGGTCGAGCCGGAGTGGGGCGAGTTGAAGATGACAGGCGCGCGCCATTCGGCGGGCTCGAAGATCTCGAAGGCTGGCGACATGTCGCCGTCAAACCGGGTCATCTTCTCAGGCTTCGTCCCTTCGTGCCGGGATCTGGCAGGGACCAGATCGCATCGATTCGGCCGATCGAGCGGCTCTTATGTGTCGTCATTGTCCGGAATCGCAACCATTCTGCCAAGCGAAAAGATGTGAAGCACGCTGGAACATGTCTTAACCGTGCGGGGATCCCGGCGGGGATCAGTCGATCCGGCTCGATTGATTCGGAGCCCATTCCGGTTCACAAAGAGCCGGCAGCGCAGCCGGCTTAGGGTAAAGATTTTCACCCCAAATTTACCCTCTGTCGGGCTTAGTGACCTCTGCTGATATCCTCTGGGGATTCGACGTTTCCTGCCATGCCAAAGATCCTGCTCGCCGAAGACGACAACGACATGCGCCGTTTCCTGGTCAAGGCGCTGGAAAACGCCGGTTTTCAGGTCTCGTCCCACGACAACGGCATGGCCGCCTATCAGCGGCTGCGGGAAGAGCCGTTCGAGATGCTGCTCACCGACATCGTGATGCCGGAGATGGACGGCATCGAGCTCGCCCGCCGGGCCTCGGAACTCGATCCCGACATCAAGATCATGTTCATCACCGGCTTCGCCGCGGTGGCCCTGAACTCGGATTCGGACGCCCCCAAGAACGCCAAGGTGCTGTCCAAGCCCGTGCATCTGCGCGAATTGGTCAGCGAAGTGAACAAGATGCTGGCGGCCTGAATCGGCCCCCTTCCGTCCTTGCGCCGGCTCCCCTGAGCCGTTATAGGGACCCCACCCGATCTAGACGACCTCTAGGGCACGTAGCTCAGCGGGAGAGCACTACCTTGACATGGTAGGGGTCACAGGTTCGATCCCTGTCGTGCCCACCACGCTTCGCCAAGAGGCTTCGCGTGGCGCAGCCACGCCCAATGATGGCGAAGCGTGTCCGGCGAAGCTCGAAGAGCGAAGACGGACTAGGGCGGCTTGCTCCGCTCCCTGGAACACCCCGACTTGCTCCGGGATTGTTCCGCCATGCCAAAGACCTTCAACCGCGGCGACCACGTCAGCTGGAATTCCGAGGCCGGCCGGGTGCGCGGCCATATCCTGCGCGTCCACAGCAAGGACGTCGACTACAAGGGCCACACTCACCACGCTACGCCGGACGATCCGCAATACGAGATCAAAAGCGACAAGACCGACCACGTCGCCCTGCACAAGGGCCGGGCGTTGCGGTTGCTGCGGAGCTGACCGGCAAATTCTCGTCGCCGACGTAAAGTTGAGTTATCGTCCCGCGATTGTCGTGCAGCCCGGATGGAGCGAAGCGCAATCCGGGAAATCTCGTCATGCGACACCCGGATTACGCTACGCTCCATCCGGGCTACGGCCCTCCCAGAGACGTGAGCTCGCCCATGAGTGCGTCCGTCATCGAACAGGCCAAGATCCAGGCGCAGGTGCTGCTGCCGCTCGTCAAGGCGTTGCAAGCCGAGCTCGGCGAGGCGCGCGCCAACGCGCTGGTGCGCAAGGCGCTCGGCGATCTCTATCGCCGCTTCGGCGAGGAATTCTGGAAGGCGAAGAACGATAGCGATCTCGGCAAGGCCGTGTCGTCGGCGTTCAGAACCTACGCCCGCGACGATGCTCTCGCCTATGACGTCATCGAGCAGTCGAAGGACGTTTTCGCATTCGACGTGACGCGGTGCGCCTATGCCGAGTTCTACAAGGCGCTGGGCGAGCCCGAGCTCGGCTTCCTCCTGGTCTGCACCGCCGACTTCGCGACCGCGGAAGGCTTCGGCTCCGACATCGGGCTCACGCGCACGCAAACCATCATGCAAGGCGCCGACCATTGCGACTTCCGCTACCGGCGCAATGCGGGCGAGGGGTGATCGCGCCGGCAGGCTGGGCATGGTCTTTCGTCATGGTCCCGGCGTAACGAAGGCCGATCCGATCGTGCCATCGGTTTCCAGAGCAATGTGCCAGTGCGAGGCGCCGCCTTCGTGCCAGACGGAATAAACGTCCTGCCCCTGCGCGCCGACGCCAAGAAACGCGATCGAGGTGATCGGTCCCATCTCGGCAAGACCGCGTTGCAATCTCGGCAATTGTTGACGCGTGGCTTCGGCCAATCCCGGGCTCATTGCAGAATAGTTGGGCCGGCCAGCCGCGACCTCTTCGATGAGACGGCGAAGCGCGGCCTCGCTTCCGGGACTGGCAGAGCGGCTGTTCATGCGGTCCTTGATCGCGCGCTCCAGCTCTTGCGCCGCAGCCGCATCGATCCGCCGCATGGTGTGATCATTGCCGTGTTGCCGCAGCACCAGTGTGGCCGGCGTGTTGTCTGGTCCAGGAACGAAGCGAAGTTTGACGTCGACGTCCGCTCCGGCGAATTCCGTTTCGCTCATGGCGCGGTAGGACACGGAGCCTTGTCCGCTCAGACGCGCCGTTAGACGGTTCGCATCGCGCCGCACGGTGAAGACGGCATCGTGAAACTGATACGTTCCGGCATAGCGGTCCAGGATTGTGGTCGGCACCTCGACTTCGTTCGCGGCGGCGTCGCTCGCTGCGTCACGTGCAGGCTCTGCAACGCGCTTCCGCGCTTCCTGCCCGGCGGCCTTGATCCGTGCGGCCAAGACGTTCCAGTCGGGAAATCCCAGGACTTTCGCGATGAGTTCCAGGCTCTCACCGACGGTGAGGGAGACCGATCGGGCGTTCAAAGCTTCGCGAAGCGTTTGTGCCATGGCTTTGGCGTCGCGGAAATCGCGCATCTGCTGATCCTCTGCAATGCGAACGGAGATCGTCAGGGCTTGCGTTACTGACCCGTTCGCTCGAGCAAAGGAAGCGTGCGGCGGTCCGATACACTTCACCATACCCCGAAGGGTGCAAGCGGCAGGCGGTATCTACCTGTGCAAATTGTGATGGAGGCCCTTGTGCTTGTCAACCGAAGCAACGGCTCTCTGCAAAGCAGGAGAGATGTATCAATCGTCACTTTCGAGTGAATCACATCCGGGCTCCATCAGGAAACTCGACCTCCAGAGACGAGCACAACTCCGTGCCCGAGCGTTCTGTCATGAGATCGGATTTGTCCCTAGCCATAGGGACAGACTTTCGGCGCGACCAGCGCGACATTGCATCCTCGAAATATAATACGAGGGAGGACATCATGATCAGGCACTGCCTTGCAGCCTTGTGCGTTTGCGCCGCAATGGTTCTCGCCATCCCCTGCGCATACGCTGACATCAAGGTGGGAATCGTGGTGTCTGCTACAGGGCCGGGCTCGGCGCTCGGGCAGCCGCAGACGCGGACGGTTGCTGCCCTTCCGAAGGAAATTGGCGGCGAGAAGATCGTCTATGTCGCCCTGGATGACGAATCGGATTCGACCAAGGGCATTCAGAACGCCCGGCGGCTCGTCATTCAGGACCGTGTCGACGTCCTCATCGGCTCCTCCCTGACGCCGGTGACGATGCCGATGCTCGATGTCGCCTGGGAAGCCAAGACGCCGATCATCTCGCTGGCTGCGGCGACAGCCATCGTCCAGCTGATGGACGAGCGGCGCAAATGGGCGTTCAAGGTCGTTCCCAACGACGACCTGATGGCCCTTGCGATTCTCAAGCATATCGCCAAGTCAGGCGCGAAGACCCTGGGCTATATCGGCGTCTCCGATGGATATGGCGAAGGTTATTACAAGGAAGTGAGCAGGCTTGCTCCGACCTTGGGCCTGACCCTGACCACGCACGAAGTCTATGCGCGCGCCGATACCAGCGTGACGGGCCAGGCGCTCAAGGTCTTGGCGACGAATCCGGACGCCGTCTTCATCGCCTCGGCGGGTACGCCGGCGGTTCTGCCGCAACAGGCCCTTCGCGAGCGCGACTATTCCGGCAAGATCTACCAGACCCACGGCGTGGCCACCGAGGAGTTCATCAAGCTCGGCGGCGCCAGCGTCGAAGGCGCCGTCTTCACCGGCGAGGCGTTCACGATCGCGGACGATCTGCCGGCAGACGATCCGTTCCGAAAGATTCGAGACGAATTGGTGTCCGCCTACGAGAAGGCGAACGGGCAGAAGCCGAACATTTTCGCTGCGCATCTGTGGGATTCGATGGCGCTGCTCAAGACGGCGATACCAAATGCATTGAAGACCGCGAAACCTGGCACGACAGAATTTCGCGCCGCCCTTCGTGACGAGCTCGAGCGTGTCAAGGACGTGTATCTGAACAACGGTCTGTCGACGATGAGCCCAACCGACCACAATGGATATGACGAGCGTTCGGCGTTTCTGATCAAGGTGGAAGGAGGTCGCTTCAGGCTGGTGAAGTAGGTGCCGAGCAGCGCCGCTTGCGATGTGGAGTTGAAGCCGGCGTCGTTGCGTCCAGCAAAGCAGGAGAGCCGCTTACGTGGGTCTGCCTTTTGAGGTCCCTAGCAGCAGGCCTTTCAGCCCGGTCGGAAACAGCTGCGGAGCCGTTCATCCTTCGAGGCTTCCCATGCGCCGCTTCGCGTCGCATGGTGCGCGCCTCGGGATGACGGGATCACCCCACCAGATACTTCCTCACCGCCGCCTCGTCCCATGCGATCCCGTTGCCGGGCGCCTCGCTCGGCAGTGCGAAGCCGTCCTTGATCTGCAGCCGGCTCGCCAGCACCGCGTCGGCCCAGTCGACATATTCCAGCCAATGCGCGGTCGGCGTCACGCAGAGCAGATGCGCGCTCACCTCCGAGAACAGATGCGTCGACATCTCGATGCCGGCGGCATGCGCCAGTGCGGCGGCGCGGAGCCAGCCGGTGACGCCGCCGATGCGCTGCACGTCGGGCATCACGTAGTCGCAGGCTTCCGCCGAGAGCGCGGACTGCATGGAAAAAGCGCTGTCGAAATTCTCGCCGATCTGCACCGGCGTATGCAGCGCGTCGGCAATGCGGGCGCAGCCGGCATAATCGTCATGGCGGATCGGCTCCTCGATCCAGGTGAGGCCCTCGTCGTCGAGCATCTCACCGCGGCGGATGGCCTCGGTCACCGTCAGCGCCTGGTTGTAGTCGCACATCAGCGTCACCTGGTCGCCGACGGCCTTGCGTACCGCGCGCACCACGGCGAGGTCCTCCCGCGCATCGGGCCGGCCGACGCGGATTTTTGCGGCCTGAAATCCTTCAGCCAGCAGCTTGTGGGCTTCCTCGACAGCGGCGCCAACAGGCATGATGCCGAGCCCTTTCGAATTGTAGGCGCGCATCGGTTTCGGTGCGCCGCCGAGCAGCCGCGCCAGCGGCAGGCCGCGTGTGCGGGCCAGCGCGTCCCAGGCCGCCATGTCGATGCCGGATTGCGCCAGCCGTTGCAGGCCGGCAAGGCCCAGCAGGGTGAAGCGCTGGGCCAGCTTGCGTTCGATCTCGAACGGCAGCAGCTCGTCGCCGGCGACGAGCTCCGACATCTCGGTGACCATCGCCGTCAGCGGCTTCAAGGCCGATGGTGTGATCGAGAACAGATAGGCATGGCCCGTAGCGCCCTGGTCGGTCTCGCAGTCGATCAGCACCAGCGGCGCCTTGGCGACCGCGCCGGTCGAGGTCTGGAGCGGCAGGTTCATCGGCACGATCACGGGGCGGGCATTGATGCGCGTGATGCGCAAGCCGTGCGGAGCGATCGAATGGGAGCCATTCTGGTCCATCTACGTCTTCCTTCAGCGGTTAGCGGGACCCTGTTGAGATGAGGGCGTCCTTGACGGCCCGGCGGGCAAACATCGTGCGTGACGTCCGAGGCGCTCCTTTCGGCCACACGAGATAGAATGGATTGACGGCGGTTAGCGCCGGACCAATCTCCACGAGGCGGCCGCTCGCGACATAGGGCAACGCAAGATAGTCCGGCGCAACGGTCCACATTGGCAACTCTGCGGCAATCGCCAGAACGTTGCGCAAATCGGGGACGACGATACGCGCGGCCTTCTGGCATGTGCCCTGGAAGGCCTCCAGGAAGTATTGGCGGATCAAGGACAGCTCGGCATTGTAGGCGACGAACGGCACCGTCTGCAAAGCCTGTGCATCAACCTTACGGCCTCGCAACGCATCCCGTATCTGCGGATGTGCGAGCAGCAGCAATCGCTCCCCGCCGACCCGCTCCGAGCCGAATCTGCGCTCAGGTGGAGAAGACGCCATCAATGCGAGGTCGAAGCTCCCGTCTTCAAGGCCCTGGCGCAGAAAGGCTCTCCCGCCGAAATGAGCCTGTATCCGAATGTCAGTGCCGAGGAAGGCGCCGACGATCCGGGGTCCAACCGATGAAAACAATTCCGCGGGCGTGCCGATATGCAGAAGACCGGAGAGCGCGGTCGAGCGTGTCCGACGCTCGGCGAGCGTCTGCCCCAGCGCATCGACGTGTTCAGCGATGTCGCGGGCAAGACTGTCGGCGGCAGGCGTCGGACGAACGCCGCTGCGGCTGCGAACGAACAGGGGAAACCCGAACTCCTGCTCGAGACTCGAAATCTGGTTGGAGACGGCAGGCTGCGTCAGTGCGAGCGCCTCCGCAGCACGTCCCATGGAAAGCCGCCGATAAACCTCAAGGAAGGTATGCAACCGATCGAAGGCCATGCCACCTCATAACAAAACTTATGACCTACGGCCATATGCCTTATTCGCCTCTGGACCTCGCTGCGCGCTATTGATTGCGCGGTGAGGCCTGCAGCACACAGACGGATTTAAGGGCGCGGATCAGCGCGGCTATTGGAGGAATTGCAATGACCAGGGCAGATGCACATGCGGGGGACGTCCCTCCACGATCCGAGGCGCCGGACGCAGCCATTGCGGTCGTTGTGGTCCTGGAATTGGTTGCGCGGGACCCGAACGCTTTCGAGCAGCACTTGTTGCGCGTCATTCCAGTGACCCGCCTGGCGTCAGGAAACAGGTTTAGCTGGTCTGTCCGGGATTCCGCGAACCCGACAAATTTCGTGCTCTACCAGGGGTGGGACAGCCTGGCACAGCAACAGGCCTACATGAGTTGGCGCGAAGGGCGCGGCGATCTCGCCGAATTCTCATCCTTTCTCGCTGAGCCTCCGCGGGTGACCGTCCGGACGGTCTTCGATCGGTAAACGATCGGTAGCTTCAAGGTAAAAGTCGCTCGACAATGGAATAATTGCCGAATTCATCCATTGATCCGCCGCGTGGTGGAATGGCGCGCGGATCGCGTCAGTCACGCGCTGGCACGAGAAGGAGGCTCGCCAGGCAGGACGGGCCGCGCCGGACAATGGCTTTCGATCCTATCGGCCTCCCATGAAAGGGGCTTGCGCTGTGGCGCATTTCTGCTCCTCTGTGCCGCCGCAGCTGCGTCGCAATTCCCTTCGGATTCGCGACGAAATTGCACACAACGGAGCCACAGTGTGAAACAAGAGATATCCGAAGAGCAGCGCAAGAGCGGCATCCTCACCGGTGCCGTGATCGCCTTCCTCCTGCTCGCTCTGCCCCTCGCGGTGTGGCTGGATCTGACCGAGCTGAGCAAGACGGCTTTGCGCCGGCAGGCGATCGATCTCAATTCGGTGATATCAAGCGTGCGCAGCTACTACGCCTCAAACGTGGTCGGGCGCGTGCTCGCCAACCCCAACGGCACCACCAGGATCGTGCACAATTACGAATCCGTTCCCGGGGCGATCCCGATCCCGGCGACGCTGTCGCTCGAGCTCGGCCGGGTGATCGGCGCGCAGCAGGAGAACATCACCTACCGCTTCGTCTCGGACTTCCCGTTCCAGAACCGCGCCCCGCACCAGCTCGACAAGTTCGAGAGGGACGCGCTGGAGGCGCTCAGGAAAGACCCCGAGCAGAAGATCGTGGAGACCGAGACCTCGCTGTTCAATGACAAGGTCCGCCTCGTTGCGCCTGTTACCATGGGGCCGGCCTGCGTCAGCTGCCACAACAGCCACCCCGAAAGCCCGAAGAAGGACTGGAAAGTCGGCGACGTCAGAGGCATCCAGGAGGTCATCATCGCGCAGCCGATCGCCGCCAACATTTTCTCATTCAAGTTCCTGCTGGCCTATTTCCTGATCGCCGCCGGCAGCGGGCTGGCGTTCCTCTCGCTGCAGCGCCGCCAGGCGCGCCGCATCAAGGGCATGAACAAGGAGCTCGAAGCCGCCAACGACTTCCTCGCTTCGCTGTCGATGAAGATCTCGCGCTACATCCCGCCGCAGGTCTACAAGAGCATCTTCTCCGGGCAGAAGGACGTCACCATCCATACCGAGCGCAAGAAGCTCACCATCTTCTTCTCCGACATCCAGAATTTCACCGCGACGGCGGAGCGGCTGCAGCCGGAGCAGTTGACCCAGCTCCTCAACGAATATTTCACGGAGATGTCGGCGATCGCGCACGAATATGGCGGCACCATCGACAAGTTCATCGGCGATGCCATGCTGATCTTCTTCGGCGACCCCGAGACCAGGGGCGATCGCGCCGATGCGCAGGCCTGCCTGCAGATGGCCTGGCGCATGCAGCAGCGCCTTGCCGAGCTCAATGCGAAATGGCGGGCGTCCGGCATCGAGCAGCCGTTCCGCTCGCGCATGGGCATCAACTCGGGCTATTGCAATGTCGGCAATTTCGGCAGCACCGACCGCATGGACTACACCATCATCGGTGCGGAGGCGAACCTCGCCGCGCGCCTGCAATCGATCGCCGAGCCCGGCGGCATCGTGCTGAGCTACGAGACCTTCGCGCTCGTCAGCGACATCGTCCGCGCCCACGCCCTGCCGGCGATCACGATGAAGGGCATCAGCCGCGAGGTGATTCCTTATTCGGTCGACGCACTGAACGACACTGCTGCGGAGAACAGCGGCATCATCACCGAGCGCGCCCCAGGCCTCGAGCTGTATCTTGATCCGGCCGTGGTGAAGTCAGGCGATGCCGCGCGGGTGCGCTCGCTGCTGGAGAACGCGCTGGCCTCGCTGAAGCCGGCGTGAGACTGATCAGCCTTGCCTGATTGAGCCCTCGTTGTGGCCGCGAGGAAGATCTGCCCCCTCTCCCGCTTGCGGGAGAGGGCCGGGGAGAGGGTGTCTCCTCAACGGGACAATCCCCAAGCGGCTAGAGCTCTCACCCGGCGCTTCGCGCCAACCTCTCCCGCTTGCGGGAGAGGTGCTGCCACGCGGAGCTCACGCCTGCGACACCTCACCGCGCCGCGCCTTCCGTGAACGCCGTCTCGATCACCTCGCCAAAAGGCTGCCAGGACCGTCCGTCGAACTGCACCAGCCGCATTTGCCTGATCGGCAGATAGTTGCTGGGCGAGGTGTTCATCCTGATGCTGGGCAGCGCCACGGACGGATGATGGTCCCTGAGCGATGCCGCCTGACGCATGATGTTGTCGCGCGAAAAATCGTCGCCGCATTGCTTCAGCACCTGCGTCAGCGCCTCGGCCGCGGCGTAGCCAAAGAGCGCGGCGCTGTTGTTGGTGCTTTCGACCTGATGGTATTTGTCCATGAAGGCGAACCAGTCCTTCATGGTGGAATCGTCTTTCCAGGCGGGATCGCTCGGATCCTTCAGAAACGCCGCCGAGATCACGCCGGAGGAGTTCTCCAGGCCCGCGGGCGCCATCGCATTGGCGATCGAGGCGGAGGCATCGTTGACGATGAAGACCGGATGCCAATTGAGCGATGCCGCCAGCTTGATCACCTTGGACGCCGTCGACGGCACGCCGAGAAAGACGAAGATGTCGGCGCCGGCGCGCTTGAGGATCGAAACGTGCCCGTCGAGATGCTCGTCGGCAATGTCGAAGGCGATGTCGACGAGGACGTGACGGTTGAGATCGCCAAGGCCCTCCTGGATGCCCTTGTAGAGCATGCGCCCGAACTGGTCGTTCTGCCAGAGCACCACGATCTTCTTTCGGGGGTAATAGGCCTGGATGTAGTTGGCGTAGATGCGCCCCTCCGACCTGAACGACGGCTGCCAGCCCATGGTCCAGGGAAACGCGCCTGGCTGGCTCAGCTCCTCGTCGCCGGAGGCGACGAACAGCTGCGGGATATTCTTCTGGTTCAGATACCGGCGCGTCGCGAGATTGCCGGGCGTGCCGAACGAGCCGAACATTAGGTGGACATCTTCGCTCTCGACCAGATCGCGCGTCAGCTCCAGCGCGCGTCCCGGATCGGAATTGTCGTCCCGCGTGATGAAGCGGATCTTGCGACCGTTGATGCCGCCACGCGTGTTGATCATGTCGAAATACGCGGCCTCGGCCTGGCCGATGGCACCAAACTCCGAGAGCGGTCCCGAATACGGCATGACATTGCCGATGCGGATTTCCTTGTCGGTCGCGGGTTGCTCGGCGTGTTGCAGCGACATCGCCCCAAGCAAGGCCCAAGCAACGATCAGAACGAACAGCAGTCTGCCGGTGACGCGCATGCTCGACACCTTGTCGTTGGCCCCCAACGAGGTCGGCTCAGTCCGCAGCAAGACTGCTCGATCTACGGCAAGCGTTTGGCGATCGTGTGGCTCGGCAGCCGGTTTTGACGCTGTGGTCTATTGAGAAAAAGCGGCAGGTGTATTGACGCGCCGCGAGTGGCTTCGTCGCTGGAAAGCGCGCCGGCATTGCTCGGCGTGAGGCCAATCAGGCCTGCCTGATTGAGCCCCGTCGTGGCCGCGAGGAAAGTCTGCCCCCTCTCCCGCTTGCGGGAGAGGGCCGGGGAGAGGGTCTCTCCTCAACGGGACAATCCCCAAGCGGAGAGAGCCCTCACCCGCGCCTTCGGCGCGACCTCTCCCGCAAGCGGGAGAGGTCGAGACCCCCCGCTCTATCTGTTTACCCCACTGCCGTCACGCCCCGCTTACGGCAGCCCGCGCGCCTCGAGCTGATGCACCAGCAGCAGCGTCGGTTCGGCGAGGCTGTCGCCGGAGCCGTCGAGGCCGAAGGCGCTGGCGATGCCGTCGCGGCTGCGCAGCAGCGTGCTACGCGGACAATGGCCGGCCCCGCACAGCGTCTTCTTCAGGGTCTCACCCTGCGCCACGAGGCCCGCGGAATCGTCCGCGGCCCAGGCCAGCACGATCGGCACGTCGACATTGAGGATGCCGGGAAAGACCGACCGCTTGTCGTATTGGGTGGCATCCAGGCCGAGATAGGCCTTCTCGCTGTCGCTGGCGTCCTTGCCGACGCGGTAGATCCCGGACACCAGCACGACGCCGGCGACGTCGGCGCGGTCGGTCTGCAGCTCGGGATGCGCCAGCAGGGCGGCGACATGGAAGGCCCCGGCGCCATAGCCGACCGCGACGATTTCGCGGGCATCGCCGTTGAAGAGGTCGATATTGCCGTGGACCCAGGACAGCGCCGCCGCCACATCGGACGCGCCGGCCGGCCAGGTCGCCGAGGGCGCCAGGCGATAGTTGACGCGGACCCCGATCATGTCGTTGCGCGCGGCAAAGCACATGGCCTGGTCCTGGATCTGGCGGGACAGCTCCGGCGCCGCGCGGTCGCCGGTGAAGGTGTCACCCGCCACGAACAGCAGCACCGGCCGTGGCGTATCCGCCTTGATCGCGCTGGTCGCGACATCGAGCACATTGGCTTCGCTCTCGCCATAGCGCAGGCCGCGCGAGAAGGTGACCTGCTCGCACAGCCGCGCGGTGCCGCCGAAGGTGGTGTCGGAATCGGTGAGGCCCGCTTGCACGAGATCGGACGGCGGCGAGAGGCGGCCCGGCAAAGGTCCGTGCGCGGAGGCCGTGGTCATGGTCAGAAGCAGGAAAAATGTCAGATAATTCTTCATCGTAATGCCGGCCTTGCGGGGCTCATATTGGCTCGCTGATCTGGCCTGTCTTTTCAATTCGCCTCATTAGTCCGCTGGCCTTGAGGCGAATTCGCGGCACCTTCGGCCGGCACGCGGCCGGTGCCGACCAGGCGCCCCCTGGCAGGCAGCCGCATTTGGAACACAAGTTCACAAGGCGCCGGGCGGATTGCGCGGAGCGACGGTTTTGTCTCGATCGGTCAGGCTGTTGTCCGGCGCCGCCCAGCCTCGAGCCGGAAACGGCTTCCTACTGTGCATGGGGTTGTTTTCGCAGTTTTTGTTTTGGACGATCCGTCAGGCCCGCTCTGCGTCGTTCCTCGCATTTCCGTGATGGAACCTAACGGCGGCTGATGCGACTTATCTATGACGCGGGAAGGAACGTGCGAGGCTGTCATGGCAGAGAAGCATACCGCCGATCCGGTTGAGATCATGCGGGCGACCGGTCATCCTGAGCTGGAATACGCCGCCGGCTGGACCATCGCCGGTCTCGTCACCATCGGCGCCATCGTTGCCGCCTGGGTGTTCGCGATCTAGGCCAGAGGGAATTGCAGCTCGAAGGCCGCGCCCTCGTCGGTCGGCTTCAGCCTGATCGAGCCGCCATGGCTCGCCATCACCGCACGCGCGATCGCCAACCCCATCCCGGTGCCGCCCTGGTCGCGGCGGGTGGTGAAGAACGCGTCAAAAATCCTGTCGCGGTTCGGGGCCGAGATCGGCTCGCCGTCATTGCTCACGGTCAGCCGCAGGGTCGTACGCTCGTCCGCCGCCTCGAGCCTGATCGTCTGCGCCTTGTGCCGCATCGCGTTGTCGGCGAGATGCGACAGCACGATCAGCGCCTTCTCGCCGGACATGCCGACGGCGCGGTCGAGGCTGCCGCTGGCTTCGATCGAGCTTGCCGGAAACCTGGTCCTGAGATCGGCGATGACAGGCGCAAGTTCGGTGCGCTCGTTCTGCGGCAGGCTTTCGGCACGGGCGAGCTCGCGCAGCCGCTGCGCCATCGCCTCCAGCCGCTGGGTGTCGGACAGGATGTTGGCGATGAACGTCGTCTGCTCGGCCGGCGTCAGGCCCTCGGCCTTGCCTTGAACCGAATCCTGCAACAGCTCGGCCGCGCCCTTGATCGAGGTCAGCGGCGATTTCAGTTCGTGGGTGAGGTGGGCCGAGAACGTCGCGATATAGTCCGAACGGCGCGCCAGCTGCTCGGCCATGCCGAGGAAGCTGTGCGAGAGCTGGGCGAACTCGCGCGTGCCGTAATGCTTCAGCGGCTGGAACGCCTCGCGGTCGCCGCGGCCGATTCTGGCGGCGCGGTCGATCAGCTCGCGCATCGGCAGCGTGATGGTGCGCGAGAACACGAGGCCGATCGCGATCGTGCCGAGGATCACGGCGAGCCCCGCCAGCACGAACTTGGCCCGCTCCTGGTAAAGATGGTCGAAGATGTTGCTCGGCGTCCGCGTCGTGTAGATCACCCCTGCGACGCGGTTGTTGACGATGACGGGCATGGCCGAGAACACGTGCACGCCGAGCCCGCGGCTGAAGGAATAGATCGGCGGCGGCTTGTCCGGCACGCGGTTGCGCAAGGTGGCGCGGTATTGCCCGTGCAGTGCGTCCGCGACCTCCTCGATATGGGCGAGCGACTGCCCGACCTCCTGCCGCCCGGCAATCACCACGCCTTGGGGATCGAGGATGCGAAAGCCCGCCAGTGTCACCTTCTGGGTCTCGCGGATGATCGGCGTCAGTTTTGCACCGATCTCGACATAGGCTGCTTGCGCCGGCTGGAGCGCGGGTAGCGCATCGGGCCGCCGCCGCAAGAGGTCGTTCGCGGTCAGATCGAGCGAGGGGCGGATCGGCGTGACCTGGTCACCGGGATCGGGCAGCACGCCCGGCGGCACCTCGGCGCCGAGCATGAGGCCGCTGTCGAGCCTTGCCGCGACCTCCTGCGCATAGATCGTCGCGAGCACGCGGCTCTGTGCGATCAGCTCGGCCTGGGTCTGGCGGATCAGCTGGTTGTCGTAGAGACGAAAGAAGAACAGGCCGACCAGTGGCAGGATGGCGACGGTGGCCAGCACCGTGAAGATGACGAGCCCAAGCGACGGCCGCCATTTGTCTGGCGCCGTGCTCATGCCTCTTTCTCGCAGCGGCCGAGCTTGAAGCCGACGCCGTGGATGGTCTCGATGACGTTGTCGCAAGCAAGAGCCGCGAGCTTGGCGCGGATGTTGCGGATATGGCTGTCGATGGTGCGGTCGGAGACCTGAATATTGAGCTGATAGGCCGCGCGCATCAGCTGCTCGCGATTGAACACCGATGTCGGCCGGGTCAGGAACGCGCGCAGGATGCCGAACTCGATCGCGGTCAGCTTCAGCGGCGTGCCGGCAAAGGACGCGAGATGCTGCTCGGGATCGATCAGGAGGCCGCCCTGCGACAGCGCGGCCGGACTTGCCTTGGCCTCGCCATTGCGCGGGCTGAGGCGGCGCAGGATGACGTTGACCCGCGCCACCAGCTCGCGCGGGCTGAACGGCTTGGTCACGTAGTCGTCGCCGCCGATCTCGAGGCCGAGGATGCGGTCGATCTCCTCGTCGCGCGCCGACAGGAACAGGATCGGCACGTCGGACGTCCTGCGGATCTCGCGGCAGACGTCGAGGCCGTCGAACTCGGGCATGCCGATGTCGAGCACGATCAGATCGGGCTTGTCGGCGGCAAAGCGGGCGAGCGCCTCCTTGCCGTCGCGGGCCTCGATCACGTCCATGCCGGCCTTCTTCAGAGCGACGCGGATGACCTCGCGGATGTGACCCTCGTCGTCGACGATGAGAATGCGATGCGCCAAGGATATCTCCGCTGCCTCGTCAGCCCGCCGGCCGATTCGCCGCCTGGGCGTCCAGCCTGCGCTGAAGCCGCCAGTTTCGGAAGCCCCAGCTCCGCCAGGCCAGATCCTGGCGCTGCTGTTCTACAAGGCGGTCGCGTCGCGACACAAGGCAGCTCTCGCTGGCGCTGGGCCGGAGCGCGATGGCCTTGTCGATGGCGGGGAGCGCCTGTGGCCCGAGCGTCAGGAGATAGTTGATGTCGATCTGCACGCCGTTGCCCGATGCCTCCCGGCTGTGGGCGACATTGTAGTTGGCGATGAAGGCATCGAAGTTCACCAGCGAGCAGCCATAGAGCACGACCGCCAGCGCGATCAGATTGACGCTGACCAGCCACTCGTTGGAGCGGTCGAGCACGATGCGCGCGACGATCAGGATCAGCCCGAGCGCCACCAGCCCCATCCAGATGAAGGCCGCGATGCGCCAGTAGGTCAGCATGTAGATGCCGACATAGAGATCGAGCCGGAGGATGGACGAGGCGACCAGAAGCACGTTCTGGCCCACCCAGAGATAGACAAGCGGCCGGATCACTTTCGATTTCTCGGCGGGCCCGCCCGGACGCATCGCGACCAGCACGAAAGCGGCGGCGAGCAGGGTTGTCGCGATCAGCGGATAAGCGCCGCGATGGGCGTACCACGCATAGGTCACATTGTCGGGCAGCGCGACATGACCCCAGAGATAGATGCCGTCGAGGACGGATTGCGCCGCGAACAGCAGATTGAACAGGATCAGCGATCGCAGAATGGTGGAGGGGCCCAGAAATTCGGCCGAGACGAACGCCGCCAGGGGCTCTGGTTCTGCGACATCGGTTGCGGCGGGCACAGCGAACTTCCGGCGCCGCCAGCGCACATGGATGAACGGCCAGACCAGCGTCAGCATCAAAGCCCAGAACAGCACACGCGGGACACTGACATACTCCAGGATGACCTTCGGATTGAGCAGGGACACCCATTGCTCGATCACCGGATTGGCCGCCGCGAACAGTGCGACGAACACGGTGCTCATCACCATCGGCATCAGCCACAGCGCGAGGCCGCGGGTGAACGCCGACAGGTTGAAGACCTGGAGCGCATCGGGGAAGAAGCGCAAGAAGCCGTACAGAACGAAGTTTCGGAGTGCGCGAGCGCGATCTGCGAGCCCGGTCGTCTCCGGATTGGTCGCGAGGAGCAGGGCGATGAGCAGCGCGGCCATCAGGATCAGGAACGAGAGCGTGTTGAGCTCCTCGACGGCTGGCGCGAGACCGAGAGTGACGATCGCGCCGCCAATCGTTGTACGCCGAAGATCCAGCGTTGCATGGTTGGCGAGCAGCGAGGCGCCAGCGACCGCGATGGCGAAGATGACCAGCGACAGCCCCATCCGCTGGCCGTAGAAGAGCCAGTCGGCGAGCGCGGCGAGCAGCAGCGCCATTGCGAGCTTGGCCGACAGGGCGGAAGGCCCGATGGGTTGGATGTCCGTGGTCGACGTCGAAGCCAGGCTCGTCATGTCCTGAAGACCTTTCGTGATAGGTGGCATCACGAAGTCTGAACGGCACTTGTGCAGAAGGCGGGATCATCGTCTGCACGGTTTCAGGAGTCTTTTGCAGATTTCGTGCAGGCGCGCGTTTGCCTCTCGTCCATCGTCAATCGCTTTGATAGGTGCGAAGCATTCGCCACTTCGAGCGCGTGACGCATCATGCAATTTCTCCGCCGTATCGGTCTCATCCTGCTCTGGCTGGCCGCGCCTGTCGTTGCTTTCGCGGCCGCGAACAAGAACGATCCTTATCTGGTCCCGCTGCGCGGCGCCGGAAACGCCGCGCTTGTCGTTACAAGCATCGTCATCGTGATCGTCCTGCTGCGCAGAGGGCGGTGGCGCACCATCGCCGGCAAGCTGCTCGTCATGCTCTGGTGCCTGCCGCCGCTGCTGATGTCGGCGGCGCATCTGAGGTTCGAGCTGCGCAGGCACGACGTTCTCGCCGCCAGCGCCGCCGAGGCGCGCCAGCTCGGGCCTCATTTCATGATCGGCTATTCCTCCTTTCCCGAGGTCGCGCGCCTTGCCGGCCAGGGCCTGATCGGCGGCGTCTATGTTACCCGGCACAACATCCGCGGCCGGACCGTCGAGGCGCTGCGCGCCGAGATCGCGGCGCTCCAGGATATCAGGCGCGCCGCCGGCCTGCCGCCGCTAACTGTCGCCGCCGATCAGGAGGGCGGCATCGTCGGGCATCTCGCGCCGCCGCTGACGAAAGTGCCGGCGCTCGCGACACTCGCGGGGCTCGCTCCCGACGACCAGCAGGCCAAAGCGGAAGAGTTTGGCCGCATCCACGGACGCGAGCTCGCCGGGCTCGGCGTCAACCTCAACCTCGCGCCGGTGCTCGATCTCAAACCGCCGGCGCGGCGCAACCGTCTCGATTTCCATACGCTGATCGGCCAGCGCGCGATCGCGACCGATCCCGCCGTCGTCAGCACCATCGCGAGCGCCTATGTGCGCGGACTGGAAGCGTCCGGCGTCGGCGCGACGCTCAAGCATTTTCCCGGCATCGGCCGCGTGCGCACCGACACGCATCATTTCAGCGCCAATCTCGATATGTCGGTGAAGGAACTGGAAGCAACCGACTGGCTGCCGTTCCGCGAGGTGCTGTCGCATTCGCGCAGCGCGCTCATGGTCGGCCATGTCACGCTCACCGCCGTCGATCCTGACTGCGCCGCCTCGCATTCGAAGCGTGTCGTCGAGGGAATCATTCGCGAGAAGTGGGGTTATCAGGGCGTGGTGATGACCGACGACCTCGTGATGGGCGCGATCTACCAGAACGATGTCTGCAAAGCCGTGATGGAAGCGATCAACGCCGGTGTCGATCTGCTGCTGGTTGCCTATGACGGCGCGCAGTTCTACCGCGTCTTCGCCTGCGCTCTCGACGGATTGCGGCAGGGCAAGCTCGACGCGGCGATGCTGCGCGCGAGCGAGGCGCGGCTGGAAAAGGGCTTTCCGACCGCGCAGGCGGAAGCCGCTTCATTTGATCGAAGCAGACTTGGGATAGTTGTGCCTGGTGCCCCGCGCGCTATGGCGCGGGGCGGTTGAACGCGGCGTGCCTGTGCGCGAAGAAGTCAGGCGAAGCGTGACACTCGTTCGCGCGCTGCCGGCGAGCTCTGCTACAGGCCTCTATGCTGCCTGCGCGATCAGTCCGTCAATCATCGCGCGCACCAGGGTCGCGATCTCCTTGCGCAGCGCCGGCAGCGGTACTGCAACCAGCTTCTGCTCCAGTCCCAGCGTCACCATCCCATGCACGGCCGAGAACAGGCTACGCGCCGTGATGCCGAGTTCCTCCGGGCTGCGCTCTGGGAACAGCGCGGCGAGCGGCTGGTAGATGTGGCGGAACAGCTGCATCTGGTCGTTGACGGACCAATCGGGGAGGGGCTTGTCGGCCGCCATGCGATGCTCGAACAGCGCGCGCCAGAGCTGGAGATTTTCGGCGGCGAAATCGCAATAGGCGATCGCGATGCGGACCAGTGCCTCTCGCGGTGATGGCTCACCCGCGCTGACTGCCGCGCTGAGCGCCTCATCGAGCCGGAGCAGCGTGCGTGAGCCGACGCGCAGGACGAGTTCGTCCACGTCAGTGACGAGATTGTAGACCGCGCCATTGGCGCAGCCGATCTCGCGGGCCAAATCGCGGGTTTTCAGACCCGCCAGCCCCCGCGCAGCGATCATCTGCTCAGCCGCCTGGATCAGGTCGGCTCGCAATTTCTCACGACGTTCCAGGGCTTTAGTCATTCTTAACCAAATTCTTGAGCGTCGCTCAAATATTTATTGAACAATGTTCAAGGTTTGTGCTACAAAGCATCTGTGAGCAACGCTCATAGACAGGGAGCAGACAATGTTCAAGACCGTCGTGACCCTCTTCCGCGGCAGCGTGGCCGCTGCGGGCGAGGAACTGGAAGACCGCACGGCCCTGCTGATCCTCGATCAGCAGATGCGCGATGCCGCCGCCGCCCTCGAGCGCAGCAAGCGCACGCTGGCGCTGGCGATCGCGCAGGACCAGCAGGAGGGTCGCAAGCTCGAGGCGACCTGCGCCCATATCGCCGATCTCGAGACCCGCGCGGTCGCCGCGCTCGATGGCGGCCGCGAGGATCTCGCCAAGGACGCCGCAGAGGCCATCGCAGGCCTCGAAGCCGATCGTGATGCGGCGATGACAGCACGCGCGCTGTTCGCGACCGAGATCGCCCGGCTGAAGCGGCAGGTCGCGAGCGCACAGGCCCGCATCACCGAGCTCGATCGCGGCCGCCGTCTCGCCCGTGCCTCGGACGCGGTGCGCTCGCTTCGCCGCAGCGGCATCGAGGCGGCGCGTCCCTACGAATCCACGCTGCCGGAGGCGGAGAGCACCTTGCGGCGGCTGCGCGAGCGCCAGCTGGAAGCCCAGGCCGCCGACGATGCCTTGGTCGAGCTCGATGCGGCTACCGGTCCGCTCGCCACCGCCGAGAGACTGGCCGAGCAGGGCTTTGGCCCGCGGCTGAAGACGACTGCGGACGATGTGCTGGCGCGATTGAAGTCCAAGCATACGCCGACGGCCTGATCTCACACCCAAACGTCATTCGAACCAACAGGAGACCATCATGAACCAGAACGGCCAGCCCCACAGCAGCGCCTGGGTGACCTTTACTTACGTGTCCTTCGCAGCCTCCGCGTTCCTCGTCGCCGTCGGCGTCTTCTTCCTGCCGATCGACCTCTGGATGAAAGGCTATCTCACCATGGGCATCGTCATGCTGATCCAGACCTGCATCACCCTGACCAAGACCGTGCGCGACAATCACGAGAGCAGCCGGCTGGTGAACCGCATCGAGGACGCAAAGGCCGAGCGGCTGCTGATGGAGGTCTCCAAGGCGGCTTGAAAAGGTGTTTTGAGCCGATCGGGACGAGAAGCAAAAGAGCCGCGGAGCAACACGCGCCGCGGCTTTCGCGCATTGTGCTTCGGCTGCAGGTGCGATATGGCTCTCGCGCTTTTCAGAGGTGGAGACGAGCTTTGTCGAAACAATCGCTGCGCGAGGAGGCCGAGCGCCTGATCCGCGAATCGATGGAAAAGAAGACCATCGTCGTCAAGCAGGGCACCACCCGCATCGAGGCTGTCTGCGGCAAATGCGGTGCTCCGAACCGGGTGCAGGCGGAGAAAGGCCAGAGCCGCGTCAAGTTTGCGTGCAAGAACTGCGGGCACAAGCAAGAGACGCTGTAGCCTTCTTGACCTTTCCCTGCTCTTTGCTCCCCGTGAGAACGGGGCGAGGGAGTGAGAGAGTGGTGCAAGCCTACTCCCCCTCCACGAACTTCTTGAACGCATCCGCGTAGTCCGGATGCCAGCGCGACAGCGGCGGGCGGTTCTCGACGATGTCGCCTGTCGCCCACAGCATGCGCTTCTCGTCGAGCGCGCGTGGCACGTCGTTATCCGGGCACAGGATGTAGAAATCGCCGGCCTCCAGCCGCGCCAGCATGAAATCGACCGTTTGCTCCGGCGTCCAGGCGCCGGCCGGCTTCTCGGTGCGTCCCTTCGCAGTTAGGCCGGTGAAGACGAAGCCCGGAATCAACAGATGTGCTGTGACGTGGCAGTCCTTCCTGTTGCGCAGCTCGTGCTGGAGCGCCTCGGTGAACGCTTTCACGCCGGCCTTCGAGACATTGTAGGCGGGATCGCCGGGCGGCGTGGTGATGCCCTGCTTGGAACCGGTGTTGATGATGAGGCCGCATTTGCCGCGCGCGATCATGTTCGGCGCGAAGATGCGCGAGCCGTTGATGATACCCCACATATTGACGCCGATGATGCGCTGCCAATGATCGGGCTCGCCGAACAGCGTGCTGCCGGGCTGGATGCCGGCATTGTTCATGAGGATGTCGGTGCCGCCGAACCGCTCGCGTACGGCGCGCTCCAGTTCCGTCACGTTCTCGACCTGGCTGACATCGACGGCGAGCGTCATCACGTTTGCGGCAACCGTGACGGATGACAGTTTTGTTGCAGCTTCTGCCAACCGTGTCTCGTCGACATCCGCGATGCACACCTTCATTCCAGCGCGTGCAAAGGCGGTGGCGGCGGCGAATCCGATGCCGGACGCGCCACCTGTGATCACGGCAACATTGTCTTTGACGATGGCGGGATGTGGCATGGAATGTCTCCGTGGAGGACTCTCGTCGAGCTATAACATGGCAGCAGTGCGACCCTGCACAAGTCGGCATGGGAGGTCTTCGTTCTGCGCTGCCTTTACGCCTATCCGGCACGGCTGTATCCTCCATCCAACGATCCCGCCCAGATCGAACCAATCAATCACCTGACAGGGAGTGCAGCCATGGCTGTGTCGCAGGCTATTCCGATCACGCGCCATCCGTTCGCGAACGGGTCCTACAAGCAGATGCTGATTGACGGGAAGTGGGTCGATGCAGCCTCAGGCAAGCGGTTCGAGACTCGCAATCCCGCCACAGGCGAGCTGCTCGCAACCGTCGCCGAAGGCGACAAGGAAGACATTGACCGTGCGGTCGCCGCCGCCCGCCGCGCCTTCGAAGGACCCTGGAGCAAGGTCAAGCCGTTCGAGCGGCAGAACCTGCTGCTCAAGCTCGCCGACCTCGTCGAGAAGAATTTCGACGAATTGTCGCAGCTCGACACGCTCGACATGGGCGCGCCGCTCAGCCGCACCCGCGCCTATCGCCTGCGCGCCGTCGGCATGCTGCGCTATTACGCCGGCCAGACCACGGCGATCCATGGCGAGACGATCGAAAACTCGCTGCCCGGCGAAATCTTCTCCTACACGCTGAAGGAGCCGGTCGGCGTCGTCGGCGCCATCATTCCCTGGAACGGCCCGCTCACCGCGACGATCTGGAAGATCGGCCCGGCGATCGCGACCGGCTGCACCGTGGTGCTCAAACCGGCGGAAGAAGCACCGCTGACCTCGCTACGCATCGCCGAGCTCGCGTTGGAAGCGGGCGTACCGCCCGGCGTCATCAACGTCGTTCCCGGCTATGGCGATACCGCGGGCGCGGCGCTCGCCTCCCACCACGACGTCGACAAGGTTGCCTTCACCGGGTCGCATGTCACGGGCCAATCGATCATCCGCGCCTCCGCCGGCAACCTCAAGCGCGTCTCGCTCGAGCTCGGCGGCAAGTCGCCAGACATCGTATTCGCGGATGCCGATCTCGACGCGGCCGTGCCGGGCGCGGCGATGGCGGTGTTTGCCAATTCGGGGCAGATCTGCAGCGCCGGCACGCGGCTGTTCGTCGAGCAGTCGATCTATGACGAGTTTGTCGGCCGCGTCGCCGAATTCGGCAAGAAGCTGCAGGTCGGCAACGGCCTCGATCCCAACGTGCAGATCGGCCCGCTCGTCTCCGAGCAGCAGCTCGAACGCGTCACCGGCTATCTCGATATCGGCCAGAAGGAAGGCGCCAAGGCGCTTGCCGGCGGCGGTCGCGTCACCGAAGGCGCGCTGTCGAAGGGCTTCTTCGTCTCACCGACGGTGTTCGCGGGCGTTGAGGACAACATGCGCATCGCGCAGGAGGAGATCTTTGGTCCCGTCATCTCCGCGATCGCGTTCAAGGACATGGACGAGCTGGTCAAGCGCGCCAATGCCACCACGTTCGGCCTCGGCTCCGGCCTGTGGACGCGCGACGTCAGCAAGGCCCACGCGGTTGCGAAGAGCCTGCGCGCCGGCTCGGTGTGGGTGAATTGCTACCAGGCGATGGATCCGGCCGTGCCGTTCGGCGGCTACAAGATGAGCGGTTACGGCCGCGAATCCGGCAAGCAGCACGTCGAGGAATATCTCAACGTGAAGGCCGTCTGGATCAAGACGGCGTAATATCCATTTCCCTTCCGTGTTCCGCGGCAGGGAATATCTGCCTTAGCGGGGCGGCACCTTTTCCGGTGGCCGCCCCTCGCTATATGATCCGCATCCTTTCATAGACATCCGGGGCCCGCATGAAATTCGAAGCGTTGTTTCAACCGTTGCAGGTTGGTCCGTACAAGCTTGCACACCGCGTGGCGATGGCGCCGCTCACCCGGATGCGCGCCGAGCGCGAGAGCTTTTCGCCGCGTCCGCTCAATGCTGAATATTACGGCCAGCGCGCGACGAAGGGCGGCCTGATCATTGCCGAAGCCTCGCCGGTGCTCTCGCACGGCCGCGGCAACCCGGCGACACCAGGCATCTATTCGGAGGCGCAAGTCGCGGGCTGGCGCAAGGTGGTCGATGCCGTGCACGCCAAGGGCGGCATCATCTTCCTGCAGCTCTGGCATGTCGGCCGCGTCTCGCATTCCTCCTTCCACGGCGGCGCGCTGCCGGTCTCGGCCTCGGCCATCCCGATCAAGGCCGAGGGCATGAAGGCGATGACCGCCGACGGCAAGATCTCGGACTATGAGACGCCGCGTGCGCTGGAGACCGACGAGGTCAAGGGCATCGTGGAGGCGTTTCGGCAGGGTGCCAAGAATGCGCTCGCCGCGGGTTTCGATGGCGTCGAGATCCACGGCGCCAATGGCTATTTGCTCGAGCAGTTCCTGCAATCGCGCAGCAACCAGCGCACCGATCAATATGGCGGATCGATCGAGAATCGCGCCCGGCTGCTGCTCGAGGTCACGCAGGCCGCGATCGACGTCTGGGGCGCGAACCGCGTCGCCGTGCGGCTGTCGCCTCACGGCATCGCCAATGATTCCGGCGAGCCCGATCCGATGCCGCTCTATACCCATGTCGTGAAGGCGCTCGACAAGCTCGGTCTTGCCTATCTGCACTTCATCGAGCCGCGCTCGAGCGGCGCGGGCCGGGCCGATGTCCACTGGGAGAACGTGCCGTCGGCAATGGTGCTGTTTCGCCCGCTTTACAGCGGCGTGCTGATGACCGCCGGCGGCTTTACCGGCGAGACCGCGAACGCAGCGATCGCCGAGGGCCACGCCGACATCATCGCCTTCGGGCGCATCTTCATCTCCAATCCGGATCTGCCGCGGCGCCTTCGGCACGGCTATCCGATCACGCCGTACAATCGCGCGACGTTCTACGCCGGCGAGGAGAAGGGGTACACGGATTATCCGGTTTATGACGAGCTGACGCCGGCCTGATCTGTCATTCCGGGGCGACGCGAAGCGTCGAGCCCGGAATCCATCTCACGTCTTAGCTGGCTGCCCGATGGATTCTCAGATGCGCAATTGCGCATCGTAGCTCGCGACTTCGTCGCGCCCCGGAATGACGATCGTGTATCGTCGCGCTCGCAATGACGACGGAGAGAGCCCCCCATGGCCAAAGCCGCAGCCGCCGCAGGAATCGCCACCGGCCAATGCCTCTGCGGCAAGGTCACCTTCGAGATCGACGTTCCCGCGCGCTGGGCCTGGCACGATCATTCTGCCGGTAGCCGCCGCGCCCATGGCGCGGCTTACGCGACCTATATCGGCAGCTGGAAGAAGCGCTTTCGCATCACCTCCGGCAAGACCGCGCTGACCCGTTACGAGGACAAGGCGACGAAGACCGCGCGCAGCTTCTGCTCGCATTGCGGCACGCCGATCATGTACGAACGCCCGCGCGGGCCGCACATGGTCAACATCCCGCGCGCGCTGTTCAACGAGCGCACCGGCCGTCAGCCGCTCTATCACATTGCGATCGAGGAGCTGCAGGAATGGGCCTATACCGGCGAACCTCTGGTGCCGCTGAAGGGTTTTCCGGGCGTGGTCTGGCAGCGCTCGAAAAAGAAGAAGCGTGCAGGCGGTGAGGACCCGTTCGAGCTCGGGCGCGAGGAGATGTAGCCCCACTCTCGTGCCCCGGACGCAGTGCGGCGCGCAGTGCCGCACTGCTGAGTCGGGGCCCATGCATCAGCGAACCCGGAGCGAATCTGGATCCCGGCTCTGCGTCGCAACGTTGCACGTTGCGTCGCGTCCGGGACACGAGACCGCCACACGCAACGCAGCCATGACCGCGCTTCCTTGCGCGGCTCCCAAGACTTCGGCCATCATGCCTTCAGTCCGTGCGGCAACGCCCGCTCCTGGAGGAAACATGAAGAACAAGATCACCGGCCGCTCCGCCTTTCTCGCGCTGCTCAAGGACGAAGGCATCACGCACCTGTTCGGCAATCCCGGCACCACCGAGCTGCCGATCATGCATGCGCTGAAGGATCATCCCGATCTCACCTATGTGATGGCGATGCAGGAGAGCCTGGTGGTCGCGATTGCCGACGGTTATAGCCGCGCCTCGGGCAGGCTCGTCGCCTGCAACGTTCATGTCGCGCCCGGCCTCGGCAATGCCATGGGCTCGCTCTACAACGCCCAGTTCACGGGCACGCCGATGATCCTGACAGCGGGCCAGCAGGAGCAGGGCCACGGCCTGATGGAGCCGGTGCTGTACGGGCCGCTGGTGCGCATGGCCGAGCCGCTGGTGAAATGGGCGGTCGAGGTGACGCGGCTGGAGGACCTGCCGCGCATCGTGCGTCGCGCCGCCAAGGTCGCGATGACGCCGCCGACCGGACCTGTGTTCATCTCGCTGCCGGGCGACATCCTGAATAGCGAGGTCGGGATCGACCTCGGGCGCTGCACCCGCATCGACGCGCGCACAAGGCCGTCGGACGAGGCGTTGAAGGCCTTTGCCGTGCGGCTGCTGAAGGCCGAGCGTCCCGTGATCGTCACCATGGACGAGGTCGTCAAGAGCGATGCGCTGAAGGAGGCTGCGGAGCTGGCCGAGCTGCTCGGCGCCGCCGCCTATCAATCGTCGACGCCCTATGGCTCGCACTTCCTCTCGGAGAGTCCGAGCTTTATCGGCGCGCTCGCGCGCGTGCAGAAGGCCGCGCGCGATACGCTGGCGCCTTACGATCTCCTGATCGCGCTGGGCGGCGATCCCCTGCGGATGTCGGTCTACAGCGAGGTCGACGCCCTGCCTGACGGACTCGGCATGGTGCAGATTGGTCTGGTCGATTGGGAAATCGCCAAGAATTACGGTGCGGAGATCGCGCTGAAGGCAGATCTGAAGGAGACGCTGCGCGCGCTGATCCCTATGCTGAAGGAGATGGGCGGCGCGACACTTGCGAGCCGCGCAAAACAGCGTCTCGCCGAGCTCGCGCCGAAGAACTGGACCGCCCGACGCGCCGCGCTGGTCGAGCAGATCAGCAAGAGTGCCGGCCGTGCGCCGATCGATCCGGATTTTCTGGTGCTGCAAATGGTCGAGGCGATGCCCGACCATGCGATCCTCGTCGATGAAGGTCTCACCTCCAGCCGCCAGGTCGCGGCGCTGCGGCCGCACCGCGACCGTTACGGCTACCACGGCCTTGCTTCCGGCGGCATCGGCTGGGGCCTGCCCGCATCGGTCGGTGCCAGCCTCGCCAATCCGGATCGTCCCGTGGTGTGCTTCTCCGGCGATGGCAGCGCGATGTATTCGATCCAGTCGCTATGGACTGCGGCGCATCACAAGCTGCCGCTCAACGTCGTCATCGCCAACAATGGCGGCTACCGCATCATCAAGCAGCGCCTGCTCGCCTTCCACGGCGATGACAATTACGTCGGCATGGATTTCGTCGATCCGCCCGTGGATTTTGCTGGCGTCGCCAAGGCGCTCGGTTGCGAGGCGATCAAGATCAGCGATCCCCGTGAATTGAAGGCGACGCTGGCGTCGACGTTTGGCCGGCCGGGGACCAAGCTGATCGAGGTGATGGTCGACGGGAAGGTGTAGGGCGGGCTGCCTTCACCGTCATCGCGCAGGTGCTCGCCACAAACTCAGCTGTCATCGCCCGGCTTGATCGGGCGATCCAGTAGTGTGCCGAGTATGAACGGCAGCTTGAGCCGAGAAGCCGCGGCGTACTGGATGCCCCGGTCAAGCCGGGGCATGACACCGAGTGTGTGGCGGCTCTAACCCGTCCTCCCCACGCGATACCCCGCCGCTGGATGCGGCGCATCTAACCGCGCGCGGCCCTGGCCGAACAGCTTCTCCCGCAGCGTGCCCTTTGCATACTCGCTCTTGTACCGTCCCCGTCGCGTCAGCTCCGGCACCAGCATGTCGGCGATGTCCTCGAAATCGCCGGGCGAGATCGCGAACGCGACGTTGAGGCCGTCGACATCGGTCGCCTCGAACCATTGCTCGATCTTGTCCGCGACCATCTCCGGCGTGCCGACCACGACCGGGCCGGCGCCGCCGATGCCGACATGCTCGATGACGTCGCGCACGGTCCAGACCCGATCGGGATCGGCGCGGGTGACGTTGTCCATCGCGCTGCGGCCGGCATCGTTCTGGACGTGGCGGACCTCCTGGTCGAGGTCGTAGCCGGAGAAATCGACGCCGGTCCAACCCGACATCAGCGCCAGCGCGCCTTCGGGGCTGATGTGGCGGCGATAGTCGGCGTATTTCTCCTTCGCCTCGGCTTCCGTCCGTCCGAGGATGATCGTCATCATCGAGAACATCAGGATCTCGGCCGGGTTGCGGCCGAGCGCGGCGGCCTCCTGGCGGATCGCGGAGACGCGCGGCGCAATCACCTTGGCCGACGGTCCCGACATGAACACGCACTCGGCATGCCTGGCCGCAAACTGCCGGCCCCGCGGCGAGGTGCCGGCCTGGTACAGCACCGGCGTGCGCTGTGGCGACGGCTCGCTGAGGTGAATGGTGTTGTTGATGCGGTAGTTCGCGCCTTCATGATTGACGCGATGAACTCTTGCGGGATCGGTGAAGATGCCTCGTGCCCGGTCGCGCAGCACGGCGTCGTCTTCCCAGCTGCCTTCCCAGAGCTTGTAGACGACCTCCATATATTCGTCGGCGACGTCGTAGCGGTCGTCGTGTCCGGTCTGCTTGTCCTTGCCGGCACCGCGCGCGGCGCTGTCGAGATAGCCGGTGACGACGTTCCAGCCGATCCGTCCCTCGGTGAGATGATCCAGCGTCGACATCCGCCGTGCGAACGGGTAGGGCGGTTCGAACGACAGATTGCTGGTGACGCCGAAACCGAGATTTTGCGTCACCGCGGCCATCGCCGAGAGCAGCAGCAGCGGCTCGTTCGACGGCGTCTGCGCTGCATTGCGCAAGGCTGCGTCAGGGCTGTTGCCATAGACGTCGTAGACCCCGAGCACATCGGCCAGGAACAGCCCGTCGAAACGGCCACGCTCCAACGTCTTGGCGAGATCGATCCAATAGGGCAGGCGGTTATACTCGGCGGTGCGGTCGCGCGGATGGGTCCACAGGCCCGGTGACTGGTGTGCGACGCAATTCATCGCAAAGGCGTTGAGCCTGATCTCTTTGGCCATGCTGGTCCCCTCGGCGCCCTGTACTGAGCGCTCTTCGAATGATAGATGTGCGCCCCAACTTGGCGAAGTTCTTGCATATAATTGGCCCTTGGCAAGGACCAAGATAGAAAGGCTTGGGTCTTGGCAAGACCAAATTCAGCGGCGCTGCTGCCCTTGGCAAGCCAATCTCAAGAGAGCAAGAACGAAATCGCAAGAGAAACTACAACAACTGCCCAAGCCCCCGCCACTTTCGACGGCCTATGTAGCCCACTACGTTCGCCCGCGTCGAAACCTTGAAAACGAAAGCAATGACCAGAGCCGACGCCATCACCCGCGCCCGGGATGACTTCAAATCCGGTGCGTTCCTCGCTGAACTCGACCGCCGCGTCGCCTACAAGACCGAGAGCCAGAATCCGTCGCGCGGCGCCGAGCTGCGCGCCTATCTGGAGCAGGAGATGCAGCCGGCCTTCGCCGCGCTCGACTTCACCAGCCGCATCGTCGAATCCCCCAGCGGCAAGGCGCCGTTCCTGTTCGCCGAGCATCACGAGAGCGCGTCTGCGCCGACCGTGCTGATCTACGGCCATGGCGACGTCGTCGACGGCATGGAGGGCGAGTGGCGTGAGGGGCGCGATCCCTGGCGCACGACGGTTGCGGGTACGCGCCTCTACGGCCGCGGCACCGCTGATAACAAGGGCCAGCACAGCATCAACATGGCGGCACTCCGTGCGGTGCGTGACGCGCGCGGTGGCAAGCTCGGCTTCAACGCCAAATTCATCATCGAGATGGGCGAGGAGATTGGCTCGCCTGACCTCGGCAAGGTCTGTGATCTCCATCGCGACGCGCTCAAGGCCGACCTGTTCATGGCTTCCGACGGGCCGCGCCTATCCGCCGACCGGCCGACGCTCTTTCTTGGCTGCCGTGGCGGCATCCGCATCCATCTCGACGTGAACTTGCGCGACGGCGGCCATCATTCCGGCAATTGGGGCGGCGTGCTCGCCAACCCCGCGACCATCCTGGTCAACGCGATCTCGACGCTGGTTGACGGTCATGGCCGTCTCCTGCTCGATGCCTTGAAGCCGCCGCGGCTCACCAACCAGATCCGCAGCTATCTCGCCGATGTGCAGGTGGTGCCGACCGCGGACGAGCCGGCGCTGGCCGAGAATTGGGGCGAGGAGGGATTGTCGGCGGCCGAACGGCTCTACGCCTGGAATACGCTGGAAGTGCTGGCGATGTCGTCGGGCAATATCGAGAAACCGGCGAACGCCATTCCCGGCCACGCCAATGCTGTGCTGCAACTGCGTTTCGTGGTCGGGACCAAGATCGACGGCCTGATCGAGGCCATTCGCGTGCATCTGGTCGCAAAGGGTTTTCCGATGATCGAGGTGCGGGCGGCCCAGAGTTTTGCTGCATCGCGCACGGATTTCGACAGCCCCTGGATCAAATGGGCGGCGGATTCGGTGACGGAGACCACCGGCAAGGCGCCGGCGGTGCTGCCGAATTTCGGCGGCTCGCTGCCCAACGACGTCTTTTCCGATATTCTGGGCCTGCCGACGATCTGGGTGCCGCATTCCTATCCCGGCTGCTCCCAGCATGCGCCCAATGAGCACATCCTGCTGCCTTTGACCGAAGAGGCCTTGACGGTGATGGCCGGGCTGTTCTGGGATCTCGGGGAGTTGCCGGCGCCGTTAACCTGAGCCGTTGATCCCGCCGAAAGTTACATTCTAATCCGGCTCGATTTGTGCTTGCATCCGGGCCGCATCATCCGAAAGGGGAAGAGAAAAGTGAAACATTTCCGCCACATCGGGCTCGCGCTCGCCGCGACCTTCGTCGTCAGCCAGGCCGGGGCCCAGGAGCTGACCGGCACGCTGAAGAACATCAAGGACACCGGCGCTATCACGCTGGGCTTCCGCGACTCCTCGATCCCGTTCTCCTATCTCGACGACAACCAGAAGCCCGTCGGGTTCGCGATGGACATCTGCTACAAGATCGTCGACGCCGTGAAGAAGGAGCTCAAGCTCGACAAGCTCGAGGTCAAGCTCAACCCGGTGACCTCGGCGACCCGCATCCCGCTGATGGCCAACGGCACCATCGACCTCGAATGCGGCTCGACCACCAACAATGCCGAGCGCCAGAAGCAGGTCGCTTTCACCAATACCCACTTCCTGACCGCCAGCCGCTACGTGTTCAAGAAGTCGAGCGGCCTGAAGTCGATCGACGACCTCAAGGGCAAGACCGTGGTCTCGACCGCCGGCACCACCAACATCAAGCAGCTTACCGAGGCTAACGTCGCGAAAAGCCTCGGCGCCAACATCATTCCGGCCAAGGACCACGCCGAAGCCTTCCTGATGGTCGAGACCGACCGCGCCGTCGCCTTCGTCATGGACGACATCCTGCTGGCGAGCCTCGTCGCCGGCTCGAAGTCGCCGAATGACTACGTGATCTCCAAGGATGCGTTCTCCAAGCCCGAGCCCTATGGCATCATGCTGCGCAAGGACGACGCCGCCTTCAAGAAGGTTGTCGATGCGGCAACTGCTGCGCTCTACACCTCGGGCGAGGCCCAGAAGATCTACGACAAGTGGTTCACCCAGAAGATCCCGCCGAAGGGCCTGAACCTCAGCACGCCGATCTCGGCCGAGCTGAAGAACGAGTTCGCCAAGCCGACGGACTCGCCGAACCCGGACGACTACAAGTAAGATAAAACCTCGATCTTTCGATCGGGATCATGTCCGGCCACTCTTGACACCAGGGTGGCCGGACATTTGCATAGGCGCTCAGGACATCCATGACTGGCGCGTTCGCGCGGGGGACACGTGAACTACAACTGGAACTGGGGAATCTTTTTCCAGCCGAACCCGATGGGGACCGGCACCTATCTCGACATGCTGCTGTCGGGCCTGGCGCTGACCCTCAAGACCGCGGCGCTGGCCTGGGTGATCGCGCTGATCACCGGCTCGATCGTCGGCGTCATGCGCACGCTGCCGTCGAAGGGCGCCACCTGGTTCGGCTTCGCTTACGTCGAATTCTTCCGCAACATGCCGCTCCTGGTGCAGCTGTTCCTGTGGTTCTTCGTGTTGCCGGAGATCCTGCCCAGGGCCGCGGGTCTGTGGCTGAAGCAACTGCCGAACGCGCCGTTCTGGACGGCTGCAATCGGCGTCGGCTTCTTCATGTCGGCGCGCGTGGCCGTGCAGTTGCAGGCGGGCATCTCGTCGCTGCCGCGTGGGCAGAAGATGGCGGCGACCGCGCTGGGCCTGACCACCGTGCAGGGCTATCGCTACGTGCTGCTGCCGATGGCGTTCCGCATCATCCTGCCGCCGTTGACCTCCGAGTTCCTCAACACCATCAAGAACACCGCGGTCGCCATCACCATCGGTCTGCTCGAGCTGACCGGACAGGCGCGCTCGATGCAGGAATTCTCGTTCCAGGTGTTCGAGGCCTTCACGGCCGCGACCATCCTCTATCTCCTCGTCAACGCCGTCGTCGTGACCGCGATGCGCTTCCTCGAGCGCTGGGTCGCGATCCCCGGCTACATCACGGGGAAATAGCGCCATGCTCGGAAATTTCGATTTCGACGTCATCCGCCGCGCGCTGCCCTATCTGTTCTACGAGGGCATGACGTTCACGCTGACGCTGACGGGGCTCGCAGCATTCGGCGGCCTGGTCTTCGGCACGGCGCTCGCCCTGATGCGCCTCTCCGGTCTCAAGCTGCTCGGCCGGATCGCCGGCGTCTATGTCGACTTCATGCGCTCGCTGCCGTTGGTGCTGGTGATCTTCTGGTTCTACTTCCTGGTGCCCTATATCGGGCAGTGGCTGACCGGCGCCTCGCGTCCGATCAGCGTCGGCGCGTTCGCATCCTCGCTCATCACCTTCATCATGTTCGAGGCGGCGTATTTCTCCGAGATCATGCGCGCCGGCATCCAGTCGATCTCGCGCGGGCAGCCGGCCGCGGCCAGCGCGCTGGGGCTGACCTACGCCCAGACCATGCGCTACGTCGTGCTGCCGCAGGCCTTCCGCAACATGCTGCCGGTGCTGATCACGCAGACCATTGTGCTGTTCCAGGACACCTCGCTGGTCTACGTCCTGTCGATCACGGACTTCCTGGGCGCGGCGAGCAAGGTGGCGCAGCGCGACGGGCGCCTGGTCGAAATGTATCTGTTCGCAGCAGTCGTCTACTTCACCATTTCCTGTATCGCGTCCTTCGGCGTCCGCCGCCTCCAGGCGCGCATCGCCATCATTCGCTAGGGCCCGTCATGATCGAAATCAGCCACGTCGATAAATGGTACAGCCCGAGTTTCCAGGTGCTGACCGACTGCACCACCAGCGTCGCCAAGGGCGAGGTGGTGGTGGTGTGCGGTCCCTCCGGCTCGGGCAAGTCGACGCTGATCAAATGCGTCAACGCATTGGAGCCGTTTCAGAAGGGCGACATCAGCATCGACGGTATCAAGGTCAACGATCCCAAGACCGATCTGCCGAAGCTGCGTTCGCGTGTCGGCATGGTGTTCCAACATTTCGAGCTGTTCCCGCACCTGAAGATCATCGACAATCTCTGTCTCGCGCAGGAGAAGGTGCTGGGCCGGTCGCACGACAAGGCGGTGACCAAGGGCATGCAACTCCTCGATCGCGTCGGCCTGAAGGAACAGGCGCAGAAGTTTCCCGCGCAGCTGTCCGGCGGCCAGCAGCAGCGCGTGGCGATCGCGCGCGCGCTCGCCATGGACCCCATCGCGATGCTATTCGACGAGCCAACCTCGGCGCTCGACCCCGAGATGATCAGCGAGGTGCTCGACGTCATGGTCGACCTCGCCCATGAGGGCATGACCATGATGGTCGTCACCCACGAGATGGGCTTCGCCCGCAAGGTGGCCAACCGCGTGATCTTCATGGACCGCGGCGAGATCGTCGAGGACGCGCCGAAGGACGATTTCTTCGGCAAGCCCCGCAGCGACCGCGCGCAGAAGTTCTTGTCGAAGATTCTGTCGCATTAGCATCAGCCGTCATTCCGGGGCGCGCGGTAGCGCGAGCCCGGAATCCATCGGGCCGCAGTCCGCGAGGTGAAATGGATTCCGGGTTCATTCGCTTTGCGAATGCCCCAGAATGACGAATAGAGGGTGATCGGCCCTCCCATTTCGCGTATACACGCGCCAAATCCCATTTCCCGCCAGGAGACCCGCTTTGGACCCGCTCGCCTACGTCAACGGCTCATTCGTCCCGCTCTCGGAAGCCAAGATCTCGGTGCTCGACCGCGGCTTCCTGTTCGCCGACGGTATCTACGAGGTCTCGGCCGTGCTCGACGGCAAGCTGGTCGACAATGCTTCGCATCTGGCCCGGCTTGAGCGTTCGGTCGGCGAGATCAAGCTGAGGCTGCCGGAGACCGTCGAGCGCATCACCGAGCTGCAGAAGGAGCTGATCGCGCGCAACAAGCTCGTGAACGGCCTCGTCTACCTCCAGGTCACGCGCGGCGCCGACAAGGGGCGCGACTTCCCGTTCCCCAAGGCTGACGTCAAGTCGAGCCTGGTGATGTTCACCTCCGAGAAAGACATCATCAACGCCCCGGTGGCAAAGACCGGCATTAATGTCATCACGGTACCCGACATCCGCTGGGAGCGCCGCGACATCAAGAGCGTGGCGCTGCTGGCGCAGGTGCTAGCGAAGCAGGCCGCAGCCGAAGCCGGTGCGGGGGAAGCCTGGATGCTGCAGGACGGCTATGTCACCGAAGGCGGCTCGTCCTCGGCGTTCATCCTGACCAAGGACGACGTCATCGTCACCCGCAAGAACTCCAACGCGATCCTGCCGGGTTGCACCCGCAAGGCCGTGATCGCGCTTGCCGAGGAGCGCCAGCTCCGCGTCGAGGAGCGGTCCTTCACGGTTGCCGAGGCGCTCGCCGCCAAGGAAGCGTTCATCACCAGCGCATCCTCATTCGTGCAGCCGGTGGTCGCCATCGACGGCAAGACGATCGGCGACGGCAAGCCCGGTCCAATGGCAACGCGCCTGCGCGAGATCTACGTGGAGTTCGCCAAGGCGACGGCGGTTTAAGTCATACACTCCGCTGTCATCGCCCGCGAAGGCGGGCGATCCAGTACGCCGCGGCGGCTGTGTGGACCGCACTGTCTCTGGAATACTGGATGCCCCGCCTTCGCGGGGCATGACAGTTGTGAATCCCTCACGCCACCGACGCCGTCACCTTCACCGGATGCACGGCGCGGAATGCGATCGCGATCCTGTTCCAGGCATTGATGGCACCGATCAGCATGGTCAGGTTCACCGTCTCCGAGTCGGAGAACTCCGCACGCACTTGTTCGTAGACGTCGTCCGGCGCATGCGTCTCGGCGATCAGCGTCACGGCTTCCGTCCAGGCCAGCGCGGCGCGCTCGCGGTCGGAATAGAGCGGGGATTCGCGCCAGGCGTTGAGCAGGTAGATGCGCTGCTCGGTCTCGCCGCGCTTGCGGGCGTCCTCGGTGTGCATGTTGATGCAGAAGGCGCAGCCGTTGATCTGCGACGCGCGGATCTTGACCAGCTCGATCAGCGATTTCTCCAGGCCCGTCGACTGAATCTGCTGTTCCAGCGCCATCAGCGCCTTCATCGTGTCGGGTGCGGCCTGGTAGAAGTTCATGCGGGGTTTCATGGTTGGTCTCCTTCGCTTGGGTTGATCTTAGTGGGCTCCGCCGGCCGAGGTCTGGCCGGGCTTCTTCAGGAAAAATACGGCGATCAGCGCCACGATCAGTGCCATGCCGAGCAGATAGAAGGTGTCGCTGAAGGCGAGGACATAGGCCTGCTTCTGCACGATACGGCCGATCGCGACATAGGCGCGATGCGCGGCGTCCGCATGGTCGAGGACGCCGTGATTGATGAAGTACTGGGTGAGTTGCTCCAGCCGCGTGCGCGTCGCCTGCTCGAACACCGAGACCGACTGCATCAGCACGTTGGAGTGATACTGCTCGCGCTTGGTCAGCACGGTCTGGAGCAGCGCGATGCCGACGGCGCCGCCGAGATTGCGCATCATGTTGAACAGGCCGGAAGCCGAGCCCGCATTCTCGGCTTCGATGCCGGCGGTTGCCACCGCCGACAGCGGCGCCATGACCAGCGCCTGTCCGATGGCGCGGACGACATTGGGCCACAGCAGCTGGTCGGCGGCGTAGTCATTGGTCATGTAGATGTTCATGAAATTGGACGCCGCAAACAGCACGAAGCCGATGCCGATGATGATCCGTGCGTCGAATTTCTGCATCAAGCGCGGCACCAGCGGGATCAGCAGGAGCTGCGGCAGTCCGGTCCACGCCAGCACCATACCGATCTGCTCGGCATTGTAGCCCTGGATGCGCGACAGATATTGCGGCAGGATGAACACGGAGCCGTAGAGCGCGATGCCGAGCAGGAAGTTCGCGAGCATGCCGAAGCCGAAATTGCGCCGCACCAGCAGGCGCAGGTTCAAGAGCGGCTTCTTCACGGTGAGCTCGATGACCAGGAAGGCGGTCAGCGCCACCGCGGCGATGATCGACAGCTTGACGATGAAGGGCGAGCCGAACCAGTCGTCCTTGTTGCCTTCCTCCAGCACGGTCTGGAGCGCGGCGAGCCCGATCGCCATGGTGATGATGCCGGCCCAGTCGCCATCCGCTAGCTGCGCCAGCTTCATGGGCCTCGCCTCGAGCGCGTACCAGAGCATGCCGACCATGATCGCGCCGGGCACCAAATTGACGTAGAAGATGTACTCCCAGCCGAAATTCTCGGTGAGATAGCCGCCGATGGTTGGGCCGATCGCGGGTGCGAACGTCGCCGACAGTGCGAACAGCGCGAGGCCCACCGGCTGCTTGCCGCGCGGCAGCAGCGTGATGATCAGCGTGAAGGCCATCGGGATCAACACGCCGCCGGTGAAGCCCTGGATGGCGCGCAGCACGATCATCTGCGACAGGTCCTGCGCCAGCGCGCAGGCTGCGGACAGAGCCAGGAACAGGATCGCGTTGGTGAGCAGATAGATCCGGATCGAGAACACCTGCGCGAGCCAGCCCGACAGCGGGATCACCACGATCTCGGCGATCAGATAGGAGGTTGAGATCCAGCCGCCGTCGTCGATGCCGGCGCCGATCGCACCCTGGATGTCGGCGAGCGAGGCGTTGACGATCTGGATGTTCAGCACCGCCATGAAGGCGCCGAGCGTTGCGCCGATCACCGCGATCCAGGTCTTGGCGGGCACCGCCTGAGCGGCGGGCGCGGGGATGTTGCCGGCGGCTGCGACGTTGAGGGCGGGTTGGAGAGTGGTCATGGAAGCCTCGTCTCGGATACGGAGACAGGATGCAGTAGGCGGACGATTTCGATAGTCGAGGATGTTCCGGAAGGGTCATCCGGCGGGATTTGACAATCCAGCCGGAGCCTTCCCGGCCTCAACCGCCGTTCGGGCGGGTCATGTTGGCTGCGAGACGCTTGGCCGTCTCGCGCTCGGCCAGCACCGTCGCCTTTGTGTCGATGGTCGGCACTGCGGACATGCCGGGGCGCAGCAGGCCGTTGAGGCTGTGGTCGTCGAGCACGATCTTCACCGGAACGCGCTGCACGATCTTGGTGAAGTTGCCGGTGGCGTTGTCGGGCGGCAACAGCGCGAATTCGAGCCCGCTCGCCGGCGACAGGCTGTCGACATGGCCGTGCAGGGTCCGATTGCGAAAACTGTCGACGTGCAGCTCGACCGGCTGGCCGGGCCGCACATGGGTGAGCTGGGTCTCCTTGAAGTTGGCAACGACATAGACCGCATCGAGCGGCACCACCGCCATCAATTGCGTGCCGGCCTGCACGTACTGGCCGACGCGCAAGCTGCGGGCGCCGACCGTGCCATCCACCGGCGCGGTGATTTCGGTATAGGACAGGTTCAACTCCGCCTGCTGCGCGACCGCACGGGCACGTTCGAGCTGGGCTGCGGCCTGGGCGCGCTGGGTGGTGAGCACGTCAATCCTGCGCTGCGCGGCCACAAGGCCGTACTTCGCGTGCTGCAATTGCGCGCTGCTGGCGCGCAGCGCCGCATCGGTCTGCTGCGCGCGCTGGATCGTGCCGGAGCCCGACTTCATGAGGTCGTCGTACCGGGCGCGCTCCTCCTGTGCGAATTTCAAATTGGCGTCCGCAGCAGCGACGTCAGCCGTGCTTTGCTCGATGATCGGCTGTTGCAGCTCGAGCTGGGCATCGATGTTGCGCACGGACGCTTCGGCGGCCGCGACATCGGCGCGGGCCTGATCGAGTGCGGCCTTGAAATCGCGGTCGTCGATCTTGGCCAGCAGCTGGCCCGCCTTGACCTTTTCGTTGTCGCCGACCAGCACCTTTGCGATGTAGCCGGAGACCTTCGGCGCGATGATCGTGGAGTCCGCCTTCACATAGGCATCGTCGGTGGTCTCGAGGTAGCGGCCGTTGGTCCAGTAATCGTGTCCGTAGTAGGCCATGCCTGCCGTGCCTGCGAGGAGCGCGAGCACCAAGGCCGCGCGCCGGACCATGTTCCGGGCTGGGACAGCGGGCGCCTTGGCGTATTCGCAAGTGATTTCAGTCGCTTGCTGGAAGGTCTCGGTGCGGGGCAGCTCGGACATTGCGGTCTCCTGTCGGCTCGCTGAGACTATCGGTCTTGCCGGCCCGGGCGATAATTGGCAAAATTCTGGAAGGATTATCCACTGTAGGTGGATAATCGGGGCCGTTGCCTCGGTTCGTGATGTTCTACCGGGCCGGGGACGCGACTGCCCCAGAGCGATTGCGGCCTCTGTCGCGCGATTGCTGCTGATGCGTACATCCTCGCGCAGGGAAGCCATGGATCGATTGACCAGCCTCGAAGTGTTCAGCCGGGTGGTCGAGACCGGCGGCTTCTCCGCAGCAGCCCGCAAGCTCAACATGTCGACCACCATGGTGAGCAATCACGTGCAGGCATTGGAAGGCCGGCTCGGGGTGAGGCTGCTTCACCGCACCACGCGCAAGGTCAACCTGACCGAGATCGGCAAGGCCTATTACGACCGCTGTGTCCAGATCCTCGCCGACGTCGAGCAGGCCGACGACATCGCGAGCGAATTGCAGTCGGTGCCTCGCGGCACGCTGCGCATTCACGTCGCGACCCATATGGTGCCGTTCGTCGCGCCGGTGGTGGCGAAACTGCTGTCGACCTACCCGGAGCTCAAGATCGATCTGCGCATGGGCGAGGCCGATGTCGATCTCATCGAGGAAGGCTACGACGTTGCCCTGCGCATGACCCCGCCGCCGGATTCGAGCCTGATCGTGCGGAGCCTTGCCACCTGGCGTCACGTGCTGTGCTGCTCGCACGATTATCTCGAGAAGCACGGCCGGGTGCAGAAGCTCGACGAGCTCACCGGGCACAATTGCGGTCGACACCTGAACTATCCGTTTGGCGACGAATGGCGCTTCCTTGATCGCAAGGGCACGCCGGCCTCCGTGCGCATCTCGGGCAGCTTCGTCACCAATAGCGGGGAGGCGCTGCGGAAGGTCGCGCTGGAGGGCGCTGCCGTCTGCCTGATGGCCGGGTTCCTCATTCAGGACGATCTCGAAGCCGGCCGCCTCGTGCGCCTGTTGCCGGAGTATCGAACGGTCGAGCTCTCCATGAACGCGGTCTATCCGCACCGTCATCATCTGTCGGCGAAAGTCAGGACCTTCATCGATCTGCTCGTGCACCACAGCGCCGAGCAGCAAAAGCTGATCAACCCGTATTCATGAGCGACGCTGCGCTCAGGCCGCTCGCGCCGCTCTCGGCCGCGCCAGCAGGGATTCGACCTCGGTCTTGACCGAAGCGATCGCAGTCTCTTTCACCGGCCCATAGCCACGAATGTTCATGGGGGCCTTGGCTACGACAATGAGATCCGGAAGATGCGCCGTGTCGAGCTCGCCGAGCATCCGCTCGATCAGGCCTTCATACCAGACGATCAGTTCCCGCTCGGCGCGCCGTTCTGCCGTGTAGCCGAACGGATCGAACGGCGTTCCGCGCAGCCCCTTCAAGCGCGCGAGCATGGCCAGAGGCATCTGGATCCACTGGCCGAAGGCGCGTTTGCGCGGCCGGCCACGGGCATCGCGCCGCGACGGCAGGAATGGCGGGGCGAGGTGATACTGGACGCTGAAGCCGTCCTCGAATTCGCGCTTCAACTCGTCGAGGAAGCCGCTTCTCATGTGCAGACGCGCCACCTCGTATTCATCCTTGTAGGCCATCAGCTTGAACAAGGAGCGTGCGACCGCCTCCGTCAGCATCTCGCTGTTCAGAGTGGACTCGGCGCCGCGGACCTTCGTGACGATCGCCCGGTAGTGTGCCGCATAGGCCGCGTTCTGATAGGCCGTGAGGAACTCGGCACGCCCAGCAATGAGCTGGTCGAGCGTCTCGGCTTCGGGCGCATCGCCCGCCTTCGGCAAAGAGTCCGGATCGGCCGCGGCGATCCGGCCCCAGGCGAAGGCCTGCTTGTTGCGCTCGACCGCGACGCCGTTGAGCTCGATGGCGCGCAACAGCGCCTGCAGCGAGACGGGGATGAGGCCGTGCTGCCAGGCAAAGCCAAGCATGATGATATTGGCATAGACGGCATCGCCGAGCAGGCGTTCGGCCAGCGCATTGGCGTTGATCGTGTCGAGATTGTCGTTGCCGATCACCTGACGGATCGCGCGCAGGCGGGCGGGCGAAGCGAGATCGGCGTCGCGGAAGCGGACCACGTCGCCGGTCGGCATCTCCGCGGTGTTGACAGCGGCACGCATGCCGCGGCGATAGGTGCCTGACGCCTTTGGCGAGGAGCTGACGACGAGATCGCAGCCAATCAGCGCATCGGCGGCGCCCTGGTCGATGCGGACTTGATGCAGCGCCTCCAGTGAGGCGGCGAGGCGGATATAGCTCAGAACCGGGCCGAACTTCTGCGCGAAGCCCGTGAAATCGAGCACCGAGACGCCGCGGCGTTCGAGATGCGCGGCCATGCCGATCAGTGCGCCGACGGTGATCACGCCGGTGCCTCCGACGCCGGTCACCAGCAGGTCATAGGGACGGTCGAGCGCGGTGGGCGCGGGCAAAGGAAGCGCGGCGGCGCGGCTGACCGCGTCGATCTGGCTCGCACTCTTCTTCCGGCGCGTCGCGCCTTCGACCGTGACAAAACTCGGGCAGAAGCCGTTGAGGCAGGAAAAATCCTTGTTGCAGGCCGACAGGTTGATCTGCCGCTTGCGGCCGAACGGCGTCTCCTTCGGCTCGACGCTGAGGCAGTTGGATTCGACCGAGCAGTCGCCGCAGCCCTCGCAGACGAGATCGTTGATGTAGGCAAAGCGCTTGGGATCGGCCAGCTGCCCGCGCTTGCGGCGACGCCGCTTCTCGGTGGCGCAGGTCTGCTGATAGATCAGCACCGAGACGCCGGGAACGTCGCGCATCTCACGCTGCACGGTGTCCATCTCCTCGCGGGGGTGGATGGTCACGCCGGTCGGCACGTCGGCAGGCGAGAACTGTGCGGGATCATCCGACACCAGCGCGATGCGCTCAACACCTTCGGCGCGGACACTGTGGGCGATGGCATGGACGCTGACGGGACCGTCGACCGGCTGGCCTCCGGTCATCGCCACGGCATCGTTGAACAGGATCTTGTAGGTGATGTTGGCGCCTGCCGCGATCGCCTGCCGGATCGCCATCGAGCCGGAGTGGTAGTAGGTGCCCTCGCCGAGGTTCTGGAAGATGTGCTTGCGGCCGGTGAATCGCGACGAGGCCGCCCAGTTCACGCCCTCACCGCCCATCTGGATCAGCGAGGAGGTCTCGCGGTCCATCCAGCTCGCCATGAAGTGGCAGCCGATGCCGGCCAACGCCTTCGATCCCTCGGGCACTTTCGTCGAAATGTTGTGCGGGCAACCGGAGCAGAAATACGGCGTGCGCGTTGCGCCCGGCACGTTGATCGTGCGCGCAGCCTCCGGCATCAAGGCTGCTGCGCGGGCGGCGAGATTGAGGCCCGGAAACATCGGGTCGAGCCGGCGCGCGAGCACGCCAGCCAGCGCGCGCGGCGACAATTCGCCAATCCAGGAAATCAGCCTTGCACCGGTTTCGTCATGCTTCCCCACCATGCGTTCGGGCTTGCTGCCGGGATAGTCGTAGAAGTATTCCTTGAACTGGCTCTCGATGATGCCGCGCTTCTCCTCGACCACCAGGATCTCGCGCTTGCCTTTCACGAAGTCCATGGCGTCATGCAGCGCCAGCGGCCAGACCATGCCGACCTTGTAGACGTCGATGCCGATGCTGCGGCAGGCCGCTTCATCGAGGCCCATCAGCCGCAGCGCTTCCATCAAGTCGAGATGCGCCTTGCCCGTGGTGACGATGCCGTAGGTGGCGCCCGGAATATCGTAGACGTGGCGATCGATCGGGTTGGCCTTGGCGAAAGCGTAGACCGCGTGCTTCTTCGCCTCCAGCCGCTCCTCGATCTGCGGGCCCGGCAGGTCGGGCCAGCGATAGTGCAGGCCGCCGGGCGGCGGCGTGAAGTCGGGCGTGCGGAAGACGCGCGGCGGGCGCAATGCGACGGATGCGCCTGATTCCACGATCTCCGAGATCGCCTTGAAGCCGACCCACATCCCGGAGAAGCGGCTCAGTGCATAGCCATATTCGCCGAACGCGAGATATTCGCCGACGCTTGCCGGATGCAGCGTCGGCATGAACCAGCTCATGAAGGCGACGTCGGACTGGTGCGGCATCGAGGAGGAGACGCAGCCATGGTCGTCACCCGCGACCACCAGCACGCCGCCATGCGGCGAGGAGCCATAGGCGTTGCCGTGCTTGAGCGCATCGCCGGATCGGTCGACGCCCGGGCCCTTGCCGTACCAGAGCCCGAACACGCCGTCGACCTCGCGATCTCCTTGTGTTTCAACCTGCTGCGAGCCGAGCACGGCGGTCGCGGCGAGATCCTCGTTCACTGCGGGAAGGAATTCGATGCGGTCCCGCTTCAGTTGCTCCTGGATGCGCCACAGTTCGAGATCGACGCCGCCGAGTGGCGAGCCGCGATAGCCGGAGATGAAGCCTGCGGTGTTGAGGCCGTTGGCGCGATCGCGCCTCACCTGGTCGAGCGCGATGCGGACGATGGCCTGCGTGCCCGTGAGGAAGACGCGGCCTTCCTCGCGGTCGTAGCGGTCGGAGAGTTCGTAGGTGTCGAGTGACGGAATGGCGTCCATGGCGGACCTCGCGCGGCATCCTGCCCAGTGATGACAGGTTATGCCTGGGCAGTTGGTAAATCTTACCTATTCATCCCAACTCGAGCGTCATTTCGGTAGAATTTTGCGTTCCGCGGCGATTTCTGGTAAATCTATATCGAATTGAGGGGCTTCCATGATCGAAGAGCAGGACACGCGCATTCTCGCCCACCTCCAGAAGGACGGCCGTGCGACCAACCAGCAGCTCGCGGATGAAGTCGGCATGTCCACCTCGGCCTGCTGGCGCCGGGTGCGGGCTCTGGAAGAGAGCGGCATCATCCAGGGCTATGCGGCGCTGGTCGCACGCGAGCAGGCGGGCTTTGCGATGTCCGCCATTCTCCACGTCTCGCTGGAGCGGCATGATGCGAAGTTCGTGGACGAGTTCGTGACGCGGGTGACCAGGCGCCGCGAGGTGCTGGAATGTTTCGCGACCACGGGCGATGCCGACTACCACTTGCGCGTCGTCGTGCACGACATGGCAGCCTATAACCGCTTCCTCGACGAGTTCATGTTCCGCATTCCCGGCATCCGCTACGTCCGCAGCAACGTGGTGCTGAAGGAGATCAAGACCAGCGTGGCGCTGCCGTTTTGAGGATGCTTCGTTCGCGCGCAGCAGGCATTCACATCGTCTCGGTCGGCCTGCGACGGACTAGCTGGCGCAGCGACAGGACGTGCAGAAGGATCGAGCTTGGCACGACGAAGGCGGGCGTCAGCACATTCGGAAAACCATCGACGGCCATGCTCGGGCCCTGTGGAATGATCAGCTGAAACGGGCCGGGCGACATGATCATACCCAAGATGATCGCGACGGCGAAGTCCGCAAGGCCGAAGACATTCCAAAGGATCGCTGCTCTTCGTCCCTCCGTCGTCCCACTTGCGAGGGCAATCGCCGCCGGTACGGCGAAAATACCAGTCAGCACATCGCCTGTTCCTGCCGGCAACGCGCAGAGGCCCGGCAGCACCCCGCGCAGCCAGTAGGCAAGCCATTGGCTGCCGAAGATGCGGTAAAGCTGAAGGGCGATGAGCCATGCGGCTGGCATTGCATCAAGCAGTTGTCCTATGCGCGCCGACAGCAGCAGCACGGGAGCGCCGACGATCACCGGCAGCAGGATCGCGGCGGGGAGCAGCGGCAGGGAGGAGGCGCCTGCGCGGAATGCATCGTTGATGGCTGCTGTCCAGGCGATGGCGGCCCAAAGTGTGAAGGGAATCATGACGAACAGCCAGGTCGCCTGCCGTTGTCTTGGCGTCAATGAAGTGCGTTCGAGGCCGAGCCACAAGCCGAGGGCGATGAGGCCGTGAGCCATTAGCCGAACCCCTAGAGCTGGCAAGCCGCTCTCTGGAAGTGCGGGCAAGGCGTAGATCAACCAGGTCCACAGGGTTGTGAACAGAGCGGCGTAGATCAGGCTGAGCCGGGCGGGAAGCGGCGCAACCACGCCAGCGGAAATAGTATTGGTGTTCATCGGCATCCTTTCATGCGGGCGCGATCCCGATCGGCTGCTCTGCCGGCACGCAGCAGATTGCGATCCGCGTGTTGCGTTACGATCTCTGCGCTTCCGATCCGGGCCTCAGCAAAAGCATGAAGACGAGAACGTGGCCGGCCAGCAGCAAAGGCACGTAAAGGGCCGGGATATAAATGCCGGCGCCGAACAAGCCGGGATTCTGAATCTTCGTCGCGCCCACGTAATACGCATTCAGGAGATCGAGCGTACCCCAGACGTTGAAGATCCAGACCATCGGAATGGCGATCGACCATCGCCTGGAGAGTGCCGCCATTGAGATGAGTGCAAGAGTGGCTGCGGTGAGATCCCCCCATCCGACCTCGCTGGCAAAATCCGGGCTCAGCTCCGGGGAGACGAACCCCGCGACCATGAAGTTCATCCCCAGGAAACGGAACGCATGGAAGGCTGCGAGAAGTCTCAGGGCGTCATGGCGCGGCATCGCTCGGACAAAGGGCCAAACATAGACGGAGGCCACCACCGCGCTTGTCAGAAAAGCGCCTGCGACACTGAGGACGAATGGAAGGTTGAAACCCGGTGGCACGTTCGAATGTCCTTGTATTGGTTCGTCCGGTCGGATGGGGTCGCGGCCACCGGCCGGTCAGGGCTTCGTCATGAGCAGGCGAAGCGGCATGAGCGGGCCGACTGCGATGTATTCGTGGTCGATGAGATCCTGCCTGGCGAGCGGCAGTGCATCCATGATCGCATGCGCTTCGGCATTATCCCTGGCATCCAGCAGGAAGATGGCGCCGCGCCCATCGGACCGCGAATACCATTCACGGACTTTTCCAGTGAGATAGAGCTGGACCGTCTGCCTGACTTCATCAGGCATGACGGTCATGATTTGCTCACGTGTGATGCCCGCCTTGACGGTCAGGATGACCATGATCCCGGTGGTCGTGGGTGACGGCACTTGTGCTTGGGCGGCGGATGGTTCGGTCATGGCGGTAACACCTGTCAATGTGAGGGCGAGTGTCAGGGCAGCTTTGCGGATGGCCTTCATCGGTTTCGCTTCTCCGGTGCGGCTTGTTTGCAATCAGGATGTAGGACGGCTTTCCGCGAGGGACTATTCGCGATAATGTTGATGGGCTATGAAGCAGAACTTCACAGTCAGGCAGGGGGCTCTCGACGGCGTCGAGGCGTTCCTCAGCGTCGCCCAGCACCGCAGTTTTCGACGGGCAGCCACTGAGCTCGGGGTGACGCCATCGGCCATCAGCCAGGCGGTCCGCGCGCTCGAGGCGCGCGTCGGCGCTGCACTGTTCATTCGCACGACCCGCAGCGTCGGCCTGACCGAAGCAGGCGAGCGCTTCCTTGCGCGCGCACGACCGGCCTTCGAGGAGCTCGTCGCTGCAAGCGGAGCGGCGCGTGAGCTCGGACAACGGCCGGCGGGACTGCTGCGTCTCACCGTGCCGCGCTCGGTCGTGCCGATCCTGCTCGAGCCGCTGATCGCTTCGTTCTGTCAGGCGTATCCGGAGATCGAACTGGAGCTTGCTGCCAGCGAACAGATGGTCGACCTCGCGGCCGGAGGTTTCGATGCCGGCATCAGGATGGGGCAGTTCATCGCCCCCGATATGATCGCGGTACGGCTGACCAAGCCGCTTCCCCTCATCGTCGTCGGCAGCCCCGCTTATCTCGCCCGTGCCGGTCGGCCCGAGTGTCCGGACGATCTGCGCGCACATGCTTGCCTGAGATTGCGACGATCGAGCGGCGCGCTCGCATCATGGTCGCTCGACGACAACGGTCGTTCTTTCGAGATCGCGCTGTCAGGACCTTTCATCGCCTACGATTACCCGACAATGCTTGGCGCCGCTGTCGAAGGCGTGGGTCTTGCGCAAGTGCCTGCACCGTTGGCCACCGGCGCCATCGCGTCGGGAAAGCTGGTCCATGTGCTGGAGAAATTCTCGCCGATGACGCCGGGCGTCTTCCTGTACTATCCGGGTCATCGGCAAATCCTGCCGAAGTTGCGCGCCTTTATCGACCATGTGAAGAGCCGATCGGCAGGCTGATCCGGCGGCGTCTACTGCCCCTCCCTCACAAACCTGTTCCGCAACGTCCCGACGCCTGTGATGTCGATCTCCACGACATCGCCATGCTTGATGTCGGGCGAGGCACCGTCGGTGCCCATCCAGATCACGTCGCCGGGCCACAGCGTGAAATACCTGGTCAGCTCGACCAGGAACGGCACCACGCCGAAGATCATGTCGTTGGTGTAAAAGCGGTTGGTCTCCTTGCCGTTGACCCGGACGACGGTCTCCATCCTGGCAAGATTCGCCTTGGTCTCGATCCACGGGCCCATCGGCTTAAACGTGTCGGCGTTTTTCGAACGCCACAGGCTGCGATCGGCCTTCTGCCAGCTGCGCTCGCTGACGTCGTTGCCGATGGTGTAGCCGAACACGCAATCCATCGCGTTCGCTTCGGTGAGATGCTTCACCTTCTTGCCGATGACGACGACGAGCTCGCCTTCATAATGGATCTTGTCGGTCGCAAAGGATGGGATCACGACATCCTCGTCATGGGCGATCAACGCATTCTGCGCGCGATAGCCGATCTCGGGACGGTCGGGCACGGCCGGCACCTCGCCGCGCTTGTCGGCCGCTTCCTTCAGGTGCTTCAGATAGTTGAGGCCGACGCAATAGAAGGTGCGCGGGATCAGCGGCAGCTCGATCTTCACGTCGCCCAGCGGATACGTGCGCGAGCTGCGCTGCCATTCACTGAGCGGATCGCCGTCGACCGCGACGACCTGATCGTTCTCGACGATGCCCCAGGAAGTTTTGCCCGCGGCGGTGAATTTCAGCCAGCGCATATCGTGTCCTCGTCGTTATTCCGCGGCATCGCGCGGCTGCACCTTCCAGGCGCCGGCCGCCGGTCGCTTGAGCCCGAGATTTTCCCGCAACGTCTTGCCGCGATAGTCCTTCTGGAACAGTCCGCGGCGCTGCAGCTCCGGCACGACATGCTCGACGAAATCGGCGTAGGAGCCGGGCACATAGGTCGCGGCGATGACAAAGCCGTCGCAGCCGCGCTCGACGAACATCTCTTCGAGCTTGTCGGCGATCTCCTTGGGACCGCCGACCATGGCGTCATGCACCTGGCCGCGGCCGGAGAAGGTGACGAAGTCGCGGGCGCTCGGGTTGCTCTTGCCCGAATTCTTCAGCACGCCGTCGCGGATGCCCAGGATGCCCTGCATGCTCTTCAAGTCTTCCGTCGTCAGCGGCTCGTCCAGATTCTTGGAGGCGAAGTCGTAGTTGAGCGCTTCGGCGAGCAGCGACAGCGCGTCGATCTCGAGCGGCAGCTTGTTGATCAGCGCCATTTTGTCCTCAGCCTCCGCCTTGCTCGCGGCGCAGACCGGCGTCGTCAGGTTGCAGAGGAACATCTGGTCGGGATCGCGGCCGGCTTTCGCAGCCTCGTTGCGCACGGCAGCATACCCCTCCTTGGCGCTCGCGAGGTTGCGCGCGGCGGTGAAGATCACCTCGCCCCATCGCCCGGCGAAGCGCTGGCCGCGGCCGGATGCGCCGGCCTGGATGATCACCGGATGGCCTTGGCTCGAGCGCGGCACGGTGAACGGCCCGCGCGACTTGAAGGCCGGCCCCTTGTGATCGAGCCGCTTCACCTTGGTGGGATCGGCAAAGCGGCCGCTCTGCTTGTCCATGATGAGCGCGCCGTCCTCCCAGGTGTCCCAATGGCCGAGCACGACCTCCATGAACTCGTCGGCGCGGTCGTAGCGGGAATCATGCTCGGGATGGGAGTCGCGCCCCATGTTGAGCGCCTCGCCGTCGTTGAGCGAGGTGACGACGTTCCAGCCGGCGCGACCGCCGGACATCAAATCGAGCGTTGCGAAGCGGCGCGCGACGTCGAAGGGCTCGTAGTAGGTGGTCGAGCATGTCGCGCCCAAGCCGAGCCTTTCGGTGACCATGCCCATCGTGGTCAGCACGATCAGCGGGTCCATCTTCACGCAGCGGATGCCGTATTCGACGGTGTGGGCATGGTCGTTGCCGTAGCGGTCCGGCATTGCGAGGCGGTCGTCGAAGAAGGCCATGTGGAACTTGCCGGCCTCGAGAATTCTGGCGATCTCCTGATAATAGTCCGCCGACATGGAATCGTCGCGCGAGTCCGGATGCCGCCAGGAGCTCGGCAAGTTCGTGCAGTTCTGTGCCTGGAGGAAGCCGACCAGTACCATCTGCCGATTCATGTTACTGTTCTCCGAATTGCGTCAGGCGAGGCCAAGGACGGTGTCGAGCCGGTATTCGCGCGCCAGCGCGCACAGCTTGTCCCAGGTCGCATCCTCGATCTCGATGCCGTCGCGCAGGCGCTGCTGCTCGCGCAGGCCCTCGATTTCGCCGGGATAGTACACGCCCTTGCTGCCCTCGGAGGGCGGTGTCGATTTCAGATAGCGCGCGAATTCCGCGACCTCGCGCTTGAACTCCTGCAGCGGGCGGAACGCTGCGACATTGAAGACCGCCATGAAGCATCCGTCATTGTGCCGCCCCGTAGGTTCGACGCCGAAGCCGAGGCCGGTGAGCAGGCCGCACAGCACCTCGACCATGGCAGCGAGACCGCTGCCCTTATAGCCCTCGGTGCCGCCCAGCGGCAGCAATGCGCCGCCCTTGCGATATTGCGTGGGGTCGGTGGTGTGCCGTCCCTCGGCATCGATGATCCATCCGGTGGGGATTTCTTCGCCACGCGCGACCGCGAGCTGGATCTTGCCAGCCGCAACCGCCGAGGTCGCCATGTCCAAATAAAACGGCGCCTCGAGGTCGGACGGCACCGCGATCGAGATCGGGTTGGTGCCAAGCCGTGCCTCCTTGCCGCCGAATGGCGCCACATGTTTCGGCGAGCGGCCGGAGTCCGCCGTCGCAATCCCGATCATGCCTTCGCGCATCGCCATCAAGGGGTAGGCGGCGAGGCGGCCGACATGGCTCTGCCGGAACACGGTGCAGGCGGCGACGTTCGCCGTCTTCGCCTTCTCGATGGTCAACGCCATCGCCTTGGCGTTGACGTGGAAGCCAAAACCCCAATGGCCGTCAATCACGGTCGTGGTCGGCGATTCCTGAACGATGGCCCACTTGGCGCCGGGAACGATGTGACCTGATTTGATGCGGTCGATATAGGCGGGCACGGCGATCACGCCGTGGGAATCATGGCCGGCGAGATTGGCGTTGACGCAGCCGATTGCGACCGCATCGGCCTCTTCCTCGGACGCACCGGCGGCGCGGAGCAGGGCGGCGCTGACGCGCGTGAGGCGATCGGCCTTGACGATCGGCATGGCGTTCCCTCGGCTTGGTGCCCTTAACAGGCTGCTTGTTGGGTGCCATCGTCTCAAAGCGCAGCAGCGATATCAATCTCCCGTAAACCATCACAGGGCTGCAAATTCGTAAAGAGAACGCGCCTTTGGTCGAGCGCACGTCCCGTGCGGCGGTATTTCCGGCAGTTTTGTGCTGCTCGTTCGCTGCTCGTTCACTTTGATCGACGGTTTGCGGTGCGCAATAACGCCCATTTAGGCGATCGCCGTTCATAAACGCACCGGGAGAAATAGGCAGAAATGCCCGGGAGCTGAGATCGTGCCGACGACACTCGCGCGCACCTTTGCGGCGTTGAGCGCCATCAATGAAGCGATCCTCTATGCGAGATCGCCGGACGAGCTGTACCAGAAGGTCTGCGACGCCGGATTCTCGAGCGGGGACTTTCTGGCCGTTGCCGTGTTCCTGGTCGAGCCGGACGGCCGGCGGCTGCGCTTCGCGGCCGGCTGTGGCGATGACATTCCGCGGCTCCGCTCGATTGTGATCACGACGGAAGCCGGCACACCAGAAGGATCCGGCGTCGGCGGCGAGGCATTTCGCGATCAGAAGCTGTGCATCAGCAACGATTATCTGAACGATCCGCGCTCGCTGGCGTGGCGCGAAGGCGCCGCCAAGGCCCATATCGGTGCGGCCGCGGCGCTGCCGCTGCTCTGCAACGGCAAGAGCGTCGGCGTATTGTATGTGACGCGGAGCGAGGCCAACTCGTTGAACGAGCAGATGGTGTCGCTGTTCGAGCGCATGTCGGCGAACATTTCCTACGCGCTGGACAATTTTGCGCGCGAGACCGCGCGGCAGACCAGCGAACGGGCGACACGGCGGCTTAACCGCATGTTCGGCGCCATCAGCGCCACCAACGAAGCGATCCTGCGTGCCAAGACCGAGCAGGAGCTGTACCAGCTCGTCTGCGACGCCTCCGTCCACAGCGGCAAGTCGCTGGCGACCATCGTGCTGCTCCGCGAGCCGGACTCACACTGGATGAAGCCTGTCGCCGCCACCGGGCAGAACCTCGAGCTCGTCACCCAGGCGCGCTATTCGGTCGACCCGGAGAATCCCTACGGCAGGGGTATCTCCGGCGAGGTGTTCCGGACGCAGAAAGCCATTGTCGAGGACGATCTCGCCAGCCGCACCAAGGGCTCGCCCTGGGAGCAGGCCAACGTCAATACCGGCGTCGCCGCCTGCGTGGTCGCGCCGCTGATCAAGCGCGGCGAAAGCGTTGGCGTGCTCCTGTTCTTCATCAGCCGTTCCTGGGCCAAGGACGAGGAGATCGTGGCGCTCCTGTTGCGCATCGCGGAGAACGTCTCGTTCGCGATCGAGAATTTTGGCCGCGAGGCCGACAAGTCCAGGATCGCGGCGGAAGAAGAGCGCTTGGCGCGCATGTATGCCGCGCTCAGCGCCACCAACGAGGCGATCCTGCGCGCGCGGTCGCGCTCCGAGCTGTTCGACCTCGTCTGCGAGGCGACGGCCAAAGGTGCCAAATTCACCTCGGCGAGCATCGCGCTGGTCGACCAGCGCGCCGAGCTGCTGCGCGTGGTCGCCAGTTACGGACCGAATGCCGACCAGGTTCGCAACTTCAAGCTTTCGATCTCCGAGCAGGTGGCGGAAGGACGCGGGCTGACCGGCACCGCGTTCCGCACCCGTCAGCCTGCCGTCAGCAACGACGTGCTCGCCGACGGCCGTATCGCGCCCTGGCAGGCCAGCGCCCGCCGCAACGGCATCGCGTCCTCTGCCGCGCTGCCGCTGTTCAACGGCGACCGGGTCGAGGGCGTGTTCCTGTTCAACTCGCCGGAGTGCGGCACCTTCACGCCCGAGCTCGTCGAGTTGCTGCGCAAGCTTCAGGCCAATGTCGCCTTCGCACTCGAAAGTTTCGACCGTGCCGACGAGAAGGCGCGAGTGGACAAGCAGCGCAATCGCCTCAGCGGCATGTTCGAGGCGCTAAGCGCAACCAATGAAGCCATCATGCGCGCCAAGACACGCGAGGAGCTGTTCGAGGCCGCATGCCAGGCGGCCGTGCTCGGCGATCTGTTCGCCTCGGCAACGATCGGCATCATCGATGAAGAACACGAGCTCGTTCGCGTCGTTGCGGTCAAGGGGCGCCTGCAGGAGCGCATGACTGGACGTACCTGCGTCATCTCCGCCGGCCATCCCGAGGGCCAGGGCATCATCGGCACCTCGTTGCGTACGCGCCGGCCCAGTGTCATGAACGACTATCTGAACGAGCCGCGTTCGGCTTACTGGCGGGCGAAGGCGATCGAGGATGGAACGCGGGCAGCGGCCAGCTTCCCGCTCCTGAAAGCAGGCCAGGAGCCGGTCGGCATCCTGCTTTTTCTTGCGCCGGAAGAGAACACGTTCACGCCCGATCTGGTCGAATTGCTCGGACGCCTCGCAGAGAACGTCTCCTTTGCACTCGACAATTTCGATCGCGCCGAGGAGAAGGTCCGCACCGAAGCGCAGAAGGAGCGTCTGACGCGCATGTTCGCGGCGCTGAGTGCGACCAACGAGGCGATCATGCGGGCGAAGTCGCGCGCCGAGCTGTTCGATCTGGTATGCCTCGCCGCGTCCACCGGCGGCAAGTTCACTTCGACGACGATCGCGCTCGCCAGCGCTGACAGCGACCAGTTCAAGATCGTCGCCAGCGCCGGACCGTCGTCCGACACAACGCGTAACGTCCGCCTCTCGGTCGACCCCGAGCGTCCCGAAGGCCGGGGGATGGCCGGCACAGCGTTCCGAACCCGGCAGCCCTGCATCAGTAACGACTATCTCAACGACCAGCGCGTGAGCGCCTTCCACGCCATCGTTCGCGGCGACGGCGCGCGCTCGGGCGCGGCCATCCCGCTCGTCGTTCACGACCTTGCCGTCGGCGTCATGATCTACATGTCGACCGAACCGGCCACCTTCACGCCCGAATTCGTCGAGCTGCTGCAGCGTCTCGCCGACAACGTCTCCTTCGCAGTGGAGAATTTCGATCGCGCCGACGAGAAGAACAAGGCCGACGAGCGGATCGAATATCTCGCCTCGCATGACAGCCTGACCGACCTGCCGAACCGCGAGACCTTCAACGGGCTTTTGCGCGAGGCAATCGACGCTGCGCAGCGCCACGATCACCGCTTTGCCGTGCTGTTCATCGATCTCGACCGCTTCAAGGTCATCAACGATTCGCTGGGCCACGAGGCCGGCGACCTGCTCCTGCTCGAAGTGGCGGATCGCTTGCGCGGCGCATTGCGCACGAGCGACGTGGTTGCGCGCCTCGGCGGCGACGAGTTCGTGGTGATCCTCGACCAGTGCGGCGAGATCGAGGACGTCCAGCACATCGCGACCGAGCTGCTCGCCGCGCTTGCCGAGCCCATGGAGCTGGCCGGCCACGAGTGCCATACCACGGCCTCGATCGGCATTGCGATGTATCCGGCCAACGGCTCCGACGCGCAGACGCTGACCAAGAACGCCGACATGGCGATGTACCTCGCCAAGGAAGACGGCAAGAACGGCTATCGCTTCTTCTCCAAGGAGGTGAAGACGCAGTCGATCGAACGCCTGTCGCTGGAGAGCGCGCTGCGCCGCGCGCTGGAGCGCGAGCAGTTCTCGCTGAACTACCAGCCCAAGGTGGACATGGAGACCGGTCAGATCACGGGCGTCGAAGCGCTGCTGCGCTGGGCGCATCCGGATCTCGGCAACGTCTCGCCGGCACAGTTCATTCCGCTTGCGGAGGAAACCGGGCTGATCGTGCCGATCGGCCGCTGGGTGCTGAATGAGGCCTGCGCGCAGGCCATGGCCTGGCAGCGCCGCGGTCTGCTGCCGCTGTCGATGGCGGTCAACCTGTCGCCGCGGCAGTTTGCCGACGAACATCTGTTGCAGGACGTCGACGAGGCGCTGGCGGCCTCTGGCATGTCTCCGGTGCTGCTCCAGCTCGAGGTCACCGAGAGCATGATGATGCGCAATGTCGGCCGCGCGCTCAAGGTGCTCGACTCCATCCAGAGCCGCGGCATCCGTCTCGCCATTGACGATTTCGGCACCGGCTATTCGTCGATGTCGCTGATGAAGCACTTCCCGATCGACACCATCAAGATCGACCGCTCCTTCGTGCGCGACCTGCCGCAGGACTCGGAGGATCAGGCGATCGCGCAGGCGATCATCAGCATGGGCAAGGCACTCGGGATGACCGTCGTCGCCGAAGGCGTCGAGAATGCCGAGCAGGAGGCGTTCCTGCGGACCAATGGCTGCGACGAGATGCAGGGTTTCCTCATCTCCAAGCCGCTGCCGGCGCGGCAGATGGCCGAGTTGCTGCGGCCGATGGCGCTGCCGGTCGCGCCGCCGCTCCAACCGGAACCGGCCGGCGAAGGCGCAGCGTCAGGGCTGAAACGCGCTGTCGTCTGACGGCTGCGGATGCAGCTCGCGGACCTCGTGGTCTCGCCCGTCGGCCTTGCTCGGAAAATCCTGGGGGCCCGTGAGGGATGTCTGCTCGGTGAACAGCGCGAGAATGCTGCGCGCGCCCTCGGCGAAGCTCGTCCCTGCGCTCACATTCAACGCGCGGCAGCATGTCTCGCTCATCGGCTCCTGGTCGTCGACCACGGCCATGGCGGGCCCCCACCACCAGGCAGGCGCCGGCGAGCGCTCGTCCTCCGGCACGACGTGCCAGCGGACGAACTCGTCCATCACGCGCTCGAATTCCAGGCGTGCAGCCTGATGCATGTGGTCGATGCTCCCAGAATCCGCGCCTGATGACGGGCCGACGCGCGGATTGATCGTGGCCTTGGACGCTCGGAAAAATCGGCTCGCGCAACTTGGCCGAGCCACGCATGCCGACATCGTCGTCGGCAATGCGGGAAAATGCGGCCGTCGGCGATACGCCAACGGCGGCAGCGAATATTCATTCTAGCCGTTTGAAGGCACGGCAGGCAAGGTTCGGATGTTACGGTTGCCTAACGCGACCTGAACGGATGTGCCTTCTGGTGCCAGGCCCAGGCCGTGCGGATGATCGTAGGCAGGTCGGAGTGACGCGGCACGAAGTTCAGCACCTTTCTCGCAGCAGAGGGATCCGCGACCAGATAGGTGGGATCGCCGGCGCGGCGCGGCTTGATGGTGTGCGGCACCTCGCGTCCGGTCTCCTGCCTGATGGCGTCGAGGATCTCGCGCACGGAGAAGCCGGAGCCCGTGCCGAGGTTGAAGCTGGCGCCGGCATGCCCTTGCTCGAGAAGCCTCAAGGCCGCGACATGCGCCGCCGCGAGGTCCGTGACGTGGATGTAGTCGCGGATCGCGGTACCGTCGGGCGTGTCGTAGTCGTCGCCGAACACCGCGAAGTCGACATGGCCCTGGAGCGCCATCATCGCGCGCGGAATGAGATGGGTTTCGTTGTCGCGCAGCTCGCCGATGCCGCCGGCCGGATCGGCGCCGCTGGCATTGAAATAGCGCAGGCAGAACGCGCCGAAGCCATAGGCCGTGCGGTAGTCGGCGAGCATGCGCTCGATCATCAACTTCGATGCGCCGTACGGATTGATCGGCGCGCAGGGAAAGTCTTCCGGCAGCGCCTTGGAATCGGCGTTGCCATAGACGGCGCCGGTCGAGGAGAACACGATGCGATGGCAGCTCGCGTTGCGCATGGCCTGCAACAGCGACAGCGTGCCTTGCACGTTGTTGATGTAGTATTTCTGCGGGTCGGCCATGGACTCCCCGACGAGGCTCGCCGCCGCGAAATGCATCACCGCCGTGATCTTGTGGTCGGCGAAGGCGCGCGCCAGCGTCGCGCCGTCGAGCAGATCGCCTGTCACCAGGGGGCCGGCGACGAAGCTGCGATGACCTGTCGAGAGATTGTCATAAACGACGGGCTGATAGCCGGCGGCGGTCAATGCGCGGCAGGCATGCGAGCCAATATAGCCCGCGCCCCCGGTGACGAGGACGGTCGGTCGTTCGGTCATGTCGTCTTCTGCTCTTCTCTTAGCGGAGGGGGCGGTTGCGGTTGAACAGAAGATAGAGCGCGCGGGGGTTGGTGGTCAAATAGCGCCAGAGCAGGCGGCGTGGCTCGAGCAAGGTGCGCCAGGCCCATTCGAGTCCGATCTTCTGCATCCATTGCGGCGCGCGGGAACGGCTCCCCGACAAAAAGTTGAACAGGCCGCCGGATGTCTTGATAACGCCAACATTGGTCAGATGCGGCGTGAATTCCTTCACGAATGCCTGCTCGTTGGGCACGCCGAGCGCGACCCACAGATAGTCCGGCGCCAGGGCGTTGATCTCCTCGATCTTGGCACGCAGCGGCTCGCCGCGCAGATAGCCGTGGCTGCGCCCGACGATCTTGAGGCGCGGATACATCTTCTGGACGTTCTCGACCGCAGCGGCGTTCTCGGCCTCGCTTGCGCCGAACATATAGAACGTGCGGCCGACCGCTTCCGCCTTGCGCGCGACGACGTGGAACAGGTCCGTGGTCGCAACGCGCTCCGGCAGCGGGAACCAGGATTGCAGCTTCGAGGCCGCGACCAGCGGCTGACCGTCGGCGTTGATCAGGTCGGCGGCGCGGAACAGGTGCTCGGTCTGCGGCTCGGTCGAGCAGCGCGCCAGCACCTCGCCATTGGCCGAGGTCAGGAACAGCGGGCGGCCGATGCGATTGTCTGGATCGGTCGCCTCGATCATGAAATCGGCGGTGGCTTCCAGGTCGAGCGCGGCCATACGAAGACCGCCGACGGTGATCCGCGGCACGTCGGCGGTTGCTGCCCGTCCCTCGAGGTTGACGCGGCGCTCAAGCATATTGTCTGCCTCGCTGGCGCGTTTGGATTGCAGGGGTGAGCTCGTCGAGCACGACGCCGACGAGCTTGCGCTCGACGGGGCCGAGCGCGGCCAGGATCTCTTCCAGGCTGTCGTTGACGTCGTGGCTGGTCGGCAGCACGGCCAGCAGCGAGTCGATGTCGTCGAGCAGCTTGCGGCCGCCGGCCGAGAGTGGCATCGCCGGGCCGTCGAGGATCACGAGATCATACCCGCCGGCGGAACGGGCCTGCGCGATCGCCCTGCGGACCGCCTCGGCAGCCTTGCCGGCGTCGCCCTCCGCGGCCGGCAGCACCGAGATGCCGTTGACCGACTTGATCTCGCGTGCGTCCTTGCTGCCGATCGAGAGCCAGCCGAGCCGGCTCGGTTCGCTCTTGCCGGGACGGATGACCTTGTTCGAGAGCGTGCGGGCCTGATGGTCGGCATCGATCATCAGCACGCGGGCGCCGTCGCGCGCGGCTGCCAGCGCGAAATTCAGCGCGGTCACGCTGCGCCCGGTGGTCTTGCCGGCACCGACGAGCGCAATGACCGGCATCGCCTTGTCGTCGGCGCGCCGCGCCGCGGCGGCGCGCATGTCACGCCAGGCGTTGAGCAGCGTCGTCAGCGGAAAACCGGGGCGGAGCGTCGGCCAGCCCAGCCGTGTGAGGTCGACGCCGCCGCCGGTGGCGAGTATGGCGCCGAGCGTGTGGATGACATCGGCCTCCTGGAAGCGTGCGATCAGCGGCTTTTCGATCAGGGGCTTTTCGACCATCGCAGGCTGGAGCGGGGGCGCGGCAAGTTCCGGCGGAATCTGTTCACCTTCCACAGCTCGCGAGGCCGGCTGAGGCGGCGAAGCCTCCGAAGGCCGCACGCGCTGCGGAGCCCGCGTTGCATCCGGCGCCGGCGTGCGTTGTGGGCGGGCCGGCGTCGGCGCCGGTGTGGTCGCGCCGGTGAGCAGGAGCTCGACCGCGACGAACCAGCTTGACGCCGCAATCGCACCGAACATGAAGCCGATCATGGCGAACAGGCTCATCGCCGGCGGGAACGAGCGCCGCTGCGGCACTGTCGCTTCGCCAATAACTCGAGCCGCCGAGGTGTTCAGGCTCTCCTGCTCCTCGGTCTCGCGGGAGCGCTTGAGAAAGGATTGATAGACGTCGCGGCTGGCATCGGCTTCGCGCTCGAGCTCGCGCAAGCGCACCGCGGCCTGGCTGAGCTGGACGCTCTGCCGCTTCTGCGCTTCCAGCGCCCGGTTGAGCGAGGCTTCAAAATCGCGGGCCCGCGTCAAATCGTTCTTGGCGGACTGAGCGAAGCGGTCGATCTCCTCGTTGATGGTGCGCTTGAGGTCCTCGACCTGCTTCTCGGTCTGGCGCAGCGCCGGATGACGCGGCCCGAGTTCGGCGGCTTGCTCCGCATATTTCTTGCGGGCATCGGCATATTGCGCGCGCAGATTGGCGATGGTTGGCGATTGCAGCGCCTCCGGAATCGCGCCGGCATCGGCCGCGGTGCGCCGGCTCGCCTCGATCTGGTCGAGCCGCGCCTGCGCATCCATCGTCGCCGCACGGGCCGCGGAAAGCCGCTGGTTGCTGGCGGAGAGCTGCTGGTCGCTGATCAGCGCATCCTGGGTGCCGACGAAATTGTTCTGCGCCTTGTAGGTGGCGAGCGCGGTCTCGGCGTTGCGCAGCCGCTCGCGCAGCTCCTTCAGGCGGCTGGACAGATCGTTGGTGGCGCGCCGTGCGGCCGAAGCCTGCGAGTTGCGGGATTCGGCGAGGTAGGCATTGGTCAGTGTGTTGGCCAGCATCGCCGCTTTCGCAGGCTCTGTCGACCAGACCTCGATGTCGACGATGAAGCTCTTCTCGGTCTTGCGGATCGTGATGTGCCTGTTCAGCGCCTCGAGCGCCGCGAGCTGCACTTCCTTCCTCTCCGCGGCGGAGGGCGTGCGGGGCTGCAGGCCGATCAGGCCGAGCAGCGACGCCATCAGGCTCGCAGCCTCGCCGCCGCCGAATTCGGGATCCTTGTCGAGACCGGCCTGCTGGATGACCTGGAGCAGCACGCTGTTGGAGGTGATCAGGCGGGCCTGGCTCTCCACCACCATGGACATGCCGGAGACGTCCTGCGCGCGGGGCGTGAGCTCGCGGTCGACCAGTTGAAGCTCGCGCGGGTCGACATAGAGCTGAGCGGTCGCGGTGTAGCGGGGCGTCACGCTCTTGCCGATGGTGACTGCGAGCGTCGCGCCGAGCAGGGCGGCCGCGGTGATCGCTACCTTTCGCCGCCAGAGCAAATTGGCCAGCTCCAGCACGTTGAAGCCGGCCTGAGGCTTCCGCTGCGAGGCCTCCGCTCCGGTCCGATCGATCGGCTGGTTATAGTCAAGCATGATCCCCAGCTTTCATTCCAACTGCCGCGGGCTGAGGGGTTACTCTTCGCTTTACGCCACGTACCCGGGATATAGGTGCCCAATCAACGCAACAGGGAAAATTAACCATACTCATTGAGGGACTATTCACCGAAATGGCAAACAAAGAGTTTAAGCGCATGCTGCTCTTCGCGGCGTCGCCGTGACGCCGAAATCCCCCAGAGATTAACGGTTCGTTACCGCGCGCGGCGGGCCAGCGACGCGTCGCTCGTCGTGCGATCAACTGCGCGCGCATGGCTGTTCAGCGCTTCCGCAGGATGACGTGATAGTCGCCGCGGCGGACGTCGGTGCCGCGCGGGAGCACGGCGTTCAGCACCGCGGCGCCGGCGTCGACCAGGGCCGCAAACAGCTGCTTGCGCCGTCGCATCTCGGGATAGCGCGGACTTTCGACCTCACGACGATAGATCATCTCGAGGCCGTTGGCGGCGGCGAATGCTTCGAGCCGGGGCAGCGTCACCAGCGGATGGAAGAACGTCGGGAATGGCGGCTCGCCGGGCAGGCCAGCGTCCTTGATGCCCCGGATGTGCCGGTAGAACCAGACGTGAAACCAGTGCGGCGAATATTTGGTGACGACCCCGGAGAGCGAGCGCGGATTGGGCGCGCCGATCAGGATCATCCCGCCGCGCTTGAGCGCGTCACGGAAGTTCAGGAGCGCGGCGTCGACATCAGGCAAATGCTCGATCACGTTGTAGCAGATCACGAGATCGAAGGTCTCGCGGCCGAAGCGGTGGGTCTGGACGTCGCCGAGGATCGCCTCGTCGGCGTAGGTGTTGTTGCGGACCTGATCCTCGTCGATGTCGACGACGGTGACCTTGCTGCGGCTCAGCAATTCCGGTGGCAGAACGCTGCATGAGCCGCCGCCGGCTTCATAGATCGCGAGCCGGCCCTGCGGCAGCTCGCGGCACAGCACCTCATGGACGGCGAGCAGGCTGTCGCGGGCTTCGCCGGGGACGAGATCATGAAGTGCCTGGGTATATGTCGCGGCCGCAGGGATTTGGATCGCCGTGGCTGTCGCGAAATCGATCGTGGCTGGCTTGTTCATATTTTCTGACCGCGCTTGTTCTATTCAAATTTACAGGAAAAAACGCGCTTGCCCGAAGAGCAAATCCGGTGCCGCACGGTCTCACCGGTCGCAGTGCTTACGGTCGGGTTAATGCGCATGTGCATTAACTACGGCATTGTTCATGTTGGGGGCCGCGTCGGCGCATGGACCGCCAATTGCAGTATCGCGTCCGGTAGATTTGGCGGCGATGTGCCGCCCGGCAGCCGTCTGTTTTGGGACGCATCTGTCCCGCGGCGATGTGTCGTCGTGGGACGCGTGATCGAAGCAGGGCTTTTTCAATATATCTCGGACATCTAGAGCGTCATGACATTGATCCCGACAGTCCTGTCTGTGGCGCACATCTTGGATGCCGTGCGCGATCCCAACCGGGAAATCGTGGCGAGCTCTGCGGTCATCGACCTGTCGGTCGGCGTCGTCGTCTGCATTCCCTGCTTCCGCCGTCCGCAGCACCTGCGGCTCACGCTGGAATCGCTGGCTAACCAGCGCACCCCGCGTTCCTTTGCCGTCGTCATGGTCGAGAACGATGCCGCGCGGCGCGAAAGCGCGCCGGTTGCGGCAGAGTTTCTGGCTGCCGGCAGGCTCCGGGGCGTTTGCCTCATCGAGAAGCGGCAGGGGAACTGCCACGCGATCAATGCTGCATTTGAGACGGCGCTGGGGCTGTTTCCCGCCGCGACCCGTTTCCTGATGATCGACGACGACGAGATTGCCTCGCCCGACTGGCTCGAGCTGATGGTCCGCACTGCGGAGGCGACCGGTGCCGACGTGGTCGGCGGGCCGGTGCTGCCGGTCTTCGACGACGACAGCAAGCCCTGGCTTTCGCGTCATCCCGCCTTCTGTCCCGCCTACGACTACAGCGGTGCGGTGCCGCTGATTTACGGCTGCGGCAATTGTCTGATCACGCGTGCCGCCTTCGAACGGTTCGATCGTCCCGCGTTCGACCTGCGCTTCAATTTCCTCGGCGGCGGCGATTGTGATTTCTTCGTGCGGTGCCGTGACGCCGGCATGCTGTTCCACTGGACGGCGGAGGCCGTCATCACCGAGACCGTGCCGCACAACCGCACCAGCCTCCGCTGGATCGCAAAGCGCGGCCTGCGCATCGGTGCGATCAATTATCGTGTGCAGTCCAAGGCCGCGCGAAGCGCAGCGGCGCGGGCGCGGGTGTTTGCGCAGATGCTTGGACGGCTACCGCTCTCGCTGCTTCGCGCCGCAGCCCTGTTGACGTCGTCGAAAGCCGTCGTCGCGATGCATCCCGTGATGGTTGCGTTTGGCGCCGCCTTGGCGGCCTTCGGCCTCGAGCCGAGGCCTTATGAGGCCTCGAAGATCGTGTCTTGATCCGGCTGCGACGGACTAGATGCCGAAACCGGCAAGGGCGACCCTGATTGCGGAGCGTGGCAGCGATTTGAACGACCGCCGGCCGACCATCGCGAGATAGGCGAGGGCTTCGCGATATCGGCCGAAGCGGACCGCTTGCATCGCCGAATAGGTGACGAGATGAATCTCGGCAGCCTGGCGCAACCCACGCGCCGCGCCCTCGGGGAGTCTCGCCAGGATCAGCCCATCATCGAAGACGCGTGCGACCGCCGGCAAGAAATCCTGCGGGGTTCGCACCGCGGCGTTCATCGTGTTGGCCGTATGCAGGCGATAGTCCAGCAGAAGCTTTGGCGCGAATTCGAACTCGCCGATCGCCGCAAGCCGGCACCAGCAATGCCAGTCCTCGCAATATCTGAGAGAGACGTCGAAACCGCCGATGGCGCGGAAGGCCTCCGCACGGGTGAGCACAACGCCACCGTTGACGATGAAGTTCCCGGCCGTGAGCCGCACCAGCACGTCGCCTGATGGTTTGCGGCGTCCCTTCAAAAGCTCGCGTCGGCCGATCTGCCGTCCTTCGCCATCGATCGTGTTGTAGTCGCCGTAGACGAGAACTGCGCGCGGAGCACCGCGCGCAGCCGAAAGGAGTGCCGCCACCGCACCGGGGCGCAGGAGGTCGTCGGCATCGAGGAAGAGCAGCCACTCGCCGCTTGCCTGTCGCGCGCCGAGATTGCGCGCGGCCGATACGCCCGCGGAATCGTTGTGGATCAAGCGCAACCGCGGGTCGCGCACGCCCCGCACGATTGCAGAGGTGTCGTCGGTCGAGCCGTCGTCGACGACGATCACCTCGGTCACCTCGCGTTGCGCCAGCGCGCTGGCGAGGGTTTCGCCGACATAGGCTGCGGCGTTCTTGGCGGGAATGACGACGGAGACCGATGAGGCCGAGCCGACCTGAAGCGGGAAGCGCGCCGGCGCTGCCGCGCGGGAGGCGGCTGGCAGTTCGAGAACGTCTTCGGCGGTGATCAAGTTACGGCTCGCCTTTAATGATCTGTTAACCAGGGCCTGTCTGCCGCGCCGGCAACGCTGGCGGTCGCAGCCCCGGTTGCCAGCGGATGATACTCGCATTGCAGTCAAATCATTGCAGCGAAGCCGCGCGGGTCGCGAGTTTCGTAGAATAACGTTAAGTCGCTGGCATTAAGCCTGTGGCAAATTTCGAAGAGTGCGGCAGCCGATCGCATGCGAGAATGCGCATCGGACTGCCGCGGATGGATCCAGTGCCCGCAAAGACGTTCGAACGCGACCCCGATGCGATGATCCTGAACCTCTTTTACGAGGACAAGGACGACCGCTGGTTTCCCGGCGACCGGCATCTGCGGCGCATCGCCCGCCGGTTGCTGCTCGGCGAGCCGCGCATGAGCGGCCAGCTGCGCGTGTTCCTCAATCTCTGTGCGGGGCTCGACCGGCTCGGCATCCGCTACCGCGTCAACGATTACGGTCATATCGCCAAGCATCCCGACGAGCTTGCCTGCATCGTCGGCCGCACTTTCCTGCTCGACAAATTCGCGTGGAAGAACCCGATCCTGCTCGGCGTTGCCGCCCACAATCATCCGCTCGACGACCCCGACTTGTTCAAGCGTCTGCCGGTGAAGAAGGTCGTGGTGCCCGGCCCCTGGTACGTCGACATGTACCGGCCGCATTGGCCCGATACGGAGGCCTGGCCCGTCGGCATCGACACCGATCTCTGGGCGCCGTCGGAGCTATCGAAAAAGACCGTCGATGTACTGATCTACGACAAGGTTCACTGGGACCGCGAGCGCTATGCGCCGGGGATGATCGAGCCCGTTCGCGCCCGGCTCATCAAGGAAGGCCGTTCGTTCACGGAGCTGCGCTATGGCAGCTACAAGGAAGCGGATTATCAGGCAGCGCTGGCGCGTTCGCGGGCGATGATCTTTCTGTGCCAGAGCGAGAGCCAGGGCATCGCCTATCAGCAGGCCTTGTCCTGCGGCGCGCCGGTGTTTGCCTGGGATCCGGGCGGGCCGTGGCGCGACCCCGATTATTATCCGCACCGGGTGAGGTTCGCGCCAGTATCGTCGGTGCCGTATTGGGACGAACGCTGCGGTGCCAAGTTCACCGACATCGCGGGGTTCGAGGCGGGTTGGGATAGTTTCTGGGCCGGGTGCGCCGCGAGCAAGTTCGATCCGCGCGGTTACATCCTGGACAATCTCACGCTGGAGCAACGGGCGCTGCAATATTATGAGATCGCGCGGAGCATCGTGCGGCAGCCAGCGGTGTCGCAGACCTCCGGCCGGCCCGTTGACGGACGCTCAACAGGGCTGAGCCAGGACGCGGAGCTTCTCCGGCGTCACCAAATGTCTTGAGCCATGGACCGCAGCGCGGCTGACATGATCGACGTCGAGGCCCGATCGTTGGGCCATGTCCTGCGCGACGGCCTTGCAAGGCTCAATGCCGTGCGGGCGGCACGCTGCCTCGTCGCGGTCGGGGCGCTGCTGCTGGTGCTGGTGACGCTCGATCCGTTCCCGGACCTGCGCAATCCCGACGTCACCGCCGTCGTCGGCGGACGAATGGCGCTGACCTATATCGCCTGGGGCCTCCTGGCTGCGGTCGCAATGCTGTGTGTCGCCGCCTCGGATGCGCCCGCGCTGAAGAGCTTGCTGACCCCGCTTCATCTCTGCCTCCTGGGCTGGTTGGCGATCAACATCGTCTTCTCCGAGAGTCGCGGCGTTTCGATCCAGCGATTCGTTCTCGCGGCCAGCGTGACGTCGCTCGCCGTCTTGCTGCCGTTGCTGCCGCCGACGCAGCGCAGCTTCAACCTGTGCCTGGGTGCCGCCGCGCTCGTGCTGCTCGCGCTTTGCTATCTCGGCGTTGTCCTCGCGCCGCAATATTCAATCCACACGGCCCTCGACGTCACCGAGCCGCAGCTTGCCGGCGACTGGCGCGGCAGCTTTGGCCACAAGAACATCGCCTCGGCCGTGATGACCATCCTGGTCTATGTCGGCATCTACCTGTCGGCCGTGGGCTCGTTCGTGATGGGGCCCGCGATCGCCGTGCTGGCCGGCACCTTCCTGATCTTCACCGGCGGCAAGACATCGTCGGTGCTGTGCCTTGCGATCTACGCGCTCGCCTCGCTGGTCTATGTCACGCCAGGCCTGTGGCAGAAGCGGCTCATCTGCTTCGTGCCGCTGGCTGCGATGAACCTGTTGACGGTCGGCAGCGTCCTCAGCCCGGCGCTCGGCGCAATGACGCGGCTGCTTCCGCTCGATCCCACCTTCACCGGCCGTTCGGCGATCTGGGAGTTCGCGCTTGCGGCCGTCGCCGAGAAGCCGATCATCGGTCACGGCTATGCGGCGTTCTGGGACGACGTGAGTGCGCGGCAGACCGCGCAGGGCGCCGAATGGGCGACGTCGGCGGCGCACAGCCACAACAGCTATCTTGATCTTGCGGTCACCATCGGCTTGCCGGGATTGGTGCTCGTGATCCTCGTCTTCGTGCTCGCGCCGCTCGGCAATTTCCAGACGACCCAGGCTCACAGCCGCAGTGGCGCACTGGCCAAGCTGTTCCTGACGGTGTGGTTGTTCGGCCTGTATTACGGCGCAACCGAGACCTTCCTGCTCGAACGGCAGAATCCGATCTGGTTCATGTTCGCTCTTGCCGTGGCCGGCTTGCACTTCCTGGCGAGGTTCCAATGCGTTGTGCACACGGAACCGAAGCCATGACCGTTCTCAGCGTCGAGCAATTAGACGGCCAGGTGTCCAGCACGCCGGGAATCGCGGTCGATTTCCTGCGTGACTGGCGGCACGCGGCCTCGCGCCTGAACGCCGGGCACCGCACCGCGTTCCAGCATGCTTATTGGCTCGGCGCCTGGTACCAGGCGTTTCACGACGTTGCTCCGGTGATCGCCGTGATCTCCGATGTCGCCACGGGCAAGGACATCGCGGTCGTGCCGATGATCAGCCATATCAGGCGCGGCATCCGCATCGTCGAGTTCGCGGACCTCGGCGTCTCCGACAACAACGCTCCGATCCTGGCGCTCGATGCTCCGTTGGACCTGGGGATGACGGATGCGATCAACAAGGCGCTGATCGGCGCGTTGCGCGCGCTGCCCGACCGTTTCGATCTGCTCCGCCTGAAGAAGATGCCGGCCCAGGTCGGCGGCAAGCCGAACCCGCTGGTGTCGCTCGGCCGGATCGGGTCCTCGTCGCTCAATGGCAATCTCGTGTTGATGGGCGCCGACTACGACGACTATCAGGCCTCGATCAAGCGCTTGCAGATGCGGCGCTGCTGGCGGGTCTTCAGCCGTCATGCCGGCGCGCGGTTCGAGATCGCCGCGGATGTCGCGCGTGCGCATGAACTGCTGGATGTGATGGATGTCCAGCAACAGGCACGCATGCAAAAGCTCGGCTCGCCGTTCGTTCTGAACGACGAGACCCATGCGCGGTTCTATCGCGAGGTCGTCCGCCAGGGCGTCGCGGAAGGCTATGCCATGGTCTCGGCGCTGGTGTGCGACGCGGGCATCATCGCCACTGCGCTGGGCGTCAAGCATGGCGCGACCTATTTCCTGCTGCGTATCAGCCATGCCGGCGATCCATGGTCGAGCTGCTCGCCGGGTCTGCTCGTCACCGAGCGCACCATGGCGGCGCTGCATGCGCAAGGCGTGCGCCGTTTCGACCTCAGCATCGGCAATCAAGCCTACAAGCGCCGCTTCGGCGCCGAGAGGGTGCCGCTGACCGATGTCAGCGTCGCGCTGTCCTGGCGCGGTCTGCCCTACGCCTGGCGCGATCATGCCGCGCAGGGCCTGCGCCGCCATCCGAAGCTCGCCTCCCTCGCGGCGCGGGCGATGGGCAAGGGCGCGCGTTAGAAGGCGCATGGTCCTGATTGCACGGGTCGTTCGACTATCGCAGTCGTTGTGCTATCGTGGCCTCCGATCCCGGAGGCGACATGGAAGACCGTTCGGCAAAATATCGTGCGTTCTATGCGCAGTTGATTTGCGCTGCCGCGAAGGCTGCGGACCCTCGCATCGAGCAGGCCTTTCGCGCCGTCAGGCGCGAGCCTTTCGTTGGCCCCGGGCCGTGGTCGATCTCCTTCGGCGGTCACCCCTATGTCGTGACGCCGGATGATGATCCCGCCTTCATCTATCAGAACGCGCTGCTGGCGCTCGACAGCGCGCGCAGTCTCAACATCGGCATGCCCTCTGCGCACGCTTACTGGCTCAGCGGCTGCGCCGTCAGGGAAGGCGAGACCGTGATCCAGATCGGCGCCGGCAGCGGCTACTACACCGCGATTCTCGCGCATCTCGTCGGTCCCGGCGGCCGCGTTCATGCCTATGAGATCGACGAGCGTCTGGCGGGACTTGCGCGCGACAATTTGAAGGACATCGCCCATGTGGACGTACGCGGACGCTCGGGCATCGCGTCGGATCTGCCGGCGGCCGACGTGATCTATGTCTGCGCGGGCGCGGCGCAGCCGGGGGCGGAATGGCTCGATGCGCTGCGGCCTGGCGGGCGGCTGGTGTTTCCGTTGGCGCCGGAAGGCATGCTCGGCGGCATGTTGATGATCACCCGCCCCGATGACGGCGCGACCTGGCCTGCGAAATTCCTCAGCCGCGCCCAATTCATCGGCTGCGCGGGATTGCAGGATGCGGAGGCGGGCCGGCGATTGGGCGAGGCGTTCGCAAGAGGTTGGGAAGGGGTGCAGTCGTTGCGGAGAGAGGGCGCCCCCGACGAGACATGCTGGTTTGCTGGTGAGGGCTGGTGGCTTTCGACGGCGCCCGCACCTATGCCGACGGAGCCGGTTCGGCCTCACGCCGGCACCACACAGGCCTAGCGGTGACACAGGCCTAGCGGTGACGACGTCTCACGATCCCGTGCATTCGGCGCAGTGAAGCCGGCCGCGCGAGGCGCGGAACAGGCTGCGGCAATACCAGCGCCGCGCCAGCGCCTGTGCAGGTTTACGGATCATCTGCGCGATCAACAAGAGTTCGAAGGCCATTATTCGGATCGTTCTTGCTTTGATATCCTGATCACAGATGGGGCGGCATTCCCGAATGAGAATGCCGCTCGTGTCGCATCAGCCGTGCAGCTTAGCCACGCAGCTTCCTGGCGGTCTCCGCGATCTGGCGGCCCTGATAGCGCGCGCCGGCGAGCTCGTTGGCGCTGGGCTGGCGGCTGCCGTCGCCGCCGGTGATCGTGGTGGCGCCGTAGGGTGCACCGCCCGTGATCTCGTCGAGCTTCATCTGGCCGCTAAAGCCGTAGTTCATGCCGACCACCACCATGCCGAAATGCAGGAGGTTGGTGATGATCGAGAACAGCGTGGTCTCCTGGCCGCCGTGCTGGGTCGCACTGGAGGTGAAGGCGCCGCCGACCTTGCCATGCAGTGCGCCCTTGGCCCAGAGCCCGCCGGCCTGATCCAAAAAGTTCGCCATCTGCGAGGCCATGCGGCCGAAGCGGGTGCCGGTGCCGACAATGATCGCGTCGTAACTGGCGAGGTCCTCGACGTTGGCGACGGGCGCGGCCTGGTCGAGCTTGTAATGGGACGCTTTCGCGACCTCGGCCGGCACCAGCTCCGGCACGCGCTTGATGTCGACGGTCGCGCCGGCCTCGCGCGCGCCTTCGGCGACGGCATTGGCCATCGCCTCGATATGGCCATAGGCGGAATAATAGAGGACGAGAACTTTGGTCACGTGTGGTCTCCGTTGGATGTGGATTTGATGGGAAAGTTGTGGTGGGGGTGAGCGGCGCTTATGCCGCGTCGACGAGCACGAGCTCGGAGTCTTCGAGAGCAGTGATCTTCAGCCGGTCCTCGTCGCGGATCGCGGCGCCGTCGCGGGCGTTGACGCGCACGCCGTTGATCTCGACGGAACCCGCCGCGGGCACGAGGTAGAGATGCCGCGATGTCTGCGGTGCGTACTCCGCGCTCTCACCGGCCCTCAGCGTGGTGGCGAGCACCCGCGCATCGGCACGGATCGGCAGCGCGTCGGTATCGCCTTCGATTCCGCTCGCGATCGTCACGAGCTTGCCGGAGCGATCCGCCTTCGGGAACGGCTTTGAGCCCCAGGTCGGTTGTCCCCCGCGCTCGGTCGGCTTGATCCAGATCTGGAAGATCCGGGTCTGGGTCGGCTCGAGATTGTACTCGGAGTGGCGGATGCCGCTGCCGGCGCTCATCACCTGCACGTCGCCCGCCTCGGTGCGTCCTTCGTTGCCGAGGCTGTCCTGATGGGTGATCGCGCCCTCGCGCACATAGGTGATGATTTCCATGTTGGCGTGGGGATGGGCGGGAAAGCCGGTGTTGGGCGCGATCTCGTCGTCGTTCCACACCCGCAAGGCGCCGTGGCCCATGTTGTTGGGGTCATAATGGCCAGCGAAAGAGAAATGATGCTTGGCCTTGAGCCAGCCGTGATCGGCGCCGCCGAGCTTTGCGAAAGGTCTGAGTTCGATCATCTGTGTAATTCCTTGACTTGAACGGGTGGAGGTTCGGATCAGGCGCCGAACCCGCCGTCGACATTGAGCACCGTGCCGGTGACGAAGGAGGCTTCCGGGCTTGCGAGGAACACGATTCCGGCGGCGACTTCCTCGGGGCGGCACTTCCTGGTCATTGGATTTCTCCATTTCCTGCATGTCTGATGGCCCTTGGATAAGCCCCCGCCTGTGGTATAGAAATAGAAACTGTTGAAACACATTGTTTCCTTAAATATCCCAGTTGGACCAAGGCCCATGGCAAAGCTCCCCGATTTCGAGGCGCTCGCGATTTTCGCAAAAGTTGTGGAATTACGGTCGTTTGCGGGGGCCGCGAGCGAGCTCGTCATGTCCAAGGCGACGGTGTCCAAGGCGGTCACGCGGCTGGAAGAGCGGCTCGGCGCGCGGCTGTTCAACCGCACCTCGCGCCGGCTCGCGCTGACCGATGCCGGCCACAAGCTGGCCGAACGCGCGACGCGCCTGCTGGCCGACGGCGAGGCGGCGGAGAACGAGGCGCTGGCGCAGTCGGTCGCGCCGCGCGGCCTGGTGCGGCTCGCGGTCCCCATGACGTTCGGCATCAAGGCGGTGGCGCCGCTGCTGCCGGAGTTCTTCGAGGCCTATCCGGAGGTCTCGGTCGATCTGCATCTGAGCGATGCGACCGTCGACCTGATCGGCGAAGGCTTTGACATGGCGGTGCGGATCGCGCGGCTGCCGGACTCATCGCTGATCGCGCGGCGGCTCTTCACCATGCCGCGCTACACAGTCGCCGCGCCGTCCTATCTCAAGCAATACGGCCGGCCGACGCATCCGATGCATCTGGCCCAGCACAAATGCTTCAGCTACGCCTATCTCTCCACGCCCAACGTCTGGCACTACACCAATTCGGCCGGCGAGCAGGCCAGCGTGCGACCAGGCGGTCAGCTTCGCGTCAACAACGGCGAAGCCGTGATGCCGGCGCTGATCGCGGGCCTCGGCATCGCCGAGTTGCCGGAATTCATCGTCGGTGAGGCGATCTCCTCAGGCCAGGTCGAAGTCATCCTGAAGGATTGGAAGCAGGCCGAAGGCGCCGTGCATCTGGTGACGCCGCCCGGCGGCCCGCGTCCCGCTCGGGTCGAGGCGCTCGGCGACTTTCTCGCCGCCAAGCTGCCGGGCACCTGCAAGCGGCGGCCGAAGAAAGGTGCGAAGGCAGGGTAACTGTCGGGTGGGCAAAGCGAAGCGTGCCCACCATCAAGCACTACGACACCTTCACGCCGTTGATCGCGACGATGCGCAAGCTCGGCTTCAGGGTCCCCTCCAGCTGCGACTTCAACTCGTGAACGCGCGGATCGCTCGAGCGCTTTGCGCAGACCGCATATTGATGGACGGATTGCGCCAGTGCGCGCCGCGCTTCCGGCGTTCGCGTCAATTCGGGCGTTGAAAGCCGCAGCACGATCGCTGCGAGATTCACCAGCATCTCGTCCAAGGCGACGTCGATGGTCCCAAGATTGCGCATCGCTTGCTCCCTGGGAGGGCAACGGCAGCTCTGGGCATGCGTTCCAGGCCGGCTCGGACATGGCTAATGCTTCGTAAACGACTTGTTCTTGCCGGTCGCCACGTTAGGCTGGCCGGTGAAACAAAGAAGATCAGGGGGGAGGCACCACCATGGATCGACGCGATCTCTTGCGCGCCGCTGCGGCATTGCCGGTGTTGCGGGCTGCTTGGCCGGACAAGGCCTTCGCGCAAACCTATCCGGTGCGCAACATCACCATGATCGTGCCGTTTCCGGCCGGCGGCCAGGCCGACCTCGCGGCGCGGCCGGTCGCGATGGCGCTGGAGCGGATCCTCGGCAAGCCGGTCATCGTCGACAACCGCGCCGGAGGCGGCGGCGGATCGGTCGGCAATGCCGCCGCGGCGCGCGCCGAGCCCGACGGCTACACGCTGCTGATGACGCTGTCCTCGCTCGCGGTGCTCCCCGAGGCCGACCGGCTGTTCGACCGTCCCGTTGCCTACGAAGTCTCGCAGTTCATGCCGATCGCGCGCGTGCTGGCAGATCCTACGCTGCTCGCGGTGCCGGCCTCGGCGCCCTGGAAGACCGCACAGGATTTCGTCGAGGATGCGAAGAGGCGGCCGGGCCAGATCACCTATGGCTCGTCCGGGCCGTACGGCACGCTGCATGTGGCGATGGAGATGTTCGCAAACAGCGCCGGCATCAAGCTGCTGCACGTGCCGTTCCGCGGTGCAGGTCCCGCGCTGACCGCGATCCTCGGCGGCACCGTGCAGGCGATCGCCGCCGCACCCGGCACTCTGAAGCCGCAGGTCGACGACGGCAAGCTGCGCGTGCTCGGCAATTGCGGCGCGCAACGCATCGCGAGCTTCCCGGATGTGCCGACCTTCCAGGAGCTCGGCTACAAGGACGTCGAGATGTACATCTGGGCCGGGCTCTTTGCGCAGAGCTCTCTTCCTGCGCCGATCGCGACCCGCCTGCGCGAGGCGATGGCGCAGGTGATGACGAGTCCTGATGTCCTCAAGGCGTTCGAGACCTCGGGCAGTCTCGTCGCCTATCAGGACGCGCCGGCCTTCGCGCAATTCATCGCGGCCGACAGCGCGCGTCTGATCGCGGCGGTGAAAAAGATCGGCAAGGTGGAGTAGGTTCCAGCCGCTTCTTCACATTTTTTTGTTGGTCCAGAACCTGCCCGCGTCTCATTGATTGGTGAGAATTCGAGGGAATCGAGAAGGATCGGGACATGCGAACAGAGCGGATTGCGCTGGGTGTGGCGCTCGCGGTCGGGGGCATCGTCGCGCAGAGCGCTGCGTCCGCGCAGGAATATCGCGGCACGATGGAACAGCAGATGGCCTGCACACCGGACGTGTGGCGGTTGTGCAGCGACCAGATTCCGGATGTGAACCGCATCGTGGCGTGCCTGCAGCAGAACACGCCACAGCTTTCCAGCGGCTGCCGTGCCGTGTTCCAATCCAACAACCAGGCTCAGTCGCAGCAGCAGGTTCCTCGCAATCGTGTCGCGCCGCCGCCGCGCTACAATGCTCCGCCGCCTGCACCGCGGCCGCGTTATGACGAGGACGATTAGAATTGGCTAGGGGTGGTGCTCGCAGACATCGACCCATTCAGCCGCGGTCAGCGCGGCCATACGATCTGGCGTGATGCGCACCGCGCTGTGGGTCGAGCCCGCAGCTGGCACCACCACGTCGAACGCCTTCAGTGACACGTCGCAATAGACCGGCAGCGGCGACTTCAGGCCGAACGGGCAGACGCCGCCGACCTCGTGTCCGGTGATGTCGGCGACCTCCTCCAGCCCCAGCATCTTCGGCTTGCCGCCGAACTGCGCCTTCACCTTCTTGTTGTCCATGCGCGAGGTGCCCGCGGCGATGATCAGGATCACGCGCTCGCCGATCCGCAACGACAGCGTCTTGGCGATCCGCCCCGGCTCGACGCCATAGGCTTCGGCCGCCAGCGTCACGGTCGCGGAGCTGATCGGGGATTCGATGACTGAGATGTCGGGGGCTTTCTCGGCGAAGAAGGCGCGAACGGATTCCAGGCTCATTCCAGTCTCACGGGCGGGCGGCGATGCCTAAGCAATCATTGGCAGCTCGGACAGCGCACGGACGCGGTGATCCGGCGCAAAGCCAAGCTCGTCCATCTGGGTACGGATCGCCTTGAACATGGTGAGCGGTGCCACGAGTTCGTTCTCGACGCAAGCCAGCGCCATGGCTTCCGGCGTCACCCGCTCGATCCAGGCAACCTTCAATCCGAACGATTTCGCTCCGGCGGCGTCCCAGGGATTGGAGGAGACAAACAGGACCTCGTTCGGCTCCGTGCCGAGAACTTCGCGGATCAGCTCGTATACTTGCGGGCTCGGCTTGAAGATCTTCTTCGCGTCGACGCTGATGGTGGCATCGAGCAGGCCGTCGAGGCCCGAATTGCGCACGAGCGCGTTGAGCATGTCCGGGCTGCCGTTGGAGAGGATGGCGAGCTTGCGCGGCCTCAGGGCCGCAAGCGTTGCGGTCGCATCCGGATAGAGATCGAGATGCAGATATTTCTCGATCACGCGCTCGAACGCCTCGCTTTCATAGGCAAGACCGAGCACACGCAGCGTATAGGCGAGCGAATCGCGCGTGACGACGGCAAAATCCTGGTAGCGCCGCATCAGCGAGCGCAGCCAGGTGTATTCGAGCTGCTTGATGCGCCAGACCTGCGTGATGATCTCGCCATAGCCCGGAAACGCATCCTCGGTGATGTCAGCGACCGACTGGATGTCGTAGAGCGTTCCGTAGGCGTCGAAGACGACGGCTTTGAGGGTCATTGGCTGTCCTTCCGGGCCGTTGTGGTCACAAGAACCCCGTTTGGGGGAGTGCGCACAATCGTCAGCTTACCAGAGCAAAGCGGACGTCTGCCACTGCAAGTGTGATCGGCGGCTTGTGACCCGGAGCGGACGTTAGTCGGACCGTGCGGCCGACTCGTCAATTTTCATGATCGGCTGGCCTGCCTTGACCTGCTGGCCAACTCGGTCACGCACGATTCAAATTTTGTCTTTTGACCTTGAGGCAGGCAAATATCCGCCCACGTGGTCGTTGCCACCGTGCGCGGCGATGAACATGGCGACGGCCGACCGGCAATAGGATTCGATTTCCCTGTCGTCCTCTGCTCTCGCCTGATCGAAGCGTGCGATCATCAGGAGATCGGATCCCTTGAAAAGCGCGGCAAACAAGCGGGCGGACCGGAGAGGATCGGGCACGTTCAGAACCGCCTTCGCGTGCAACTGACGCAACAGGGCCTCGATTTGGGCGATGACATAGGCGGGGCCGGCTTCGAAATGGAGCTTGCTTAACGAGTTTTGACTCGTCTTGTCGGCCATGACCATGGCTTCGACACTGCGGACGTCTGATCTCAACAGCGTGCGAAGCAGTAATGATCCCACCGCCATGAGCTGATCTTCGACCGAACCGTCGACGCCTTCAAGAAGGGCCTGGGGTGCAAACAACTGATGGCAGCCGGCCGCCATGGCCGCGCTGAACAGCGCCTCCTTGTTCTCGAAGTGCCGATAGATGCTGAGCTTGGATATCTTCGCCCGCTGGGCGACCTTGTCCAATGTCGTCGCTTGAAAACCCAATTCCACAAAGAGTTCGCGCGCGGCGTCGACGATCGTTTGGCCAAGCGCCTCGTTGGCGGGCCGGCCGCGCCGGCCCCGGCTGTTTTCGGTCACGATAATTCCAGTACTTGACAGTATTCTAATTCTTGAATTATGATACCATGAAGTATCTGAAATGTGCAAGCCGGGTAGGTTGCAACCTGTCCTCCAACGGAGCCCATCACCATGGATGACGTCATCATCATTGGCGGCAGCTTTGCCGGTCTCGCCGGCGCCCTGCAGCTCGGCCGTGCCCGCCGCAAGGTCACCGTTCTCGATACCGGTCTGCCGCGCAACCGCTTCGCCGGCCACTCGCATGGACTGCTCGGCCACGATCACAAGCCGCCGCTGGACATCCTGGCCGAGGCGCGACGGCAGTTGGCGCGTTATCCCGCGATCAAGCTGGTCAGTGCCCGGGCCGACAGCGTCTCCGGCGCCATCGACGATTTCAACGTCCTCACTTCCGATGGCGAAAGCCTTCGGGCGCGTCGTGTGATCCTGAGCTACGGCGTCGCCGACCAGATGCCTGATGTTCCGGGCTACGCCGAAAGCTGGGGCACGTCCATCGTGCCGTGCCCGTATTGCGACGGCTTTGAAGTCGCCGGCCAGCATTGGGGCCTCGTCTGGTCCAGCCCGCAGTCGCACAATCAGGTCAGGCTGTTCCACGATTGGACCGACAAGTTGACGCTCTTCGCCGATGGTCACGACATTCCGCCCGATATCCAGGCCGATCTGGCGCGCCGCAACATACCTGTCGTCGATGGCCGGATCGTCGAGATCGCCCATCACAAGGGCCATATCGCCACCGTCAATCTCGATACCGGCCGCAAAGTCGCAGTCGACATCCTGTTCGCCAATCCGCGCAACAAGCCGTCCGCAAGCCTGCACGAATCACTGGGCCTTGCCACCGTGGCTACGCCCGTCGGTATCACCCTCAAGGTCGACGAGCGCCGCCAAACCAGCATGCCCGGCATCTACGCCGCCGGCGACCTCACCACGCCCTTCTTGCCCTCGGTCACCCAGGCATCATCGCAGGGCGCGATGGCGGGTATCTTCGCCCAGCAGTCGATGCTGGTTTGAGAGCACAGATTCCCTTCTCCGGTTGCCGCGGGCGCGGTTGTCCTTCGAAGTCGGGCGCTAAAGCATGATCCGGAAAAGTGCGCAGCGGTTTTCCGAAAAGATCATGCTCAAACAATAACCTGAAGCGCGATGGCGATTCATCCTAATCGCATCGCGCTTTAGGCGGCACCGATCTCGACGCATGAGACGATCACACGCAGGTCTGGCGCCTTATCGCTGGTGAAGGCGGGATCGCTGGAGACGAAGCGCGCTTGGCATCGGACAGCTTAGTTATGAACGAATCAAAACAAGGATATGTCATGGCACAGCACAGTGCCCATCAGGTCGCCGACTGGAATGGCCAAAGCGGGGAGCGCTGGGTCGCCCACCAGGCCCGGCTCGACGCCATAGCGGCGGTGTTCGGCCAGGCCGCGATCGAAGCCGCCGCGCCCGCGGCGGGCGAGCGCGTGCTGGACGTCGGCTGCGGCGCGGGCGCCTCGAGTCTGGCTTTGGCCGCCCGCGTCGGCGCGGGGGGCCAAGTGCTGGGCGTGGACATATCCGAACCGCTGATCGCCCGAGCGCGCGCGCTTGCGCCACAGGATACGCCGGCCCTGTTCCGGGTGGCCGACGCCAGCAGCGCCGAGCTGCCCGAGGGGGCGTTCGACATCCTGTTCTCGCGTTTCGGGGTGATGTTCTTCGACGATCCGACAGGGGCGTTCGCCCATATGCGCCGCGCGCTCAAGCCGGGCGGGCGGGTCGTTTTCGTCTGCTGGCGTGACGCGGCCGAGAACGATTGGGTACGCCTGCCGATGGGCGCGATCAAAGGCATCGTCCCGCCGACGGCGCTGCCCGATCCCGAGGCGCCCGGTCCATTCTCGTTCGGCGACCCGGGGCGGGTGGGTCGGATCCTGACGGCGGCCGGCTTCACCGATATTGCTATCGCGCCCTTCGATGCTTCCGTCCCGCTTGGCGAGGGCGCGACGCGGGACGCGGCGATCGACGACGCGGTGAAGATGACGTTCGAGGTCGGCCCGCTGTCGCGCGTGCTCGCTGATCAGCCCGACGACATCCGCGCCCGCGCCTCGGCCGCGGTTCGTGCCGCCTTCGCGGGCCGCCCCGGCGAGCGGTCGGTGATGATCGACAGCGCGACGTGGATCGTCACGGCGCGCAATCCGGCATGCTGATAGCGATTAGCAGGGGAGACGCCCGGCTCGGTGGAGGGGGCGTCTTTGGCCGATCAGCGGGACCAGAGATGAGGGCGTATTCGCCGGCGAAGCACTCGCGCGGGAATGCCAGCGCTCTATTCCGGCGTTGGACGGACAAGCAGGCCGACACGAGCGCCGGACATCGGTGACGAAAGCCTTTGGGCTGTCCTGCTTTGCCAATTCACCAAATAGATGACGGAGAGAATGATGTCGAAAGCCCTCGAAGGAGTGAAAAGCTTTGCCGGCAAGCGGGCTCTGATCACAGGGGCGTCGAGCGGCCTAGGCCTTGAATTTGCAGACCTGCTGGCGGCGCAGAAGGTCAATCTCGTGCTGGCGGCGCGTAGGCTGGAGCCGATGGAAAAACTCGCCGCCGATCTTCGCCGCAAATACAGGGTGGATGTCTTGGTCGAGGCGATCGATCTTGCCTCGCCCGGCGCGGCCGACCGCCTGAAACGCAGTCTCGACGCGAAGTCTGCGCCGATCGATATCTTGGTGAATAATGCCGGATACGGCTTGCACGGTGACTTTCTGGAAACCGCGATCGAGCGCACCGTAGATATGATCCAGCTCAACATCACGGCGCTCACGGAGCTGACCTACCTGTTCGGCCGTGACATGGCCGCGCGGCGATCTGGACACATCCTTCTCGTCGCCAGCCTCCTGGGCTTCCAGGCCGTTCCCAGCTACGCGGCCTATGCGGCGACCAAGGCTTATGTGCTCGCTTTCGGCGAGGCGCTGCATGACGAACTTCGCCCGCATGGCGTCGTCGTGACCAGCCTCTGTCCCGGGCATACCGCGACTGGTTTCGACGCGGCGGCCGGCGCCACTGCCTCGTCCTTGCTGCGTCTTCTCACGATGAAGCCGCGTCCGGTCGCCGCGAGCGGTATCGCGGCGCTCTCAAAAGGAAGGGCGACGGTGGTGGCGGGTCTGGCGAACAAGATGGTCGCCCTCTCGAACCGCCTGACACCTCGGTCAATGCAAAGAGCCACGATGAGAAAAATCATTGGGCCGTAGAGGTGAGAATACCCATGGTATTCGATGCGCCAGAAAGCGGCCTAGATCGGTAAGCCCAGTCTGGTCTGGAATTGGCCCACGCCGGACTCAGGGCGAGTGGCGCCAACGCGCTGCAATCAGGGGCGGAGCAGACCTCGGACAAGGAGCAGCGCGAGCTAGACGGTCGGCGGGTGTCCTCGCCGCGTCCAACCCTCCCGCTCGGCGAAGACCCGGCTGACCTCTGCCATGTGCTCCGTGCCCCATGTGCAGAGCGGCACGAGCGCCTCGGCGAGGCTGCGGCCCAAAGGCGTGAGGCTATAGTCCACCCGCGGCGGCACCTCCTTGTAGTCGGTCCGCTTCACGAGACCGTCGGCCTCCAGCTCCTTGAGCTGCTGGATCAGCACCTTGTCACTGACATCGCGCACGGATCGTCGGAGCTCGCCATAGCGGGTCGGGCCGTCCTGGGCGACGAAGTAGAGGATCAGCGGCTTCCACTTGCCGGCGACGACCCGCAGGGTCGCATCCAGGCCGCAGGTGAAGCCGGGCAAATTTGGCGTGCAGCGCTGGACGTCTGCTTGAACCGGCGCCGGCGGGGAGATGGGGTCTGAACGATCTGACGACATTTTTTGGGTACTTACCAAAAGGTGCATACTTGTCGATAGGTGGGTAGGCCGCCAGCTCAGTGCAACCTCAATGAAGGAGCACATCATGAGCAGACTACAAGGCAAGACGGCGGTGGTGACGGGCGGTGGAACTGGCATCGGGTTTGGAGCGGCAAAACGGTTCGTCGACGAAGGCGCGTTCGTCTATCTGTTCGGGCGGCGGCAGGAGCCGCTCGATGCCGCCGTTGCGCAGCTGGGGTCCTCGGCGCGCGCAGTCAGGGGATCGGTCACCGATTTGTCCGACCTCGACCGACTGTATGCGACGGTGAAAGCCGAACGCGGCAACGTCGACGTCCTGTTCGCCAATGCCGGGACCGGGGCATTTGCGCCGCTCGGCCAGATCACGGTCGAGCACTACGATCAGATCTTCGACGTCAATGTGAAGGGATTGGTATTCACCGTGCAGAAGGCCCTGCCGCTGATGCGGAAGGGATCGTCGATCATCCTGACCGGCTCGAGCACGGGCGTGATGGGGACGCCGCAATTCAGCATCTACAGCGCGACCAAGGCCGCGATCCGCAATCTGGCGCGGAGCTGGGCGCTGGACCTGCGCGGCACGGGCATCCGCGTCAATGTGCTGTCGCCGGGCCCGACCAAGACGGAATTGGCGCTGGAAGTCGTGGGCGAGGAAGCATTCGACGCACTCGGCAGCGCCACGCCCATCGGGCGCGTGGGCGACCCCAGCGAGACCGGGGCGGTGGCCGCGTTCCTGGCGTCCTCGGACAGCAGCTACATGACCGGCGGCGAGGTCTTCGTCGACGGCGGCTTGGCACAGGTCTGAGGCCTTGAATCGAGAGGGCTTCGATCATGCGACCGAAGCCCTCGAAGCACTGCGGCTTGCTTGAGCTTTGCGGAACCGCCTTCAAGAAGTCGTCATCCTCCCGTGCTCAGAGGCATCTCACTTCAAGCTTCGATCAGTGCGACAAGTTGTCCTTGCCCCTTGTGGTGTTCCTGCAGAAGATTTTCAGGAGGCGCATGCGCCGCGTACGGATCGGGCGAGGGATTTCGTCGGCCAGAGCATTCGCAAGTCCAAAGCTCGTTTGCAGCTCGCGCGTCAACACAATTCGCGCACAACGTTAAAATTGCAATCATACAATCTTTGCTTGACGGTGCGCGATCGGTCTTGTCTATTGATTCCTGTTGCGCGACGACATCGCGAGTAGCATTCGACGCGCACCTCACGAGCGGGTTCTTTATGGCAAATGGTTGCCGAATAGGCTTGAGATCGGCTGCACACAGTACATGGCGACATCGGGCCTGCGCGTTCTTCGCTCTGTTTTTCCTCGCATCTGTCACCGAAGCGAAATCTTGCGGACAGGCGTGTCGCGCGGCGGCGATAGCGTGCTTGGGGCCGTGCTGTGACCGAGATCCGTCAAGCTCCGACATTCCGCATCAGGAAGGCTTGCTTCAGATGGTGGCAAACTCCCAGCCTCCTCTCGCATATTTTCTCGACGCGCTGCCGACCGATTTCGACCCGGCACATATCCCAAATGGCGTGCAAGAAACTGCCATCGTCAGAGTGCGTCCGCTCGCCAGTCCGGTCTGGTTGGGAGGACGGGATCAGTCAGGGATTCCACCGAAGCAGCACTCTCGCGACAAGAGCTTTGTCCGGTTGCAGGTACTGGAGGTGCGAAGCGGCAACGCATCCGTCGGCAAGACGTATGACGTCTACTTTGGCGAATGGGACCGCGAGATGATCTATCCACTCACGCCGGACCAGCTCGCGCGCGACTACATCGCCGCCATGTATTTCGATCCGGCTGATGGAAAACACCGGCTCGTCGGATTTCCAGTCAACGGTGAGACATATCGGGACTGGATGGCCAAGCGATCGGAATACTGGCGCTCGGAGCTCAAGAAATAAGATCAACTAAGGGGGGATTTGCCATGGCTTGGTCTGACGTCAAGATCAGGATAAAATTCTATGGCCCGGACGCAGACGATCTGGGCAATGCGACGGGTTTGGACGGTATGCCCGCAACCGTCAACGGCATCGAGCCCTACGGCCTAGCGTTCTCGACGTCTGTCGAAGACGGAGCCAACGTCCCCACGGAAAAAGCCGACATCCTCACTGCGCTGCAGGATCTTTACGACAAATCCGCGACGGCCCGAGCGATGCTGGATGCCGCCACAGCCGGCGAAGACATCTGGCTGATGAAGAGCCTGACTGGCTCTTCGTCGAAACCAGGGACGGGCACTGGTTGGAGACGCGTCATGGCCGGGCTTGTCCCGGCCATCCACGCCTTTCCACGCAGCATATAGAATGTGGATGCCCGGGCCTTCGCCTCGCCGAAGCAGCAGCTTCGGCCGCGCGGGCGGGACAAGCCCGGGCATGACGACCTCTATGATAGAGTAGAAAGCGACTCCGGAGCGCAGGTTTGAGACCCATCAATGCAGGATGATGTCATCAGGCAACCATTGCTGGTCGAGGTCGCCATCGAGGCGGCATCTCGGGCGGAGCATGAGAAGCTCGTGACGGCGCTCGCTAGGCTCGCCGCCGAGGATCACTCGTTCATGGTGTCGCTCGATCCCACGTCGGGTCAGATTGTGCTGAAGGGCGTGAGTGAAAGTCATCTCGCAGGCAAGGTCGATGTGCTCAATCGGGCCGATCGGATTGCTGTCAATGTGGGCGCAATGCAGGTCGCATTTCTGGAGCGTCCAACCACACGGGCAGAGGTGGCTTACACGCACAAGAAGATCTACGGCGCGAAAGGCGACTTTGCCGCCGTCAAGCTCGCTGTTGGACCCATCGATTCCGGGAAGGGCTTTCACTTCGAGTCAAAGATCGACGAGAGCGTGCTACCGAGGGAGTATCTCCCTGGCGTCGAAAAAGGTCTGAAGGACGTCCTCGCTTGCGGCGTCGTTGCGGGCTTTCCAGTGATCGATGTCGGGGTCGAACTGATCGATGCCAAGTATCACGATGTCGACTCATCGGTACTTGCCTTCGAGGTCGCTACGAGAACAGCCTTTCGCGAGGCCCTGAACATGGCAAAGCCGGTTCTGCTCGAACCGATCATGAAGGTCGAGGTGGTGACACCGGCAGCCTTTGCAGAAGCCATCGCCCACGATTTGCGATTGCGGCGTGGGCAGGTTGGCGTCACGAACGTCCAAGACGACACTGTCGCGATCGACGCGATCCTGCCGCTCATGACCATGCTTGGCTATACGAACAGTCTAGGCTTGATGAGCCAGGGGCAGGCGACCTACACGATGCGCTTCGATCATTACGCTGCAATTCCATCGCCCACCGGCGATCCGCCTTTTCGTCCAGCGATCGGGATTCGCGCTTGAGACTCGCAATGACCGCGGCGGAGTCGCTGCAAGCGGCTCCGCCGATCAATAAGAACGCCTAGATCCCCAGCAGCTTGCGCGCGTTCGCCTTCAGCACCTTCGGCCGGATCTCGTCGCGGATCTCGATCTTGGCGAAATCCGACAGCCAGCGGTCCGGCGTGATCACCGGCCAGTCCGAGCCGAACAGCATCTTGTCCTGCAGAATCGAGTTGATGTAGCGCACCAGGATCGGCGGGAAATACTTCGGCGACCAGCCCGACAGGTCGATATAGACGTTCGGCTTGTGGGTCGCGACCGAGAGCGCCTCTTCCTGCCAGGGGAAGGAGGGATGCGCGAGGATGATCTTGAGGTCGGGGAAATCGGCCGCGACGTCATCCATGTACATCGGATTGGAATATTTCAGCCGCATCCCCATGCCGCCGGGCATACCGGAGCCGACGCCGGTCTGGCCGGTGTGGAACAGCGCGATCGCGCCGCCATTGTTGATCTCTTCGTAGAGCGGATAGGCCATGCGGTCGTTGGCGTAGAAGCCCTGCATGGTCGGGTGGAATTTGAAGCCGCGCACGCCGTATTCCTCGATCAGCTTGCGTGCTTCGCGCGCGCCCAGCTTGCCCTTGTGCGGATCGATCGAGACGAACGGGATGAGGACGTCGAGATGCTCGGAGGCAACCTCCAGCATCTCGTAATTGTTGTAGCGGCGGAAGCCGGTCTCGCGCTCGGCGTCGACCGGGAAGATCACCGCGGCGATGTTCTTGGAGCGGTAATAGGCCGCGGTCTCCGGCACCGTCGGCGGATGCTTGTTCGGCGACTTGAAGTATTCCGCCATCTGCGCCTGGAAGTCGTCATAGCCGTCGTCGGGATGGCAGCCGCAGGGCTCCTCGGCATGGGTGTGGATGTCGATGGCGACGACATCGTCGATATTGGGCAGCTTCAGCTTCGGCATGGGTGTCCTCCCGACAGGTTGCCGAATTGATTATATGATATAACGAATTTGGCAAGGCGCGTTGGAGGCCCTTGAAGTCGTTGCGAGAAAATCGGGCCGATCCGGCCGCTTCTACTGTGCATGGGGTTGTTTTCACGATTTTGCCGGTTCGGAACCGGGCAGTTAACATTGACATCACCTCCACCCATGCCTTAAGAACCGCCCCGTCCCGGGCGGTCGGTCCGCTGGCGGGAAAAATCTCATTTTGCCACATTCGCGCGTGCCGAAACGGTAGTGCCGAACACGGCCTTTCGAACGTTCAGGATTCTGCCATGAAGGTCCGTAACTCGCTGAAATCGCTGCGCGGTCGCCATCGCGCCAACCGCCTGGTCCGCCGCAAGGGCCGGGTCTATGTGATCAACAAGGTGCAGCGCCGCTTCAAGGCTCGCCAGGGCTGATCTCGCCCTGCCGGGCGCCCTCGCGCGCCCCGCAAGACCACGGTCTCACACGAGTTTGACGCCGCCTTTGCTTTGCAAGGGCGGCTTTGCGCGTTTAGACTTTCACCATGGCAGTCAGATTCCACCTCGCGCGTACCTTGTGTCTGGCCCTTGTGCTGGGAACCGCCGGCTTGGCTCCGGCCTTGGCCCAGCAGGTCGAGCCACCCGGCAAGCAGAAGAAGCTGCCGGAAGCGCCGGCCAAGCTGCCCAAGGTCGATCGCAGCAAGAATCTCGATTTCCTGTTCGGCGCGCTGAAGGCGGCGCCCGACGAGACCAGCGCCAAGCATGTCGAGGCGCGGATCTGGGCGATCTGGCTCCAGACCCCGAGCGACACCGCCGCGCTTCTGATGTCACGCGCCAAGACCGCGGTCGACGCGAAGAAGATCGACGTCGCGATCAAGCTCCTGGATTCGATCATCAAGCTCAGGCCCGATTACATCGAGGCCTGGAACCGGCGTGCGACGCTCTACTACATGCAGAACGACTATGGCCGATCGCTCGCGGACATCCAGCAAGTGCTGATCCGCGAGCCGCGCCATTTCGGCGCGCTCGCCGGCCTCGGCATGATCATGCAGGAGGTCGGGGACGAGAAGCGCGCGCTCGACGCCTATCGCAAGGCGCTCGCCGTCAATCCGCACCTCGAAAAGATCCCCGATCAGGTCAAGGCGCTGACCGAGAAGGTCGAAGGTCGCGACATCTAGCTATAACTCGATCATTTCTTGAGTGGTTGCGGCGTGCCCGGATTAACCACGATCCGAAGCGTTGCACCGCGAGGACTATTGCGGGGCCTGTTGCAGGCCTACCTGCATGGCAGGAGCGAAAGCCATGAAGCGTTTGGTGGTCGCAGCTGTCTTGCTGCTCGCGTCGGGGACGGTGAGCTTCGCCGACGGATCGTTCTGGGTGGTCGGCAACCGCGCCACCGGAAAATGCAATATCGTGACCAGCAATCCGGTCATCATCGGCGACATCTGGTTCGGCGACGGTCCCTACAAGTCCAGGGCCGATGCCAAGCTTGCCCGTTCGACGATCCGCGCCTGTCCCGTAATCACGCCCGAGGAGGAAAAGGAGGAGGACGGTACGAACTAGCCGCGCGTCAATGCAGGACGCTGCTACCGCGCTCGACGAGGCTGCGGTCGGCGGCTGCGGCGTAAGCCTTTGCAAGCTCGGCCTCGAGATGTTCGTTGATCAGGAGCAGCGCCCGCACGGCACCGCGCAGGTCGCCGTTGCAGCTCGCGACGATTTCGTCGATCGCAGTGTCGTTCGATCTGAAGCTCATTGAAAATTCTCCGGTTCAAACCAGGACAAATCCTGCCGGTCTTTCCCGCATCGCCCGACGTTGCGAGAGGATCGGCGCCCACCCGCGCCTAGATGGCGGAACCGACCATGGCGATTATATGGAAGCCGCGATGACGCCTGCATGAAGCTGTGCCGGGGCTTGCGTCCTCTCTCGGATTATTATTGATTCCATTGAGCTTTTTTGTTCTGAAATTATGCACATATCCACAGCCCCCGGCATTTTCGGTGGAAGCGCGGAAAGCCGGCGGCGAAACTGCCGCCGATCAGACCCGTAACTGCCCAGTGCCCAGGATCACCCGGATTCTCTCCATGATCGTGATGTCAGTCGTGACGGCGCTGGTTCTACTGGTGCTGGTCACGCAGGTGGGAATCGTCGCCGTGCAACGCGCCTTTCCGCCGCAGGGCCGGATGATCGAGGTCGATGGCGCGACGCTTCATGTCGTCGATATCGGCCCTCGCCATTCCGGTCCTCCGATCGTGATGCTGCACGGCGCGAGCTCCAATCTCGAAGCGATGCGACGGCCACTCGGTGACATCCTCGCCGGGGATCGTCGCGTGATTCTGATCGACCGCCCCGGCCACGGCTGGAGCACGCGCGGTCGGCGGCAGGATTCGACGCCGCAGATCCAGGCGCGGATGATCGATGAGGCGCTTCATGAGCTCGGGATCGATCGCGCGGTCTTCGTGGTGCATTCCTGGAGCGGCGCCCTCGGTGCGCGGATCGCGCTCGATCACCCGCACCGCGTTGCCGGTCTCGTGATGCTCGCCCCCGTCACTCATCCCTGGCGCGGCGGTGTCGGCCGTTACAACGAGATCATCGCAACGCCCGTGATCGGTCCGCTGCTCGCCTACACGATCACGCTGCCGCTCGGCTATGTCCTGGCTGAATCCGGCGCGCGCAACGTCTTCCTGCCGCAAGTCATGCCGGACGGCTTCGTCAAGCACTCCGCGACGCCGCTATTGCTGCGTCCCCGCGAGTTCATCGCCAATGCCTATGATCTGGTGACGCTGAAGGAATCCGTCGCCGCGCAAGTTGCGCGCTATGGCGAGATAAAGGCGCCGGTCACGATCGTCGCCGGCGAGCCCGACAAGACGGTGAAAACCAGCATCCACGCGCGCCCGTTCGCCGCGGCGGTGCCGAATGCAAAGCTGATCGTGCTGCCCGATCTCGGCCACATGGTGCAGAACGCGGTGCCGGATCTCGTGAAGGCGGAGATCGAGACGATGATCGGCAAGATCATCCCGGCGCAGGCGGCCGCCGATTAGAGCGTTTTCGAGCGAAGTGGATGCCGGTTCGCGTGAAGAAAACGCGTCAAAGCAAAGAGCGACAGCTTCGGTTCTGATTCAATCAGAACCGAAGCTCTAGCGGTCGCCGTTTGCGCGCTTACTGCTTGATCTTCCCGTCCTTGTCGAACTGGGAGACGTAGGACCAGAGATTGTTGATCTCGGTCTCGTTCTTGATGCCGGCGAACGCCATCTTGGTGCCGGGGATCTTGGCCTTGGGGTCCTTGATGTATTCCTTGAACACGGCCTCGTCCCAGGTGATGCCGGAATTCTTGTTCGCGTCCGAGTAGCTATAGCCCTCAACCGTGCCCGACTTGCGGCCGTTGAGGCCGTTGAGCTCGGGGCCGACCTTGTTCTTGGCGCCTTCGCCGATCGCGTGGCAGGCCAGGCACTTGTTGAACGATGTCTTGCCGGCCGCGACATCCTGCGCCATCGCGGCGGGTGCGGTGGCAATCATGGTGAGGATCGTCAGTGCGCCAAAAGTCAGTTTTGTCATCGGGTGCTCTTCGTCTCTTCCCTGGTGGGTCTGGTCAGTCTCTTGCCTGATCGACAATCGCCGACCCGCCGCTTTTGGCAGGCCTGCTCGGCTTGGACAAGCCACCAAACCATGACAGGTTTCACGATTTCCTACTTGTCCCAGAGCGAACTCGCCTCGGATCGTCGATCCGACTTTCGGATGGCCTACCCAAACAGGCGCGGACGTGGTTGATTTGCCGCGACAAATTGGATCATGCGGCGCGAGCCGGAAGGATATGTCATGGCCATCATGATGCCCGCGAGCGACCAGGCGGTGCTTGCGCGCCGCGCGGAGATCATTGCTGCGTTGCGGGCAATCGTGCCGGGCGAGGGCGTGATCGATACGCCCGCCGAGATGCGCGCCTACGAATCCGACGGGCTGACCGCCTATCGGCAGCCGCCGATGGTCGTGGTGCTGCCCGATACGACCGAGCAGGTCTCGCTCATCCTGAAATATTGTGCGGCGCAGGGCATCAAGGTGGTGCCGCGCGGCTCCGGCACCTCGCTGTCCGGCGGCGCGCTGCCGCTCGAAGACGGCGTGCTGCTCGGCCTTGGCAAGTTCAAGCGCATCCGCGAGATCGATTTCGACAATCGCGTCGTCGTCACCGAGCCCGGCGTCACCAATCTCGCCATCAGCCAGGCGGTCGCGCATGCCGGCTTCTACTACGCGCCCGATCCGTCCTCGCAGATCGCCTGCTCGATCGGCGGCAATGTTGCCGAGAATTCCGGCGGAGTGCATTGCCTGAAATACGGCATGACCACCAACAACGTGCTCGGTTGCGAGATCGTGCTGATGAGCGGCGAGATCCTGCGCATCGGCGGCAAGTCCGCCGAGAACGCCGGCTATGACCTCATGGGCGTCATCACCGGTTCCGAAGGCCTGCTCGGCGTCATCACGGAGATCACGGTACGGATCCTGCAGAAGCCGGAGACGGCGCGCGCGCTGATGGTGGGCTTTGCGCAAGTCGAGGCGGCGGGCGAGTGCGTGGCGCGCATCATCGGTGCCGGTATCATCCCCGGCGGCATGGAGATGATGGACAAGCCCGCGATCCACGCTGCGGAGGCCTTCGTCCATGCCGGCTACCCGCTCGATGTCGAAGCGCTGCTCATCATCGAGCTCGACGGTCCCAAGATCGAGGTCGACGAGCTGATCACGCGCGTCGAGGCCATCGCCAATGCCTGCGGCTCGACCACCTGCCAGATCTCGACCTCGGAGGCCGAGCGCAACCTGTTCTGGGCCGGCCGCAAGGCCGCGTTTCCGGCCGTCGGCCGGATCTCGCCGGATTATCTCTGCATGGACGGCACGATCCCCCGCGGCGCGCTGCCGAAGGCGCTCGCCCGCATCCGCGAGCTCTCGGAAAAATACCAGCTCGGCTGCGCCAACGTGTTCCACGCCGGCGACGGCAATCTGCACCCCTTGATCCTCTACGATGCCAACAAGCCCGGCGAGATCGAGCGCGCCGAAGCCTTCGGCGCCGACATCCTGCGCGCCTGCGTCGAGTTCGGCGGCGTGCTCACCGGCGAGCACGGCGTCGGCATCGAGAAGCGCGATCTGATGCCCGACATGTTCAGCGAGATCGACCTCAACCAGCAGCAGCGGTTGAAATGCGCCTTCGACGCGCAGGGCCTGCTCAATCCCGGAAAAGTGTTTCCGACCCTGCACCGCTGCGCCGAGCTTGGCCGCATGCATGTGCATGCCGGCAAGCTGGCGTTCCCGGATATTCCGCGGTTCTAGATCCGCGACGAACGAATTGCTTTCCCTTGTGAACTTCGATACCGGCACAGTCGTGGATACGCTGAAGGTCAGAGACGCCAAAGACGTCGAAGAGGTGGTGCGCGCGGCGATTGCCAATGAGCAGCCGCTCGAGATCATCGGTCATGGCGGTAAGCGCGGCATCGGCCACGCGATGGCGACCAATGCGGTGCTCGACGTCTCTGCGCTCAATGCCGTCACCTCATACGAGCCCAATGAGCTGATCGTGACGCTCCAGGCAGGGGCGCCGCTTGCCGATGTGCTGGCGCTGATCGATGCCAAGAACCAGCAATTCGCCTTCGAGCCTGTCAACACCGCGCCGCTGCTGGGCACGCCGGTATCGGGCACCATCGGCGGCATGATCGCGGCCGGGCTCGCCGGGCCACGGCGGATCAGGGCGGGCGGCGCCCGCGATCACCTGCTCGGCGCGCATGCCGTTTCCGGTTTCGGCGACAGCTTCAAGACCGGCGGCAGGGTGGTGAAGAACGTCACCGGCTACGATCTCTGCAAGCTGCTCGCGGGGTCCTGGGGTACGCTGTCGGTGATGACCGAGGTCACGCTGAAGGTGATGCCGAAGCCGGAGGCTGAGCGGACGCTGCTGCTGCGAGGGTTAGATGATGCCGTCGCCAACAAGGCCATGACCGCGGCGCTCGGCTCGCCCTTCGACGTGTCCGGTGCGGCGCACCTGCCGAAATCGGCATTCCGGGCCAGGACCGACGGGCTGGGTGACATCGTGGGCCAGGGCGAGGCGCTGACCCTGCTGCGGCTCGAGGGCATCACCGCATCTGCCGCGCACCGCGCCGGCTCGCTGCGCGAATTGCTGGCGCCGTTTGGAACCGCGACGCTGATCGAGGATGCGGCATCTGCCGCGCTGTGGGCCGCGATCCGCGACGTGCTGCCGTTCGCGGCCGGCGGCGCGCTCGGCGCCTGGCCGGTGTGGCGTATCGTCTGTCCGCCGGCCTCGGGCGCGGCACTCGGCACTCAATTGGCGCGCGAGACCGGCGGCGATTTGATCTACGATTGGGGCGGCGGGTTGATCTGGGCGGCATTGCCGCCGAAGCCGGACGCGCACGCCCCTGTCGTGCGTGCGCGAGCGAACGCGGTCGGTGGGCACGCCACGCTGATCCGGGCGGCCGAGGAGGTCAGGCGCGATGTCGATGTGTTCCATCCACAGGCGCCGGGCATTGCCGCGCTGAGCGAGCGGGTGCGCGCCAGCTTCGATCCGAAGACCATTCTCAACCGGGGGCGGCTCACGCGGAGCGCTGGCTGAATGAAGACCGAATTCTCACTCGCGCAGCTCGCTGACCCCGACATCGCGGAAGCCGACAAGATCCTGCGTGCCTGCGTCCATTGCGGCTTCTGCACCGCAACCTGTCCGACCTATGTGCTGCTCGGCGACGAGCTCGATAGTCCGCGCGGCCGCATCTACCTGATCAAGGAGATGCTGGAGAAGGACCAGGCGCCGACGGCCGAGGTGGTCAAGCATATCGACCGCTGCCTGTCGTGCCTTGCCTGCATGACGACCTGCCCCTCGGGCGTGAACTACATGCACCTCGTCGACCAGGCCCGGGTCCGGATCGAGCAGCGCTATCAGCGGCCGCTGGCCGAGCGGCTGCTGCGTCAGGTGCTGGCCTTCGTCCTGCCGGACCCGCAGCGCTTTCGCGTCAGCATGTGGTTGGCGCGGCTGGCCCGTCCGCTGAGTGTCTTGCTGCCGACGCCCCGGCCTTCGGCGACGCCCGGATTGATCCAGCGCATCAAGGCGATGCTGGCGCTGGCCCCGAACCGGCTGCCGCCGGCAGGGCCTGCCGCGGGCAGCGTGTTCGCGGCGCTCGGCAAGAAGCGCGGACGAGTGGCGCTGCTCCAGGGCTGCGCCCAGCAGGTGCTGGCGCCGCGCATCAACCAGGCTGCCATCAGTCTCCTCACCCGCCATGGCATCGAGGTTGTCCTGGTCCGGGACGAGCAGTGCTGCGGCGCGCTGACTCATCACCTCGGCAACGACCAGGATGCGTTGGCGCGAGCTCGCGCCAACGTCGCGGCGTGGGGGAAGGAAGCGGCCGGCGAGGGGCTCGATGCCATCCTGGTGACGACCTCCGGCTGCGGTACGGTCATCAAGGACTACGGCTATCTGCTGCGCGAGGACACCGCGTTCGCGGCCGATGCGGCGAAGGTGTCGGCGCTCGCCAAGGACATCACCGAATACGTCGCCGGCCTCGAACTCGCGACGACTGCGAGACAGGACAACATCGTCGTCGCCTATCACTCCGCGTGTTCGTTGCAGCACGGGCAGAAAATCACAGGCCTTCCGAAAGAATTGCTTTCCAAGAATGGATTCGTGGTGAAAGATGTACCCGAGAGCCATTTGTGTTGCGGCTCGGCGGGGACCTACAACATTCTCCAGCCCGAGCTTGCGGGTCGGTTGCGCGATCGCAAGGTCGCCAACATCGCGAGCGTCAAGCCGGACATGATTGCCGCGGGCAATATCGGCTGCATGGTGCAGATTGCCAGTGGCACGTCAGTTCCGGTCGTACACACGATTGAGCTTCTCGATTGGGCTACGGGCGGGTCGCGGCCGGCATTGAACGCGCAAGCTTGAGCTTTCAAAGGCTGAGCTTTCGTCCGGAGGCGACGCCCGATCGACCATTGTTCGGCGGCAACAGGAGGACCACGATGGCGAAAGCGAAGAAGAAGAAAAGCAAGAAGGCCAAGAAGGCCAAAAAGGTTGTAGCGGCGAAGAAGACCGCGAAGAAGGCAGCCAAGAAGTCCGCGAAAAAGTCTGCCAAGAAGGCTGCAAAGAAAGCAGCTAAGAAATCTGCCAAGAAGGCCGCCCCGAAGAAAGCCGCCAAGAAGGCTGCGGCAAAGTCGGCCAAGAAGGCCGCCCCCAAGAAGGCCGCGAAGAAAGCGGCACCGAAGAAGGCGAAGGCAGCGCCTGCTCCGAAGCCGTCAGCACCGGTGGAGGCTCCGGCTCCCGAGCCTGCCGCCGAGACAAGCTGGGCGATGCCTTCGTCTTCTACGGAATCGGCGCCGGCCGAGGGACAGGGGTAGGCCCCGGCCGCTCGTCTCCCTTGGAAGGATCTGCAAGCAGAAGGGCCGCGGCGCCAGGCGCTGCGGCCTTTTTGCATCGCTATAGCCGGTTTGGTCGCCACCGTTCCCGGCGCCCGCCTTGATTCGTAGCCCGGGTGCCACGCTGTCCGACGACCCCCGGACTTACACGGGCCTCCCGTGGACTTTGGAATGCAAATAATGTGATCAAGAAGCCACACAGGCCGACAACCTTTCGCGGAATCGTCAAAACGCCTAAAAAGTCGGCAGATGCCCGCGCTTTTTGCTTCACGGTTCGCGCCCCTCAATCCAGATTGTCGCAGTAACGCAATTTTGCAGACACGTCGTACGCCCCGGGGGGCTTCCGGGATCCGACTGGTAAGAATTGGCGATGGGGATCGAAATGAAAAAAGTGGCTTTGTTGGCAACGGCGCTGGCAATGGTGACGACGGGTTCGGCTTTCGCGGCGGATTTGCGCGTGAAGGCACTGAAAGCCCCGCCGCCGCCGGCCTTCGATCCGTGGGATATCGCCTTCGGCGGCGCGATCATGAGCGATTACATCTTCCGCGGTATCACCCAGTCGAACCACAAGCCGTCGGTCGCGGCCTATTTCGAGCCCCGCTACAACGTCACCAAGGACCTCCAGCTCTATGTCGGCGTCGCCGGTGAGAGCATTTCCTTCCCGAACCGCGCGGCGGCCGAGATCGACGTCTACGGCGGTATCCGCCCGACCTTCGGCGCCTTCGCCTTCGACATCGGCGTGTGGGGCTACCTGTATCCGGGCGGCACTTGCTACTTCGGCGGCACTGGCATCGACAACGCCGGCGTCTTCCAGGGCGCCGATTGTGCCGAGAAGGCCCTGCTCAACACCAACGTGATCAAGAAGGACCTCAGCTTCTTCGAAGTCTACGGCAAGTTCACCTACACGGTGAACGATAACTTCTCGTTCGGCATCAACGAATACTACACGCCGAGCTACTTGAACTCCGGCGCCTGGGGCAACTACACCTCGATCGTCGGTAAGTACACCGCGCCCAGCACGATCTTCGGCTCCAGCGGTGTCGGCATGTACGTGTCGGGTGAGTTCGGCCGTCAGTGGCTCGGCACCTCCGACAGCTTCTACGGCGTGCCGGCTTTCCCGAACGGCATCAAATACGCTGACTACAACACCTGGAACATCGGCATCGGCTTCACCTACAAGGTCATGACGCTGGACCTGCGCTACTCCGATACGGACCTGTCGAAGGGCGATTGCAACGCCTTCACCAGCGATTTCTCGGCGCGCGGCAACATCACCGCTTCGAGTGGCACGTTCGTGACGCCCATCAATCCGACGGGCGTCGGCTCGAACTGGTGCGGCGCCGCCGGTATCGCCAAGCTGTCGTTCGACCTGACGGCGATGACCAACCTGAAGTAAGTTTCTTTCCGAGACGACTTTACCAAGTCATTTGGCGAGGGCGGCAGGGCAACCTGCCGCCCTCTTGCTTTGGGGTTGGTGAGAACGATGCTCGATCGCGGGGCGAGGGTGCGAAGTGTGGGGCTGAAGACCGGCGCTGACGCCTCACACTCCGTGATTGCGTTTGCAATGTGGATGTGAGCCGCGCGTCTCGTTCTCGTGCCCCGGACGCAGCGCAGCGCTCCCCTGGCGATGCGAAGCATCGTCCAGCGAGCGGTGCGCTGCAGAGCCGGGGCCCATCCTTCTGGAGTCCGACACCTGGGTCCCGGCTCTGCGCCGCAACGCCGAAGGGCGTTGCGGCTTGTCCGGGACACGAGAGGAAGCGGGCGCCGCGCACCTCTGCGCCTCAGGGCGCGGCGGTCGGCTCCGCCTCGACCGGTTCACGGCCCCTGCCGACAACGTGGATCGCGCCGTCTTTCACCAGCGTCACCTTCCGCGTGTGGAAGGCGTCGAGCGTCGAGCGGTGGCCGATCGAGACGATGGTGGCCTGCGGCAGCTTCTCCGCCAGGAGCCGGTAAAGCCGGGCCTCCGACGGCTCGTCGAGCGAGGCAGTCGCCTCGTCCAGGAACAGATAGTCCGGCACATGCAGCAGCGCACGCGCAAGCCCGAGGCGCTGCTGCTCGCCGAGCGACAGCATCCGGTTCCAATGGCCGTCCTCCTCCAGCCGCCCGGAGAGGTCAGGCAGCCCGACCGCGATCAGCGCGTCGCGGACTTGCGCCGCGCTGAACGCGCCGGGCGCTGCCGGATAGACCACGGCATCGCGCAGCACGCCGATCGGAAAATACGGCCGCTGCGGCAGCATCATCAGCTTTGCCTTCGCGGGGATGACAACCGTGCCGGTACCGAACGGCCAAATGCCGGCGATGGCCCGGAACAGCGTGGACTTGCCGGAGCCCGACGGTCCGGTCACCAACACGCGCTCCGACGTCTGAATGGTGAAGGCCTTGGCGGCAACCAGCGGCGTGCCGTTGGGCAGGTTCACGCAGAGCTGCTCGAGGTCGATATGGCGGCCGCCGCCGGCGACCTCCAGGGCGATGGCGGGCTCATGTGCCGGCAGGTTCGCCGCCGATTCGACCGACATCTCGAAGCCATCGAGACGCGCGACGATCGAGCGCCACTCCGCCAGTGACCGGTAGGCCGTGACGAAGAACGACAATGCGCCTTGGACGCTGGAGAAGGCGGATGCGGTCTGCATCATGTCGCCGAGCTGGATCTTCTTGGCGAAGAAGGCCGGCGCCACCAGCACGTAGGGAAAGATCACGGCGGCCTGCTGGTAGCTGGCCGTGAACGCGGTGAGGCGTTTGGTCCGGCTCATGATGCCGTACCAGTTGGCGATCACGAAACCGAAACGATCGAGCAGGCGGACGCGTTCGGCGCCTTCACCCCTGAGCAGCGCGATCTGCTCGGAGTTCTCGCGGACGCGGACGAGGTTGAAGCGGAAGTCGGCTTCGTAGCGCTGCTGCTCGAAATTGAGGTTGACCAGCGGTGCGCCGATCCAGTGCGTCAGCGCGGTGCCGAAGATCGCGTAGATCAGCGCGCCCCAGCACAGATAGCCGGGGATCATGAGATCGGTGCCGAACAGGCGCAGCGGCGCGGCGTTGGAAAGGCCCCAGAGGATGATCACGAAGGAGAACAGCGTCACGATCGACGAGAGCAGGCCGAGCCCGATGGTCAGGGTCTGCTCGACGAAGTTCTTGACGTCCTCGGTGATGCGCTGGTCCGGGTTGTCGGCCGCATCGCCCTTGAGCTGCATGCGATAATGCGTGGCGCCTCCGAGCCATTCACCGAGATAATGCCGAGTGAGCCATTGCCGCCAGCGAATCTGGAGCCACTGGTTCAGGTAAAGCTTGTAGACAGCCAACGCGATATAGGTGAAGGCGAGCGCGACGAAGATCCAGATCTCCCGCACGAAAGTGTCCCAGTCGCTGTTCTGGAGCGCGCTGTAGAACCGGTTCTGCCACTGGTTCACCAGCACGTCGATCGCGACCAGTGCCAGCTCCATCGCGACCACGGCGGCGAGCAGGCCGCGGCCGGCCCATTTGTCCTCGGACCGGAAATAGGGGGCGGCGATTCGCCAGACGATCGCGAGCGTGGCGCTGATGTTCTTCACAGAGCAGGATCTCCTCGGGGGATGTGCACAAATGCCTGGAGCCAAGGACTTGAGGCAATGGCTGAAATGGGCGCGCTTAGACTAAAGTCGCATGGTCCTGCAATTTGCGTTGGCTTGTCGCAGCTTGCAACCCTAGCATGGGGCTCGACAGCGCGGGGCGGGGTGCTCAGGGATTTCGCGAGCTTGTGAGCGGATGGGAACCGCTTCAGTCGCGACGAATTCGCGTCCAATTCAGGGGTTATCGCTTCCAGCGTCAAGCAGGACCGGCTCTCCACGCGGGTCGCCTGCCGCAAACATGCGTGGGGAGGAAGACTATGTGGAATCAAATCTATGATCCGCTGCACAGCCCGGTGCTGTCGACGATCGCGGCGGCGGTGCCGGTCGTCACGTTGCTGGTCCTGATCGCGAGCGGCCGCGTCCAGGCCCACATCGCGGCCATCATCGCGGTGATCGTGACCAATCTGATCACGATCTTCGTCTTCACCATGCCGACGAACATGTCGCTCCGCGCCTCGGTGCTCGGCATCGTCACCGGGTTCTTCCCCATCGGCTGGATCGTTCTCAACGTCATCTTCCTCTACCAGGTGACCGTCACGACCGGACGCTTCGAACTGCTCAAGCGCGCGGTCGGCGGCGTCCCCGAGGACCGGCGGCTGCAATTGCTGCTGATCGCCTTCTCGTTCGGCGCGTTCTTCGAGGGCGCTTCGGGCTTCGGCACCCCGGTGGCGATCACAGGCGCGGTGCTGATCGGGCTCGGCTTCTCGCCGCTCGCGGCCTCAGGCCTGTCGCTGATCGCCAACACCGCGCCGGTCGCCTATGGCGCGCTGGGCACGCCGATCCAGGGCCTTGCCTCCGTCACCGGGCTCGATCCCTACATCCTGGGTGCGATGGTCGGCCGACAATTACCGTTCTTCTCGCTGATCGTGCCGTTCTGGGTGGTGTGGGCATTCGCGGGCTGGAGGGGCATGAAGGACGTCTGGCCGGCGATCCTCGTCACCGGCGTGTCGTTCGCGATCCCGCAATATGTGATCTCGAACCACATCAATCCGTGGATCGTCGATATCGGTGCCTCGCTGATCTCGATGGGGGCGCTGATCCTGTTCCTGAAGGTGTGGCATCCGCGGCAGCTCTGGCTGTCACCAGAGCTGCGCGGTCACGATGAATCGCATGCCACCATGGCGCCGGCCAAGCCGCTCGACAAAACCCCGCTGACGCAAGCCGAGCTCTGGAGCGCGCTGCTGCCGTGGATCATCGTCTGCGTCGTGATGCTGGTTTGGGGAAGCGGCTGGTTCAAGACCTGGGCAAACGGGATCTTCGTCTATGACTACGCCGTTCCCGAGCTGCACAACATGATCAACAAGATGCCGCCGGTGGCGGCGAAACCGACGCCCGAAGCCGCGAAGTTTACTTTCACCTATCTGTCCTTCACCGGCACGGGCATGCTGATCGCTGCGATCATTTCCGGCGCCCTGATGGGGGTCGGACCCGGCAAGCTGCTCGTGCAGTACGGCCGCACCATCCGGCTGTGCGCGATCTCGCTGATCACGATCTCGGCGATGCTCGCGATCGGCACGCTGACGCGCCTGTCCGGCGTCGATGCGACGCTCGGCCTCGCCTTCGCCGCCACCGGCGTGCTCTATCCCTTCTTCGGCACGCTGCTCGGCTGGCTGGGCGTGGCGCTGACCGGATCGGACACCGCCTCCAACGTGCTGTTCGGAAACCTGCAGAAGATCACCTCCGAGCAGCTCGGCCTGTCGCCGATCCTGATGGGCGCGGCGAACTCCGCCGGCGGCGTGATGGGCAAGATGATCGACGCGCAGTCGATCGTGGTCGCCTCCACCGCCACCAACTGGTACGGCCATGAGGGCACCATCCTGCGCTTCGTGTTCTGGCACTCGATCGTGCTGGCGTGCCTCGTCGGCGTGCTCGTGACGTTGCAGGCCTATGTCTGGCCGTTCACGGCGCTGGTCCTGAAGTAGCCGTCAGCGCCGCGCTTCGACAAATCCCCGCGAGGTTCATCCCCGCGGGGATTTTTGCGTCTCCCGCGAACCTTCTCAATGGCGCAGCCGTCTTATAGAAGGTGCCGCAAATCAGGTCGGTCGAGAGGTCTCATGGTTTCGCTTCTGCGATTGGTATGTGCGGCGGTTGCAATGCTCGCGATGTCCACGCTCGCGCGTGCCGAGGAGGGGTTCCCCTTCGGCACCGAGATGACGCTGGAAGCGCTGCCGCAAGCAGGCTCGAAGCGGATTCCGAACATCGAGATCGGCGACAATGGCGAGGTCGTGCTGGAGCTCTGGTGCAAGGGCGGCAAGGGCCAGTTCTCGGTTGCCGGCAACACCGTGATCTTCGTCCCCGGCCAGATCCAGGACCGCTCCTGTCCGCCCGCGAAGGCGCAAGCCGACGACGAGCTCGTCGCTGCGCTCGGCAGCGTCGAGACCTGGAAGCGCCAGGGCGACGGCCTCTTGCTGATCGGCCCGAAGCCGCTGCGCTTTCGCGTCAACGGGAACTGACTCTCGTGTCCCGGACAAGGCGTAGCGCGCAAGCGTTACGCCGCTGAGCCGGGACCCAGTTGTCCCTCCAGGATCTCGCTTGTGGCCTCTAGGCCCCGGCTCTGCAGCGCATCACTGACGTGCTGCGCTGTGTCCGGGGCACGAGCGTCTACTTCCACACCGACTTGTCGGCGTCCCAGCGCTGGGCCTTCAGCTCCTTGGCAAGCGCCTCGATCGAGCCGTTGTCGTCGGGCAGATCGCCTTCTTCGTCGGGGCTCGCGTCATCGGACAGATTGAGCTTGGCGCCGCTGCTCTCGTCGGCGGTCGTGGTCGCGGGGCTGCCGATCCAGAGCATGAGCTTGTCGGTGGTGCCCGGCTTGTCGGGCGATACGAGCCCTGCGACCTCAATCGTGTCGGTGAGCTCGAGCGCCGGAAAATCCTGGTTCGGCCGCTTGAACACCAGCTTGAGCTTGCCGGTGGCCGGGTTGAAGTTCTGCGACACCGGCTTTGCCGCGAGCGTCCTGCTGAGGACGCTCGCTACCGCAGTCACAAGCTTTCCCTTGTTGATCTTGTCGCCCTCGCGCCAGTCCGCCGCGGGGAAGCGGATGGTGCGGTCCATCTCGGTCATGCCCGCGGTCCAGCCTGCGGCGGTGACGCCGGGCATTGCCTTGAATTTCGACAGCAGCGCGCCCGCGCGCTCCGGATCGACCGACATGTTGATGGTCTGCTCGCCCGCGCGCAGCGCATCGCAGCCGACATTGAGGCTCGCCAGCGTCACCTCGACCTCCTGGCCCTTCAGGCTCTTCAGGAACTCGGTCGCAGCGTCGAGCTTGACCTTGACCGCGATCGCTTCCGGCGAGACGTCGGTGAAATCCTTCGGCTGCGGCGTGATGCCGTCGTCGGAGGTCTGGTTGTCCAGAAATTCCCTTTCGCTGAGATCGGAATTGTCCGGGGAGGTGACCTCGGTCACCGCCTGGCCGATCGCGATCTGGCCGCGGAATTCGAACATGTCGCCGGCCTGCTTGCGCAGCAGCTTGACGCTGACCGGCGACTTCTCGCCAAGGCTCTGCGTCGTTCCCGACAGCGTCTGGCCGGCGACCTGGAGATTGACGACGAAGCGGTCCTTGCGGTCGGAGTTTTTCGCGATCGGGTAACAGACGTCGAGCACCGCCGCGGTGACCGTCTTGCCCTGGCGCGTCTCCTTCAGGATCACGTCGGCATTGCCGTCCATCAGCCCGTCGATCGAGGTGAAATAGCGCGTCTCCACGCCACCGGGCGCCGTGGCCTTGGGTGACAGCTTCATCTGGGCGGAGGCGCCCTCCGGCAAAGCTGCAAGCAGAACCGCCAACAGGGCTGTCGAACCAACGAAAAGCGCGCGCATCGACGAAATCCTCGAGCAATCAGAATCGGCGCCACCGTAGTGGGTTTTGGCCGCTGGTTGAATCGGAAAGCGAAGGGGCAGGGTCGGCCAAAAAGAAGGCCGCCCGGAGGCGGCCTTCGCAACACTGTCATGGGACGGAGGCTTAGAAGCCGCCCATGCCGCCGCCGGCGGGCATGGCGGGCGGAGCTTCCTTCTTCGGCAGCTCGGCGACCATGGCCTCGGTGGTGACCAGGAGGCCGGCCACGGAGGAGGCGTCCTGGAGCGCGGTGCGCACCACCTTGGCGGGATCGATGATGCCCTTCTCGACCATGTCGACATAGTCCTCGGTCTGGGCGTCGAAGCCGAAGGTCTCGGACTTGTTCTCCAGGATCTTGCCGACCACGATCGAGCCTTCCACGCCAGCGTTCTCGGAGATCTGGCGGATCGGGGCTTCCAGTGCCTTCAGCACGATGTTGATGCCGGCCTGGACGTCGTCATTGGCGTTGGTGAGACGGCCGACCGCCTTCTTGGCGCGGAGCAGCGCGACGCCGCCGCCGGGGACGATGCCTTCCTGCACCGCGGCGCGGGTGGCGTTGAGCGCGTCCTCGACGCGATCCTTCTTCTCCTTGACCTCGATCTCGGTGGCGCCGCCGACGCGGATCACCGCAACGCCGCCGGCGAGCTTGGCGAGGCGCTCCTGGAGCTTCTCACGGTCGTAGTCCGAGGTGGTCTCCTCGATCTGGGCCTTGATCTGGCCGACGCGGGCCTCGATCTCGGGCTTCTTGCCGGCGCCCTTGACGATCGTGGTGTTCTCCTTGTCGATCACCACCTTGCCCGCGCGTCCCAGCATCTTCACCGTGACGTTCTCGAGCTTGATGCCGAGCTCCTCGGAGATCAGCTGGCCGCCGGTGAGGATCGCGATGTCCTCCAGCATGGCCTTGCGGCGGTCACCGAAGCCCGGCGCCTTGACGGCGGCGACCTTGAGGCCGCCGCGCAGGCGGTTGACGACCAGGGTGGCCAGCGCCTCGCCCTCGACGTCCTCGGCGATGATGACGAGCGGCTTGCCCGACTGCACCACGGCTTCCAGCACCGGCAGCATGGCCTGCAGGCCGGAGAGCTTCTTCTCGTGCAGGAGGATGTAGGCGTCCTCGAGCTCGGCGGTCATCTTCTCGGCATTGGTGACGAAGTAGGGGCTGAGATAGCCGCGGTCGAACTTCATGCCTTCGACGATGTCGACCTCGGTGTCGAGCGACTTGTTCTCCTCGACGGTGATGACGCCCTCGTTGCCGACCTTCTGCATCGCCTGGGCGATCATCTTGCCGATGGCGGCATCGCCGTTGGCCGAGATGGTGCCGACCTGGGCGACCTCGGAGGAGGCGGCGACCGGCTTGGCGCGCTTCTCGATGTCCTTGACGACCGCTGCAACCGCGGTGTCGATGCCGCGCTTGAGGTCCATCGGGTTCATGCCGGCGGCAACCGCCTTGGCGCCTTCGCGCACGATGGCCTGGGCCAGCACGGTCGCGGTGGTGGTGCCGTCGCCGGCGAGGTCGTTGGTCTTGGAGGCGACCTCACGCACCATCTGGGCGCCCATGTTCTCGAACTTGTCCTCAAGCTCGATCTCCTTGGCGACGGTGACGCCGTCCTTGGTGATGCGGGGCGCGCCGAAGCTCTTCTCGATGACGACGTTGCGGCCCTTCGGGCCGAGCGTCACCTTGACGGCGTTGGCGAGAACGTCGACGCCGCGCAGCATGCGATCACGCGCGTCTCCGGAAAACTTGACGTCTTTGGCAGCCATGGTCTGCAATCCCTCGTGTTTCGTGATGTGTCTTGTCTTGTGCTGGGTTGCGCTCTCTCCGTCATTGCCGGGCTTGACCCGGCAATCCATCATCTTGCGAAGAATGATGGATGCCCGGGTCGAGCCCGGGCATGACAGCGGCGTATTCAGCGGCCGTTCAGGCGGACGGCCTTAGGCCAGCACGCCCATGATGTCCGACTCCTTCATGATCAGGAGCTCTTCGTTGTCGATCTTGACCTCGGTGCCCGACCATTTGCCGAACAGCACGCGGTCGCCGACCTTGAGGTCGATCGGGATCAGCTTGCCGGTCTCGTCGCGGCCGCCGGGGCCGACGGCGACGACCTCGCCCTGGGACGGCTTTTCCTTGGCGGTGTCCGGAATGATGATGCCGCCCTTGGTCTTTTCCTCGGCGTCGATACGTTTGACCACGACACGGTCATGCAGCGGACGAAATTTGGATTTAGCCATGACGTTTCCCTTTGGAGGCTCGCTTCGGAAGTAGTGGAAGTCGGTGGGGCGGCGCTTCCGTCCACCCTCTCCCCGAGGATCGAACGGCGCGCTTAGCAATCGGGCTTTCCGAGTGCTAATAGTGGGCCCGGAAATATGGCTTGGCCGCGATCCTGTCAAGCAAAGGTGGTTAAGCGGTTGTTGAGGCGGATATAGGATGGTGGCATTGGAAACTCGTTCGGGGCGCCGGCGTATAGTAGGACGTCATTGCTCCGGCAGCGGTTTTGCGCTTGGCTGCGGGAGGGGTGCGGCCATGGTCTTGTTCGGGGGAATGCCATGATCTGTTCGGCTCACGCGCGCACGGTTGCCAATCTGGCGGCCGCCTCTTGTCTGGCGCTGTTGCTGGGCGCCTGCGGCGGCGGCATGAGCCTGCCGTCGTTCTCGTCCTCGTCCCCGCCGCCGGAGGCCGAACCGGGCGTCGCTCCCGAAATGCCCGCCACCATCCGCTCCGACGAGATCGTCGGCCGCTGGGGCCTCGCCTCGTTCCAGAACCCGGCCGACCGCGCCCGCACCGAGGCGGCCGCCCGATCGCAATGCAAGAATCCCTACGTGATCACCGCCGGCTCCTCCGGCGGCGTGATCATGCATCTGGCCGACCAGGCGACGCCGCAGGAGCTGCGGCTGAAGGGCTCGCCCAGCGGCAAGAACTATATCGGGCCGGCGGGTCCCACCCCCGGCGAGCAGGACCGCGAGATCGTCTCCTTCGACGGCCGCGTCCTGATCACCCGCTTCATCGACAAGGACGCCGCCACCCGCTACGGCAACATGGTCTACGTCCGCTGCGCGCCGCGGGCGTAGTTTCTTTACCTCCGTCATGCCCCGCCTAGTGCGCAATTGCGCACGGGGGCGGGGCATCCGGTACGCCGCGGCTTCTCGACTCCAGCCTCGCCGTCTCTGGAATACTGGATCGCCCGGTCCCGGCTCCGCTGGGCTACGCCGGGCCTACAAGGACGCTCGGCCGGCGAAGCTTCAGCGAAGACGGCAAGCCGGGCGATGACAGCGGAGGGGATGGTGCCAAAACAAAAACGCCGGCCCGCGGGCCGGCGTTTTGTTGTTTCGATGTTTCGTCCGCTCAGTCGAACAGCGCGTCGATGTCGTCCTGCGAGGCGTGGCCGACGTCGCCGGCGAGCTTGGGACCGTTGAGGAGCTTCTCATCGTCGCTGCGGCTGTCGACCGGCGCCGGCACGTGGGCCTTGATCGCGTCGACGCCACCCCAGATCTCCATCATCGCATTGATGTGCTGCTCGATGAACTTCATCGTGGTCATGACCTTGCTGATGCGCTGGCCAGTCAGGTCCTGGAAGTTGCAGGCTTCGAAGATCGAGATGACGCGTTCCTGGATGTCGTCGGCGAGCCGCTTCTGCTGATCGGCCGATTGCACCTTGGACATCGCGCTGGCCGCTTGGTCGATCGACTCGGCGGCTTCGAGGATCTGCTGGGTCGCCTGCTCGGTGCCGCCGACGACCGCGCCGAGCTCGCCATTGACCTTGGCCATCTCGCCGCCGTCGAAGCTCTTGCCGTGCAGCGTCGCGATCTCGCGCTTGGTGCGGTCGATGGCGTCGTGGATGAGGTCGAGCTCGACCTTCAGCTTCTCGCACTGCTCGATCTGCGCCCGGTAGGTCTCGAGCATGGTGCGCGCCTCGGAGAGCTCGTGCGCCGTGGAAGCGTCGATCGCCGCCATGGCGGCGCTGCCGGACAGCGGGGCGGCGATGACGCCCTTCGCCATCTGGGCGCGGATCGCGCGCAGCTCGGCCATGATCTCGCTATGCATCGGGATTGCCTCTTCAGTTTCGTCCAGAACCGGCATCTCGCCGCTGATGATATCCTCGACGCGAAAACGTTTGCGGTGAACAGCCATCAGGTTACTCCCCCCACCTCATTCACGCGTCTTTGTAGGCAGAACCGATTTAACACGAAGTTCACAGCCGGAACCGCTGGGCGGCCGCGCGCGACGCTGCGCAAAGAAGCGATTAACCATGGACGCGCGCCATTCATGGAAAATAAACGCTGATCGCGAAATTGCGCCGCCACTCGCGACGTGGTGAATCCAAACGCTCTTTCCGTTTACCAAACAAAACGGCTTTTGCTTTTTATTGACCACGTCGCGGGGGCGCCGATCAGCCAGGCACCTTCCACCGCGCATGTGATCTAGACGAAACAGTACAGAGTACGTCGATGTTCAAGAAAATGTCTGTCGCGCTGCTCGGCAGCGCTTGCACCTTTATTGCCGGCGCGAACGACGCCAGCGCCTTCGACAACAGCGTGCCGAACGATCCGCCCGCGGTGCTCTACCAGCCGCGCGTGCCGCCGGCGCCGGTGCGCGTCGCTTCCAATTCCAACATGGGCGGCGGCTTCATCGAGTTTCTGTTCGGCGACGGTCCCGGTCGCGGTCCGGCCTACGCGCCGGAGCAGCCGGTGTATCAGCAGCAGCCCGCTTACTACGATCAGCGCCGCCTGCCGCCGATAGGCGAGCCGCAGATGCAAGGCGCAATTCAGCAAGGCGCGCTCCAGCAGGACGCGATCGATCCGCGGCAGCGTCCGTTCGATCCGAAATTCGAGAAACAGCTCGTTGACTATAACGGCAAGGAAAGTCCCGGCACCATCGTGGTCGATACGCCGAACAAGTTCCTCTATCTCGTCGAGGGCAACGGCAGGGCAATGCGCTACGGCATCGGCGTCGGCCGTCCCGGCTTCACCTGGTCCGGCGTGAAGTCGATCACCGCCAAGCGCGAATGGCCGGACTGGACGCCGCCGGCCGAGATGCTCGCGCGCCGGCCCGATTTGCCGCGGCACATGGAAGGCGGTCCTGAAAATCCACTCGGCGCTCGCGCGATGTATCTCGGCTCGACGCTCTATCGCATTCACGGCTCCAACGAGCCCTGGACCATCGGTACCAATGTCTCCTCCGGCTGCATCCGCATGCGCAACGAGGACGTCATCGATCTCTACGGCCGCGTCAATGTCGGGACCAAGGTCGTCGTGATGTAAAGCGTCATGCGCTCGATGGAGCGATCAACTCCGCGTGCCGCGCCGGCTCGGGATGTGCGGCATCGAAGGGGGTGCGTGCCGCCGCCGAGCGCTGCCTGGACGGTCTATGTCTGCTGACGGTGCCGCCTCGATCCGAGACGAGGCGCAACGGAGCGGCGACGACGAGTTGTTGAAGCCGAACGCGGTGCGCGAGCCGAGCGGTTCAACCGCCGCGCCGACAGCTCTGCCTTCCTGACGCGCTCGTGCAGTCCCTCCAGCTCGTACAATTCGGTGATGAGATGTGTTGTCACGTCGCTCAAGGTTGCGATGCGCTGCTGAAGTGGACTCATCTTAAGACCCCCGACTATAGCCAAGAGAGGCAGCCACGGCGTGTGGCAGGAGCAAGGTGTTCTTCCAGTTGAACACCCATGTCCGTATTTGGAAATCCGGGAGTCTACGGCTACGTGCGTCAGAGGGTGATTTCATCTCTCATGGTGAACTCAGGCGCATCGACTCAGTGCACTTCAACAACCGTGCGCATTAGTCATACTATATTCGAAAACTTTTCTGCGCGATGCGCAGTAGCAGTGAAGGTGCTTGAGCTGCGCTGCGAAAGACGACGGCCGCCGAGAGGCGGCCGCTTCGCATCTATCGGGCGAATTGCTTACGCGTAATCGCTGCCGCCGTCATCTCCGCCGTCGACATCGCTGTCGTCAGCCATGTCGAAGTTGTCGTCGCGATCGTCGCCGTAATTCTGGTCGTTGTTGTCGCGGTCATTCGACGCCTGGTCGAGGAAGCCCTGGCGGCTGTCCCGGTTCGAGCCGATGTCGTTCAGGCCCGCATCGCGCGCCAGCGAACCGCCGGACTGATCGCTACCGCCCCACGGGCTGCCGCCTGAACTGCCGCCACCGCGCTCCTCGATGATCGTGGTGTCGCCAAAAGCCTGCTGATGCGATCCACCCATCATGCCCCGGATGCTGGAGAGCAGCAGCGAGCCGCCGACGACGCCGGCCGCGGCCGCCGCCGCCGTGCCGAGGAACGAGCCGCCGCCACCGCCTACGGGCGGGGCACCATAACCTTGTCCCGGCCCTTGGCCGTAAGCCTGTCCATAAGGCGGCTGGCCGTAGCCCGGCTGCGTCTGCTGCATCGCCTGGCCGGTGTTCCAGACCGGTCGCTGCTCACGCGGCGGCACGTTCGGAACCGAGCCGCGCGAGGGACTCCCGCCGAACAGCGTGTCGCGCATGGTGTCGAGGAAGCCGCCGGACTGGGCGGGCTCGGGCGCTTGGGCGGCTTCCAGCTCCTGGATGCGATTATGAGCGCGCTTCAGCGCTTCGTCCTGCAACAGCGTGGTCTGCACGAGCGCATAGACTGCGCCGGGCGCCTTGCGCAGGCCGTCGGAAATCGCGGCGGTCGCATCGGGATCGCGCGGTGCATTTTCCAGCTTTGAAAGCCGGTCGAAAAGGTCGTCGACGAGCTGGCGTTCCTGCGGCGTCATGATCTGTCTCCTTCGCGCAAAACCAAGCGCGCAGGAGATGTAGGGTTCCATTGTGGCCCCAACAGTGCCGGCCGGATTAAATTTCCGTATGCGACAAGCTGCCTCCCGGCGCGCTTTTCGCCGGTTTCATCCCAGTGTCACGTTGCTATCCGCCAGCAGGCGCGCGAAGGCGTCGCCCGAGAGATAGGCGTGCTCGCGCTCGCGGACATCTGTCATCGGGTCGAGGCCGGCCAGGACCTCATCGACGAAGCCGGGATGGCACATCACGAGGCCGCCATCGGGGAGGCCTTCCAGGAATTGCCGCATCAGCGCGCCGAAATCGGCGGCGCGCGTAAAATCATAGGCGCCGGCGAAGGCGGGATTGAAGCTGAGGCCGGCGCTGGCGGCGCGGCGGCGGAATTGCGCGCTGAGGATATCGAGCACCATGGCTTTCGGTGAGGTAAGCCGCTGCGCCAGCGGCAGGTCGCGGCCGCACTGGCGCACCCAGGCCTGTGGCGCAGCGTCAGCGACCGCATCGACAAAGCCGTCGCGCACCTGCGGGTAGAGCTGCACATGCTGGTGGCCGTCGACGAAGTCAGGGGCGCGTCCGAACGCTTCGATGAAGGCGGCCAGCTGCGCCTTCACCTCGTTGCGGATGAATTCACGGTCAAGCCGCCGCATCAATCCGGCGCGCAGCAGTTTTGGAAACGGCATGAACATGTCGCCGTCCAGAGGACGGAAGTGCATGGTGAGGGGCCGGAACGGCGCCGACAGCGTCACATGCAATCCGATCGCGCAGCGCGGGCTTTGCTTTGCCGAAGCCTGAAGCGCCTCGACGTCGCCGCGCGCGATCGCCGGACCCACCATCATCACCGAAGTGGCGTTGAGGCGGCCGCGTTCGATCAGGTCGCGGATGGCGCGGTTGACGCCCGGGCTGATGCCGTAATCGTCGGCGCAGAGCCAGATCCGCCGCGGGCTCGCGGCGGTGCTCATTCGGCTGCCGTCCTGCTCGCGGCGTCGTCCGCCTTGCCGGCCTCGAAGTGCTTCTCGCTGTGCTCGGCGACGAAGTAGATCGGGCGCGCCTTCAGCTCGGACAGGATTTTTCCGATATATTCGCCGACGATGCCGATCATGATGAGCTGCACGCCGCCGATCGTCATCAGGCCGACCACGAGCGAGGGATAGCCGGGCACCTGCTTGCCGGTCGTGAACACTTCCCAGAGGATCGACAGGCCGAACAGGAAGGCACCTCCGGCGAGAATAACGCCGAGCAGGCTGGCGAAACGCAACGGCGCCACCGAGAACGAGGTCAGGCCCTCGATCGAGAGACCGAGCAGGCTTGCGGCGTTGAAGGTGGTGACGCCATGGGCGCGCGCCGCAGGCTCATAGTCGACGCGGATCTGGCGGAAGCCGATCCAGCTAGCGAGGCCTTTGAAGAAGCGGTTGCGTTCCGGCAGCTGCCTGAGCGCGGCGACCGCGCGCGGCGACAGCAGGCGGAAGTCGCCGGCGTCCTCCGGAATCTTCTGGCGTGCGCCCCAATTGATCAGCGCGTAGAAGCCGTGCACTGCGACCCGGCGCAAGAAGGGCTCGTTGTCGCGATGCGCCTTGGCGGTGTAGACGACGTCATAGCCGTCATCGATCCAGTGCCGCACCAGCTGTTCGATCAGCGCCGGCGGATGCTGGCCGTCGCCGTCCATGAACATGACGGCGCCGAGCCGGGCATGGTCGAGGCCCGCCATCAGCGCGGCCTCCTTGCCGAAATTGCGCGACAGCGACACCACCTGGACGTCGATTGCGTCGGCCGGCAGCGACCGGGCGATCGACAACGTCGCATCCGCGCTGCCGTCGTCGACATAAACGACCTCGCAACCGAGGCGGTAGCGCTGCCGCAACGTCTTGGCGAGATCGCAGATGCGCTCATGCAGGGCGGCGAGGCCGGCCGCCTCGTTGTAGACGGGAATGACGATCGACAGCCCTTTCGCTGCGGCGCTAGCTGCGGTGGTCGTCATGCCGGAAACGTCAGAGCCCAGCGTCATCGATCAAGGTTCCAGAGGCGTTTAGGTCTTCTCGACAGCATATGGTAGCTGCCGTTTGCTGTCGCTACGCTGAACGAACAGCTGAACAACTTTGGGCTCACCGTCCCAGGAACGCCTCGAGCTTGGCGAATAGCGGGTTCTCCCGGTCGAACACGTAGTCGAGCGAGACCACCGAGACGGTTTCGGCGCCATGCTCGCGCAGGAAGCTCGCCAGCGCATAGAGCTGCCCCGGTGGGCAGTGCAGCGTCAGCATGCCTGAGGAGGTTGGCGCGCCGAACGGTGCCTCGACACCGAAACGACTGTGGGCCTCGGTGAGCAAAGCCGCGTCGCATTGCCGGAAGCGGGTGCGGACCTCGCGGTACTTGTTGGCCCGCGCCCGCGCTGCGATGTGGTCGAGGATGACGCGCGCGGTCTCGCGCGCCTGCGGCGACCAGTCGGCCTCCTTGGATGCCACCAGATTGGCCTGGCTGCGCAGGATCACGCCGTCGTCCAGCACCCGCAGGCCATTGGCGGCGAGCGTCGCGCCGGTGGTGGTGATGTCGACGATCAGCTCGGCGCTGCCGGCCGCCGGCGCACCCTCGGTCGCACCTGCGCTTTCGACGATGCGGTAATCCGTGATGCCGTGGCTCTGGAAGAAGGCACGGGTGAGGTTGACGAACTTGGTCGCGACCCGCATCCGCATGTGATGCTGCTCGCGGAAGCCGGTGGTGACGTCGTCGAGATCGGCCATGGTGCGGACGTCGATCCAGGCCTGCGGCACCGCGACCACGACGTCGGCATAGCCGAAGCCGAGCCCTTCGATCAGCGACACGCGCTTGTCGGCATCCGCGATGGTCTCGCGCACCAGGTCTTCGCCGGTGACGCCGAGATGCGCGAAGCCGCGCGACAGTTGCGAGGCGATCTCGCTCGCCGAGAGATAGGCGACCTCGACATTGTCTAGGCCTGCGATGGTGCCGCGATAGTCGCGGGCGCCGCCGGCCTTCGACAGCTTGAGCCCGGCACGGGCGAAGAAGGCTTCCGTGTTCTCCTGCAGGCGGCCCTTGGAGGGAACGGCCAGAACGAATGGCGCGCTCATGACTTAAGCTCCCACCTTGCGGCCGATGCGGTTCAGCGCATCCACCCAGACCGAGAAGCCGACCGCGGGGATCGGCGCGGTCGAGCCGAGCTGGGTCATTAGCCTGTCATAGCGGCCGCCGGCGACCAGCGGCTCGGCGCCGTTGCCCCTGTGATGAAGCTCGAATTCGAAGCCGGTATAATAATCGAGGCCGCGCCCGAACGCAGTCGAGAAGCGCGTCTGCTTCACGTCAATGCCGCGCGCGGCCATGAAGCCGACCCGGCTCTCGAATTGGTCGATCGCAGAGGCGAGATCGAGCTTCGCGTCGGTCGTGAGTGCGCGCAGCTCGGCGATGGCATCGTCGGGATTGCCTGATATCGACAGGAAGCGCTTCAGCACGGCGATCGCCTCGCGCGGCAGCGCGCCGCCCTTCAGCGTCGATTGCTCGAGGAAGCGGTCGGCGATCTCGGCCGTGGTGCGCCCGCCGACATGGGTGGTGCCGGCGATCGACATCAGATCAGTGACGAAGGCGAGCGCCGCCTTGCGGTCGGAGCCGGCCAGCGCCGCCAGCACGCCCTCATATTCGCTGCGCGTCGCGGTGGCCGCGGCCGCCAGCCGCTCCAGATCCTGCTCGAAGCTGATCTTGCGGTTGAAATCCTTGACCAGGCGGCGGCGCCAGACCGGATAGAGGTTGAGTGCGTCGAGCAGGGCATTGAACAGCGCGACATCGCCGGTGCGGATCTCGACGTCGCGGACGCCGAAGGCGGCCGTCGCCTCAAGCGCCAGCGCCAGCATCTCGGCGTCAGCCGCGGCGCGGTCCTGTCGGCCGAATGATTCGATGCCGGCTTGCAGGAATTCACTGGCCCGGCCGCTGCGGTAGCGGAACACCGGACCCAGATAACTGAACCCGGCTGGTTGACCGGCCCGGCTAGATGCGAGGTAGTCGCGGGCGACGGGAATGGTCAGGTCCGGACGCAGGCACAGCTCCTCGCCGGAGAGGTCCGTGGTCAGGTACAGGCTCTTGCGGATGTCCTCGCCGGACAGGTCCAGAAATGGCTCGGCCGGTTGCAGGATCGCCGGCTCGGCCCTGACATAGCCGGCCTGCGCGAACGACAAGAGCAGCGTATCCGCCCAGGCGGCGGAGCCGGCAGCATTTGAGGTGGCAGTCGCGGTCATAACAGGGTCCATGGTCCCGGTGGAACCGGGCAGGGCAAGGGGAGGCACGGGAATTGCCGCAGCCCTTAGCATGGCCCGACAGCGGTTTCGACCTCCAAAGGATCAATCGCTTAACGGGCGGGCAATAGGTCCACGAAACCGGTGTTCTCCCTCTCCCGCTTGCGGGGGACGGCCGGGGTGGGGGTGTCTCCGCAACGGACACTCCCAATGAGGAGAGAGCCCCCACCCGGCGCTTCGCGCCGACCTCCCCCGCAAGCGGGAGAGGTTGGGAGCCCGTGGCGCGACCGCTTCGACTCAGCTCGATCTGTCTCTAGGCAGACTTGCCACCCCAATCGCCCAGCACCGCCTGCACCAGCGCCAGTGCGGCGACAGCGGCCGTGTCCGCCCGCATGATGCGGGGGCCGAGCGCCAGCCGCAGGATCCTGGGCTGCCGCAGCAGCAGCGCCCGTTCTTCCTCGGCAAAACCGCCTTCGGGGCCGATCAGCACGTCGATACCGTGTCCGGCCTCGCGCGCGCCTTGCAGGCCCTGAACGGGGCCTAGGACCTCCGCCGCCTCATCGCAGAAGATCAGCAACCGGCCCGCGGCGCGCTGGCTCAGAAAGCGCTCCAGCGGCACCGGCTCAGCCACGGTGGCAATGCTGAGGATGCCGCATTGCTCGGCTGCCTCGACCACATTGGCGCGCATCCGCTCGGTGTTGACCCGGGAGGCCTGGGTGAACCGGGTCAGGACCGGCTGCAGGCTGGCGGCGCCCATCTCGATGGCCTTCTGCACCATGTAGTCCAGCCGGGCATGCTTGAGAGGGGCGAAGACGTAGGTGAGGTCGGGTAGTCGGTCCTGCGGCCGCGTCTGCTGGAGGATCACAAGGCCATCCGGCCGCTTGCGGCCCTCGATGGCGGCGTGCCACTCGCCATCGCGCCCGTTAAAGGCCAGGACCTCGGCCCCGGCGGCCAGCCGCAGCACGTTGCCCAGATAATTGCTCTGGTCGCGGTCGAGCGGCACCCTGGCATCTTGGGTGAGGGGGGCGTCGACGAACAGGCGAGGGGCGCGAAAATCGTGGGAGGGCATCGTTCGAGGGTCCGATTTGCCGCCGTTCTTAACCGAAACAAGTACTTTTGGGGGTAAATATCGCCGAATTGGTGCGTCTCCGCGCCGCGCTCTTGCCCTATTCGACGGGTTGTTAAGGGCCGGCGGGAATCGTAAAAACGCTAACACGCTGGTTGCGCTTCAATTGGGAAGACGCCGAACCCCGTAAGCTCCTGCCGGAGAGACTGCCTTCATGATCCGTCATCTGATGGTTCCGATCACTGCCGCCATGGTCGCCACCCTGGTCGCCTTGGGTGCCGCGGGCGCTTATGCGCAGAGCGCCTTCCCGGCACCGTTGCCAAACCAGGCCGCGAGCAGCTCCGCCTTTCCGCCCGTGAACGGCTCGGCGCCCGTCGCCTCCGTCGGCACGGCGCCGCAATCGTCCTTTCCCGTGAACGGCGCCGCGCCGATCGGCGGCGCCGGTGCTTTCAGCGCCGCTCCGCCGACGCAAGCCGGTCCCGGCGAGGACTGCATGAAGGCCTTCATGCCGCTGCGCGAAGAGGCCGAGAAGCGCGGCAAGCTGATCAAGGCTGCGAGCGACCGTCATGCACCGCCGGACGAGGCCTGTAAGCTGATCCGCAATTTCAGCCAGGCTGAGACCAAGATGCTCAAATACATCGAGGCCAACGCCGCCAAATGCGGAATTCCGCCGCAGGTCGGCGCGCAGATGAAGGACGGCCACAAGAACACCGAGGCCATGACGGCGAAGGTCTGCAACGTTGCGCAGCAGATGCAGCAGCAACAGGCGCGTCCGGCCGGTCCCTCGCTGAGCGAGGTGCTGGGGTCGGGCTCGGCGCCGGAAGCCAATGCCGGCAAGAAGGGTGGCAGCACCTTCGACACGCTCAACGGCAACGTCCTGACCCGATGAGCGACTCATCCGCCCGCGTTGCCGATTCCACTGGCAACTGGGTCGATACGCTCGCGCCGCTTTGGGCGCGACCCTATTTGCGCCTGTCCCGCTTCGACCGTCCGATCGGCTCCTGGCTTCTGTTGATGCCGTGCTGGTGGTCGGCGGCGCTGGCCGCCGGCATGGCGCACGACGTTCGCGGCCTGCCGCTCACCATCGTGCTGTTCTTCATCGGCGCCTTCGTGATGCGCGGCGCCGGCTGCACCTGGAATGACATCACCGACCGCGATCTCGACGACAAGGTCGAGCGTACGCGCTCGCGGCCGCTGCCGTCAGGGCAGGTGACCACCAAGCAGGCGCTGGTCTTCATGGTCGCGCAGGCGCTGATCGGTCTCGTGGTGCTGCTGCAATTCAACCGCTTCGCGATTGCGACCGGCATCGCCTCGCTCGTGATCGTCGCGATCTATCCCTTCATGAAGCGCATCACCTGGTGGCCGCAGATCGTGCTCGGGCTTGCCTTCTCCTGGGGCGCCTTGATGGGATTTGCCGTCACCTTCGGACGCATCGACGTCACCGCGCTCGTGCTCTATGCCGGCGCGATTTCCTGGGTGATCGGCTATGACACGATCTACGCGCATCAGGACGCCGAGGACGACGCGCTGATCGGCATCAAGTCGACCGCGCGCCTGTTCGGCGCGCATACGCGCCAGGCGCTGGTCCTGTTCTACGGGCTCGCGGTGATGCTGATCGGCGTTGCGCTGGCCTCGGGCGAAGCGCGCTGGCCGGCCTGGCTCGGGCTTGCCGCCTTCGCCGCGCATCTGGCCTCGCAGATCGTGCGCTTGAGGATCGAGAATCCTGACCTCTGCAAGCGTCTGTTCTATTCGAACAAGTACGCGGGGGCGTTATTGTTTGCGGGATTGCTCGCGGACGCCGTGATGCGGGCGGCGTAGCTCTCGGGTGGGCAAAGCGTAGCGTGCCCACCATTTGCTTCCTCGGCGTTGATGGTGGGCACGGCGCTTTGCGCCTTTGCCCACCCGGCACCTCGCCTAGCTCCGCGCGATGATCTCGCGCTCGCCGCGATGAACGGGCAGCTCGCGCGCGATGCCGGTGCGACGGCGCATCAAGAATTTCGGACGGCGGGCGCGGATCGCGTTGGCGCGGCGACGGCGGACTGCGGGCTTGCGGGCGCCCTCGTCGAGCTGCGGCAGCGCGAAGATCTCGCTCCAGATCGCCCAGGCTTGCGCGATCTCGTCCGCATCGGCGCCGACCAGCAGCGGAATGGACAACGAGGGATCGCGATGCACGAGGACGAGCGTCTGCGCTTCGTCGTTGCCGCGCAACGCGACGCCGGTGAAGTCGGCAACGCGCACGTTGATCGCCATCTGCATGCCGCGGACGGCACGGCGCAGCACGACACGCTCGCGATGAAGCTCGATCTGCCTGACATGTCCGTCGGCGCGCGGATCGTGCGCATCGAAGCGGACCGGAAGGGAAAGAGGGTCGAGCCGCAAGGAGCGGCTCGACCCGGCGGGGTTGGCCCCGCATGTTGCTGTTTGACGCCTCACGGCTTAGTTCTCCCCGCCGGGATTATGTTCCCGGTCGATGCGAAGACCTTAGCGCGCGCCGTTCCGAAACCGCTTAAAAAGCCTGGTTAACCCACCGTCACTGCTGCTCATGATTGACAAGACCTTGGCGCGCATGATTGACGAGACGTTGCGCCGACGTCGCGAATCTGAGCTTTTGCGGGCTGAAAATGCTTGAAGTCCGCGCTCTCAGGGCACATCTGTGGGTTCCGGTCCCGAACCCCGCCCCAACAGGATTTCGTTCGTGAACTCTTCACCAAGCTCGACGCTTTCGCCTAAAGCCAATCGCGACCTGTTCGACCAGTCCGCGCTTTCCGATCTCGCGCAGCGGCTGGTCGAGGCGGCCAGGCGTGCCGGCGCGGATGCGGCCGATGCGGTCGCGGTGCGCGGCGTCTCGCAGGGCGTCGAGGTCCGCGACGGCCGTGTCGAGGAATCCGAGCGGTCCGAGGGCGACGATGTCGGCCTGCGCGTGCTGGTCGGCCAGCGCCAGGCGGTGGTCTCGACCAACGATGTCAGCGGCGATGCCGTCACCAAGCTCGCCGAACGCGCGGTGGCGATGGCGCGTGTCGCACCCGACGACAAATATGTCGGTCTCGCCGATCCCGCGCTGCTTGCGCGCGACTTCCCCGATCTCGACCTGCTCGATCCCGACGTGCCCGCGACTGCCGAGCTCGAGCGCCGCGCGCTCGCGGCCGAAGCTGCCGCGCTCGGCGTGAAGGGCGTGACCAAGTCCGGCGGCGCGTCGGCTTCCGCCGGCATCGGCGGCATGGTGCTCGTCACCTCGACCGGCTTCCACGGCTCTTACCTCCGCTCCAGCCAGGGCATCTCCGCCACCGCCATATCGGGCGAAGGCACCAGCATGGAGCGCGACTACGACTTCACCTCGGCGCCGCACGGCGCCGATCTGTTGTCGCCGGAAGCGGTCGGCCGTTCCGCCGGCGAGCGCACCGTGGCGCGCTACAATCCGCGCAAGGTCGAGACCTGCAAGGTGCCGGTCGTGTTCGATCCGCGCGTCGCCGGCTCCCTGGTCGGCCATCTCGTCGGCGCCATCAACGGCGCCTCGATCGCGCGCAAGACCAGCTTTTTGAAAGACAAGCTCGGCCAGCAGCTGTTCGCGAAAAACATTCGCATCATCGACGATCCCTTGCGCAAGCGCGGCCTGCGCTCGCAGACGTTTGACGCCGAAGGCGTCGCGGTGAAGAAAACCGCGCTGGTCGACGAAGGCGTGCTGACGACCTGGCTGCTCGACTGCGCCACCGCGCGGGAGCTCGGCCTCACCACGACCGGCCACGCCCATCGCGGCGTTTCCTCCTCGCCCTCGCCCGGTCCGTACAATCTGCATCTCGAGCCCGGCACGCCGACGCCGGCCGAATTGATCGCCGACATCAGCCAAGGCTTCTACGTCACCGACCTGATCGGCTCCGGCGTCAACGGCGTCACCGGCGATTACAGCCGCGGCGCCTCCGGCTTCTGGATCGAGAACGGCGAGATCACCTATCCCGTCAGCGAAGTGACGATCGCCGGCCATCTGTTCGAGATCTTCAAGTCGATGCAGCCCGCGAACAATCTCGAGTTCCGCTACGGCATCAATGCGCCGACGGTGCGCATCGAGGGTTTGACGCTTGGCGGACGTTGACGCGCACGCACTGGACGAAACCATCCTGATCCGCGACGCGGCGCTGCTGAAGGACACGGTGCGGGACGCCGGCGCGCTGGCGCAGTCGATGTTCCGGACCGAGCTCAAGAAATGGACCAAGGGCGCGTCCTCGCCGGTGTCGGAGGCCGACATCGCCGTCAACGACCTGCTCGAAGCGCGCCTGCGCGCTGCCACCCCCGACTATGGCTGGCTGTCCGAGGAGAGCGCCGACGATGCGGCGCGGCTGTCGCGGCGGCTGACCTGGATCGTCGATCCCATCGACGGCACGCGCAACTATCTCGGTGGCCATGACGAATGGTGCGTCAGCGTCGCGCTGGTGGAGGACGCCTCGCCGGTGCTGGCCGCGGTGTTCGCGCCGGCGAGCGACGAGTTCTTCTTCGCAGTGCGCGGCCAGGGCACGACGCTCAACGACACGCCGGTGCGGGCAACGCCCGGATCCGAGCTCGACTTCGCCCGCGTCGCCGGCCCGAAGCCGCTGGTCGAGCGGCTGAAGCCGTCACTTGGCGAGATCAAGCTGCATCGGCGAATCGGCTCGCTGGCGCTGCGGCTGTGCCGGGTCGCCCATGGCGCGCTGGATGCGGCTTTTGCGGGGGGCAATAGCCATGATTGGGACCTTGCGGCAGCCGATTTGATCGTGCAGGAAGCGGATGGTAGGATGAGCGACCTCTCCGGAGAACCCATCCTCTATAACCGCCGGGAAGTGGCGCACGGGGTGCTGGTGGCAGCGGGACGCGATCGTCATGCGGGCATTGTCGCGCATTTTCGCAACCGTCCCTTAGCCTAAAGCGCTTTCGTCGTGCTTCTCGAACACTGCTTTGCCGGGCAGCCCGTTAGGAACAGAACTCATGCCAGATAGTGCCCCGCAACAACTGCTTCACCTCGTCATCGGTGGCGAGCTCGTCGATCTCAAGGGCAACACCTTCAAGAATCTCGACGACGTCGAGATCGTTGGCCTCTATCCGAACTATGCGGCCGCCCATGCGGCCTGGCGGGCCAAGGCGCAGAGCACGGTCGACAACGCGCAGATGCGCTACTTCATCGTCCACCTGCATCGGCTGCTCGATCCGAATCAAGAACCGGCGCGTTGAAAAAACTGCTTCGCAATACGCTGCGAAGCAGCTTCGTTCAGCGTGCCGTCGGGGTCCTGGCGGCCGAATATCTGCGTCTGGTCTGGCGGACCAACAAATTCGCGTTCGATCCGCCTGATGTCTATGAGCGCGTCGAGCCGCAGATCCCCGCCATCTTCGCCTTCTGGCACGGCCAGCATTTCCTCACGCCCTTCATCAAGAACAAGGACTGGTACAAGGCCAGGGTGCTGATCTCCCGGCATCGCGACGGCGAGTTCAACGCCATCGCCGCCGAGCGGCTCGGCATTGGCACGATCAGAGGTTCCGGCGACCACGGCGGCGCGTTTCACCGCAAAGGTGGCGTCGGCGCCTTCAAGGAAATGGTGCGGACGCTCCAGGACGGTTGTAATGTCGCGCTGACCGCCGATGTCCCCAAGCGCTCGCGCGTGGCAGGGCTCGGCATCATCATGCTGGCACGGGAGTCGGGACGGCCGATCATGCCTTTCGCGATGGCGACCAGCCGCTTCGTCCGGCTCAAGAACTGGGACCGCACCACCATCAATTTGCCATTCGGGCGGGGCGCATTGGTCGGCATCAAGGAAATCCACGTTCCGCCGGATGCCGACGCCGCCATGATGGAAGCGTTGCGGCAGGAGCTGGAGGAGACGCTGAACGAGGCGACCCGGCGCGCCTATGCGCAGCTCGGCCGCCCGGGACCGGAAGATGCCTAAATCGCTGCCCATTGCGCTGCCGATCACGCTGCGGATGTACCGGCGCCTGGCCTCCGGCCTGGTGCCGCTTGCGCCTGCGCTGATCAAGCGGCGGCTGAAGCAGGGCAAGGAAGACCCCGCTCGGGTCGGCGAACGGCGCGGCCTGTCCCGCGACGTGCGGCCGCACGGCCCGCTGGTCTGGATCCACGGCGCCAGCGTCGGCGAGGTGCTGGCCGCGGCGGCGCTGATCGCGCGCCTGCGCGATCTCAATCTGCGCATCCTGCTCACTTCGGGCACCGTCACCTCGGCTGCGGTGGTGGCAAAGCGCTTTCCGCCCGACGTCATCCATCAATACGTGCCGTATGACTCGCCGCGCTATGTCGCGCGCTTCCTCGATCACTGGAAGCCATCGCTGGCGCTGTTCATCGAATCCGATTTATGGCCGAACCTGATCCTCGCCGGCGCGGCGCGCCGGGTGCCGATGGTGCTGATCAACGGGCGGATGTCGCCGCGCTCCTTCCCGCGCTGGCGGCGCATGCATGGCACCATCTCGGCGCTGCTGTCGCGGTTCGACATTTGCCTCGCGCAGTCGAAGATTGATGCCGAGCGTTTCTCCGCGCTCGGCGGCCGCGACGTCGTCACCACGGGCAATCTCAAGCTCGACGTGCCGGCGCCGCCGGCCGACCCCGGCAAGCTCGAACGGCTGATGGCGATGACGCGCGGGCGTCCGATCATCGTCGCGGCCTCGACCCATCCGGGCGAGGACGAGATGCTGATCGCGGCGCATCGCAGCCTCGTCGGTTTCTTCCCGCAGCTTCTCACCGTGATCGTGCCGCGCCATCCGGATCGCGGCTCCTCGATCGCAGGCCTGGTCATGGCGTCCGGCCTGAAGCCGGCACTGCGCTCGCGCGAGGAGCTGCCGATGGCGACGACCGACGTCTATGTTGCCGACACCATGGGCGAGCTCGGCTTGTTCTATCGTCTCTCGCCGATTGTGTTCATGGGCGGATCGCTGATCCACCATGGCGGCCAGAATCCGATCGAAGCGATCAAGCTTGGTGCCGCGATCGTCCATGGTCCGCACGTCTTCAATTTCGCCGACGTCTATGAGGCGCTCGATGCAAGCGGCGGGGCGCGGCAGGCCGACACGCAGGAAGCGTTGGTCAAGCAGCTCGGGCGGCTTCTGGCCGAGCCGACGGTGCGCGACAAGATGCAACGTGCAGCCTCAAGCGTGGTCGAGCAGCTTGGCGGTGCGCTCGATCGCACCATGGTCGCGCTCGAGCCGTATCTGTTGCAGTTGCGGATCGAGATGGGGGCCGCCAATGCGTGAGCCGGCCTTCTGGTACCGGCCACGTTCTCCGCTTTCGCACGTCCTTTGTCCCCTGGGTGCGCTCTACGGCGCGATCACCGCACGGCGCATGCTGCGCAAGGGCGTGGACGCCGGCATCCCCGTGATCTGCGTCGGCAATTACCATGTCGGCGGCGCCGGCAAGACGCCGACCGTGCTGGCGTTGACCAAGCTGTTGCGCGAGCTCGGCGAGACGCCGGTGGTGCTCAGCCGCGGCTATGGCGGGCGCCTGAAGGGCCCGGTGATGGTCGACCGCGCAAGCCACATTGCGGCCGACGTCGGCGACGAGCCCCTGATGATGGCGCGCGACGTCCCGGTCGCCGTCGCGCGCGACCGCCTCGACGGCGTCGCGCTGGCGAAATCGCAGGGCGCCACCGTAATCCTGATGGATGACGGTTTCCAGAATCCTGGTCTGCTCAAGGACGCCTCGCTGATCGTGATCGACAGCGAGCGCGGCCTCGGCAACGGCAAGGTGTTTCCCGCCGGCCCCCTGCGCGCGCCGCTGAATGCACAGCTCGCGCGCACCGACGCGCTGGTGCTGATCGGCGATGGCCGTGCCGCCAACGATGTCGCGGCCGAGCTTGCCAAGCGCGACAAGCCAGAGCTGCGCGCGCGCCTGAAGCCGGTTGCTGCATCGCTCGCGCAGCTGCTCGGCAAGCGGGTCTTCGCCTTCGCGGGCATCGGCGATCCCGGCCGCTTCTTCCGCACTCTGCGTGCGAGCGGCATCGAGGTCGCGCGCGCGCGCGCCTTCGCCGACCACCACGTGTTTTCGCAAGACGAGATCGCAGCGCTCGCAGCGGATGCGCAGCGCGAGCAGCTCACGCTGGTGACGACGGAGAAGGACCTTGCACGCCTGCGCGGCCGCGAAGGCGTGCCTGATGGCATCGTGCCGTTCGCCGTTCAGCTCGAGTTCGACGAGCCGGCAAAGCTGCGGCAACTGATCAGCTATCATCTGTACAAGGCGCGCGAGCGGCGGTTTTCCAGGCGATGATCGCGTAGTTAGCTCTGCGACCGGGCGAAGCGCAGTCGCAGAGTGTAACCCACCCTACTGAGATCCGGATCCAAAGCGCAGCCGCCGCAGTCGGACGACGCAGCGGCTGCGCTCATGTCAAAATCAGAAATCATGTCTGCAACGAGGTGACGGGTCATGCTTACCACGCCCCGACGGCCATCAATCCGACAATGGTGAGGCACGACATGCAGGCCACGATGACAGTGTAGCATTCGGGTGTATTCATTGCTGCCTCCCAAACTGTTGCCAATTGCTTGGTCACTGCTACGCGGGAGTGATCGTTCGGTCTTGGGGCCGCTTCAATTCGGCATGCCGTGACCGGTCTTGCGGTGTGCGTCCGTTCTCTCATCGTCACCCTGCTTCGCAGCATAATGATCCGCTTCGAGAGTTTCGAAGCGCTCAGCTGCGATCAGAAGCTGCTTGCGCATTTCAGCGAGACGGGCGCGGCAATATTCACGATAGAGCAGGTCGAAAATGGCGGGCATGATCACCCCCATCGCTAGATTGTCGATTTACAGATATTCCACCGCGAATTTTCAAGGTGACGGTAGCCCGTCAGATGGCTCTTCGATATGAGCCCGTTCACAGACCGCGCCAATTCCAACGCTCGATGGCTGTTTGGTTGACCTGATCGTCTGTGCGATAAAAAGAACAGGGCCAATGACCTAACATGCACTATAGCAGCCCTTTGTTTCACCAAGACTTCGTCAAACAACTTAAGGGCGCCGAACCGCAACAAAGAATCCAACCACAGCGCGAAATGAATAACCACGGAGTGCACGCACTGTTCGATGCAACGCGGAGCGGCACGACGGAGCTCATTTCGGCCGTGAGGCTGGCAGATCACGCGTGCGAACATCGTCGAGGCGCGACACATCCATCACATGCTTCGTCCAGACGCTGCGCCGCTCGTGCTGTTGCGGTTGAGTTTGGTCGGTCCTGCAGGAGCCTGTCATTCAGGCGACATTCATCGCAGGACCCCTATTCACTTCAGACGATCAGGAGAATTCGATGAAACTGCCGACCGCAGCCGCCGCCAGCCTTGTGTGTCTGATCATTGCGCCCGCGCTGGCACAAACGACGCCGTCCGCAGCTCCAACTGCGACGGTGCCCGTCCCCGCGACCAAGCGCGTGACGTGTCTCGCCACGACGCAAAGCCTGAAAGGGCAGGACAAGCGCGATCAGCTACAGCTCTGCATGGCGCAGGCGCGGGTGGATTGCCTGAAGCAGGCGATTGATCAGAAGGTCGTCGGCGAGAGCAGGAAGGCCTTCATCAAGACCTGCGTGGGCACGGATGGCGCAGATGGCGCTGAACAACAATAGGCGCGCGGGCGCGGCCTCACGGCTGCGGCTTCAGTGCTCCGGGAAAGTGCCGCTGCAGCACCGCGGCGGGCGTGGCGTAGGCCTCCTGCAAATCCACGCTCCAGTACTTCAGCTCGTCGAGCGGGATTCGCGTATCGGTGATCGCGCAGCGTACGAAGGTCCCCGGCGAGATCACGCGGAAATCGCCATCGAGATATTGCACCTGCGCTTCGCCATGGCCCGAGGGGCCGAACTTGTTCAGCACGGTCGAAAGTCTCCGCGGAAGGCCTCTCCATGGAAAACCTGGGAGGGCACGATGTGTCGGACGGAATGTAGCATAGATAGGGTGGCTTGTCCGCCCGTTAAACCCACCGGTTTGTGATGTTTTGCCGCCGTTTCCGCGTGACAGTGCTTCAGCTGAAGGGTTGCTGGTTCCGGCGCCTCCTGCGGCAGAGCCCGATGCGCCTTCGACTGACCGCCCTGTTCCTGACGCTGCTGATGTCGGCCGCGCACGCCGCGCCGGCACCCCAGCCGGTCGAGATTCCGCTCGCGTCCGGGGTCCTCCACGCGCAGCTCTACAAGCCCGAGGGCGCAGGCCCGTTTCCGGCCGTGATCGCGCTGCATGGCTGCGGCGGCCTCGGTGGCCATTCCGATCCGGTGCTGCCGCGCTATCGCGAGTGGGCCGAGCGCCTGCTCAGGGGCGGCCATGCCGTGCTGCTGCCCGACAGCTACGGCACGCGCGAGCTCGGGGCGCAATGCCGGGTCAGGGAGATGCATGTCAAGGCGCGGCGCGAACGCGTCGGCGATATCGCGGCCTCACGTGCCTGGCTGATGAAGCAGGCCTGGGTGGCGCGCGACCGCGTCAGCCTCATCGGCTGGGCGAACGGTGCGAGCGCGCTGCTCTGGGCCGTGCGCCCGCAGAGCGCGGCGCGCGATCTCAGCCCGGATTTCCGCGCCGCGATCGCGTTCTATCCGGATTGCCGGATCTCCGCCGGGCTGGGCTGGAGCACGCGGGTGCCGACGCTGGTGCTGATCGGCGCCGATGACGACGTGGCCTCGCCGCCGGCCTGCCGTCAGATGGTGGACGGCGCGCGCGGCCGCAGCGCACTCGCGCGCATCGTGGTTTATCCCGGCGCCGATCACGATTTCGACCGCGCCAACATGCCGCTGCACGCAGCTGCCGGCAGCAGCGACGCCGCCGCGCCCGAGCGCGATCATTTGGGCACGGACGCCGAGGCGCGCGCAGCCTCGCAGAAGGACGTCGCGCAGTGGCTGTCGCGGTGACGAAGGTCCGGTCGCCCGGATGAGCCAACGGGTCGGCGCGAAGCGCCGCCCGATGACAGGCTCCGCGACATCCGGGAAGACTATTCCCCGCATATCGCTGCGCTCATGCGGGCTACGCAGTCAGCCCAAGCGGGGCCGCCCGAGGAACAACGTTTGGCGGACAGCCCCGCATCGACCACCGCCCTGCACGGAGTATGGCCGACCGTGAATCTACGGATCGCGAAGGGCCGCGGTTTCAGCAGATGGTGGCGCCATCATTCGACCACGATGTCGATTCAACGCAATCTCATGCGTAACCGCATCACCCTCTTCGCCTCCGCACTGATCGTCTTCACCGTCGCGATCCTCCTGTTCGAAGCCCACGCCGGCACCCCACAGCGCGCGCCGGAACATTGTGGCTTCTGGACCACGATCGACGCGGGATTGTCCTGCCGGTAGGGCGCGCTGCCTGCACGTTCGTCATTGCGAGCCACCGGGTCCGCGCGAAGCGCGGCCCGATGACAGGCTCCGCGAAGCAATCCAGAATCTTTCCGCGGAGGGATTCTGGATTGCTTCGTCGCAAGAGCTCCTCGCAATGACGGGGTTGGGAGCGCTCGTCCCACACACTCGCTGTCATCGCCCGGCTTGACCGGGCGATCCAGTACTCCGAGGCGTTCGTGATTCCCCGAGAAGCTGCGGCGTACTGGATTCCCCGCTGGAGCCTGTCATCGGGCTCGCCGAAGGCGAGACCCGGTGGCGGGGAATGACACTGAGGGTGGAATGCCGTTCGCCCCGCCTCAGAACAAGCTGCCCTGATCCACCGGCTTGGCCACGCGCTTCGGCGCGGGCTTTGTTTCCTGCGTGGCCGGCTTGGCTTGCGCCGGCGCACGCTTTGCCGCGGGGGGCGGGCGATCCGCATCCGCCGTCGCGCCGACGCGGCCATCGGCGAACTCGATCTCGACGCGTGCGCCGGGACCGATCGACTCCGCCGCATGCAGGGGATGGCCGGCCTCATCGCGCACCAGCGCAAAGCCGCGCGCGAGCACGCTGCGATAGGACAGCGCGGAGAGCAGCTTGCCGCTGTTCTCGACACGCGCCTCTAACCGTTGCAGCAGCGTGACGAGCGCGCGGCTGGCCCGCTCGGCCAGACGATGCGTGCGCTCGCGCTGGCGGGCGATCGCGTTGCGCTGCGCCTGCGCATTCGAAAGTTTCGAGGCGCGCAGGCGCACCTCCAGCCCGGCAAAGCGGTCGCGCCGCTGCCGCAGCAATGAGCGCGCGGACAGGCCAAGCCGCTCGCCGCACACGGTGAGGCGGTGATCGGCCTGCGCGATCTGGCCGTGCAGCACCCGCAGCGTCAGCTTGGCGCTGGCGGCGGTGAACCTGCGGAAATGCGCGTGCGTGTTGGCCTTGAGGCAGCGGGGCAGGGAGGCTCCGGCGGAATCCAGCCGCTGCCGCGGGATCGCCAGCAGATCGCCGGCTGCCGGCAGCGCGCGCGCGGCGGCGCGCAGCTCGCTGCGGCGGCTCTCCTGGGCACGTTGCCAATAGGCGCGGGTGCGGCGGGCGAGATCGGCGACCTCGACGAAGAGGTCGCTGCGCACCGGCACCGCCATCTCCGCCGCCGCGGTCGGCGTCGGCGCGCGCTTGTCGGCGACGAAATCGATCAGCGTGATGTCGGTCTCGTGCCCGACCGCCGAGATCAGCGGGATCATGCTCTCGGCCGCCGCGCGCACCACGATCTCCTCGTTGAACGACCAGAGATCCTCCAGCGAGCCGCCGCCGCGCGCGACGATCAAGACGTCGGGCCGCGGAATCCTGCCGCCCTCCGGCAGCGCGTTGAAGCCGCGGATCGCGGCCGCGACCTGCTCGGCCGAGCCTTCGCCCTGCACCTTGACCGGCCACACCAGCACGCGGCGGGGGAAGCGGTCCTCCAGCCGATGCAGGATGTCGCGAATGACGGCGCCGGTCGGCGAGGTGACGACGCCGATCACCTCCGGCAGCCAGGGCAGGAGCTGCTTGCGCGCCTCGTCGAACAGGCCTTCGGCGGCGAGCTTCTTCTTGCGCTCCTCCATCAGCGCCATCAGCGCGCCGATGCCGGCGGGCTCCAGCGCCTCGATCACGATCTGGTATTTCGAGGAGCCCGGATAGGTCGTGAGCTTGCCGGTGGCGATGACCTCGAGCCCCTCCTGGGGCTTGAAGCGCATGCGGGAGTGCACGCCCTTCCAGATCACCGCCTCGATCTTGGCGCTCTCGTCCTTGAGCGCGAAATAGCAATGGCCGGAGGAGTGCGGCCCGCGAAAGCCGGAAATCTCGCCGCGGACGCGGACATGGCCGAAGGCGTCCTCGACCGTCCGTTTCAGGGACAGCGAGAGCTCGGAGACGGTGAATTCAGGCGCGTTGAGCAGTGGTTCCGCAGGCGGCATCGGCAAACGATTCGGCATTTTGGGGTCGAGCCCGACGTTAAGGATTTTCGCGCCGCGGCGCCAATCGGGGGATCTCTCGGAAGAGAACTCTGTAATATAGAGTACTCTATTGTTGATGAGTTTTGAGGAGTTGGGCCATGGCGATCCGGTTGCTGCGCGGCGTTTTGAACGGGCTGAAATGGCTCCTGTGTGCGGTCGGCGGCGTCGCGCTGATCCTGGGTGCCATGATCGCAACGCCACTGGAGCGGCCACCCGAGATGCGATCGGTCTTGGATTCCGCCAAGGGCATCGACTGGTCCACGCTGCCGCCGCTCGAGCGCTTTCAGGCCCGCGACGGCACCTGGATCGGTTATCGCCATTATGGGCCGAACGGCCCGGAGACAGGTCGCGGCGCGATCTTCATCCATGGCTCTTCCGGTTCCAGCGGCACCGTCAATCACGCGCTGACCCATGCGATCGCCGCGCGCGGGGTGGAGACCTGGGCGCTGGACGTCCGCGGCCATGGCGGCTCGGGCACGCGCGGCGACATCGGCTATGTCGGCCAGCTCGAGGATGACCTCATCGACTTCGTCGCTCATGTCCGCAAGAGCGCGCCCGATCTGCCCCTGACCCTGATCGGCCATTCCGCCGGCGCCGGCTTCTCGCTGTGCGTCGCCGCGACACCGATCATGCAGGACATGTTCGTCCGCACCGTGCTGCTCGCGCCCTATCTCGGCTATGACGCGCCGACCAACCGGCCGAGCAACGGCGGATGGGTCAGCGCCGATATTCCGCGCTTCCTGGGACTCACCGCGCTGCGCAAGCTTGGGATCGACTGCTGTGCGCAGCTTCCGGTGCTCGCCTTCGCGGTGCCGGTGAATTCGGCGAAGTACCTCACCTCGACCTATTCCGACCGCCTGATGCGCAACTTTGCGACGCGCGGCTATCGGCTCGATCTGCCGGCAACGACACGGCCGATCACGATCATCGCCGGCGCCGACGACGAGATGATGATCTCGGACAAATATGCGGAAGCCGTGCAGGCGATCAAACCTTCGGTCGACGTCAAGATCATTGACGGCGTCAACCACATGGGCCTCGTCACCAATCCGAAGGCGATCTCGGTGATCGCCGAAGACGTGGCAACGCGAGGCGCAGGCCAGTCATGATGCGACGCGCTGACGGCAACGCAATCGCAGATGGAAGCGGCATCCCCGCGGCCATCCTTCGAGACGCCCGCCTGCGGCGGGCCCTCAGGATGAGGACCGAGCTTGCGGCAGTCGCCTCAATGAGCACTGGTGCCACTGAGCCTCATCCAAGGGCAAAGCTGCCACTGAGCCTCATCCTGAGGAGACCGCGAAGCGGTCGTCTCGAAGGACGAGGCGCTCGCTCAGGTCCCACCGCGAGTCATGTGCGATAACCCCGGGCATAAAGAGGACGACATGATCGACAGCAGACAGGCCGCCGCCGCGCTGGCCGATATCGACGACATCGTCCAGCGCGTGAGGCAATCGCAGCTGTATGAGCTCGCAAGCCTCGCAGCGGTCTGGTGGGGCGTGCTGGTATTCGTAGCCAACGTCGTGACCTGGCTCTGGCCGATCTACGCGGTCTACGCCTGGGTCGCCGCGGATGCCCTGGGCATCGGCGGTCTGGTCGTGCTCCGCGTGATGAATCCGCCGCAACATCCCGGCGGTGCCGCCGCTAGCGTTAGGCTGCTCCTGGTATTCGTGTTGTTCTTCGCCTTCGGCTATCTCTGCACCAATGTGATCGGCCATTTCGGCCCGCGCCAGTTGGGCACATTCTGGCCGCTCTATTTCATGCTGTTCTATACGCTGGCGGGCCTGTGGTTCGGCTACGCCTTCGTGGCGATTGGCCTCGGCATCTCTGCGCTGACGCTGTTCGGCTTCTTCTACATCGGCGAAGCCTTCCCGCTCTGGATGGCCTTCGTGAACGGCGGCGGCCTGATCCTCGGCGGCCTCTGGATGCGGCGGATCTAGCGGGATGGCCGAGCTCGACGACATCATCCACCAGCCGTTGCGCCTCAAGATCATGGCGGCGTTGAACGCACTGCCCGCGACTTCAGGCTTGGAGTTCTCGCGCCTGAAGAAACTCACCGGCGCCACCGACGGCAATCTCGGCGCGCATATCGAGACCCTGGCCAAGGCGGGTTATGTCTCAGTAGAGAAAGCCTTCGTCGGCAAGAAGCCGCAAACGACCGTCACCGCCACCGCGGCGGGCCGCGGTGCCTTCGCCCGGCACGTGGCGACCTTGCAGGAGATTATTGCGGGCAAGCAGAGCTAATCCCATAGGCAAGGCCGGTACAGTTAGGTGGGGACCTCGATTTCACGGCTCAACTCCTCCCTGCCGATTGCTGCGCGCGCTAAGCGAAAATTGTCCTACCGGTTAGTCTTGCGCACTGGGGAAGAGCTCGGCCTTCTTGGCAGCTTCCTCAGCAGCGATTTCTCGGCGCGCCTTGATCTCGTAGTGCAGCCAAACAAGAAACACGCCTGCGGCAATCAGTTCTACAGCCAAGCCCTCGGCCGATTGCGCTCCAGCGAACAAAAGCCAACCAGCGCCGATGGCCACAACTATTACGAGGCCAATCGCAGCGAGCCAAAGAGCGCCTTGGATAAGGGCAGGTAGCAGCGCCAAAAAAAGTACAGCAAGTACAATCCCGCCTGCAATTTCGATCAGCATTTTCCCATTCCCAGCCGACCGGATCAGGTCGCCTTACGAGCCTGAAGGCGCGCGATGAGCCCCTTGAGCTGATAAAGCGCCTTTACGATTTCCTTGGCGAGCTCAATTGAATCCTGCGCTTCATCAGCGCCGATGTTGTCATAGGCCTTCGCCTCGATGTGGGCCGCATCGTTGCCGAGGGCCTTGAGTTCGTTCATTGCTTCAAATAGCGGCTCGGGAAGGATGATTGCAGTCTTTAGCGATACAAGACGCTGATGAAGATTCGTCCCCGCCGCTTTGTTCTCGTCGCAGATTTCTTCAAGAAGCCTACGGACCATCATCGCGGCGGCCCTATATGCGCCCGCACCATGGCACGCGACAGCCTCCTTCAGCGTCTGTTGGAGGCGTGGCGAGAGCCCATCGGGATTGAAGTCCAACAATTGTGGGGGCTCAATTTCGACCGGTCCGTTATCGTCTTCTATGATGAATACCAGCCCTCGGCACTTTACGTTGGGGCATATTCTGATGCTCGCGTAGTAGGTCGAGGTACTCGTATTGGGACCGAACTTCCCCCTTTTCGAATATGATCTTGGGTTGCCGACTGGATTGAAGGACCCCAGCTCGCGGCAGTGCGGGCAGCGAATGGAGAGAGCGTTGCGGCCCACCTCCTGCGAGACACCCAATTCGGCCCGGAAAACATTGGGCTCATCGGGCACAAACGTGGGGGGAGAGTTCATCAAGCACCCTTCGGTTTAGTCGGGCCAAGATGCTACCCGAGATTCGGCGCAGGTAAGAGCCATACAAAACGGAATCCCGTGGATTCCGGAGCGTCGCCAACCGCTCTGCGCATGGCGCGGCCCGATGGATTCCGGGCTCGCGGCTTCGCCGCGCCCCGGAATGACGGGGGGACCCATCCCCCTTGAGCCCCACCCCGATTC